>NZ_LNSA01000001.1 GCF_001468465.1 Sphingopyxis sp. H115
CTCTTCGTCCAAAGCCACATCAATCCCCAAGCCAAATCACCAGCCGCCATCTTGGCGATCAGATCGACAGCGTCGAGGTGGGGTGCTCGCATCGCTAACGGCCAAAGCGCAACGAATTCGAGAATTGATTGCGCATGTAAAAAGCGCAGCCGTGACAGCGAACGTTGATGTCTCAACTGAAGAATTGAGCGAGTGGGCGCTCTGGGCTGCAGCTCACGCTGATAGTCTTGACCCTCTGATATCTGGGCAATTATTTGAACATCTTCGTGATCCCACGCAATCCGTTTGATCGACGAGGCAACGCCGTCGCCGCGAGCGGATATCGCGGTTACCGAGCAACTCCTCCGCGGGCATTTCTGGCATCGCCACATTTGAGCGCGAGAAAGCCTGAGGGCAAACTCTCACGCTATGGGATTTGATTGATCGACCGAGTTCCAAATATCATCAATCAAGAGTCATTTTTCGAGAGACAGCATTGGCGCGGTCGTCTTGCATTGGGGGTAAAGCGAACAACCTACAATCGGCCGAAATCGAGCCTTGGGGCGAGCTCTCATCTCTCCTTTGCCGCATGTAGGGCAGCGTGAACCCGGCGACATTGGTTCTTGAAGAGATACTCGGTCGGTTCCTTGGCGGTCGGCCACTTCGTCGGTGCGCCTCTTGTAGTCACACCTGTTGCAGCCGTCGAATACACCATATGGCCCTTGCCGCCGCATTAGGGTGCCGTCTTTACACTTGGGGCAGAATTCAAGCTCGCGGCCCTGAGGGAGGCGTATCTCGATCAGGCCACCCTTGGCCATTTCCGTGAGGAAGCGGGAAGGGTGATCGATGCTGGTGTAGATTCTCACCTGACGTTTCGCTCGCGTCAGCGCGACGTAGAATACGCGACGCTCCTCGGCCATTGGATAATCGTCGCCGGTTGGCATTGCCAAGTGCAGTATCGGGTCGTCGGCGATCTGACTGGGGAATCCATATTCACCCTCGCACGCCGACAAGATGAATACATAGTCCGCCTCCAGCCCCTTCGCACCATGTACTGTCTTGAATTCGATGCTCAACCGATCGCCGAAATCCGCTCGCCATTTATCTAGGGCGGCCGGCTCGTCGCGGCGATAGCGACCAAGTAGAAGCACGGTCACGGCATACTCCAATGCCTTTGACCTTGTGCCCCGATGAAGCTGTTTCAGGTGCCGATAGACGGCCCGATCACCTTCCTCAGATGAGCTGTAGGCGAAAGCAGCAATCGCCGGTCCGTTATGTCGATTGGTGGTCTGAACAACCTTTTCTAGTTGGCGGGGGTTGGCGGTGACGAAAGTGCTCGACGCCTCGCATAAGGCCGCGGGGCACCGAAAGGTGGTGGTGAGTTTCAGCTGCGAGGAATATGGAAACGTGGCTGAGAACTCGGACATCACCGAGATATCCGCTCCGGCAAATCGATTGATGCTCTGCCAATCGTCTCCGACGACACAAAGATGGCCTTGATGATCGGTCTGATCGAGCAGCGCTTTGAGCAGCCGAAGCCTCGCGTGTGAACTATCTTGGAACTCATCCGAAAAAATCATCATGAAGGGGCTCTTGAAACGGCCGCTCTCCAAATGCTCGGTCGCTTCGATGAGCATGTCATCGAAATCTATCGAGGAAGTCGCTTCAAGTTGGCGCTCCCATTCTGACGCGATCCGTTCGTATATGGCTATGAATCGGCTGATCCGATCCGAATTGGCAATTCTTTTGCCCGACGCTTCGATCCGGCGACGCACGTCGCCAATCGACTGAGCTCCACCTTTGATGTGCTGCTGGAATGATCGCACAAGCCCTGCTAGATCAGTGTCGCTAATGGGCGCTCGGCCTTTGGCCTGGCGCAAGCCGTCATAGCGAGGCTCGAGGCCCCGCTTAATCAGTTCGGCTTTTAGGTTTTCAAACCCTTCTCCCGATCTCATCTGATATGATTTCGTTTCGATTAAATCGGTGTTGTGGCGGGAGTGACATTCCCGTTTCCATTCCACGCCTTCTCGATAATTTCCGAAGCTTGGCGGCGGATTATCATGTTGATCTAGTGCGAAATGCTCATGGTAAAGCTGGATCTCCGGATAAAAGAAGTCCGGCCGATATTGCCGCCGATGTTCGGTTCGTGTGTCATGCTCATAATCGCGTTCATAGGCGTAATTCACGCCATGGTAGAAAAGCCAATCGGCGATAAGCCTCTCTTCCTCACTCTTAACCCATTCGCCATTGGCAGTAAAAATGCTTCCGGCCTTGCTATCGTTCAATTCACTTGCCGTTGGGCTGTCACCTATGTCCCGACCATAAACCGTGCGGAAGAAATCCCACTCGATACCGAACCTTGGATCTTCTGTGCGCAATTGGGCCACGATTGAGAGGATTTTGGCGACTTCGCTTTTGTTCGTTCCGAGCCAGCCAGCGACGCTCGGCTTCTTGTCGTCATTGACTTGAGTGATAATGCTGGATCCGAAACTGTGAAAGGTCTCAACTCGTAATTCGCCAATGTGCTCGAACGAGCTAAGCCGCGCTTTGAGCCTCGCTCGAAGCTCTTCGACTGCATCGCGGTTGAAGGCGAGCAGCAGGATTTGGTGCGGAGATGCAAGGCCTTCGTGCAGCACGTACCCGGTCTTGGCGACCATTGTGGAGGTTTTGCCGGATCCAGCGGCCGCGACAACCTGAACAGCATCATCCATGCAGATGCATGCATCGGCCTGTTCATCCGTAAGTGGGTCCTTCTCGACGGTATCGAAAAATGACCTCAGCCTCTTCTTTTGGGCTGCCAGGAAATTGAGGTTATGTTCGCGAAACTCGTCCAGAAGGTCTCCTGTGAATGTCTGGGCGCTGCGGTCAGCTAATCCGAAACGGGCACTCATGGGATCCGGGGGGAGAGGAAACTCTTCAAGAATGCGGCTTGCTTTGCTGTACGGAATCCAGCGCTCGCGATCCACTGACGCTGACCATTGTTTTCGCCAAGCCTCCAATTCGTCTGAACGGAGTTGGCTTTGAGGAGGTAGGCTGATGTGGCCGGCGTCGGCGTTCTTGGTGCGCTTCTTATCTTTGGCGTCGAGCAAAGACCCCACGAGGACGGCACCACCTATAAAAAGCCACTCAATCATTTCCTGTCAGCCGCTTTCCGTTACACTGAGCCGATACTGCCGAGAGGATCGGTCGCGACGAGGGTGAATGGCGCCATCGCTCAGAACTCGTGCTCACCGGCTTGGTCTTTCTAATCTAGATTCTCGTCACTCGCAGCGATGCCCTCGCCAATACCGATCCCAGCGCGCCGCATAGCCGTCGCGGACCATCGCGCAGGAGATGTCACCCGATTGCGGCGATACGCAGAAGGCGGCCGTTCGGTTTCCGCCCGCGCCACCGGCCGAACGACACCGCATCGTCGGGCCGGTGACCGCGACATGCCCGGTTGAGCGCGTGCCGGTGCGCTTGCCGACGAGACCGACCAAGTGATCGCGCGCTGCACGGGGATCGGCGGCGGCGCAGGGATGGCCGGGGCTGCACGTTCCGTCCATCTCGCGAGCCGCGATGCCCGACAGTCGGACATGCGGCCCTTCGGCGCACCAGATCGGGCCGTCGCCGTCCCATACGGCGGTCGGGGTGCAGTCGAACGACTGGCCCGACGGGACGATAGAGGCGAGGACTAGAGCTGCGGATAACATGACGCCTCTATTCCAAGCCTGCTCAGATCATGCAATCGCGGCGTGTCGCCGTGACCGAACCAAAGGCCGGCCCCTTTGCCTGACCCTTTTCGAACAGGTCGAGATGCACGGTGGCGCCCGCGCCGAGGAGCGGGCCATTGGTCTCGCAGATCTTGCGGACCAGCTGCCGGCGCCCGCTGTCGGTGAGGATGGCGCCCTTCTGATCGACCGACGCGGTAAGGAGGAGGCGATCACCTTGCGCCTCGACCTTCGACACGGTGGTTTTGTCCATGAACGCGAGCGGCGTCGACGTGTCGCGCGCAGTCCTCGCTACTTCCGCCGGCAGATCAACCGGCGCGGCAGGTGCGGCAGGTGCCATCGGAATGCCGGCATTGGTCGCGGCTACTTCTGGCGCCACAGGTGCGGCGGCGACCGCCTGTGTGATCGTGAACGCCGGTGCGGGCGTCCCCGGCTTCACCAGCCGGAACGAGAAGGGATAGCGTTCGCCATTCCAGTCGAGGTCGATCGTCACGACCTTCGGCAGCTTCTTGTCCTTGATCTTGGCTAGGACGATCTTGCCGCCATAGCTGTCGTCGGGATCGACGGTCGAAAGCTGGACGACCGAGTTTGCGAGCTCGGCGCGCGTCCGGTCGAGGCGTTGCTGCACATTATAGATCGCATAGCCGGTACCCGCGGTGATGGCGGTTGCCTGGATCTGGCCGACGACACTCGGTGCGCTGTAATAGCCATGATAGGTCGCCCGCGGCGTATAGAATGTGCTGTGATAGGTATCGCGCTGGCTGGCAGCGCCTGCCGCAGCAAGTCCGCCGAGCGCCGCAAGGCCGATCTGCGTCCACATCGCGCGGTTCTTCGCCTTCTTTTCGAGCTCGTGCCTCGAAAAGACAGGCAATGCTTGGTCGCCGGCCCTGATCGAGAAGTTCGAGATGTCGATATTCGCGGGCACATGACCCGCATTATATACGCCGACATAGAAGGCGAGGCTCCCGTGGTCGACGGGCAGCGGCTGAATCTGCACAGAACCCTGGCGGTTGAAGAGCTCGACCGTCGCAACGCCCTGCTCGTAGCGAACGGTTTCCGCGCCGACCTGCACCGGCTGAACGATGAACTTTTCCTTCGCGGCAGCCTGGCCGGCTACAGTCAGTGCCATGCTGAACAGGACGATCCCTGCAATATTCCGAGACATTGTTACCCCTCCCCGACATCAATCAAGGACGGCGCACCTAGATCCAATTGGTTACGGCGAAGAAAACGAGATCGCAGCACTTTCGACTATTTGATCCAAATTGGTGCAGTCCGATTTTGGCGCGACCAAAACTCTCTGCCGCAAATCGTCCGGCATCCAGGACGATGTGAGCGGCGTGGTGCGATGCCGTGCCGAAGGTCCAAGGGAAGAGAAGGCGCAGGCTGGCCCTGCGAGAATGATGAAAAACATCTGACGCCGGGGCTGCCGAGAGTCCCGGCCCACGGGCTCGCGCAACACGAGTAAGTCCCATGACGATAATATATTCACCGGACGGCGCAATCGATCTCATGATCGAGCCGCGCCCGACCATGCTGGGGTGCGTGATCAAGGGCAGCGTCCCGCTGCCGACCGCAACGCGAACCGACATCAGGCTGATGCGCTACCTGGCATCGCTGATGCACAGTCGCGCGAGCCGCGACGTGCTGAACATGGCGGGCCTGCTTGCCGATAGCCTGTTCATCGAGACGCCTGGCGTCATCGTGCGGGCAACCGCTTGCGCTTCACCGCTGTTCCTCGGCGAGATGGAGGCCGAAGCGATCGCGACACGGCACCCGGTCCTGCTGCTGCGGCATTCGCAGGGGCAGACGGACATTGACGTCACGGTCGACCTCGTTCTTCCCGACGATGGCGATTTGAAATGGTTTCAGGACTATAGGCTGTTCCGCGGCCTCTCGGGCGACAGTTGGCTCGTGCCCTCGGGCGACGGCTCCTCGGTTCGGTTGCTGCCTCACGGGCTGTTCCTGACGGAGCATGCGCCTTATGCCGACGATTGGGACCGGACCGCCGGCATTGAGCGCGCGAGCGCGCATCTCGACGCGCACCTTCGCGGAGGCTGGTCATGGCGATGAAAAAGCTACCTGCGATCGACGGCCTGGATTTTGTGCCGGTAGAAGGCGGCAGCGATCCCAATCTCGTTTTCGGTGTGGTCCGGCGCCGGATTGGCAGCGGCCCACTCCAGACCGCTCCCCATTCCGTACACCGGCGCCTCTCGCCCGGGCGCAAGGCCGACGTCGCGGCGCCATGGGAGCCGTCCTGCTACCGCTGGGACGTGCTGCTCCCGCCGATGGCGCACGACGACTGCCTCGATCCGAAGCGCCTCTGCGAAAAATATGAAGAGCAAGCCTTCGAAGGGCAGAAAGATTTGCTCGTCATGATGACGATCCGTTTTCCGGATGCAGACCGGATCCATGCCATCTGGGAAGACGTGCGCGCATTTGCTCGAGAGCGCCTCTGCCGCGAGCGCAATCTCGCCGTCATCGCCGCCTTCCACCTGCCGGTCCAGATCGGCTCGACCAATCCGCCGCATGTGCACCTGATGGCCTTGGCGCGTGAACTCAAAGCATACGGCTTTGCGGACTTTGTGCGGCCGTTTGCGGCCGATGCAGGCAAGGCGATGTTCGCTGCCGAATGGGCCGAATGGCAGGCGCGTCAAGGAGGCTGACGGCCTGCCGCCGACAGCGCGCCGGACCACCGGCGCCGAGAACAGACCCGAAAGAATAACGCTCAGCTGTGGCTGGAGCGAATGAAGGAAAGCAGCGGCTGTCCAGCCAGCGCTGCCAAGGAATGGATTACATATGCCAAAATACCCCAACGCGATCGACCGAGCCGAAGAAATGGAAACGCTGAGGGCGGCGCTCGCCATCGTCCGGACCGCCGGGATCGAACTCGACGAAAAGGCGCCGGTCCTGCCGGCGAAATGCGCGCACTATCTGATCGCGGCCGATGCCGATCTGCTGATCGTTCCTACCGAGTCCTCGGCCGTCGGCGATCATCACGCCGTCGAGGACATCATGGGCCTGTCACGCTGCGACGCGCTGATGGTCTATGTTGCGCGGCCGGGGACCGGCAAAAACAGGGCCGTCGTCGACATCGGGATCCACGGTCTCGTTCCCGTGTGGCACCGCGAATACCGCCTCTGCCTGATCGATCGCGTGCTCCACTTCGTGCCCGATCGGGATGCGAGCAAACCCGCGTTCAAGCTGACCAGGCGTGGGCTGAAGCAAGCGGCCGATTTCGACGCGCTGAGCGCTGAAGGGATCTGACCCGCGAAATGCCGGGTTGCACCGAAAATATGAAAAGGAAGAAATGATGCTGGTAGTGAATATCGAAGTCTGGCCTTGGGGCCGTGAGGAACGGAAGTACAAGATCGGCGAGATCACGGCCGGGAATATCTCGAACGGCCGCATCGCAACCTACGAGGTTCGCGTCCAGTGCGATGGTTACGAGCCGGAAGGCGTACCCGCGATCGATGAAGAATTTCTGCTCCGCGATCACGACCGCGGCGCTGGGTCGCTCGCGCTGATACGTGACGCGCTGCTCGTCGCCGTGCCTCTGCCCGATGGGGCCGCCGGTGGGTCCGACGCCGGCTCTGGGTCGGCCGGGCCGGACCTGTGAGAAAATGGACAAGCACCCCGGTTCCTCGAACTCCAGCTCCGCCGCCAGGACTGCCATCGCACGGTTCGCGCCGGCGAACCGTCGCCGGCTGAGCGGGGCAAGTCTGCGCACCTTCGTTGTGATCGCCAATCATTGGGGACTGACCGAGAAACAGCGCCGGCTGATCCTCGGCAATCCGGCTCGATCGACCTATCAGGGCTGGGTCAAGAAAGCTCGCGAGCATCGGGACATCACGCTGAGCAGCGATATCCTGGTAAGGATTTCGGCGATCTTCGGGATTCATTTAGGTCTGAGGACGCTCTTCGGCGAGGAGCAAGAAGGCGTCGCATGGCTTCGTCGGCCACATGGTGCTCGGGTTTTCGGAGGAGCAGCGCCCATCGATCTCATCACCGGCGGAACTCAAGAAGCGCTGATGACCGTACGCCGCTTCATCGATGCTGCACGCGGCGGGCTCTACATGTCCCCGTCCTCAGATGAGGGGGACTGGCCTCCCTATGACGATAGCGAGATCATATTCGTTGATAGGGAAGAGTGATGAGCGCGTCCGCAACGTCGGCCCACGTCCCCTCGTGCATCATGCCGAATCGCGGCGGAGCTTGCGTGCCATTCGTTCGTGCCTGATCGCCGCTTCGCGAAGCCGGACCGCCAGAAACGGATCGTCGGTCGCGCTCGCTTTCAGGCGGGCGACACGGGCTAGCTGTTCGTGATAAATGGCGTCGCGTACGGGCTCCATGTCCGCCCGATATCACAGGCAAATCAACAAATAGCTAAGTGGCGTGGGGTTCATCCTCATCGAAGAAACTTGACGATTCATATGACAAAGATCCCGCCGAACCGTCGAAAGACAGCATATACATCTCTGCGCAAGATCGCCGAGAGGTTGGGCGTTCCCTTTATCGTCCGTCCACCGGCAAAACCGTCGACGCGAGTTGGAGACGAGGCTGAACTTGCCGATCCGAAAAGTTGATCGGCTTTGGTCGCTGTGACTGGTGCCGGTGATGCTTTCGAGGACGCGCCGGAAAGCCATCGGACATGATGCCTGATCTTCACCGGATGGTCATTGTCACGTCGTAACCACCGCTCAACCCCGCTGCGCTAGCGACCCAGCGCAGCGGGGCCATCTCAAAAGAGTGTCGGTCCCTCCGGCTCGGTCGACTTCCGCTTGAACCAAGGCTCATCCGTTCGATCGACAACCAGCCTATCAGCCGGATATTTCCGTACCGTCCGTTGTCAGCGACGTTCGAAACCCTAAACGGATGCGGACCGTCCGCTAACCGGAACGAAGAAGAAGGAAGCGCCTAGATAGATTCAGCGCTGGTTCTGCGGCGCATCGAGCTGGGCGATCGTCGCCATCCGGACCAAATCGGACAACGTCTTCGCCTGCATCTTCATCATGGCGTTCGCGCGATACACTTCGACCGTCCGCGCGCTGATCGATAGATCGAAGGCAATGGCCTTGTTCGCCTTACCCGCAACAAGGCCGTCGACGACTTCGCGCTCGCGTGCGGAAAGCCCAGCCATCCGGTCGAGGATCGATTGTCGTTCGGCACGTGCGTTTTCGCTTCCGGTTTGCTGCGCCAGCGCCCGCCGGATCGCACTCAGCATGATTTCGTCGTCGAACGGTTTCTCGATGAAGTCGGCGACACCCGCCTTCATGGCCTGAATGGCGAGCGGAACATCGGCGTGACCGGTGATCACGATCACCGGGATTGCTACGCCGCGCACCTTCAATGCCTCGACCAGTTCGATACCGCTCGTGCCCGGCATCCGAACGTCGGTAACGACGCACGCGCCATCCAACGGCGGCGAGGCTTTCAGAAATACGTCGGCGGACGCAAAGCTCCGAACGCGAATTCCGGCACAATCGAGAAGAAATTCGAGTGAACTTCGCGCGCCATCGTCGTCGTCGATTACATAGACGATCGGATCACTCGGCATCATTTAACTCCTCTTGGTTCATCCTCGGCAAGGTGAAGCTGAACCGCGCTCCGCCGTCGGGTACCGGATCGACCCAGATCTTTCCGCCATGCGCCTCGACGATGGTCCGCGAGATCGACAAGCCCACGCCCATACCGGTGCGTTTCGTCGTTATGAAGGGCTGAAACAATTGCGCAGCGACGGCGGGGGCAATGCCGGGGCCGTTGTCGGTTACAGTCACCCGGGCCATGTCGCCATCGGCCTCGATTGCGATGGTCATTTCGCGGTTTCGAGCGGCCGTATCGGCAAAGGCATCGACCGCATTGCGGACGAGGTTCAGAACCACCTGTTGTATCTGCACCTTATCCACGAGCACCAGATCGATGGCAGGATCGAAGGCGAAGTGAATGCGAATATCATGTTCGCGCGCGCCGACCAACGCGAGCGCGCTTGCCTCCTCGACCAGCTTGGGCAGGTTCTCGATCGCGCGCTCGGTCTCGCCACGCGCGACGAAATCGCGCAGCCGCCGGATGATATCCCCTGCGCGAAGCGCTTCCGCCGCGGCTTTTTCGACGGCTTCGGCCAGCCGATCGTGCGGGACGTCGTCGCGCGCAAGCAGCATTCTGCTGCCTCTTAGATAATTGGCAATCGCCGACAACGGCTGGTTGATCTCGTGCGCCAGCGCTGAGGCCATCTCGCCGAGACTCGTGAGGCGGGAGACGTGGACCAGTTCGTTCTGCAGTTCCTGCAATCGCGCCTCGGCCTGCTGGCGTTCGGTAAGGTCGCGAATGAAGCCGGTAAAGAAGCGCTCGCCGCCCGCCTGCATCTCTCCCACGGACAATTCGATCGGGAAGGTCGATCCGTCGCGCCGTTCGCCGACGACGATCCGCCCGGTTCCGATGATCCGCTTCTCGCCGGTCCGGTAATAGCATTCGAGATAACCGTCATGCGCCGCGCGATAGGGCTCGGGCATCAGCATCCGGACATTCTTGCCCACGGCTTCCTCCGACCGCCAACCGAACATGCGTTCGGCCGCCGGGCTGAAATCGCGTATTGTTCCCGCCTCGTCGATCACGACCATGGCATCGGGCACGGTTTCGAGGATCGACCGCAAATGCGCCTCGCGACCCGCCAGAGCGGCAGCCCCATCCTCCGTTTCTACGCGGGCATGCTGGAACCACTCTCCACCCAGTGAGATTGCCAGCGAGATCACGAGGAACGAGGCGGCAGCTATCAGACTGCCGCCCTCGATGGGCCCGATACGGCTGTCGCACCATAGGCCAGCCAACGCCCCGGCCAACGCCGCGAGGGCGCCGGCGCGAAGTCCCGAAAGCGCGCCGGCAACCACGACCCCCGGCACGAAGAAGATGAAGGTTGCGCGCTGACCAAGTTCGGCGGCGAAGAGAAGGCGAATCGCAACGCCCGCTGCCACGAAAAGCAGGGCGATTCCGACGGCGGCGAGCACCGGCAGGCGCGGAAGAAAACGGCTCGTCAGGCTCGCACGGCGGACCTCCGGTAAATCCCTTAGGGGAGATGCGGTAGGGACATCATCCAAATTTCCGCGCTCCTCGTTCCGGCCTATTTCGTCTCCATCGACGGCATCTTGAACCCCTGCCGCCGGAACGGAGATGTTCCAATGACTGCACCTTTCATCGATCTCAGCGTCCATCACAACCCCAAGGGCCTGTCCGATCGCGTCGCCTATGGCTTCACCAAGGTCTTGCGCTGGTGCGCCGACACCTTCTTCGCCGAGCGTTACGGCCACCGCGCTGTCGTACTCGAAACGGTCGCCGCGGTGCCGGGGATGGTGGGCGCCACGATCAACCACCTCGCCTGTCTCCGCCGCATGTGCGACGACAAGGGCTGGATCAAGACGCTCATGGACGAGGCCGAGAATGAGCGCATGCATCTCATGACCTTCATCGAGATTTCCAAGCCTACCCTTTTCGAACGGGCCGTGATCATCGGCGTGCAATGGGTGTTCTACGTCTGCTTCTTCGCACTTTACCTGATCAACTCAAAGACGGCGCACCGCGTCGTGGGCTATTTCGAGGAAGAGGCGGTGATCAGCTATACGCATTATCTCGCCGAGATCGACGAAGGCCGCAGCGCCAATGTGCCTGCCCCGAAAATCGCGAAGGATTATTGGGGCCTGCCCGCCGATGCGACGCTACGCGATGTCGTCCTGGTGGTCCGCGCCGACGAAGCGCACCACCGCGATGTCAACCACGGCTTCGCCAACGAGCTTGCCGGTCTGCCGGTCGGCCCGGTGGCCGAATGCCCGCCGCATGTGGCGCTCGAACCCAACTGGAAAAAGGCGGCCTGAAAAGGTCCAAGCAAGGGAGCAAGGACATGGATCGCCCTGTGACAATCCTCGCGAGCGATCCTGCCCTTCTTTCCGCGCTCCGATTTTCACTGACGCTCGACGGGTTTGATGTTCGCGGCAACGCCGAACCTCCTGCGAGCCACATCTGCCTGATCATCGATCAGGGTTTTCGCGGCGACGGGTTTGCGTGGCTCGCCAGCCTCCGGGCGAACGGCAATACGGCACCGGCCATTTTGCTCGTGACGCATCCCGACCGCGTCGTTCGCGCCTCCGCCGCGGCGCTCGGTGCCCGGCTGATCGAGAAGCCGCTAACGGGCGACGAATTGACCGACGCCCTGACCGATATCCTGACCCATCGCCCCGCCGCGTGACAGTCACGGCACCAACCAAGAAAAGGAACACGGCATGCGCACCGCCTCTCCCCAAGCCATGGCCATCGTCAAATCGACCGCGCCAGCACTCGAAAAGCACGGCGTCGAGATCACTACTGCCATGTACGCGCGGCTCTTTCGTAATCCCGCCATCGAGGCGCTGTTCGACAAGGCCGCCCAGAGCAGCGGCGAGCAGCCACGACGACTTGCGGGCGCCATCCTTGCCTACGCCCGCAACATAGACAAGCTCGCGAACCTCGGCCCCGCCGTCTCAAGGATGGTCGCGCGCCATGTCGAAACCGGCGTCAGGCCCGAGCAATATCCCTATGTTGCCGAAGCCTTGCTTCCTGCGATTCGCGACGTACTCGGACCAGACGTCGCGACCGACGAGGTGCTGGCAGCGTGGGGCGAGGCTTATTGGATGCTCGCCGACATTCTCATGGCCGCGGAAGCGCGAGCCTATGAAGACGCCGTGGCAGCCTAACCGGGAAGACCGAATGGAACCGCAACTATCCGAGCAGGACCTCGCGAAGCTCATTCCAGAATTTTACGCGCGGGTCAGGGCCGATCCAGTTCTTGGTCCGATCTTCGATAGCGCAATCGCCGACTGGGACGAGCATCTTGAAAAGCTGCAAGCCTTCTGGTCGTCGATCATGCTTACGAGCGGGCGGTATAAGGGTCAGCCGATGGTCGCCCATCTGCGTCACGAAGGCGCCATGACTATGGGCAATTTCGGCCGCTGGCTGGCGTTGTGGCAAAAAACTACCGGAGATGTTCTCGATCGGGACAATGCGGCCGCGCTTCAGGCAAAGGCAGCGCGGATCGCCGAGAGCCTGCAGCATGGCGTCCAGTTCCAGCGCGAACGATTGGCTGGATCGTGACCGCTGTCCTGCCAGTCGGCGTGCAGCCCTATAAGCGAAAGGCCACCTTCACCGAAACCACGACGCCCGCGGCGTTGCTGGGCGATCATGCCACAAAAACGGGCGTCTGGGGTTTGATCCATGTCGAAGAGGGTAGCTTATGCTATCTCATAACAGACGAACGAAGACCGCTTTCCGAAAAAATACTGACGCCGATGACCGGGCCTGGCATCGTCGAACCCACGATAGCACACAGGGTCGAGGCGAGAGGGCCGGTACGCTTCTATGTCGAGTTTCTACGCTGAGGCGAACAGGGCGAGTTGCTCTCCGATGGCTCGGAGCGCGACTTCTATAGTGCGGCCTGGCGTCTGGCGCGTGCCGACAGCTTCGAACTCCTAGTGTGAAGTCCTAAACAATGGTGCCTAGCCGCGAGGGCCGTTCCCGTCGCTGGCGCCAACCACCACGCCCGTGAAAAGCATAGCTGTTCGGCACTTCGTCGCGGATACCGAACGCTTGGCCGACCATTGGACGCAAGCTGTTGGAACATCGGCTTAATTCGGAACCGATCGCATGTTGGGAGCAGAGCCGAAAAGATGCATGGATTTTCGCTTTCCTTGGCTGGGCTAGGCATCGCTACTGTCTTGTTTGCTTCTTCTTCGCCGGTTGCGGCCCAGTTGTCTCCGGCGCCGGCAGCTGAACGGGGTTGCACGTTCGAGACCCTGACGCAGGAAGAAAAATCCCGATACCAGTCGCGCTACAAGCGGAGGGTTCGTGTGGATGGCCAAGCCTATGCGGACAAATGGCTATACGAACAGGTGTGCCTGACCGCTGCGGAGCGAAAGGCGCTCCGGCCGCCGGCAAAGGGAAAAAACTGCCGAGCGGTCTCGCGTCCAGTCACCAGCATGGACGGCTCCATGACCGTTGGGATCGGACGCGTTTGCAAGAATTGAACGGCCATCGCGCAAGATCGGGGCGGTCGAGCGTGTTAGTGAAGAAGAAGTGGAGTGCGGCGACGATGCTGTTCATTGTCGGAGCCGGAACGCCCGCTTCCTGTTGCTTGATCTGGAACTGCCGGATACCTTCGGCACCCGCGGTGTGAGGTGAGCGCCCGAGATAGGTCGCGAACTGCCCGACGTCGCTAGACAATCAGGCTGTGTCGATCAGGCACTGGCGCAGCGGCCCGATGCGCCATGCCGGCGGCGGTTCCGTGCACGACCTATGAAGGCAGCGTTCCCGGTCGGGCCTCCTCGCGATAATGCTGAATGCGCGTCGTTCGCAGCCCAGGCACGCCGACGCGCGCGAACAGCCGCCGCCAGTTCGTCAGTTCCTCAAGGTCCATGCAATATCGCTTGCACGCCTCGGTCGGCGTCAACAATCCGCCATCGACCGCAGCCACGACCTGCGCTTTGCGCCGGCTGACCCACCGCGTCGTCTCGGGCGGCGGTAGATCGGCCAATGTTAGTTTCTCGCCGAGCGGGCCGGCAACCGACACCACACGGATCTTCTGGTTTTCGAGCACATCGACTCTCCGTCGTGCGGCTCCCCGCCGCTTTGTGCCCCCCACTTTTGCAACGGAACAAGTCTCGCCGCATCAAGTTAACGAAGACTTGCCGGTCTCCCATTTTGCGACGAGCCGAGCGAATTCACCTCGCGGATGGCACCTTCTGTCGAACCACGCGTTTCTCGTCCGATATCGTACTACGCGGGAGGCAATGATGGCGACCGAATGCACGGCTTATCGCGATACCAAGGGATCGCTTCATCCGACCCCCGAGAGGGCAACCCTCGCCGATCTCGCCGATGTGCTGGGACGCGTCGGCGAGGAGGGGGGGATGACCGCAGGCGTTGCCAAATTGCTTCTCGAGAAGCGCGAGGCAATAGAACGGGTCTTCGCTGAGCATGACATCATGCTTGCCAATATCGAACCGAATGACGCAGCGGGCGAAGTCGTGCCCATCAAGGGCGGCAAGTGACTGCTTAATCGCAAAGATGCCGGGAATGTTGCAACGAAATCATGCATTTTCCTTAATCGGCCAGGCCATAGCCTAGCGCCATCGAGAACGCTTCGATCCGAAATCCCGCCCTTTAGGAGCCCCTGTACGGCCGCCTGTTACGGCGAGCCCAACATTCAAGACGATCGAGAACAGCGAGCTAAAGTGGATGGCCATGGTATAATCCATGGCATGGGCAGAAGTGTATGATATATTATAGAATGAAAACAAAAAGATATTTGTTTGATTTGGCGGACTCCGTCTCCGCCACTTTCTCTTTATCTAACTCGATCGTTGGGCCCGCTTCGCGCGGATAGGCTTGGCGTGTTTGCACCCGCACTGTCGTTCCCGTCGAAAAACGGGCCGCGGGCGCGCGAAAGCGGGATTCATTATTGTAATTGAGAATCGTTCTCGATAATGCCGCGTGCATCATCCTTTGCAGAATTCTTCGATGCACGCACCCTCACCTCCGCGACCGGCGACCATGAAGAGCCGGAAAGCCTTTTGGCTGAAACAGTTGCACATGTGGCACTGGATGAGTTCGGCCGTCAGCCTGGTGGGCCTCTTGCTCTTTGCGGTCACGGGATTCACGCTCAACCATGCCGCCGATATCGAGGGCTCGCCCGTCGTTACCCAAAAGGCGGCACAGATGCCCCCGGCGTTGCTGGCCAGTCTGAACCGCGCTATCCCCGGCACGGATAAGGCGCCCTTGCCCCCGGCCGTCGCCGAATGGGTAGAAGCCAGCTTTCCGGTCAAGGCGTCGAGCGAGGCGGAATGGTCCGATAGCGAAGTCTATCTTCCCGCGCCGCGCCCGGGCGGTGACGCTTGGGTCGCGATCGACCTCGCGACGGGAGAGGCTTCGGGGGAAATCACCAGCCGCGGCTGGATATCCTACCTCAACGACCTGCATAAGGGACGCAATTCTGGCGGCGAATGGAGCCTGTTCATCGATATCTTCGCCTTCGCCTGCATCGTCTTTGCGGTCACCGGCCTGTTCCTGCTCCAGCTCCATTCGGCGAAGCGAAAGAGCACCTGGCCGCTCGTCGGGGTCGGGCTCGCGATCCCCGCCGTCATCGCCATCATCTTCATTCACTAGGGAGACCGTTCATGCAGCTTTCCACCCCGGCGCGTATCCTTGGCGGAACGATCGGCCTCGGTGCCGTCCTCGGCGCGCCCGCGATCGCGCTCGCGAATCCCGGCACGATGGATGTGACCATCACCATCCCGCGATTGAAGGTTGCCGAATATCACAAACCCTATGTCGCGATCTGGGTGGAAAAGACCGGCGCGCGGGCAAAGACGGTCGCTGTATGGTACGATTACGACATGAAGGCGAACGAGGGCACCAAATGGCTGCGCGACGTTCGCCAGTGGTGGCGGGCGGCGGGGCGCTCGATGACCTTCCCCGCGAACGGTATCACTGGCGCGACGCGCGCGCCAGGCACACATAAAATCTCCTTCACGCGCGCGCAGCTCGGCGCGGCGGCGCCCGGCCAATACGTGCTGGTGGTTGAGGCCGCGCGCGAGGTCGGCGGGCGCGAGCTTTTGCGCGTTCCTTTCGCTTGGCCGGCAAAGCCGGGGGCGGGAGGGCGCACCGCCGGGACGAGCGAATTGGGTGCTGTTTCGGTCGCCTTCCGTTAAAGCTTGAAAGGACAGGGATATGAAGACGCATATTTGGGGTTTTGCGGCCGCGGCCGCGCTGGCCGCCGCCGTTGCCGTTCCAGCATCGGCGCATCGCCAGTGGATGCTGCCCTCGTCTACCGTTCTGTCGGGCGACGATGTCTGGGTAACAGTCGATGCCGCGATCTCGAACGATCTTTTCTATTTCGAACATCATCCGATGCGTCTCGATGCACTGAAGGCGTGGGCGCCCGACGGCACCGAGGCGGCGATCGAGAATCAGGCGACAGGGCGCTATCGCAGTACTTTCGACGTCCATTTGACGAAAAAGGGGACGTGGCGCATCGCATCGGTGTCCGACGGTGTAATGGGCAGCTATGACCTAAACGGTAAGACCGAGCGGCTGCCGCGGGGCACCACGACCGCCAATCTGTCCGAGCGCATCCCTGCTGGCGCGACCAACGTCCGCACCGCCGAAGCGAGCAATCGCAACGAGATTTTCGTGACCGTCGGCGAGCCGACGACGACCTTGTTCCAGCCGACGGGAAAGGGGATCGAGCTGGTTCCTGTCACGCATCCGAATGATCTGATTGCCGGAGAGGCGGCAACCTTCCAGTTCCTGCTCGACGGTAAGCCCGCAGCCGGGCTGCCCGTCACCGTTATTCCAGGTGGCATCCGGTATCGCGACCAGCTGGGCCAGATGGACCTCCAGACTGGCGCCGATGGCAAGGTCGAGGTCAACTGGACCGGCCCTGGCCTCTACTGGGTGAACGTGACCACGCCCCGCGCCGTGCGCGAAGAAGGCGGTGCGGCCCCCGCAGCGCCGCAGCGCCGGGCTAGCTATGTCACGACGCTGGAAGTACTCGCGCCCTGACCGATCGTATCCTGGTTCCGCAAGCGCTTACCCCCGCAGCGTTCGCGCGGCGCGACGCCGCGGCGGTAATTGAAACCTTCACCGGCGAGACGATGGGGACGAACTGGTCGCTGCAGGCGGTATCGCCGCCCGCAACGACGGCTTGCGGGGTTCGGGCGGCTTTCGATCGCGTCGTGCGGCAAATGAGCCAGTGGGAAATCGGTTCCGACCTGTCGCGCTTTAACCGCGCCGCGCCGGGGGTCTGGCATGAGGTGGCCGGCGATCTTGCGCAGGTTGTCGAGGCGGCGCTTGGCATCGCGCGGGCGAGCGATGGCGCGTTCGACGCGGGAATGGGCCGCCTGACGGATGCGTGGGGTTTCGGCCGCGGCGGGCCTGTCGATCGGGTGCCGCGCGATACGGACGTCGCCGCCGACCGGTCGATCGAATTCGATGCCGCAACGCAGCGCCTTCGGCGCGGGGAGGGGGCCGCGCTCGACTTGTCGGGTATTGCCAAGGGCTATGCGGTCGATCTGGCTGCCGACTGGCTGCTTGGTGCCGGCGTTCGCCATTTCCTACTCGAAGTGGGCGGTGAATTGCGCGGCGCGGGATTGCGCCCCGACGGCCATCCGTGGTGGGTCGATGTCGAACCGCCGCCTCTTTCGTCTGCCGCGCCCTGGCGTGTCGCGCTCCACGACCTGTCGGTTGCGACGTCGGGCAATTACCGGCGCGGCTTCAGTGCCAGCGGCCAGTATTATTCGCATAGTTTCGATCCCCGCACGGGGCGGCCGATCGTCAACGGTGTGACGTCGGTGACGGTGCTTCACCGCAGATGCATGATGGCCGACGGCTGGGCTACTGCGCTGACGGTGCTTGGTCCGCAGGCGGCGCTTGCGCTCGCCGATGCGCAGGGGCTCGCGGCGTGCGTCGTTGCTTGCGATCGCGAACATATCTCCCGTGCGTGGCGCGCGATGCTGGATTAAGGGAAGAGCCAAGCTGGCTCAGCTATCCGCCCAAAGTCGCAGCAAATTATGATACACGCCGGTCAGTTCGATCACCGACCGGTCCTTGCCGCCAAGTTCGCCGGTAAGCCGCTGCACCGCACGATCAAGGTCGAACAGGGTGCGGCGTTCCTCGGCATTGCGGACCATCGACTGGAGCCAGAAAAAGGATGCGACGCGCCGCCCGCGCGTGATCGGGGTGACGCGGTGCAGGCTCGACGAGGGATAAACGACGGCGTGCCCCGCGGGCAGCTTGACGCGCTGGACGCCATAATGATCCTCAACCAGCAATTCGCCGCCCTCATAGCCGTCGGGCGTTTCGAGGAAGACCGTGATCGACAGGTCGCTGCGGATACGGAATTCGCTGCCCCGCTTGATGCGGATCGCATTGTCGACATGGGTGTCGAATTCTTGACCCGGCCCGTATCGGTTGAACAGCGGCGGATAGATGCGCAGCGGCAGGGCTGATGCGAAGAAAAGCGGCGAGCGGCCGAGCGCCTCGAGGATCAAACGTCCCGCTTGCCGTGCGGCCTCGCCATCCTCGGGCAATTGCTCGTTATTCTTGGCAAGCGCGGCTTGGTGGCCCGACGTCGCATTGCCGTCTATCCATTCGGCGGCGTCGATGATCGTTCGAATCTCCGCCACTTCCGCGGGGGACAGCAAATCGGGAACGGCAATCAGCATCGGCGGTCTGTTCCTTTGCGCTACCGCCCGGCGCTGCCACAGGTCGGAACCATGATCAATGCCGGGAGCGACGCGGCGCCGCTCCCGGCATCGGGGATTAGAGGCCGACTGTCAGGGTCAGAACTGCCGACCGCGCGTCGCCGGGGGTCGCCCAGCCATTGTTGCGGATACGGGTGAAATACAGCTTGTCGGTGAAATTCTTCACATTGAGCTGCGCGCTGATCCGGTCATTGAATTCATAGGCCAGATAGGCGTTGTGGACCCAATAATCGTCCGATTCGAACAGCACGGGATTGGCCGTTGCGGTCGGCAGGTTGAAGGTGAACTTGCCCTGGTAGGTCGCGCCATATCCGATCTTCAGACCGAACGGCAGTTCATAGGTGGTGAACAGGCTGCCCGAATGTTTCGGCGTGTTCTGCAACCGCGCGCCGGCGACGGGGTCGGGGAAGGCGACGCTGTTGGTGCAATTGCCCTCGCCGGGATTGGCAAGGCAAAAATCGGACACCGACTGCAATATCTCGCTGTCAAGATA
Organism: Sphingopyxis sp. H115; assembly: GCF_001468465.1. GTDB lineage: Bacteria > Pseudomonadota > Alphaproteobacteria > Sphingomonadales > Sphingomonadaceae > Sphingopyxis. Next base: position 19,461 of record NZ_LNSA01000001.1, read on the forward strand.
GGTGTAGTTGGCGGTGATCGACCAGCCGGGCAGGATCTGGCCGACCGCGCTCAGCGCCAGGCCGTCGACACGCGAATGGCCGTCGAGCACCTGGTCCGGCAGCGTCGGGTCGCCCGAATTGACGCGGTAGCTGTCGCGTTCGTTGCGGAATGCCGCAGCGCTGAGCAGCAGGCGCCCGCCCGCGACCTCGGCCTTGACGCCGATCTCGTAATTCTTGGCGCCCTCGGGCTTGACGCTGCAATTGCCGTTCGTCGCGGCTTCCGAGCAACTGCCGTTTACCGACGCCTGCGACGGCGTCTTGGAATTGCCGTAGGCGGCATAGAGGGTGACGGCTTCGACCGGCTTGTACACAAGGCCGATGCGGTACGAGAAGAGATTGTCGCTATATTCGGTCGGGTCGGGGGCGGCGAGTCCGTTGCGGTTCGACCCGCTGCTCTTTTCATAACGGACGCCGCCGTTGAGCTCGAACTTGCCGATCTTCATCGCGTCGAACAGATAGACGGAATAATTGTCAACCTCGCCGCGCTGGCGGCCGGTGTAGGTAAAGTTGACCGGCCCGTCGTAGACGTTGCTGCCATAGGTGAACCCGGCGGGGAGCGCCGGGCCGACCACGACTTCGTTCGGATTGGCGATGTTGACCAGCGGATAGCGGGTGTAGAAGGGCGTCCCGTCGGCGTTGCGCAGCGCATTGCCGCTGTTCAGCGTATATTTTTCCCATAGGGCCGACGCGCCGATGACCAGCGTATGTTCGATCGCGCCGGTATGGAACGTGCCGCGCAGGTCGACCTGATCGTACATCAGCTCGTTCGTCGAATCGCGCAGGTTACCGCGCGGGCCGCCGATATAATAATAGCCGTTGGGAACCGTGAACGGCGCGCCCGATACGGTGATCGTGCAGCTGCCGCCCGTCGGGGTCACGCCGGTCGACAGGCAATAGGTGCCCTGCGGCGGGCCGACGACGGTCAGCTGGCTGACCTTTTGCCAGCGCGCGAGGTTGCGGATCGACCAGCTATCGCTGAAATCATGTTCGAAGATCGCGGTCGCCTGGTCGACGGTGATTTCCTGCCGGTCGACGTTGCGATAACCGAAATAGTCGCTGCGGTCGGCGCCCGGGATCAGTCCGTCATAATAGGGCACACCATATTGCGGGATATTGTCGTCTTCCTGGTGGAGATATTGCAGCGTCAGCTTGGTTGGACCGTTCATGCCGATGCTGATCGACGGAGCGAAGCCCCAGCGTTCGTAATTTTCGACGTCGCGGCCGGGAATGTCGTTCCGGTGCACCATGGCGTTGAGGCGGACGGCGATCAGGTCGCTCGCGCGGATGTTGGCATCGAGGGTACCGCGGTAATAATCGTCGGTGCCGATGCCACCGGTCGCGATGATGCGCGTCTCGTCGAGCGGGCGCTTGGTAACGATGTTGATTGATCCGCCGACCGATCCGGCCCCGCTCTGGACCGAATTGGCGCCGTTGACAATTTCGAGCTGTTCGAGGTTGAACGAGTCGGAGCGATTATAGGCGGCGCTGTCGCGCACGCCGTCCTGCGTGATGTCGCTACTCGCCGAATAGCCGCGGAAGTTGATCGAGTCGGCCGGAGGCGAACCGCCCTCCGCCGCGCCGAAGGTGATGCCGGGGACGGTCGAGAGCATGTCGCGCAGCGTCAGAAGATTCTGCTGTTCGATCGTTTCTGCGGTGATGACGGTCACCGTCTGCGGCGTATCGCGCACCGGGCGCGTCGATTTCGGCGATTCCTGTTGCGTCTGATAATGCTGCCCGGTGACGATGATCTGTTCGCGTTCGTCGCGGCGATCGCGTTCGGACTGCTGTTCGGACGATGTATCAGCACTTGCATCGGCCGCCATGGCCGCGGTGCTGATCAGGCTGCCGACGCAGGAGAGCGCCAGGAAAGTGGCGGACGTCGTAGTCTTCACGGCTTTACCCCTGTTGTTGTGATGGAGCGCCGCTATTGAGAGTCGATTGCAATGTCAATTATAATGAGAACTATTCGCAACACTGTCGCGAATTTGTGGCGATATGGATGAGGCTCGACCGTTCGCTTATCGTCGTTGTTCGAGCCACCAGCTCTGCCGCCAGCCATATTGGCTCGCAACGGGCTGTCCCGCCGCATTGGTCGCAGGCCAGAATCGGAACCGCGCTTGGATAAGCCGGCACGTCGTCTCGTCGAGCGAGGTGTCGCCGCTGGACCGAGTGACGCGGCAACCGGTGACGCGACCGTTCGCTTCGATCGTGAACCGCACCTCTACCTCGCCGCCGGCCTTCGCGCGGCTCGCTTCGCGTGGATAGTCGCGGTCGCGGATCGCCCCGCTGTGCCAGACGGCTTTCTTGCCGCCGCCGGTCCCGCTTCCCGCGCCGCCCGCACCGGTCCCATCACCGCGCCCGCCCGCACCCGATCCTGGTCCCGGGTCGGGGGTGGCGCCGGCCGAGGGTGCGCTTCCCTCGCCGGGACGCGGTGCTGCGTTTATGGGCGGCGAGATGGGCGGAAGTTTTGGCGGAGGCGCGGCGACGGCCGCGGCCTTGGCAAATTTGTTGGCTGCCGATGCAGGGCCTTTCGCCCTTTCGCTCGGTGCCTTGGACCGCGTCATTTCCTCGCGCGGCAGCCGCGGCGCAGGGATCGCGATTGCCGTAATCGCTTCGCTCGCCTTGCGAACGAATTCAAGGTCGAGGCCGCTTACGAGGCCGAAGCCGACGGCGGCGACGATCATCACGGCGCTGCCGCTGGCGAATGCCCTCTGTCGTGTCGATATCTGCCCGGTATAGGCCATCGCGCCGTCTCTCTTCGCGCGCAGCCACGCGCAGCCGGCCTTCTGTTTAGAGGAATTCGTCTAGCGTGGACATGAACCGGTCGAACTGATCGTGGTGCAGCCAGTGGCCGGCATTTTCGAACTCGATGACCTTCGCGGTCTTGAAATGCTGCAACCGGCCGTCCCGCTCGGGGTTTGAGGCCCAGCTTTTCGCGCCATAAAGGAGCAGGGTCGGGCAGGTGATCGCGCCCCACAGCGCGGCGATATCGTCCTGCGGCAGGTCGAACGCGGGCCAGACGTTGAGATAATTGTCGAACTTCCAGCTCCATGTCCCATCTTCGTTGCGGCTGATGCCATGGATTGTCAGGTGGCGCGCCTGCGCCTCGGTTAGATAGGCGTTCTCGCTCATCATCCGGGCGAGCGCGTCGCCGAGCGTCGCGTAGCGGCGCGGCGTACGTCCCGCCGCCTGGCGCTTGTCGTCGATCCATTTGCGGAAGCGTTCGGCGTAGCTGGTCTTCGCGCGCTCGGCGATCACTTTGGGGGACGGGCCGAGGCCCTCGATCGCGACCAGCTTGCGAACATTTTCAGGATAAAGCCCTGCATAGCGTAGCGCAATATTGCCGCCCATCGAATGCGCGACGATCGACAGCGGCCCGAGGTCGAGTTGGTGGATCAGCTGCGCAAGGTCATAGACGAAGCCGTCCACGCCGTAGTTGCCGTCGGGCGACCAGGCGCTGTCGCCATGACCGCGCAGGTCGGGGGCGATGATGTGATAGCGATCGCGCAGCTTTTCGGCGACCCAGTCCCAGTTGCGACAATGGTCGCGGCCCCCGTGGACGAGAAGGAGCGGCGGCGCGTCCGGATTGCCCCAATCGACATAATGCAGCTTCAGCCGCTGCGAGATGAAGCTGTTCGAAGTGGGACCGGCACTTGCCATCGGATCATCCTTGCTGTCTGTTCCAGTTTCAAAAGGCGACTGGTCTCGATCCGTCAACCCCGCATCGCGCGGTCGCCGAACAGACTGAAAGAGAGGATAACTGCCATGTCGACGTTTCGCGATAATCTGCTGGCTGGAAAGACTGCCTTCGTCGCCGGCGGGACGAGCGGCATCAACCTGGGTATCGCGAAGCGTTTTGCCCAACTCGGCGCGAAGGTCGCGGTGGCCGGGCGTGACCCCGACAAGGCCGCGCGTGCGGCTGACGAAATCGGCAGCGGCGCGCTTGGCCTTTCCGGCGACGTTCGCGATTATGGCGCGATGCGAGCGGTGATGGAGCAGGTCGCGGGCGAACTCGGACCGATGGACATCGTTATTTCGGGCGCGGCAGGCAATTTCCTTGCGCCCGCGCTCGGCATGTCGGCGAATGCGTTTCGCACCGTGGTCGATATCGACCTAAACGGGACCTTTAACGTGTTTCGAGGCTGTCACGACCTGCTGAACCGCCCGGGAGCCTCGTTGATCGCGATCACGGCGGGGCAGGCGGTTAACGCCTCCGCATTGCAGGCGCACGCGTGCGCGGCGAAGGCGGGGATCAACCAGTTGATTCGCGTACTCGCGCTCGAGTGGGGCCCCGAAGTGCGCGTGAATGGCATCTCGCCGGGCCCGATCGCCGATACCGAGGGGATGAAGCGGCTCGCCCCCGATGCCGAGACACGGCAATCGCATTACGACCGGATCGCAATGAAACGCTGGGGCAAGATCGAGGAGGTCGCCGAATCGGCGGTTTTCCTCTGTAGCCCTGCGGCGGGCTATATTACCGGCACGATCCTCGACTGCGATGGCGGCAGCCAGATCGGCGATGCGTCGCGCGGGGACTTGGCGCGCGGGATGGCCTGAAAGCAAAAACGCCGCCAACCCGTTGGGGTGGCGGCGTTTTTAATGGTGGGCGTGGCAAGGATTGAACTTGCGACCCCTGCGATGTCAACACAGTGCTCTACCACTGAGCTACACGCCCATCCCTTGGGGTGACGCGCCCCCTAAAGGCCTCTGCGCGGCTTTGCAACCCCTTCGCGCAAGGCTGCGTCGTTATTGTTGGCTCGACCTGTCGGCGCGGCCGAACAGATTGTCGACCTCGCGAACCAGATCCTTGAGGTGAAACGGTTTCGACAGCAGCTTTGCCTGCGGCACATTTTCCTCGGCACGCAGCGACACTGCCGCGAAACCGGTAATGAACATGACCTGCGTTTGCGGCGCGGCCTTCGCCGTATGCTGGGCGAGTTCGATACCGTCCATTTCCGGCATGACGATATCCGAAAGCAACAGGTCGAAAGTACCCGAATCGATATAGGGCACCGCTTCGGTTCCCCGGTCGACCGCCGTGACATGATAACCGGCGCTGGTCAGCGCCCGCGCAAGATATTCGCGCATCACGTCATCGTCTTCGGCCAGCAAGATACGAATCATTTTGAAAAACTGTCCCCAGGTATCGCGGCGCTCCGGTTCCGGTCGTCGCGCCCTCATCAAGAAGTCCGTCATAGCGCCAGAGATTTAACAAATTGACGCGGCGCTGGATTTGTCGGACTTTTTTTGCCACCCGTCCATCATGTTGTCGCACAGCATCCCGCCTGCCGCCATCGCTGTCAACCGGCCCGCGGCGAGTGGCCCGGTGGTCGTATCGATACCGCACGCCGGTCGCATCTACCCGCCCGAGATACTCGCGGCGGCACGCGTAGACCCCGCGGTTCTTGAACGGCTTGAGGATAGCTGGTGTGATCTGGTTGCAGCGCGCGCGGACGAAGCCGGCGCGGCGGTCGTCCAGGCGATATGGGCGCGCGCCGTTGCCGATCTTAATCGCGGGGAAGGGCAGATGGCGCCCGGCGAGGTCGCCATGCCGCTGCGCGCGCATTTTTCGGCGCCCGGCCGAAAGGAGCGCGCAGGGCTGGGCGTGGTGCCGACACGGCTTGCCGATTGCGGCCCATTGTGGAAGCGGCCGATCGATCATGCGGCGTTGCACTGGCGGCTGGAATCCTTTCACCGGCCCTATCATGCCGCATTGGCCGGGGAATTGTCCGCCGCGCGCGACCGATTCGGCCATGCGATATTGCTCGACCTGCATTCGATGCCACCGATTCCTCCCGGCCTGTCCGGTCATGGCGCCCGGATCGTCGTCGGCGATCGTTTCGGCGCGACGGCGGGTGAGGCGGTGGTCGACCGGGTGATGGCGCTGGCGGGGGAACTGGGTGTCGCCGTATCGCGGAACCAGCCCTATGCCGGGGGTCATATCGTCCGCACGCACGGCAAGCCGGGGCAGGGGGTTCATGCCATCCAGATCGAGATCGACCGCAGCCTCTATCTTACCCCCCATCGCTTGCCCGATCCGGCGCCGGTGGCACGATTGGCGGCCTGGTTTTCGAATCTGCTGCAAGAGGTCGGGGCAATTCGACCCGAATCCGAAATATTCCCGCAAGCCGCTGAATAAAAAACCACCCCGTACCGAAGTACGAGGTGGCCAGGGTCCAGGGAGGACGCATCCACGTCAAAGATGACGGGACACTCGCCGCGATGGAAAGGGGGAAAACCATGACGGCGTAAACTGGATTTAGGGGTTTGTGCGCCGACTTACAAGAAGAGACGGTGCAAAATGTGCAATATGCAAGAAATTGGTCGGGGAGAGAGGATTCGAACCTCCGGCCCCTGCCTCCCGAAGACAGTGCTCTACCAGGCTGAGCTACTCCCCGACCGATCTGCGCGCCGACCGGGGTCGCCGCGAAGGCAGGGCGGTCCTCTAGACGCGCAATCTGCGAACTTCAAGCGCCAATCGGCACAACGAAGATGATTGCTGGAACTAGAGCATTTCGGCAGTCCGAAAACTGAAATGACCGCCAGCGACGAAAATCAGATGGTCGACCAGTTCGATGCCCAATGTTCGCAGGAAAATTGCGGCCTCCTGCGTCGTGCCGACATCAGCGGCGCTTGGTTCCGCGTTGCCGGACGGGTGGTTGTGCGCAATGATGACGGCGACGATCCGTTCGTCAATAAGGGCGCGCCAGCATTGCGGCGCGATGATGCAGCGTCCGCTGCTGTCGCCGTCGATCCGGATCAGCCCGATCAGCCGTTCGAATGCGTCGAACCCTGCAAGGACCAATGCCTCGCGGTCGCCAGCGAACAGAGGCCGCAGCAGTTGGGCAGCAACCGGATCCTCGAACTGGCACGGTACAAAACCGGCGCGCGCCGGCGGCTGCGGCGCTCTGCCGACAGGTTCGAATTTGGTCATTGGCGCAGCATGCGCGCTGGTCGAAGGATCCCCAATCCACGACTGCCCCGCATCGGACGCATTGTGACGTCACACCCGCTGCTCCCTTGTCCGCATGCGGCGCGAGGCCTAGCAACGATGCGAGAAAACCGGGAGTGAGTCTTGCCTGATTCCATCCATTATGAACTTCAATATCTCGACCTGATGCGGCGTATCTGGATCGAGGGTGACGAGCGCATCGACCGGACGGGCGTCGGCACGCGATCGCTGTTCGGCGAGACGATGCGATTCTCGCTGAAAGATGACGCAATACCGCTGCTGACGACAAAGCGCGTTTACTGGAAAACGGCGCTGCGCGAGTTGCTCTGGTTCCTGACCGGCAACACCAATATCCAGCCGCTCGTCGCGCAGGGCGTCAAAATCTGGACCGATTGGCCGCTCGACAAATATCGCCGCGAGACAGGCGACGCGATCGACGCCGAAGCTTTCGAGGCACGTATCGTCGCCGACGATGATTTTGCGGCCGCCTGGGGGGACCTAGGTCCGGTCTACGGCCATCAATGGGTCAACTGGCCGCTTTATGAGCCGGCGGGTGATGGGCTGTTCCGCCGCGCCGAACAAGGGTACAACCAAATTGCTGCGCTAATCGAGTCGCTGAAAAGCAACCCGGGATCGCGGCGGCATATCTTCACCGGCTGGAATGTCGCCGATCTTCATCGCATGGCGCTGCCGCCGTGCCATATGACCTATCAGTTCCATGTTCGCAGGGACGGCGGTCTGTCGTGCCTGTTGTTCCAGCGGTCGTGCGATCTGGGGCTGGGTTTCGCCTTCAATGTCTTCGAGGCCGCATTGCTGACGCGCATGATTGCCGAACAGGCGGGCTTGCACGCACATGAGCTCGTTTGGACCGGCGGCGATGTCCATTTGTACCTGAACCACGCAGCGTTGGTCGAACAGCAATTGGCGCGGGTGCCCGGCGGCGATCCAAAGCTTCGCATCCTTCGCCGGGCTGAAAGCATTTTCGATTATCGGTTCGATGATTTCGCAGTCGAGGATTATGCGCCCCAAGCGCATATTTCCGCGCCTGTCGCGGTTTGACCGCTACCGTTGCATTCGTATGGCGACCGTAATAATATGTCGTCACGTTGAAATATAACTAGGCGCGATTCGCGCCTCGAAGGACGAGGACATGCCCGAAACGGACCCCGAAATGAATCTGGGGCGCCCGGCGAGCAATCTGCCGCCGCTATCGCTCCATATTCCCGAGCCGCGTTACCGCCCGGGCGATAATCCCGATTTCGGCGATATCGAGGTTCCGGCGGTCGATGCGACACCGCGGCCGGGCGAAGCGACCAAACCCGATGCAATGCGCGACCTTTGCTACGGCCTTGTTCGCGTGCTCGATTTCGACGGGCAGGCAAAGGGGCAGTGGGATCCGAAGCTGTCGCCCGAACGGCTGCGCACGATGCTGCGTTACATGATGCTGACGCGGGCGTTCGACGATCGCATGTTCCGGGCGCAGCGGCAGGGCAAGACAAGCTTTTACATGAAGTGCACCGGCGAAGAGGCGACTTCGGTCGCCTCCACGATGGCGATCGATCGGGCGGACATGTGCTTTCCCAGCTACCGGCAGCAGGGCATCCTGATCGCGCGCGATTATCCGCTGATCCAGATGATGAACCAGATTTACTCGAATCGCGGCGATCATCTGCTCGGGCGACAGCTGCCGATCATGTATTCGGCGCCCGAGCACGGCTTTTTCAGCGTGTCTGGCAACCTCGCGACGCAATATCCGCAGGCGGTGGGCTGGGCGATGGCATCGGCGTCGAAGGGAGACAGCCGCATCGCGACCGTCTGGTGCGGCGAGGGGTCTTCGGCCGAAGGCGACTTCCACTCGGCGCTGACCTTCGCAACCGTCTATAACGCGCCGGTGATCTTCAACGTCGTGAACAACCAGTGGGCGATCTCAAGCTTCTCGGGCTTTGCCGGCGGCGAGCGCACAACCTTTGCGGCGCGCGCGGTCGGCTATGGCATCGCCGGGCTGCGCATCGACGGCAACGACCCGCTCGCTGTCTATGCCGCGACGCAATGGGCCGCCGACCGTGCTCGAACCAATAACGGCCCAACGCTTATCGAGCATTTCACCTATCGCAGCGAAGGTCACAGCACCTCGGACGATCCAAGTGCCTATCGGGCGGCCGACGAGGCGACCGCTTGGCCGTTTGGCGATCCCATTGCGCGTCTTCGCCAGCATCTCGAGACGATTGGCGAATGGGACGCGGAACGGCACGAGGCGCAGGCGAATGAGCTCGACGATCTCGTCAAGACGACCCAGAAGCAATCGGAAAAGCTCGGTATTCTCGGCCACGGCATGCATCAGCCGTTCGAGACGATGTTCGAGGACGTGTTCGAAGAAATGCCCTGGCACCTCAAGGAACAATGCGATCAGATGCTCGCCGAGCAAGAGGCCAAGTTCGGCCCCAATTGGAAGCCCGAATGATGGCCCCCGAAATGCAGACGAACACCAAAACCATGAACATGATCGAGGCGATCAACAGCGCCATGGACATCATGCTCGAACGCGATCCGGCGACGGTCGTGATGGGCGAGGATGTCGGCTATTTCGGCGGCGTCTTTCGTGCGACCGCCGGTCTGCAGAAAAAACATGGTAAGACGCGCGTGTTCGACACGCCGATCAACGAATGCGGCATCATCGGCGTTGCGGTCGGCATGGGCGCCTATGGCCTGCGCCCGGTGCCCGAAATCCAGTTTGCCGATTATATCTATCCCGGGCTCGACCAGCTGGTCAGCGAGGCGGCGCGGCTGCGTTACCGCTCGGCGAACGACTATATCTGCCCGATGACCGTACGCACTCCTTTTGGCGGTGGCATCTTCGGTGGCCAGACGCATAGCCAGTCGCCCGAAAGCATTATGACGCACATCTGCGGCGTGAAGACGGTGATCCCGTCGAACCCCTATGATGCCAAGGGTCTGCTGATCGCGGCGATCGAGGATAACGATCCTGTCGTCTTCCTCGAGCCCAAGCGCATCTACAACGGTCCGTTCAGCGGCTATTACGACCGCCCGGTCGAGCCTTGGTCCAAGCATGACGCGAGCGCGGTGCCCGAGGGCTATTACCGCATCGATCTCGGCAAGGCCGCGACGGTACGCGAGGGCGAAGCGCTGACGATCCTTGCCTATGGTACGATGGTGCATGTGACCAAGACGATCGTCGAGGAAATGGGCATCGACGCCGAGATCCTCGACCTGCGCACCTTGCTGCCGCTCGATATCGACGCGATTGAGACGTCAGTGAAGAAGACCGGACGTTGCCTGATCATCCACGAAGCGACGCGCACGTCAGGCTTTGGCGCCGAACTCGCCGCGCTTGTGCAGGAACGCTGCTTCTACCACCTCGAGGCACCGGTCGAACGCGTCACCGGCTTCGACACGCCGTATCCACATAGCCTCGAATGGGCCTATTTCCCCGGCCCGGTGCGCATCGCGACCGCGCTGACCAAGATTTTGAAGGACTGACGCCATGGCCCGCTATTCATTCCGTCTGCCCGATATCGGCGAAGGCATCGCCGAGGCCGAAATCGTCGCCTGGCACGTCAAGATCGGGGAGCGCGTCGAGGAAGACGCGCAGCTCGCCGACATGATGACCGACAAGGCGACCGTCGAAATGGAGTCGCCCGTCTCGGGCGTCGTCGTTGAACTGGCGGGTGAGGTCGGCGACCTGATCCCGATCGGATCGACGCTGGCGGTGATCGAGACCGACGGTGACGGCGATGTAGAAGCGCCGCCCGCGGACACGCCGGTCGAGCAGGAAATCGTCGCGGAAACGCCGGGTGCCGAAGAGGTTTCGGTGGCCGAGGTTGCTGCGTCTGCACCCATCGTCGCTCCCGCGCCGACGCCCGCTCCGGCACCGGCCCCGGCGCCCGTCGCCGCTGCAGCAGATCATAGCCGCGCTGTGCTGGCGTCGCCGGCGGTGCGCGCGCGCGCCAAAGACCTCGGTGTCGACCTGTCGCAGGTTCAGGCCGAAGGCGACCGCGTCCGCCACGCCGATCTCGACGCTTTCCTGCGCTACAGCGGCGGGCAGGGCTATCACGCTCCCGGCGCCAGTCGCGCCCGCGCCGACGATCCGATCAAGGTCATCGGCATGCGCCGCAAGATCGCCGAGAATATGGCGGCATCGAAGCGCGCGATCCCGCACTTCACCTATGTCGAGGAAATGGACGTCACCGCGCTCGAAGAGATGCGCGCCGATTTGAACGCCAACCGCGGTGGCCGTCCGAAGCTGACGATGCTGCCCTTCCTGATCGTCGCGATCTGCCGGACGATTCCGCAATTCCCGATGATCAACGCGCGCTATGACGACGAGGGCGGCGTGGTGACGCGCCATGGCGCGGTGCATCTGGGGATGGCGACGCAGACCGACGCGGGGCTGATGGTTCCGGTCATCCGCGACGCACAGGACAAGAATGTCTGGCAACTCGCGAGCGAGATCACGCGCCTTGCCGAAGCCGCGCGCACCGGCAAGGCGAAGGTCGAGGAACTGACCGGCGGCACGCTGACCGTCACCTCGCTCGGCCCGCTCGGCGGCATTGCGACGACCCCGGTGATCAACCGCCCCGAGGTCGCGATCATCGGCCCGAACAAGATCGTCGAACGGCCCGTGTTCGATGGAGACGAGATTCGCCGCGCGAAGCTGATGAACCTCTCGATCAGCTGCGATCACCGCGTGGTTGATGGCTGGGATGCTGCAAGCTATGTTCAGGCGCTCAAGAAGCTGATCGAAACGCCAGTTCTGCTGTTCGCGGACTAAGATTAATCCTCCCTGCCGCGAAGCGGTGGGGAGGGGGACCGCCCGAAGGGTGGTGGAGGGGCGAGCAACGTTGCTTTCTTGCCCCTCCGTCAGCGCTTCGCGCTGCCACCTCCCCATGGCTTCGCCACAGGGAGGATCGGTTCTTACAGCCCCAGTCCCTGAAAGCTCGTCTGGTCGAACTTCAGCTTGAAGGTCACATAGGCGCCCGAGCGCGAAAAGCGCGCGTCTTCGAAATCGCGGTCATGGAAACCGGCGAAATTATAACCCAAGGTGATGTTGGCATTCTTCATCGGTGCCAGCGTCACCGTCGGGCCACCGGCCCAGCTCACGGTATCGGCATCTGTGCCGACGCGGACGGTGCCCGAGGCGCCGACGTCGACATGTTCGCCAAGGTTGAAGCGGAAGTCGGCGCCGATCAGGTTCGACCAGCCCTTGACGTCATCGGCGCCGAAGCGGTCGAAATTATAGCGCGTGCCCCAGAAGAGGCCGAATTCGGCGCGTTCATACCACATGCCATCCTGACCGCGTTCACCGAGCGGGGCCCAGTTCAGCGACAGGCTGTTGAGCAGACGGCGGCTCGTCGCATCGCCGTCGATCGTCAGCGCGCCGCCGCCGATCGGGCCAGGCTGGCCGGCGATCGCATCCCGCACCTTATCCGACCGGAACTCGCTCTTGTTGAGCCACGACACGCGCGAGTCGGCAGGGCGGTGCGCCCAGCTCATTTCGAAATTGATCACTTCGGTCGTCGGCGTCGCCCCGCTGCCGCTTGCCTTGGTGTAGGTGAAGAGCGCTCCCAGCGCGCGGCCTTCGCCGAGCTGGCGAAGCCCGCCGAACGTCAGCCCGTACCGGTTGGTGAGTTCGCCGTCGCGATATTCGGCGCGACCGGTCAGCGTCCAGCGGTCGGCCCGATAGGTCGCGCCGGTGCTGATCGCGACGAAATCTTCGGTCAGCGTGCCGCCGTTGCCGAGGAAGCCGCCGGATGCCACGGGCTGGTCGACGTTGAGCACATCCTTCGCGCGCACGCCGCCGATGGTACGGTTACCATCGACCGACAGATCGACCGACCAGCGTTCGCCGAGCTTCAGCGATTGTGACAGGCCGTAGGCCGCGAAGCTCCGCGGGCCGTATTCACCGATTTCCTGCTGGTTTGCGGTCGCGAGCAGGCGCGCGCCGGCCCAGGGCGCGAGGTCGAAGCCGAGCCGCGCGGTGCGCGCCTTGATCGTATCGCCGTCGGCAATCTCGTAGCTGCCGACCAGATTGACGTCGCGGGTGACCGCGAAGCGCGCGCCGAGGCGGTGACGGGTCGGAAAGTCGACGCTGGCATCCTCGCCGCCCAGCGCAAATTCGGTCTGAGCATCAAGTTCGAGCCGCTTGCTGAAAAGGCGCTGCGTCGCACCGAGCTGGACGATATTCGACCGGTTGCGCGTGCCGTCGGTCAGGCGATCGTCGGCGTGGGTCAGGCCGGCGCGGGCGACCGAGGTTCCATTGTCATATTCGGCGAGCATGCGCGCGGCGCGGCGGCGCGCTCCGGTGTCAAGATAATCTTCCTGCCACGCGCTGCCTGTCAGCGAAAGCGTGCGGGTAGCGCGCAGGCGGGCGTCGAAGCCGAACTTGCGCGTGCCATCCTCGCCGCGATTGAGCTGGCCGGCGCCGAAGCCGGCCTCGCGCTCGCGGACGTAGGCGAGGAAGTCGGCGTTGCTGCTGTGATGCTCGGCCTCGATCAGCCAGGCTTTTGCGGAGCCGGCCGGGGCCGCCCCGCCGTCGACGGTCTTGGCGTCGCTGACCGCCAGCTCGGCGCGGACTTCGGTGTCGATGTTCGGGCGATAACGCGCGTCGATGCCGCCAAGGTTGGTCTTGGCGTTGCCGTCCTCGTCATGAATGAAGGTCGCGCCGACGCGAATTTTCTCGTCGTTCGACTGATAGCTCACGCGACCGCCAGCGTTGAGCACGCGCTGGCCGACGCCATCGACTTCATATTCGGCAACAATGAACTGCGGGTCGAGGTTCGACGAGCGGCTAAGCACCGGTTCGCGGAAGCGGATCGTGCCCGACAGATAATCGATGTCGTAATCAACGTGGCGCGACAGGCTGATGCTCGCGATGATGCGTTCGCTGTGCAGCCGGTCGCGCGTCTCAATGAGAATCCGTTCGCTGTTCGGCAGGATGTCTTTTGCACCGAGCTGGTACGGCCCGGCCAGCCCGTTGCCCTGGATTTCGTCGCGGCGGAACCGGTACGGCGTATCGGCGGCGAACGCGGTCGCGGCGACGTTGCGGCCGCGATATTCGGCTTTGCCGCCATTGAGCGCACGCTGGTAGCGGGCGAGTTCGGGTTCGGAAATGCCGGTTTCGATATCGCCGAACATCGCATAGAATTGCGGGCGTTCGAGCCGCAGATAGAGCTTGCGCACCGATGCGGCGTCATAGCGTGTCTCGTTGCGGTCGGCGTAGATCGTATAATAGGCGCGCGGGTCGATCACGCCGCCGAAACGGGCGTCGTCCTTGTCCTTGTCGCTGTCATAGGCCAGCGTCATCAGCCATTTTCCGCGAACGCGACCCTTGGCATAGAGTGCGAGGCGCGCGTCAGCGTTGATATCGTCGAGATTTTCAGCCACCGGCTCCATCCGGTCGTCGAGCGTGTTGTAGCCGAGCGTGCCCGCGGCAAAACCGACGATGGTCCACGGTCGATTTCCGGGGTCGAGCCAGGTTTCGATCGTCTGCTTGCGCGTGACCTTGTCGTCGCGGAAGTTGAAATCCATCGACAATGTGCCCGACGCGGTCGTCGGCTCCAGCTCGATATAAGCGATGCCGTCGTCGCCATCGATCTTCCACACCGGCTGTGCGCGCTCGAGACCCGCGAGTTGGCGCGCCTGCTGCGCATCGGCCTCGACCGCGGGATAATAGGGGGCGGGGACGGCGAAGTCGCCCGTCAGGCCGGCGCGAACCGGCTTGCCGTCGCGGTCGGTGAGGCGAACTGCGATCACCGGGCGGGTGACGCCATCGGCGACCAGCACCGACTTTTCGCGGATCAGCGATGCACGCATAGGGGTGATCGAATAATGGACGCTGCGTTCGAGCGTTTCGACGGTAACGCCGTTCGCGTCCTTCACCTCGGCGACAAGGCGGTTCTCGCCTTCGCGGATTTCGAGGCCGCGCCACAGGCTGACGGCAACGCTGCCGTCGGCGGACTTGCTCGCGCCTTCGAACGTCAGTTCACCCGCGGCCTTGCCGTTGACGCGGAGCGACACGGTCTGCCCCGGGGCATGCTTCACCGCCGCGCGGATCGCCTTGGCGCGGGGATTATGATCGATTTCGGGGAACAGCCACCCGATACCCGGCGCCTGGCCGGCAAGCCAGTCGCGACCGGCGCCTGCGGCTTCGGGATCGCTCAGCACCTTGGGTGCCTCGACGGCTGTCTTTTCGGGCGCGGCGCGCGGCATGCCGGCGATCGCGCGGAAGTCCGCGCGCTTCAACGAACCGCCGCGGCCTTCGACGAAGCGCGAGATCGGGCTGCCGGCGCTCTGCGTCGCACGGGCGCAATCCACGGCTTCGCGGTCGAGCGGCAGCGTCGAGGGATCGATCTGCACGACATGGATGCCGGGGCGCACGCCCTCGAAATGATAGCGGCCATCTTCGTCGGTGGCGGTGTAGCTGCCGTCCTGGAGCATCACGCGGACGCCCATGATGCCGTCGGCCTTGCCCGGATCGACGGAGCAGCCCCCGTCGGTGATGCGGCCGATGATCGTCATGCGGTCGCCGAGCTGGTCGCGCTTGATCGAAATCGTCGCTTCGGCGACGTTGCTCGTCGATCCGCGATTGTCGGTTGCGGTCGCGCGGTTGAGTGCATTGCCCGGCTGTGCCGACACCACGACTTCGGCAAGATAGGTAAGCAGGACCGAACGCGATGCGGCAATGGTCGGGATGGAGACGGCAAAATCGCGGCCGTTGCCGGCGATATCGGCGGTCACCCGCACGCCATCGATGCGGACGGTATCTGGGTGCAGTCGCATGCCAACTGGCAGCACGTCGCGCACCGTGACGGCACCCGTGTTGCGGCGTGCGTCGCGATTGGCGACTTCTATGCGATACTGGATGACGTCGCCAGGCACCGCGACTTGCGTCGAAGTGGTCTTGCGCAGGACAAGCGGCAGACCAGGCTGGTCCACCGGGATGTCGACGCGAACGGGCGCAGGGCTGTCCAGGGTGAAGACATCGCCATAGCTTGCGCCGGTAATTTCGAACGGCTGGCCGTCGTCGGGGCGGCGCAGGCCGGCGAGGTCGGCCGGGCTCGACCGCGACGGCGCGGTAAAGGGCGCCGGCGGTTCGACGACAAGGCGATAACTGCCGGGCGCGACGAAGGGGAAACGATAGTCGCCCGGCGGGAAACTGTAGGTCGTTCCGCCGGCGTCGATCACGCTTTGCCCGGTGACGACGCTCGACGGATAGGCCGAGACGCCGTCGTCGCCGAAGACCTGCGCGGGCTGCCCGGTCGCGGCATCGACGATGGTGACCCGGCTGCCGGGAACTGCGGCCCCGTCGCCGCTGTCGAACACAATGCCGAACGGATCGACAAGGAAATTGATCGTCGCCAGCGCAATGAGGCTGGCATTCGCCTGGTCGGTCACACGCAGCGCCAGCGGTGTGCCGGGATTGACCGACAGACGGCAGTCGCCTGTTGCGACGGCGGGGGGGACGCCGATCGTGTTGATGATGCCAACGAATTCGCCGCTGTTATTGCCCGTTTCGGTCAGCGTGATCTGTTCGCGATCGCCATTTTCCAGTTCAAGCACGACGGCCAGGGCATCGCGCGCCTGCGGATCGGTGTTGGCGGACGCGAGCGTGACGCCGACGACCAGCACTTCGCCGGCACGAAAATTGTCCGTACGTTGCAGCGAGGCGGGCGCGGTCGAAATGCCTTCATAGACGCCGCTTAGCGAGATCGTGGTGCTGACGGTGCGAGCGGTCGCCCGGCTGCACTGGGTGGGCGCCAACGCCACTGACTTGTCGCCGCCGCCGCTGGTCAGGCGATAGGTTGCTATCGTCGGCCGTTCCGGCGGCCGTGGAGCCACCGTCACATCGACGCGATTCGACAGCGCCTGACCGGGCTGGCCGTCGTGGGTCCACTGCGCGGCCGCAGTGTTGGAAATGACCTGCGCGTTCGCCGCGGGAATCGCAGGCAGCAGCGCTGCCGCGACCAGGGCGGTCACGAAGCCGAAATATGGGCTGGTGTGTGCCATACAAGCCGCGAAGGGGGCAGCGGCGGAGCCCGGCTGTCGCCTGGTCTTCCGCTGCCCCGTCCGTTACCCGATCAGTTGACGGTTGCGCGGAAAACGAGCGTGCGCGTTGCGCCCGCTGCCACCGTGGCGATCGTGCCTGACACGTTCGGCGCGGCATAGCTGCCACCTGCGGCGCCGTCGGCGTTGCAGGTGCCGCCCGTGACCGTGCCGTTCAGCAGGATCGTACCCGCGTTGAACGTCAGCTGGCCCGGAACCGGGTCGTTGATCAGGACCGATGTCGCATCGGCGCTGCCGGTATTCGCGACTGCAATGCAATATTCAACCACGGCGCCGGGGATCAGCTTCGGGTTCGACGTGTTGTTGAACGGATCCGAAATGACGCGGCTGGTCTTGGTGACGGCAAGCGTTGCCGTCTGGACCGTATAATCGTCGTCGTCGCTGTGCGATGCATCGCGCGCGATGTCGCCGGCGACGCCCGCGATGTCGGCAAAGACCGTGTCCTTGCCAGCGGTATTCGCGCCGGTCGTTTCGGTGATCGCGCCGCCCTGCGTGCCGGCGAGGCCACCTTCACGCGCGGTCGCGCGCAAACTGACGCCGGCGACGGCGTTGTTGGCGAGGCCGGTCGGGATGTCGGCGACGACGAACAGGCGGATCGCTGTATCCGTCACCAGTTCGTCGATATAGGTGACGAGCGTGTCGCCCGCATCCCAGCTGCCGACGGTGCCGGTCGCCGTATTATCGCGGTAAACCCGCACATTGCTGGCATTGAAGGTGTCTGTCCCGCCGTGCGCAGCCGTGCCGCCGACGATCTGCGTCGCCGTCAGCGCGAAGTCGAGCACCTCGTTCGAACTGTTCGTCAGCTGGAACGTCGTGACGGCGTTCGCCTGGCCCGGCACGACATTGGTCGTAACCGTACCGACTTCTTCCACGAGCAGGTTGATCTTGCGGTCGACGACAAAATTGTTCGACGCGCTTTGCTGAACCTGGCTGACGCCCCCGACCTGAAAATCGACGGTGGCGGTATTAGTGATCGTGGTACCCGCGGTCGTACCCGCGGCAAATGCCGGGGCTGCGGCGACGCTCGAAAACGCCGCCAGACCGATGATACCTATATAAGTCAGCTTGCTGGTCATAGCTGAGCTCCTAGGCTTTATGTGGCCGCCGTTTCCCCACCGCTGGCAACCGTTAAGCGGTTTGTTCTAAAGGGTTATTTGACAACCCCCCGAAACATGAGCTTGCCCGTTCCGCCGACCGGGATCGGATTCTGGAACGCCCAGCGGATGTGCGTAACATCGGCGGGCTGCGCCGCGCGGCGCGTGCCGTCGCTCATCGGAACGGCGAGATCGGCAAGCAGTCCCCACTGCTTGCCGCCATCGACCGAAACGAGTGCGCGGGCGTCGCCAGCGTCGGCAAAGCGGACAGCGGCGGGCATCGGATTCGTGACGACGAACTTGTCGGCCGCTTGCGCGCCCGCGTTGCGATAGGCGAGCACGAATACAAGCCGGTCACCGGGAACGACGACCTTGGGCTCCTCGAGCAGGACCCGCTGCTTGCCGGCGGCGTCGGTCGTCACGCGTTCGACGAACACGCTGTTATCGAGCGCGACCTGGTTGGCGGCGAGGGCCGGTGCTGGCATCAGCGCGGCGAGCAGGAACAAAAGAGCGGTGCGCATGCGCATCTCCATCAGTCAATCGTGGTTCGGAAGGTCACGGTGCGGGTCTGGCCGCCGGCGACGGTGCCGAGCGAGACGTTGATCCGCGTTCCGTTGTAATCGCCGGCATCGCCGTCGACGGCATCGGACAACCCGCTACCGCCGAGCGTTATCGAGCCGGGGACATAGCTTGTGTCGGCGGGAATATTGTCGGTGATCGCAAGACCGCTGACCGACCCGCTTCCGGCGACGGTCGCGACGATCGTGTAAGTGATGGTTGCGCCGGGGATCGGATCGGCGGTGTTCAGCGAATTGGTCACCACAGCCGATTTGACAAGCGTGACGGTTGCCGCGGAAACAACGAATGCACCCGCATCCTGGCCGTCAGCGCCGGTCGATCCAACGACGGCGTCGCCGCCGCCTTCGCCCTGACCCGCAAAACTATCGCCGGGATCGCCCGTGCCGGTTTTCGCCGCCGCGACGAGGCTGACAATGCCGCGATTTCCGTCGATCGCCGTTCCGGGCGTCGTCGCGAGGACGAAAACGGTGACGCTTTGGTCGGGATCGAGCGACGGATCGTTCGCGCCGGCTGTGTAGAGCGTGTCGGTGCTCGCATCGAAGACGCCGTCACCATTGTCGATATAGATTTGGGTGACGACCGGGTCGTAGTCGTCGCCGCCGGCGTTGGCGATCGTCGTCAGGCCAAAAGCTTCGACACCATTGCCGTTATTGGTAACTGAAAAGGTCAGCACCTGGGCGGTTGCGCCCGGGGTTGTGGGAACGTCGGCGGGGTTGCTCGAATCGACGGTGACGTCGAGCAATTCATCGACGAGTAGGTCAACGCGGTTCGAATCGACGGTCGTCGTGCCGCCACCGGTATCGAAGCTTGCCGATGCGGTGTTGCTGATGGTCGAGCCGGCGCGTGTGCCGGCAGCCTCGGCCTGCGTCGGCAGCGCCAAGGCGGCCAGCACGGCGAGTATGGAACAAGAGGGAAGAAGCTGATGCTTCGCGCCCCCCACAGGCGCTTTCATCATCGCTGATACTCCAAAAGGTTGGTCCTTGGAGCCCTCAGTCGCGGAAAAAGGGTAATTTCTGGTTAAAAAGCAGGAAGAAAGACGCGTTCTGACCCAAATGGAGACATGTGGCCGCCCGCTTCGTCGCAAAACGGGGCGACTGGCGCGACAAGGGAAGCTCGCGTAAGACAAGGCAATTGACGAGGAGATTTGGGGTGGCCGAGGACAGGGGGAGCAAAGAGCCGCGTTCGCTGCGCTCGAACCCGCTGCGTCAAATCGAGATCGACGATTTCCGCCGCGATCGGCTGCTGGCGGCCCTCGCCCTCATCCTTGGCGCAGCGTTTTGCCTCGGGCTTCCTTTCGCATTGCAGGCGGGTGCCGAATTCTTCCTGCCGCTGACCGCCGCGATCGTTATCGCCATAGCGCTTGTCCCGCTGCTCGAATGGCTCGAACGTCGCGGCATGCCGTCGGCCCTGGCTGCCTTCTTTGCGCTGGCGACCTTCCTCGCGATCATCAACGCGGCGCTCGCTATCATTGTGGTACCCGCGACGGGCTGGTTTGCGCGCGTTCCTGAATCGATCCCGCGCATCCAGAGCAATCTTGCACCGTTGATCGACTTCTATTCGACGCTGCAGCGCTTCGTCGATCGTACATTGGCATCGGTGGCGAGCGGGACCGAGGCAACCGCACAGGCGGTCGCGGCAACCGCGCCGACGTCGGTCGTCGACTATTTCATATCGTCGGCACCGGCGGCGGCGATCCAGCTTTTTTTTGCCGTGCTGGTGATCTTTTTCTTCCTGTCCAGCTGGACTCGGCTGCGCAAGGGGACGATTCGGCGGCGCGGCAGCTTCGACGGGGCGATGCAGACCGCGCGTGTGATCCAGAACGTCGTCGATGCGACTGCCGACTATCTGGCGACGATCACGATGATCAACGCGATATTGGGCCTGACCGTCGGCCTCTTGCTCTGGGCGCTGGGCATGCCGTCGCCGTTCATGTGGGGCGGGATCGTCAGTATCTGTAATTTCGTGCCCTATCTGGGGCCGATCGTCGCGTCGGTGCTGCTCGGCCTTGGCGGATTGATGACCTTCGACGCCGTCGGGCTTGCGCTGTTGCCCGCGCTGATCTTCGTCGGCGTCCATCTTGTCGAGGCGAATCTGATCACGCCACTGGTGCTCGGCAAGCGGTTGACGATCAATCCGCTGCTGATTCTCGTTTCGCTGAGCTTCTGGGGCTGGGTGTGGGGAACGCCCGGCGCGTTGCTCGCGGTGCCCTTATTGCTGATTTTGCAGACCGTTCTCGCCTCCACGGGCACGCCCGATCTGGCGGGTTTCCTGTTCGAGCATGGCACGCTGACGACCACGGACGAGGTTCGCGATCGATTAAATCGCACGCAGGATGAAAGCGACGGTTGACAGGTCGGGACAGGGGCCATATTGGCGCGGCTCCCAAGCGCACGCGGGTGTAGCTCAGTTGGTTAGAGTGCCGGCCTGTCACGCCGGAGGTCGCGGGTTCGAGCCCCGTCACTCGCGCCATTCCTTCGATTTTCGAACGGAATGGCCCCCGCCGCTTGGGACCTTTTCTCCTCTTAAACCGGGAATTCGCGGCGGCGCCTCAGGCGCGCCATCGTCCGAGTTCCATCCAGCGCAGCAGCGGCTTCAGCGGCGCGATCCAGACGATTCCGGCGACAAGATAAAATATCGCCTGCACCAGCACCGGCCAGGTTCCGACCCACGGCGACAGGTTGACGACGATCGCGGTCCAGCCGGCGATCAGCGCGAGGATCAGGAACATGCCCGCCGGCTTGCGCCAGCTCGGCTGCGGATTGGCTGGGTCTTGGCTCACAAACGGTCTCCGCAAAGGATGAATTCCTGTTCGGTCAAAATCGCGTCGAGCGCGATATCGGTCGATTCGCGCGGCGTAGCGTCGATTTC
Organism: Sphingopyxis sp. H115; assembly: GCF_001468465.1. Lineage (GTDB taxonomy): Bacteria > Pseudomonadota > Alphaproteobacteria > Sphingomonadales > Sphingomonadaceae > Sphingopyxis. The sequence goes on from NZ_LNSA01000001.1 coordinate 41,074, forward strand.
CTGCACCGACCAGCCGATACCGATGCGCAGCGCGTCGGGGTGGGCCGCGAAATAGCGATCATAATGGCCGCCGCCCTGACCGATACGGCCTCCACGCCGGTCGAATCCGACCAGCGGACAGAAGATGATGTCGGGGATCGCCGTCAAAGCGTCCCCGGACGGCTGCTGCGTGCCCCACGGCCCCTTTTCGAGCGGATCTGCTTGTCGCCAGATGCGAAAGTCCATGGTGTCGACTCGTGCGCCATGGTGGGGCAGGGCAAGCGCGCCGATCTCGCCAAGGCCTGCGAACATCGGAAGGATGTCGGGTTCGTCGCCCCACGCCACATAAGCTCCGACGACGGCGTGATCGGCGAGAAGGTCCGAAAGGGGCGCGGGGAGCGCGCGAAAGGCGGCAAGCCGAGCCACGCCGTCGAGATTCGCGGTGAAATGCCTGCGCCGAAAACGCAATCTTTCGCGCAGTTTCCGTTTTGTCTGGACGAGGTCGGCGGACAGGTCGGTCATCGCTTCCTCGGGGGCTTGGCGGGCAGTTTGGCGGGACCGCCGTAGTCGTTTGCCGGAAAATCCTCTGACGCCAGTAACGTCAGGTGGGGACCATGTGCGTCGGACCAGGGTCCGGGCAGGGACAGCCCCCTTGGATGATGTATCGCCTCAGGGATATTCGCAACGGCTCGTGCAGGGCAGTACCCGCCGCCCCCTATGTAGGAGCGCAGGCCGTGCGGCTCAAGGGAGTTGCTCGACTTTCGACGCGAGCGCTTCGATGCGGTCGGCAATTTGCAGAAGCGCGCGATCATGGGCCGGATTGCTGGACGTTGTGGCGGTCGGGGTATGCCCGCGTATCGCTTCCAACTCCTTCAGCGCGGCCTGCTCGCGCGATACCGCCGCCTTCAGTTCGTCGCGTGCCGCCGTCTCGCGGCTTTCGGCCAGCGCGACAGCGGCGCGAAGTGAATCGGATTGCGGTTCGGCCTTGTCGGCCTTGGCGCGCGCCTCCTGGGTTTCGTCGGCCAGCATCAGCGCCGCGAAAAGCAGCTGACGTACCTCGGTCACCCCCGGCATGGTGCGGGCTTTTTCGTCGACGACTGCGGCGAGCCGGATCAACTGCGCTTCCTCGCCATCGGCGCAATGCACATCATACGGGCGCCCGGCGATGGTTAGCTTGACGTCAGCCACGCTTGGCCTCCGCGATCAGGAGGTCGAGTTCGCCAATGACGGCGGCGACTTCTGCCTTGAGGGCCGATTGATCGGCGGCCGGCGCCGCGACAGGTCGTTTGGCGCGATCGGCCAGCGCCTTTTCGATGCGGCTCAGCGCGCGTTCGATACGGCCGATGGCCAGGCTGGATTCGTCGAGATCGAGTTCCATGGCGAAGAGGTAGCAGCGCCGGGGAAGGGGTGCAATCGCCTCTCCGCAGTATAAATGCGCCCGAAATTGCGCGCATTCATGCTGCTGGCGGTTGACTCCTGACCCCACCCCCGCAAAGGGCTGTCCCCACCGAATCCAGTCATCTTCACATCCTTTCCCGGGGGACTTATGACACTGCCCGAACGTCAACTCGCCAACGCGATCCGTGCGCTTGCGATGGACGCCGTACAGGCCGCGAATAGCGGTCACCCGGGGATGCCGATGGGCATGGCCGATGTCGCGACGGTCCTCTATTCGGATTATCTGAAATTCGACCCGGCCGACCCGAAATGGGCCGATCGCGACCGATTCGTGCTGTCGGCGGGGCATGGTTCGATGCTTGCCTATGCGACGCTGCATCTGGCGGGTTATGCGCGCCCGACGCTGGGCGACATCCGCAATTTTCGTCAGCTGCACAGTCCGTGCGCGGGGCATCCCGAGAATTTCGAGCTCGATGGCGTCGAGACGACGACCGGGCCGCTGGGGCAGGGGCTCGCCACTGCGGTCGGCATGGCGATCGCCGAACGGCATCTGAACGCGCTCTACGGGGACGACCTGGTCGATCACCGCACCTGGGTGATCGCGGGTGACGGCTGCCTGATGGAGGGCATCAACCACGAAGCCATCGGGCTCGCCGGGCATTTGCAGCTGGGCCGGATGACCGTGCTGTGGGACGACAACAAGATCACCATCGACGGGTCGACCGACTTGTCGACCAGCGAAGACATTGCGGCGCGCTACGCGGCGACCGGCTGGCACGTCGAAAGCTGCGATGGGCACAATCCCGCCGACATTCGCCGCGCGATCGACGCGGCGCTCGCCGATCCGCGGCCATCGCTGATCGCGTGCCGCACGATCATCGGCTTCGGCGCGCCGAACAAGCAGGGGACGTCGGCAACGCACGGCGCACCGCTCGGCGCCGACGAGATCGCCGCGGCACGAACGGAACTTGGCTGGACCGCCGAGCCGTTCGTCATACCCGCCGATGTTGCGTCGGCGTGGGCTGCGTTTGGCGAGAAGGGCAAGAAACTTCATGCCGAATGGAACGATCGTGTCACAACCAGCGAAAAGAAAAGCGATTTTGAGGCTCGTCTGAGCGGCAAATATGCTCCGGGTGATACCTTTAAGGCCTATATTGACGGGCTCGTCGCTGAGCCGCCGAAGGTCGCGACGCGCAAGGCTTCGGAGAACACGCTGACCGCGCTTACCGCCGATATCGCATCGCTCGTCGGCGGCAGCGCCGATCTGACAGGTTCGAACAATACCAAAACATCGTCGACCAAACCGCTGACAAAGAACGATTATTCGGGCCGATATATCTATTATGGTATCCGCGAGTTCGGCATGGCCGCCGCGATGAACGGCATGGCGCTGCACGGCGGCGTCGTTCCCTATGGTGGCACCTTCCTCGTGTTCGCCGATTATTGCCGCGCCGCAATCCGCCTGTCGGCGCTCCAGCGCCAGCGTGTCGTCTATGTGATGACGCACGACAGCATCGGGCTTGGCGAAGACGGGCCGACGCACCAGCCGATCGAGCATCTCCAGTCGCTCCGCGCGATGCCCAACCTGCTCGTCATGCGCCCAGCCGACGCCGTCGAGACCGCCGAATGCTGGGCGCTTGCGCTGGCGCAGGAGAGCCGGCCATCGCTACTCGCGCTGACCCGCCAGAACCTTCCGCCGCTGCGTCATGACGTCACGGAAAATCTTTGCGCGAAAGGCGGTTACCGCCTGCGCGGCGCCTCGGCCCCGCGCAAGGTTGTGTTGGTTGCGACGGGGTCCGAAGTCGCGCTCGCGATCGAAGTTGCCGACAAACTCGAGGCCGCCGGCCACGGCGCCGACGTCGTCTCGATGGTTTCGACCGAGCTGTTCGACGAACAGACCACGGCCTATCAGGCCGATATCCTGCCCGACGACGCGCTGATCGTTTCGATCGAGGCGGGTACGACCTTCGGCTGGGAACGCTATACCGGCCGCCATGGCCTGCGCTTCGGCATCGACAGCTTTGGCGCCTCGGCGCCGATTGAAGACCTATTCAAGCATTTCGGCCTTACCGCCGATGCTATCGCACCCCAGATCCTGGCAAAGCTCGGCAATTAAGGACCGGCTTACCCCTCGCAGAAAGGACCCATCGACATGGCAGTGAAAGTCGCAATCAACGGTTTCGGACGCATCGGCCGCAACGTGGCGCGCGCCATTTTGGAGCGCACCGACCATGATCTCGAGCTGGTGTCGATCAACGACCTCGCCGACGCCAAGGCGAACGCCCGCCTATTCCAGCGCGATTCGGTCCACGGTCCATTCAACGGCACCGTCGAAGTCGACGGCAACGACCTGATCGTCAACGGCAAGCGCATCCAGGTGACGGCCGAACGCGACCCCGCCAAGCTGCCCCACGCCGCCAACGGCATCGACATCGCACTGGAATGCACGGGCTTTTTCACCGACCGCAAGGGCGGCCAGGCGCATCTCGACGCCGGCGCCAAGCGCGTCCTGATCTCGGCTCCGGCCAAGGAAGTCGACCTGACCGTCGTCTATGGTGTCAATCATGACAAAATCGGTGCCGAGCATGTGATCGTCTCGAACGCGTCGTGCACGACCAACTGCCTCGCACCGCTGGCCAAGGTGCTGCACGAGAAGATCGGCATCGAGCGCGGCCTGATGACCACGATCCACGCTTACACCAACGACCAAAAGATCCTTGACCAGATCCATTCTGACCCGCGCCGTGCCCGCGCCGCCGCGATGTCGATGATCCCGACCAGCACCGGTGCGGCGGTTGCCGTCGGCCTCGTCCTGCCCGAACTCAAGGGCAAGCTCGACGGCTCCTCGATCCGCGTCCCGACTCCCAATGTCTCGGTCGTCGATCTGACCTTCACCCCCAGCCGCGACACGACCGCCGAAGAGGTCAACAAGCTGCTGAAGGAGGCCGCCGAGGGCGAGCTAAAGGGCGTGCTCGGCTTCACCGACGAGCCGCTGGTTTCGATTGACTTCAACCATGATGCGCACAGCTCGACGATCGACAGCCTCGAAACCGCGGTCATCGACGGCAAGCTGGTGCGCGTGCTCAGCTGGTACGACAATGAGTGGGGCTTCTCGAACCGCATGATCGACACCGCGGGCGTGATCGCCAAGTTCCTCTGAGCCAAAGGAAAACAGCGATGACCGCGTTCAAGACCCTCGACGACATCGGTGACGTCACTGGCAAGAAAGTGCTGGTTCGCGTCGACCTCAATGTCCCGATGATCGATGGTGCGGTCGGCGATAAGACGCGGATCGAGGCGGCGATGCCGACGATCCGCGAATTGTCCGACAAGGGCGCTATCGTCCTGCTGCTCGCCCATTTCGGACGGCCCAAGGGGGCGAAGAACCCGACGCAATCGCTGAGCCTCGTGATGGGCGGCGTCGAGGATGTATTAGGCCATTCGGTGATGTTCATCCCCGAAGCCGTTGGCGAGGGTGCCAAGGCCGGCGTTGCGGTGCTCGCCGCCGGCGATGTCGCGGTGCTGGAAAACACGCGTTTCTATCCCGGCGAGGAAAAGAACGACCCCGCCTTTGCCGATGCGCTAGCGGAAATCGGCGATCTTTACGTCAACGACGCCTTTTCGGCGGCGCACCGCGCGCATGGTTCGACCGAGGGCGTCGCGCATCGCCTGCCAGCCTATGCGGGCCGTGCGATGGAAACCGAACTAAAGGCGCTCGATGCGGCGCTGGGCCGTCCCGCGCATCCGGTTGCGGCCGTCGTCGGCGGCGCGAAAGTGTCGAGCAAGATCGACGTGCTGCGCAATCTTGTCGGCAAGGTCGATCACCTGATCATCGGCGGCGGTATGGCGAACACCTTCCTCGCCGCGCGCGGGGTCGATGTCGGTAAATCGCTCTGCGAGCACGACCTGGTGGATACCGCCAACGCGATTTTCGACGCCGCCGATGCGGCGGGCTGCACGATCCATCTGCCTTACGACGTCGTGGTTGCAAAACAGTTCGCGCCCAATCCGCCGACGCGCACCGTCAACGTCCACGAAGTCGCCGCCGACGAGATGATCCTCGATATCGGTCCGGCTGCGGTCGAGGCGCTCGCCGACGTGCTCAAGAATTGCCGCACGCTGGTGTGGAATGGCCCGCTCGGCGCGTTCGAGACCCCGCCCTTCGACACGGCGACGGTCGCGCTGGCGAAAACCGCTGCGGCGCTGACGCGCGAAGGCTCGCTGATTTCGGTCGCGGGTGGGGGTGATACGGTCGCCGCGCTCAACCACGCCGGCGTCGGTGGGGACTTCACCTTCGTTTCCACCGCCGGCGGCGCCTTCCTCGAATGGATGGAAGGCAAGCCGCTTCCCGGCGTGGACGCACTGAAAGCCTAGTTTTTCGCGCACATTTGCATCCCGGCTACGGGGTCGCTATGCGCACCACGACATACGTATGCAAACCACCGGAGATCCTATGACCGCCAATGCCGCCATGCTCGATCAGATCAAATCGGGGCAGGGATTTATCGCCGCACTTGACCAGAGCGGTGGTTCGACGCCCAAGGCATTGAAGGGCTATGGCATCGAAGCGGACGCCTTCTCGAATGACGAGGAAATGTTCGCACTGATCCACGACATGCGCAGCCGCATCGTCACCGCGCCCTGCTTCAACGGTGACAAGGTGATCGGCGCGATCCTGTTCGAACGCACGATGGACGGCGAGGCGGGCGGCAAGCCGGTTCCGGCGCTTTTGTGGGAACGCGGTGTGGTGCCGTTCCTGAAAGTCGACAAAGGCCTCGAGGACGAAGCCGACGGCGTCCAGTTGATGAAGGCCAATCCCGGTCTCGATGACCTTTGCGCGCGCGCGGTTGCGAAGGGCGTGTTCGGCACCAAGATGCGCAGCGTCGTCAATCTTGCCAATCCAGCCGGGATCAAGGCAATCGTCGACCAGCAGTTCGCCGAAGCCGCGCGCATCGCCGCGCATGGCCTCGTCCCGATCATCGAGCCCGAAGTGAACATCAAGAGTGCCGAGCGGGACGCGGCTGACCGCCTGCTGCTCAAGGAAACGCTCGCTGCGCTCGATGCCTGGACCGGCGCGCCGGTGATGCTCAAGCTCTCCTTGCCGACGGAAGCGGGCCTGTTCCAACCGCTCGTCGATCATCCCAAGGTACTGCGCGTCGTCGCGCTGTCGGGCGGCTTCGCGCGTCCCGAAGCTTGCGTCGAGCTGGCGAAGAACCCGGGCATTATCGCGAGCTTCAGTCGCGCTCTGCTCGAAGACCTGCGCCACCAGATGAGCGACGACGAGTTCAACGCCTCCCTGGGCGGCGCGATCAACGAAATTCACGCGGCCTCCGTGGCCTGAAGTGATGGGAGAGAGGTGGCAAGCTGTCGACGATTATATCGCCAGCACGTTGCTCGGCGAAGACGACGCGCTTGCCGCCACCCTCGCGAACAACAGCGCCCAAGGTTTGCCGCCGATCGATGTGTCGCCGACGCAGGGCAAGATGCTGTTCCTGCTTGCGCAGATGGCAGGGGCAAAGCGTATCCTTGAAGTCGGCACGCTCGGCGGATATTCGACGATGTGGCTGGCGCGCGCGCTGCCCGACGATGGCGAATTGGTGACGCTCGAGCTGGAAGCGCATCATGCGCGAGTGGCGCGCGAGAATCTCGAAAATGCTGGCATTTCGGATAAGGTCGATATCCGCGTCGGTCCCGCTGCCGAGAGCCTTGCCGCGATGGTCGATGGGTCTCCCTTCGACTTTGTCTTCATCGACGCCGACAAGCAGAACAACGCGCTCTATGTCAGAGAAGCGATCCGTGTCGGGCGCCCGGGCACGACGATCGTCGTCGACAATGTCGTGCGCGAGGGCGGAGTGCTGGAGGCCGATAGCGACGACGAGCGGATCGTCGGAACGCGTGCGCTGTTCGACATGCTCAGCGGGGATCCGCGCCTCGATGCGACCGCTGTGCAGACCGTTGGCGCGAAAAAATGGGACGGCTTCGTGCTGGCTCGCGTACGTTAGAGACCGCCCGCGAAGCGGAACGAGAAGCGATAGTCGCTCGGCTTGAGCGCGATATCGGTGCGCTTCTCCGGCCGCACCGACTCGAGCGTGAACTGACCGTCGGCGAGCGGGACGGGCTCGCCCAACGTCGCCTCGAACGGCTGCTTTTTACCGTTGCCGCGGATCCAGATCATCTTTACCCGCACGCGCCCCGCCCAGACGCAGCGCATGTTCATCGGGCAGCGGCTGTCCTCAATCACCTCGACCGGCTGGACCAGCGGGCCGTCGACATAGGCTTTCTGTCCCAGCGCGACGTCGCTGCCGTCGGAAAGCGGCGCGCTCGCGGTCGTCACGCAGGCGGAAAGAAGGAGTGTCGAGGGGAGGGCGACGGCGGCGAGACGAGCGATGTTCTGCATTTGCCCGCGTCTGGCGGGATCGCTATGAACGCGCCATGAAAACACCCACCTGCCAGCTTTACCTCATTTCACCGCTCGGCGTCGGGGGCGATTTTCCCGCCCGGCTGGAGGCGGCCCTGTCCGCCGGCCCCGTCGCAGCCTTCCAGTTTCGGGTAAAGAATGTGGCACAGCATGAGGCGGCGCGGCTTGCCGAGCCGCTGCAGGCGATTTGCGCGGCACATGAGGTCGCCTTCATCGTCAATGATGATATCGCACTCGCCAAGCGGCTGGCGGCCGATGGCGTTCACTTGGGTCAGGGTGATGGCGACCCGAAGGACGCGCGCCGCCAGCTCGGGCCCGAGGCGCAGATCGGCGTTACCTGCCACGACAGCCGCCATCTGGCGATGGAAGCCGGCGAAGCCGGCGCCGACTATGTCGCTTTCGGGGCCTTTTTTCCGACGGCGACGAAGGAAACCCGGCACCGTCCCGAGCCCGAAATATTGACTTGGTGGCAGGGGCTGTTCGAACTGCCGTGCGTCGCTATTGGCGGGATCACGGTGGACAATGCGAAGGTGCTTGTCGACGCCGGCGCCGATTTCCTTGCGGTGTCCGGCGGCATATGGGCGCATCCCGAAGGGCCGGCGGCGGCGGTCCGCGCTTTTGCCGCGATCGTTTCAGATCAGCCGGCGGGATAATCACGTCCGGGCGCGGGCGGTTCCTTTCCCGATTGGGACGGCGGCGCGCCGTCCTTGCGCCAGCCAAAAAGGCCGGCGCAAGGGGCCCCGCGCCGCAAGGACTTCGCGGCTCCCCGCCCAAGGGGGGGCTTCAAATCGGAAAGGTCGATGTCCGTCATGGCCGCCGATCTGCCATGGATGTCGCACGGCATATTGGATCGATGCGTCAAATCGGTTTCGGTTCGTCGCCTTTTGATTGGCGCCGCGGCGTGGGTGGCTGCGTCGTTCCGACACACCGCTTGCCCTTCGGCGTCGGCGCGGCTAAAGGCGCGCACCTGATACCGGTACCCGCGTGGGCCGCCGGTCTGCTCTTTCCATCCTTGTCCAAGTGAGTGTGCGCGATGAAGATCACCGGCGTTGAAATCCGTCCCGGCAATATTATCGAATATGAAGGCGGTATCTGGAAGGTCACCAAAATCCAGCACACCCAGCCGGGCAAGGGCGGCGCCTATATGCAGGTCGAAGCGAAGAATCTGATCGACGGACGCAAGCTCAACAACCGTTTTCGCAGCGCCGACACGGTGGAAAAGGTCCGCCTCGACACCAAGGATTTCCAGTTCCTCTATGCCGAGGGCGACGATCTGGTGTTCATGGACAAGGACAGCTTCGAACAGATCAATATTTCGAAGGAAGTCGTCGGCGAAGCCCATGAGTTCCTGCAGGACGGCATGGACGTCGTGCTCGAGCTTTGGGAAGAACGCCCGATCTCGGTCGAACTACCCGAAACGATCGAAGCGACGATCGTCGAGGCCGACGCGGTGGTGAAGGGGCAAACTGCTTCGTCGTCATACAAGCCCGCAATCCTCGACAATGGCGTGCGCGTGATGGTGCCGCCGCACATCACCAGCGGCACCCGCATCGTCGTGCACGTGTACGATCGCGAATATGTTCGCCGCGCGGACTGATTAGTTCCCCTCCTGCTTGCGGGAGGGGTTAGGAGAGGGCTTGTCGAGGGACGGGCCTTCTTCCGAACGAAACATTCCCTCCCCCGACCCCTCCCGCAAGCAGGAGGGGGGAGTTATGACTATGGCCGTATCCGGCATCATCACCGTCATGGAACGCGCCGCGCGCAAAGCCGGCGCAAAGTTGCGCCGCGATTTTGGCGAGATCGAGCATCTGCAGGTCTCGCAGAAGGGGCCCGCCGACTTCGTGTCGAAGGCCGACCAAGCAGCCGAGCGTACGTTATACGACGAACTCGGCCGCGACCGTCCTGGCTGGGGTTTCGTTCTCGAAGAAGGCGGGATCATAGAGGGCGAGCCGGGCAAGCCGCGCTTCATCATCGATCCGCTCGACGGCACCTCGAACTTCCTCCACGCTGTCCCGCATTTCGCGATCTCGATCGCGGTGCAGGAACCGAAACCCGGCGGCGGCTGGGGCGATGTGACAGCAGCGCTGGTCTACCAGCCGATCACCGACGAAAGCTATTGGGCCGAGCGCGGTCGCGGGGCGTGGCTGCATGATCGGCGTTTGCGCGTCGCGTCGCGCCGTAACCTTAACGAATGCCTGATTTCGACCGGCATTCCGTACATGGGCCATGGCAATATGGCGCAGTGGAGCCGAATTTTCGGTGCGGTCGCGCCCGAGGTTGCCGGTATCCGTCGCTTCGGCGCCGCGAGCCTCGACCTCGCTTGGGTCGCGGCGGGGCGCTACGACGGCTTTTGGGAAAGCGACCTGCAAGTGTGGGATGTCGCGGCGGGCATGCTACTCGTGCGTGAAGCTGGTGGCTTCGTCAGCGATTTTCGTGGCGGCGACCGCGCGATCGACCGCAGCGAGTTCATCGCGGGCAGCGCCGCAGTCCATTCGAAGCTGCAAAAGCTGGTCGCGGGCGCGTTGCGGAACGCATGATAGGCGCTGACGCATCTGGGCGCACTAAAGGATTTCGAGAACGCGCCCGGATGCGATCTGCTGCGGTCCGGCGCAGAGCCCGAATTGTTGACCGACGGCGAGAGACAGGTTCCCGGTAAACGTCATCACTGAAAGCCTCACTGTTCCGGATTCTCCGAAAAATATCGGCTTATTGCAGGCTTTGATGCGTACGGGGTAAAAAACATTGCCCACCAATATGCTGGAGCCCCAATCGGCGGTGATCGGCCTGTCGCGATCGCCGACGCCCGGATCGGCGTCAAACGTGACAAGCGCGATCAGGTCATATACCTTATCAAGATCTGGGGGCTCGCTCACTTCTCGAAAACATATTCGCGAAAGCTGTCCATCAGCGACGCCCAGGTGTTGAAGGTTTCCCCAACATTTTCGCGCGGAATACCCGCGAAATCGAGGTCGACGTCCATTTCGAGCACCGGGTCGCCTGCGTCGTCCTTATAGGCACGCGCGAAGCGCTTTTCCTTGTTCCACTGGTTGAGCCGGTCGAGCGTGACCTCTTTGGCGTCGCTGAACCCCATATAATATTGTAGCGTCTTGCAGCGTTCGCTTCCGTCGCAGTTCATGAAGAGCACGAGGAATTTTAGGCCGTTGCGATTGCTTTCGATATATGGGGCATCGCCTTTCTTGGCGACGATCGTCGCAGGCCAGCCCTGCGATTCGACGATCGCCCTGATCGCTTCCGGGTTCGCCGCATTGACCAGCTCGGCATGGGCAGGAGTCGCGAGGAAAAGCGCCAGCGGGGCGAAGGCAGCGGCGCGAAAGGTGATCGGTCCCATATAAGCTCCCTTTGTCATTCTACGCCCATGAAAGGCGCGACCCAGCGACCCCTTTTTATGTGCGGTATCACAGCGATAGTGCCGCTCGCCAGCGCCCATTATGCTTTTGGTCACATGCGAAGCGAAAATCCTGCCCGCAGCGCTTGCGACACGCGCCGCGCTGGCCTAAAGCGCCCCCGATAAACAGGTGCGCGACACCCTAAAACAACAGAACTGCGAGCTCCCATGGTCGATCTGACGCAATATTTGCCGATTCTGATCTTTCTGGTCATCGCCCTCGGCCTGTCCTCCGCCTTCGTGTTCCTTCCGATGGGCGTCGCCCGGCTGACCGGGGCGCACAAGCCCGATCCGGCTAAGCTGACCGAATATGAATGCGGCTTTCCCGCCTTTGAAGATGCGCGCAGCCAGTTCGACGTGCGTTTCTACCTCGTCGCCATCCTTTTCATCATCTTCGACCTCGAAGCGGCCTTCCTCTTTCCTTGGGCGGTGAGCCTTGAGGAAATCGGCTGGGCCGGCTGGGCGACGATGATGATTTTCCTCGCCGAACTCACGCTCGGCCTTGTGTACGCGTGGAAAAAAGGCGCGTTGGATTGGGAATGAGCACTTCCAGCATCATCATGCCCGGCCAGATGCCGGTCGCCCCCGGTACGAACCCCGATCAGGGTTTCTTCGACGATCTCAACTCGGAGGTCGGCGACAAGGGCTTTCTCGTCACCTCGACCGAGGATTTGTTCAACTGGGCGCGCACGGGTTCGCTGTGGTGGATGACCTTCGGTCTGGCGTGCTGCGCGGTCGAGATGATCCACGTCAATATGCCGCGTTATGACATGGAGCGTTTCGGCGCCGCGCCGCGCGCATCGCCGCGTCAGTCGGACGTGATGATCGTCGCGGGCACGCTGTGCAACAAGATGGCGCCCGCGCTGCGCCGCGTGTACGATCAGATGTCGAACCCGAAATATGTCATCTCGATGGGCAGCTGCGCCAATGGCGGCGGCTATTATCACTATAGCTATTCGGTGGTGCGCGGCTGCGATCGCATCGTGCCGGTCGACATCTATGTTCCCGGCTGTCCGCCGACCGCTGAAGCGCTGCTTTACGGCGTGATGCAGTTGCAGCGGAAAATCCGCCGCACCGGGACGATCGAACGCTGATGGCCCATTCCGCTCCCCTCGTCGCGCCGCTACCCTCGCTTGCAGCCGCGCTCGAAAAGCTGCTCGGCAGCGATCTTCTCGCGCATGATTTCGCAGCCGACGAAGACAGCATCACCGTGGCGCGCGAAGCCGTTGCCGGGGTGATGGTCGCGCTGCGCGATAGCCTCGAATATCAGCAGTTGATGGAAATCGCCGGGGTGGACTATCCCGACCGCGCCGAACGTTTCGAGGTCGTCTATCATCTGCTCAGCGTGACGAAGAACCATCGTCTGCGCGTGCGTGTGTCGACCGACGAGGCGACGCCGGTGCCTAGCATCGTTCCCGTCTGGCCCGTCGCGGGCTGGCTCGAGCGCGAAGTATTCGACATGTATGGCGTGCTGTTCGCGGGCAATCCCGACCTGCGCCGCATCCTGACCGATTATGGTTTCCAGGGGCATCCGCAGCGCAAGGATTTCCCGCTGACCGGCTATATCGAGCTGCGTTATTCGGAAGAGGACAAGCGCGTCGTGTACGAGCCGGTCAAGCTCGCGCAGGATTTCCGGAATTTCGACTTCCTCAGCCCGTGGGAAGGCGCCGACTATGTGCTGCCGGGCGACGAAAAGGCCGGCGGGACAGGCGAGGCGCCGGGCAAGGGGGCGCCGACCCCGATGACGTCGAAAGAGGTCAAGGCGGCCGACGACAAAGCGAAGGCGTCGCCGCCGCCGACCCCCAAAACGACGGAGAAGCCCGCCGACACGGGCGCGGGCAACAAGGCGAACAAGGAAGCGGCCAAGCCGAGCAAGGACGGTGCGAAGGCCAAGGCTGACGGCGAGTCCAAGACGGCTGCGACCAAGAAGGCTGAGAAAGCCGCGCCCAAGGCGAAAGCCCCGGCCAAGCCCCGCGCGCAGCGCAAGCCGAAAACAGGAGGTGACGCATGACCGACGCTCCTCAGGTCAAGCACCACGGCAGCGATATGTTCGAAGGCTATCCGGTCGACACCGCCGATACCGCGGGCGATCAGGCGGTCACCAACTACACGATCAACTTCGGCCCGCAGCACCCTGCGGCGCACGGCGTTCTCCGCATGGTGATGGAACTCGACGGCGAGATCATCGAGCGCGTCGATCCGCACGTTGGGCTGCTGCACCGCGGCACCGAAAAGCTGATCGAGTACAAGACCTATTTGCAGGCTTTGCCCTATTTCGACCGGCTCGACTATTGTTCGCCGCTCGGCATGGAGCACAGCTATGTCCTCGCGATCGAGAAGCTGCTCGACCTCGAAGTGCCCGAGCGCGCACAGTACCTCCGCACACTGTTCGCCGAGCTGACGCGCATCTGCAATCATATGCTCAACATCGGGTCGCACGTCATGGACGTCGGTGCGATGACACCGAACCTGTGGGTGTTCGAACTGCGCGAGGATTGCCTCAACTTCTTCGAACGCGCGTCGGGCGCACGCATGCACTCGGCCTATTTCCGTCCGGGCGGCGTCCATCAGGATGTGCCGGAGCGGCTGCTCTACGACATCGGCGAATGGTGCGAAAAGCGGCTGCCGAAACTGTTCGGCGACGCGATGAGCCTGGTCATCGACAACCGCATCTTCAAGCAGCGCAACGTCGACATCGCGACGGTGAGCAAGGAAGACGCGCTGGCGTGGGGCTTCTCGGGCCCGATGATCCGCGGCAGCGGCATCGCATGGGATCTGCGCAAGTCGCAGCCTTACGATGCCTATGCGAAGATGGAGTTCGACATTCCCGTCGGCACGCGCGGCGACTGCTACGACCGGTTCATGGTCCGCGTGCAGGAAGTGTATCAGTCGGCGCGCATCATCCTGCAGTGCCTGCGCGACATGCCCACCGGCCCGATCGCGAGCCTCGACCGCAAGGTCGTGCCGCCGAAGCGCGGCGAGATGAAGCAGTCGATGGAATCGCTGATCCATCACTTCAAGCTCTATACCGAGGGTTTCCACGTCCCCGCGGGCGAAGTCTATGTCGCGACCGAAAGCCCGAAGGGCGAATTCGGCGTCTATCTGGTCAGCGACGGCACCAACAAGCCGTACCGCTGCAAGATCCGCCCGACGGCGTTTTCGCACCTGCAGGCGATGGACATGATGTCGAAGGGCCATATGCTCGCCGACACCACCGCGATCATCGGCGCGATCGATGTTGTGTTCGGGGAGTGCGACCGGTGAGGGCCGTGCCTATCGCTCTTTTTCTCGGGCTGGCGACTATAAGCTTCTCTGCAGCTGCCGAGGAAGTAACGGCGCCCAAGCCTTGGAACATGGTTTCGAGCTTCCTTGAAGTAGTCAAATCTGACCCTAGCAAGGCGTCTGAAATGGTGGCTGCTGGTCCAGCATTCAGTCTGGAATATGTCACTCATTTGGCACGCCACTGCTCGCATGGACCGGCGATGATCTCGCCACCCATAGGGGGCCTTACAGACCAGGGCTCGCATATCCGTGTCCAGTGGACGTGTGAGTTGGCCGACGGAAACCAGACGGGAATATCTGGATTTGTGGTTAGCAACGGTAAAATCGTTCGGTTTTTTACAATGAAGCCTTTTCCCGAGATCGGATCTGTAGCGGACGATAATTCAGCCCAGGTCAAAGGAAACCGGAAGAATGGCTGACGCACCCCAAATTCCCGATGAAGCCGAAACCCGCGCGCGCTGGGGCGCTTTTGCGTGGACGGCCGAAAATGCCGAGAAGGCGAAGCAGGTCATCGCGCGCTATCCCGCGGGGCGTCAGCGCTCGGCGGTGATGCCGCTGCTCGACCTCGCGCAGCGCCAGGTCGGCGCCGAGACGCAGACGCAGGGCTGGCTGCCCGTGCCGGTGATCGAATATGTCGCCGCCGCGCTCGATATGCCGTTCATCCGCGCCTATGAGGTCGCGACCTTCTACACGATGTACAATCTCGTGCCCGTCGGCCGCTATCATGTACAGGTCTGCGGCACGACGCCGTGCCTGCTGCGCGGGTCGGACGACGTGATGGCCGCGTGCAAGAACCGCGGGATGACCAAGGGCAAGACGACGCCCGACGGGCTGTTCACGCTGACCGAGGTCGAGTGCATGGGCACCTGCACCAACGCGCCGATGGTCCAGATCAACGACGATAATTACGAAGATCTCGATTACGACAGCATGACGCGCATCCTCGACGCGCTCGCCGCCGGTGACACGCCGAAGGCGGGGACGCAGGTGCCGGGACGCCATACGAGCGAGCCCGAGGGCGGGCCGACGACGCTCAAAGAGATGGTGTCGTCGAACCATGATTACCGGAAGGACTGGTGATGGACTTGCAGAAAATCCTTCACCTGATCGTCCTGATCGTCTTCGTGATGATCGCCTTCGTCGCGATCGCCTTTGTCATGAAGGTCGCGTTCAGCGTCCTGCACTTGGCGCTGGTGGTCGCGGTCATCCTCGCGCTCTATTTTGGCGCCGAGGCCCTGTTCGGAAAGGGGCGCCGCTGATGCTCGCCGACAAGGACCGCATTTTCACCAATCTCTACGGGTTCCAGCCGTGGAACCTCAAATCCGCGCAGGCGCGCGGCGATTGGGACAAGACCAAGGATCTGATGAGCCGCGGCCAGGACGCGATCATCGAGGAGATCAAGGCGTCGGGGCTGCGCGGCCGCGGCGGCGCGGGCTTCCCGACCGGGCTCAAATGGTCGTTCATGCCCAAGGAACCGCGCGCCGACCGCCCGAGCTTCCTCGTCATCAATGCCGACGAATCCGAGCCGGGATCTTGCAAGGACCGCGAGATCATCCGTCACGATCCGCACAAGCTGATCGAGGGCGCGCTGATCGCGGGCTATGCGATGCGCGCGCGCGCGGCGTACATCTACATCCGCGGCGAGTTCATCCGCGAGGCCGAGACGTTGTTCGCCGCAGTGCAGGAGGCGTATGACGCCGGCCTGCTCGGCAAGAATGCAGCCAAGTCGGGTTACGACTTCGATGTTTTCGTCCACCGCGGCGCGGGCGCCTACATCTGCGGCGAAGAAACCGCGATGATCGAAAGCCTTGAAGGCAAAAAGGGCCAGCCGCGCCTGAAACCGCCGTTCCCGGCGGGTGCGGGCCTTTATGGCTGCCCGACGACGGTGAACAATGTCGAGAGCATCGCGGTCGTCCCGACGATCCTGCGGCGTGGCGCAACCTGGTTCGCGAGCTTCGGGCGCGAGAATAACAAGGGCACCAAGCTCTTCCAGATCAGCGGCCATGTGAACAAGCCGTGCGTCGTCGAGGAAGAAATGGGCATCACCTTCCGCGAGCTGATCGACAAGCATTGCGGCGGCATTCGCGGCGGCTGGGACAATCTGCTCGCGGTAATCCCCGGCGGCTCGTCAGTTCCGCTCGTCCCCGCAGCCGAAATCATGGACGCGCCGATGGACTTCGACGGGCTGAAAGCCGTCGGATCGGGCCTCGGCACCGCCGCTGCGATCGTGATGGACAAGTCGACCGACGTCGTCCAGGCGATCAGCCGCATCAGCTATTTCTACAAGCATGAAAGCTGCGGCCAGTGCACCCCGTGCCGCGAAGGCACCGGCTGGATGTGGCGCGTGATGGAACGCCTGCGCACCGGCGACGCCGACATCAGCGAGATCGACACGCTGTTCGATGTCACCAAGCAGGTCGAAGGTCACACCATCTGCGCATTGGGCGACGCCGCCGCGTGGCCGATCCAGGGCCTGATCAAGCATTTCCGTCCCGAAATCGAGCGCCGTATCCGCGAGAACGGCGGCGCGCTGGAGGCGGCGGAGTGATGGCCGCGTCGCATAAACCGCAAGGGCAGGGCGTCATCTGGACGATCGGAGCATTACTGTCGCTCGCCATGGCCGTGTTAAGCGTGCAGCTTTATGACCGGTTTCCGGGTTTTCAGTCCTATTTCTGCGGCACGTCGGCTCCCAGCGGCTGCATGGAATGGTCGCTCGTTCTGGCTGGCCCCCTCTATCTGGGAGTCTGGATTCTCTATATCGCTTTTCTTGTTTCGCTGACGATGCTGCCGCTCGCTGTGGCGGGCCTGTTTGTCTTGTGGAACAATCGCTCACAGAGGCCGAAGCCATCCGCGCTGGCGAACTCCGTGCGCAACGAGGATAGTCACTCCGATGCCTAAAGTAACCGTAGATGGCGTAGAACTCGACGTCCCGCAGGGCGCAACCGTTCTGCAAGCGTGCGAGCTGGCGGGGAAGGAAATTCCACGTTTCTGCTACCACGAACGCCTGTCGATCGCCGGCAATTGCCGCATGTGCCTGGTCGAAGTGTCGCCCGGCCCGCCGAAGCCGCAGGCGTCGTGCGCGCTGCCGACCGCCGAGGGGCAGGTGATCAAGACCGACAGCCCGATGGTCAAGAAGGCGCGCGAAGGGGTGATGGAGTTCCTGCTCATCAACCACCCGCTCGACTGCCCGATCTGCGACCAGGGCGGCGAATGCGACCTGCAAGATCAGTCGGTGGCCTATGGCCGCGGCGCAACGCGCTATGACGAGAACAAGCGCGCGGTCACCGAAAAATATATGGGTCCCATCGTCAAGACCGTGATGACCCGCTGCATCCAGTGCACGCGCTGCGTCCGTTTTGCGGAGGAAGTCGCGGGGGTCGAGGATATCGGCGCTATTTATCGCGGCGAGAATATGCAGATCACGTCGTATCTGGAGCATGCGGTCGCGAGCGAGCTTTCGGGCAATATCGTCGACCTGTGCCCGGTCGGCGCGCTGACCAGCAAACCCTATGCGTTCGAAGCACGTCCGTGGGAGCTCACCAAGACGCTCGGCATCGACATGATGGACGCGGTCGGCACCAACGTCCGCATCGACAGCCGCGGGCGGCAGGTTTTGCGCGTCCTGCCACGCGTCAACGACGACGTGAACGAAGAATGGGCGAACGACAAGACGCGCCACCATGTCGACGGCCTGACCCGTCGCCGTCTCGACCAGCCTTATGTGCGCGTGAACGGCGCACTCCAGCCCGCGAGCTGGGCCGAAGCTTTCGCGGCGATCAAGGCGGTGAACGCCGGTTCGTCGGTCGCGGCGATCGCGGGCGACCTTGCCGATTGCGAGACGATGTTCGCGGCGAAAGCGCTGGTGAATGCGCTCGGCGGCAATCTGCTCGAAGGGCGGCAGACCGGGCTCGACTATGACGTCACCAGCCTGTCGGCGGTCAATTTCAACACGACGATTGCCGAGGCCGAAAATGCCGACGTGATCCTGCTCGTCGGCACCAACCTGCGCTGGGAAGCGCCGCTGATCAACACGCGCGTCCGCAAGGCGGTGTGGAAGAAGGGCGCGAAGGTCTTTGCCATCGGCCCCGAAACCGACCTGACGTACAAGACCGAGTGGCTCGGCGACGACGCCTCGCTCGTTGCGAAGCTGCCGAAGCATGTCGCCGACGCGCTGAAGGGTGCGGAGCGGCCGATGCTGATCTTTGGCGGCGGCGCGCTCTCGGTGCCCGGCGTTCATGGCGCGGGGCTTGCGCTCGCCAAGTCGGTGAATGCGGTCAAGGACGGCTGGAACGGCTTCAACGTCGTGCATTTCTCGGCGGCGCGCATGGGCTCGCTGATGCTCGGCTATGGCCTGCCCGGCGGGATCAAGGATGTGATCGCGGCGAAGCCGAAGCTCGCCTTCTTCCTCGGCGCCGACGAAGTCGATTTCGCGGCGCTGCCCGATACGTTCAAGGTCTATGTCGGCCATCATGGCGACAAGGGCGCGCACGCCGCCGATGTCATCCTGCCGGCCGCGGCCTGGACCGAAAAGGACTTCACCACGGTCAATACCGAAGGCCGCGTCCAGCGCAGCGAAAAGGCGGTGTTCGCCCCCGGTGACGCGCGCGAGGACTGGAGCATTTTCCGTGCTCTGGCCGACGCGCTGGGCGTGAACGTCGGGTTCGACAGCTTCGACCAGTGCCGTGCGGCGATGGTCGCGGCGGTGCCGGCGCTGGGGGTCGAAGGTCTCGCCGACTATGGCTGGACGGTGCCGAAGCTGCCCACCAAGCCTGAAGCGCGCGCGATCCCGTCGCCGATCAAGGATTTCTACCTCACCAACGCCATCTGCCGCGCGTCGCCGACGATGCAGCGTTGCTCGGAAGAGCTGGTGCATGGTGTGGATTTTGCGGAGGCGGCGGAATGAGTTTTTACGCCAAATCCATGCACAAGGGGTCACTGATCCTGTTCTGGGTGGCCATTATCGTTGCTGTGATGACCTTCGCTGGCGTGCTTGGCAGCCAGTGGGACATGGTGTCCAGTGGCGTCGCTTCGCCCTATGAATCACATAGTCCGAGCGCAATTTTGGTGGTGCTTACGGCGCTGGCGTCAGGCCTATCGTCGGCTGCTTGGCCTTTCTTCGGAGCGGCGCTGTTGTGGCTTCTCGACGCTCGGCTACCAATTAGAGGAGCAGGGGAATGACCCCGGTGCATGCAATCGCCAGCGTGCTGCTGGTCGGGATGGGCTATTCGGTGTGGCGCGGGTTCAATCCGCGCGGCAAGTCGGACAAGCCCGGGCCGCATAACGGTTGGCGTAACCAGGAACATGCCGCGCGCTCGACGGTAAAAGCTGCCGTGCACGACGGCTGGACGGTTCCTCCCCATCAGTCGGATATCACCGATAACGGAGGGGACGGGAAATGACCGAGACCTTCATTTCCTGGGGTATGGACCCGAATTGGGCGTGGGGCGTCGCGATCATTGCGGGCATCCTGCTCATCGCGCTGCCGCTGATGCTCGCGGTCGCGATGATCATCTATGCCGATCGCAAGATCTGGGCGGCGATTGCGCTGCGTCGCGGCCCGAACGTCGTCGGTCCTTTCGGCCTGTTGCAGAGCTTCGCCGACGGGTTGAAGGTGTTCCTGCAGGAAACGATCATCCCGAGCGGCGCCAACAGGGGCCTGTTCCTGATCGCGCCGATCATCACCTTCACCGTCGCGCTGCTCGCCTGGGCGGTGATCCCGTTCAATTCGGGCGCGGTACTCGCCGACATCAATGTCGGATTGCTCTACATCCTCGCGATCTCGTCGCTCGGCGTGTACGGCGTGATCCTGTCGGGCTGGGCATCGAACTCGAAATATCCCTTCTTTTCGGCGATGCGCGCGTCGGCGCAGATGATCTCCTATGAAGTCTCGATCGGCTTCATCCTGATCGGCGTCGTGCTGTTCGCCGACAGCTTCAACATGAACGAGATCGTCAAGGCGCAGCAGGGCCATGGGCTCGGCATCGTCAATGCTTTCGGCTTCAACCTGCTGCTTTTCCCGCTCGCGGTGATGTTCCTGATCTCGTCGCTCGCCGAAACCGCGCGCGCGCCGTTCGATTTGACCGAAGCGGAATCGGAACTCGTCGCAGGTTATCAGACCGAATATTCGTCGATGAGCTTCGCGCTCTTCTGGCTCGGCGAATATGCCAATGTGCTGCTGATGTGTACGCTCAACGCCGTGCTCTTCTGGGGCGGCTGGCTGCCGCCGCTCAACATCGACCTGATCCCCTGGTTCGACATCCCGGGCATCGTCTGGCTCTTCGCGAAGATCCTCTTCTTCTTCTTCGTGTTCAGCTGGGTGAAGGCGACCGTCCCGCGCTACCGCTATGACCAGCTGATGCGGCTGGGTTGGAAAATCTTCCTGCCGATATCGCTGATCTGGATCTTCCTGATCTCCGGCTATCTGATGCTGACGAGGTATGGAGCGTGAGCTGGCTCCCTATCATAGTTGCCGTGTTAAGTACGCAGGAGCCCGGACCAATGCGGGTGGTGCCTGAACCGCCGCTTGGCGAAGCTCGCCCGGCGACGAGCTGGAGCTGCAATTTTTTCGACGCGACTGGTGAAAGCTTCACCGTTGAAGGTCGATTTCCCGAGGCCCCTGTCGGCTGGGATCCGTATACTGAGCTCGAGACTGTGGTGACGGGTCAGGCTCCTACAAATTTATTAGGTGCCAAGCGCGTTCGGCTGGCGAAGTCGGCACCAGAGGTGCGAGAATATTTGATGTACGAAGTCACACCCGAAAGCGTACGATATGATTTCAATTTTCAGTTTGTCCGCGACGCTCGTAGTTTGGCCACTGTAACCCGCTACACGCCGCCATCGGGTGACAAACTCGGTCAAATCGTGGCCTTCGCTACGGGGCACTGTCTCTCAAAATTTCACGCCGTCGGCGAAAAGGAAGCCGGGTCATGATTGCCCATCTCGTCAAAAGCTTCACCTTGTGGGAATTCGTGAAGGCGCATGCCCTCACGCTGAAATATTTCTTCAAGCCCAAGGCGACGATCAACTATCCGTTTGAAAAGAACCCGCTCAGCCCGCGCTTCCGCGGCGAGCATGCGCTGCGTCGCTACCCGAACGGCGAGGAACGCTGCATCGCGTGCAAGCTGTGCGAAGCGGTGTGCCCGGCGCAGGCGATCACGATCGAGGCCGAACCGCGCGACGATGGGTCGCGCCGCACGACGCGCTACGACATCGACATGACCAAGTGCATCTATTGCGGTTTCTGTCAGGAAGCATGCCCGGTCGATGCGATCGTCGAGGGGCCGAACTTCGAATTCGCGACCGAAACGCGCGAGGAACTGCTCTATGACAAGGCCAAGCTGCTCGCCAATGGCGACAAATGGGAACGCGCGATCGCGGCGAATCTTGCCGCCGACGCGCCCTATCGATAAGGGCGCGCGCACATGATTCAGCTCTTCGCCTTTTACCTCTTCGCGACCGTCGTCATCGCCTCCGCGGCGATGGTGATTTTCGCGCGCAACCCGGTCCACAGCGTCATGTGGCTGATCCTCGCCTTCTTCAACGCGGCGGGGCTGATGCTGCTCGCGGGGGCGGAGTTTATCGCGATGCTGCTCGTCATCGTCTATGTCGGCGCGGTCGCGGTGCTGTTCCTGTTCGTCGTGATGATGCTCGACATCGATTTCGCGGAATTGCGTGCGGGTTTCGTGCGTTACCTGCCGCTCGGCGCGCTGGTCGCAATCATCCTTGCCGCTGAACTGGTGTTCGCGGTCGGTGCATGGAGCGCCGGCGGCGTCGATCTGGCCGCGCGCGCCGCACCGGCGGTGACCGACAAGAGCAATATCCAGCAGATCGGCGAGCTTCTCTATACGCGCTACATCTTCCTGTTCGAGGCGGCGGGTATCGTCCTGCTGGTCGCGATGATCGGCGCGATCGTGCTGACGCATCGCCAGCGCGGCGGCGTGCGCACGCAGAATATCTCAAAGCAGAATCAACGCCGTCCGCAGGACGCGACGCGCCTCGTCGATCCGGGCGTCGGGCAGGGGATGGAATTGTGATTTCGGTCGGCCACTATCTCGCCGTTTCGGCGGTGCTGTTCACGCTCGGCGTGCTTGGCATCTTCATCAACCGCAAGAATATTATCGTCATCCTGATGGCGATCGAGCTGATCCTGCTGGCAGTAAACATCAACCTCGTCGCGTTCAGCGCGGCGCTGAACGATCTCGTCGGACAGGTCTTCTCGATGTTCGTGCTGACCGTCGCCGCGGGTGAAGCTGCGATCGGTCTGGCCATTCTCGTTATCTATTTCCGCGGCCGCGGCACCATTGCCGTCGACGATGCCAACCGGATGAAGGGGTAAGCCGGTGATTCAGGCGATCGTTTTCCTGCCGCTGCTGGCGGCGCTTGTTGCAGGGCTTGGCCAGCGCGCCATCGGTCCCTTCGCATCGAAGCTGGTCACCACGGGCGCGCTGTTCACGAGCTGCGCGCTGAGCTGGCCGATCTTTCTGTCGTTCGTGGCCAGCACGGGGCAGGCGGAAGTCGTGACCGTGTTGCATTGGGTCAGCTCGGGCGCCCTCCAGTTCAACTGGGAACTGCGCGTCGACACGCTGACGTCGGTCATGCTCGTCGTGATCACGACGGTGTCGGCGCTCGTCCACCTTTATTCATGGTCATACATGGAGGAAGACCCCGACCAGCCGCGCTTCTTCGCCTATCTCTCGCTCTTTACCTTCGCGATGCTGATGCTGGTGACCGCAGACAATCTCGTCCAGATGTTCTTCGGCTGGGAAGGCGTCGGTCTCGCATCCTATTTGCTCATCGGTTTCTGGTACAAGAAGCCCAGCGCCAATGCTGCGGCGATCAAAGCGTTCGTGGTCAACCGCGTTGGCGACCTTGGCTTCATGCTCGGCATATTCGGCACCTTCCTTGTGTTCGGCACCGTCTCGATCCCTGAGATTCTGGCGGCCGCACAGGGCATGGCGGGCTCGTCGATCACCTTCATGGGAATGCGTCTCGACACGATGACGATCCTCTGTCTGCTGCTGTTCATCGGCGCGATGGGCAAGTCAGCGCAGCTTGGCCTCCACACCTGGCTTCCCGACGCGATGGAAGGCCCGACCCCGGTGTCGGCGCTGATCCATGCCGCGACGATGGTCACCGCGGGCGTCTTCATGGTGTGCCGCTTGTCGCCGATGTTCGAAACCGCGCCCATCGCGCTCGGCGTCGTGACCTTCGTCGGCGCTGCGACCTGCTTCTTCGCCGCAACCGTCGGCACGACGCAGTGGGACATCAAGCGCGTCATCGCCTATTCGACCTGTTCGCAGCTCGGCTACATGTTCTTCGCTGCGGGCGTCGGTGCCTATGGCGCAGCGATGTTTCACCTGTTCACGCACGCCTTCTTCAAGGCGCTGCTGTTCCTCGGTGCCGGCTCGGTCATCCATTCGATGCACCACGAACAGGACATGCGCTATTATGGCGGCCTGCGGAAGCGCATCCCGATCACCTTCTGGGCGATGATGATGGGTACGCTGGCGATTACCGGCGTCGGTATCGCGGGCGTGGCGGGCTTTGCCGGCTTCCACTCGAAGGACGGCATTCTTGAAGCAGCCTTTGCTGCCGGCGGTGGCGGTCAGGTCGCCTTCTGGGTCGGCATCTTTGCCGCGCTGCTGACGAGCTTCTATTCGTGGCGCCTCGTCTTCCTGACCTTCTATGGCAAGCCGCGCTGGGAACAGAGCGAGCATATCCAGCATGCGGTTCACGATGATCACGGCCACGGTCATGACGATCAAGGGCATGCGCCGCACGACGAGCACCACCTTCATGACGCGTCCGGCGACGGGACCGCAGGCTATCATCCGCACGAAAGCCCTTGGCCGATGCTTGTGCCGCTGATCGTGCTGTCGATCGGCGCAGTGTTCGCGGGCTTCGTCTTTGCGCACCCGTTCATCTATCCCGAGGAAGGCATGGCCTTCTGGGCGGGTAGTATCGCATTTGACGAGCATCTGATGCACGCCGCGCACGAAGTGCCGACCTGGGTGAAGTGGACGCCGTTTACGGTGATGGCGATCGGGCTATTCTTGGCGTGGAACAGCTATATCCGCAACACCACCTTGCCGGCGCGCTTCGTGGCGCAGTTCAAGCTGCTCCACCAGTTCCTGTACAACAAATGGTATTTCGACGAGCTGTATAACGTCCTCTTCGTGAAGCCCGCCTTCTGGATCGGCCGCTTCTTCTGGAAGAAGGGCGACGAAGGCACCATCGACCGCTTCGGTCCCGATGGCGCTGCGGCGCTCGTCGCTGGGGGGACCCGTCTCGCGGTCCGGCTGCAATCGGGTTATGTTTATGGATATGCGTTTGTGATGCTGCTCGGTCTTGTCGGCCTCGCCAGCTGGGCCATGGTGAATTTCCTGTGAGCGGCTTTCCCATCCTTTCGCTGATGCTGGCGGTTCCGCTTGTCGGCGCCATCGTCTGTCTGTTTGTCGGCGACAAAGCCTCGCGCTTCGTCGCGCTCGGCGCGACGTTCGCGACGTTCGTCCTCGGTTGCATCCTTTGGGCGAATTTCGATATCGGCGGCGCGCAGTGGCAGTTCACCGAACGCGCCGATCTGTTCGGCCGCTTCCAGTGGGCCCTCGGCATCGATGGCATGGCATTGATGCTGATCATGCTCAGCGTCTTCCTGATGCCGCTTTGCATTCTTGCGAGTTGGGATGCGATCAAACAACGCGTTGGGCTCTACATGGCGATGTTCCTGATCATGGAAGTCGTGATGATCGGCGTCTTCATGGCGCAGGATTTGCTGCTCTTTTACATTTTCTTTGAGGCCGGCCTGATCCCGATGTATTTCATCATCGGCATCTGGGGTGGCGCGAACCGCAAATATGCGGCGTTCAAATTCTTCCTCTACACGCTGCTCGGATCCGTGCTGATGCTGATCGCGATGATCGCGATGATCATGGAAGCAGGCACGACCGACATCCCGACGCTGCTGAGCTACAACTTCCCGCCGGAAATGCAGACCTGGCTGTGGCTCGCCTTTTTCGCCAGCCTTGCGGTCAAGATGCCAATGTGGCCCGTCCACACCTGGCTTCCCGACGCGCACGTCCAGGCGCCGACCGCGGGGTCGATGATCCTCGCGGGCGTGCTGCTGAAGCTCGGCGCCTATGGTTTTCTGCGCTTCATGATGCCGATGTTCCCCGATGCGTCGGGGCAGTTGATGTGGATCGTCTTCGCGCTGTCGATGATCGCGGTGGTCTACACCAGCCTCGTCGCGCTGGTGCAGAACGACATGAAGAAGCTCATCGCTTACTCGTCGGTCGCGCACATGGCGATTGTCACCGCGGGCCTGTTCGCTTTCAACCAGCAGGGCATCGAAGGTGCGCTGATCATCATGCTCAGCCATGGCGTCGTTTCGGCTGCGCTCTTCTTCTGCGTCGGCGTGATCTACGACCGGCTCCACACGCGCGAGATCGACCGTTACGGCGGGCTCGCGGTAAACATGCCGGTCTATGCGCTGTTCTTCATGCTGTTCACCATGGCGTCGATCGGGCTGCCCGGCACCAGCGGGTTCGTCGGCGAGTTCCTGAGCCTCGCGGGCATCTACGAAGCTTCGAGCTTGGTAGCCTTCGTTTGCACAACCGGCATCATTCTCGGCGCCGCGTACATGCTCTATCTCTACCGCCGCGTCGTGTTCGGCGAACTCACCAAGGACGATGTGAAGGCGATGCCTGACCTCAACGCACGCGAATGGACGATCATGGTGCCGCTGGCCGCTGTGGCGCTGTGGATGGGCGTCTATCCCGAAAGCTTCCTTGCCCCGATGCGCGGCGATGTGACCACGGTGGTAGCGCGCCTTGCGCCGGCGAAGCCTGCGGGCGACGCGCATCTTACCGCCGGCAAGCCGAAGCCCGCTGCGACGCATGGTGAAACCACCCATGGCTCCGCTCATGCGGGAGGCGTCCAATGAGCGCCGATCTCGCCCTTATCTGGCCCGAACTGATCCTGACGATCGGGGGGCTGATCACACTGATGCTCGGCACCTTCATGGGCGACCGGCAGGTCGGCATCTATCAGCTCAGCGCGCTGCTGACGCTCGCTGCTGCGGCGGCTGCCGTGGTCGCGCTGTTCGGGGTCGAGGCGACGGTCTTTTCAGGCACGCTCTCGGTAGACAGCTTCGGCGGCTTCGCCAAACTGCTGATCTATGCCGCTAGCTTCGTCTGCATCGTCATCGCGCCGCGCTTCTTCAGCGGCGGGATGCGCGCCGAATATCCGACCCTGATCCTGTTTGCCGCGCTCGGCATGGGAATCATGGCCTCGGCACGCGATCTGATGACGCTCTACGTCGGGCTCGAACTTAACAGCCTTGCGGCCTATGTGCTCGCCAGCTTCATGCGCACCGATGAACGGTCGAGCGAAGCGGGCCTCAAATATTTCGTTCTCGGCGCGCTCGCGTCGGGCATGCTGCTCTATGGCATCTCGTTGCTCTACGGTTTTTCGGGAACCACCGATTTTGCGGGCATCGCAAAGGTCATGGGTGGCGAGCTCAACATCGGCCTGATTTTTGGGATCGTCTTTGTGCTTGCGGGTCTCGGCTTCAAGATCAGCGCCGTGCCGTTCCACATGTGGACCCCCGACGTCTATGAAGGCGCGCCCACCCCGGTGACGACCTTCTTCGCCACCGCGCCCAAGGTCGCGGCGATGGCGCTGATGACGCGCGTCGTGATCGACGCGATGGGACCCGCCGTCGGCGCGTGGCAGCAGATCGTCATCTTCCTTGCTCTCGCGTCGATCATCCTCGGTGCGGTCGGTGCGATCGGGCAGAAGAATATCAAACGCCTGCTGGCCTATTCGTCGATCAACAATGTCGGTTTCATGCTCGTCGGCCTAGCTGCCGGAACGCAGCAGGGTGTCGAAGGCGTGCTGACCTACCTGCTTGTCTATATGCTGACGACGCTCGGCGCCTTTCTCGTCGTGCTCCGGCTGCGTGATGCCGACGGGAACCAGGTCGAAAGCATCGCTGCGATGGCCGGCCTGTCGCAGCGGCGCCCGGGGCTTGCGGCGGCGATGGCGGTTTTCCTGTTCAGCCTCGCCGGCATTCCGCCGCTGTTCGGTTTCTGGCCGAAATATCTGGTGTTCGAGGCCGCAGTGAACGCGAACCTCGTGCCGCTGGCGGTCGCGGGCATCGTCGCTTCGGTGATCGGCGCCTTTTATTATATCGCTATCATCAAGACGATGTATTTCGACGATAAATCGGAGACTGAGTTTTCCGGTGGCGGCGCGATCGTCGAGGATGCGGTGATCACCGCGAGCGCGCTGTGGCTGTCGGTCATCGGCTATCTCTTCATTCCCGTGCTGGCGGTCCTTTCGGCCAGCGCCGCTGCGGTGCTGTTCTGATACCGCCGATTGAGCGGGTAGCGCAGACAGGTTCGACCAACGCCGACCTGCTGGCGCGGCTGGCGGGTGGCGAGCATGTCGGCGAAGGGCATTGGCTGCTCGCCGATCGCCAGACCGCCGGGCGCGGCCGTCTGGGCCGCGGCTGGAACGACGGACGAGGCAATTTCATGGGCTCGACTGTCGTCCACCTGACGATCGGCGATCCGTCGGCAGCAACGCTGGCGCTCGTCGCGGGTGTCGCCCTGGCAAAAACCGTCGCCGCGCTGGCCCCCGAGATCGAGGCGCAGCTCAAATGGCCCAACGACCTGTTGGTGGACGGGAAGAAATGCGCCGGCATTTTGATGGAACGCACCGGCAATGCGGTCGTCATCGGCATCGGCGTCAACCTGATCGCCGCGCCCGAATTGCCCGATCGGCCGACCGCGACGCTGGCGGGAAAGGGGGCCGCGATCGACCGCGACCATTTCGCCAATGCGCTCGGCATCGCGATGATCGACGCGCTCTGGACCTGGCGGCAGGAAGGCGTCGCGAGCATCGTCCGCGCATGGCTGCCGCAGGCCCATCCCCTAGGCACGCCGCTCCGCGTATCCGAGCAGGGCATCGACGGCTATTTCGACGGTCTTGCAGAAGATGGTGCGCTGCGCTTGCGCCGCGATGGCGGTGAGACCATGGTAATCCACGCAGGAGACGTAGAATTGCGGCGTCCGGTCGAGGAGGGGAATTAGGGTGTCCATTCAGATGCTGCTCGCGATCGACGTCGGCAACACCAACGCCAAGTTCGCTCTTTTTCGCGGTACCGACCTGCTCGCGCGCTGGCGCATCGCAACCGATGACCGTCGTACCGCCGACGAATATATCGTCTGGCTCGACCAGCTGATGCGGATCGAAGGCTATGATCGCACCGACGTCGAGGCGGTGATCATTTCGACCGTCGTTCCGCGCGCGCTGCACAATCTCCAGCTGCTCGCGCATCGATATTTCGGGGTCGACGCACTTGTCGCGGGTCGCGATCCGGTGACCTGGGGCATAGCGCTCAAGGTAGCCGAGCCGCAATCGGTCGGCGCGGACCGCGCGGTCAACGCCATCTCGGCGCAGGCGGTCGAACCGGGGCGCGACAAGCTGGTCATCAGCTTCGGAACGGCGACGACGCTCGACCATATCGGCCCGGACGGCGCCTATCTTGGCGGCATCATCGCGCCGGGGGTCAACCTGTCGCTCGAAGCGCTGGTCGCGGCTGCGGCGAAGCTGCCGCGTATCGCGATCGAGGCGCCTGAGACTGCCAGCGTGATCGGCCGCACGACCGAAAGCCAGATGCTCATCGGCGTCTATTGGGGCTATGTCGCGATGATCGAGGGGCTGATCGCGCGCATGAAAGCCGAAATAGCCAATCCGTTGACCATCATTGCAACGGGCGGCCTTGCGACGCTTTTCCAGGAACAGGCGCATCTGTTCGATCGCATCGAGCCCGACCTGACCTTGAACGGATTGATGCACCTTTATCATCAACGGAATGGAAGCATATGACGAATCCGGGCAAGGAGCTGCTCTTCCTCGCGCTGGGCGGGTCGGGCGAGATCGGCATGAACGCCAATCTCTATGGCTGCGACGGCAAATGGATCATGGCCGACCTTGGCGTGACCTTTGGCAGCCATGATTATCCGGGCATCGACATCGTCATGCCCGACCTCGAGTTCATCGAGGATCGCAAGCATGACCTTTTGGGCATCATACTCACGCACGGGCATGAGGATCATATCGGTGCGATCCCCTATCTTGCCGCCGATCTTGGCGTGCCGCTCTATGCCAACCGCTTCACCGCGGGGCTGATCGCACACAAGCTCGCCGAAGAGGGACTGGAAAAGGAAGTCGAAATCAAGGTCGTCGATATAGACGACAGTTTCCAGCTGGGGCCGTTCGGCATCCGGCTTGTCCCGCTTGCGCATTCAATCCTCGAAATGAGCGCGGTGGTGATTGACACGCCCTATGGCCGGGTTTTTCACACCGGCGACTGGAAACTCGACGAAGAACCGATCCTTGGGCAGCCCGCGACCGCCACGGCGCTGACCGCGATC
Organism: Sphingopyxis sp. H115; assembly: GCF_001468465.1. Lineage (GTDB taxonomy): Bacteria > Pseudomonadota > Alphaproteobacteria > Sphingomonadales > Sphingomonadaceae > Sphingopyxis. The sequence continues at coordinate 70,994 of NZ_LNSA01000001.1, forward strand.
GGCGATGAAGGCGTGGACGTGCTCGTGTGCGATTCGACCAATGCTTTCAACCCCGACGCGTCGGGAAGCGAAGGCGGGCTGCGCAAGGGACTGGAGCAGGCGGTCGGCGCGGCGAAGGGGAGGGTGGTCGTCACCACCTTTGCATCGAACGCCGCGCGGCTCGCGACATTGGGCGAAGTTGCACGGGCGACCGGGCGCACGCTTTGCGTTGCGGGCCGCTCGCTCGACCGCATCCTTGGCGTCGCGCGCTCGGTCGGCTACCTCAAGGATTTTCCGCCATCGGTCGATTTCGACGAGGCGATGCGCCTGCCGCGCGACAAGGTGATGGTGATCGCGACGGGCGGGCAGGGCGAACCGCGCGCCGCGCTGGCGCGCATGGCCGCCGATATGCACCAGATCAAGCTCGAGGCGGGCGACACCGTCGTCTTCTCGTCGAAGCAGATTCCCGGCAATGAAGTCGCGATCGGGCGCATCATGAACCAGCTCGCCGCCAAGGACGTGCTGACCGTGACCGAGAAGCAGGCGCATATCCACGTCAGTGGCCATCCGGGGCAGCCCGAACTGGCGGCGCTCTATGGCTGGCTCAGGCCCAAGCTCGTCGTGCCGGTGCACGGCGAGATCCGTCATATGCACGAACAGGCGCGCTTCGCGCTCGAAAAGCGCGTGCCCGACGCGTTGATCCAGGAGAATGGCGATTTGGTGCAGCTCGCACCCGGTCCTGCGAGGATCGTCGAGCGCGTTCGTGCGGGACGATTGATCCTCGACGGCGACGTCATCCTGCCTGCCGACGGAGAGACGATGGGCGAGCGACGCAAGCTGTCGCTCAACGGCCATATCACCGTCGCGGCCATCTTTTTGGACAAGCGTTTCGTCGAAAGCGCGATCAGCTATCGCGGCGTGCCGGTCGAGGACGAGCGCGAAGCCTTTATCGACGAGATGCGCGAAGCTGCGCAGCAGGCGGCGACCGGCCCCGCGCGCGACGAGGAAAAGCTGCGCGAGGCGATCCGACTTGGCGTGCGGCGTATCGCGACCGACTGGACGGGTAAGAAGCCTGTCGTCGACGTGATGCTGGTCGATATCTGAGCTGGAGACAAACGCGATGAAGTGGACTTCGGCGCTCGCCATCTATCTGCTCTTCTGGGCATTCAGTGCCTTTTTCGTGCTGCCCTTCCATGGCCGGCGCGCGGGCGATGACGCGACGCCGCTTGTGCGCGGACAGGAACCGGGCGCGCCCGCGACTTTCCGCCCGGGCCGCATATTGCTCCAGATGACGATCGCCGCGACCATTGCCTTTGGGCTTTACTATATTGCCTATGTCACCGGCTGGGCCGACCCCGATGTGCTGACCGGGCGCGCCTGAACGAGCGCGCCAGATCTTGCTCGCATCATGGCTTTTATTTGCCCGTTTGCCCGCTGCAAAATCACATCTTGGGGAACGGGCAGGCAGAGAGCGCGCTCTTCCGCAAATTTGAGATAAGCCCGCTCTGAGGATGCGGCCAATCAGACCGTGTGAAATCGCAACCACCGATCCTTGAGCATGGTCCGGCCTTTGCGCTGCACGCTCGGAAGCCGCTTCATAGCGCTCATCGTCGGGTGATCTGAAGAACCAGTCAAAGGGTGTCGCGCCATCGAGCCCGTCCGGCCACCGGGCATCGATATCGAAGTGCTCAACCCGTCCCAAGAGCCAACCGAAACCTCCGCCAGCCGATCATCATAATGCACATCGGGAAACCGGCCACAGCCAGCTACAATCGAAACGGTCTGCAGGGTTCTTCCCAGTGGGCTTGCGACCAGACCGTCGAACTCGATCCCGAGAGCAGAAAGCCTTTCACCGCAATGCTTTACCTGCACGATCCCGGTGTTGGTCAACGGACAGACGAGTTTTCCCAAAAAAACGGCCCGCAGCGTTCCACTCGGTCTCGCCATGGCGGATCAGATAGATTTCAGTCATCGACACTTCGGATATCGCGGCTTCTGGCAATTGCCAGATTGGCCGGATTGACCGCAATCGGGCAATCCGGCGTGTTGACATGCTGATCAATTCCGCAGGCGGTCGATCGCCTGCGCGAGCGCGACATATAGCTTGCCGATGTCGGACGAGAGCAAGGTGACGCTGATCGCCGATCCGTCGCGCGCGCCGATAAGCAGGCGCAGCATCGCCTCGAAATCGTGGATGAACTGGTTCACCGACGCGTGGAAAGTGTCGTCGGCCTGATAGAGGCGCAGGATTTCCTTGGCCTCGCCATTCTCGATCAGCTTCACCGCGCGCCGGGCAAAGACGCCTCGGTCTCCCTTGAGATAAGCGTCCCATGCGGTGTCGCTGACTTCGCTAGACAGGATCTTGGTGACGTCGATCGCGGTCGATTTCAGCGCCTCGGTAAGCAGGCCGACCTGTTTCGCGAGCGAATCGCGATCCGATGCGGCGATCGCCTGCTCGGCTTCGCTCACACGCTGTTCGACGCTCGCGCTGGTGTCCATGATCGTGATCAACTGGCGCATCAGCCGGTCGGCCGCGCCATTGGCGGCGGCAACCGCGCGCGCCGATGCCTCTTCGATCGCCGTGAGCTGCGCCATCACCTCATTCTTGAACGCAGCATCGATCGCACCCGTCGCGGTCGCCTGCATCGCGTCGCGCGCACCCGACACGAGCTTTTCGAGTGTCAGTCGCGCCTCGTCGGCCGCCGAATCAGCCGTAGCGCGGACTTGGTCAAGCGTCGCGATCATGCGCGCGCCGCCCTCTTCGGCAAATTCGTCGGCACCGTCGCGCAACTTGGCAAGCGCGGCCTCGGCCTCGGCGAGCGATCCGTTAAGGCGATCGACCAGCTCCTGCTGGCTCGCCGCGTGGCCCGCCATTTGCTCTTCGTTCGATTTGAGCGTCGCTTGGACGGCGTTGACGTGCGACATCGTCGACTGCGCGACAAGTTCCGAAGCATCGAGCAGGGGGCGCAGCTGAGACAATGAGCCCTGAGTCGTCTTGCCGTGCGCGGTGATGCGGTCGAGCGCGTGGGGCAGGGTTTCGTCGAGTTCGCGGGTCACAGCGTCGAGCGCGAGGAGCAGCGATTCGGCGTGGGTTATCAGCTGGTGCGCCGAAGCATTGCCGTTCTGAACTTCCTGCATGAAGGCGGCGAGCTGGGCCTTCGTGTCGTCGATCGCGCGGCCGATGACGCCGGTGCTGGCACCGACGCTGATGTCGAGGATCTCGAGTTGCTTGCCGACTTCGGCGACGTGCGACGTGATGCGTGTGGCGAGCGCGTCGCTGGCGACGGCATGCGCGGCAAGCTGTGTGCCCATCGCATCGCCGGCCTCGCGGGCGGCCGCGAGTTTCCGGTCCATTTGCGCCGCAGCAGCGTCGACTCCGTCGCGAAACTGTTGCCAGCTCTGGTCCATCTGGCCGGCCACCGCAGCGATGGTCGAAGTCATGTCGTTATGCGCGGCTGCGGTCACCTCGGTCATCCGCGCCAGCGCCGCGCCATGCGCGTCGGCAACCTGAGCCGATGCCGTGAGCAGATCGGCTTCGGTTTCTTTCGTCTGTCCTTGCAAGGCAACGATTGCCTCGAGGATGCTCGCGGCCGAAGCCTCGCCCGCCTGCGCGGTCTTGGCCGCTTCCTCGCCAAGCGCGGCCAGCCGGGCTTCGAGATTAGCGCCCTGCTGATGCGCAACGAGCCCGGCTTCGCGAAAATTCACCGCCAGCCGCTGCGCCACGTCGTCGATACGCGGCAATCCGGCGAGCAGCCCGTCCATCCGCTGCATCGCGACATCGCCCGACCGCGCGAGCTGGTCGTACGCGTTGGCGATCACCGACGCGTTGCTGGCAAGCTTGTCGCTGCTTTCGTTGAGCCTGAGCACGGTATCGAGACCGAGCTGCTGCACGATTCGCGCCTGTTCGCCGAGTTGCTTTTGCGCATCGGCGAGGTGCAGCCCAAGCGAATGCATCGACTGGTTCAGCGCCAGATTTTCCTGGCGAAGGGAGTCGGTTATGCGCGCGAAGCGTGCTTGTTCGGACCGGCTCGACCGCAACAGGCTCATCCAGAGGACCGCGAGCAGGGTCAGCGGCATAGCGACCGTCGCAACAAGCGTCGGCCAGTCGGCGAGCGCCGGGCTGCGTGCAAAGCCGCCGGTCGCAACGAAGAACGCGAAACCCGTCCAGCCGATCGCGAGAAGGAGAAGGAGGGGCGGGGCGATGCGGTCACGCCAGGCGGGCGATCGATGCGCGCTATCCTCGTTCGGTTCGGCCTCGGTCAGCGAGGACATGTCGAGCCAATCGCGTTCGGCGGGCGCCTCCGCTTCGGGCGCGCGCACGGTTTCTGCCGCGGCAACATCGTTCGGCGCGGCACTGTCTGTTTCCGGATTTGCCGCGGAATCCCGCCACAATCCCACGATTTTCTTGTCCCCCGTCATCGGACCATCTTAGCACCAAATGGCCGTCTTGAAACGGAAACTTAACCACGCGCTGCCAAAGCTGTGGAATGTCGTTCGATAGTGGTCCTCTCGATCGTTACCTCAGCGCCGCGATCGGCGACGATCGGGCGATGGCGCTCGACCTGCGCAGCGCCTTCACCGGCAGCGCGCGCGACCTTGCCGACCTGATGCGACGGGCACGCTGTGACGCCAATTGGGAGGTCGCGGCGCTTCGTCTGAAGGGGTTGGCGGCGACGTTCGGCATCATATCGCTGATCCAGCTGGCCGAAGAAGCGATGTCGGGGGCACCGGGTGATCCTGCCGTGCTACGCCAAATCAACCAGGCGATCGAAGAAATCTGACAGCCCAGCCGGGTTCAATTCCGGTTCAGCCGTTCTCCGCCAGATGAAATATCGATGCCGGCTGTCTTGCCTTGGCAACGCGACGGGTTTAGCCGCGTTTACGACGCGCGGCCGAGCCCCTTTGCGTTGGTGCAGGCGGGGCAAGGCAACCGATTCTGAGGAGAGATTTCGATGTTCACCCGTTTCCGCTCGATGCCCTTGGCGGCGATGGCCGTCCTGTTGGGCTGCGCGCTGACGACGACGGCCCCGGTTGCTGCCCAGGACAAGCCGAAGAAAGAAAAGAAGAAGAAAGAAGAAGCCAAGGGCGGGGGCATTTCCGTCAGCAAGGCTTTCATGCCGGCGGCTAAAAAGCTGGAAGACGCGGGCAAAGCGAAGGATGCTGCGGCCATGCAGGCCGCGCTCGCCGAAGGCCAGTCAACCGCGACCACGCCCGACGACAAATATCTGGTCGGCTTTTACCAGCTCCAGCTCGGCCTGCTGAACAAGGACCAGGGTTTACAGGCGCAGGGGCTCGACGCGATGCTCGAAAGCGGCAAGACGCCGGCGGAAAGCGTCGCAGTCTATAATTTCTTCTCGGGCAATTTCGCTTATGGCGCAAAGGATTACCCGAAGGCGATCCAGCGTCTCGAGGCCGCGAAAGCCGCGGGTTCGACCGAAACGAGCCTCCCGGCGATGCTGATGGACAGCTATCTCAGCGCCGGACAGATCGACAAGGGCTGGGAAATTGCCAAGGCGGGTATCGACGCGGCGCGCGCCGCGGGCACGCGCCCGTCGGAAGAGCTTTATGTCCGCCCGGCGCAGGCCTTCCAGAAGGCGAACCGCACGAACGAGATGCTCGACGTGCTGGCGATGCGCGTGCAGGACTATCCGACTCCCGCGACCTGGCGGAATACGCTCTATATCGTCCTTCAGCAGGCTGCCGGCGACAAGGATCTGACGCTCGACATCCTGCGCCTGATGAAGGCGACCAATTCGATGTTGCAGCGCCCCGAATATCTTGAATATTCGGCGCTGGCGGTCGAAGCGGGCTTCCCCGGCGAAGTCGTCGGCGTCATCAAGCATGGCCAAAAGGCCGGCGTGATTCCGGCGAAGGACCCGCATTTCGACAAGATCCTTGAATCGCAGGAACCGCGCGCCGCGGCCGACGCGTCGGCGGTCGCCGCGGACGCTGGTAAGCCCGCCACGCTCGCCAATCCGAAGGCCGCGCGCGCGACCGGCGATGCGCTCGTCGGCAACGGCGAGCCGGCAAAGGCGATCCCGCTTTACGAAGCGGCGCTGAAGGCCGCTCCGACCGACGGCCTCGTCCAGTATCGCCTCGGCGTCGCCCAGGCGCTCGCGGGGCAAGCCGATGCCGCAGCCGCCAGCTTTGCCAAGGTGCAGGGCAATCGCCAGCGCCTCGCGCAGCTTTGGGCCATCCATGCCAAGGCGGGCGCAGCACCGGCGGCAGCTGCCGCGCCGGCGCCGACCACCGGAAGCTGAGTTATTCGACCTTCGATGAAAAACAGGGCGCCGTTCCACGAAGGAACGGCGCCCTTTTCATTGGGCCGCGCCAGCCATGCCCGTCAGGTTTCGACCGGGATTCCCGCCAGTTGCTTTGCGGTGCGGATCGTCAGCGAGGTTTTGACGCTGGTCACATTGGGCGCCGAGGTCAGATGTGCAGTCAGGAAGGACTGAAAGCTCTGCAAATCGCGGGCGACCACCTTGAGCAGGAAGTCGATTTCGCCGTTCAGCATATAGCATTCGCGCACTTCCGGAAGCCCGCCGACATAATCTTCGAATGCCTTCAAATCGGCTTCGGCTTGGCTGCGCAGGCTGACCATCGCAAAGACAGTGATGCCATAGCCCAGCTTCGCCGCGTCGAGGTCGGCGTGGTACGAGCGGATGACGCCCGCTTCCTCGAGCGCGCGGACGCGGCGGAGACACGGCGGCGCGGTCAGTCCAACCATCTGCGCCAGTTCGACATTCGTCATTCGCCCGTTTTTCTGCAGTTCGCCCAATATCTGCAAATCGATTTGATCGAATTTCTGACTAGCCATCGTTGAAACATCCGCTTTCCAAAACTGCGAGGACCATAATATTATTTCAGCCGATTGCAATTGTCCCACAATGCGACGCGGATGGTTAAGGCACTTTCATGACCGGATGATTCACGCTAGCCGGTAAGCATATTGTAACCAACGACCGAAGGTGTGGGGCTGGCTTCGCGTGACCGCTGACTCGATGATCGCCACCATCTTACGCCAAGCGCCGGCGGACCGCCGCGCGAGCATCGCCGCGTGGCGTCAACTATCCGATATTCTGGCGCAGCGCGGCAATCAATTGGACGATGACGATATTCGCCGCAGCCTTCACGCGCTTGCCGTCCTGCGGCCGCAAGTGCCCGAATCAGTGCGGCGCGATAGCGCGCGGGCGCTGGCACGACACGGCCGGTTTGCGCCGCTCGTCGCATTCTACGCCAACGATGTTCCAGCGGTTTCGGCGATCATGCTGCGTGACACGCGCCTCAGCGAAGCCGACTGGTTGGCGCTGCTTCCCGCGACGAACGCCATGGCGCGATCGGTCCTGGCCGGACGCGGCGACCTGCCCGATGGTGTCTATCGCGCGCTCGCCAGCCTTGGCAGCGCATCGGTCGCGCTGCCGCACCCCGAGGTCGCCGACGTCGTCGAGGACGCGCCCGAAGGAACCGTCACGGACGAGGTCGAGCTCGTGGCGGAGACCGGGCCGAGCCAGATCAGCGAGCTGGTCCGCCGAATCGACAAATATCAGTCGTCGCGTAGCCAGCCGCCCGCCCAGCGCCCACCCCGCGCGGCCTTTCTATTCGAAACCGGTCCCGACGGGGTCATTCACTGGGTCGAGGGCGTCACGCGCGGCGCGGTCATCGGCTTGTCGATCGCCGAGGCGGCCTTTGGCGGCGAACCGGGCACCGATGGCGTTGCCGCCGGAGCCTTTCGCCAGCGCGCGGAGATCATCAACGCCCGAATGATCCTCGAAGGAACGGCGGCCGACGCCGGCGAGTGGCGGTTCTCCGCGTTGCCTTGGTTCGACCCCGCGACGGGACAGTTCCGCGGATATCGCGCCAGCGCGCGCCGTCCGTACCGCAATGAAACGCCTTATGGTCGGCAGACGCCCGAGGATTCGGGCGATTCGATCCGTCAGCTCATCCATGAATTGCGCAGTCCGCTGAACGCCATTTCGGGCTTCGCCCAGATTATTTCGGGGCAGATGTTCGGGCCGGTCAGCCAGGATTATCGGGCGATGGCCGAAACCATCGTCGCCGACGCAGCTTCGGTGCAGTCGATCATCGACGATCTGGAAACCGCGGCACGCAGCAACGCCGCGCCTGCGGACCTGACATCGAACAGCGCGGTCGATGTCGGCGCCATCGTCGCGCAGGTCGAAAGCGATTTGGGCGGGCTTCTCGCCGAACGCCGCATCGACCTCAGCATTTCACGCGTCGGGGGCCCCTTTGTCGCGGTGACCGACGATGCCAACGCACGGCGGATGGTCGGCCGCATGCTGACAGCGCTGGTCGATATATCCGAACCTGGTGCGATCCTGGTCGGCCAATTGGTGACCGAATCGCCGCATGACGACATGCTGCAACTGCGCATCGTCCGTCCCGCGCCGATTCGCTTCGCCACCGCTGCCGAGCTGCTCGATCCCGGTTTCAGCCCCGACGGGGAGGCGCCGGGAGCGGCCGTTCTCAGCCTGGGTTTTTCGCTGCGGCTTGTCGACAGCTTGGCGCGCGCCGCGGGCGGACGGCTCGACATCGGGCATAACGCCTTGACCTTGCATGTGCCGTCGGCCAACTCGAAGGCCGAGGTCGGGCTGGAAGTCCAGCAAGGCGAGTAGCCCGGGGGCGGGCGAAGGGGAGCATGTGCGGCCTGCGGGCGATTTCTTTGCGTATCCGGCTGCACCGGACCTGATCCAGCTGGAAGCGGATGAGCGTCCACGTTTCTGGGTGACGATCGATACCGAAGAGGATTTCGACTGGGACGCCCCCTTTTCGCGGACGGGCCATGGGCTTGGCTCGGTCCCGGCGCTCACCGATTGTCAGCGCTATTTCGAACGCGCTGCGGTTCGCCCCATCTATCTTGTCGACTGGCCAATCGTTGCCGACGACCATGCCGTCGAAATTCTCGGCGCGGCGCAGCAAGCCGGACGCTGCGAAATCGGCGCACAACTCCACCCGTGGGTGACGCCGCCGCACGACGAAGATGTCAACGCGCGCAACAGCTATACCGGCAATCTGCCCAGCGCGTTGCAGCGCGCAAAAATGACAGCGCTCCGCGATGCGATCCGCGATCGCTTTGGCGTCGCGCCCACGGCCTATCGCGCCGGACGGTACGGGCTTGGCCCCGAAACGGCGACGATGCTCGCCGAACTGGGGTTCCGCTGCGACACGTCGGTTCGTTCCGGTTTCGACTATCGCGCGGGGCATGGCCCCAATTATCGTGATGCCCCCCTGCATCCCTGGTGGGTTCGCACTGGACAGGGCGCCGTGCTCGAAATGCCCGTCACGACGGTTTTTGCTGGTCTTCTCGGGCGCGCGGGCCGCTGGCTCTATCATCGCACCTCGTCGAATAGTCATGCGGCACTCGCGCGGCTTGGCTTGGTCGAGCGGATCGCGCTGACGCCCGAAGGCATACCGGCCGAAAAGGCGTGCCACGCGATCGATATCGCGATCGAAGCGCGCTTGCCGGTCCTGACCTTCTCCTTCCACTCGCCGTCGCTGCAACCGGGAAACACGCCATATGTGCGCAGCGATGCCGATCTGGCGCTCTTCTATCGCTGGTGGGACATCGTACTCGATCATCTCTCCCGCCGCGGCGTCGAACCGACGAACGCGGACGCGATTTGGGCGATGGCGGAGCGCAAAGGCGCGCGCTGATCGTCGCCGCTTCGTTGCCGCTTGCCAATGCGGCTCGGCCTCCGCTATCGCCCGCACATCCCCGCCGGGATTTCAACGGGGGGCCTGTAGCTCAATGGTTAGAGCTGGCCGCTCATAACGGCTAGGTTGCGGGTTCGAGTCCTGCCGGGCCCACCATTTTTAACGGTTGCGATATCGCTGCGCCGCCCGACGGACGATTTGCCCGGGCAAGCCCGAATTTCCCTTGCAAAATGGGACCGGTGGCGGTCCATTGGGGCATCAGGAAAAGGAGAGGGGGCATGGGAAAGCGGCGGAGGTTCCTGCTGGGCGGTCTGGCGATCGCAGCGATTGCGGCAGGCGTGGTGGGGGTGCGCACGGCGACCTTCGCGCCCACCGATATCGCCGATGGCAGCGATATCCGCTTGGCAGCGGCACCCTCGTTCGATCTCGACGCCGCCATCGCGCATCTGAGCGCCGCGGCGCAATTCCGGACGATATCGCATCAGGACCCGGCGGAGAATGAAATCGCCGAATGGGACCGTCTTCACGCTTGGCTTGCCGCCACCTATCCTGCGACACACCGGGCGATGACGCGCACCATCTTGCCGAACCGGACGCTTGTCTATCACTGGCCGGGAAGCGATGCCTCGCTGGCGCCGATCATTCTCATGGCGCATCAGGATGTCGTCCCCGTTACCGAGGGCACCGAAGGCGACTGGAAATATCCGCCCTTTTCAGGCACGATCGCGGAGCAGGCGGTGTGGGGCCGCGGTACCGTCGACGACAAGGGTTCGCTGGTCGGACTGTTCGAGGCAATCGAAGCGTTGGCGGTGCAGGGATTTCAGCCGAAACGCGGCGTTTACCTGGTCTCCGGCCACGACGAAGAGGCGGGCGGTTCGGGCGCGGTCGCGGCGGCGGCGAAACTCGAAGCTGCCGGCGTCAAGGCGCTATTCACGTTGGACGAAGGCAGCGTGGTGCTGCGCGACACGCCGATCATCGACGGCCCTGCGATCCTGATCGGGGTCGCCGAAAAGGGCTATGCGACGATGAAGGTCACCGCCGATGCGCCCGGCGGGCACAGTTCGATGCCGCCTGCGGAGACCGGGGTTACCACGCTCGCGCGCGCGGTGCTCGCGATCGCCGAAAAGCCGTTCCCGATTGAAATGCGCGGTCCCGGCGCTGCAATGGTCGAGGCGCTGGCCGCGCATAAGGGCGGTGCGACCAAGGTGGCGGTCGCCAACCAGTGGTTGCTTGGCCCGGTGCTGAAAGGGCAATTGTCGGCTTCGCCATCGGCCGCCGCAGCCTTCCATACGACGATCGCGCCAACGATGCTGGAGGGCAGCCCGAAGGAAAATGTCCTGCCCCAGTCGGCGAGCGCGCTCATTAACTATCGTATCGCGCCGTGGAACCGCTCGGCCGATGTGATGGCGCGCGCCAAGGCCGCGGTGGGTGACGCTCCCGTCAAGCTCAGCTGGGTAAAGCCGCCGAACGAACCGTCGCGCGTCTCTTCGAGCAATTCGCTGGGATGGAAATATGTCGTCGCGGCGGCGCGTGCCGACGCGCCCGATGCGGTCGTCGCACCCTATCTGGTCGTCGCTGCAACCGACAGCCGCAGCATGGAATCGGTATCGGACGACGTGTATCGTTTCATGCCGATGCATTTCACGCTGAAAGAGACGGCGATGATCCACGGCACCAACGAACATATGACGATCGACAGCTTTCGGCGTATGATTGCCTTCTATGCGCGGCTGATTGCGACGTCTGCGGGATAGACTTCGCGGTCCAGCCTGTTTAAGGCGCCCCAGCGTCGGGGAGTGGCGCAGCCCGGTAGCGCGCTTGCTTTGGGAGCAAGATGTCGCAGGTTCGAATCCTGTCTCCCCGACCATTTTTCCTGCTAATTCGCTCTCTTTGCCGTCGTCTGCCGGCGCCGCGATCGCGCCTTGGGCGGGGCTGGGGGTGTGATCACCGCACCGGTGCGCGCATCGACGGCGCCGTGCAATGTCCCGGGATCGATCCCCAGCGCGGCCGCCCACCGTACGAGGTCGGCCGGGCGATAGGCGGGAACCTTGCGCCAGCGGTCGAAGACGCTGGCGTCGATCGTCTCGTTGGCGGTCAGCCAATGTCCCTTGTCGACTTGCGTCGCAGGCGCGGCGATCGGGCGCTGGAACCGCCGTCCGCGTTTCAGGAGTCGGTAGAGTCCGCGCAGGAAACGGTGAAAACTGTCGTGGATCGGCGCGGTGATCTCATAGCCCGTGGGGACGACTGCGCCGCGGTAGGCAAGACCCAGCGCGCCGGCCTTTGCCATCAGCCAGGCCAGCGATAACTGCGGCATGTCGTCACCGGCGATGCCGCCGCCGACATTGGCATGCGCACCCGCGAACCAGCGCTGTTCGACGATTGTCTGTCGTACGCGGCGTTTGCCGGGCGGATCGGGACGCGCCGGGATGAAACGCGTCCACAGCGTCGGCGCGAAGGCGGCGCGATGCTCGTCGAGTGCGAGCGCGTGATAGGCATGTTCGAAGATCGCCGAAAGCTGCGTATTGTGGAAGCCGAAGCGGCGCCGGCTGATACCTCGAATATTGCCGAACGGGACGCCGAGCGCCCCGACGGTATCCCATACGCCGATCATTTTGATCGGCACGCGCCGCGAATGGCGCAGTAGGCGCTTTTCCTGCGGCGGCAGATCCTTCGTCTGGTGAAGCTCGACGAAAGAGGCCGCCTTCGCATCGAGACGATATCGTTCGTAAAGCTCCTCGACCGACAGTGGCGAGCCCGGGCGCAGCAATCCGCACCGGGCGATCATCCCCGCAACGCTGCGCGCGGTGAAGGCGCCGCGGCTGAAACCGAACAGGAATATCTGGTCGCCCTGGTCGTAGTGGCCCATGAGCCAGCGATAGGCACCGATGACATCGCGATCGAGCCCGTGGCCGAAGATGCCGCCGCGGATCGCCTCGCCGCGCGGCGTGCCGACCCCAGCGGTATAATAGCAAAGCTGCTCGACCCCTGCGCCGTCCCGCGGCGCAACAAGCTGGCTGAGGCGCCACACGCTCGTGTTGTCCGCCGAGCTGTTCCAAGTGCCGTCAAGCAACAGAACGAGGCGTTTTCCGCGAGCGCTTTCAGGCATTTTCCTATCGCTTGGCATTCCGATCGGTCCGTGAAGGTGTCTCACAGCCCGGCAAGCCCCGCAAGGCCGAGGTACGGCCCGATAACGGACATCGGGCACAAAAAAAGCGGCCTTCCCGAGGGAAGACCGCTCTTTTCGTTTCAGTCATCGCCCCGAAGGGCTGCGACTTACTTCTTTTCTTCAGCCGGAGCGGCAGCGGCGTCAGCCGGAGCAGCAGCAGCGTCGGCCGGAGCGGCAGCAGCGTCGGCCGGAGCAGCGGCTTCGGCGCCGGCAGCGGCAGCGTCGGCACCAGCAGCAGCGGCTTCGGCGCCGGCAGCAGCGGCGTCGGCGCCTTCTTCGGCAACCGCTTCAGCGGTCGGAGCTTCGGTGGTGGCTTCTTCAGCAGCCTTTTCACCGCAAGCGGCGAGGGCGAACATGCTGGCAGCAACGGCGATAGCAGCAAACTTCTTCATGATGTGTGGGCTCCCTAAAATGCCTTTCGCGTCCCGGAAACTTTCCCGTTCCGCGAGCGGCGGGATTTAGCCGTTCCGCGTGAATCGTCAACAAAAATAATTGAGATGGTGGGCCCGCGCGCGGAAATCTGTCATTTCCTCGTAACAGTCATGGAAGCTCCGCGTCGCCGCTGTTCGCGAGAATCGCCAGCACCGCCGACCAAACGACAACATTTTGCCGCAACTGCGCGGGATCGATCTTGTCCAGCGTGTCGTCCGGGGTGTGGTGGATGTCGAAATAGCGTGCGCCATCTTGGGCCAGGTCGATCGCGGGGACCCCTGCTTGCACCAGCGCGCCGATGTCGGCGCCGCCGTTTGCCGGCTGTCTTCCGCGCACGACGCCGAACGGCATCACCGCCGCCGCCAGCCGGTCGGCCAGCTCTTTCGCGCTGTCGGGCAGTTTGAAGTCGATCCGCCACACTCGGTCGGCGCCGAAATCGGATTCGAGCGCAACGGCATGCTTTTCCGTCCCATGTTTTTCGAAATAGGCCTTGCCGCCGAACACGCCGACCTCTTCGGCGCCCGCCCAGAGAATGCGGATCGTGCGGCGCGGCTGGCCCGCGCTCATGACATGCTTCGCGGCGGCGGTGATGATGGCGCAGCCCGCCGCATCGTCGATCGCACCGGTGCCAAGGTCCCAGCTGTCGAGGTGGCACGCGACGATGACGGGGCTGGCATTCGGGTCGCTGCCCGGCACTTCGGCAAGGACATTGCCCGATTTTCGGATCCCGGTGTCCTGCGGCGTCAGGACCAGCTTCATCCGCAGCGGTTCGGCGATATAGCCGAGCGGGGTTTCCTTCGCGCGCATCTGCTGCGCGCGATTCCACTGGCGCACGAGCTGGTCGGCGTCGGGGTTCGAGATCGCGCCGGCGGGGATCGGCTTTACCCCGGCCTCGAAATTGGTCACGCCGGTATGGGGATTGCGGTGCGCGTCGGTGCCGATCGATCGGATGACGATCGCGATAGCACCCTTCCTTGCCGCCACATTGGGCCCGGTGAAACGCCCGCGGCCGTAGTAGCCGTATCCGCTGCCGTCCTGCGTCGGCTGCATCTTGTGGTCGATAAAGACGATACGGCCCTTCACGAGATGGTCGGGCGCCGCGACGAGCGCGTCGAAGCTGTCGAAATAGGCAATATCGCCCTCGATACCCTTCGTTCCCGTCGATGCGGAATTACCGAGCGCCGCGATCGCCAGCTTCTGCGGCAGAAAGGGGCCCGTCAGCCAAGCCTCTTCCTCGCCGCGCACCCAGACGGGCATGTCGAACGGCTCTTCGCGCACATTGGCGAAGCCCATCGCTTGCAGTCGCGCTACAGCCCAGCGCCGCGCCGCTGCTTCGGCCTCGGTACCCGCCATGCGCGGCCCGATTTCGGTCGTCAGGCCCTCGGTGATCGTCCAGGCGATATCGTCGCCGCGCTGCGCCAGTTCGGCCGCGCCCGGTGGGGGCGGAATCGACGCCGACGCGCTGGTGGTCGAAAGGACGAGGACGGCAATTCCGGCAAGGCGGGGCAGGGGGAAGGAAAGGATCATGTCGTGGTGGTAGCGCCGCGTGCCGCCCGCGCAAGCGCCGATTGCCAACAGCGCCCCCATTCGCTAACCGGCGCGCAACATCTCTCCCGGCCGCGCACCGCGGCCCAGCCCATACCGGAGCATATCATGGCCGCCCAATATAGTTTCGTGATGAAGGGTCTGACCAAGACCTATCCCGGCGCGCAAAAGCCGACGCTCAACAACCTCAGCCTGCAATTCTATCCTGATGCCAAGATCGGTATCGTTGGCCCCAACGGCACGGGTAAATCGACGCTGATGAAGATCATGGGCGGCATCGACAAGGATTTCACCGGCGAAGCCTGGCCCGGCGAAGGCATCACCGTCGGCTATCTGGCGCAGGAACCGCAGCTCGACCCGACCAAGACGGTCAAGGAAAATGTCATGGACGGCGTGCGCCCCGTTGCGGACATGATGGACCGGTTCAACGAGATCAGCGCACTGATGGCCGACCCGCCCGCCGACGCCGATTTCGACGCGCTCATGGAAGAAATGGGCACGCTGCAGGAAAAAATCGACGCGGTCGACGGCTGGACGCTCGACAACCAGCTCGAAATCGCGATGGAAGCGCTCCGCTGTCCGCCGGGCGACTGGAGCGTCGAGAATCTGTCGGGCGGTGAAAAGCGCCGCATCGCGCTCACCCGCCTGCTGCTCGAAAAGCCCTCGATCCTGCTGCTCGACGAACCGACCAACCATCTCGACGCCGAAAGCG
Organism: Sphingopyxis sp. H115; assembly: GCF_001468465.1. Taxonomy (GTDB): domain Bacteria; phylum Pseudomonadota; class Alphaproteobacteria; order Sphingomonadales; family Sphingomonadaceae; genus Sphingopyxis. The sequence continues at coordinate 86,500 of NZ_LNSA01000001.1, forward strand.
TCGCGTGGCTCGAAAAGCATCTGGTCGACTATCCGGGCAACGTCATCCTCGTCACCCACGATCGCTATTTCCTCGACAATGTCGTGAACTGGATCCTCGAACTCGATCGCGGCCGCTATTTCGTCTACGAGGGCAATTATTCGACCTATCTCGAAAAGAAGGGCAAGCGCCTCGAACAGGAGGCGCGCGAGGACCAGGGCCGCCAGAAGGCGATCAAGGACGAACTCGAATGGATCCGGCAATCTCCTAAAGCCCGCCAGGCCAAGTCGAAGGCGCGTATCAAATCGTTCGATCAGCTCGTCGAGGCGCAGGAAAACCGGGCGCCCGGCAAGGCCCAGATCGTCATCCAGGTTCCCGAGCGCCTCGGCGGCAAGGTAATCGAGGTCTCGAACATCTCGAAGGCTTATGGCGACAAGCTGCTGTTCGAGGATCTGTCCTTCACACTGCCGCCCGGCGGCATTGTCGGTGTCATCGGTCCGAACGGCGCGGGCAAGTCGACGCTGTTCAAGCTGATCACCGGGCAGGAACAGCCCGACAATGGCAGCGTGTCGATCGGCGATACCGTCCGCCTCGGCTATGTCGACCAGAGCCGTGATGCGCTCGACCCGAACAATAATGTCTGGGAAGAAATTTCGGGCGGCCACGATATGATGTCGATCGGCAAGCACGAGATGCAGACGCGCGCCTATGTCGGCGCGTTCAACTTCAAGGGCACCGACCAGCAGAAGAAGGTCGGCCAGTTGTCGGGCGGTGAGCGCAACCGGGTCCATATGGCGAAGATGCTGAAGCAGGGTGGCAACGTCCTGCTACTCGACGAACCGACCAACGACCTCGACACCGAAACCCTCGCCGCGCTCGAAGAAGCGCTCGAGAATTTCGCGGGCTGCGCCGTGGTTATCAGCCACGATCGCTTCTTCCTCGATCGCCTTGCGACGCATATCCTGGCCTTCGAGGGCGACAGCCATGTCGAATGGTTCGAAGGCAATTTCGAATCCTATGAGGAAGACAAGATCCGCCGCCTCGGCGAAGGCGCGACGCGCCCGCACGCGACGACCTACAAAAAGCTGTCGCGCTAAAGGCGATGGCGGGGGAGGCGGCTCCGATCTCGTCGGGCGCGATCCGCATGGACGCTGACGCGCTCAACGCCTTCATGGCGGAGGCTTTCCCGCATTCGCAGCCGGGATCGCGCGGGCGCGTGGTCTCGGCGGTTCCGGGCCATATTCAGGCGCGCCTCGATCCTAATGAACAGGCGCTGCGTCCCGGCGGGCTGATTTCGGGACCGACGCAGATGGGCTTTGCCGACATGGCTGCCTATGCGCTCGTCCTTGCGCATATCGGTCCCGTCGCGATGGCGGTGACGAGCGCGCTCAATTACCAGTTCCTGCGCCCCTGCCGCCCTGGACCGCTGTTCGCCGACGCGCATCTGCTACGCCTCGGCAAGCGGCTGGCGGTAATGGATATCCGCATCTGGACCGACGACGCCGACAAGCCCGTCGGTCAGGCGAACGTCACCTACGCGATTCCTTAGGCCGCAGCGCTTTTTCCAGGCAGCATTCGCATCGCGAGCCCATGATAGAGGCGCGTCGGACAGATTTGCGCGCTCGTCCAGTCGGCGATTAGCGCGGTCATGAACAGCGGCAGGATCACGCCACGCGCCGCAGTCGCTTCGATCAGGATGATGACGGCGGTCAGCGGCGCACGCACGACGCCGACGAAATAGGCGACCATCCCCATCATCACGACCGCGCCCGCCGGGCTTTCGGGAAAGGCCGGGGTGAGGAGATTGCCGAAGCCCGCGCCGACGGCGAGCGATGGTGCGAAGATGCCGCCTGGCGCGCCGCTCAACGTCGAAGCGAGCGCAGCGGCAAATTTGGCAGGGAAAAACCACAGCTTGCCCTGATTGCCTTCGACGAGGAATCTGGTGACGTCATAGCCCGTACCCCAGGTGCCGCCGTTCGTCGCGACCCCGACGACGGCGACGACGAGGCCGCATCCCGCCGCGAACACGACAGGGCGCTGCGCAGCATAGCGCGCCCAGCCCACGGTCCGTGCGCTTGCCGCGAGGACGATCCGCGCGAACAGGCCGCCGGCGAGGCCGCCGCCGACCCCCGCGACCGGGGCGATGATCAGAACGTCCGCCACCGGCAGCGTCTCGCGCATCACACCGAAATAGACATAGTCGCCCGCGATGGCGAGGCTGACGAGGCCGGCGATCATGACCGCGCCCATCGTTAGCACGGCGACGCGCTGTTCATAGGCCGAGGCGAGTTCCTCGATCGCAAAGGCGATCCCGGCGAGCGGGGTGTTGAACGCGGCCGCCACGCCCGCGGCGCCTCCGGCGATGAACACGCCCGCCGTAACGCGAACTTTCAGTAACCGGTGAACCGCGACCATGATCGCGGCGCTGACCTGGACGGTCGGCCCTTCGCGCCCGACCGAACCGCCCGCGGCCAGCGTCGCCAGCGTGAGTCCCAGCTTGGCGATGGCGGTGCGCAGCGACACGAGTGGGCCCTTCACCGCCTCGTCGGGGCGGCGTCCGGCCGCGATGATCTGCGGAATCCCCGATCCGCGCGATTCGGAAAAAAATCGCGCCGCGGTCCAGACGATCAATGCAAAGGCGGCAGGCGTGATCAGGATCGGCAGCCACCACACCCGGTCGGTGACGCGAAAGATCAGTTGCTGTGCATGGTCGCCCGCCGCCGCAAACGCCAGTGCGACGAGGCCGAGCAAAACAGCGCCCCCGACCATTGCCACGCGACGGCGGATATCTACGACCTCGCTGCGCGCGCGGCGATTGATCCGCAACCGCCAGAGCCGGACCCAGCGCGGAAGAGTCAGTTTGAAGGGCATGGGGCCGCATGGACCGCCGCGCCGCGCGGCGCAACCCCGCGGGTCCGATTTCAGCTCGGTGCGACTTCCCACAGGACCAGCTTGGTCGCATGGACATTTTCGCGGGCCTTCGCACCGTCGAGCCGGGTCAGCTTCGCGTCGCCCTTCAGCGCGCTCATTTCGAACATCGCGTCGATCACGACAACGTCGCCGGCGCCGACCTCGATCTCCATCGCGCCCGTCCGCGCCATGATGCCCTTCGCCATCGCGGCGTGCAGCCGGTGCACGCCCGGCGCCACGTCTGCCATCAACATCTGTCCGGACTTGATCTGGCCACTTGCGCTATCGTCGAGGGCGATATTCATTCCCTGCAACGCCGCGACGAAACCGCGGCGCGTGACATAAATGCGCGCCTTGCCCTCGGGAGCCCGCATCGCGCGCGCATCCGCGAGCGCTTCGGTGCCTGCGTTTTTTCCCGATTTGTTGGCCGACAGCGACCAGACGACCAATCCGACAATCGCGACGAGCGTCACTACCGAAAAGATCAGCATCGCCCCGGGCGAGAGCGATCGCGCAAGAGCGGGCCCCAAAAGCGCGCCGACGATCGCCGCGACAATGATGACCGTGACCCAGAATGCATTCTTGCTCATATCGCCCTCCTGATCAGGCTGGAGAAAAGTCTCCCGTCGCGTCGTCCATCAGATGCAGGACGCCGTCGCTGATTGCGAAAAACGCCCCGCGCAGCGTCAGCGTACCGCGCCGCTCCTTTTCCTGAATGCAGGGAAAAGTTCTTAGGTTGTCAATGCTTACCCGCACTGCTGCCATTTCCATGGCGCGGCCCGCGTCGCGCGTGTCGAGGTCCGCATGCGCGTGCCGTACCTCCTCGCTCGCTTCGTCAAGCATCGCGATCCAGTCGGCGATGAAGCCGCCGCGGCCCGGCTCGGCGCCCTCCATCGACTTGTGAAGCGCAGCGTGGCAGCCGCCACACAGGCCGTGGCCCATCACGACGATTTCCTCGACCTTCAGGAACTGGACGGCGAATTCAAGCGCCGCCGAAACGCCGTGACGGCCCGGCGTGGTTTCGAACGGCGGCACCAGCGCCGCGACGTTGCGCACGACAAAGATCTCGCCCGGATTGGTGTCGAATATCTGCGAGGGTTCGACGCGGCTGTCGGAGCACGCAATAACCATCACCTTGGGTGATTGGCCCACGGCGAGTTCATCCCAGCGCTCGCGTTGCTGTTGCCAGCCGCCGTTACGGAAACGCCGGTAGCCGTCGATCATGTCGGTAAAGTGAGTCATGGACGCGCCTTAGCATAGGTAGAGAGGTTGAGAAGAGGCGCGTGCGCGACTATGTGGGCGGCATGAACGCTCCTGCCACATCCGCGGCCGCTCCCGGCCAGCGCAGCCGCAAGCCCGACTGGATCCGCGTCAAGGCGCCGACCAGCCCCGGATACGCCGAAACACGCAAGCTGATGCGCGAGCTGAACCTGCATACGGTGTGCGAGGAAGCGGCGTGTCCGAACATCGGCGAATGCTGGACCAAGAAGCATGCGACGGTGATGATCCTCGGCGACACCTGCACGCGGGCCTGTGCCTTTTGCAACGTCAAGACCGGGATGCCGCGCCCGGTTGACCTGCTCGAGCCCGAGCATACAGCAATCGCGGCGGCGAAGATGGGGCTGACGCATATCGTCATCACCTCGGTCGATCGCGACGATCTTCCCGACGGCGGCGCCAGCCAGTTCGTGAAGGTTATCAACGCGCTGCGCCGCGAAACGCCGCAGACGACGATCGAGATCCTGACGCCGGACTTTCGCAACAAGCCCGAAAGCGCGGTCGCCGCGATCGTCGATGCGCGTCCCGACGTCTATAACCATAATCTCGAAACCGTCCCGCGGCTCTATCCGACGATCCGCCCCGGCGCGCGCTATTATGCATCGCTGCGCCTGCTCGAAAGCGTGAAGCGTCGCGACCCATCGATCTTCACCAAGTCGGGCATCATGCTCGGGCTCGGTGAAGAACGGATGGAGGTGCATCAGGTAATGGACGACATGCGAAGCGCCGACATCGACTTCATGACGATGGGCCAATATCTCCAGCCGACGCCGAAACATGCGAAGGTCGCCGAATTCGTCACGCCTCAGGCCTTTGACGCCTATGCGCAGATCGCGCGGGCCAAGGGATTCCTGCAGGTCGCTTCGTCGCCCCTGACCCGGTCGAGCTATCACGCCGGCGACGATTTCGAACGGATGCGCGCGGCGCGCGAAGCGCAGCTGGCGCGCGTCAAGGCGGACTGAGCGCCCATTGCCAAGGCATCACGAAACGCGCGAGCTACCTTATAGCGACGAACAGATGTTCGCGCTCGTCACCGACATCGCGCGCTATCCCGAATTCCTGCCGTGGGTCGTCGCGTTGCGCATCCGCGACGACAGCGAGCATGAGACGGTTGCCGACATGATCGTCGGCTTCAAGGGGCTGCGCGAAAGCTTCTCCTGCCGCGTCCACAAACAGCGCCCGCACGAGGTCATCGTCAGCTACATCGACGGCCCGATGAAGCATCTTAGCAATGAATGGCACTTCCGGCCTCTCGAGGGTGGCGGTTGCCGTGTCGACTTCATGGTCGATTTCTCATTCCGCAGCCGGATGTTCGAAGCGCTCGCCGGGCAGATGTTCGACAAGGCGCTCAGAAAGATGATCGCGGCGTTCGAAACACGCGCCGACGAGCTTTATGGGGCGGCGGGCGGCTGATACCCAGGCTCCTTTCCGGAGCCATTGGAAACTTCGCCGGTGCCCTGATCGCCGTCTTATTTTTTGGGTCGATGCTCAAGCATATAGGGTCGTTGCTCTTGGCGGCGGCACTCCCGATGGCTTTTTCTGCCGTCGAGTTTTTGGTCGAGCGGGTCAAGCGTAACCCGAATGAGTAAGTCCTTCTCGCGAGGGGTCACGTTTCAGGGGGCCGGCAGCACGACATCCTCCGACGGCCGCAGTCCGTCCTTTTCGGGCTGGAGGAGGCTGAGCGCAAATAGCGTCGCGTGATGGCGGATCGTGGAGCGGTCGGTCGAATCAAATTGGATGCGCTGGGTGAAATAGTCGTCGGGGTCCTGTCCGCGCAGGGCGCGCGCGAAAACGACCAAGCCAACGGGTTTCTTTTCGGAGCCGCCGCCCGGGCCCGCGATGCCGGTGATCGCGACCGCGACGTCGGCATCGCTGTTTGCCAGCGCACCTGCCGCCATGGCCCACGCGGTCGCAAGCGAGACTTCGCCGAAGGTTTCGATAATCTCGCTGCTGACGTCGAGCTGTGTCTGCTTGGCGTGTCCCGAATAGGTGATGAACCCGGCCGAGAAAACATCCGAGCTGCCCGCAATGTCGGTCAGCGCGGCACTGACCATGCCGCCCGTGCAGCTTTCGGCCACGGCGACCCGCCGCCCTGCGGCGCGATTGTTAGCGAGCACGCTCGTAGCGAGGTCGTCGCGCGCGGCGAGGCGCGCTTGTTCGACAGACTGCAAGGTTCAATTCTCCGGAAATTGCAAGGTCGCGACGGCCTGGGCCGCTATCCCCTCACGGCGGCCGGTAAATCCCAACCGCTCTGTCGTTGTTGCCTTAACACTAACCCGTTCGATCGAAATCGCAAGGATTTCGGCAATCCGCGCCCGGATGGCCGGCCGATGCGGACCGATTTTCGGCGCCTCGGCGATGATCGTCAAATCGACATGGTCGATGCGGCCGCCGCGTGCCGCGACGCGCCCAGCGGCAAAGGCGAGGAAGCGATGCGAGGCGGCGCCGCGCCATTGCGGGTCGCTGGGCGGGAAATGATCGCCGATATCACCATCGGCAAGCGCGCCGAGGATCGCGTCGGTCAAGGCGTGGAGCGCGACGTCGGCATCGCTATGACCTTCAAGCCCATGACTATGGGCGATTTCTATCCCACCGATCCACAGCGACTTGCCCGCTACGAGGCGATGGACGTCATATCCCATGCCGACCGCGGTTCGCATCATCGTGCCAATCCCCAATAATCCCCGAAGAATCGCCATATCCTCGGCATATGTCAGTTTGTGGAGCCGCGGGTCGCCCGGGACCGTCATCACGGCAACCCCCAGCCTCCGCACGAGTTGTGCATCGTCGGTTGCCGCCGTCTCCGCGGCTTCGGCATGCGCGCTACGCAGCGTGCCGAGACGAAAGGCCTGTGGTGTCTGCACGCGGGCCAGCGCGGCGCGGTCGACAACCCCGCCCGCGCCATCGTTCAACTGTTCGACGAGGGTGTCCGGCACCGGCAGGGTCGGGATTGCGGCTTGGCAATCTCTCAACGCCGCGAGCAGGCGGTCGATAAGGTCCGGGGTCAAACCAGGGCGGGCGGCGTCGTGGACCAGAACGAGCGCGTCGTCCTCCCAGCCGGCGAGGGCGGCAAGCGCATTGCCCACCGAATGCTGTCGTTCCGCGCCGGGATCGGCGGAAGTCCATCCGTTGGGCATGGGCGCGATCGCCGCCATGGCATCATCGTCGGCTACCAGCACGCCCGCCGAAACTGCGTGATGCCCGGCCAGCGCATCGAGGCTCCAGCGCAGCACCGGCCGGTCGCCGAGTAGTTCCAACTGTTTCGGCTTTGCGAAACCGGTGCGGGTTCCCCGACCGCCGGCCAGCAATATCGCCGCGACGCGTGGGGCGGGAGAAGGAGCGGACTCGGTCATCGTCCGCGCCGGTTAGCGCAGCCGCGCCTTGCGGGAAAGCGGCTTAGCGTGTAGGGGCTGCTTAAAATTTAGGCAGTTATGACGAAAGCTCCCGCCATGGCGCCGCTCCGGCCCATTCAGATCGGTAATATCACCATTACGGATCCCGTGATTCTGGCGCCGATGACGGGCGTCACCGATCTGCCGTTCCGCAAGCTCGTGCGCTACTATGGTTCGGGACTTAACGTCACCGAGATGATCGCGAGCCAGGCCGCGATCCGCGAAACGCGCCAGTCGATCCAGAAGGCGGCGTGGGATCCGGTCGAAGAGCCCGTGTCGATGCAACTGGTCGGCTGCACCCCCTATGAAATGGGCGAGGCGGCGAAACTCAACGAAGATCGCGGCGCCTCGATCATTGACATCAACATGGGCTGCCCCGTGCGCAAGGTCACCAACGGCGACGCGGGTTCGGCGCTGATGCGCGACCTGAAGCTTGCGGCCGCACTGATCGACAGCTGCGTGAAGGCGGTTTCGGTGCCGGTGACGGTGAAGATGCGCATGGGCTGGTGTCACGACAGTCTGAACGCTCCCGAACTCGCGCATATCGCCGAGGATTTGGGAGCCAAGCTCGTCACCGTCCACGGCCGCACGCGCAACCAGATGTACCGTGGCGAAGCCGATTGGAGCTTCGTGCGCAAGGTCAAGGATGCGGTTTCGATCCCGGTGATAGTGAACGGCGACATTTGTTCGGCTGACGACGCCCGCACCGCGCTCGCGCAGAGCGGCGCCGATGGCGTAATGATTGGGCGCGGCGCCTATGGCCGGCCTTGGCTGCTCGGACAGGTGATGGCCGCATTGCGCGGCGAGGCCGAGCGACCCGACCCCGACCTCCACGAACAATATGACGTCATCACGTCGCATTACCGCGCGATGATCGATCATTATGGAGAGGTGACCGGGGTCAATATGGCGCGCAAGCATCTCGGCTGGTACGTCAAGGGACTTCACGGTTCGGCCGAATTCCGCAACAAGGTCAACCAAATACCTGATAGCAAGAGTGTGCTCGACGCGCTCGAAGCCTTTTACGGCCCGCATCTCGGCAAGGGGCATCTGGTCAGGGCGGCCGCGTGACCGCGCTTACGTCGAGCATCCCGAGCTTCGACCATGATGAACTGATCCAGTCGCACCCGGTTCCCACATTGCTGATCGACGGCGGCGGGGTGGTGCTGTTCGTCAATGCGGCTGCTGAACAGCTTTGCAATGTCAGCCGGTCGGCCATGGTCGGACGCGTCATCTATGACGTCATCCGGATGGACCGTAGCTATCGCCAGCGAATGAGCGACGCCTCGACGTCGGCGCTTTTCGCCCATCGGACCGAGATTTCGGCGGGCGGGCGCAAATCGATCTTCGTCGACATGCAGATGGTGCCTTATGGGACCAGCGGGCATCGCATCCTCGCGCTGGTGGCGTCGCACAGCGATTCCGAACTGATGGGCGGCGCAATCGGGCGATCAGGACGTGCGGCGGGGGCGGCGGCGTCGATGCTGGCGCACGAGATCAAGAATCCGCTGGCAGGGATCAAGGGCGCGGCGCAGTTGCTAGCGCGAAAGACCGATGCCGCGGGCGAACGCTTTACGACGCTGATTTGCGCCGAGGTCGACCGGATCGCGACGCTGATCGACCAGATGGAGCATTTTTCGCGCGGGCAGCCGATCGCCTGCGGTCCGATCAACCTGTATCAACCGATCCATCAGGCGATGGAGACGGCGCGCGCGCGCCAGTTCCCCGGCGTCCGTTTTGCAGAGGATTTCGATCCGTCGTTACCGCTGGTTTACGGGAATCATGACGCCTTGGTGCAGATCCTGCTTAATCTCGTGACGAACGGCTGCGAAGCGCTGAACGGACGCGACGATGGCGTTGTGCGGCTGACGACCGCCTACCGGCATGGCCTGTCGATCGACAATGGTGACGGGCGCGGCCGGATCGCACTGCCGATCGAGGTCAGCGTCAGCGACAATGGCCCCGGCGTTCCCGCCGATATCCGGGGTGATCTATTCGACCCGTTCGTGACGACGAAGCGGGAAGGGCGGGGGCTTGGCCTCGCACTGGTCGCCAAGCTGGCGCGCGACATGGGCGGCACGGTCCAGCATATCCGCGACGGCGACTGGACGCGCTTTCGCGTCCACCTTCCCGTCGCGCAAAAGGGACGACCGGCATGAGCAAGGGCAAGACCATCCTGCTGGTCGAGGACGATCCCGCGATCGCGATGATTATCCGCGAAACGCTGGTTGGCGAATGCGCACATTTTGCGTCGGTCGCGAGCATCGCCGAACGCAACGCCTGGCTTGCCGACAACCGTCCCGACCTCGTCATTTCGGACGTCGTTCTGCCCGACGGCGATGGGATAGATTCCTTGCCCGGAGCGGGCGTCGATGCGAACACGCCGGTGATCGTCCTGTCGGCGCAGAACACGCTCGACACCGCCGTGCGCGCGACCGGAATTGGCAGCTATGACTATCTGCCCAAGCCGTTCGACCTCGACGAACTGACCGCGAGCGTCCGTGCCGCGCTTCAGCGGCAAGCCGAGTCGGCGATCCGCATCGATCCGGGGCAGGCCGACAGCCACGGCCTCGTCGGGCGGGCGCCTGCGATGCAGGCTGTGTATCGCACGATCGCGCGGCTCGCGTCTAACGATCTTGCGGTCCTGATTCTCGGCGAATCGGGGACCGGGAAAGAGGTAGTGGCGCGCGCGATCCATGCGACGGGCCTGCGCCGTGCGGGGCCGTTTGTCGCGATCAACATGGCGGCAATCCCGCGCGAATTGATCGAGGCCGAATTGTTCGGCCACGAAAGGGGCGCCTTTACCGGCGCGCACAGCCGCAATGCCGGGCGCTTCGAACAAGCGGCGGGCGGCACGCTGTTCCTCGACGAAATCGGTGACATGCCGCTTGAGGCGCAAACGCGCCTGCTTCGCGTGCTGCAGAGCAACGAATATTCGACCGTCGGCGGCAGCCAGGCGCTCCGCGCCGACGTGCGCGTCATCGCGGCGACGCACCGCGACATGCGTACGCTCGTCGCCGACGGGCGCTTTCGCGAAGATCTCTTTTACCGGCTCAACGTCATTCCGGTCACCCTGCCGCCGCTTCGCGACCGACGCAGTGACATTGCCGCGCTCGTTCGCCATTTCGTCGATGCCGGACGTCGTTCGGGGCTTCCCGACCGGCAGTTCGCACCCGCGGCGATGCAATGGCTCGAACGATATGACTGGCCGGGGAATGTCCGCGAACTGGGCAATGTCGTGCAGCGGCTCGCGGTGCTGTCGCGCGACACGGTCGTCACCGTGCGCGACGTCGAAACCGTGCTGCACGAAGGCGGCGGGGACGGCGGCGCGGTGGAGCCGGCGACGCTCATCGCCCGCGCGATCGACGACTGGGCGCGCGAAGAAATGGCGTGCGCCGCAAGCGACGGGGCTATCCACGAGAAGCTGGAAGCGATCGTCGAGGCGGCGCTTTTCCGGCGTGTGTTGCGCGACGTCCGCGGAAACCAGCTCGAAGCCGCGCGGCGTCTGGGGATCAATCGCAATACGCTCCGCAAGCGGTTGGGGCAGCTGGATATCGACCCGGCGCACCCCTGAGTTCCACGATAAACCCGGAATCGGGGCATTTGGGCGACACACACGCAAATTGTGTGTTTTCTATGCAACAGGATTGTCGTAACGCAGCAACAATGGCGCAATCCTCTTCCCTGACTTTCGAAACGGATTCAGAGGTCGAGGACGTACGCTCGGGCTTCTGGCGTTTTGCCGCACCCGAATATTACACGCTTGCGCTCATCATCAGCGTTGCGATCGCGACCTATGTGTTCGTAACGGGTGATGCGCAGAGCGAGCGACTGCTGACGCCCGCGCTCGTGGCAGCGATCATGGTCGCCAATCTAGTGCCGGCGATGGCACTGATCGTGCTCATCGGCAGCCGCATTGCCCGCGCCCGCGCGGTCCGGTCGATGGCGGGCGGCAACGGTCGTCTCCACGTCCGGCTTGTCGCGCTCTTTTCGTTGATCGCGGCGGCGCCGACCCTCCTCGTCGTGATCTTCGCCTCATTACTGTTCCAGTTCGGGGTCGATTTCTGGTTCTCGGATCGCTCTCGTGGCATGTTCGAAAATGCAGCGAGCCTCGCAGAAGGCTATTATCAGGAAAACGAGCGCCAAGTCGGAGCCAATACATTTGCGATGGCGGCGGATCTGGGCAAACAGCTGAGCCTTGTGCCGATCGATAATCCGAAGTTCGGCAACTATTACTTTCAGCAGGTCGTGGTTCGCAGCCTCAATGAATCGGCGGTCATCGAGATCGGGGGAGACGGTGTCGCGCGCACGGCGGCGGCCATCAATCCTGACGACCGGGCGGCCGAAAATCGGCTGAATTCTCAGATGATCCGTCGCCTCAACGCCGGTGAAGATATCGTCGTCATACGACAGGCTAACCGGATTGAAGCCGCCGCGCGTTTACCCGGCACTGACCGTGCCTACGTCTACGCCTCGCGCGACATCAATGTTCCGGGTTTTCAGCAATCGGCACGGGCGGGCGCCGTTCTCGCCGACTATAATAATTTGTTCGAGCGATCCCAACAGCTCCAGTTGCAATTCAATGGTGCGCTCTATCTGGGCTCGCTTCTCCTCCTGGCGCTCGCCGTTATTGCTGCGATCGTCGTTGCCGACCGCATCGTTCGCCCGCTCGGCACGCTGATCGGGGCGACGCGGACAGCCGCTGGCGGGGACTTGTCAGTCCGCGTGACGCCACCGGCGCGCGACGACGAGATTTCGGTGCTGACACGCGCCTTCAACCGGATGACCGAGCAACTGGAAGGGCAGACCGGTGCACTGGTCAACGTCAACGAACAGTTGGAGGCGCGGCGCAGTTTTATCGAAGCGGTGCTGAGCGGCGTCTCGTCGGCCGTGATTTCGGTCGATGCCGATCACCGCATCCTGCTCGCCAATGCCGCAGCCGAGCGGCTGATCTGCCAATCAGCCGAATGCCTGACCGGGCGGCCGCTTGCCGACGTCGCGCCCGAATTGGCGCAATTGCTGACCGGCGACGAGCGTGAGGCGATCGTCCAACTCGCTCGCAAGGATGCCGAGCCCGCGACGCTGGCGGCCAAGGCGGTCGCGCAGGGCGACGGTTTTGTCCTGAGCTTCGAGGATATCACGCAGCAATTGCTAGACCAGCGCCGTGCCGCCTGGTCCGATGTCGCGCGCCGCATCGCGCACGAGATCAAGAACCCGCTCACCCCGATCCAGCTCGCCGCCGAACGACTGCAGCGCCGCTTCGGCGACAAGGTCGAGGACGACGCCGCGACGTTCCGGAAGCTCACCGACACGGTGATCCGCCAGGTCCACGACATGCGGCGGATGGTCGACGAGTTTTCAAGTTTCGCGCGAATGCCGAAGCCGACCTTCGGGGTCGAGGATGTTCGCGACATCGTGCGGCAGGCGGTGTTCCTGTTTGAAGTGGCCAAGCCCGACATCGTCTTTGCGATCCGTACCGAGGACGAAATCGAACCACTCGTTTGCGACCGTCGCCTGCTGTCGCAGGCGACAACAAATATCGTCAAAAATGCGGTGGAAGCGATTGAAGAAAAGGCGAAAAACTCGGAAGGTATGCCCGTCGGACACGTCGATGCCGAGCTCGCGATGGGGCCGGGCGGCGAATTGCTGATCCGCGTGACCGACGACGGCATTGGGCTTCCGGAAGCGCGCGATGCCATCGCCGAACCCTATATGACGACGCGGCAGGGCGGCACGGGGCTCGGCCTTGCGATCGTCAAAAAGATTGTCGAGCAACATTATGGCGAACTCGAATTTTCGGACAATCCGGCCGGGCAGGGGACGCGCGTGACGCTTACGCTCTATCCGGATCGGTTACGGCCACTGGCGGGACGTGGCGGCGAGGCCGGCACGGGACAGGGCGAATCGGTTCCCGGACGCATCCGGAATCGGCAGGACAGAGAAGATCATGGCGCTTGATATTTTGATCGTCGACGACGAACGCGACATCTGCGACCTCGTCGCAGGGGTCATGGAAGACGAAGGCTATGAGGCGCGCACCGCCTCCGACAGCGATTCGGCGCTCGAAGCGATCCGCCAGCGGCGCCCCTCGCTTGCGCTGATCGACGTCTGGCTCCAAGGCTCGCGGCTTGACGGGCTCGGCCTCGTCGAGGCGATAAAGGCGTTCGACCCAACGTTGCCGATCATCGTGATTTCGGGGCACGGCGGGCTCGACACAGCGGTGGCGGCGATCCGGCGCGGTGCGTTCGACTTTATCGAAAAGCCGTTCGAGGCGTCGCGCCTGCTCCACCTCGTCGCGCGCGCGACCGAAAGCGAGCGGCTGAAATTCGAATATGAGCAGCTGCGCGAAAAGGCGGGGCCGTCAGACGAACTCACTGGCACGAGCGCGGCGATCAACAATGTCCGCGCGACGTTGAAGCGCGTCGCGGGGACAGGAAGCCGTGTGCTGATCACAGGAGCGCCGGGCGTCGGCAAGGAGGTCGCCGCGCGCGTCCTCCATGGTTGGAGTGGACGGCAGAATGCGCCGTTCCGCGTCATTTCCTCGGCGCGCATGGATCCTGAAACGGTCGAGACCGAATTATTCGGGTCGGAGGCGGAGGACGGTTCGATCCGCGTCGGGCTGCTCGAACAGGCGCACGGCGGCACGCTGTTTCTCGACGAGGTCGCCGACATGCCGCTCACGACGCAGGGAAAAGTCCTGCGTGTCCTCACCGACCAGAGCTTCACGCGCGTCGGGGGGCGCACCATGATCCGCGTTGATGTGCGCATCATTTCGGGGTCGGCGCGCGACCTGATGACCGAAATTGCCGAAAGCCGGTTTCGCGAAGATCTGTATTATCGGCTCAACGTCGTCCCGGTGCATATCCCGCCGCTGCGCGAACGGCGCGACGATATCGCGAGCCTTTGCGACCATTATATTCGCCGCTACGCCGCCGATCGCCGCGTTCCGCCGCCCGAAATCAGTTCGGAGGCGATGGCCGCGCTCCAGGCGCATGAATGGCCCGGCAACGTCCGCGAACTCAGGAACGTCATCGAGCGCGTAATGATCCTGGCGCCGAGCGCCCGATTGAACCGGATCGACGCCGACATGCTGCCCGCCGAACTGGTACGGGGAGGGGCAGATATCCTCCCCAATTCGGAATCGATCACCGCCATTCCGCTCAAGGAGGCGCGCGAGAATTTCGAACGCGAATATCTGCGTATCCAGATCAATCGGTTTTCGGGCAACATCTCGCGCACTGCTAGCTTCATCGGGATGGAAAGATCGGCGCTGCACCGCAAACTGAAACTTTTGGGCCTTACCGAGAGTTCGGACGGTGAAGGCTGACGGCTTTGCGCTAGACGTTCCTTATGGTTTGCCGCATAGTGGGGCGGCAAAGAATGTCAAAGATGCCGGGTCTACCGAGCATCGAAACGCGGCTTCGCCGCCAAGAACAGGAGGCAAATATGTCCGATAAGAATCAGAATCTCCAAGATCTTTTCCTCAATGCTGTGCGCCGCAGCAAGACCCCGGTGACCATGTTCCTGGTCAAGGGCGTCAAATTGCAGGGCATCATCACCTGGTTCGACAATTTCTCGTTGCTGCTTCGCCGCGATGGGCAGTCGCAGCTTGTCTACAAGCATGCGATTTCGACCGTGATGCCGTCGCACGACTTCGATCTTGCGCTGCTCGGTGACAATCTGCGCGAGGCGCCCGCCGGCAGGGGAAAGGCGCTGCAGGATGTTTTCCTGAACGCGGTGCGCCGGTCCGACGAATCGGTGACGATGTTCCTCGTCAACGGCGTGATGCTGCAGGGCGATATCGTGGCGTTTGACCTGTTCTGCATGCTGCTCGAGCGCGAGCGGCAGGTGCAGCTCGTCTACAAGCACGCGATTTCGACGGTTCAACCAAACGGGCCGATCAACCTGACCGACAATGGCGAGGCTGACGGCGAAACGGACGACGCCTGATCGACCCTATAATCGACAATGAGGACGAGGTAACGCGCGGCGCCGCCGCGCTTGTCGTCGTGCCCGAATGGCATAGCCAGCGCCTCGCGCGCGACCTTGACGCACGCGCCGAGGAGGCGAGGGGTCTTGCGCTCGCGATCGGGCTTGACGTCGTTGCTGTCCACACGCTGCGGCTCCGGCAGACACGCGCGGCGACGCTGCTCGGCGTCGGGCAGATCGACGCGATCGCGCCTGACATCGCAGCAAAGGGTGTCCAACTCGTCGTTGTCGACGCTGCGCTCAGTCCGATCCAGCAACGCAATCTCGAAACTGCTTTCGGGACCAAGGTCATCGATCGCACCGGGCTGATCCTCGAAATCTTCGGTGAGCGCGCCGCGACCGCCGAAGGACGGTTGCAGGTCGAGCTTGCACATCTCGACTATCAGGCGGGCCGGCTCGTGCGGAGCTGGACGCACCTCGAGCGCCAGCGCGGTGGCTTTGGCTTCCTAGGTGGCCCCGGCGAAACGCAGATCGAGGCCGACCGGCGGATGATCCGAAACCGCATGGCACGCATCCGTCGTTCGCTCGACGATGCGCGGCGGACGCGCCAGCTCCAGCGGTCGAAACGCCAGCGCGCACCCTGGCCGGTGGTCGCGCTCGTCGGCTATACCAACGCTGGAAAATCGACCTTCTTCAACCGCTTGACGGGAAGTGACGTCATGGCGGAGGACATGCTTTTTGCAACGCTCGACCCGACGATGCGCGAAATCGGGCTGCCGGGCATCGAAAAGGCGATCCTGTCGGACACCGTCGGGTTCGTGTCCGACTTGCCGACGCAACTCGTCGCCGCCTTCCGCGCGACGCTCGAGGAAGTGACGACCGCCGACCTGATCGTCCACGTCCGCGACATCGTCCATCCCGACAGCGAAGCGCAGTATGACGATGTGCGCGCCATATTGGATTCGCTCGGCGTCAACGGTCCGCAAGACGACGGGGAGGGCGATGCCCCCGCCGCGGTTCCGCAGATCGAAATCTGGAACAAGATCGATACCGCCGATGCCGACGCGCGCGCGGCGATCGAGGAGATGGCGGCGCGGCGGCCCGACGTCGCGGTCATTTCGGCGGTAACGGGCGAGGGAGTCGAGGCGGCGCGCGTCCTGATGGCATCGCAACTGACCGCGCAGCACAAGGTGCAGCGCATCTATCTGGGCTATGGCGAGGGTGAGGCGGCGGCGTGGCTCCACGCGCGCGGCGAGGTTCTCGCAGACGAGCCGCAGGGCGAAGGCCATGTCCTGACCGTCCGCCTCGACCCGGCCGACAACGCACGGTTCGAGCGGTTATGGCCGGCTAAGAACGCTCCGCGGCCTTGACCGCGACCCAATGTTTTTCCTGATCGTCGAGCGATAGCCCGGCAAGGCTGCCGCCGGCGCGATCTTCCATTGCGACAAAGCGCCGCGCGAATTTCAGATTGGCATCGCGCAGCGCGCTCTCGGCATCGATGCCGAGCTTGCGGGCATAGTTGACGACCGCGAACAGCAAGTCGCCGACTTCCTCATGGCGCTCGGCATCGGTTGTCGCTTGTGCGACTTCGGCCAGCTCCTCGTCGATCTTTGCACGCGGCGCGTCGGTATCGGGCCAGTCGAAACCGACGCGTGCAGCACGGCCCTGCAGCTTTTGCGCGCGCAGCAACGCGGGCAAGGACGAGGCCACTCCGGCGAGCGCGCTCGTCGGACCGTCGACGGCGCGTTCGGCCGCCTTGATCTGTTCCCATTGTTGACGCACGTCGTCGGTCTTGCCGTCGCCGAAGATATGCGGGTGTCGGCGTTCCATCTTATCGCTGATCGCGTTGGCGACGTCGTCGAAACCGAACAGGCCTTCGTCGGCCGCGATCTGACTGTGAAAGACGACCTGCAACAACAGGTCGCCAAGCTCGTCGCAAATCGCAGCAGGATCGCCGCCGGTGATGGCGTCCGAAACCTCATAGGCTTCCTCGATCGTATAGGCAGCGATCGTACCGAAGCTTTGCGCCAGATCCCATTCGCATCCACCATCGGGATCGCGCAGTTGGCGCATGATTGCGAGCAGGCGCTCGATGGGGGACAGCGTAGCAGCTCCGGTCATGAAATTATCCGATAATATATATTATGTTAAATATAGTTGCACAGGAAGGAGGAGTGCCCGGCGTCACGTCACCGCCTGCCATGCACGGATGACCAGGAATACCAGCCCGAAGATCGCCACCCACGCGAGCGCCATTTTAACCCAGTCGGCCATCGGTAAGCGCCGCGCGAGCAGCGAACTTAGCACCAGCGCGAACGCGCCCGCGAACCAGAGAATCTGGACGGTCGTGTCACCGGTCATAGCTGCACCTCCAATCCGTCGTACCCGGGTTCGACGCCTGACGGCAATTCCGCCGCAAGGTCTTCATAATCCATCGTATTGTCCATATGCGTGATGATCGCGCGTGGATTGCCGACCTTCGCCAGCCCTTCGAGCGTCATCGCGAGATGCGGATGCGTCGGATGGGGATAGCGGCGCAGCGCGTCGATCACGAACAGGTCGACGTCCTGAAAAAATTCCACCATCTCGTCGGTGAATTTAGAAAAATCAGTAGCATAGGCTATCTTGTGCGCACCATCGCTGAAGATCAGGCCCGTCGCTTTGATCGGCCCGTGCGGCATTTCGATCGCCGAAACCTCGATCGGGCCGATCGATTGATGGTCGTTCAGGTCGATCGGATCGACTGATGCCGGATAACCGGCATTTCCCGCAAATGCATAAGTGAAGCGCCATTTGAGGATGTCGAGAACATGATCGCGGGCATAGACCGGGACTGGCGAGCGGCGCAGGTGCATGACCTGGCGCAGGTCGTCCAGACCGTGCGTGTGATCGGCGTGTTCGTGTGTCCAGATGACGGCGTCGAGTTCGCCGACCCCGGCGTCGAGCAGTTGGAGCCGCATGTCGGGGCTGGTGTCGACAAGGATACGAAAGCCGCCGAGCGAGACCATGATCGATGCCCGGCTGCGCAGGTTGCGCACATTGTCCGGATCGCACTGTCCCCAGTCGTTGCCAATCCGCGGAACGCCCGAAGACGTGCCGCAGCCCAGGATTCTGACCTTCATGCCGCGCCTGACGTCATGACGCCGCCTTGCT
The DNA here is from genome assembly GCF_001468465.1 of Sphingopyxis sp. H115. GTDB lineage: Bacteria > Pseudomonadota > Alphaproteobacteria > Sphingomonadales > Sphingomonadaceae > Sphingopyxis. The sequence continues at coordinate 105,141 of NZ_LNSA01000001.1, forward strand.
GAAAAGCGCATAGAAATTGGCGGCCGTCGCTGCCGCCAGCCCATCCCTGTCGTCGCCGCGCAGGTCGGCAAGGAACGCCAGTGTGTCGGCGACAAACGCCGGCTCGCCGGTCTTGCCGCGGTGCGGAACGGGCGCGAGGAAGGGGGAATCGGTTTCGATGAGCAGCCGGTCCCGCGGCAGCCATTTAGCGGTCGCCTGAAGCTCCGCAGCATTTTTGAAGGTCACGATGCCCGAAATCGAAATGAACAGGCCGAGGTCGAGCGCCTTGCGCGCGAAATCGTCGCTCGCGGTGAAGCAATGGATCACGCCGGGGAATTCCGCCCTGCCCATCTCCTCGTCCAGCAGCGCCAGCGTGTCGTTCTCGGCGTCGCGCGTGTGGACGATGATCGGCAATCCAGTCGCCTGCGACGCATGGATATGGCGTCGAAAGCTGTCCTGCTGCCGCACGCGGTCGCTCTTGTCGTAATAATAGTCGAGCCCAGTCTCGCCGATCCCGATGACGCGCGGATGCCCGGCGCGCTCGACCAGCTTCGCGGTGTCGATATCGGGATGGTTGTCGGCATCGTGCGGATGGATGCCGACGCTCGCCCAGACATCGGCATTGGCCTCGGCCGCGGCAAGCACATCGTCCCACTCGCTTTCGCGGGTCGCGATGTTGAGCATTGCGGTAACGCCCCGCGCGCGCGCGCGCGCCAGCACCTCACCCTGCTGCTCGGCAAGTCCTTTGTAGTTGAGGTGGCAGTGCGAATCGACGAGCATTATGCCTCCCCTTCCCCTTCAGGAAGCTCGAGCCGGGGGAAGATCGGGACCGGTTGGCCGACGGTGAAGCCGCTGGCGGCGAGCGTGGTGAACCAGTCGGCGTCGGCGAGCGCCCCAAAATCGCGCGCATTTTCTGCGATGCCCATCTGGTCGAGCAATTTGTCAGCCGCTGCCGGCACGACCGGGCGGATCGCGATTGCCAGCGTGCGGACCGCTTGGAACAGGGTCATCAGCACCGCGCGCATGCGGTCGGGATCGGTCTTGCGCAGCGCCCAGGGGGCCTGCGTGTCGACATATTGGTTGCACGCGAAGACCGCGCGGATCCAATCCTCGATCCCGACCGAAAAAGCGAGCTGCTCGAACTCGCGCGGCAGGCGCTCGGTCGCCATCGTGGCCAGATCGGCGAGCAGGTCGCTATCGTCCTGCGCGGGCGCATAGTCTACCGAAATCTTGCCGTCCAAATTCTTGAAAATCATGGACAAGCTGCGCTGCGCGAGATTGCCGAAGCTGTTCGCAAGATCGGCGTTGGCGGTGCGCACAATCGCTTCGGCCGAATAGCTGCCGTCCTGACCGAAGCTCACTTCGCGGAGCAGGTAATAGCGTAGCGCGTCGACCCCGAAACGCTCGGCGAGTTCCATCGGGTCGACGACGTTGCCCAGCGACTTCGACATCTTTTCGCCGCGGTTGAGCAGGAAGCCGTGGCCGAACACCTGCCTGGGTAGAGGAAGCTTTGCACTCATCAAGAAAGCCGGCCAGTAAACCGTATGAAAACGAACGATATCCTTGCCGATCATATGGATATCTGCCGGCCAGAACTGGCCCCACTCCCCACCCTGATCGGGAAAACCGAGCGCCGACATATAGGTGGTGAGCGCATCGACCCAGACATACATGACATGGCCCGGCGAGTCCGGCACCGGTACCCCCCAGTCGAAACTGGTGCGCGAAACGCTGAGATCCTTGAGCCCGCCCTCGACAAAGCGCATCACTTCGTTCCGGCGGCTTTCGGGACGTATGAAATCGGGATTCTCGTTGTAGAGCGCGAGCAGTCTGTCCTGATAGGCCGACAGGCGGAAGAACCAGCTTTCCTCAACGGTCCATTCGACCGGCGTCCCCTGGGGCGAGAGCTTTGCCTCCCCTTCCCCCTGAACCAGTTCGCTTTCGTCATAGAAAGCCTCGTCGCGCACCGAATACCAGCCTTCATAGCGGTCGAGATACAGGTCGCCATTGGCCTCCATCGCGCGCCACAGCGCCTGCGACGCGGCATGGTGCGCGGGGTCCGACGTGCGCATGAAATGGTCGAAACTGATATTCAGCTTGCCGTACATCTCACGGAAATATCCCGACATTTCATCGGCAAATTCTATGGTCGCGCGGCCTTGGTCGCGCGCCGTCTGGTACATTTTCAGGCCATGCTCGTCGGTTCCGGTGGTCAGCCGCACGTCGCGGCCGCGCGCGCGCTGGAAACGCGCCATCACATCGGTCGCGATCGCTTCATAGGCATGGCCGATATGCGGACGGCCATTGGGATAGCTGATCGCCGTGGTGATATAGAAGGGGGCTTTGTTTTCGGACATGCGCGCGCCTTAGCCGCTGCCGCGCGCAAGGGAAAGCGTCAGCGTGCCGGCTGACCCGCTCTTGGCGCGAGTTCGGCGAGGCAGTTGCCGATTTCGAACCCCACCATCGCACCGTCGTAGGATCCGCGGATCGCATCGCGAACGGTGCGCTGGACGCGGTCCCACTGCGCAAGGACGGGCGCGACCTCCGCAACCGGACGCTCGCGCGCGATCCTTGCGAGCAGGCCCGGTACGATGTCGATCACCAATTCCAGCCGCGCGCGATTGCTCGTTCCGCCGACTTCACGGGCGAGCGCTTCGCGGAGCCGGTTTTCGGGGTCTCCCGAACTGGCAATGGCCAGCAGCTTCTTTTCCATCGTCGCCACATCGCTATCGATCAGCGCTAGCGCCTTGCCTGGAACGCCACCCGATGCAGCGACGATCGCGCGCACCTCGGCCATTTCGAGCATCGGCCGCATCTCGTGCAGCCACGCCGTCATGACGTCATGATCAACCGGTTGAAAACGAAGGCTTCTACACCGCGACCGGATCGTTGGCAGTAAGCGTCCGGGCGAGTGACTGACAAGCAGGAACAGTGTCTTGGCGGGCGGTTCCTCGAGCGTCTTGAGCAGGGCGTTCGATGCCGAGGCTTCGAGGTCGTCGATCGCGTCGACGATGATCACGCGCCGTTCGCCGAGAGAAAGCGAAAAATGGAGCCGCGCCTTGAGTTCGCGAACCTGCTCGATCGTGATATTGCGCGCGAGGTCCTTGGCCTTGTCTTTCGCCTGACGAACGAGGCGAAGAATTTCTGGATGGTTGCCTGCGTCGACCAGTCGCGCCGCCGATTCCTCACCGCGATCGTCGAGCGATTCCGCTTCGCCTGCGGTGGCATGGGTTACAAGGAACCGCGCGACGCGATCGGCAAAGGCGCCCTTGCCCATCCCTTGCGGACCCGCAAGAAGCCAGGCGTGGTGAAGCCGGTCGCCCTGCCACGCTTCGAGGAACGCCTTTTCGGCATCGCTGTGCCCGATCATGGCAGCCACCCGGCCAGTTCGGCGAGGATCGCCGCAGTGACGTGCGCGGCCGGCGCGTCGGCATCGATAATCCGCCAGCGGTCCGGTTCGGCGTGCGCCAAGTCGACGAAACGCGCGGCAAGGCGTTCCTGATAATCGGCCGGCTTGCTCCCCATCCGATCGCTACCCCCCCGTTCGGTCAGCCGCCGCGCCGCCTCGTCAGCGCTGACGGTGAGCAGGAAGGTGCGGTCGGGCATCAGCCCCTCGGACCCGAAGTCGTGCAGCATCATCAGGTCCGCGTCGGTTATCCCGCCGCCGCCGCCCTGATAGGCGCGGCTCGAATCGACGAAGCGGTCGCACAAGACCCACGCGCCGCGCGCCAGCGCCGGTCGGATCAGCCGTGCGACATGATCGGCGCGCGCTGCAGCAAAGAGCAGCGCCTCGCTCCGCGCGTCCCAGCGGTCGTCGCTGCCTTCCATCAGCAGCGACCGGATCGCTTCGGCGCCCGCACTGCCACCCGGCTCGCGCGTTGCCACAACCTCGATCCCGTGCGCTTCAATTCCGGCAGTGAGCGCGGCGATCTGTGTCGACTTGCCGACCGCCTCGCCGCCCTCCAGCGTGATGAAGCGCCCGGTCACAGCCCGGTCAGCCGGTAGAATCCGGTCCGTGCGCGTGCCCACCAGCCGCCTTCGCCAACATCGGCCGAGGCCAGCAGCGGTGTCGTCTGCGGCGGCAGGCCGTCGGGCCGGACGACGAGGTCTGCCACCCGCGCGCCGCGCGCGACGGGCGCCGGCAGGGGAGTCTTGGAACGCATGACCGCGCGGTAGCCGCCGACATAGCCTTTGGGAACCGTCATCCGTACGGCCATGCCGGTTTCGGTCGCGACGGCGGGCTTGGCGCCCTTGCCGACATCAAGGCGCCCGACGCTTGCGCCGGCGGGGAGTAATTCCCTACCCTCCCAAGCTTCGAAACCCCATGTCATGAGCCGTTCGGCCTCGTCGCGCCGCGCCTTTTCGCTGCGCATCCCCGCGACGACCATGATCAGCCGGCGGCCATCGCGCTTCGCTGAGCCGAGGAAGCAATAGCCCGCCTCGCTGGTGTGACCCGTTTTTAGCCCGTCTGCCCCCTCGAAGCGGCCGAGGATCGGGTTGAGGTTGGGCTGGACGATCGGCTTGCCGTCCGGCGACGTGCCGTGCTGGAGCTTCGACAGTGAAAAATAGCGCGCATAGCCGCTCGGATGGTCGCGGATCAGCCGGTCGGCGAGCGTGATAAGGTCGGCAGCGCTCACCTTGGTAACACCACCGTCCGGCCAGCCATTGGGCGTCCCGAACCGGCTCGACGCCATTCCAATATCGGCCGCCACTGCATTCATTCGTTTGACGAAAGCCGCTTCGCTGCCGTCGATCCCGACCGCCAGCGCTGCCGCTGCATCATTGCCCGAGACGGTGATCAATCCCTTGAGCAGTTCGTCGACCGAGATTTTTTCTCCGGGCCGCAGGAACATCGTCGATCCGCCGTTGCCGCCGTTCCACTTCTTCCACGTCGCCTCGCTGACCGTGATTTGCCGGTTGCGGTCGAGTTCGCCCTTCTTGATCAGCTCGAGGACGACATAGGCGGTCATCACCTTTGCCATCGACGCGGGAGCGAAGCGCTTGTCAGCGCCGCGCGAGAAAAGGATTGCGCCTGAATCGAGATCCTTCAGCATCACGATCGGCGCCTGCGTGACGTATAGCGGCCGGCTTGCGGCTGCCTTTTGGGCTGGCGCGTTCTGGGCGGGGCCATTTTTTAGTCGCGCGTCACCCGCCGACGCCGCCGGAAGGGCAACCGCCAGCGCGGCGAGCGTCAGGACCGCCGCCCCGACCTTCGCCCATATTCCCCTTTGCCGCATCGGTCGGCGCGTCACCGGTCGCGCTGGACCACCGCGTCGCGGAAGCCCTTGGCCTTCGCCTTGCCAAGCGCGCCCTGCGCTTCGGCCTCTCCGGCGAACGGGCCCATGCGCACGCGCCAGTATCTGCCGGACTTCGATACCGATCCGCCAACCGACTTTGCCGCGCTATTGGCGCGCGCTTCGCTGCTGAACGCGCCGACCTGGACGACGAAGCCACTGGGGGCGACCTGGGAGTCAACGGGCTTGGCCAGATCGGGCTTGGCGACCGGCGCAGGCTTTGTATCTGGTTTCGTTGCCCCCGGCCCCTCGACGATGAATCGATCGTCGCCGGGCTTCGCCTTACCCGAGGCGATCGGCGCCGCAGGCTGTGTGGCAATCGGCGCCGCAGCCACCGCTACACTCTTGGGAACGGGCAGTTCCTTCATCTTGCGGCGCAGAATCGCGAGTAACGAACCGGGGGTTGCGATCCGTTCGCGAACCGGTTGGCCGGCACGAAGCTGGGCGCGTTCGGCGGCGGGTGGGCTGGTCCGGCGCACGCGCACCCCGCTCACACCTTCGCTCAGGCCCAACTGTTCCGCCGCGCCGCGCGACAGGTCGATCAGCCGGTCGTTCACCATCGGCCCGCGATCGTTGACGCGCACCAGGATTGTCCGTCCGGTATCGAGCGCGGTCACTTCGACATAGCTCGGCAGCGGGAGCGTCTTGTGGGCAGCACTGATCCCGGCGGGATCGAAAGTCTCGCCATTCGCGGTCGGCCGCCCGGCAAGCTCTTCGCCATACCAGCTCGCGTAGCCGACCTCGTCATAATCGGCGACGTCGGCGGGGGTATAAGTCGTGTCGCCGACCTTGTAGGGATCGCCGATCTTGACCGGCCCGTCGACCACGCCCGAAACGCTCGATACCGGGGCAGGACCGGCGGCCGGCCCGCCTTCGCGCTTGCCGTCGAAACCGCCGCAGCCTGCAAGCGTCAACACCGCCCCGGCCAACAGACCCCCGCCCCTAACCATCGATTTCATCCGCCAGCAACCCCACAGATAGTGCGTAAAAATTGGAACAATTATAGTCCAATATCGCACGATAATTACCAGTGAGCAAATAAGCGGTCCGCCCCGGGCCATCGGGTTCGAGCAAGGTCGCCTGGATCTTGCCGTCGGGCCAGCGGCCGTTCACCGGCTGGATGCCCGCCGCGCGCCACTCAGCCATCGAGCGCCAGCGGCTGTGCCGTTCGAAAACGCGCGGGCAGCGCGTCGGGGTCAGCCGGTTGGCAACCGCGCCGCGGTCAAAGCCTGCGGGAACCGTCACCGCGACACCCCACGGCTGGCCGGCGCGCCAGCCGGCGTTGCGCAGATAGGATCCGATCGATTCGATCGCGTCGGCTTCGCTCGACCAGATGCGCGCGACCCCATCACCGTCGCCGTCTTCGGCAACGCGCAGATAGACCGAAGGCAGGAATTGCGGATAACCGAACGCCCCCGCCCAGCTTCCTTTTAGGGCGCTGCGCGGCACACCGCGTTCGACCATCACCATCGTTGCGATCAGCTCGGGCTCGAACAGCGACCGGCGCCGCCCTTCATAGGCGAGCGTCGCGAGCGCTTCGGGCAAGTCGAAATTGCCCGTCACCTGCCCATAAGCGGTTTCATGGCCGTAAATTGCGATCATAATGCTCGTCGGAACGCCGGTGCGTTGCTCGATGCGCGACAGCAGTGGCAGCAGCCGGTCGTGGACGCGGCGCCCGCCGCCGATGCGCGCGGCATCGACATGCTTGATCCGGTACGGGCCAAAGGCCGGGATTGGCGTATTCGGGCTCGGCGGCGAGCCGAGATTGTCGCGGTCGAGCGCGACGACGCGCGTATTATAGCTCAGCCCCGCCGTCACCCGGTCGAACGTCGCGCGCGATACTCCGCGCACCTGCGCCTTCGGCCATAGCGACTGGACATAGGCGTCGAAGCTGCCGTCGCCGCTCTGCGCGTGCAGCGGCGCAGACGCGGTGAGCAGCCACGCCGACAGGAAGGCGGCGGCAACGGCGAAAAGGCGTCTGGTTCCGAAAGCAATAGCGTGCATGATGTCCCCACCCATAGGGCGTGTCTCGCACAGATGCGAGCGGCTTGGCCACCCCGGCGCGAGACGGGCCGAGTCATACGCGCGGTGGACGGAATGCCGTCATCTTTTGCTTGCCGCCGCGCCGGTGCGCGCTATGGCGGCGGGCATAGGACAGGTGGCCGAGTGGTTTAAGGCAGCGGTCTTGAAAACCGCCGTGGGTGCAAGCTCACCGTGGGTTCGAATCCCACCCTGTCCGCCAAGTTTAACGCACCCCAGCAAGCTTCGCCGCCCTTATATCTTTCTTCAGCACCTTCCCTACCTTTGACCGCGGCAGGTCATCCCAGATTTCGAGCTCTTTCGGCGCCTTGACGCTGCCGATCGCAGCCTTGACCGCGGCGATCAACTCGTCGGGGTCGGCTGTATGCCCTGCCCTCAACTGCACCACCGCGCACACGCGTTCGCCCCATTTTTCGTCGGGCAGGCCGAACACCGCGCCGTCCTGCACCGCGGGCAAGGCGAGCAGCGCCTGTTCGACCTCGGCCGAATAGACGTTGAAGCCGCCGGTGATGATCATGTCCTTGGCGCGGTCGACGATGAAGAGGAAATTGTCGGGGTCGAGATAGCCGATGTCGCCGGTGCGGTGCCATCCGTTCACCGTCGCCTCAGCGGTCGCTTCGGGGTTCCTGTAATAGCCGTCCATGACCAGCGAGCCCTTGACGACGATTTCGCCGCGCTCGCCCTGCGGCAATTCCCTGCCCTCGCTGTCGACGATCGCGACGCGGACGAGCGGGCCGGGCCTCCCCGCCGACGACAGGCGCTGGCGCGCGATCGTCCCGTCAGGATTGAAATGATCCTTCGGCGCCATCATCGAGATCATCATCGGCGCCTCGGTCTGGCCGAAGAGCTGTGCCATCACCGGGCCGAGCTTGCCGATCGCCTCTTCCAGCCGCGCCGCCGAAATCGGCGCTGCGCCATACCAGAAGCACTGCATCGCCGACAGGTCGGTCGCAGGCAGCGCCGGATGATCGAGCAACACGTAGATCAGCGTCGGCGGCAGGAAGCTGTGCGTCGCGCGGTGCCGTGACGCCAATGTCAGAAATTCGCCGATATCGGGGTACGGCATGATCACGATCTCGCCGCCATGCGCCATGACCGGAAACGCCAGCACCCCCGCCGCGTGAGTGAGCGGCGCCATCGCGAGATAGACCGGGCGCCCTTCGAACGGATAGCCCATCAGGGTCAGCGCGGTCATCGCCTCCAGGTTGCGATTGGTCAGCATCACTCCCTTGGGATGCCCTGTCGTGCCGCCGGTTCCCGGCAGCATCGCGAGGTCGCTGACGGGTGTCGCCGCGAACGGGGCCTCGGCAACGCCCGCCAGCCATGCGTCGAGCGATGGGGCGAAGGGCTGTTCGGAATCGAGGCAGACGAGCAGTTCCAGCTTCGACAACTCCCCTCGCAGCGCATCGACGAGGTCGGCGAATTTCGAATGGAAGAACAGCGCCGCGCAGTCGAAATTGTCGAGCACATAGGCGTTCTCGGCAGCTTCGTTGCGCGGGTTGATCGGGCACCACACGGCGGCGGCGCGTGAGATGGCGAAGACGCAGGCGAAAGCGATGGGATCGTTGCCCGACAGGATCGCGACATGCTTGCTGGGTGTAATCCCAGCGCCGTTCAGCCCGCGTGCGACCCGGTGGGTCAGCAACTGTACCTCGGCGTAGGACAGGCTCTTGCCTTCCATCGTCAGGCATGGCGCGTCGGCTCCAAGCGACGCCCCCTTGTCGAGCCAGTCGACCAGCCGCATCAGTCGTGGACCGTGACGATCGGTTTCAGCACCAGCCCGAACTGGCGCAGCACGCCGAGCAGTTCTTGATGCCCAAACGCCTGACAGGCGGAGGCGAAGCCGGTCCGGCGCGGCGGCTGCTGGAGCAGGTTCATCGCGCACCACGCCTGCATCAAACCGGTCTGCTTGTAATTGCAATTGCCGTGGATCAGCACATGCGCGCGGCCGAGCGGTCCCGATGCGTGGACCGAATCGATGCTAGTGTTGAGCCGCGGATTTTCGCGCGGCGGCATGTCGCCCTGCACGGTCTCTGCCATTTTCGATAGCGCCTCCTCCTGCTCGGCGAAGGGCAAAGGCTTGATGTCGGTATCGATCATCTTCGTCATGCTGACGACATTGTCCATCACTTCACGCGCGAAGACGCCGCCATAGACTTTCACCGTCGACACGCGCGAATCCTGCTTGAACCATATCGGATGTGACGTCCCGCCCCACGGCAGCGTCAGCGCGGTCGCGTGCTGGCCGGGCACGTGGCATTCGGTCGCGGTCATCGTCGGCCACTGGACATATTGGTTGTTCTCGAGGAAATACCAGTCGGCCTTCAGGATCGTGAAGATGGTCTGGACCGAAGCATAGGTCGGGAAACCCTTCCACAAAACGAGCATGTCGAGCGTGTCGAGCCCCGGCGCCTGTTCGAGCGCGATGTTCGCCGCAATCTCACCCGTCGTGTACATCTGCGCGACGCACGGCGACAGCAGCAACCCCTTCTTCGCAAAGCCCTCGCCCCATTTTTCTTGAACCGACAGCATCCAGTCCTGCTCGCCGGTGGTGTCGAGATAATGGACGCCGGCGGCCAAACACGCCTCGACCGTTTCGGGACCATATTTGATGAAGGGGCCGACCATGTTGCAAACGACCTTCGCGCCCTTGAACAGCTTGGTCAGCGCCTCGACGCTATGTTCGACTTCGGCGACCTCATAGTCGGCGGTCTCAATGCCGGGGACCTTATCCATTACCTCCTGCACGCGTTTCTTATCGCGTCCGGCGGCGATGAAGGGAATGCCCAACTCGCGCAGATATTCGCAGACGAGGCGGCCGGTGTAGCCCGAGGCGCCATAGACGATGACCGGTTTCTTGCTCATGATACCCAATCCCTCTCTGGATGATGTGTGTTCGGTCAGACCGCGGTGTACCCGCCGTCGACTATCAACTCGCTGCCGCACATGTACGCGGCGTCGTCGCTCGCGAGGAACAGCAGCGGACGCGCGATCTCGCGCGTCGTCGCCATTCGGCCCAATGGAATGGCGGCGGCGGTCGCGGCAGCAAAACCCGCCGCTTCGTCACCCAGCGCGCCGACCGCATCGGCGACCAGCTTGGTCTCGCAATAGCCGGGGTGCAGCGAGTTGATCCGCACCGGCCAGCCCTTGCGCGCACAATCGACCGCGACCGCCTTGGTCAGCATCGCGACCCCCGCCTTGCTCGCGTTGTAGGCGGGGAAGAGCGGCTCGGCGACGTTCGCGGCGATCGACGCGACGTTGACGATCGTCCCGCCCCGTTCCTTCATCGCCACGATGCCGGCGCGAACGCCGAGGAAAACGCTCTCCAGATTGACCGCCATAAGCCGTTGCCATTCGGCAAGGTCTGTATCGACGACCGATTTCAGGAAGCCCATGCCGGCATTGTTGACGAGGATGTCGAGCCTGCCCTCGCGCGCCACCACATCGGCGATCAGCACTTCCCACGCGGCTTCGTCCGCGACATCCTGCCGCCGCGCTTCGGCTTTCAGCCCTTCGGCGCGGATCGCTGCGGCGGCGGCTTCGGCTTCGTCGGCGTCGATATCGGTGATCGTTACCGATGCGCCTTCGCGCGCAAACTCTTGCGCGGCGGCGAGGCCGATCCCCCTTGCCGCCCCTGTGACCAATACGCTCTTGCCGGTAAATCGCATCATACGACACTCCTCAGTCAAATGTCGGGATCGGGAAGGACGGGAGCGAAAGGCTGCCCGTTTTTGCCCGCTGCGGAGGCTCAGAAGCTGAACGTCGCTTCGACGCCGTAAGTGCGCGGTGTCCCGCGGTTCAGATAGTCGAGCCCGAAGACGTCGATGTTGAGGCCGTAGGTGTAATAATATTTGTTGGTCAGGTTCTTGACCCATGCGCTGACCGATAGAGTGTCGTTGGCCTTATAGGTCAGGCGGCTGTTGAGCAGCCAGTAACCCGGATTGCCGCAGGTGAAGGCGACGCCCGCCGGGCGGACGGCGCCGGGCGCGCCGGGCTTGTCGCACGGGTCGAGCCCATAGTCGCCGAACGCATCGAAATAATATTTGCCCATGTAACTGGCGTCGCCGCGCAGCGTCAGCTCGCTGTCGCCATGGTCGAAGATGTCCCAGTCGAACCCGGCGTTGAACGTGACCTTCGGCGCATTGGGAAAGGGGTTACCGTTGACGTTACGCGTGAACTGCGTCGCCGGATCGTTCGGGTCGACGACGTTGCCCTTATATTTGCTGTTGAGATACCCGAATGCGGCATTGAGTTGCAGCCCGTCGACCGGCGCGACGGTCAGCTCGGCCTCGCCGCCCCACACGCGGCCGTTGGCGCTGCGCGTGAAAGTGGTGGCGCCGACGACCTGCGTCGTCTGCTGGTTCGAATAGTCATAATAGAAGCCCGCGAGGTTGAGCTGGACGCGGCGGTCGAGGAACTGGGTTTTCAGGCCGCCTTCGTAGGCGTTCACCTTTTCGGGCTTGATATAATAGACCTGGTTCGTGCCCTGATAGGCAAGGCCGTTATAGCTGCCGCTGCGATAGCCGCGGCTGTACTGGACATAGCCCATGATATCGTCGGTGAACTGATAGCTGACATTCGCCCGGCCGGTCAGGCGGTTCGCCTTTTCCTGGAGGTTCATCGTCGGCAGGCTCGGGTCATAGGGGAAGGCGTAGGGGATCAAATTGACCACCGGCGTGACGCCGTCGAGCGCGTAGATGATCGTACTGCCGTTGCGGAACTTCACCTTGTCCATCGTATAGCGGAGTCCGACAGCCAAAGTGAGCTTGTCGGTCGCCTTCCACGTAAGGTCGCCGTAGATTGCCTTCGACGGGCGCTGAATGTCGAACCTTTGCTCGCCCATGATCGGGCCGAACGGCCCTGCGCCGGCGGCGAGGCATCCCTGATAATAGGCGCCGCCTGCCGGGAAATTGCCGCTGTTGTTGATCGCGGCATCGGTCTGGTACGCGACCAGCGTCCGCGCATCGAAAAAGCCGTTCGGATTGACGACGACAGGATCGCAGAAGCCCGCCGATCCGGGCGTCAGCGTCGGATCGAGCGCGAAGGCCGGCAGCACACGGATCGAATCGGGGGTCCCAATCGGGGCATTATTGTAGCTGCCGGGAACACCCAGCCCCAGGAGCAGTGGCCGCAATTCGCCGAAAAAGTCTGGCTCGTTGCGAGTCTTGATCGTGTCCTTGCCATAATAGAGCCCGCCGACGAAATCGATATTGTCGTCGGAATAGTTCAGCCGCAGGTCCTGGTTGAAATTCTTGCTGCGGCTGTTGAACCGGATCGAACAGACGTTGAGCGGCGAGCCGTCGCAGTCGTTTGGCGAGATGCTATATTTCCCCGTGTCGTAGCCGGTGATCGAGGTCAGCGTGAAATAGTCGTTGAGCTCCAGCGCGATGTTGAGCGCGACGCCTTTCGACGACGAAAGCGACTTGCCGCCCTGATCGGCGGATACCTCATTCTTGCCCAGCGCGCGGCCGCCGTTCTGGGCGGGATTGAAGCGCGAATAGCCGACGATATCCTCGCCGTTCGCGAACTGGCCGATCGAATAGGCATTGGCGGTCCATGGATCGTCCTTCGCCGCATAGACCTTCAGATTGATGTCGAGCGCGTCGGTCGGCTTCCAGCGGAGCGAAATGCGGCCGGCCATCGAGTCGGTCGTGGCGGCGTCGCGGCCCTGCGCGGGATTATATTGCCAGCCGTCGCCCTTCGCGACCGTCCCCGCGACGCGAACGCCGAGGACGTCGGGGATCAGCGTCTTTTCGAACCCGCCCTCGACCGTCTTGGTGTCGTAATTGGCGTAACCGATGGTAAAATAGCCTTCGTCCGCGCCCAGTTCCGGCTTGCGGGTGAAGAAGCTAATTGCGCCGCCGGTGGTGTTGCGGCCGTACAGCGTGCCTTGCGGGCCGCGCAGCACCTCGACGCGGTCGATATCGTATAGCTGCCCACCGTGGCTGGCGCGGAAGCTTTGATAGACTTCGTCGACATAGACCCCGACCGGCGACGCGGTGGACGCCGAAAATTCGTTCGCGACCGAAATACCGCGCAGCGAGAAGTTGGGCTGCGTCTTGCCATAGGGGGTCGATATCTGGAGACTCGGCACCGCGCCCATCAGGTCGGAGGTTTCGTTGATACCCCGTGCCGCGAGTGCATCGCCGCCGATCGCCGATACGGCGGCGGGAACATCCTGCAAATTCTGCGCGCGTTTCTGCGCGGTGACGACGATTTCGGCAATGCCGCCGCTGTCGGCTTCGGGTGCCGGTTCGACACTCTGCGCAAATGCGGCGCCCTGCCATCCGAACAACATGGTGGTGGACAGGCAACAGGCCAGAATCGCTTTCTTCGTCACGCCTCTTCTCCCACGTTTGAGCCCATTCTGTGTGGGCCCTTCGACAAGGAGAGAGGCTATGGCGTTCGGAAGACGATGCACAGGCAGCGCGGCGGGGGGACCGGTGGGGGGGACGCTTGCCGCGGGGCTTCCATGGCTATAGCCATGACGGACAGATGGAGGGCGAAGATATGACCATCCAGCCGGGTTTGGGGATCGAGGCAAGCACTCAGGATCGCGCCACGACGACGGGCAACACGCGGGCCTTCGCCCGGAGCAAATTCACGCCGCCGCGCTTTCCCGCCGACCTGGTCGGGATCGCGCGCTGGCAAGCGACGCTCGCGGCCCTCGCAGATAATGAAATATGTCTCGTGCGCGCACCCGCAGGCTACGGCAAGACGGCCTTTTCGGCAACGCTGTTCGCTGCGGCGCGTGCTGCGGGCTGGTTCGCAGGCTGGGTCTCTTTCGAGCGCGAAGATAATGAACCGGCCGCAATCGGCCATCTGTTCGAAGCCGTGCGACTGGCAAGCGGCGCGTCCACCGGCGATGGTTCGCGCGACATTTCGGCGGCCTCGATGCCCGCGGCCATCCTGTCGGCCGCGCTCGCCGATTTCATCGACGGTGCGGACCGGCCGCTCCTGCTCGTCCTCGACGATGTCGACCGGCTGACCGATGCGCGCGTGATCGATGTATTGAACGGACTGCTCCGTCATCCCCCTGCCCGGTTGCGGCTGGTCCTGTCGAGCCGGGCCGTTCCCACGATCGACACCGGCGATGTCGAGCGGCGCGGCATGGCGCTCGCCGTGAGCGCGGCGGACCTCGGCCTGACCGACGAAGAGGTACGATCCTTCCTGCGCGCCACCGGCAAGACGCCAACCGTGCAAGAGGCGGCCGCGATCAATGCAATGCTGCAGGGCTGGCCGGCGGGGTTGCGGCTGACGGCGCGCCACGGCGGCGGCGACGCGCTCCCACCGCAGATCGATCTCCATCTTGCTCCCGTGATCGGCAGCCTGACCGACGCGGAGCGACGCTTCGCGCAACGCTGCGCGGCGGTCCCGCACCTCGGCGCCGAGCTCGCGCGGCTGCTCGGCGGCGAAGAGGATGGTGCGGCCATGCTGTACGACTTTGCAGCGCGCGGGCTTTTCTTCGAACCGCTCGCGGGACGCGGCGGCTGGTACCGCATCCACCCGGCGTTTCGCGCGACGCTTGCGCGATATCCGGGCGCGCCCAAGCCCGATACGCGCGTCGAGCTGCACCGCGCCGCGGCGCGCTATTTCGCGGCGCAGCGCATGCAAGAACCCGCCGCCGAGCAGGCGATGCTTGCGGGCGACGCCCGACAGGCCGCAGCGCTGCTGGCCGAAATCGCCATGCTGATGCTGCGAAAGGGCGATCTTTCGGCGCTGTCTGGATGGATCGAGCGGTTGCCGCCCGCCGAGGTCGCGGCGGTTCCGGCGCTGCGCCACGCTCGCGCCTGGCTGTTCGCCCTAACCGGGCATCCGGCGGCGCAGGCGGCGATTGCCGCGCTCGACGCCAATGCGGCCGATCCAGAGGCGCGGGCGATCGACCTGGTCCACCGTGCCTATGCGGGCGACCAATTCCCCGAAATCGTCGAGATGTGCGACCAACTGCTCGCGGCACCGGAAGGGCTTTCCGACTTCGCGGTCGCCATGATACGTAACCTCGTTGCACACGGTGCGCTGAAACGGGGGTTGTTCGGTCTCGTTCACGATGCGCTTCGCCCGCTGACGCCGCACGATACCGACTGCTCGCTCGACTTGCCGTTGGCACTCGCAATATGTGCCCGCGCCTCGCTATCGCGCGCGCAGGGACAGCTCGACGATGCCGAACGGCTGCTTGACGACGCCCGGCAGCTCGCCTCAGCCGGCGGCTTTGCATCGGCGCTGATCGATTCCGCGTTGGCCCGCTGTCATTATGAACGCGACGACATGGCCGCGGCCGCTGGGCTGGCGGCTAACGCCCTGCCCACGCTGGAAGGCACCGCGTTTCAGGACGCAGCGATCCCGGCCTTCCTCGTTGCGATCCGTGCCGCGGCCAGTCTGGGACAGGCGCATACGGCCGCCTCGCTCATCGACCGCGCCGAATCGCTTGCGTTCGCCCGCGACTGGCTTCCGATGAAAGCCATGTGCCTAGTCGAGCGCGCGCGGCTCCGCCTTCCGCAGACGATCGACGCCGAATCGATCGTCGCCATCGGCGAGGAAGCGGCCGCGGTGCTCGATCCGCTGTCTGCACCGGCGCGCGCCTTTGCCCTCCTTTCCGAAATGCGGGCCTACGAGGCAATCGCCAATGGCGACCGCCCGCGCCTGACGACGGTCGCCGAACGGCTGTTGCGCCTCGCGTCCAACGCCGACGACGCCGAACTGCGCGCGACCGCGACGCTACTCAACATCCTGCCCCAGCTCAGCGGCCGTTGCGACAAAATGGTTGAGCTCGAGATCGTGCGCTTCCTCAACCACGCCGCCAGCGTCGGATTTCGTCGAACGATCGTCGACATCCTCGACGTCACCGGTGTTCGCGCGATCCAGAATTTCTGTGGCGAGGCCTATTCGTCGGGATCTTTCCTCGCGCTCCTGAAACTCGCCGAACCGTCGCGCCGGAACCCGGCGCTCGAGGGGGGCCACGCTGTCGCACCGGGCGAGGCCTTTTCGTTCCTCACCGAGCGCGAGATCGAAATATTGAGCGCGCTGAACGCAGGCGAATCGAACAAGGAAATCGCAAGGACGCTGCAACTGGCGCCCGAAACGGTGAAATGGCACCTCAAGAATGTCATGCGCAAACTGCGCGCAAACAGTCGCGAGGAAGCCGTTCAAAATGCGGCGACGCTGGGCCTGAAGCTGATCGAGATGCCGGCGCGGCACTAGCGTCCTGACGCTAACCCACCCGAACGGGAAATTTTTTCCAAGGCTGCGCCGCACCGCCTCCGTCTTGTGATTGTCGCCGGAAAAAATCCGGCCCCAGATCACAAGAGGAACCCGATGCGTAAGATTTTGCTAGCGTCCACCAGCCTGGCCGCCATGTTGGCGGCGCCCGCCGCGGCCGAAACCGTGATCGGCAACGCCCTTACCGCGCCGATTCGCACCTCGACGGTCAAGGGCGGTACGGACGCGGACGATGCGCGCCTTGCCGCCTCGGGTTCGATCAAGCCCACCACCTCGGGCCCCGCGATCACGATCGACAGCAACCACAAGGTGGTCAACGAAGGCACGATCGAGTTCATCAATATCGACGGCGCGACGGGTATCTTCGCGAACGACGGGGTGGCGAGCGGCATCACGGTAGCGACCGGCGGCAAGATCAACCTCGGCGAAACCTATGCGCCGACCGACATCGACAAGGACGGCGACCTCGACGGTCCCTTCGCGGTGGGCAGCAATCGCGTCGGCATCGCGACCGGCGGCGCCTTTACCGGCAATATCACGAATGGTGGCGTCATCACGGTCAAGGGCAATGATTCGGCGGGTATCCGCCTTGGCGGCCCGCTGACGGGCAATTTCGTCAACAATGGCACGGTGCAGGTCCTCGGCGACCGCGCGCTCGGCATCGGACTTCAGGACGTCACCGGCAACGTCCGCCTTGCCGGCGAGATCAGCGGAACCGGCGTCGATGCGATGGCTGCGCGGCTTTCGGGCAACATCTCGGGCGCGCTCGTCGTTCAGGGCAACCTCACTGCGACCGGCTATCGCACCGTCACCCCGCCCGCCGACCCATCGAAGCTCGACGCCGACGACCTGCTAATCGGCGGTCCGGCGTTGTCGATCGAGGGCAATGTCGGCGGCGGCATCGTCCTCGCCGTGCCGCCCAAGGATAGCAGCACGACCGATAACGACGAAGACAAGGACGGCATCGAGGATTCGAAGGAAGGGGTCGCTTCGGTTCGCTCCTTCGGCTCGGCCGCCGCGATCCGCATCGGCTCGGCGACGCAGGCCGTGACGATCGGCCCAGTCGCAGGCACCGGAACCGGTTTCGGCATGATCATCGACGGATCGGTCCTTGGGAACGGCGTCTACGCCGGCAAGGATGGCAATGCGATCCAAGTCGGTGGCCTCGGCGGCGCGGTGACGATCGCCGGCGGGCTCGGTATCGGCAGCACGGGCACCGTATCGGCGCAGTCGAAGGACAGCGCGGCAACCGCTATCCGCTTCGGTAATGGCGCGACGACCCCCGAAATCCGCAACGCGGGCAAGGTCGAGGCGATCACCGGGGGCAACGCGGCGGGGTCGATCGCGACCGCGGTACTGATCGACGCCGGTGGCGACGTCGGGATGATCCGCAACAGCGGCTCGATCATTGCGAAAACGGGTGGCGACAATGGCACGGCACGCGCCATCGTCGATCTGTCGGGAACGGTGACGACGGTCGAGAACAGCGGCACGATCAGCGCGACGGGCGCGGCTGCCACGTCGGATCGCAATATTGCGATCGACCTGTCGGCGAATAGTGCCGGCACGACGGTCAAGCAGACCGCCGTGGCATCGGGCGTCACCGCTCCCAGCATCGTCGGCGACGTCCGCTTCGGCGGCGGCAGCGACACCTTCGACATCGCCGACGGTTCGGTAAAGGGCGACAGCTTCTTCGGCGCGGGCGATAACAAGCTCGCCCTGTCGGGCGACGCCACCTATGATGGCACGGCGCTGTTCGGCGCGGGCAGCGACAGCGTGACACTCGCCGGCACCTCGAAATTCGGCGGCGTGATCGATTTCGGCGGCGGCAGCGACACGCTCAGCATCGCTGGCACGTCGGTCTTCTCCGGCAGCTTGCGCAATTCGCAGGGCACCGCCGTGACGGTCGCCGGCGGCATCTTCGACATCGGCGGCGCGGCGACCGTCGCGTCGCTGGCGGTCACCGACAAGGGCACGCTTGGCGTCATGCTCGACAGCGGCGACGCGGGCACCGCGCTTCAGGTCAGCGGCAACGCCAGCTTTGGCGCCGAATCCAATCTGCTGCTCAAGCTGTCGAGCATCGAAGAGGCCGAGGGCCAGCATGTCGTACTGAGTGCCGGCTCGCTCACTGGCGCGAACAACCTCACGGCGTCGCAGGCGCTGCTGCCCTTCCTCTACAAGGGCACGCTGTCGTCGAACGCAACGCAGCTCATCGTCGATGTGTCGCGTAAGAGCACAAGCGAACTCGGGCTCAACCGCTCCGAATCGGGCGCCTTTAACGCCGTCATCGACGCGGTCGTCGCCGACGAGCAGATCGAAGATGTGTTCCTCGGCATTCGCGACGGCGAACAGTTCAAGGCGCAGCTCGGGCAGATGCTGCCTGAACATGAAGGCGGCGTTTTCGAAACCGTGACCTCGGGCTCGCGCGCCCTGTCGCGCTATCTGCAAGACCCCAACGCGCCGTTCCAGGACGAGGGCAAATGGGGCTATTGGGTCAACCAAGCCGTCTGGGGCACATCGAAGAGCGTCGGCGAAACGGCGAGCTACGACGTCAGCGGTTGGGGCATTTCGCTCGGTGCCGAAATCGAGAGCGATCTCGGCAATTTCGGTGGCTCGATAGCCTATCTCAGCGGCAAGGACGGCAATGGCAGCAACGCCAACGAAGTGAGCAGCAGCCAGTTCGAAGGCGCGCTACACTGGCGCCTGCGTTCGGACGGTTTCATGGCGAACGCACGCGTTTCGGGCGCGCCGATCAGCTTCAAGGGCACGCGCATCTTCCGCGCGGAAGCCGGCGCCGAGGACATCGAAAAGACGATGAAGGGCAAGTGGGACGGCACCTTGTGGTCGGCCTCGGGCTCGCTTGCCTACGACGCGCACGCCGGCGGGTTGACGATCCGCCCGATGGTCGCGGTCGATTATTATAAGCTGAAGGAAGACGGCTATCAGGAAACCGGAGGCGGCGACGCGCTCGACCTCAATGTGCTCAGCCGCGACAGCGATGAACTCGCGGTGTCGGGTACGGTTGCTGTCGGGATGGAATTTGGCGGAGCCGACGAATATGATGGCTGGACGCGCTTCGAGATCGAAGGCGGCCGCCGCCAGATCGTGAGCGGCACGCTGGGCGCGACAACCGCCTCGTTCAAGGACGGCACGCCGTTCACCCTCACGCCCGATGATCGCACCAGCGGCTGGGTCGGCCGTTTCCGCGGTATCGCCGGCAACTCAGCTTTCCAAGTCGCCGGTGAAGTCTCCGCAGAAGAACAGCAGAGCCATGTCGGCTGGGCGTTCCGTGCCAGTTTGCGGGTCGGCCTCTAGCCCCCCGGCCCGACCCGCATGCAAGGGGGAAGCGACCTCCCCTACCCCCGCTTCCCCCTTGCTCAGGAACGAACGAAGAAACCGATGTTTGCACTCGCCATCTCCTCCTCCCCTTCACCGCGGTTGCGCGGCGGGGCATTGGCGCTATATGACGGCGTCGTCAGGGGGACGTATGGCGCACAGCGGGATGGCGCCGACCGGCAAAAGATGGCGTTCCAAAGCAAGCAATCCATGACCAGTTCGCACGATCGAACCGACGCCGCCCAAGGCATCGAAGGCGTCTTGCTCGGCAATCGGGACCGGATCATCCGTTTCCTCGAGGTGCGCGGTGCCGGCGACGCGGCCGAGGACCTGTTCCAGGATCTGTGGATGCGCCTGACCGACCGGCGCATGGGGCCGGTCGCCGAACCGCTGTCCTACGTCATGCGCGCCGCGAACAATCTGATGCTCGATCGCTACCGGTCGGCGCGGCAGAGCGAATTGCGCGATCAGGCGTGGGGTGAAGTCTCGGCCCAGCAAAGCCCTTCGACCGAGGCATCGCTGATCTCGCGCGAACAACTGGCGCTCGTCGAAACCGCGATCGCCGCCACCGGCGACCGTCCGGCCCGCATATTTCGCCGTTTCCGTGTCGACGGCATCCACCAGCGCGATATCGCGAGTGAAATGGGGGTCAGCCTGAGCACCGTCGAGGCCGATCTGCGTAAAGTCTATGCCACGCTCGCCGCGATGCGGAGGCAGTTCGATGCAGGCTGACGCGAACAACCCCGCCGCAGAGGCGCGCGCGATCGACTGGCTGATCCGGCAGCGCGACCCCGCCTTCGCCGATTGGGACAGCTTTGCCGACTGGCTGGCCGAGGATCCCGGCCATGTCGCGATCTACGATGCGGTGGCGAGCCTCGATCAGGATCTCGAAGCGCTGCCTCGGACGCCGGCGAGGTCCGCGATGCCGATGCAGAGCGAACAACCGCGCCGCCCGTCGCGCCGCGCCTGGTTCGGCGGTGCGGTCGCGGCCGCCTTTGTCGGCGTGATCGGCTTTTCGGGCCTGAATCTCTTCGGCGACCCGAACCGGATCGAAACCGCGGCGGGCGAACATCGGACCGTCACGCTTGCCGACGGGTCGAAGATCGAGATCAACGGCGGCTCGGTGGTGGAGATCGACACGGATCGCCCGAGGTTCGCCCGGCTCGAATCGGGCGAGGCAATGTTCCACGTCGTCCACCGCGAAGGCGATCCCTTCGTCGTCGAAACGGGCAGCGACCGGATCGTCGATCTTGGCACCGCGTTCAACGTCGTGCGGCGCGCGCGCCAGACGAGCGTCGCGGTGTCCGAAGGCGTCGTCCTCTATAACCCCGATCGCGACAATGTCCGCGTCGTGGCGGGCAAGGGAATCGAGGCGCACGACGGCGACAGCGGGGCACCCGCCGTCAGGGACGTCGACATCGCCAGCGTCGGCGGGTGGCGGACCGGCTTGCTGGTCTATAACGGAACGCCGCTGCCGGTGGTCGCCGAGGACCTCAAACGCACCGCGGGCATGCAGGTCAGCGTCGCGCCCGACGCGTCGGGCGTATCGTTCCGCGGTGCATTGATCGTCGACAACGACCGCGCCCGCACGATCGCCGACCTCGCCGCGCTTTCTGGAACCCGCGCCGAACGGCAAGGCGACGGCTGGATTTTGACCCGCTGACCATGACGTCGCGCCTTTCCCTTGTCGCTGCGGCGATGCTGCTGGGCCTGCCGGTGCAGGCGATGGCGGGCGAAGAACGCGCTTTCGATATTCCGAAGGGCAATCTTTCGAGCGTACTGCCCCTCGTCAGCCGGCAGGCCGGGGTCAGCATCAGCGTCGTCGATGCAAAATTATGGCGAGCGCGCGTCAAGCCGGTTCGCGGCCGGATGAGCGTCGACGAAGCGATCCGTCGCCTGCTGGCGGGTTCCGACGCCCGCGCCGTGCGTGTCAGCGCGACGAGCTGGCGAATCGAACGCCGTCCACCGCCGCCTCGCGTCGCCCATCGCGCGATGCCACCGCCGCGGCAGGCGCCGCAGCCGCGGGCGCGCGAGCCATCGAACGACATGGTCGCGGCGGCGCACGACGAAATTATCGTCACCGCGTCGAAGACCGACCTTCCCTATTCGCACTTCGCGGGCGTCGCCACCCAGCTGGATGGCGGCGATTTGGCGTTTGGTGGCGAACGCGGGATGGACTCGATTCTGTCGCGCACCGCGACGGTATCCTCGACCCATCTGGGTTCGGGGCGCAACAAGCTGTTCATTCGCGGCATCGCCGATTCGAGCTTCACCGGCCCGACGCAATCCACCGTGGGCCAATATCTCGGTGATATTCGCCTCAGCTACAATGCGCCCGATCCGGACCTCCGGCTCTACGACGTCGACAATGTCGAAATCCTCGAAGGGCCGCAGGGCACGCTCTACGGCGCCGGCTCGCTCGGCGGGATTATCCGCGTCGTGCCGAAGGCGCCCGATCCGCGCGCAATGTCGATACAGGCGATCGCCGGAGTCTCGGTGACGCAGCATGGCGACCCCGGCGGTGACATCGCCGCGATCGCGAACCTGCCCATCGGCGACAACGGCCATGCACTGCGCCTCGTCGGCTATATGCTGACCGACGGCGGCTATATCGACAATCCGATGCTCGGACAGAATGACGTCAATCGCGTCCACGTTCGCGGCGGTCGCGGCACCTTCCGCTTCGAGGCTGGCGACGGCTGGACGATCGATCTGGGCGGAATCTATCAGGTTATCAAATCGAACGACGCGCAATATGCCGACAAAGACGCGCCGCCGCTCGAGCGCAATTCGCTCGTCCAGCAAAATGCGAAGGCGCGCTATGCGCTCGGCACCGTCGTCGTGATGAAGGACTGGGGCGACCTGCGTTTCCAGTCGTCGAACGCCTATGTCCAACACCGGCTGTTCGAACGCTTCGACGCCACCCTCCCCGACGGCGTGCAGGCGGGCGCGGTCGATATCGAACGCCTCTTCTCACCCTATGATGTCAGCCTGATCAGCAACCGCCCGCGCGTGCTCGACCAGCGCAATGCAACGCGCATGTTTGTCAGCGAAAACCGACTGTCGCGACCCTATCACGACGGACTTGGCTGGGTCGTCGGTGTCAGTTTCATCGACAATCGTGCACGCCAGACGCGCGATTTCGGGATCGCCGGCTTCGGGTCGGCAGGCTTCAGCGCCAACCTGCCCGCGCGAACCGAGGCGGCGCCGCCTGCCGAATTGACGCAGACCGAGGTGAGTCTGAGGGGGATCAGCGCGATCCTGCCGGGCGTGACCAACCGGATCACCGAAGTCACCGGCTATGCCGAGGCGACGGTCGAAGTCATGCCCAACCTCGTCGCGACGGGCGGGCTTCGCATGTCGCACGCGCGGCTCGGCGGCACCGCCGAAGGCTTTTTCCTTGCGCTCGATCCGGCGCAGCGCGCGACGACGGCGTCGCGCAACGAAACCGACCTGCTCCCCTCCTTCTCGCTGCTCGCAACGCCGCTCGAAAATGTCCGGCTCTACGCCCGCTATCAGGAGGGCTTCCGCCCCGGCGGGCTCGCGGTCGATGGCAATTTCGTCCGCCGCTTCCTCAACGACCAGGTCCGGACGTGGGAGGCCGGGGTACGGTTCGGCGACAAGGGGCACAGCCTGCTCGATGCCAGCCTTGCGCTCTCCTACAGCCGCTGGCGCAACATCCAGGCGGATTTTATCGACAGCAATGGCTTTCCGACCACAGCCAATATCGGCGATGGGCGGATCACCAGCCTGTCCGGCACGATCGCGATGCGACCGACCGACGCGCTGACCTTCGAACTCGGTGCGGTCTACAACCACAGCCGTGTCGACGATTTCGCTCCGCAGATCCTGCCGGTCTACGACGCCGCGCCGACCCGCCTCGGCCGCATTCCCAACGTCGCGAAACATGCCGTCCGCGGTTCGGTCAATTATGCGACGGTGATCGGCGACGAGGATTTTCGCGTCAACGGCTGGGCGAGCTATATCGGCCCGTCGCGCCTCGGCATCGGTCCCGTGCTGGGCGAAAGTCAGGGCGACTATGTCGACACCGGCCTCGCAATGCGCGTCGGCAACGAACGCCGCGGCCTGTCGCTGACGCTGACCAACCTGTTCGACTCGCGGGGCAACCGCTTCTCTCTCGGAACGCCGTTCGTCGAGGGCAATGAGGGCTTCTTAACTCCCTTGCGCCCCCTTACCCTTCGCGTCGCGGTCGACGTAGCCTATTAGCGCGCCGCCGGCTGCGATTTCGGTGCCATCGATCGACGGAGAATTGGAGCGGGTAGCGGGAAACCCGTCTCTAAAGCTATGAATTGAAACGGAAAAAAATTATCCGATTCCGACTAAAATGGAGCCCCGATCGTAGCCCCAAGGCCGATTTTCGGGACCGGTTTGGTTCCCAATCCGGTTGCTGAGACGTGTTAAACACCACTGATTAATCATGGGCAAGCGCATTTTCTTCCCGACCGAGTTTGGTCAGGATGGCCGGGAGGAGACTGTCTGGTTTCGGAAAATCGCTTTGGCTTAGCGGACATTCGCAAAGCACGGGTTCGGCGGCAGCATCCAATCAAACCCCGTTGTTCAAGCCGGCTACCGTGGATGTCCGCATTTGCAAGAACCTGCGAATACGCTGAGTCAAATTGGCCAGTCAGTGCTTATCCCCATCTCGGTTCTGCGAATTCTAGGTCATTCACCAGACGGCAGGCGTGCTGGCGGCAGCCTTGAAGACGGGTTCGGTAACGATGTGCGCACCCGGATCGAATAGCGCTACAGCGATTTCGGTTCGATTGGAACCAATTGGGACCGCTAACAGGTTCTGGCAAGCCCGCTGCTGAACTTGTAGTCATCAAGGCGGGGCGGGCTGCAAGGGCCCGCCCGGTCATTGCCGTTCAAGGTCAGGAGAGCGCGACCGATGGATCTTTTGAGCGACATTCTCGACTCCATGGCCCTGCAAGGGCAATTCTATTTCAGGACATGCTTCAACACTCCCTGGGCGATTGGAGTGCCCGATTATGCCTCGGCCATCCGGTTTCACTTTGCAGTGCAGGGCGAATGCTATGTCCGCGCAGGCGAAGATGAGCCCATTCTGCTGCGTCAGGGCGATCTGGTTCTGGTTCCTGCCGGCGCGGCTCATTCCCTGTCCGACACGCCGGAGCGCAAGCCTGTATCGCTCGAAACCGTTATGCAGGACTCCGGATATCCGGGGACCGGGACCTTCATCGTCGGTGACGGTTGCGAGCGTGCTGCGACACAGTTGATGTGCGGGCATTTCACCTTCGCCGAGGGTAGCCGCCACCCGTTGCTCAGATCGCTTCCGAAACTCCTTCACCTCAGTGCCGGCATGCGCAGCGTCTCGTTCTGGCTGGATGAGGCGCTTCGGCTGATGGCGCGACAAATGACGGGCGAACAACCCGGTTCGCTCGCGGTCGTGCGGCGCATGTCCGAGATCATCTTCATCGAGACTGTCCGGGCTTGTTCTGCCCAGTCCGAGCAACTCAGCGGTCTGATG
Source organism: Sphingopyxis sp. H115 (assembly GCF_001468465.1). Taxonomy (GTDB): domain Bacteria; phylum Pseudomonadota; class Alphaproteobacteria; order Sphingomonadales; family Sphingomonadaceae; genus Sphingopyxis. The sequence continues at coordinate 130,512 of NZ_LNSA01000001.1, forward strand.
GAAGCACTCGCCGACCCCAAGATCTCGCGGGCGATCCAGGCCATGCACCGAGATGTCGCGATGCAATGGACAGTCGAGACGCTGGCCGGTGAGGCCGCCATGTCGCGCAGTCGCTTCGCCGCGCGCTTTCAGGAACTGGTCGGGTGCGGACCGCTCACATATCTGGCCGAATGGCGGCTGCAGAAGGCCTGCGCCCTGCTGCGCGATAGCCGCGTTTCGGTGCAGGAAGTTGCGAGCCGAATCGGCTACCAGTCTCCGGCAGCCTTCACCCGCGCATTCGCCAACATGTTCGGCGAGACCCCGAGTGCGTTTCGTCACCGTCTTGCCGCATAAATTTGCACATTGTCCTTTTGGGTTTGCATGAAATCCCAATAATTGGCGGGTGGATTGCTCTATCGTCCAGTATCCAGCATCGCTCCTGTGTCATGAACGTAGACAAGGAGACAGACATGCAACGGATTTCTGCAGTACCCCTCGAAACCACCGACGAAGCTGTGGCGCCGCTCTTCAGCGCCATCCGCGCCAAGATGGGCGGCGTGCCCAACATCATGCGGACCATGGCGCAGTCGCCGGCCGCGCTCGAGGCCTACCTCGGCCTGAGCAATGCGCTCGGCAAGGGCCGTTTCACGGCCGGCGAGCGTGAGCTGATCGCGCTCGCCGCCGCAGGCGAGAACAGCTGCGACTATTGCGCATCGGCCCATACCGCGCTTGGCAAGATGGCGGGTCTCGGCCAGGCTGACATGCAGCAGGTCATTGCTGGCGGCGAACTTTCCGGCGGCAACGGGGCGATCATTGCGATGGTTCGCACTATCGTCAGCCGCAAGGGCGTGATTTCGGATGCCGAGATCGAAGCCTTCTACGCCGCAGGATTCGACGCCGGTCACCTCGTCGAACTTATCGCTGCAACCGCGATGAACATCTTCACCAATTACTTCAACCATATCGCTGCAACCGACATCGATTTCCCGGTTGTCTCGACCAAGGCCGCCTGAGCGGCCACCAAACACACCTCAACCAACAATCTGGAGAATACCTATGAAGAAGCCGCTTATGGCTGCGCTGATCGCTGCCCAACTCGTATCGTTCGCTTCGCCCGCGCTCGCTGTCGAAGAAAACAATGTTTCCAACGGCCTGACCGCCGCCGGCGCGCCGCTTGGCCTGCATGGCGTCGACCCTGTCGCCTTCGTGACGCTGGGCAACCGCATCGAAGGCACCGCCAAGTTCACTGCGGTTCATGACGGCGTCGCCTACTACTTCACGTCGCAGGAAAACCTCGAGACCTTCCAGGCTGACCCCGGCCGGTTCTCGCCGCAGAATGGCGGTTACTGCACCTTCGGGGTTTCGGTCGGCAAGAAGTTCGATGGCGACCCGCGCTACGCGGCTGTCGTCAACGGCAAGCTCTATGTCTTCCTGAACGAGGACATTCTGAAGGCGTTCCAGAAGGACCAGGCCGGTACCATCAAGAAGGCCGAAGCCAACTGGAAGCAGATCCGCAGCTTGGCCGCCGCGTCGCTCTGACGCCGCGCGCCGGATGACGGCGGCCGCAATGCCGGTCCCGACCCCCTCCACGGCTGTCGGTCGTCGTCCTCCCCCTCATTTCGAAAGGCGAATTCCCATGAACATTCTTGACCACATCAGCCTCGGCGTTCCGTCCATCGACGACGCCCGCAAGTTCTACGATACCGCCATGGCGACTCTTGGGCTCGATTGTCTCGCCGCGAACGACGCGTTCGCGGCATACGGCAACGGTGCTGTCCAGTTCCTGCTGATGGTTCCGGCCGACGGGATACGCAAGGTAATGGCACCCACGTCGCATTCCGGGCTGAGAGCCAGGCCGTCGTCGACGCCTTCCATGCGACTGCAATACAGGGCGGCGGTGCTTGCGCCGGGGAACCGGGACCGCGTCCGGATTATCCCGCCAGCGATGTCTATGCGGCCTTCGTGCGCGATCCTTTCGGGCACAAGCTCGAAGCGATCCACAACGGCTTTGCAGCTTAAAGGGGCTATGACATGGAACAGGCCTATCACTTTCTCGCCCTGTCGGGTGTCTTCACGGTCCTGATGTGGGTTCCCTATATCGTCTCGCGCTTGTTCGTGTGGGGGATCGGGGATTTTCTCAAGAACTATCCTGAAGGTTACCCCGCACAGGAGCCGGTTCCGCCACTCTGGGCACAGAGGGCCAAGCGCGCCCATCTCAACATGGTTGAAACCCTGCCCGCCTTCGTGGCTGTGGTGGTCGCCGCAGGAATGCTGCCCGACCGGATCGACGCAGCATTCGTCGGCCAATGCGCCATGGTCTTCTACTACGCGAGGGTGGTACATTACATCGTCTATGCGCTTGGCGTACCTTACCTTCGCACGCCGACCTACCTGGTATCCTGGGCGGCGATCCTTGCCATCGGCTTGCAGCTGGGTTGATCCGGGAAGCTTCCGGACAGGGACGCGAAACCATGACGGCAGGTTTTAACGACAGCTTGTTGCTCGATGCCATTCGCAACTGTGCGCAATGTCAGGATCTGTCGTTGGGTCCGCGTCCCATACTCCAATGGCAGCGGGACGCACGGATCCTGATTGCCGGCCAGGCGCCGGGTCGCCTTACCCATGAAAAGGGCGTTCCCTTCGACGATCCTTCGGGCGACCGCCTGCGAGGCTGGCTCGGTGTGGACCGCGCAACGTTCTACGATCCCGGCATTTTCGCCATCGTGCCGATGGCGTTCTGCTACCCGGGCACAGGCCAATCTGGTGATTTGCCACCACCATCCGTCTGCGCGCAACTTTGGCGGAACCGGTTGCTTGGGCCGATGCAAAGCCTCGAGCTCACGATCATAGTGGGACAATATGCCGCCGCATGGCATTACCCTGACGAGAAGGGTGCGTTGACGGGTTTGGTCTGCCGCTGGAAAAAGACCTTTCCTGCCATGGTGGTGCTGCCGCATCCAAGCCCGCGCAATCGCATGTGGTTATCCAGAAACCCCTGGTTTGAAGCGGATCTTGTGCCGCACCTGCGTGAGCGCGTCGCCGGGATTCTCGCGGCCATGCGGCCGTCGGTTCAAGATCCACTGTAACGTATTTGCGATCCTGACGAACCCGGGTTCGGAGTTCCATAATGAGTGTTCGAATTTGCCTTGCATTGGCGATTGTTGCTCTCTTCGCCGGGTCCAAGACCTTCGCCAACGAATCCCCGCAGACTGACGCGCCAGCCCAAATGCGCTGCGCCCCACCGGTCGCGTCACTTGTGATCCGCAATGTCACAGCCATCGATTTTCGCGGTGAGCGGCCCGACATGACGGAAAACGTGTCGATCTTCATCGCGGATGGCCGGATTGTCGGAATTTTGCCGCAAGGCGAACCCGATCCCGCAACGCCGGAGATGGTCTTCGACGGTACCGGTCTGACGGTGATCCCCGGATTGCATGACATGCATGTCCACATCTGGGATCAGACCGAACTCGCCGCCAATCTGATGCACGGGGTCACGACCGTCCGGAACATGTCGGGGATGCCGTTTCACCTGCGCCTGGCCGAACAGCTGGAAGCTGGTGCTTTGTGCGGGCCGCACCTCCTCACGGCCGGTCCGATCCTCAACAGCAAGGGGCCGGACAGTCAGATCTATCATCAGATTGTTGAGACCGGCGAAGACGCCCACGCCGCCGTCCAGCAGCAACATGCCTTGGGTTTCCGCCGCCTTAAGGTCTATTCGAACCTGTCTGCCGAAGCATATCACGCCGCGCGGGAGGAGGCCCACCGACTGGGTATGGTGGTGACGGGTCACGTGCCGGAGGGAGGCAGAAGCTTCGACGAGACCGGCCGCCCACGCTTTGCGCTGAACCTTGCTGAGGTCGTGGGCGACGGCTTCGAGACTATCGAGCATGTCGAGGCGATCGCCTGGCACGGCCTCGAAGGCGCACTCGATTATGCAGCCGCAAGAATGCTCGCGCGGCAGATTGCCACAAGCAAGGTGCCGGTCACACCGACGCTGATCGCTCATCTCAATCTTGTCGAAGTTGCACAGTCCGGTGGTGCCTACGCCTATCGCAGCGGAGTGGAAACCTTACCGCCGCTGGCACAGGTCGTCGCCGCTCCGTCAATTGCCCGCTGGGCGAGCGAACAGGCGCTTCCCGAGCGCAAGAAGCACGAATTCTACATCCAGTTTACCCGCATTCTCGATGAGGAGGGTGTGCCAATCGTGGCGGGCAGCGATGCGGGGATATTCACCAATGTCCCCGGCGCCTCGCTACTGGACGAGCTCGAATTGCTGGCGGTCGCGCTGGCTTCACCTTTCAAGGCGATCAAGGCGGCAACCGCAACGCCCGCCGAAATCCTCGGCCATGCGGGCGAAGCAGGATGCCTTGCCGAAGGGTGCGCGGCCGATCTTGTGCTCTATCGTTGCAACCCGCTGATGGACATCAATTGCTTGCGGCTTCCCGAAGCGGTGATCATGCGCGGCAAGCTGTTCGATGCCGATCAGTTGCGCGGCGACACGGGACTGCGCGCCCTCGCCCTGGACCACGACAACGAGCGCACTTTCAGCAACATCCTTGAAGGCTTCGCCGCGCAAGGGTACCCGATCACACCGCAGCAGCTGGGCGAAGCACTGGGAGGCGTGGCACCGTGATTGCGTGCACAGGCCGACAACCGGCACCCGCCGCGACGCGCGCGCTGCATCGCTGGTGTCTCTTCGCGATGGCCGGCCTTGGCTCCGTACCCACGCAAGCCGACGCGTCGATTGCGGAATACGTCATCACCGTGGATGCCGACGCGCCGCTTGTTCTGCGCGGATCGATGCGTTTGCAGGCGGGAGACACCACCGTCTGGCCGGCGCGCCACGGGAATGCCGGGGCGTTCAATGAAGTCCGGTGCTCGGACGGACGACCGGCCGAGACGCTGCAATCCGGCTGGCAAATCCCGCAAGGGTGCCAGCAGGTCGAGTGGGACGTCAGGACTGTCGATCTCAACGCTTCGCCGGCCGATGCCACCGTGCCGCAAACCGGGCATGACCCGCGGCAAGGCTTCTGGTTGATCTCCGAAGCATCAGCGTTGCTCCGCCGGAGTGATGAATCCACCGGTATCGCGGTGCGGATCTGCGCGAGCGACGATTGCCGCGACAGCACGCCGCTGGTTTTGCCATCGGCTAATCAGCCGCCGCTCTATGCAGCGATCGGAGCAAGGCCGAGTCTTGTCGCGCAGCATGTCGCCATGACGATCAGGATCCACGGCGAGCGGCCAGAGCTGCCCGGCATTGATGAGTTCCCGCATGCCCTGGCCGAGACGATGGTGCACTGGGGAGACGCGCTTGGCATCCCTGCAAGCCGCGGCATTGTTTACGACTGGGTCTGGCTGCCACCAGCACCAGACCAGCCATCCGGTTTCTACGCCAGCGCCGGCTTTGACACTTTCGTGAGCCAGCTGGTCGTTTCGGAAGACCCAGAGGATCAAACGCCGGCTCGATTGAGGTCAATCATCTGGACTGGAGCGGCGCATGAGGCGTTTCACAGTGTGAGCGGTCGGCTCGGAGCCGACTGGCCGGCGTGGGTCAACGAAAGTCTCGCAAGCTACTTCGCCCTCGAAAGCGCGAGGCAGCGGCTCGACGCCGCCGATTTTGCGTGGATCGATCGCCAGTACGCGCACTATCCGGAAGCGCCCCCGCTGCTGGAAGCCCAACGACGATATGACGCGGGTGACGGCAGCCAGCGGCAGCATTTCTACGTCGTTGGCGTGCACTTCTGGCGCGTGGTTGCGGAGAATCTCGATGGTGTCGGTTCGACGCAGGCAAAGTTGGCCGAATTGATCAAGCAGAGTCGAGGCTTTGCACGGGTCGATCTGAGCGATCCCATTGCAATCATCCGATCAATCGAGGGAAGCGGTAGTGGGGCGGTTCCACTCGAGGCGCTTTGTCTGCTCGATGTAGACCACTGCGTCGGTAGCCCGACGGGTATCGCGGAATGAATGTGTTGCCAAAGCCGCCAGACCGACACCCTTCGTCGGCTGTTCAGTTTACTCGTCTCGTGGAGATCGATCCGATGATCCTGCTCGATCATATGTCGGATTGCCGAATTGCCCGCCATCTCCCGCTACTTGGTACGGGTTGGGATCACAACCGGATCGAGACCTTTGTAAAGGCAAAGGAGCAGTGCTGGGCCCGTCATGGTCTGGGGCACTGGGCAATCCTGATCGACAAGACCTATGCCGGATGGGGCGGATTTCAGAAAGAGGGCAACGACTGGGACTTCGGTTTGGTCCTGCGGCCCGAGTATTTCTCTTTCGGCGGCTTGATCTTCGATAAGGCGATCGCATGGCTCTCGGTCCATCGTGACGTCAGGGAAGTCACCTTCCTGCTACCGCATTCCCGCTCGCGGCGCGTTCCCGAACGGCTCGGTGCGAACCATCTTGGAGAAGTCATTCACGATGGAGTACCCTTCACGAAATGGTCCCTCGCTGTCCCTCGTCAACTGGAGCGCCGCGGCCCCCTCGCTTGAACATCGATACGCGGAGTCCCCCTCTATTCAACACGTCATGCAATCACGGCTAGCTTGCTGCTGTACCTTCATGCGAGCGCAGTGCCGTACGAGGACGTGTCATCATAAGGACGGCTACGTTCGACCGCATCTCAGGGGAGACAGCTTCTCCCGCATCACGTGTTGATCGCTCAGTTCTGGGGATCGAACTGGCAAAAGCGGGAGACGCAGCGCAGCTTGGCGGAACGAATGGCAATCGCTCAACGTTTCGATTCTCGATTTCCCCAGCGCCAACGGGGGAAATCAAGGTCGCCTTCGCCGCTCAGTTCACTGTGTAAGGTGGACGAGACGCCACTCTCTCCAGCAGCACCCATTCCGGGTAGCGGCACATGTGCAGCCGCGTTGCGACGGACGTTTTGGGAATGCGTGAGTGTCGGACTCCGGCCGGAGTACCGCCGTCGAGCAAGTCTTGGGTATGATTGACTACTACCGGACCCGGCCTTTGAGACCAATGGGCGGGCATGTCTGCTTTCAGACGATTGTCAGGCAACCCGCTACGACCGACATTAGGGCGCAAAGCCGCCACGGCTCAATCGATGCCGGGCTACATCCAAGCCGCCACGCCAAGCAGCGCAAGAAGTGCCCCACAAAGCACTCCACCTGTCCCCGCCCATGTCACCCACCAATCCTGATCGGCGGTCGACCGCCGCTGCTTGAACATACCCTCGACGCGGCCAAGCGACCGCGCCAGCTCCTCGCGGGCTTGCCCAACGGATTTGCGATCCTCGGCACCGAGGGATCGCGCGGCTTCATGGCTTTCGGCGGCAAGGGTCAGCGGTGTGAGGCGCATGGCCGGCTTGTCGTTGATACTTGCGATCTGCTGATCGATACGGTCGAGGCGAGCCGCCACATCACGAAGCGTGGAGGAATAGTCCGGCATCCACTCCTTCGCTGCCGTGAGACCTTCGATTGCGGCATGCAGGAGCGAAATTTCGTCGCGCAGCTTGTCGAAGGCTTCGGCGGCATTGTTGGAGGCCGGGGTCGAGCGAGAGCGTTTTTCCGTCATGGCACCGGCCTACATAGATATCCCGATCCCGCGTGAGCGGCCGAGATGTTGCTGTAGTTCGTGAGACAGCGATGCCGTCGCAGAAGGCGTCAGGCCCAGTTCTATGCGCCGGTTCTGGAGCAGCGACTCGAGCTGCGGGTCACGGTGCAGGCTCTTCGCCATGTCGGTGAGACTGGCGCGGGCCTTGTCGCGCGCGTCATAGGTTGGCGCTTCGCGTGCGCGCATAGTCTCCTTCTTCCAAGTCGCAACGAACAATTCGGCGCGCTTCTCGAGCTCGGCAGCGAGCCGCTTCGCTGCGGCAGCCTGCTGCACCCCATCGCGAGCCGCGCGCTCTGCCGCGACGCGCTCGGCGGCCCGGGCCGCGTCCTGACGGTCCATCGCCTCGATCGCGCCTGCGGTTCGTCCTTCGGCCGCATTCTGGACCAGCCTGTCGCTCTTGCCGAACGCCTCGCGCAGATCGCGCGCGCCACCGGGACGCAACGCGTCAAGCTCGCGGAACGCCTTGCGGTAGCTGTCGATCTCGTGCGGCAGTTCCTTGCCTCCGGCGCGGCGTACGTCGACGATCTCCTTCGTTGCCCGCGCAAAACGCTCGACTGCCTTGTCAAGCTCGGCGCGCATGGGCGCGGGATCTAGCGCTCGTGCGTTCACGCGCACCTCCGCCAAGCCGGCCGCCCGCCTGATCCTGGGCGCCGGCTCCGTCAGCGCTTCGCGCGACACCGAGAGCTTCAGCCCGTCGAACATGCTGCGTTTCGGCTCGGCCGACTTCGCCGTTTCGGGTATCCGATAATCGCTCGCCATATCCTTCCCGCGTTCACGCGATGCCGCGCGCACGAGTTTGTTCTGGTTCGCAAAATCGTCGCGCCCATAGTAGAGATCGACGCGCTCGCGATGCCTGGACAGCGCGACATAGGTCGAGTGGCTGTCTACCCCCGGCGTCGCGAGCACCTGTACCCGGTCGACGGTCATCCCCTGCGCCTTGTGGATTGTCGCCGCATAGCCATGATCGACATGGGCATAATCCTTGACGTCAAAGGCGACGCTGCGGCCGTCGTCGAGCATTACCGCCATGCGCATCGGACTCGCGCTCTGCACCGTTCCGAGCGAGCCGTTCTTGACCCCAAGGTCGCGCTCGTTCTTCAGGAACATGATGCGGTCACCCGCCGCGAAGCTCCGCTGGCCGCGCTCGACCGTCAGCACAACCTCATTGCCAAGAGCTCCGCCGGCCTTCATCCGCTCGCGAACCGCCTCGTTGAGCTCGCGCACTTCGTCATTGGTGTGGGTCAGAATGATGCGGCTCGCATTCGGATGCGCCTGCCGGTCCCGATCCCAGGCATCGACGAGGGCACTCCGCGCTGCCTCGCGCGTATCGGCGGCATGGACAAACCCGGCGTCGGCGTAGCGCCCGATCGCCTCGCCGGTCCGCCCGGTAGCGAGCTCGCGCGTCGCCGCGCGCTGCCAGTCTTCCTGTTGGCGGCGGATATCCATGATTTCGACGGCGCCGTGGCGCTCGGCCGCCGCGCGGAAAGCGGCGCCCGCCTCGATCGCCTGCAGCTGCTGCGGATCGCCGACGAGAACGACTTTCGCGCCCTGTCGCTCGGCTTCGGACACGACACGTTCGAGCTGGCGTGTGCCGACCATGCCGGCTTCGTCGATCACAAGGATATGTTTGTCGGTCAGCCGCTCGCGATCATTCGCCCATTGATGCTCGAGGCTGGCGAGCGTCCGAGAGCCAATTCCCGCGCCCTGCTCGAGCCCTTCGGCCGCGATGCCGGACAGTGCTGCGCCCTGAACCTGATAGCCCGCCGCCGCCCACGCCTCGCGGGCAACGCCGAGCATGGCGCTCTTCCCCGTCCCGGCATAGCCGATGACGTTGCTGACGCCGCGCGAGCTGGTGACATGTTCGAGGGCGCCGCGCTGTTCGGCAGAGAGATTGAGACCGCGCTCCAGCGCGCGGGACAAGGCAAGCTCGCGGTGACGATCGCCAACACCATGATGGCGCCGCGCGTCGAGCGTCGACGTCGCGCGTTCGAGGCGCTGTTCGGTCTCGATCATCGATCGCGAGGTGAACCGGTCCTCGCGGCGCCCATCGCGTCCGATCGCAACGAGGTCGGGCGACGATTTGACCGCCGCCATCACGGCGTCGAACTGCTCTTTCCCGTCGCTGTGACGGTGCACGAACATGGCGAGGTCTCTGTTCGTGAAGGTCGCCTGGCGGTGGGTGATGGCGTCGAGCGCAATGCCCGGATTGGCGATGATCTTGTCGCCGTTCGAGCGCGCGATTTCGATGTGCTCGGCGAGGCGATCCGCTTCAAGCCCTTCGGCCGCCATGCGCGATGCAGCGGGTCCGATCTTGTGCTGCGGTTCGAGGTCGATACCCTGCGCTTCCAACGTGCGGTGATCGACACGCGCGTCGATGTCGAGCGATGCAAGACGCTCGTTGACATGGTCCGCCCAGGCTTCACGCCAATGCGTCAGAAGCTCGGCCCGGTTCCAATCGCGAACCTTCGCACCGAACTCAGCGCTGCCGTCCTCGCCAATCCGAATTTCGCGCATCGTCAGCATCACATGCGCGTGCGGCTTCGCTAGGCCGTCGGCGCCGATATCCCAGTGGACATTAAGGTCCGCGATCATGCCGCGGTCGACGAACTCGCGCTGGACGAAGTCGCGGGCGAGCTCGATGCCCTGTCCCTCGGTCATCTCGCGGGGGATCGCGAACTCTACCTCGCGCGCCAGCTGCGCGTCCTTGCGGACCTCCGACGCCTCGACATCATTCCAGAGCTTTTCGCGGTCACGCCATTCCCCGGACGCGCCCTCGGGTAGCATCACCTCACTATGAACGACGCCCGCTTTGTTCGAGAAGTCATGGCTACGTCCAAGCCGCTCGTCGTGCAGGCGATCGGCCGAACGATAGGCCGCGGCGGCGACCGCGCTGCTGCCGACCGTACGCGAAATGACTTTTGCCGAGAAATGGTAGATCGCCATGAGGGCTATCCATTTACAGCAAAACGAGCACGTCGGCACGACGTATAAGCGCGCCCTCACACGAATTCATCGCGCTCGGGATCAGGTCATCTCAAGGAATTCCAGCACCTTGCGGGGCCGTAAGACTCGGCATAGCTGGTCCGTCCGACCGCATGAATATGGAAGGACCGACGATGCGCAAACCGAGAGATTTCGATGCCGAACTCCGGGCGCTCACCGACAAGGCCAAGGCGCTGAAGACCAAGAAGCAAGGCCAGCTCGGCGAGCTGGTGATTGCTATAGGTGCCGACGCGCTGTCGATGGAGCAGCTTGCTGGCGCGCTGATCGAAGCCGCCGGATCGGACGCCGCGCGGAAGGAGGCGTGGCGCAAAAGCGGCGCTGCCTTCTTTCGCGGCGATGGCGCCCGCGTTCGCAAAGGCGCTAGCCGGAACGCGGGCGGCGCATCGGCGATCGGTGCAAGCCCGCAACCGGCTTCAGGCGAAGCGGGCACGGCATGACACGCGGGCTTGGCAGGTGAAACGCCGTGAGCGCACGCGTCAACTGATCGAGCTTGGCGGGCTCGTCACGAAGGCCGATCTGGTCGAGCTGACGGGCGATGATCGCGCCGTGATACTTGGTTTGCTGGTCGATGCCGCGGCGGCGCTGCGCGGCGAAGCTCGTGAGCAGCAACTGCTGCTATGGCGCCGCAGGGGGCGGCGCGCATTCGCGGAAGATTAGAAGTAATCAGGAGGTGGGCTTGGGCGTGCGGTACTTGTTCCGCTTGTCCGCGACATAGCTGTGGCCGCCCTCGCCCTTGACGATCTCGAACAAGCCGATCGCCTCGAACAGCGCCGGGAAGTTCTTGACGCCATAGTTGCGCGGATCGATCGGCGCTTGACGCTTCGCCGCGCTCCCGGCCGCGGACATTGCCGCCCATCCGTCATCGCGCGCCGCAGCCTCAACTGCACCGCGCAGGATGGTCACAAGTTTCGTGTCTTGTGCGAGCAGCTTGCCTGCCGGCTTGGCAGACGGAGCGGACTTCGGCGCCGCCTTCGCCTTTGTCGATTTTACTTCCGGCGATTCCGGTGTCGACGCGGTCGGTTCAGCCCCGTCGAGATTGTCGAGATATAGAAATGTCGTGCAGGCGTTGACGAAGGGGCTCGGTGTTTTTCGTTCGCCAAAGCCGTAAACTTCGTGACCATTGGCGCGAAGCTGCATGACCAGCGGCGTGAAGTCGGCGTCACTCGAAGCAAGGCAGAAGGCGTCGAGTTTCTGAGTATAGAGCAGTTCCATCGCGTCGATCACGAGCGCGATGTCGGTCGCATTTTTGCCGGTCGAATAGTTGAATTGCTGGATTGGACGAATGGCAAAATCGTGAAGCTTGTCCTTCCAGCCCTTGAGGGTCGGGCTGGCCCAATTGCCATAAGCTCGCCGGATGTTGGCTGTCCCGTATTTTGAAAGCTCCGCAAGCATGGCCGCGATCTTGCCGTGCGATACATTGTCGGCATCGATCAGCAGCGCGATCTTGCGATCCGGCGTCACGCGCTGCACATTCTCAATTTCCATCCGATACATTCCCGCCGGAGACACTGGATACGTCCAAGGCCGCGATATGATCGCGGCAAACTTTTTTCGACGAGGCCTTCGAGCACCGCGACGCGCTCGCCGATCCAGGTCATTTCCTCGGCGCTGATCTTGTAGTGCGGCGAGTAGCGCGCATTCACATAAGCGAGCCGCAAAAGCTCGAAGCAGCGGCGGCTGAACTTGTCGTCGCGCGGCCAAGCTTCGACGAGGGCGGGCGCGATCTGTTCGCACTGCGAGCGGAGAAAGTTGAGGCGATGGGATTTTGGCGAATAGAGCGTCGTGACCAAGAGAGCGCAATGATACGCGCGCTCGGTCGCCTGATGAAATGTGAAGGCGGCATCTAGCGGCTGGTCATCATCAATGTAGTGGAGCGCGCCACGTCGGGCCGCGCCGATTTTCGGAAACCAGCTGTCAAAGTTCTTCTGCGCCTCGATGCGCGCTTCGTCGAGGGGCAGATTGCGCGGCTGCGCGAACTCATACCCCTCGGCTTCATAGAGGCCGATGCCCTGCTCGACGATATCGATGAAGAACGGCCGCCCGCGCTCCAACTGCGCGTTCACGTCCTTGAGCGAATGAACGATGAAGCTCACCGGCGCGGTCAGTGTGTGATTGATCGTCACCTCGCGCATCAACCGATCTTCGGCCGCCGACCAATGTTCGAACTCGGTCAGCCGCTCATTGTTGACCACGACGAGGATATCATAGTCAGACTGATAGCCGCCGACCGGATCGTCGACCCAATCGCCGCGCGCATAGCTCCCATAAAGGACGATCTTGAAAATGCGGCCCTTGCGGTTCCAGTCCGAATTCCCGCGCGCATGCGCGGTCTCGAACTCCTCGAACAATATGCGCACGACATCGGAAAGTTCACGCTGCTTGGATACGGGAAGATGGTCGAGGCCGGTTCGCATAGGTTCACCCTGAAAGGCGTTGGACCGGATGGCAAGCGCCATCCAGTCCAACGCAGCTAGAGCCATGGCCAGACCAGATGCGGGAAGCGCGCATGGAGGCATCGCGACCAGAGACCAAAGGCGCGAACGAAGTCGGCGCTGACCTGATCGACACTGATCCCGTAGCGCGCCGCGAGTTCATCATGGGTTGTATCGTCGAACCGCTTCGACATGAAGATGTCGCCCTGCCGCGCGGTCATCTTGCTTAGCGCGATCACCATGCGGCGTTCGGCGTCCTCGACAGTGACCGTCGAAAGATCACGGCGCCTCATTGCTCGCCTCCCACAGGGGCGAGCAGATATTCGCTCGCCTTGCTCGCCTGACTGGCTGCACGGAAGACTGCTTTCTCATCGCCTCGCAGCACCGACAGCCACGACGCGATATAATCAGCATGCCGAACAGTCGGCGCGATGCCGAGCGAAGCGCAGGTGAACGCCGACGCCATTTCGGCGACCAGCTCTTCCTTGGCGTATGCCTCCGATCCGAACCCGCCTTTCTGGTCGCGGTCGAGACGGCTTGCATGCCCAGTCCAATGGCCAAGCTCATGTAGCGCGGTGCGATACCAGTTCACCGGCTCGGGAAAGGCCGCCTGCGGCGGCACCTGCACAAAATCATGGGACGGGCTGTAGAATGCCTCCGCGCCACCGATGTTGAAGCGCGCACCAGACGTCACAATCAGCGCATCGGCCTCGGCAATGGCGAGCACTGGATCGGGGCTGACTATTGGCGCGACATAATCCTCGGGTAGCCCCTCGCACTGGTCGACATTGAACACGACAAAGCGCTTCAGGAACGCCACCTGCCGCGCCTCGCGATCCTCACCGCGCGCTGCCTCAGCTTCGGCCTTTGGCGTGAACCGGTCGGCGTAGCAAATGACCGTGCCCTTCTCGCCGCGCCGGACGTTGCCGCCCGCCGCCTCGGCCTGCCGGTAGGTCAACCAGCGCTGCGACGCGTAGCCTTTCGTCATGACCTCGGCCCACAGGATCAGCACATTGATCCCGCTATATCTGCGGGCCGTCCCCGCATTCTGCGGCATCGTGCATCCACACGCCGCACTGTCCCACGGCTGCACCCATGGCAGCCGCCCCTCTTCTAGTTCGGCGATGATCCTGTTCGTGACCTCGGAATAGAGGCTCGCCCGCTCGGTCCTTTCTTTACGCATATCCCTTCTCCTTCCCGCCAACCGCACCCCGGCCCGGAAGGGGGCGGAGGTGGGCGGCAGGAAGGAGCCGGCAGGCCCGCAACATCGGGCGGGCTGCATCCGCAGGACCGGAACGAAGAGGAGGACCCGCAGGGTTGCGGCCCGGCCGGGCGGGGCTAGAGGCGAGTGACGCCCACCTCCGTCCCCGCCGCGTCGGGACCGATTACGCCGCCGCGCGAGCGGCGACCGCTGCAACCATCAATTCAATGAATCGAAAAACGCCCGCGCCGAGTCGGCGCGGTCCATCGCGACGCGACTGTCTCAGACAGTCTCAATTCTCTGATCGACAGCAAAAGAACCAGATTGGGGATAATTTATTGATCGTACTCCTGCGTACTCCTGACAGCTCCTTCCAGCAGGATCATAGATACTGAGCGCAGCTGAGACCGATCGCCTCCCCGGATGACTTGAATCAACAAGATAACTGCCTGATCTCTGTCGCAGGGGCTTCATCCACCGTCACATGATGGAGTGAACAATTATGACGTCTCAGCCTTCCGATCGCTATCTTCGCCTGAATGATGTTCTCGACCGCACCGGCCTCAGCCGGGCGACGCTCTACCGGAAAATCCAGGCGGGTACCTTCCCGCCGCAGTACAAGCTCGCCGTTCGCTGCTGCGGCTGGCGCGAGTCTCATCTCAACATCTGGCTGCGCAACCCGATGAGCTTCACGCTCGACGACCTCCCACCGAACGAAAATTGAACGGCAAGTCACGCCAATGCCCCGCGCCGCGTCCGCGGCGCAGGGTGGAAGCCCGCCTCAATCGGCGGGGTTCCAGATAAGGGCGTAACCGTCCTCGCCATCCTGGCCGGCGGCGCGGCCGAGGTTGGCATAGAGCCGCCGCGGTCCGAACTCGGGAGCGGCGAGGCTCAGCGATACATAGGGTTCGCCCGATTGCTGTCCGACGCGGATCCAGCCGGCACCGATTTCGACGCCTTCGGACCAGACCCGGTAGTCGGGCTGGACGTCGCCGCTCTTCGAACGGTTGGTCCGAATCTCGATCGCCGCGCGGATCGAGAGGGTTTTCAGCTGGCCCACGAAACCCGTTTCGATGGTGCCGTTCACAAAGCCGATAGCTGCCATTGGTCGTCTCCTTGAATGTACCGCGGGACCATCCCTGCGGCATGGCGGACCAGGGACCGGCGCATGAGGTGTGCCGCGAACCCGTAGCGCCGCAGCAAAGCGGAGGAGCGCGGCGGCGCGAATATTTGAAGCGAAGCGGCCGCGAGGAGCGCGCGAAGCGCGCGGGGAAATAATCACGCCGCCGCGTTTTCGCGGGACGCCGCGCTGGGACAGGTCAACTCGCCCGTCGCCGGGGTGGTTCAGAGGCTACCGGAGAACGCCCGCCGACATCGCCAGAAACGATCAACCGGCAATAAACGAGTGGCTTGGCCGATCAAGATGATCACGTGCGACTTTAAGCCGACCATCGCCCCGGGGCGCGGCCAGCCCATCAAGTAATTTGGTTCGTCGGCAGGATTGTGACGGGTTCGACAGCCGGTTGCGTGTCTCTGAACGATTGGAATTGAGTCGGCGCCAATGTGATTTGCGCGCCAGTGTGCGCGAACGTCACGTCGCGTCCATGTAGGCCCGCACGCTCTCCATCAGCGCGAGAATGCGCGGTTTGTTAGTGTCACCATATTTTAGCTGCCGCAGGAGATAGGCATAGGCTGACGCTGCGACTTCGCGCTTTCCGGCGGCTGTCGCTTCGGCCCAATGCCGACAGGACCGAATGAATGGCTCAACTGGCGATTCGGCGACATAGGCGTCAATGCTATGCCAGTTGCGGCACGCCGATTCATCGGGCCACGCATCTGACAGCGTGGGATTATCCTGCAGCACCACACTCAACTCGAGCGACACCGGATCATAGCTCACCGCGCTGTGCTGCACGTCGCCATAGTCGATCAGCACCGAGCCATCTTCGGCCGATATCAGGATATTTCCGCCATGCAAGTCTCCATGAACGCATCGCCAGCGGGCTTGCACAACTCGCGCTTCGAACTCGGCAGCCCAGTCTAGCCCATAGTCCGCGTGAAGTGCTGCCGCCTTCTGATCCTCGACCCAGCAGCCCCTGATCTCGGCAATGCTATGGCCGGCCTCTACCGTGCCTTGGGTCCACTGAGCGACACACTGCTCTACTCCACCGAGGATCGCCGCTGCTCTTGCCGGATCCGTACCGAGCACGTCAAACATTGACTCTGTATAGCCGTCGGCAAGCTGGTAGAAGATACCAGCGGTCGTCGATGCGCCAAATTCCAGCATCGAAAGTTTGCGAGGTGTGGCCGCGCCATCGAGCAGCACGACATGCTTGTCGTGCCGGGCGGCCTCATCTTGGATTTTGGCGATCGGCCCGAGCTTGGCGAAAGACTGGCGGATCGGCGTGCCATTGCCGTCGAACAGCTGGAGCCTGAGCGGCTTCGCGCCTGACTTGCCCTCTCCGATCGGCGCGACGACGCACCGCCTTGCGCCAAGGCGCTTAGCGAAGATGCGAAGCAGCCGGTCCTCCGCGATCTGCAGATTGACCTGATTGAGCGTGAGCTCGATATCATCCAGCGCGAGGACCGCCAACTTCACCTTTGCTATGAGCTCGGGAGCCTTATCAATATCGATTTTGCGCAAGAATTCGACCGTGCTGACCGGCGCACCCTCAGCCCAGATATCGGCATCGTGCTTCTGTGCCAGCATGTCGGCGATGAAGTCGTCAGACGGGGAGCCGGTCAGGACCAGCAATTTCGTGCCGGGCGCCGTGTTCCGCGCGTGATGAAACACATATTTGCCGTGTTCGGGCTCAGCATCAAGTCCGTCATCTTGCGTTGGAATCTTGAGGTCGAGCACAGCAAAGTCGAAAAACTGCTCGTCCAATGCTGCGCAGGCGGCCTCACGGCTTCTGGCAATTGTCACATGCGCCTGACCCGGCATGTCAACGATCATGGCGTCCAGCGCGCTCGCAAATTCATAGTCATCCTCGACAATTAGGAAATGCGCAGTCATTTCTGCCAGCGCGCCAAATAGACCGCGCCCCCGTCGCGAGCCGGCTCGAGCGTTAGCACGCCGATCATTGTCTCGACTGCTTGACGCGCGATGGCGAGGCCAAAGCCACTGTGGTTCTTTTTCGTCGAATTGCCGACTTCGAATGCGGTCTCCGTTGGGCCGACAATACCAGTTCCTCGATCCAGCACCGAGACCCAGTAATCGACGTCGGCCTCGCCCCAGTTGATCGTCACCGAATGCGGCTGCGGCTCGGTGCCGACAGCTTCAACCGCCTCGACCGCATTGCGCAGGCCGTTTCCAATCACCATCCGGATCAACGCGGGGTCACCTTTGATTAGGAAGGGCTTCTGGCCGATCGCCGAGATCCACGGCATAGCTTGAGGTGTTTCGGTTTCGATCAACTCATCGATCATCGCCGCAAGATCGAACTCCTGCGGGCGAGCGACGCCCGCCGCGCTTTTGAGCATTTCGATCGCGTCAAAGATCCGGTGAACCGTCTCGAGATGCCGACGTGTAGCCGAGCCTTCCCACTCGTTGCCCAGTTCTAGCTTTCCGCTAAGCCGCGCCAACCCGATAGGGGAGGCGATCTCGTGGAGCAGAAATCCTGTCACCCATTCGACGGCTTGGCCATAGATCTGTTGCCGCACCTCTTCTGGTACAGCTGCGGTCTCGTCACCATTTGCGACCTGAGGTTCGACCCGGCGGGTCAGCCGTTTAATCGTGTCCTGAAGTGCGTAATGAACGTAAGCGACCGTTTCAGTCTTGAGCGCCTTGCGGATGCGAGCGAGATCGCCCGCCTTGCCGAGATTAGCCAATGCACGCGCTGCCTGTCCGCGGCTGTGTGCCGAGGTTGCCGACAGTCCATCAAGAGCTTCGTCGCGCGTCATCCCTGCGGTCGCGTTCCGTAAAACGTCGCGCGACGCTGGAACGCTTCCGCGCCGCCCTCCATCACTAGGGTAATCGCGTTGACGATTTGGTCTGTTCCAAGCGGCGCCGCGGCGAGCGGAAACCCGCGTTTGCCGTCGGAGCCAAGCTGGACAACAAAGTCGGCGTTACCGAGCACCGGAATGTTCGCGTTGTGCGTCGAGAACAGGATCTGACCATCGCTCGCACGCGCCAGGATTGAGCGGATCAGCGTGTCGACGATGAAGGCATTGTCGATGTGATCTTCCGGCTGATCGACAATCAGCAGGCGATCGGTATGCCTCAACACCAGCGGCAGGATAACCGTGCAGCGCTGGCCGGTCGACAGGTCAGCGATATCCTTGTGGTCGGAACCGTCGAGAAGCGAAAAGGTGACATAGTCTTCGACCGCAACAGTAGCTATTGCTGCGAGGTCCGCCTCTTTCATTGCGATCACGGCTTTGGCCGCGCGATCCGGCGTCGTGTTTCCGCAAGCCGCTACGAGAGGATAATTGTCGCTCTCAACTGCCTCGAGCAACTCTCGCGGACTGATCCGCTGCGCGAGCGCGCCAACGATGTCGGTATATTTGAGGCCACTCCCGCGCAAAGCCTCGGTGATCGCAGCCGCGAAGCCATCGGTCTGGCCGCCACGCACCACATCGATCCGTATGCGCGGTCCGAGCACCTGGTTAAGGTTATTTGCGATCTGCGCCCGCGCCTCAAACCGTTCCGTGCGGATCGCCTCGAGCTTGTCGAACGCCACGGAACGCCGCTGGATCGCCTGCGCCATCGTGGCCTGTCGTGTTAACAGAACTGCCTGAAGCGATTCAAGCTGCGCCTTACGCTCGCGCAGCAACTGCCCACGGCGGATGATCTCGCCGGCCCCGGACTGGAGCCCGTCAATCTCGCGGCGCAATTGTCTGGCATTATCCTCGAACGCGATCTTCTCTTGATGATAGCCGCCGGTCAGCCGAGCGCACTCCGCCTCGATCTGGGCAAGCTCGTGAAGCACTTGGTTCACCTGAGCATGCGCGGTCGCAATCCGGCTGCGGATTTGTCCTAGCGGATCGCCGCCTGCGGCAGGCGGCCAGGCCTCATCCGGCATAAAGCTGCTCTGCGCCGCTGTCAGCGACGCACGCCACTGCGAGACGCCCGCCTGAAATCTCTGCATAACGGTCGTCGCCACGCTTTTGACGGTGATGGTGCCGGTAAGCACGTTGAGCTGTTCCGTGCGCGTCGCCGCGTCCGCAGATAGGGCGGCGACCTGCTGCTCCTGCGGCGCCAGCTGCACCAACTGTTCCTGGATTGAGGCAAGCTCCGCGATCTGGCGGCGGAGCTGCTCGATATCCTGCTGGATCGTGTTGGCTTCTGCCGTCAACGAGCGAACGGCAGAGATTGCCTCGGTTTCGGCGGCCGCCAGTGCACGCTGGTCACCCAGAAAACCGTCGAGCAAGCGGAGACGGCCGCCAGGTTGAAGTCCGACCGTCTCAATCTCGGTCTGCGAGAGAATGATTGGCGGCAGATAGGGCCCTGAGGCCCGCGGCGCGGGATCACTAGCCGCACGCGAAACCGTCACGCGCCGTGCGCCATCAACCAATGTCAGGGTGATTTGCCCAGACCCGAGCACCGACAGTGCATGGTCGCGGCTACGGCGCGTGGATTCGGGGGTGTAGCCCGGCACATCCAGACAAAACCGAATCAGCTCGATGATTGAAGTCTTGCCAGTACCGCGCGCGCCTATCAGGACGTTAAGACCCGCCCGCCACCAGACATCGAATCCGTTCAGGAAGCCTTCTTCGATCTGGATGCGTTCAATATACATGGTGTCCCCTTCGACCGACCATGGGCGATCGATCCCAGTTCTTTACTCCGTCACTATCATCGGGCCAAGCTGCCAATGGCGTAGCTCGACGCCAATGCTGATCATTGCCCACCGGCGCGTCCACGCTTTGCTATTTAAGGAAAAGTCGACCAAGAGGCGGCATTCAAGAGAAACGCAGATTTGAACGATTCCCGGCTCCCATTACAGTCGGCGAGCCGATTCGAATATGTGAACGATCGGCAGCTTACCGGGGTGCAATATGGACTGCGGAACGTCCGCTTTGTCGTCCGCGCCCCTCACAAGGATGCCAGGGGAAATGGCAACTATAGCGTTCCGCCCTCCCAAGACCTGCCAGTCAGCAATCGGCAAGTGCTGAACGCCTCAAAAAGGGAGATCGTTCATTGCCGACGTCGTGAGGCACGACGCCAACCATTCTCCGGCCGGATCAGCACCGAACTGGGGTCTGGACGAACCTCGGCGGCGTTAATGGATGCCCGAGCCCCAGCGCCGCTTCCCGCCCTCAACTCGTCCAGATAATCAGACCACCATTGAGCCATTGCTACCCGCTCGTCCCAATGCGCGCCGCGGTGGTAGGCGGCCCTCACGCGGTTGTTATCACCGTGCGCCAACGCCCGTTCTATCGCGTCATAAGACCATTTACCGGATTCATTTAGCAGGGTGCTGGCCATCGCCCGAAAGCCGTGGGCGGTCATCTCGCTGCTGGTATATCCCATCCGCCGTAGCGCGGCGTTCAGGGTGTTATCTGACATCGGACGTTTTCTCGACCACAAGGATGGGAAAATGTAACTCCAAGGTTGGGTGATTTCACGGATTTGCTCAATCAGGGCCACTGATTGTCGGGACAGCGGCACGTGATGCGGCTTGCGCATTTTCATCTTCTCGGCGGGTATGGTCCAAACGCGTGCTTCAAGATCGAATTCTTCCCACTGGGCCGTTCGAAGTTCCCCCGGGCGGACGAAGACGTGCGGCGCCAGCTTCAACGCCCAGTCCGTCATTCCCTGGCTTTTGTAAGCATCGATTGCACGCAGCAACGGGCCAACCTGGCTTGCATCGGTGATGGCGCCATAATGAGTAACGGTCGGATTGATGAGCGCGCCGCGCAAATCCCGCGTAGGATCGGATCGCAAGCGCGCCGTCGCGACGGCGTAGCGGAAGACCGACCCCGCTAATTGCATCGTGCGTCGCGCACTTTCGAGTTTGCCCTGCGCCTCGATCTTCCGGACAGCCGCCAAGACATCGATCGGCTCAATCTCCTGGATGGGCATTTTCCCGATGCTGTTATCGAGAAGGCTGAGCAGATACTCGCATCGCTTTGCAGTCGACGGTGCCCAGGCTTTGTCGCCATCGCGGCGGCGCTTGTCGCAATATTCGCGGGAGATGCCGGAGAAGGTATTTTCAACGCTGACGTGGGCACGCAGCTTGTTGCGCTTCTTCTCATAGGATGGGTCGATGCCCTTGGTAATCATGTTGCGCGCCTCGTCGCGCTGAATGCGTGCATCGCGAAGGGAGACGCGAGGATATGGTCCGAAGCTCATCTTCTTCTCGAGCCCGTCGAATCGGTATTTCATTTTCCAATGCTTGCTGCCGTTCGGCATGACATGGATATAGAGTCCTTCGCTGTCGGCCATCTTGTAAGGCTTGTCCCGCGACTGAGCATGGCGAACGGCAGAATCGGTTAGCGGCATCACGATCTCTCCATTTGGCCGGCTCCGAATTGGAGCGAGCAATCGGCAAAATCGTCCCCGATAGGGGCCCCTTTTTCGAGGCGCTGCCATGAGATACCATGACACGCAACGAGCCGATAAATGGCAGATTACCGCCATTTTTCTGCTTTTGTAAATGGTGTGAGACGGCCTGAAACAGCCTTCTGGAGCGGGTAGCGGGAATCGAACCCGCCTAGCTAGCTTGGAAGGCTAGAGCATTACCACTATGCTATACCCGCGTTGCCAAGGCCGGCGGCGATTGCCAGTTTGATCGGCTCGCGTCAAGCGCGGCATTGAGAACATGTTGGCAACATGCTAAAAGATACTTCGTGCACGACGGCAATGATCAGGACCCCGGCGACGGTGCGGCCACCCCGGTTCGCAAGATCATCCATGTCGACATGGATGCGTTTTACGCCTCGGTCGAGCAGCGCGACGATCCGGCGCTGCGGGGACAGCCGGTCGCGGTCGGCGGCTCGTCGCGGCGCGGTGTTGTCGCGGCGGCGAGTTACGAGGCGCGCAAGTTCGGCGTACGCTCAGCAATGCCCAGCATTACCGCAAAGCGCCAATGCCCAGCCCTCATCTTCGTACCGCCCCGCTTCGAGGTCTATCGCGAGGTTTCGCACCGGATCCGTGCAATCTTCCGCGACTATGCCGACGAGGTCGAACCGCTGTCGCTCGACGAAGCCTATCTCGATGTCAGCGCCGATAAGGCAGCGCTCGGCAGTGCGACCGCCGCTGCGCGGCTGATCCGCCGGCGCGTCCGCGAAGAAACCGGCCTCACCGCTTCGGCCGGGGTTTCCTATAACAAGTTCATCGCCAAGCTCGCGTCGGACCAGAACAAGCCCGACGGGCTGACCGTCATCCCACCGGGCAAGGGTGCTGCGTTCGTGCAGACGCTGTCGATCCGCCGTTTTCACGGCATCGGCCCGGTCACCGCGGCAAAGATGGAGGGGCTCGGCGTCTTTTCGGGCGCCGACCTCGCGGCGAAGGACGCAATGTGGCTCGCGACGCATTTTGGCAACAGCGCCGAATGGCTCTACAATCTCGCGCGGGGGATCGACCATCGCCGCGTCAAGTCGAACCGCCCGCTCAAATCGCTGGGCGGCGAGCGCACTTTCTTCAACGATTTGATCGGCGACACGGAAATCCGCGAGGCGCTCGCGCATGTCTGTACTGTGGTGTGGGACCGCGCGGCGAAAAAGGGCGCGCGCGGCCGCACCGTGACGCTAAAGCTGCGCTACGCCGATTTTCAGACGATCACCCGTGCAAGGACTGTCCCCTTCCCCATCGCCGACGGCAATTCGCTGCTCGCGGCGGGCGAAGCGATCCTTGCCCCGCTGCTCCCGACCGAACAGGGTATCCGCCTGCTCGGCATCACCCTGAGCAAATTCGAGGGCGAGGAGGAAGAGACGGACGGCACGGCCCCGGCGCCCGCCGACCTGCTCAGCCTAATTTAGCGAGCGCGGGCGCGAAGCGCCGCATCGCGGCCTTCATTTTCGGCGACATCGCCTGATAGGAGCAGCGAATGAGCGCCTCGTCCGAAACCTGTATTTCCTCACGAAACGGCGCGCCGACGCGATAGAGCGCGCGGCCTTCGCCCATCGCCTTCAGCCGAAAATAGCCCACACCGTCGAAACCACCGAACTGCATCTGGGTAAAGCCGTCCTCGACGGCGTGCGTCTGTGTGATCGGCTGCAATTCGGCCGCCGGTCCCAGATTGCCGGTCGGCCCGTAATAATAGACCGAACCCCAGCGCGTGCCGTCGAAAATATAACCATAACGCGCCGTGGCGCACGCCTGGTCGTCGTTGGTCCAGAAGCCCGGCGCGATCGGCAATTCGACCGGCGCCTGGGGCCCCGCTGGCGCGCCCAGCGCCGCCAGCGCAAACGTAAAAATCCCTCTGTGCATCGATACCCCCACCGCTGCCGACAGTCGCAGCATGGTGACGGACATGGCCCGATCGATCAACCCGCGTTGGCGAACACCCGTTCCTTCGTCGCGGTAAAGCGGATCGCGGGGTGGCGCTGGGTCACATAGCCGACTTCCCAGGCGTCCTTCGCCATGAACACTGGCGCACCGTCGCGGTCGGTCGCCGATGCGCCGCGATGGTCGGCCTGAAAGGCTTTCAGCGCGGTCGGATCGTCGCTCGCGATCCAGCGCGCAGTATCCCATGGCGATGCCTCCAGCTTCGCTTCGACCTTATATTCGGCCTCTAGCCGGCTGATCAGCACTTCCAGCTGCAGCTGGCCGACGACGCCGACGATCATGTTCGACCCGATTTCGGGATAGAAGACCTGGATGATCCCCTCCTCGGCCATGTCGTCGAGCGCTTTCCTGAGCTGCTTGGTCTTCGTCGGATCGACCAGCGCGACACGCCGCAGGATTTCGGGCGCGAAGTTCGGCAGACCGGTGATCGTCACGTCGGTACGCTCCGACAGCGTATCGCCGACGCGCAGCGTACCATGGTTCGGGATGCCGATGATGTCGCCGGGATAAGCCTCCTCCGCCATTTCGCGGTCCTGCGCGAGGAACAGCATCGGGCGGCTGATCGCGATCGCCTTGCCCGTTCCGCCCTGCATCAGCCGCATCCCGCGTTCGAACTTGCCCGAACAAAGGCGCATGAAGGCGATTCGGTCGCGGTGCGCGGGGTTCATGTTCGCCTGCACCTTGAACACGAAGCCGGTCACGGCCTCGTCATCCGGCTGGACGGCTGCGGGTTCGGCCGGCTGGGGTTGGGGGCCGGGTGCATGGCTCGCCAGCGCGTTCAGCAGGTCCACGACGCCGAACTCCTTCAGTGCCGAACCGAAATAGACCGGCGTCAGGTCGCCGTTGCGATAAGAAGCTGCATCAAAGGGCGCGTAGCAGGCCGAGGCGAGTTCGGTTTCTTCCTTGAGAAGCGAAAGCGCGTCGCCGCTGAGCTGCGCCGCGAGCGCGTCGTCGTCCATCCCTGACACGCTGAAGCGGTCGCCCTCATACATGCGCGAGGCATCGCCGCCGGGCTTCATGATGGCGGGATCTACCAGGTCATAAATCCCCTCGAACTGTCCGCCCATGCCCGCGGGCCAGTTCATCGGGCAGACGTCGAGCGCGAGCCGGTCGGCGACCTCGTCGAGCAGCTCGAAGGGCGGCAGGCCCTCGCGATCGACCTTGTTGACAAAGGTGATGATCGGCACGGACCGCAGCCGGCATACCTCGAACAGCTTCAGCGTCTGCGGCTCGATGCCCTTCGCGGCGTCGATCACCATTACCGCGCTGTCGACGGCAGTCAGCGTACGATAGGTATCCTCGCTGAAATCCTCGTGCCCCGGCGTGTCGAGCAGGTTGAACACCAGCCCCGCATGTTCGAACGTCATCACCGACGACGTCACCGAAATGCCGCGCTGCTGCTCGATCTTCATCCAGTCAGACCGCGCCCGCCGCGCCGCCCCGCGCGCCTTCACCTCACCCGCCATATGGATCGCGCCGCCAGCGACGAGCAATTTCTCGGTTAGCGTCGTCTTGCCCGCGTCGGGGTGCGAGATGATGGCAAAGGTGCGGCGGTCGGGATGCTTGGACATTGCGCGGGCGCCTAGCAGGTGGCGGGGCAAGTGGAAAGGGGCTGGCGCCGGGGCGCTCGCAGACGCATGGTCGGGTCATGCGAACGCTCTTCATCGCCCTCACGCTGACCGCGGTCCCTGCCGCCGCACAGAATTCCCCATTCGTTGGCGAATACAGCCTAGCCGAAGGGCCCGACGTCGGTGGCGGCCTGCTCATCCGGAACGACGGCCGCTTCCAATATATGTTCGCCGCGGGCGCGCTCGACGAACGCGCCGAGGGACGCTGGCAAGCGCGCGGCGAAATGATTTGCCTGACCACCGATCCTAGGCCGGTACCGCCCGCGATGAAAAAGGGGCCGCTGCTCGAAATCGATGGCGCCGTTCCCACCCTGCTGGTCACCTGGCCCAACGGCCGCGGCGTCGCCGGCGTCGATTTCGTGATCGGCTTCGACAGCAGTGAGCCGGTCGAGGGCTATACGCAGGATGATGGCTGGACGACGCCCGATGGCGACAAGCGCATCCCGCGCTGGGTCGAACTGCGCGAGCCCATCTACGGCATCACCGCTCCGCGCTACGAACTGAGCGACGCCGACGGCGGCAAGCTGCGCGTGATCATCGAGCCCAATGATATCGGCGTGGTCGATTTTGCCGACGCCTGCGCCGAAAGGACCGACCACGTCCTGACGCTCCACCGCGCCGAAGGGTCGATGCGCTTCGTGCGACTGGCGGAGGAATAGCACGGCTGGGGGCTGGGGAGCCGACATGCACCAGCGGGATTTTATCCAGGATCGCTGTGACGTTAGGACCGCATCGCGATCCAAAGGTCAGGAAAAATCAGCCTTGTGCGCCGCTCGATTTGGCGCTTTCGCTGCTCCGGCTACGCCCGACACGCCTCCCGTGACCACCCAATGAGGCTGCCGCTTAAACTACCAGATGAAAGCTGACGCAGCTGGATAATGTAGGAAAGGCCTATGTGAAGACGGTATCGGCTTCGGGGTGAGAAGCCGACGTTCCTTCTCACCCTCGTCATTCCCGCGAAAGCGGGAACCCAGTGGCTACGCTGGCTCGCTGGGTTCCCGCTTTCGCGGGAATGACGAAGAAAGGGAATGGCAACTAACGGTCGTGTACTGTCTTCAGCGGATACCGGGTCGCAAGGCGATCCAGCACGCCACCCGATCGCGCCGCGTCAGTCCGCCAGCACGATCCGCTCATACCGATCCATATGATGATCGACGCTGCCGAACTGGCCCTCGATCATCGTGGCGCGCTTGAAATAATGGCCGATCGCCAGTTCCTGCGTGATCCCGATGCCGCCGTGCGTCTGGATGGCATTCTGGCCGACGAAATTGGCGCCGCGCCCGACCTTCGCCTTGGCGGCCGACACCGCCGCCATGCGTTCGTTCGCGGGCAGGCCCAGCTTCAGCGTGCCCATGATCGTCATCGACCGCGCCTGCTCGACCTCCATGAACATGTCGACCATGCGGTGCTGGAGCACCTGGAACTTGGCGATCGGCACGCCGAACTGCTTGCGCTGCTGCGTATATTCCAGCGTGCCTTCGTGCAGTTTCTGCATCACGCCTGTCGCTTCGGCGCAGGTCGCCACGGTCGCTTCGTCGACGATCTGTTCGATCAGCGGCAGCGCCGCGCCCTCGCTGCCGAGCAGCGCATCGCCTGGAACCGCGACATTTTCGAAATAGACTTCGGACGCGCGACTGCCATCGACGGTCGGATAGTCGCGGCGGACGATGCCCGGCAGCTTCGCGTCGATCAGGAACAACGACACGCCGTCGGTATCGCGCTGGCCGCCGCCGGTGCGCGCGGTGACGAGCAGGTGCGTCGCCCAGGGTGCGGCATAGACGACGCTCTTGTGGCCGTTGAGGACATAGCCCGCGCCGTCCTTCTTCGCATTCGTCTTGAGGTTAGCGAGATCGTAGCGCCCCTGCGGTTCGGCGTAGGCAAAGGCAATGATCGCATTGCCCGCGATGATTTCGGGAATTATCGCATCGGCCTGCGCGCCGCCGACGGCTTTGAGCGCGCCGCCCGCGATGACGACGGTCGGAAGATACGGCTCGATCCCGATAACCTTGCCCAATTCCTCCATGACGATCGCATTTTCCAGAGCGCCGCCGCCCAAGCCGCCATGCTCCTCGGCAAAGGCCGCACCGAGCATCCCCAACTCCTGCGCCAGCGCAGTCCAGATCGCGGGATCGCGGCCGGTATCGCCATTGATAAATTTCTGGCGCGTCTCGAAATCATAGGTGTCGGCCAGGAAACGGGCCAGCGTGTCGCGGATCATGTCCTGCGTTTCGGTGTAGGTGAAATCCATTATCGTAATTCCTGAACTTGATCGTCATCCCGGCGGAGGCCGGGATCTCACCGTCGCATCATCGCGTAAGGTCGAGATCCCGGCCTCCGCCGGGATTACGTCTGTTTTCCGATTAGAGGCCGAGCACCATCTTCGCGATGATGTTGCGCTGGATCTCGTTCGACCCGCCATAGATCGTCGTCTTGCGCATGTTGAAATAGGTCGGCGCGGCGCGATGGGCGTAGTCAGGCCCGATGGGATGCTCGTTATCGCCCTCTCCGAAACCGCGGAAATAGGGGGCGCCATAATGGCCGACCGCTTCGAGCGTCAGTTCGGTCAAGCGCTGCTGGATTTCCGATCCCTTGATCTTGAGCAGACTCGATTCGGGGCCCGGCCCCTTCCCGGCATTCGCGCCCGCGAGGCTGCGCAGCTCGGTAAATTCGAGCGCGGTCAGGTCGACCTCCAACTCGGCAACCTTGCGCTTGAAGAACGGGTTGGCGAGCAAAGGCTTGTCGCCATCGAGTTCGGTGCGCGCGATCGCCTTCACCTTCTCGATCCCGCGCTTCGACGCGGCGACCCCGGCGATGCCGGTGCGTTCGTGCGCCAGCAGGAATTTGGCGCAGGTCCAGCCCTTGTTTTCCTCATAGACGCGCTGCGACTTGGGAACGCGGACGTCCTCCAGCCACACTTCGTTGACTTCATGCTCGCCGCCCAGCGTAATGATCGGGCGCACGGTGATGCCGGGCGATTTCATGTCGATGAGCAGGAAGGAAATGCCTTCCTGCTGCTTCGCATCCTTGTCGGTGCGGACGAGGAAGAAACCCCAGTCGGCGTGCTGCGCGAGCGTCGTCCAGGTTTTCTGCCCGTTGACGATATAATCGTCGCCATCCGAAACGGCCGTGGTGCGCAGGCTGGCAAGATCCGAACCCGAACCCGGTTCCGAATAGCCCTGGCACCACCAATCCTCACCGGACAGGATGCGGGGAAGGAAATAGGCTTTCTGCTCGGGCGTGCCAAAGGTGTAGATGACGGGGCCCACCATCGCGAGGCCGAAAGGCATCAGGCGGATGCAATCGGCGCGCGCGGTCTCTTCGGACCAGATGAAACGCTGCGTCGGTGTCCAGCCGGTGCCGCCATATTCGACCGGCCACGCGGGGGCGATCCAGCCCTTTTTATGGAGGATCTTGTGCCAGGCGAGGAAATCCTCCTTGGACAGCTCCTCGCCCTCATCCTGTTTGCCGCGAAGCTCCGCGGGGTAATTGTCGGCGATGAACTGGCGCACTTCCTGCTGAAAAGCCAGATCCTCGGGGCTGAACTCCATGTCCATATCGAATCTCCCATTGGGCAATGGCCCGCTTATAATGTGCGCTCACCTTTACGTAAACGGCAAGTTGCAATTGACAACTTTCCCTGCCGCCATGATTGCGCGTAAGAAAGCAGCTTGTCCAGCGCGCGCAGGGCGCGCGGATAAGGATGGGGGATGAATGATGACCAAGGCGAGGCGTGCCGCGCTATGGGCTGCGGCGATCATCGGCGCCGCCGCGCTTGCTGCATGGCTGTTCCAACGTCCCATAGGCATGTGGCTGTTCGAACGCGCTGCCGAACGCAATATCGGCCGCGATACGTTCACTGACTTGCCCGATGGCCTGCATGCCGGCCTGTGCGGCACCGGCTCCCCCCTCCCCAACCACGAGCGCGCCGCGGCCTGCACGGTTGTTATCGCCGGCAAGGCGATGTTCGTCGTCGACGCAGGCGAGGGCGCAGCACGCAACATTGCGCTGATGGGCCTGCCCAACGGCCGCATCAAGGCGATGTTCCTGACCCATTTTCATTCGGACCATATTGACGGGATGGGACCGATGATGCTGCTGCGCTGGACCGCGAGCGGCAACACGGCCCCCCTGCCCGTCTATGGCCCGACGGGCGTCGAAAAGGTCATCGCGGGGTTCAACGCCGCTTATGCGCTCGATAACGGTTATCGCACCGCGCACCATGGTCAGGCGATCACGCCCCCAGCGGCCGCCGGCGCCACCGCCATGCCCTTTCCCACGCCAACCGCACCGACCGTCGTCTATGACGCGGACGGTCTGCGCGTGACCGCCTTTGCCGTCGATCATCGTCCGGTGGAGCCCTCGGTCGGCTATCGTTTCGATTACAAGGGACGCAGCCTTGTCATCAGCGGCGACACCGGGCCGTCGAAGTCGCTGGAGGCGGCGTCGAAGGGCGCCGACCTGCTGATCCACGAGGCGCTGAACCCGGCGATGGTGCGGACACTCGCGGCAAATCTCGACAAGGCGGGGCGGAAACAAACCGCGCAGATCATGCGCGACATCCTCGATTACCATGCCAGCCCGTCGCAGGCTGCGGACAGCGCGCGAGTCGCCGGGGTCCAAATGCTGGTGCTGAGCCACGTCGTCCCGTCGATGCCCTCGCCTTACCTGAACGCGGCATTTCTGGACGGCGCCAAAGACCGGTTCGACGGGCCTGTCATCGTCGGCGAGGACGGGCAATATTTCTCGCTGCCCGCCGGCAGCAAGGCGATCGAACGTGGCAGCTGGTTCTAGGGTCAGGACCCATTAATTCGCCGTTCGAGGTTTGAAGCGATTTCGTTCAGGGCGAGGAAGAAAAGCAAAGAAATATAAATATATTTCAAGGCTTTCTGACGCGGCCATGGACGAAATCGGTCAAATCCCGAAGGGACGCCGAAATGGCTTCGATCTCAGGCCCGCGCAGGCTTGCGGGTAGCGATGCTACCCGTTTCGCCCGCCTGGGCCCGATATCTTTGCCATTTCGACGCCTCGAACAGGGAGTTAATGGGTCCTGACCCTAGGCAGGACGCCGGGTCACGAGCACGACAGCACCATCGACGGCATAGGGTCCGCGGATTTCGGCGATCGTCAGGTCAACGTCGATTGCGTCGCCGTCACGCGTGACGATCTGCGATGCAAGGCGCTTGGGCTCTCCCGTTCGAAACAGCGATTCGAGCGCCTCAGCAAAGGCGGCACGATAGCTGATCGCCAGCAGCGCCGAAAAGCGCACCCGCCGGATCGCCGTGGGCTCGACACCGATCAGGCCGGTGAGCGTCGCATTCGCGGTCTCGATCGCTTCGCGCACCGAAATGCGCGCGTGGCCGATGCCCCCCTGGGCCTCGATCGCGACGAGCAAGGCTTGCCGCGCGTCGTTCCCGGCAAATTCCTCCATCACACCGCTGACGTCGCGCAGGATCAGCGCGCCACCGATCGGGACGGGGACTAGGTCGGCGCGCAGCCATTGGCGGGGCCGCAGGGCGTCGGGAATCTCGCCCGAAAAGCGTTCGCGATGGTCGATCAACCGGATGATATAATGCGAGAGCAAACTGCCCTCGATCCGGGGCATCGCCGCGGTCAGCGACGCGCCGATCAGGTCGGCGCCCGACGCCTCTAGCATATCGGTGGCTGCTGGATTGACCGCTGCAATCCGCCATTGCCGGTCGATCAGGATCACCGCGTCGCGGATCGATTCAGCCAGATCGGCGAGCGAGCGCTGCACGCTGTCGGTCGCCCGCATCGCGGCATCGGCGCCCGCACCGAGCCGTCGATATTCGTCAAGCGAGATCAGCACATGCGCGTCCTTGCCATGGTGCGTTACGACGACGGGTTTGCGCGCCGACTGCAAACGCCAATTGGCGAAGCCGCGAATAAAATCCGCCGCCGAGACACGCTGTGTTTCGGGTTTTGTTGCCACACGCCCCTCCAAAATCCGCCCGGTTTCCAAGCTTCTTATAGGCCGATTGGCACGGGTTTCGGTCGGAACCGGACGAAACGGCGCGCAATCCTGTCCGGAATGGCACCGCCCCGCGCGCGATCACACTAGCCGGGCGCGACCACAACGCAGCGCGTTGATCCGAGTATCGGCCTGCCCCAAATGCAGGCCGAGCAGGCCGGTAAGATCGGCAACAACGCCATCGAGGACGGGCGCGGCGAGCGCCACCGTGTCACCCACCACTGTCGTCAGCGCGCCGAGGTTGAGACCAAGCCCCAGGACATTGACGTCGAGGTCCATGTCGTCTGACAGCGACTGAGCGGCGCCCGCGACCAGCCCGCCGCTCGACACCGTTTTCACCGTCCCGTCGTCAATCTCGCGGCGCGAAAATGCGACCGGATTTTCGGCCGTATCCGACAGCGTCATTTCCGCCCGCGCATCGATGCTGACCAGCGGCAGCTTGACGAGGCGCGCGGGCATCGGGTCGAGCGGGCGCTGCATGTCGGCGAAATCGTCATCGTCGACGGTCCCGATTGCCACCATCGCCGGCGACGTCACCACGCCCAGCGTCACCGCGGCGCTACTGTTCGGGGCGCAGTCGATGTCAGTGATCCGCGCCGAAGCCGATCCCAGTTCGGCAAGCAGCGGGACGTGGACGCTCGCCAGCGGCGTCGCGACACGCGTGTCTATTTTCAGCCGCACTTGCGCGGTACGAATGACCACGTCGTTGGTATCGGTGACCGCGATCAGCGGCGAATCGGCGGGTGGTTCGCCGATCATCAGTGCGACGTCGATCCCCGGTCCGCCGGGAAGATTGCTCGCGAGCGACAGGTCGACCTGCCGGTTGGCGTTGCCAAGCAGCAACATCGTGCGCAGCAAGCTGAGCGCATTCACTTTGACCGGGTTTGCCGCGTCGACGCGAACGCTCGACGATCGTGGCCCGAGATCGATCGCCCGAGAGGGCAGCAGAGCACGCGGCAGCGCGCGGTCGGCGATATGTTCGAGCGCCGACGCCGTCTGGCCGTCCGAGGCGCGCGCGAGTGCCGAGACGACTTGCGGCAACGTCACCTGCGTATCGAGCGTTTGGCCGAAGGTCAGCACGTCGGCGCCAATTTCGGCCCGGAGTGCATCGGAAAAAGCGAGCAGATCGATGTCGGTGCTCGCGAGTGCATTATAGTCCATCAGTGAAAGGCTGAGCTGGCTGCCCGTCAGCCCCGACAGCAGCGCGTTGGGCAGTCCGCCGTTGACCGCGGCGACCCGCGAACCGAGGGAAAATGCGGCGTAGCCGCGCCGCGCACCGGTCGCGGTAGCGCGAATGACCGTGTCGCGCCGTCCCGTCAAGAAGCTGCCGAAGAAGAGCGGGCGGTCGCGCATCACGACGATCCGCACGGCGTTCGGCGA
Source organism: Sphingopyxis sp. H115 (assembly GCF_001468465.1). Classification (GTDB taxonomy): domain Bacteria; phylum Pseudomonadota; class Alphaproteobacteria; order Sphingomonadales; family Sphingomonadaceae; genus Sphingopyxis. The sequence goes on from NZ_LNSA01000001.1 coordinate 163,159, forward strand.
AGCGCCGCCCTCGGCGAAACGTTGTTCGGCCGCGATCCCGGGGTCGGCGACATAGGTGCCGGGTGCCAGCGTGGCGATCTGGATGCCGCAATCGCAATTAGCTGCGATTATGCGCGCGGCAGCGGCGCGCTCCTCGCCGGGCCGCGCGGCTGCCGCCAGGGCCGCAGCATCGGCAATGCCCTGTAGTTTCCGGCGGTCGAGATAGAGCGAACCGACATCGACCGCGAGCGCCGCCGATCCGATCAGCATCGTCATGCCGAACGCGACCGAGACGCTGACACCCGCATGGAGATCCCCGATCAGTCGGCGAAGAAGGACAGGCTTTGCCATGTTCAGTCTACCGAGAGTTCGAAAGTCGCGCGGGCGCGGATGATGTTGCCCGGCGACGGCACGAAGGCCGATTGCAGCAAGCTGTCTTCGGGAACGGTGAAGGTGACGGCGACGGTGATCGCTTCCGAAGTTTCCGAAACGGCAACGGTGTGCGTTCCGGTCACAGCCCCAAGACTCCGCCCGACCGCCCGTGTCGCGACCGCCTCGCGGTCCGCGGCATCCAGCCCGACGATCGACGCCCGTGCGCCGTCGTTCGCCGCCTGCTGGACGCTGTGCGCGAGCATGAAATAGTGGCCGTAGACAACGACACCCATCAGCAACGCGAGGAGCAGCGGCAGCACCAGCGCCATTTCGACGATGGCGGCACCGCGCTCTTCGCGCGCCAGGGTAAGGCCGCTTGAGGCCGGATTGCGGACGCGCCGCGCAAGTCGGATCGAAACTGTCATGCCGCAAGCATGGCGCGATGAAATGAAAGCGGCGTCGAGAAGACCCGGCACCGCTTTTCTATATTTTACATGTTTATCATCTGCATCGATCGGCCCGATTCCGGCCGATCGATGGCAAGGCTTAACGGAGGCCTAATTGTCCGGCGCGGCCGTTGCACGAAAAATGCGCATCATTCGGCTGCCTGCAACTTGTCCTGCGTCTTGAGGTCGAAGTCCGACGCATCGTGCCGTTCATGGAGCTGGCTTGCGGGGTCGCCCGTAACGCGATTGACCATCCGGCCGCGCTTTACCGCCGGACGCGCGGCGATCTGATCGGTCCAACGTTGGACATTCTTGTAGTCATCGACCTGCAAGAACTCCCCGGCGTCATAGACCAGCCCTTTGGCCAGCGCGCCATACCAAGGCCAGATCGCCATGTCGGCGATCGAATAATCGGCACCGGCGATATAGTCATTATCCGCAAGGCGGCGGTCGAGCACGTCGAGCTGGCGTTTCACTTCCATGGCATAGCGGTTGATCGGATATTCCTGCTTAAAGGGCGCATAGGCATAGAAATGGCCGAAACCGCCGCCAAGGAAGGGCGTGCTTCCCACTTGCCACATCAGCCAGGACAAGGTTTCGGCGCGCGCCGCGGGTTCAGTCGGCAGGAAAGCGCCGAATTTTTCGGCAAGATGGATCAGGATCGCACCCGATTCGAAGACGCGAATCGGGTCAGGACCGCTCCGATCGACAAGCGCCGGAATCTTGCTGTTCGGGTTGGCGCCGACGAAGCCGCTCGAAAACTGGTCGCCCTCGCCGATATTGATCAGCCAGGCGTCATATTCGGCGCCGCTGTGCCCCGCCGCGAGCAGTTCCTCGAGCATCACGGTGACCTTCACGCCATTGGGCGTACCGAGGGAATAGAGCTGTAGCGGGTGCTTGCCGACCGGCAGGTCCTTGTCATGCGTCGGCCCGGCGATCGGGCGGTTGATGTTGGCGAAACGTCCGCCGCTTTCCTTGTCCCACGTCCAGATTTTGGGCGGCACATATTCGCTGTTGTCGGTCATCGGAGGCTCCTCGGCTGATTTTTATACTGACCGGTAATTTAATGAGCGATGGCCCTTTGTCCACCCTCTGTCACTCAAATTACCTTAGCGGCGCGCAAACCTGCGATTGCTTCGGCGTTATAACCGAGCTCGGCGAGGATGGCATCGCTATGCTCGCCGATCTGCGGCGCGCGTCCCGGCCCGACCTTGCGGCTGCCCGACAGGTGGATCGGCGCCCGGATGACGGGGACCACACCGTGGGCGCCCGGATAGTCGACCGGTTCCACCAGTCCCATGGCGGCGACCTGCGGCTGCGCGAGTGCCTCGCCCGCGCGCAGCACCGGCGCGGCGGGAACGCACGCCTCCGCGAGCTCGGCGATCGCGTCTTCGCTTGTGCGCTCGATGCACCAGCGCTGCATGATGGCGCTCAGCTCTTCGCCATTGTCGCCGCGCAAAATGTCGCTGGCATATAGTGGGTCATCCACCAACTCGCGCCGTCCGACCAGTTTGCACCAGCGCGCGAAGATGGGCGCGCCGACAATCTGGGTGAGTATCCAACCATCGCGCGTACGGAACACATCTGTCGGCCCCGAGCTGAAGCTGCGATTGCCGATCGGCTGGCGGTCGATGCCGTTCAACGCATGGTCGATCGTCAGCGCGTTCGACAACGCAAGCGCGGTACCGAGCAGCGACCCCGACACGCATTGCCCCTTGCCCGTCGTCTCGCGCTCGCGCAGCGCCAGCATCACGCCGAATGCGCAATGGAGCGCGGTGCCGAAGTCGACATAATTGACCTGCGCGCGATAAGGCTGATCGGGTGTTCCGGTGAGATGCACCGTGCCCGACATCGCCTGCCCCACCGCATCGAAACCGACGCGGCCGGCGAGCGGCCCTTCGCTGCCGAACGCCGACGCGGTTGCGAGGATCACGCGCGGGTTGATCGCGGAAAGACTGTCGTAATCGAGCCCGAGTTTGACGAGCGCATCGTGCGGCAGGTTGGCGACGACGACGTCTGCGGTTTCGATGAGGCGGCGCACGATCTCGCGGCCTTCGGGGCTGCCGGGCTTCAGCGTCAGGCAGCGCTTGGCGCGGTTCATCTGCATGAACATCGCCCCCGATCCGTCCTCGGCAACCGGCACGGTAAAGCGATCGTCATTGCCGCCGGGCGCCTCGATCCGGATCACGTCCGCTCCATAGTCGGCGAGCAGCGCGGCGCAATAGGGGCCGGCGATATAGCGACCAAAGTCGACTACCTTTATTCCCCTCAACGGCATGCTTGTCCCCTTCCCGGTATCGCTCTTTCGACCGGGCTAGCAGTCGCCCGTCGACGCTGCCAGTTCTTCGTCGAAACCTGTCGCTTGCATGTACGCCGTCAACGCATATGGTATACGAATATTTCAAACAGGGGATGCTTCATGACGCGCTTCGCTCTCGCTCTCGCGGCGACTTTGGCTTGTTCGACCTCCGTCTGGGCGCAGACCGCGCCATTGGAGCCGACGGGGGCTGCCACGCCGGAGAAGTGGGACGTCAATGCGCCGCCCGGCATGGTGACGCGCAAGGTGTCAATCGCGGTGGACGAGGGCAGCTGGATGAACGTCGATGTGGCGCCTGATGGCCGCACGATAGCCTTCGATCTTCTGGGCGATATCTATACCATGCCGATCACGGGCGGGACGCCCACGCGGATAGCGGAGGGGCTCGCCTATGAACATCAGCCGCGCTTCTCGCCCGACGGCAAGCGGATCGCCTTCGTCTCCGATGCCGGCGGCGGCGATAATATCTGGCTGATGAACCGCGACGGCAGCGACAAGCGCCAGATCAGCAAGGAGGATTTCCGCCTTCTGAACCAGCCGAGTTGGAGCCCGGACGGCCAGTTCATCGTGGCGAAAAAGCATTTCACGACCGGCCGCTCGCTTGGCACCGGCGAGGTGTGGATGTATCACGTCTCGGGCGGCGCCGGGGTCCCCCTTGTCAAGAAACCGAACGAGCGTCACCAGAAGGAACTGGGCGAGCCGACCTTCGCGCCCGATGGCAAGGGCGTCTATTACACGCGGAATGTGACGCCGGGCCCGATTTTCGAATATGCGCAGGACAGCAACACCGACCTGTTCCATATCGAACGCTACGATCTGAATGATGGCGAAGTGACCACGGTCGCGGGCGGCCCGGGCGGCGCCGTCCGGCCGTCGCCTTCCCCCGACGGCAAACGCCTCGCCTATGTCCGCCGCGAATCTACCCAGTCGAAACTCTATGTGAAGGATCTCGCGTCGGGCACCGAGCGCAAGGTTTACGAGGCGCTCGACCAGGATGTGCAGGAAACATGGGCGGTCACCGGCGTCTATCCGAACATGAGCTGGACCCCTGACAGCAAGGATATCGTCTTCTGGGCGGGCGGCAAGCTGCGGCGCGTCAGCGGCGATGGCGGCGAGTCGCGCGTGATCCCGTTCGCGATCGACGACGACCGGGTCATCATCGACGCGACGCACCCCACCGTCGATGTCGCGCCCGACAGCTTTACGACCAAGATGCCACGCTGGGCCGAAGTGTCGCCCGATGGGCGGAGTGTCGTATTCGAAACGCTTGGCAAATTGTGGGTGAAGCCGGCGACCGGCGGTACGGCGCGGCGCTTGACCGACGCCAGGGACGGCGCCTTTGAACTATGGCCGAGCTGGTCGCGGGACGGGCGGCAAATCACCTTCGTGCGCTGGACCGATGCCGGGTTAGGCGAGGTCCACGTCATCGCCGCCGGCGGCGGTGCGTCGCGCAAGGTGACGGCGACGCCCGGCCATTTTGCCGAACCGCGTTTCTCGCCGGATGGCAAGATGATCGCCTTCGAAAAACGCGGCGGCGGCGGCTTGCGGTCCGAACGCTGGGGCGCGAATCCGGGGATTTACCGCGTCGCCGCGGCGGGCGGCGACCCGCAGCGCATCAGCGACAATGGCGCCAAGCCGCAATTCGGCGCCGACAACGAACGTATCTTCATGGTCGCGAGCGCCGACGGAAAGAGCCAGCTGGTCAGCACCGATCTGCACGGGCAGGACAAGCGCGTCCACGCCAACGGCGAGCTTGTCAGCGATTATGAAATCTCGCCGGATGGCCGCACCCTCGCTTTCCGCCAGAATTACGACGCCTACGTCGCTCCGCTGATGCCGGGGGGACAGGATGTGGCGCTGAGTACCAAGAGCGCGGCTCTCCCGGTAACGCGCGTCAGCGGCAGCGGCGCCGATTATGTCCATTGGTCCAACGGTGGGAGCAAGCTGCATTGGAGCCGCGGTTCGACGCTCTACAGCGCCGACCTCGCGAGCTTTTTCGCCAACGCGCCGGCCGACGACGAGACGCCCAAATTCGCCCCGCCGACCGAAGGCGTGTCGCTGGCGATGACCCAGGCATCGGCCAAGCCCAGGGGCACGGTGGTCGTGACCGGTGCCAGGATCGTCACCATGGCAACAAGGGATGGCGGCATCATCGACAATGGGGCGATCGTGATCGAGGGCGATCGCATTACCGCGGTGGGGCCGGCAGGCGCCATCGCAGTGCCCGCCGGAGCTACAACGGTCGATGCGACGGGCAAGACGATCGTCCCCGGCTTCGTCGATGCGCACGCCCACGGGCCGCACGGTGACGACGAACTGGTGCCGCAGCAGAATTGGTCCGAAATCGCCAATCTCGCGATGGGAACGACCACGAGCCACAATCCGTCGTCACGTGCGTCGGAAATCTTCGTCTCCTCCGAAATGCAGCGCGCCGGTCTGATCCTCGCGCCGCGCATCTTTTCGACCGGTGAAGTCATCTATGGCGCGAAAGCGGCGGGCATTTACGCCGAGATCGAAAGCTACGAGGATGCACTCGCGCATGTACGCCGGTTAAAGGCGCAGGGCGCCCACAGCGTCAAAAACTATAACCAGCCGCGCCGGGAACAGCGCCAGATGGTCGTCAAAGCCGCGCAGGCCGAAGGCATGGAGGTCGTGCCCGAGGGCGGATCGCTCTTCACGCAGGATGTAACGCTGATCCAGGACGGCAATTCGACTGTCGAGCATAATGTCCCGCTGCATGTTTTCTACAATGACCTCGTCCAGCTCTGGGGCCAGACCAATGTCGATTATACGCCGACGCTCGTCGTCACATACGGCGGACCGGCGGGCGATCCCTATTGGCGCGCGCACACCAATGTGTGGGAACAGCCGATCCTGACGAGGCACGCGCCGCCGGCCGAATTGGCTGCAAACAACAAGCGCCGCGTGATCGCCCCCGAAAGCGACTATGTCGACGATGATTCGGCCCGCCAGTCTTGGAAGATCGCTCAGACGGGCCGGATGGTCTCGATCGGAGCGCACGGCCAGCAGTCAGGTTTGGGCGCGCATTGGGAAATCTGGTCCTTCGTACGCGGGGGCTGGAGCAATATCGACGCGCTGCGCGCCGCGACGATCATGCCTGCGACCTCATTGGGCTATGGCAAGGATCTCGGATCGCTAGAGGCGGGCAAGCTCGCCGACCTTCTGATTCTCGACGGCGACCCGACGCAGGACATCCGCAACACCGAGAAGATCCACCGGGTGATGCTCGGCGGACGGCTCTACGATCCGCTGACGATGAACGAGGCCGAGACGGGCGATCGCAAGCGCCAGCCCTATTGGTGGGAGGCTGACAAGCCCTGACGGACGCACCCTTCCGGCGGCGGACCCGCGAAATTGTGACGAGAGGGTTGCAAGTCTCGCGGACCGCCGCTAGGGGCGTCACCTCTCAGCGAGGAGAGTTGGCTGAGTGGTCGAAAGCGTCGCACTCGAAATGCGAAGTGCCGGCAACGGTACCGAGGGTTCGAATCCCTCACTCTCCTCCATTTTTTCCTGAATTCGACCACGGGCCACGACCGCCCCGGGACGGCCGCGTTGTTCTCAGCCCCGGATGCTGAGCAGCGACGGCGCGGTCAAAGATGCGACGACGGCGCCGACGATCAGGAACAGCACGATCGCGACGATGACGACGACCGCGGTGTAGCCAAGCGCTTTGTCTTTGGGCGCCTTCATCAGCACCGGAAGCCCGAGGTAGAGAAGATAGAGGCCATAGAGGCCGAACAGTGCACCGATCAGCCCGAGCGCGGGAATGAGCCCGAAGATCGCGCCGACCCAGCCCGCGGTCCCCGAATAGGCAGCGACCTTCAGCGCTTGGGTCTGGTCCTTCTGCCCGCCGAAATTGGGTGCCAGCCCGTCGATGACGAGCGCGAGGATGAAGACGGTCGCGAGCGTCAGGCCGTAGGATAAAATCGCCGAACCCAATGCGCTTCCGATCGGCGGGTGATAAGTGACGCCAAAGGCGGTAAAACCGAAAACCTGCCCGCCGACGAACTGCGCGATCGGCCCGATCGCCGCGAGCAGGACAACATAAGGGACATATATCGACTGCGTCGTTGCCGGTTCGGCTGCGATGACCGGCCATGTTTCCTTCGGCTTGAGCAGGATATCTTTCGCGCGCTGGACGATGCCGGATGAAGGTCCGGACATATTGGGTGGAATGTCAGCCATAATGCTTCTCCCCTGAAGATGCGGCCCGCATCCCGAACGGGAAATGCACAAGCCAGAGGAGCAATTTAGCCCGATTGGCCAGTCCATCTGTAACGCTGATCACAGCCGATTCGGCAAAGCGCGGCCCGTGCGAATGTAACGGACTTGAAACACGCGTAAACCGCCATAGATTGACCCTATGACACCCGAGTCCTCTTCCGAACTTCCTGCAACCGTTACTGCCCCGCTGATCGGCCGCGCGCGATTTGCGCCGGGCGACATCGTGCGCCATCGCATGTTCGACTTTCGCGGCGTCGTGTTTGACATCGACCCCGTCTTTGCGAACACTGACGAATGGTACGAAGCAATCCCCGAGGAAATCCGCCCCTCGAAAGAGCAACCCTATTACCACTTGCTCGCCGAAAACGGCGATTCATCCTACATTGCCTATGTAAGCCAACAAAATCTAATCGCTGATGGCGATGGCGGTCCCATCGATCATCCGCAGATCGAAGCGATGTTCGACGGGCTCGACCAGGGACGCTACCGCGTTCGCGCGCTCCACCGCCACTAAATGGTTCACGCCTTCAGTTTCCAGCCTGACGCGAGCAGGCGATAGGTGACGACGCCGAGTACGATATTGACCGCGAAGAGCATCAGCACCGCGGTAAGGATCGGGTTGGCGATCGTCGAATCGACCGTGCCGATAAAGCCATAGCGAAAGCCCATGATCGCGTAATAGACGGGGTTGCCGTGCGCGATCGTCTGGAACCAGGGCGCAAGTTTGTCGACCGAATAGAATGTGCCCGACAAGAGCGCGAGCGGGGTCACGACGAAATTGGTCACGGCGGCCGCATGGTCGAATTTTTCGGCCCAGACCGAGGTGATCAAGCCCAGAAAACCGAGCATCATTGCTCCTAGGACGCCGAACAGGGCCACCGCCCACAAATGATCGGGTCCGACATGGACGCCGGGCCAAAAAAGCATCGCGAACCAAAGCGCCAGCCCGACGAGGATCGCGCGGGTGATTGCGGCGCCGACCAGCGCGATAATCAGCTCGCCGACCGCAAGCGGCGGCATCAGATAATCGACGATCGTCCCCTGAATTTTGCCGACGAGCAGCGAGAAACTGGAATTGGCGAAGCTGTTCTGGAGCATCGCCATCATGATAAGCCCGGGTGCAATAAAATCGGCGAACGGTACGCCAATGACTGTCCGGCCTGCACCGCCCAGTGCAACGGTAAAAATAACGAGGAACAGGAGCGTCGTAATCGCAGGAGCCCAGATAGTTTGCAGCTGGACCTTGAAAAACCGCCTTACCTCTTTGACATATAGCGCCTGCATACCCGGAACGTTCAGGGTGTAGATATGAGGCACGCCGGGTTCGGCAAAGCTTGCGGGCGCGTCGGGATTTGTCGAGTCGGGGCGCGAAATTTGGGGCTGGTCGTTCATGGCGTTCTCGCCTATCGCCTCCCCGATCTTACCGCAAGCTGGGCAGCGACTGCTGCCGGTTCTGAAGGGCCGGCAATCCGGGTCGCCAAATCGCCCGCGGCGGGCAATGATAAGGAATTGAACATGTCATGGACCGATGAGCGCATCGAAAGCTTGCGCAGCATGTGGGAAAAAGGGCTGACTGCCAGCCAGATCGCCGACGAATTGGGCGGCGTAAGCCGCAACGCAGTGATCGGCAAGGCGCACCGCCTCGGCCTGAAATCGCGCCCGTCACCCGTGAAGGCAACCGAAAAGGTAGCGAAGCCTTCGAGGCCTGCGGCGCCCCCTGCGCCCAAGGCCGCCGCGCCCGTTGCCGCAGCTCGCCCCGCTGCGCCTTCGGCACAACGGCCTGTCGCTGTCGCTCCGAAAATCGAGCCAAGGCCCGCCGTCGCGGCGTCGAACGAAGAGGGTGCGGATACGGCGCCGAAGCCCGACGCGCCGCGTATCGTGTCGATCGGTCCCGGCGGCTTCATTCGCCAAGGCCCGGGCGACCAGCAGGCGCCGATTCCGCCCGCGCCGCCGCGCCGGCTGGTACCCGCGAAGCCGAGCCCCGAAATCGCCGACAAGACGAGCCTGCTCGACCTCAACGACCGCATTTGCCGCTGGCCGATGGGGCATCCGGGGGAACCCGATTTCCATTTCTGCGGCGAAGCGGTGAACCCCGGCTTCCCTTATTGCGTCGAACATTGCGGCCGTGCCTATCAGGCGCAGTTGCCGCGCGGCACGCGTCGCCCGCCCCCGCCCCCGCCCTTTGGCGGCCCCCGGGTTCGTTAAGGGCGCCCGGTGCGGCCCTTCGGGCAGGATTTCGAATTTGCCCGCGCGCTCGGCATGCAAATGGTCGAGCGCGGCGATGGTCGCTGCACGATGGCGATCGATATCGAACCGCAGCGGCATTTCAGCCCGCAAGGCGCGGCGCATGGCGGCGTCGCCTATTCGCTCGCCGACACCGCCATGGGGGGGGCGCTGACCAGCCTCCTGCCCGATGATCAATGGTGCGCGACGCTCGAAATCAAGTTCAACTACCACATACGCGTGGGTGAAGGGCGCCTGACCTGCGAAGCGCAGGTGCTGCACCGCGGCAAGCGCGTCGCCAACATCGAAGCGAAGCTGCATCAAGACGGTCGCCTGGTCAGTAGCGCCAATGGCAATTTCGCCATTTTTGCTGCGCCGGGTTCCTGACACACGAAAGGCGCCGGACCTCTCGATCCGACGCCTCCCGGTTCCGCTCCCAAGAGGTCAGAAGCGGAAACTGAGCGAACCACGCACGCTGTGCGTGCGGAAATGCGCGCTGCTGCGCTGGATGTCGGTACCGCCGCCATCGAGCAGGAAGGGATTGGTCGGCGGCGCGGTGCCCGCCCCGACGTTCACGACATAGTCCTTGTCCTTGAGGTCGGTGTAAAGATATTCGAGCCCGACCGCGATATTCTTGGTCACCATGACTTCGGCGCCGCCACCGGCGGAATAGCCCCAGGCATTGGTCCGTCCGTTGTCGGCAAAGCTGTTCGCGGTGTTGCTCGTCGTGAAACGATTGTCGAGCTTCGCATAGGCGCCGCCGCCGGTCACATAAAACAGCGCGCCGCCGCCGGGCGTATAGCCGGCGCGGAGCCGAGCGCCGGCCTGCCAATCGGCTTCGCGGCTCATCGTGTAGCGCGCAGGCGTCGTGGAAAAGCCGCTGACGCTGTCGCGCGCCTCGCTGCGTCCGGCCTCGACGACTGCGCCGAGGACGAAATTGCCCATGCGCTTGTCATATCCCAGTCGCCCGAAATATTCCGGACCGTCCTTGTCGTTCTTGCACCCGGCGCCGGGCGTGCTGGTGGTTGCGGCGCCGTTGCAGAAGCCCGGCGAAAAGGCGTTCGCACCGCCCGAAGTCGTCACTTGGTCGCCATAGGTGCCGTCGCGGTCGGTGTCGAATACGAGTGTTTCGCCGCGGTCGCTACCCTGCAGCGTCGCGCCGCCAACGATGCTGACATAGGGCCCATCGAAATCCTGCGAGGTGTCGCGATCATCCTGGGCCATGGCGGGCATCGCCGCCGCACCGGCCGCAAGCGCGGCGAGGAGAGAGAGGTTCTTCATTTTTTGCTCCACTTTTTGAATGACTTTGCAGTCGGCTCCCCAACCCGCCACGTTCATTCAAAGTTCCCCAATTGCACAGAAACGGGATGAACCGAGTGAAGCGGAAGCGCCGAAAAGCGGCCTTGCCAGCCGCCTTTCCAGCCCCCTATAGCGGAGGCATGAGTCACGATTTGTTCGACGCCGCGAGCCCCACCAACGAGAGCTACAATGCTTCGCAGATCGAGGTGCTGGAAGGGCTCGAACCCGTGCGTCGGCGTCCGGGCATGTATATCGGTGGCACCGACGAGCGCGCGCTCCATCACCTTGCCGCCGAAGTCATCGACAACAGCATGGACGAAGCCGTCGCGGGCCACGCGACGCGCATTGAGATCACGCTCGATGCCGGCAACCGGCTGACCGTCGTCGACAATGGACGTGGCATGCCCGTCGATCCGCACCCGAAGTTCCCGGGCAAGTCGGCACTCGAGGTCATTATGACCATGCTGCACTCGGGCGGGAAGTTCGAAGGCAAGGCCTATGCGACGTCGGGCGGCCTCCACGGCGTTGGCGTCAGCGTTGTCAACGCCCTGTCGACCGACACGGTGATCGAGGTTGCACGCAACAAGCTGCTCTATCGCCAGCGCTTTTCGCGCGGCGCTCCGCTTGGCGGGCTAGAAGAGCTAGGCCCGACCCCCAATCGCCGCGGGACGAGCGTGTCCTTCGTCCCCGATCCCGAAATCTTCGGCGAGCATGGCCGTTTCAAGCCGCAGCGTCTCTATCGCATGGCGCGGTCGAAAGCCTATTTGTTCGCTGGCGTCGAAATCCGCTGGAAATGCGCCGCCGAGCTGATCGGCGACGACACCCCCGCCGAGGCGGTGTTCCAGTTCCCTGGCGGCCTCGCCGACCATTTGAAGGAACAGATCGGTACGCGTGAATGCGCAACTGCCGAGCCTTTCGTGGGGCGGCAGGAATTTCCCGGTGAGCAGGGCCGCGCCGAATGGGCGATCGCCTGGCCGCTCTGGTCCGACGGATCTTACAGCTGGTATTGCAACACCATCCCGACCCCGGCGGGCGGCACCCATGAGGCAGGGCTCCGCGCGGCGCTGACCAAGGGTCTGCGTGCCTTTGGCGAACTGATCGGGCAGAAGAAGGCGGCGCAGATCACCGCCGAGGATGTGTTCAACGGCGGCGAGATGATGCTGTCGGTCTTCATCCGCGAGCCGCAGTTCCAGAGCCAGACCAAGGACCGTCTTTCGAGCCCCGAAGCCGCGCGCTTCACCGAAAATGCCGTGCGCGACCATTTCGACCATTTCCTGTCGGACAATATGGATCGCGGCCGCGCGCTGCTCGGCCTTGTCCTCGACCGAATGGACGAGCGGTTGAAGCGCAAGGCCGAACGCGAGGTCAAGCGCAAGACAGCGACCAGCGGCCGCAAGCTGCGCCTGCCTGGAAAGCTCACCGACTGCGCGAACGACGGCCCCGAAGGCACGGAATTGTTCATCGTCGAAGGCGACAGCGCCGGCGGCAGCGCCAAGCAGGCGCGCGACCGCAAGACCCAGGCGATTCTTCCGATCCGCGGCAAGATATTGAACGTCGCGAGCGCCAGCGCGGACAAGATTCGCGCCAATCAGGAAATCGCCGACCTCGCGCTCGCGCTTGGCTGCGGGATGCGCAAGGATTGCGACGCCGATCGCCTGCGCTACGAGAAAATCGTGATCATGACCGATGCCGACGTCGACGGCGCGCATATCGCGACGTTGCTGATGACCTTTTTCTTCCAGGAAATGCCCGACATCGTGCGCGAGGGCCATGTCTACCTTGCGCAGCCGCCGCTCTATCGCCTGACCGCAGGGAATATTTCGGCCTATGCGCGCGACGACGCGCACCGCGCCGAGCTCGAGGCGACTATGTTCAAGGGCAAGAAGGTCGATGTCGGCCGCTTCAAGGGCTTGGGCGAAATGAACCCCGGCCAATTGAAGGAAACGACGATGGACCCGGCGACGCGCAGCCTGCTGCGCGTTACGCTGCCGCAGGAATATGAGGAACGGCACCAGGTTAAGGACCTGGTCGACCGGCTGATGGGCAAGCATCCCGAGCATCGCTTCCAGTTCATCCAGGCTAATGCTGCGACGCTCGACGAGGCGGCAATCGACGCCTGACGAAAAAAATTCGTTCCTTCCGTCAGAAAACCGCTGCCCTGCCGACTAAAGGGATATGCGACACGAACGATGGGAGAAAGGAGTGGCCGAGGGGGATCAGGATCGGCTTTTCGCGGAAGCGATCGACCGCTTCGGCGGCGCGCTGGCCCGGCTCGCGCGCGGCTATGAAGCCGATGCCGAGTTGCGGCGTGATCTCGAGCAGGAATTACAGGTCGCGCTGTGGCAGAGTTTTGCCACCTTCGACGGCCGCTGCTCGCTCAGCACCTGGGTGTGGCGCGTCGCACACAATCGCGCTACCTCGCACATGCTCGCGAATAAACGGCATGCGCAGCGCGGCTGGTCTTCGATTGAGGATGTCGAGATCGCCGACGCCGCCGCGACGCCGTTCGAACACGCCGACAGCGAACACGCAATGGCGCTTATCCTGTCGATCATCGATCGGCTTGATCCGCCCGACCGCCAGATATTGCTTCTCTATCTGGAGGGTGTTGCCGCGGCGGAGATCGGCACGGTTACGGGCGTGTCGCCCGATGTGGTCGCGGCGAAGGTCCATCGTTTCAAATCCATGCTGACGCGCCGCTTTGCCGGCGCCGGAGACGCAAGATGACCGATTTTTCCGACAAGGGGCTCCATGCCCTCTGGCACGACAGCCAGCCCGCCTTCGAACCGCTCGCACTCGAAGAGATCAAGCGCCAGGCGGGACGATTTGGCGACGCCATACGCCGCCGCAATCGACGCGAATATGCCGCAACTGCGTTAGTGATCGTCGTTTTTGCCCTGTACGCCGCGATCTTCTCCGAACCGCTGATCAAGATCGGCAGCTTGCTCGTCATCGCGGGCGCGCTGGTCGTCGCGTGGCAGCTCGCCCGTCGCACGTCGCGGCCCGATCCGGACGCCGAGGCGCAGGACATCAGCGGCTATTACCGTGAACGGCTGGTACGCGAGGAGCATATGCTCGCCCGCGTCGGCCGCTGGTATCTCGCGCCTTTCGTCCCGGGCCTGCTGGTCTTCATGCTCGGACAGGCCAAGGCAAGCGGGATGGGCGACTCGCTCGTATTCCTCTTCGTCGTCGCGCTCCAGTTGCTGGTGTTCGGCGGGGTATGGATCCTTAACCGCCGCGCCGCAGCCATACTACGCGAGCGGATCGCGCGGATCGATCATACAACCATTTTTGACGGAGATAGCCGATGACCAAGATGCTGCTCGCGGCCCTATGCGCCGCCGTGCTGACGGGGCCGACCGCCGCGCATGCGATCCAGTCGACCGAAATGGCGGAGGTAGCGGACACTGCCTTCGAGCGGCGCGCGGCGCAGCTCGTCAACCTGCTCACCGAGCGCGTCGCCTTTGCCGACTATTTCGATACAACCTTCCAGACCGCCATATCCGAAGCGCAGTTTAAGGCGATAACCGCAGGCCTCGTCGCGCAATATGGCAAGCCGCTGTCCGTTGATAAGGTAACGACATCCAACGGCCGCGCGGGCACCGTCTTGCTCCGCTTCGAAAAGGGTGTAGCGACGATTGCGCTGGAAGTCGGCCCTGGCACCGATGCGCGCGTCTCCGGTTTGCGCATCACCAACTTCACGGCGGCTAACGACAGCTTCGAAAAGGTCGCGGCGGAAATCGCGGAGCTCCCAGGCCGCGCTGGTTTCCTCGTCGCCGAGATCGACGGCGAAGCGATCAGGCCGGTTGCCTCGGCACGCGCCGACACGCAGTTCGCGATCGGTTCGACTTTCAAACTCTATATCCTCGACGAGCTGGCGGCGCAGGTCGCGGCAGGCAAGCGGCAGTGGTCCGAGGTCGTTCCGCTTTCGCACCAAAGCTTCTCTTCCGCCGGGACCGCGAACTGGCCGAAAGACACGCCTGTTACTGTACAGAGCCTCGCCAACTGGATGATGTCGGTCAGCGACAACAGCGCCACCGATACGCTGATCCACCTGCTCGGCCGCGAAAATATCGAGGCGCGGATGCGCGCTGCGGGGCACAGCGCGGCCTCGCGCAACATCCCCTTCCTGACCACGGTCGAAGCCTTCGCCCTCAAGGGCGACAATTTCGCGGCAGAACGTGCCACCTTTATTGCCGGCGACGACAAGGCACAGCGGACGTTGATCGATGCAAATGCCGACCGGCTGATCCTGCCCAACGTCGATGGGATCAGCTTTTCGGGCGGCCCGCGCTTCATCGACAGTCTCGAATGGTTCGCCAGCCCCAACGACATCGTCCGCGCGATGATCGACCTTCGCGCACGCGGCTCGGATACCGCTCTCGCCGCGATGGCAATCAATAATGGCGTAGGCGGCGCTGGCCCCGCCGAACCTTGGGCCTATCTAGGCTACAAAGGGGGATCCGAACTCGGGGTGATATCCATGAGCCTGCTCGGACAGCGCAAATCCGACAGCAAATGGTTCGTCGTGACAGCGAGCTGGAACAATCCCGACGCGGCGGTGGCGACCGACACTATGGTCGGGTTGGTCACGCGGCTACTGGCGCTCGCGGCGAAATGATCAGGCGGTCAGCGCGGCGACGAGCGCCTTGACCTTGGCCTGCCGCCATTGCGGGGTCGGGGCGACAAGCCAATAGCCGCGCTTGACCGGAAAAGCCTCGCGCACGAGGTGAACGCGGCCAGCTGCGATGTCAGCTTCGGCGAGCATAGCGGGGACGCTCGCCTGCCCCAGCCCGTTTGCCGCCGCGTCGATCGCGAGCCCCGCATCGCCGAGCCGCAGCGCTGGTTCACCCTCTTCGGCGGGACAGCCCGGCCACGCGATGCGCGTCTCGCTCTCGCTTCCCGGGCCCGCGACGGTAACCATCAGCGGATCGGAAAGCGCAACGCCCTCATGCTCACCCGCCCCATCGGTCCAGAAGATCGCAAGGTCGAGATTGGCTTCGGTGAAGTCGATGCCGCTATCGGCCGACACGAGCGTGAAGCGCACATCGGGCGCCTGCTGGCTGTAGCGGGCGAGCCGCGGCGCGAGCCATTTGGCGGTCAGGTCGCGCGGCGCTGCAATTGTCAGCGACTGCGACGATTGGCCTGCCTGCATCGCGCGCACCGATTCTTCGAACTGCAAAAAACCCTGACGCAGCGCATCGAGCCCGGCATTAGCTTCGCCGGTGAGCTCCAGCCCCTTGGGCGTGCGCCGGAACAGCACGACGCCGAGCATATCTTCGAGCGCACGAATCTGCTGCCCCACCGCGGCGGGGGTCACCGCCAGTTCGTCGGCGGCGCGCGTGAAGCTCAGGTGCCGGGCAGCGGCGTCGAAGACGCGGAGCGCGTTGAGGGGCAGGTGCGTGCGCTTCATGACGCGGTCGCGGGCGCCTGGAGCGGAAAGTGCGGGATGGCGACGAGCATCTGCGAGCCGTCGCCCAACTCCATCGCATAGCTGCCAACCATCGATCCCTCGGGGGTGGGAAGCGGGCAGCCCGAAACATAGTCGTAAGCGCCGCCGGGAAGTATCAATGGCTGCTCGCCGACGACCCCTTCGCCTTCGACTTCGCTGACCTGACCGCGCCCGTCGCTGATCCGCCAATGGCGGCTGATCAACTGCACCGCATCGTCGCCACGATTTTCGACGCGGACGTGATAGGCCCAAAACCAGCGGCCGAGCGCCGGGTGCGATTGTTCGGGCAGGTAGCTGACCGCCACGCGTACGGTGATCGACCCGGTGGTCGCCGCAAAGGGAAAGAAAGAGTCGATCATCGAGGCGCCAACGTCGCTCAAAGCCCGACCTTGGTCAATGCCTGGTCCAGATCGGCAATCACATCGCGCGGGTCTTCAAGCCCGATATTGATCCGCAGCATGCCCTCGACCACGCCCATATCGGCGCGCGCCTCGGCGCTGACGCTATAGTGGGTTGTCGACGCCGGATGGCAGCAAAGGCTACGAGAGTCGCCGATATTGTTCGAGATATCAACAAGTTCGAGCGCGTTGAGCAGCGCCATCGCCTGTTCGCGTCCTTCGAGAACGAAGGAAAAGATCGGTCCGCATGCCTCCATCTGGCTCATCGCCAGATTGTGCTGCGGGTGGCTCGCGAGCCCCGGATGCAGGATGCGCGGAACGCGGCTTTCGACGAATTTGCCGACCGCGAGCGCGTTTTCGGATTGGCGCCGCGCACGCAGATCAAGTGTTTCAAGCCCTTTAAGCACGACCCACGCGTTGAACGGCGACAGGTTCGGCCCAGTGTTACGCTGGAACGGCAGCAGCACGTCATTGATGAACTTGTCCGACCCGCAAACCGCGCCGGCGAGCACGCGCCCCTGCCCGTCCATCAGCTTGGTCGCCGAATAGGCGACGACATCGGCGCCGAAGTTCATGGGCCGCTGGAGCACGCTCGTTGCAAAGGCATTGTCGACCACCGTCGTGACACCGTGCGCCTTCGCCAGCGCGCAGACGTGCTTCATGTCGACGATATCCATCGTCGGATTCGCTGGGGTTTCAAAGAAAAACACCTTCGTGTTCGGCCTGATTGCCCTTTCCCACGCATCGTTATCGCGACCGTCGACGACGGTCGTTTCGATCCCAAAGCGCGGACAGAGATGATCGACGAGCCAGCGGCATGAGCCGAAGGCCGCCTTGGCGGCGACGACATGATCCCCCGCCGACAGCTGGCAGAGCAAGGCCGTCGTCATCGCGGCCATACCCGTCGCTTGCGCCCGGCACGCCTCGGCCCCTTCCATCAGTGCGATCCGCTCCTCGAGCATCGCGACCGTCGGGTTTTGCAGGCGCGAATAGGTCATGCCCTGTTCTTCGCCGGCGAAGCGCGCCGCGACTTCCTCGGCGCTGTCATAGGTGTAGCCGGACGAGAGGAAGAGCGCTTCCGAGGTTTCGCCATGCTCGCTGCGCCACGTCCCGCCGCGCACTGCTTGCGTCGCAGGGTGCCAGCTCTTCGTCTTGCGGCGGTCGAAACCCGTTGTCTTTTTCATCTCATCTATCCGTTCAAAGCCGAAACAACCGCGTCGCCCAATGCCGCCGTTCCCATATTGCCTCCCAGATCCGCACCGCGCGCACCGTCCGCCAGTACCTCGGCCACCGCGGCCTCGATCCGCGTCGCGCTCGCCTCGTCTCCGCCCGAGTGGCGGAGCAGCATCGCGAGCGACAGGATCATCGCGAGCGGGTTGGCGATGCCCTTGCCCGCGATGTCGGGGGCGCTGCCATGAATCGGCTCGTACAGCCCCTGCTTGCCTTCGCTCAGCGACGCCGACGCGAGGAGACCGATCGACCCGACGCACATTGACGCTTGGTCGGACAGGATATCGCCGAACAAGTTGCCGGTGACGACGACGTCAAACTGCCCCGGATTGCGCACCAGCTGCATCGCGGCATTATCGACATACATATGGGTAAGTTCGACGTCGGGATAATTCTTCGCGACCTCGATCACCACATCGCGCCACAGCTGCGAGGTTTCGAGCACATTCGCCTTGTCGACCGAGCAGAGCCGCTTGGCCCGCCCCTGCGCCGCGCGGAAGGCGACATGCGCGATGCGCCGCACTTCGCTTTCGCTATACGACATGACGTCATAGCCTTCGCGCTCGCCACTTGACGTCGTGCGCGTGCCCTTTTCGCCGAAATAGACGTCGCCATTCAGCTCGCGGACGATCAAGAGGTCGATTGCCGAGGCGACTTCGGGTCGCAGCGCCGAGCTGCCTTCGAGCCCCGCGAACAGCTTGGCAGGGCGCAGATTGGCGAAGAGACCGAGCTCGGCGCGTAGGCCGAGGATCGCCTGTTCGGGACGCAAATGGCGTTCGACATTGTCGAAACGGGGGTCGCCGACGGCGCCGAAGAGGATGGCATCCGCTGCCTTCGCCTTGGCGAGCGTTTCGGACGGCAGCGGATGGCCGGTCGCTTCATAGGCCGCCCCGCCGACGAGTGCACGGTCGAGCGTCACGGGAAGCGCGAGCGCGGCAAGGACCTTCTCGGCCTCCGTCATGATTTCCGGACCGATACCGTCGCCAGCCAGCAGCAGGATTTGCACTATGTCGCCCTTTCGTGTCTCGCCAGCCGCTTAGACAGCGGCGCGGCGTCACGCAACCGCCCTGCCCAGCCGGTCGATCAATCTTTCCCTTACGGTCAGCAAGTCGCGGTTTCGCCCGTCGAGGACATCGCGGTCGAGGAAATGTCCGGTAACGGCGAGGCCGTCGAGCACATCACCCATCGACGGGCGGGCATCCTGTCCGCACAGGAAGGGTGGCAGGCGAAAGAGGCGGTCTTCATACCCTGCGGCCGCGCCGACGCTGACCGCACCGCCCGATTTGGGGCTGACGAAGGCGAGTTCGTCGCGCGAACCCGTTACGACGCATTCCTCCAGATTCAATCCGAAACCCAGTTCTGCCAGCAACAGGAGTTCGTAACGCGCCAGCGCGGCCGCCCATTGACGGGCGGATGAGGCAACGCCAATTGCGTCCAGAACCGCGGACAGCGCCGAATAAAGCACTGGGTAAGGCTGGCTTTCCGGCAGAACCGATGCTGTGAGGCTCGTCGTCCAGTTGATCGCTGCCGCCGCGAGCGGCTCGGCGAGCAACGGCGCGCGGCTTTCGAGCAGTTCGGCAGTCGCACCGCCCAGCTGCTCTTCGGTCCGTGCGCGCAGTTCGAGCGCGACCAGATTCCCCGGAATCAAGATCGGCCGCAACCGCGTCGACCGCCCGCCACGCACATAACCCGCGACCAGCCCGGCCTCACCGGTCAGCGCGCGCAGGATCACGCCATGCTCGCCATGCGCGCGTACCGCGCAGACGATTGCCTCGGCGGTCAGGCCGGCCAAAGCACCATCTGCGTCTGGGTCACCAGCGCGACCTCGGCGCCATCCTCGGTGCGGATGCGCGTCTGCCATACCGACAGCCGCTTGCCGATCTTCACCGGGGTCGCCTCACCAACGAGCGTAGCCCCGACCGGCCCGGCACCGAGGAAATTGGTCTTGCTCTCGATCGTCGTTGTGCCGCTGGCGCCTTCGGGCAGCGTCAGGAAGGCACCTACGGCTCCAAGGCAGTCGGCAAACGCCATGATCGCCCCGCCATGGACGATGCCGCCCGCAGTGCAAATGTCGGGCCGCACGGGTAGCTTGCCCGCGACGCGCTCCTTACTGCCCTCGGCGATCGTGACCCCGAGCGTTCCCGCCAGCGGCATGGCTGCTGCAAAATCCATCCTCTTCCTCTCACCGTCCCGAATGATAGAAATCATGCACCGCTTGCGCGACCGCTGCGCTGACGCCCGGCGCTTTCTGCAAATCTTCCAGACTGGCTCCGCGCACCGCTCGCGCGGTGCCAAAATGCATCAGCAGCGCCTTCTTGCGCGCCGGGCCGATGCCGGGCACCTCGTCGAGCGGCGAGGTGCCCATCGCCTTGGCGCGTTTCTGGCGGTGCGCGCCGATCGCGAAACGATGCGCCTCGTCACGCAGCCGCTGGATGTAGAAGAGCACCGCATTGTTAGGCGGCAGCGTGAATTCACGCCCGTCAGGGTGGTAGAAGGTCTCGCGCCCCGCGTTGCGGTCGGGCCCCTTGGCGACGCCGACATAAGTAAGGTCATCGATGCCGAGTTCGGCGAGCACCGCGCCCGCCGCCGATACCTGCCCCTTTCCGCCGTCGATCAGCACGAGGTCGGGCCATTCGCCCTTCGTCCGTTCGGGGTCCTCCTCGATCGCGCGTGCGAAACGGCGCTCGAACACCTCGCGCATCATCGCGAAATCGTCGCCCGGCTGTGTCTCGGCGCGCTTGATGTTGAACTTGCGATAGGCGCCCTTGATCCAGCCCTCGGGGCCCGCGACGACCATCGCACCCAGCGCGTTGGTGCCCTGGATATGGCTGTTGTCGTAGATTTCGATGCGCCGCGGCGGGCTCTCCAGATCGAACAATTCGGCAAGTTCGCGCCCGAGCTTCGCCTGGCTGCTGCTTTCCGCCAGCCGCCGATCGAGTTCCTCGCCGGCATTGCGGACCGCCTGTTCGAGCAGGCGGCGGCGGTTGCCGCGCTGCGGCACGCTGATTTCGACCCTCCGGTTCGCGCTCTCGCCCAGCGCCTCGGCGAGCAATTCGCACTCGTCGGGCTCGCGATCGACGAGGATCAGCTTCGGCGGCGGCACGCCTTCGTAGAATTGCATCAGGAAGCTCGCCATCACTTCGCTCTCGGGCACGCCCGCGATATGCGCCGGAAAAAAGCTGCGGTGCCCCCAATTCTGCCCGCCGCGGATGAAGAAGCCCGCGATGCATAGCTGCCCGCCCTTCGCGGCGAGCGCGAAAACATCGGCGTCGCCGAGCCCGTCGGCATGCACCGACTGGCTGCCCTGGATGAAGGTCAGTGATTTCAGCCGGTCGCGGATCACCGCCGCCTGCTCATAATCCATCGCGTCGGCGGCCTTGGTCATCGCGTCGCCCAACCGCTTCTGCACAGCGGTCGAGCGGCCTTCGAGAAAGTCCTGCGCGTCGCTCACCAGCCCTGCATAATCATCCTTCGAAATGCGGTCGACGCACGGCGCGCTGCACCGCTTGATCTGATAGAGCAGGCACGGGCGCGAGCGGTTGGCGAAGAAGCTGTCGGTGCAGCTCCTCAGCAGGAAGGTCTTCTGTAGCGCGTTGAGCGTCTGGCCCACCGACCCCGCGCTCGCGAACGGGCCGTAATAACGCCCCTTGGCGCGCCGCGCGCCGCGATGCTTTTGCACGCGCGGGAAATCATGATCGGTGCGCAGCAGGATGAAGGGAAAGCTTTTGTCGTCGCGCAGCAGCACATTATACGGCGGGCGATAGCGCTTGATCAACTGCGCCTCGAGCAGCAGCGCCTCGGCCTCGCTGGTCGTCGTGACGATCTCCATCGCGCGCGTCTGCGACACCATGCGCTGCAACCGCTGTGGCAGCCGCGCGACCTGGGTGTAATTGCTCACCCGGTTCTTAAGCGCGCGCGCCTTGCCGACATAGAGCACGTCGCCGCGCGCATCGAGCATCCTGTACACCCCGGGCCGCGCCGGCAATTTGCGCACGACGCTGCGGATCGCTTCGGCGCCGCGTTCGAGGTCGGGCTGGCCGCCCTCCTCGCCGCCGCCGCGGATCACATAGGTCGCTTTTTCTTCGTTGAATCGGTCGGGAGCATTCGGGCGGGCCATGATTTTCCATGTAGGCGATGGCGATGCGACCCGCCATAGTGCGCGAGGTAAAAGCTCATGGGAGGGGTCGCATGGATTTGCATGGAAAGCTCGCACTGGTCACCGGCGGCAGCGACGGCATCGGGCGCGAGATCGCGCTCCAGCTTCAGGCCGCTGGCGCCGACGTCATCGTCACAGGTCGCTCGGCGGAAAAATTGCAGGCGATGGCGGCGCTCGGTTTCGGCACGATTGCGGGCGACCTTTCGGTCCCGGCGGGCGTCGATACGGTCGTCAGCGGCGTTGCGCACAGGCCGCTGGCCCTGCTCGTCAACAATGCGGGGGTCGGCAGCGAGTATGAACTCGACAGGCCCGAGACGCTCGAAAGCGCGGCGCATTGCATCCGCACCAACCTCGACGCGCCGATCGCGCTCTGCACGCGGCTCTTGCCAACGCTCCGGGCCCAGCCCGAGGCCGCCATCGTCAACGTCACCTCGGGCCTCGCGATCGCGCCGCGCGCGGGTGGGTCGATCTATTGCGCGACCAAGGCGGGATTGCGCAGCTATACGCAGGCGATCCGCCACCTGCTCAAAGACAGCAATGTCCGCGTGATCGAGGCGCTGCCCCCCGTCGTCGAAACGAACATGACCGCGGGCCGCACGGGCAAGAAGATGAGCGCGCACGACTGTGCTGCCGAGATCATTCGCGGAATCCGCACGGGAAAAAGTGAGGTGAATGTCGGGATGGTGAAGCTGCTCCAGCTGGTGCACAGCGTCTCGCCCGCGCTCGCGCGCCGGATCATGATCAGGTTTTAAGAGGCAACGGCCAATGATCACCCTTTATGGCGAGGGCCGCGGCTTCCGAATCGCCTGGCTGCTCGAAGAGATGGGCCTTCCCTATCGGCTGCGACAGGTCGATTTGCTCGACGGGCTCGAAAAGGACACCGAGTTTCTCGCGATCAATCCCGCCGGCTTCATTCCCGCGATCGTCGATGGCGACGCGGTGATGGTCGAATCGATCGCGATCATCGAATATCTGCTCGCGCGGTATGGCCCCGGCTCATTGGCTCCGGCGCCAGATGAATCCAGATTTCCGGTCTATCAGCAGTTCCTTCACATGGGGGAAGCGGGACTGGCCGGGCCGGTCAACACGATCATTGCGACGACCATCCTAGCCCCGGAAAAAGAGCGCGAGAACTGGACGACGGGATAGGCGCTCGATAGCTTCAAAAGCCGATTTGGTCTGGTGAGCCGCCAGCTCGCTCGTGCGCCCTATATCGCGGGGGATCGCTTCACCGCCGCCGATATCTCGGTGACATACGCGCTCGAATTCGCCCAGCGAACGATCGGTTTCGACTTCGCCGCCGCCGAACTGGACTATATCGCCCGAACGACTGCGCGCGACGCCTATCGTCGGGCAATGGACAATTGTCCGGCGACAAAAGCATGGGTCGCCGGCCTGGCCGGATCGGAATAGCCGAAAAACAAAACGCCCGCGGGAATCCGCGGGCGCTTCATATTCTTGAGTAGTGTAGCGGGTCAGGCCTTAGCGACGTCCGCGATAGCCCGATCGATAAGCGCCTTGTCGGCGACCGCATCATGCTTGTCTGCGATCAGCTTTGCAGCCGCCTCGGTCGCTGCCTTGGCCGCAGCGGTGCGGACTTCAGCAAGCGCACCAGCCTCAGCCGCGGCTATGCGGTCTTCGGCCATCTGCTTGCGGCGCGCGATCAGCGCGGTCGCGTCGGCCTTGGCCTTGGCGACGAGCGCCTCGGCCTCGGCATCGGCGCGCGCACGCATCTCGTCGGCTTCCCGCGCGGCGTCAGCAAGCTTCGCCTCATATTCGGCCTTCAGCGATTCGGCGTCGAGGCGCAGCTGTTCCGCTTCGTTCAGCTGCTTCGAAATCTCTGCGATGCGTTTGTCGAGCATCGCGCCGATCGCGCCCGGAACGCCCTTCCAGACGAGAATACCCAGGAAGACGAGCATCGCGATCGAGACCCAGACGGTCGCATCCATACCGAACGCCTTGGGCGTGGCATGGGCCTCACCGGCGGCTTCCGAAAGGATGATAAGGAAATTATCCATGGAGCACCGCCTTCACCGCCGCCTTCGCATCGCCAGCCGCAACCTTGGCGCCCGACAGCTTGGCGACGAGGTCGCTTGCCGCTTCGGCCGCAACCGATTCGATTTCCGCCATGGCCGACTTACGTGCTGCGGCAACATCCGTTTCGGCGGCCGACAGCTTCTCGCCCAATTCGGCATCGACCTTCGCAAGACGCTTTTCGGCGTCTTTCGCGGCCTTGTCCTTAGCTTCGGCCACGGCCTTCTGCGCGGCCGCGCGGCTGGCATCGCCCTGTTGGCGATAGTTTTCCTCGAGCGCATCGGCCGCGGCATGGGCCGCCTTCGCCGCCGCCAGATCGTCGGCAACCTTGCGGTCGCGCGCATCCACCGTCGCTTCGATCTTGGGCAGCATACCGCGGCCGATCACGACATAAATGCCGGCGAACACGACCAGCAGCCAGAAGAGCTGCGAGGCAAGATACCAATTGTCAGCGGTTAGCTGGGCTATCTGGGGCATGAAAGGCGAACCTTAAATTATTCAAGAAACCTGCGGCGAGGCCGATCCCGCGGGGGCCGGCCTCGCCAAATATCGTCGAAATCAGACGACGAAGAGCAGGATCATCGCGACGACGAACGCCAGCAGGCCGAGAAGTTCGGCGGCGGCGAAGCCGATGAACAGGCGACCCTGCTGACCATCGGCCGCAGCGGGGTTGCGCAGCGCGCTTTCGAGGAAGCTGCCGAACACGTTACCCACACCGATGGCGGCCATGCCGGCACCGATAGCGGCCAGACCGGCACCGATCAGCTTTGCTGCTTCTGCGTCCATTGTAATAACTCCTTGGTGTAAATGTTTATTATAAAACAAAATTAGTGAAGGTTGACTGCGTCGTTGATGTACAGCGAAGTCAACAGGGCGAAAACATAGGCCTGGATGCCGGCAACGAGCAGCTCGAGCGCGCTGATACCGATCATCAGCGTGAAGCTGAGCACCGAGACGATCGATCCGAGCCACAGCGTTTCGGCGTTGAAACCATTGATCACGAAGCCCGAAAGCACTTTAAGTAGCACGTGCCCCGCAGTCATCGCGACGAATAGCCGCAGGCCGAGGCTGAACGGGCGGACCATGAACGACACGAACTCGATCGGCGCGATGATCGGAATCATCGGCAGCGGCGTGCCATGCGGCACGAAGAGCGAAAAGAAATGCAGGCCATGGCGCCAGAAACCCACGACAAGGACGATAGCGAAACTGATCAGCGCGAGAACGCCGGTGATCGCGATGTGGCTGGTGACGGTGAAGGGGTGGAGCCCCAGCACGCCCAGCGGCAACATACCGAGCAGGTTGCAGAAGAGGATGAACATGAAGAGCGAGAAGACATAGGGCGTATATCTACGCCCTTCGGTGCCGATATTCGCCATCATCATGCTGGAAATAAAGCCGGTGAAGCCTTCGACCGCGGCCTGCCAGCGGCCCGGAACGAGCTGGCGGCGCATCCCGCCCCACATGAACAGGCCGAGCGTGATCGCCGCAACCACCATCCATAGCGCGCTGTTCGTGAACACGACTTCGTGCCCCCCAAGGTTGAAGCCGCCGCCGAGCGGGGTCACCTCGAACTGGTGCATCGGGTCGATCTTGCCGGATTCCGCCGCCACTATTCACTCCACGCATATGGCGAGGCGGCTTGAAGCCGTCCCGCCGAAGAATTTCGTTTGCGCCCCGCTAGTTGCGAGGCGTCGAAGAGATGCGGATGATATTCCGGAAGGCCACGACGATCCCCATGAACAACATCCCCAACAGGCCCCAGGGTGACGTTCCCGCGAAGCGGTCGATCAGCCAGCCGAACAAGGCTCCGCCGATCAGTCCGCCCAGCAGTTCAGCCAGAACGCGGTTGCCGAGCCGGTAATTGGCGTCGGATTCCGGTCCGGCGTTCACTGCGGTCCGTTTCGCTTCTGCGGCTTCGGCCCGGTCCAATCGCTCTTCGAGCGAGACCAGGCGCGAATCCTCCGAAGCTGGTTCCGGATCGCTGCCGTTCCCCGTCATTTGTGCCATCCTCCTGAAACAGAACCGGAAACGTCCGATTCCGCCTGCGAAAAAAGGCCCGAAAATTCGGGGGACCCCTAAGGCGCGGTCCGTTTAGGAACGACGCCGGATTAAGTCAATGCTTCTGCTTGTGCGCACAAAAATGCCGCCGCGTTTAGGGGCGCGGCGGCATGTGGGAGCCCCTTGGGCCCCATTGTTCGATTTCGATTACGGGCAGCGCGCATCGCGTTCGGGCGGGCTCGCATCGCGCGTTTTCCACGCGCCGCCTGGGGTCTGATATTTCTCGCCCGGCTTGGTCTTGGCGATCAGGTTGCAGCCGCTGGTAAAAGCGAATTGCTCGACGGTGCTGCCGGTCGATTGCGCGCTCGCGGTATAAGCCGCTTTGCGCTTGATGTTCAGGTCCTGAACCAGGGCGCGGATCGCGGGGGTCGGCGTCGTCGCAAAACCAAGATAGCCGTCGGGTTGCTCGCCGATCTGGCCGGCGGCGCGCGCGGCGGCGTAAGCCGGATCGCGCTGGGCCATCGCCGACGGTACCCCAAGAGCCACCGCAGCGGTCGCTGCAATCGCGGCAAGGGCCAGGCCGGTCGGTTTCCACGTCATCATACGCATCTCATTCTTCCCCATCAGAATATCTCGCTATTCTGCTCGATGAGCTTCTTGGCATCGCCATCCAGCCTGTACACCACTTCCTGACGGATGTTGATGTTCAGATTGATCTCGATCGGCTTGTCGGGGGTATCGATCTGGACACAGCCCGCGAGGGCCGACATTCCCGTGATTACCGCCAGACTCCGACCGCTTATGGCAAACCTCCTCGCTCCAGTCTTGGTCATATTCATTGCACGGGCTCGCTTTCTGGGGGCTGAACGGGGACGATCTTTGCTTTTTCGGCTTCTTCCTGCGCGCGCATCAGCGTCGGCAGATTCTGTTCGATCAGCAACGAGGGGTCGTAAAACCCCTTGGCCGACGTCAGCAGTTGGCGGAAAGGCGCGCGGATCTTCACGTTGAAGACGAGAGGGAGCTTCGCAACCTGATTGGTCAAGAAGTTGCGTGTCGCACCTTCCCCCTGCCCCACACCGCCGAAACGGATATCGGTCACCATTTCGCCGTCGAGGTCCCCGTTCAATATGATCGTCAGATCGTCATATTTCAGGCTGCGCAGCGCGCCAAAGGCAAAATTGGCGATGGTACCAAGATTGCGGTTGGACAATTCGCCGACATAGGCAAGCGTGCCGCCGCCGGCGCGCGAATCGATGCGGCCGCCCACAATACGGCCGCCCAGCCCGTCGAATTCAACCGGAAGGGTTCCGTCGAACACGCCCGTCGCATTGATATTGTCGAAACCGAAACTTTGCAGGAATACTGCGGCATCAACCCCGACGATGTCGAAACTCAGCCGGCGAGCCTTGTCTGCATTGAAATCGAGCGTCGTCGGATGGAGCAGCAACCTGCCGCCGCCAAAGGGCCAGCTTCCGCCCTCGATGCGAACGCGGTTGTCGCCGAGAAGACGATATTCGATCTCACCGTCAATTACGGGAATCCCCGGATTGATCTCCTCAATCTTCGCGATCTGTCCCGGTGCCGACTTGAGCCCGATCAAATCGTCGAAGCTGAGCGTCGTCGTCAACCCCGTCACGGGGCCGAAGGCGGCGGCGAGGCTCGCGTCGGCGGTGGCGAAAGTTCCTCGGCTCGTGACCCCGTCGGCGGTCCAGTCGATCCTGCCGTCGCCCACCACCGAACCCTGCACATTGGCAACGACGCCCAGCGCCAAGCTGGTCAGTTGATCGGGCTGGAACGCATCGTTGAAGCGCAGTTCCTTCACCGTCAGGTCGGCCGAGCCGATGCTATCGGCCAGCCGGTGGCGGATCAGCGTATCGAGGATTTTCTTCCCCGTCTTTTGCTCGTTGAAGCCTGCTTTCGCTTCGATGACGCCATTCGCGAAACGCAGCGTCGAATCGTCGCTGACAAGCGGAAAGAAACGCGGCTCTGGCGCCGCGTCGGTGAGCAGCAGCCCGCCATCGAGCGTCAGCGCGCCCTCCGCAAAGCGCCATTGCCCGGCAATCTCGCGCATATTGAGCGGCACCGCACCAATCTTGCCGCTCGCGCCGCGAAGGTCTCCGGCCATTCCTTGCGGCGTCGATCGTCCAGTCAGGCTATCGGCGGCAAAGCGCGTCACGCTTTCCCCCTCGCCCAGCCGGATATCGGCGCGTGCCAGCGACCAGCGCATCGTGGATAGGTCGACGGACGCCGGCCCGCTTTTCAAGCTGAATGGCGAACTGCCGCTCGATCCGCGCAAGGCGATGCCGGGAATGCGGATATTGCCGCGCAGCCCGTCGTTACCGGCACTGAGCAGCGGCGCCCCAGGACGACTGCACAGGTCGACCGTGCTTCGGCCGAATCGAAAGCCGCTGATCGCGACCCGGTCGATGGCGACGCGGCTGCATCCGCCGTCGAAGGCGAGCGCACCCGTGGGCGCGAGATAGCCGCGCAGCGGCATCGTCAGCTGTTCCAAGCGCCCGCCAGCGAGCGGCCCCGACAGCGTTGCCGCGGTTTCAAAGCGCATTGGCTGGCCGGCGCCGCCCGAAAAGCGCACCGGCGTCAGGGCGAGCCGCGCGGTATCGGCGCTATAGGGATCGAAACTGGCCAGCCCCTTAACTTTTCCTTCGGCGCTGCGATCGATGCTTAGCGTCCCCGAGGGCAATCCGCCGCCCGCGATGCTCCAACGCCCCGTCGCAATCACGGCGGGCTCGTCGGTGCCATAAAGATAACCGACACGGCTGTCGGCGCTGCCGAAGAAATGCGCGCCGCTTGCGCTCGTCAATTCGGGAGCGATCAGGTCGACGCGCGCTGTCGGCCCCTCACCCGCCAGTTCGAAACCCGCGCTGCCGCTCGCATCGGCCAGCACGCGGCTCAACGCACCGACGGCTTTCGCAGCGAGCGGCCCGATTGGCGTTCCGGCAAGTCCGCGCGCGCTGTCGGCAAGCGACCGGCGGAGCGCCGCGCTGCCGCTTGCGCGCCCGAAGCTAACTCGACCGTCGAATTTGGGCGCGGCGCTGCCCACGCTGCCCTTGGCGTCGAGGCTAACGGTTGCCGCGGCGAAATCGGTTCCGCGGAGGCGCGCCATATCGGCATCAATGGCGAGATCGGTTTTGACGGCGCTGCCTTCGAAACGCGCCAGCACGCCCAGCCGGTCGGCTTGCAGCGGGCCCGCGACAAGCTGCGCGATGCTGGCATCGGCGGTACCTTTCCAGCTTTGGAGGTCTTCGGAGAGCGACAGGTCGAGTCCGATCTGGGGCGCCGATGCGGTGACGCTGCCGTCGGCGCAGCGTAGCGTCCGCCCACGCAGCGGTCCGACAAGTTGCGGCCGGATGGCGCGGACGCGCAAAGTCCCGTAAAAGCTTATCCCGCTGCCCCTGCATCCCGCTGCCACCACTCTGGGTGCGACCAGCGCCAGCTTGCCGGTAAAATCGCGCCTCAGATTGCCGTCGCCGTTCAGCGCGGCGCCGATATTGCCCCACGGCGTTTCGACACGCGACCGCGCATCGCGCAGCGCAACCGACAGGTCGGGCAAGGCGAAGGGGTCGGTGCTGTCGGGATCGCGAAACTTGTCGAGCGCGCCGAACGAGAGTTGCCCGTCGACGAAGCGGCCGTAGAGCCGGACACCGTCAGCGCGGATCTCCGAGACATAGGGCCCCGACCAGCCATAGCCGAGCAGTACCTCGACCTTCCTCGCCGTCAGGTCGGGGCGTTTCGGGTCACCGATGACAATGTTCGACAGGATTTCGCTGCGGAAGCCGATCCGGTCGATCCGGTATTGCGCGGGGACGTCGCGGCTACCGAGCTGATCGCGAATAAATTTGTCGGCGATCGGTTCGCGCGCGATCCACACCGCGCCAACGACGATCACGACCGCGCCAGCGGTCATCCAGCGCTTCTTGAAGAGCAGCGTTCGATGCTTCCACTTCGGCGCGATCGCGTCTTCCGGTTCAGTCATGATCGTTCGCCGATGACGTCATGGCTGCTAAATCTCGTCCCTCGACCCGCATGTTGTTCAAGGCACGAACGCCGGAAATCCCGTTTCGATGCAGGAAATTGGTCCGGTTCGCCATCATCCTGTCCTATGAGCGTTGAGTGCGCGTCACAAGGCGGTTAATGCGAGCCCATGGGGGACACGCCGGATCATTTGGGCCATCGTTCGCGTTTGCGGTCTCGCCTGCTCGACGATCCAAGCGGCCTCGCTGACTATGAATTGATCGAATATCTCCTCGCCCTTGCGATCCCTCGCCGCGACACCAAACCGCTGGCGAAAGCGCTGCTGCGCGAATTCGGGTCGGTGGCGCAGCTCGTGAGCGCCGATCCCGAATCGCTGCGTCGGATTGACAGACTCGGCGACACCGGCATCGCCGCTCTCAAGATCGCCCAAGCGACGAGTCTTCGGCTGCTGAAGGACGAATTTCGCGATAAGCCCCTGCTTTCCAGCTGGGATGCGTTGCTCGACTGGCTGCGCGCCGACATGGGGCCGATCGACATCGAGCGCGTCCGCGTCCTCTATCTCAATTCGCGCAACATGCTGATCCGCGACGAATTGGCGAGCGAAGGATCGATCGATCAGTCGGCAATCTATGTGCGCGAGGTAATCAAGCGCGCGCTGGAACTCGGCGCCTCGGCGATCATCCTGGTTCACAATCATCCGAGCGGAAGCCCCGAACCGAGCCGGCAGGACATCGCCATAACGCGCGAAATCGCGGCCGCAGCGGCCAAGCTGGGGATCGCGCTGCACGATCATATCATTATCGGCGGCTCCGATTATCGCAGTTTCCGCGCACTGGGTTTGCTGTGAGCCCGATTTGACTCCGGTAGCGATCTTGGACATCGTCGCAGTCATGCAGATTCGATGCGGCCTCTTCCGCTTCCGCCATCACGGGGGACAGCTTCTCGCGGGCATTTAGCCCCGGGTTCCGGCGCTATTACCCCGGGCCCCGGGGCAGTTTCCGTAAAAACGTTGTTCGCGTGTGGCTTCGGCCGCGCGCCCACCGGAAAGTCCGCGCCATGAATATCAAGAAAAGCAGGGCCAAGATGCCCCATATCCGCATGATTGACAGCGAAGCCGACGCACTGACCGAACTGACGCTGCAGCAGCAACGCGACTCGGCCCGCTTCTATGACCTACTACTCGACGAAATCGATCGCGCAGCGATTTGCGAGCGCTCCCAAATCGCCCCTGACGTCGTCACCATGGGTTCAAGCGTAACATTCGTCGACGAAAAGAGCGGTGCCAAGCGGACGGTGCGCTTGGTATATCCCGCCGATGCCGACATTGCGGAGGGACGAATGTCGATTTTGACCCCTGTCGGCGCGGGCCTTATCGGCCTCAGCGTCGGGCAATCGATCAATTGGCCCGACCGTGGTGGCATCGAACATTGTCTCACGATCATATCGGTCGACCAGCCCGAATAGGCCGCCCGCACAGTGATGCAGCCGCCGGATCGTACCGACGGCTGCACCACCCGGTGTGAGAGGACGATCAAGCGCCGCGCGACAGAAAACCGGTCAATTCGGTCTTGTTCACACCGCCCGACTTATCGCCATCAGCCGAAGCAAAAGCCTGGCCGATCCAGCTTTTGACATCGGCCGATTCGGGATCGACACTCGGGTCGGTCGCGGCGCGCAGCTTTTTCATCCACGCGCCGAATTCGGCCTCGTTGAGATCGCCATTCTTGTCCCCGTCATAGGTCGGGAACTCCTGTTCGACGATCTGAGCGATCTGGGTCGGCGTGGCTGCGGTTCCCGAAGGCGCCGGCTCGCTCGGCGCGGCCGGGGGAGCCGACGCATCAGGCGCCGGAGCCGGAGCCGGATTGGTGGTGCCGGGAGCGGGTGTCGGCTGGGTGGTCGTCGGCGGGTTCATCGGATCCGATGCCGGTGCAGTCGTCTGGGCCAGAGCCGGAAAACTCGCGGCGGCGGCGCCGATCAAAAGCATCTGTTTCAACATGATCAATCTCCAGTGTAGCGGGTTATTCCGGTTCCGATTCAGGCTTTTCCTCATCGTCCGGAGCGGGCTGGTCGACCGGCGGGGTCGGCTCGGCCGCGGGCGGCGTGTCGCTCGGAATTGCGTCCTCGGTCGGGGCCTCATCAGCAGGCTTGGCCTCGTCCATGGGGGTGCTGTCGGGCGCCGGAGCAGTCGTATCGACCGGAGCAGGCGGCGTCTGGGTCGTCGGAGCCGGGTCCTCGCCTGCTGGGGGCGTAGTCTGGGCCAGAGCGGGGAAGCTGATGGCGGCAGCGCCGATGAAAAGCATTTCTTTCAACACATTCATTCTCCTGTATCGGCAACCTTGATGGATCGGTCGCCTTTCTGATGGGGCGAACGATCAACCCGCCATGTTTTCGCTAAGTTGCGTATCGGCGGGGTTTGGCGAAACGCCCCGTCCCTGCTACGGGGCGCCCCGACCCGGTTTCGCGGGGATTCCGCGACAAGCCGCCGGAAAAGGAAGGAAATTCAATGGTTCCGCGTTACGCACGGCCGGAAATGACCGCGATCTGGTCGGCCGAGAATCGCTTTCGCATCTGGTTCGAGATCGAAGCGCACGCGACCGACGCGCTCGCGGAACTCGGCACCGTTCCGAAATCGGCCGCGAAGGCGCTGTGGGACTGGTGGGCAACAAATCCAATTATCGACGTCGCCGCGATCGACGCGATCGAAGCGGTCACCAAGCATGACGTCATCGCCTTCCTCACGTGGGTCGCCGAGAATGTCGGAGACGAAGCGCGCTTCATGCACCAGGGTATGACGTCGAGCGACGTTCTAGACACCTGCCTTGCGGTCCAGCTCAGCCAGGCTGCGGACATCCTGCTCGCCGACCTCGACGCGCTGCTAGAGGCGATCAAGCGCCGCGCCTATGAGCACAAGCTCACCCCGACGATTGGCCGCAGCCACGGAATCCACGCTGAGCCCGTCACCTTCGGGCTCAAGCTTGCCGAAGCTTATGCCGAATTCTCGCGCTGCAAGCTCCGCCTGCAGGCTGCGCGCGCCGAAATTGCCACCTGCGCCATCTCGGGCGCCGTCGGCACCTTCGCCAATATCGACCCGCGCGTCGAAGCGCATGTCGCCGCCAAGCTCGGCCTTTCGATCGAGCCCGTCTCGACCCAGGTAATTCCGCGCGATCGCCATGCGATGTTCTTCGCCGTGCTCGGCGTCATTGCATCGTCCATCGAGCGCCTGTCGGTCGAGGTTCGCCATCTCCAGCGTACCGAAGTGCTCGAGGCCGAGGAATATTTCTCGCCCGGCCAAAAGGGCTCGTCGGCGATGCCGCACAAGCGCAACCCGGTGCTGACCGAGAATCTGACCGGCCTCGCCCGCATGGTGCGTAGTGCCGCCATCCCCGCGATGGAAAATGTCGCGCTGTGGCATGAACGCGACATCAGCCATTCGTCGGTCGAACGCTTTATCGGTCCCGACGCGACGATTACGCTCGACTTCGCGCTCGCGCGCCTCACCGGCGTCATCGACAAATTGCTCGTCTATCCTGAGCGTATGCAGAAGAATCTCGACCGCATGGGCGGCCTCGTCCACTCGCAGCGGGTGCTGCTCGCGCTGACGCAGGCGGGTGCGAGCCGCGAAGACAGCTACGCGCTCGTCCAGCGCAACGCGATGAAGGTCTGGGAATCGGACGGCCAGCTCTCGCTGCTCGAGCTGCTTAAGGCTGACGCCGATGTTGCGGCAAAGCTGTCGGACGACGCCCTGACCGCGCTGTTCGACCTTGGCTATCATATGAAGCATGTCGATACGATCTTCGACCGGGTGTTCGGCGCATAGTGACGCTGGAATCCCGCGCTAATCTGTCTTAGGGTCGACGCGGGACCAGTGAAGGAGCAAGGCAAGTGGGAATCCTGCGGACAATCATCTGGATTTTGCTGACCGCCGTGTTGGTGATCTTTGCGATGGCGAACTGGCAGGTTGTGACTGTGACGATCTGGCCCGGTTGGGAAGCCGAAACCAAGCTGCCCCTCGTCATTCTTGCGAGCTTTCTGATCGGGAGCGTGCCGATGTGGATCGCGCTCCGCACGACCCGTTGGTCGCTGAAGCGTCGCCTCGACGCCAGCGAGCGGCAGGCAGCGGATCTCCGCGCACTCGCAAACCGGCCCGTAGAGGTTACACCGGCGACGACTCCGGTGAACGATATCCCGCCAGCCCCCACCGACCTATTTCCATCGGACAAGCCATGACCTCTCCGCTTTACCTCGCCATCGATACCCCGCACCTCGATGCCGCACTGACATTGGCGCAGAAGGTACGGCGCCACGTCGGCGGGCTGAAGCTCGGACTCGAGTTCTTTTGTGCCAACGGCCATCATGGCGTGCATGAAATGGCAAAGCTTGGCCTGCCAATCTTCCTCGATCTCAAGCTCCACGACATACCGAACACGGTCGCCAAGGCGATTCAGGCGCTTCGCCCGCTCGAACCCGCAGTGCTTACGGTTCACGCGGCGGGCGGACGCGCGATGCTCGAAGAAGCGAAAGCGGTCGCCGGCCTCAATACAAAGGTCGTGGCCGTCACGGTCCTGACCAGCCTCGACGCCCCCGACCTTGAGGATATCGGCGTCGGCGGCACTCCGCACGATCAAGTCGTGCGCCTCGCCGCACTCGCTCGCGAATCCGGATGCGACGGCATCGTCTGTTCGGGGCAAGAAGTGAAGGCCGCGCGCAAGGCTTGGCCCGGCGGATTTTTCGTCGTCCCCGGGGTTCGCCCCGCGAATGGCAAAATCGGTGACCAGAAACGGGTCGTCACGCCCGCGCAGGCTATGTCGGACGGAGCTTCGATCCTCGTCGTCGGTCGCCCGATCAGCCAGTCGGCCGACCCTGATCTCGCCGCGCGCGAAATCGAAGCGACGCTTTAAGAGCTTTTATGCCTCCTCTGGTGAAGATTTGCGGGCTGACTACGCCCCAAGGCGTCGACCTCGCCATTCGTCTCGGCGCCACCCACATCGGTCTTGTCCATTATGAACCGAGCCAGCGCCACCTCGACCTGAAAGCGGCGGCGGACCTCCGCAAGCTTGCCGGCTCGCGTGTGAAAGTCGCTTTGCTGCTCGTCAACGCGTCGCAAAAGCTGACGGGCGAGGCGCTGGGCATGGTGCGGCCCGACATCATCCAGTTCCACGGCAGCGAGACGCCCGAATGGCTCGCGGTCGTAAAGCGACTGGTTCCCGCCGAGATATGGAAGGCGGTGGGACTGAAGGACGCCGGCACACTCGAACGGGTGCAACAATATCGTGGCGTCGCCGATCGCATCCTCTTCGATGCGCCGGCTGCGTCGCTACCCGGCGGCACCGGAACCCGCTTCGACTGGTCGCTCCTCAAAAATCATCGACATACGATGGATTGGGGCATCGCCGGCGGCCTGACCCCGGCCAATGTCGCGCAGGCGATCGCCGAAACCGGCGCGCCGCTCGTCGATGTCTCGTCGGGCGTCGAAAGCGCGCCGGGCGTCAAGGATATGGACAAGATCGCCGCTTTCCTTAAAGCGGTCGGCAGATGACGACGTCGCACCCCCTCGTCCTGCGCACCGGAAAACGATGGCGCGGATCGCTTGAGACCTGCTCTTCGAGTGAATGCCCACCCGTAACCGATGGATATGACGATGACCGACGCCCCGACCCTGCCCAACAGCCTTCGTACCGGCCCCGACGAGCGCGGTCATTTCGGCCAGTTCGGCGGCCGCTATGTCGCCGAAACCCTAATGCCGCTGATCCTCGACCTCGAACACCATTATCGCGCGGCGCAGGCTGACCCGGCGTTCAAGGCCGAGTTCGATTACCTGCTGACAAACTATGTCGGCCGTCCGAGCCCGCTGTGGTTCGCGCAGCGGCTGACCGAGCACTTGGGCGGCGCCAAAATCTATCTCAAGCGCGAAGACCTGAACCACACCGGCGCGCACAAGATCAACAATTGCATCGGCCAGATCCTGCTCGCCAAGCGCATGGGCAAGACCAAGATCATCGCCGAGACCGGCGCGGGCCAGCACGGCGTCGCGACCGCGACCGTCGCCGCGCTGTTCGGCCTGCCGTGCACCATCTTCATGGGCGCGGTCGATGTCGCGCGGCAACAGCCCAATGTGTTCCGCATGAAGCTGCTCGGCGCCGAAGTCGTCGCGGTCGAAAGCGGCGCCAAGACGCTGAAGGACGCGATGAACGAAGCGCTGCGCCACTGGGTCGCGAACGTCCATGATACTTTCTACATCATCGGCACCGTCGCTGGACCGCACCCCTATCCCGAGCTTGTCCGCGATTTCCAGTCGGTGATCGGCGACGAGGCTCGGACACAGATTTTGCAGGCGGAGGGCCGCCTGCCCGACATGCTGATCGCCCCCGTCGGCGGCGGATCGAACGCGATCGGCCTGTTCCATCCCTTCCTCGACGACGCCGATGTCGAGATCGTCGGCGTCGAAGCCGCGGGCGAAGGCTTGGACGGCAAGCATGCGGCCAGCCTCGCGGGCGGCAAGCCCGGCATCCTCCACGGCAACAAGACCTATCTGCTCCAGGACAACGACGGCCAGATCACCGAGGCGCACAGCATCTCGGCGGGCCTCGACTATCCGGGCATCGGCCCCGAACATAGCTGGCTCCACGACATCGGCCGCGTCCGCTACGAACCCGTCACCGATGACGAGGCGCTGGCGAGCTTCCAGAAGCTCACCAAGCTCGAAGGCATCATCCCCGCGCTAGAGTCCGCCCACGCCATCGCCGCCGCCGAACGCATCGCGCCGACGCTGGGCAAGGACAAGATCATCATCGTCAATTGCTCGGGCCGTGGCGACAAGGACATCTTCACTGTCGCCGAGGCGTTGGGGGTGAAGCTTTGAAGCAAAGGCGACACGCGATCGCACTGTTCTGGATCGTGGGTGTAATCTGTGTGATGCCCCTGCTTTACTACCTGAACGAAATTGTGGAATGGCCTTGGCTTGCGGATCAACTCGATCAACGCCGCGGTGCTAAAATGATCGCGGCCTATCTGTTATCCCCCTTACTGCTGATTTTGTTATGGCCTAGCAGAAACGAAAGAGACGAATGACCCGCTTCGCCGCCACTTTCGCCAAACCCCATCCCGCGCTCGTCGCCTTCATCACGGGCGGCGATGGTGATACCGCCGCGAACCTCGACGCGCTCGTCGCTGGGGGGGCCGATGTGATCGAGCTTGGCATGCCCTTCACCGATCCGATGGCTGATGGCCCGGCGATCCAGCAGGCAAACCTGCGTAGCCTCGCCAAGGGCACGACCACCGCCGACATCTTTGGACAAGCCGCCGCCTTCCGCCAGCGCCACCCCGACACCCCGCTCGTCCTGATGGGCTATGCTAACCCGATGACGATCCGCGGCGGCGACTGGTTCGCCGCCGAATGCGCCAAGTCGGGAGTCGATGGCGTGATCTGCGTCGATGTTCCCGCGGAAGAAGACCCTGAACTCGGCCCCGCGCTTCGCGCCGCGGGCATCGATCTGATCCGCCTCGCCACCCCGACCACCGACACCGCGCGCCTGCCCGCCGTCCTCGATGGCGCGGGCGGTTTCCTCTATTATGTCTCGGTCGCCGGCATCACCGGCCAGCAACAGGCCGCGCAGGCAAGCATCGACGAGGCCGTCGCGCGCCTCAAGGCCGCGACCGACCTGCCCGTTGCGGTCGGCTTCGGCGTCCGTACCCCCGAACAGGCCGCGCAGATCGCACGCGTCGCCGACGGCGTCGTCGTCGGATCGGCCTTTATCGACATCATCGCCGAGCATGGCGACGCCGCGGCGCCGCATGTCGAGGCTTTCACCCGCACCCTCGCCGATGCTATTCATAGCGCCAAGGAGATCGCCGCATGAGCTGGCTCGACCGCGTCCGCAACGCCCTGCCCTTTACCGCCAAGCGCGATACCGCGGACAATCTCTGGCACAAATGCCGCCAGTGTCAGCAGATGGTGTTCGTCAAGGAATGGGAAGACAATCTCAACGTCTGCCCGCGCTGCGACCATCACGACCGTATCGGCGCCAAGGAGCGCTTTGCGCAGTTGTTCGACGGTGGGCTGCACGAGATGATCGCCGCCCCAGCCGCGCCCGAAGATCCGCTCAAGTTCCGCGACACCAAGAAATATGTCGACCGCATCAAGGCGGCGCGGGCGCAGACCGGCGATCGCGACGCCTATCAGAACGCCTTTGGCCGCATCTCGGGGCAGGGCGCGGTCATCGGTGTTCAGGATTTCGCCTTCATGGGTGGGTCGATGGGCGTCGCCGTGGGTGAGGCGTTCGTCGCGGGTGTCGAGGCTGCGATCAAGCGCGGTGTTCCCTATATCGCGATCACCGCAGCCGGCGGTGCGCGGATGCAGGAAGGCACGCTGTCGCTGATGCAGATGCCGCGCGCGACGGTGGCGCTCGCGCGCCTGCGCCGTGCGGGCCTGCCCTACATCGTACTGCTCACCGACCCGACGACCGGCGGCGTCACCGCCAGCTACGCGATGCTCGGCGATGTGCAGATCAGCGAACCCAAGGCGCTGATCGGCTTCGCAGGCCAGCGCGTGATCGAAAATACGATCCGCGAAAAACTGCCCGAAGGCTTCCAGCGCGCCGAATATCTGCTCGATCACGGGATGATCGATATGGTCGTGCATCGCAAGGATCTGCCTGAGACGCTTGGGCGCCTGATCGGCTTTCTGGCGCCGGAGAAGGCGGCTTAAAGCATGCCAGTCTAACCCCCTTTCGTCACCCCGGGCTTGATCCGGGATCCATTCGGCGACGCGGAAATGGATGGCGGGCCACGTCCGGCATGACGAAGGCGCGACAGGCACCATCAAGGCTTCGACATGCCCGACAACGCCCATAGCTCCGATCCCGCGGTCCAGACCCAACTCGACCGCCTCGCCGCGCTGTCGCCGGGCCGCGACATCCTTGGGCTCGAGCGCATCGCTAAACTGTGCGCACGCCTCGGCAACCCGCAGACCCAACTCCCCCGCACCTTCCACGTCGCGGGAACCAACGGCAAGGGATCGACCTGCGCCTATCTTCGCGCGATTCTCGAAGCGCAGGGACGCCGCGTCCATGCCTATACCAGCCCGCATCTCGTCCGCTTCAACGAGCGCATCCGCCTCGCGGGCACGCTGATCGACAACGCGCTGCTCGCCGCTTTGCTCGAAGAAGTCCTCGACGAAGCCGCGGATTTACAGGCGAGCTTCTTCGAAATCACCACCGCCGCCGCCTTCCTCGCCTTCGCGCGCAATCCCGCAGACGATTGCATCATAGAGGTCGGGCTCGGCGGGCGGCTCGATGCAACGAATATCATCCCGCCTCCTGCAGTCGCCGGCATCGCATCGCTCGGCATCGATCACGAGGCGTTCCTCCTTGCTCCCGAAGCTGGGACGCCCGACGATCCAGCCATGCGCATCGCGTGGGAAAAGGCGGGCATCGTCAAATCCGGTACGCCGGTGGCAACGCTGGCTTATCCGCCGCATGTGCAGGCGATCATCGCCGCGAAAGTTGCCGATGTTGGCGCGACGTTTTTCCCCGAAGGCGAGGACTGGGCGATCGAAGCCGACGGCGAGGCGTTTCGCTGGATTTCTAAATCGGGCTCCGTTGCACCGATACTGCACTCACGGATGCCGGGCGAACATCAGATGCACAACGCCGGGCTCGCGATCGCGATGCTGCGCTTTGCGACCGGTCCGCAGCCGAGCGACGAAGCGATCGCGCGCGGCGTCGCGGACGCCTTCTGGCCGGGCCGTCTGCAACGCCTCGAAGCCGGTCCCCTCGCCAGCCTGCTTCCCGTAAACACCGATATCTGGCTCGACGGCGCGCACAATATCGATGCGGGCCTTGCGCTCGGGCGTCAGTTTGCGGGCGAGACGCGGCGTATCCACCTGATCACGGGGATGCTCGCGAACAAGGACCCTGCCGCGATCGTCGCGCCACTGGCGGCTCACCTTGCCAGCCTGACCGCCGTTCCCGTGCCGGGGCACGAGCATCATGGCGCCGAGGCCTTCGGTGCCGGCGCAAAAGCCGCCGCATCGGTTGCCGACGCGCTGCGCGGGCTCGATGTTGATCCAGCGCGTGATGTCGTGCTGATCGCGGGATCGCTTTACCTTGCCGGCGAAGTCCTCAGCGCGAACTTTCAGTTTCCGGACTGATCGTCTGCGCCGAGGCCTCGGGTATCTCGATTTCGCCCGCCGTCCCGATCGAGCGATCGACCAGCCCGGAGCGCATCATCCACCAGAAGATCAGGATACCCGGCACCGCGAGCACGGTCGTCAGCAGGTAAAAATCGACATAACCGAACGCTTCGATCAGCTTGCCGGCGCTGGTCCCGGTCAGGAAGCGCCCGAGGATGCTCGCCGCTGCCGAGAAAAGCGCGAAATGGGTCGCGGTGAAGCGCAGGTCGGCAAGCGCCGACAGATAGGCGACGACGCAGACCCCGCCGATCCCGCTCGCGAAATTCTCGAATCCGATCGCACCCGCCATGCCCCAATTGCTGTGCCCAGCGGCAGCCAGGCCTGCAAAGCTGAAATTGGAAATTGCCATCAGCACAAGGCTGAGCAGCACCGACCGCTTCATGCCGAGCCGGGCATAGATGATGCCGCCGACGAACACCCCGGCGAGCAGCGCCCAGAAGCCGAGGCCGACGTCATAGAAGGCGATTTCGTCGTTGGTATAACCCAAATCTTCGAACAACAGGCGGAAGGTCAGATTGGCGAGCGTGTCACCAATTTTGTGGAGCAGCAGGAAGAAGAGGATCAGGATCGCCCCCTCGCGCGAGAAAAACTCGGCGAGCGGACCGACCGCACCCTTGTCGGGCGCTTGGCCTTCCCGTGACTTGGTCGGCAGGGCGACGAGCGCCGCGATGACAAGCGCGCCGATGGCCAGCGCGGCGCCCAGCACTGTCGCGCCCACATAGGCGGCGATCATCCCCCAATCGGTCGCCAGCACCGCGGCGAGCGCCAGCGCCGGCAGCGCAATGATCCAGTTCACCTGCCCGCTCCATCCAATATCGCGTGCGCGGCGGGCCGAGAGGTCGAACAGCGGGAACAGATAGCCGACGAGCACCATCAGCGTGAGGATGTCGACGTCGAGCCATCGATCAACCTGCCGCGCGACGAAGAAAGCGATTGGGAAACTCAAGATGAAAATCGCGTAATAGCTGCGCGACAGATAGGCTGGCCAATGACGTTCGATCTTGCGTTCGGGTTCGCCCATCACCAGCCCGGTGATGATCGCGGGCAGGACCAGCGCCGCGCACACCATATAGGCGACGCCCCAGCCCGCGCGTTCGGCAACGACCAGCGCCAATGCGCCCGCCACTGCGGCGCCGATGCGCCAGCCATATTGCGACATGCCCGAACCGGTCCCCAATTGTTCGGGCGCGAGCAGTTCGATGCGATAGGCGTCGATGATGATGTCGAAGGTCGCGCCGGCCAGTCCTACCGAGATCGCGGCTAGCGCCACGACCGCAAGCGACGCAGTGGGATCGAGGTTCCCCAGCACGGTGACTGCGAGAAAGACCAACGCGCCTACGAGAATTAGCCACGACCGCCGCTGGCCGATCCGACCGAGGACTGGAATGCGGAAGCGGTCGATTGCCGGCGCCCACGCCCATTTGAGATTATAGGCCAGGAAGGTCAGTGCAAAGGCCGTCACCGACGATTTCTCGATACCGTCCTGCGCAAGGCGCGTCGTCAGCGTCGCGCCGATCATCGCAAACGGGAAACCCGAAGATATGCCGAGGAACAACGCGGCGAGCGGCGCGGGTTCGAGATAGGGGCGCAAACTGTCGCGCCAGCTCTTCGGTGCCGGCATCGCCGCCTCTGTCGACATGATATTCCCCTTTGCCGCGTGCCGATCGGTCATTGCCGATTTTAACAACGGCCTAAAGCTTCGGGGGTAAATTGGAAGCGGCTAAATCGCGGCCGATCAGCCCTCTGCGCTCGCCCCGCCGCACATCAGGCGGTGGCAGGGCGCCAGAAGGTCGTCAACCCGGCCACCTTGCGCGGCGGCTGATTCTTGCACGCCATTGTTTCGACCGCCTTCAGCGCTGATACGAGCGCCGCCGCGCTGTGCGGCTTGCCGAGACAGGCGATCGCGATATCCTCGGCGTCGGCAGGGCACTGCCCCGTTACCAGCAGCACCGCTATGCCGCGGTCACGCGCCAGGCGCGCCACTTCGCGTCCGGTCATATGTCCGGCGAGGCCAAGGTCGAGAACGACCGCATCCACTGGCTCTGCGGCCATGATGGCCACCGCAGCTTCACCCGAATCGACCGTCGCGACAATATCGTACCCGCCGATTTTCAGCGTGTGCTCATTGTCGAAAGCCGTCAGCGGATCATCTTCGATGATCAGCAGACGCTTGATGCAGGTCGGGCGGTGGCCAAAGAGCATGAGGACTCCCTTTAATGTCGCCATGACTCGCTCCTTTCCGCCGTGCAAGATTGCTTCTGCTTGCCATCGACGAAGCGACACTTTTCCGGCTATGAGCGTGCTCACAAGGCAACACCATTCTCCGACAATAACGACAAGAAAGCCGCATCTGTTCCCATGAGCACACGCCGCCCTCCCCATTCCGCATCGCGCTCGGCGCCCAAATCCGCCGGCGATCGCGACGCCCCCAAGGGACGCCGCGCCGCGCGCGGCGCCGCATCGGTGCTCAAACAGAAACCCGCCGACGCCGAACGCGAGGACGGACCGCAGCGGATCGCGAAGCTGCTGGCGCGCGCAGGTGTTGGTTCGCGCCGCGACGTCGAACGTATGATCGAGGAAGGCCGGATCGCTCTGAATGGCGAGAAGATCGTCCAGCCCGCCCCCCTGCTGGCATCGCTCGACGGCCTGACCGTCGACGGCAATCCGGTCGCCAAGCCCGTATCGACGCGACTCTACCGCTTTCACAAGCCCGCAGGCTGCCTTACCGCCGCGCGCGACCCCAAGGGGCGCAAGACGATCTATGACCTGTTGCCCAAGGATCTGCCGCGCCTGATGCCTGTCGGCCGCCTCGACTATAATACCGAGGGACTGCTGCTGCTCACCAATGACGGGGAGTTCAAGCGCCGGCTCGAATTGCCGGCGAGCGGGGTCGAACGCACCTACCGCGCGCGCGCGTTCGGCGACATTAGTCAGGCTGAGCTCGAAGAGCTTGCGATGGGGATCGAGATCGACGGAGTCCGTTACGGCAAGATCGATGCGAATCTCGAACGCCGGACCGGACGCAACCAATGGATCGAAATGACGCTGACCGAAGGGAAGAATCGGGAAGTCCGCAAGGTGCTCGAACATTTCGGGCTGCAGGTCAGCCGGCTCATCCGGACGCGCTATGGCGCCTTCGAACTGGGCGGGATGCCGCTCGGCGCCGTCGATGTGGTACCGCGCGACGAGTTGTTCAAATTCCGGCGGCAGATGGGATGATGCGGATCATCGCGGGGGAATGGCGCGGTCGCAAGCTGCTCGCGCCCAAAAATGATGCGACGCGCCCGACCGCTGACCGTACCCGCGAGACGCTGTTCTCTATGTTGACGAGCCGTCTCGGCAGTTTCGAGGGGCTCGTCGTTGCGGATCTGTTTGCCGGGTCGGGCGCGCTTGGTATCGAGGCGCTCTCGCGCGGTGCCGGGCAATGCCTGTTCGCCGAACAGGACCGAGACGCGCTCGAAGCGCTACGCAAGAATCTCGAAACGCTGGACGCTACCACCCGCGCCGATATTCGTGCCGGCTCGGTCCTGGGCCTTGGGCCGGCGCGGCGCAGTTACGATCTGCTCATGATCGATGCCCCCTATGATACGGGCGCGGGCAGCGTCGCGCTCGACAAGCTCAATCGCCTTGGCTGGATCGGTGCCGACAGCTGGATATCGATCGAGACCGCGCACAACGAGGCCGTCGATGTCGCAGGCTTTGAGATCGACGCGACGC
Organism: Sphingopyxis sp. H115; assembly: GCF_001468465.1. GTDB lineage: Bacteria > Pseudomonadota > Alphaproteobacteria > Sphingomonadales > Sphingomonadaceae > Sphingopyxis. The sequence continues at coordinate 207,210 of NZ_LNSA01000001.1, forward strand.
GTAAGGTCGGCAAGGCCAAGCTGACACTGCTCAGGCCGGGGTAACCGTCCGGCGGACCATTAGCAGGCCGAACCAGCTTACGACGCCAGCGAGCGCCAGGTACAGGCCAACCGTCGCGGTGCCGCCGCGCTCGGCGAGCGCCTGCGCAATGATCGGCGCCATCGCGCCGCCCAATATGCCGCCGGCATTGAAGGCGACCGACGCGCCAGTGTAGCGAAGCTGAACCGGAAATAGCCCCGTGAGCCAGCTTCCGAGCGGCCCATAGACGAGTCCCATGACGAACAGCGCCAACGCGAGGCCGAGGAAGACGAGCGACCAGTTTCCCGAACCCAGCGCCGGTCCGAACGCGAAACCGATGAGAATGGTGGCGCCGCAGCCCCACGTCAGCACTTTCTGTTCGCTCGCAGCATCGCTCCAATAACCCGCGAAGACGATACCGATCGCCATGAACAGGATCGCGCCGAGCTGGACGAGGAGGAATTCTTCCTTCGGATATCCCAGCGCCCGCGTTCCATGTCCGAGTGCGAAACTGGTTGCCAGATAGAAGATTGCAAAACAGGCGACGACTGCGAAAGTCCCCGCAAGCGTCGCAATCAGATGGTGCCGGAACAGGTCGCCGATCGGCATCGCCACCGGCGCCCTTTTTTCCAACGCCTCCGCAAAATCGGGCGTCTCGCCGATCTTGAGCCGAACCCACAGGCCCAGTCCGACGAGTATGGCCGACAGCAAAAAGGGGATGCGCCAACCCCAGGCGGTGAAATCGGCGTCGCTGAGGCCAAGGCCGAGCAGCAGGAACAATCCGTTTGCAGCGATGAAACCCACCGGCGCACCCAATTGGGGGAACATGCCGAACCGCGACTTCCATCCCGGCGGCGCATTTTCGACCGCGAGCAGCGCCGCCCCGCCCCATTCGCCGCCAAGCCCGAAGCCCTGTCCAAAGCGCAATATGCACAGTAAAAGCGGCGCAACCCAGCCGACCATTGCATAAGTGGGCAGGAAGGCGATCAGCAAAGTCGAGGCGCCCATCAGCATCAATGACGCAACGAGAGTCGACTTGCGTCCGATCCGGTCGCCATAATGGCCGAACACGACCGCGCCGACCGGCCGCGCAAAAAAAGCGAGCCCGAAGGTCATGAAGCTGTACATCAGCTGCGCCGAATCCGAACTTTCCGGAAAGAATAGCGGCCCGAACACCAGCGCCGCCGCGGTGCCATAGATATAGAAATCATAAAATTCGACCGCGGTGCCGACAAGGCTCGCGGTCAGAATACGGCGATGCGCGCGATAGGGTGCGAGATCCAAGGCCGACGGCCCTCCAAAGTTTGGCTCGGGCCGCTTTGGACATGATGGGGCGCCTCGCGCAAGGTGAAAAGCGCATCGCCCGTGCTGGACAGCGCCGCCGCTGTTCCCTAATCGTTCGCGCGTGAACATTCCGCCTGCCTCGACGCCCGACCTAACCCGCCCCGATCCGTCGGATCCGCCCTATCTGCGTGGCCTCAACGGCCCGCAGCGGCAGGCGGTACTGACGACCGAGGGCCCGGTGCTGATGCTTGCCGGGGCCGGCACCGGCAAGACCGCGGCGCTGACCGCGCGCCTCGCCCATATCATCGCGACGCGTCGCGCCTGGCCATCCGAAATCCTTGCCGTCACCTTCACCAACAAGGCGGCGCGCGAGATGCGGGAGCGGATCGGGCGGATGATCGGCGACGCGGTCGAGGGGATGCCGTGGCTCGGCACCTTTCACAGCATCGCGGCCAAGATGCTGCGCCGCCACGCCGAACTCGTGGGCCTCCAGAGCAATTTCACCATCCTCGACACCGACGATCAGCTTCGCGTTCTCAAACAGCTCATCCAGGCCGAGGGGCTCGACGAGAAACGCTGGCCGGCGCGGCAGCTTGCCGGCCTCATCGACAAATGGAAGAACCGCGGCCTTACCCCCGCCGATCTCGATGCCGCCGACAAGGACGCCTATGCCGACGGCAAAGGGCAGCATTTCTATGCGCGCTATCAGGCGCGGCTGAAGACGCTCAACGCCTGCGACTTCGGCGACCTGCTACTCCATATGCTGGTGATCCTGAAGACGCACCGCGACGTACTCGAACACTATCAGCAACGCTTCAAATATGTGCTCGTCGACGAATATCAGGACACCAATGCGAGCCAATATCTCTGGCTCCGCCTGCTTGCGCAGGCGCGCAAGAATATCTGCTGCGTCGGCGACGACGACCAGTCGATCTATTCGTGGCGCGGAGCCGAAGTGGCCAACATCCTGCGCTTCGAAAAGGATTTCCCCGGCGCGACCGTGATCCGGCTCGAACAAAATTATCGGTCGACCCCTCAAATCCTGGCTGCCGCCTCGGCGTTGATCGCACAGAATAGCGATCGCCTCGGCAAGACGCTCTGGACCGAACTCGAACCGGGCGACAAGCTGCGCGTCGTCGGCGTGTGGGACGGCCCAGAGGAGGCGCGGCGGATCGGCGAGGAACTTGAGACGCTTCAGCATCGCAAGGTCAGTCTCGACCGCGCCGCGATCCTTGTCCGCGCGCAGTTCCAGACGCGCGAGTTCGAAGACCGTTTCATCGCGATCGGCATGCCGTATCGCATCGTCGGCGGATTCCGCTTTTACGAACGCGCCGAGATCCGCGATGCGCTCGCCTATCTGCGGCTCGTCCAGTCGCCCGCGGACGATCTTGCGTTCGAACGCATTGTCAATGTCCCCAAGCGCGGACTCGGGGACAAGGCGCTGCAACGCATCCACCAGTTCGCACGGGCTGAGCGCGCACCGCTGTTCCACGCCGCCGCGCGCATCACCGAAACCGATGAGCTGACGCCGCAGGCGCGCCGCCAACTCGCGAATTTCATCGCGATGATGCGCGGCTGGCAGGGCAAGGCGAACGAGCTTTCGCATCCTGAGTTGACCCAGCTGATCCTCGACGAATCGGGCTATACTGCGATGCTTCAAGCCGACCGCAGCGCCGAGGCCGCGGGACGCCTCGAAAACCTCTCCGAACTCGTCCGCGCGATGGAGGAATATGAAACGCTCGAGGAATTTCTCGAGCATGTCAGCCTCGTCATGGACCGCGACAATGACGACCAGACTGAGACGGTCACGATCATGACGATCCACGCGGCGAAGGGCCTCGAATTCGATCATGTTTTCCTTGCCGGGTGGGAAGATGGCGTCTTTCCGTCGCAGCGCGCGATGGACGAAGGCGGCACCGCCAGCCTCGAAGAAGAGCGCCGGCTCGCCTATGTCGCGATCACCCGCGCCCGCCAGCGCGCCAGCATCTATCACGCCGCGAACCGCCGCATCTATGGCCAATGGATGAGCAGTATCCCCAGCCGCTTCATCGCCGAAATCCCGCCCGAACATGTCGACAGCGAAAACAGCTTCGGCGGCGGGCAGAGCCTGTGGCGCGCCAATTGGTTGGCGCAGGGCGATCCCTTCGCCCATGTTGCCGAGCGCCAACCCGCCCGCACGATGACGCGCGGCCCCGCCTGGCAGCGTGCCCTCGCCTCATCCTCGACAATCACGCGCGCACCCGCGCCCAGCGAAAAGGGACCGGCGGCGTCGGTTGGAGCCAAGCCGCGATCGGACCTCGCCATCGGGGCGCGCGTTTTTCACGAAAAATTCGGTTACGGCGAAATTATCGACATCGACGGCAACAAGCTCGAGGTCGAATTCGATCAGGCCGGCAGCAAGCGGGTACTCGACAGCTTCGTCAAGCTTGACTGAAATAGATTGTCTACTCTTTCAATAATGATATGCCATTACATGCGACTGCGAGTCGCATGTTGGGAGAGACTTCATGAAAACCAAGCCCTTAGCGGGCGCGATGGCGCTCGCCCTGATCGGCTGTTCCGAAAAAAACTCGGAATCCGTTAGCCATGCCCCGTCTTATGACGTGGTTCCGATGGAGCCGTCGGAAACCGTGTCGCCTTCCGCTCGCGCCGTTCCGGTCCGAGCCGACGCCCTCCCCTCCGAAATGCGCAGTCCCAATATCGGCGTCTCTGCCGCGCCCGGCGTTGCGTTCAACTATTCCTATGCCTTCCGGCTCGATGACAATCGGATCGCCCAGGTCCAGGAAGAACATGCGGCCGCTTGTGAAGCGCTAGGTACCAACCGCTGCCGCATCGCCGGCATGAGTTACCGGCTGGTTCGCGAAAATGAGGTCGAGGCGCAACTCCTGTTCAAGCTCGATCCGGCGATCGCCCGCAAGTTCGGACGCGACGCGCTTTCTAGCGTCCAAAAGGCTGAAGGCGTGCTCGCGGCGACGCGGATCAGCGGCGAAGATATCGGAACCCGGATCAGCGAGTCGCAGCAACGCAGCGCCGACCTGAATGCCGAAATCGCGCGCCTCGAAAATCGTCTCAAACAGGGCGGCCTTGGCGACCGCGAGCGTGCCGAACTGCAACAACAGATCGCCGGAATGCGCCGACAGCTGGATGGCGAGCGCGACTCGCGACGCTCGGGCGAAGCCACGCTTGCCACCACCCCGATGCAATTCGATTATGTCGGTACGGGCGGTTTGCCGGGGATCGGCTATGGCAACCCGTTCAGCGACGCGCTCAACATGCTCGTCCACAGCGGCAGCGTGATGCTGTCGTTTATTCTCGTCCTGGGCGCGGCCATCCTGCCGTGGGCGGCGGTCCTCGCGTTGCTGCTTGTCTTCTGGCGAACCCGGGCGATCCGCGCTGCGCGACAATGGCTTCGCGGCGCGGCGAAACCCGTCGATGCAGCGCCATCGGCCACGGTGTGAGTTACGCGAGGCGTCGCTTGCAGGATCCAGGTCGGATCGGGCAGCGCCGCCAGCGCCCAATTCCCATATCGTAACCGCTGGGTTTACGGAATTTATGAGGGATTGGCATAGGCCCCGCCACTAACGATCGCGAATATCGACGGCGTGCGAAGCAAAAGGTCGCTGGTGGAGCCGAGGGGAATCGAACCCCTGACCTCTGCAGTGCGATTGCAGCGCTCTCCCATCTGAGCTACGGCCCCGCGACGGGCGGGGTCTTAACGGCACCGCATCGCGGAGGCAACGGCTTTTCTGGCGATCGCCGTCGAATATGGGAATGGGGGGATTCCGATGGCCAAGGCATGGCATTTGAGCAGCCGACCTCACGGGCTGCCGACGATGGAAAATTTTTCGCTGCGGGACTTGCCTGACAGCGCACTCGAAGTCGACCAGCTCCGCGTGCGCAACCTGTGGCTGTCGGTCGATCCCTATATGCGTGGCCGCATGAATGACGCCAAAAGCTATGCCGCCAGTTTTCAGATCGACCAGCCGATGACCGGCGGCGCGATCGGCGAGGTGGTCGAAAGCCGGATGGAAGGTTTTACGCCGGGCGACCTGATCCTCCATATGGGCGGTTGGCGCGACGGCGGCATCATCGGCCTCGACATGATGCCGAACAAGCTCCCGGCGGCGGCGCTGGCGGCGGGCATGACGCCGCAAACCTTTCTTCACAATATGGGACTGACCGGCGGGACAGCGTGGATCGGCCTCTTGCGCATTGCAGCAGCGAAGCCTGGCGACACGGTTTTCGTGTCGGCGGCAGCAGGTGCGGTCGGTTCGGCCGTTGTCCAGATCGCCAAGGCGCGCGAGATGACCGTGATCGGATCGGCGGGCGGTTCGAACAAATGTGCGTGGGTGGACGATCTCGGCGCAGACGCGACCATTGATTATAAGGCGGGGCCGGTGCTGCCGCAGCTCGGCGCGGCGCTCGAACGGCTCGGGAAATCGGGTATCGATGTCTATTTCGACAATGTCGGGGGAGAGCATCTCGACGCGGCCTTTGCGACAGCAAACGATTTCGCGCGCTTCGCAATTTGCGGCATGATCGACGTCTACAACGACGGCAAGGCCCAGGAGATGAAATATCTGGTCCGGTCGATCCCCGCACGGATACGGATGGAAGGCTTTATTTACACCGACCAGTTCATCGATTGTATGGAAGAATTTTACGCCGATATGGGCGGCTTGATCGCCAGCGGGGCGGTGACGATCCGCGAAACGGTACATGATGGACTGGCAGCGGCGCCCGAGGCGTTCCTCGGGCTGTTTTCGGGGCGCAACATCGGAAAGATGCTGGTCAGGCTCTGATCAGCCCCGGCCGGCGGCAACCCGACATCAGCTGCCAAAGCCCACCGATAGGAAGTCCGGCATCGGGCCATTCCAGCCGTCGTCAGGGCCATCCTGATCGTCCCGACGAGCCGAAGGTGCAGGCTTGCGGTCGCCGCGGGGCGATTTGGCAGCCTTCGTCTCGACCGGCGCGGACGCGGGCTTGGCAGCTTTTTCCGCCTTCGCCGCACCTTTCCCGCGTCCACCGCGAGCCGATCGGCCGCGGGTCGATTCGGCAATTTCCTTGCCCTGTTCGCTGGCGGCAGCTTCCGTTTCTGACGCGTCTCCGGTGTGCACCGGAATTTTGTATCCGGTCAGCTTCTGGATATTGTCGATCGCCTCGTCGTCGGAGGGGGTGACGAGCGTGAAGGCCCGCCCCTTTGCGCCCGCGCGGCCGGTGCGGCCGATGCGGTGAACATAGTCGTCGGGATGCCAGGGCGCGTCGAAGTTGAAGACGTGGCTGACGCCTTTGACGTCGAGCCCGCGCGCGGCGACATCCGACGCGACGAGGATGTTGATCGTGCCGTTCTTGAACCGATCAAGTTCGGCGATGCGGCTCGACTGATCCATATCGCCGTGGATTTCACCCGCCTTGTAGCGGTAACGCTGGAGCGATTTGGCCAGTTCGCGTACGGTGGTCTTGCGATTGCAGAAGATGATCGCGGTATGGATATCCTCAGCTTCGATAAGGCCGCGGAGCGTGTCGCGTTTGCCCCGTTCCGACGTCTTGACGAGGAACTGCTCAATATTCTCGTTCCGGCTCGCCGGTCGCGCGACCTCGATCGTCTTCGGGTTCGACAGGAATTTGTCGGCCAGCTTCTTGATCGGCGGCGGCATCGTTGCCGAGAAAAGCAGCGTCTGGCGATTCGCGGGCAGCTTGGTGCAGATATTCTCGATGTCTGGGATGAAGCCCATGTCGAGCATGCGGTCGGCTTCGTCGATCACGAGCAGGTTGCAGCCGGTGAGCAGTATCTTGCCGCGTTCGAACAAATCCATCAGGCGGCCCGGGGTGGCGATCAGCACGTCGACACCCTTTTCGAGCGCCTTGACCTGATCCCCCATCTGGACGCCGCCGATAAGCAACGCCATCGAAAGCTTGTGGTGCTTGCCGTATTTTTCAAAGTTTTCCGCGACCTGCGCCGCAAGTTCGCGCGTGGGTTCGAGGATCAGCGAGCGCGGCATCAGCGCGCGAGCGCGGCCATGCGCAAGAATGTCGATCATCGGCAACACGAAAGATGCGGTCTTGCCGGTACCGGTCTGCGCGATGCCGATCATGTCGCGCATCATCAGCACCGACGGGATCGCGCCCGCCTGAATCGGCGTCGCTTCGCTATAGCCCGCCTCGTCGATGGCGCGCAAAAGTTCGTCGGAAAGGCCGAGGTCGGCAAATTTCATAAGGTCGCATGTCCGGAAAAAGAGGTGGCGTCCGGCCTCCCACGCAGGCGAACGTTGCCGCGCGCCTAGGGCAAATGACGAAGAAAAGTCAAGGAAAGGCCGCGATAAACGCGATCAATCGTCGTCAGGCACCGGAACCATCAGGCGAAATTTGTCTATCTCGCACTTCGCGCCCGTCCGCGCGTGGATCTGGTCGCGATCCTCGCAAAGCTGCCCGTCCTTGCTGCCCTGCATGTAGAAACCGGCATAAAAGTCGAGCGCGCGGCACCCCCTATTGAGCTGCGCGCGTAACCGCTGCTTCTGCCGGGTAATCAGGTCGATGCTGTCACGCTGAACTGCCTGCATTCCCATGATATTGCGCATCGCAACGCATTTCGGCGCCTTCTTTTCTTTCCAGACGATCGGGATTTCGGTCGCCCGCCGCGACGGCGCGGGGCCCGCCGCAAAATTGTTGAGCGGCGAGCGCCGGGCGGGCACGCGAATGATCAACTGCTGTTCGATCACCATTTGCCAGAAGGAAGTGTTCTGTTCAGGAAGCGGCGCCGATATCGGGACGAGCGGCTCGGGCAGCATGGGGGGCGTCGTTGCATCGACCGCCGGTGCAGCCGCGATCCACAGAAATGCCGCAGTCAGCACAGCCGCGTTGCCGCTGTTTCGGCGTCCTGACAGAAGATGCTGCTCACCCGTGGCTCCCGCGTCCATGCCCGCTGGACGAAAACATACTATTCGTCCATCGCGGCTTTTAACAAGGATGATTGAACATCAAATGAACTGCTGTCGATCCCTGCGCTGCTTCCACCGTGGACATGTCCAAGGTGAAAGGACATGACGCGCCCGCCGTCAACGGCGTTGCTCGCGCGCCTCGCCGATCTGCTCGGGCCAAAGGGTTTCAGCGTCGATGCCGACGCCCTGGCGCCTTGGCTCACCGATTGGCGCGGGAAATATCGGGGAGCGGCGGCTGCGATGCTGTCCCCGGCGACCACCGCTGAGGTCGCGGCCATCGTCCGCCTCTGCGCCGACGCGGGCGCCGCGCTCGTGCCCCAGGGCGGCAACAGCGGCATGGTTGGCGGCGCCACGCCCGATTCGAGCGGCGACCAGTTGCTGGTCAGCTTGCGCCGCATGAACCGCGTGCGCGATATCGATGGGACCGCGCAGGTCGCGGTGGCGGAAGCCGGGGTCATCCTGGAGAATCTCCATGACGCCGTCCTTGCGCACGAGCTCCGCTTTCCGTTGACGCTGGGCGGCAAGGGGTCGGCGACCATCGGCGGGCTGGTATCGACCAATGCCGGGGGAACGCAGGTGCTGCGCCACGGGACAATGCGTGCGCTGCTCGCAGGAATCGAAGCGGTCTTGCCCGACGGGAGCATTTTCGATGGTCTCGCCCCGCTCAAGAAGGACAATCGCGGTTACGATCTGCGGCATCTGTTTTGCGGCGCGGAGGGGACGCTCGGCATCGTCACGGCCGCCGCTCTGCATCTGGTTCCCGCCGCCGCCGCCCGGCGAACCGCCTGGATCGGTATCGATTCACCCGAAATCGCGCTTTTGCTGCTCCGCCGCCTCGACCCGGCGCTGGGACGCGAACTCGAGGGATATGAAATTATCCCGCAGACCTGCCTTGACGATGTCCTGCGCCATATCCCGAACACGCGCGCGCCGCTCGCCGGCCAGCATCCGTGGTACGTCCTGCTCGAACTGGCAGGCGAAAAGGATGCGGCGCTGGGTGAGGCGCTCGAAGCGCAACTTGCCGCCGCGATCGACCTCGGACTGGCCAACGATGCCGTCATCGCCAAGAGCGATCGCGAGAGCGAGGATTTCTGGCGCCTGCGCGATTCCATTTCGGAAGCCGAACGGGCCGAAGGGCCGGCGCTACAGCATGATATCAGCGTCCCGGTCGACCTGATGCCGGCCTTCATCGCCGAAAGCCCGCGCCGGCTTGCGGCGGTCTACCCCGGCGTCCGCGCCTTGTCTTTCGGCCACTTGGGCGACGGCAATGTCCATCATCACGTTCAGCCGCCGCTCGATGTCGATGGGGTGGCCTGGCTCGCCGAGCATGGCTCAGCAGTCAGCCGGCTCGTCTATTCGCATGTCATCGAGCTCGGCGGATCAATTTCGGCCGAACATGGTATCGGCCAGATGAAACGCGACATCCTCGCCGAACTCGACAGCACGGCGCGACTGGCGGCGCTGCGCGGGATCAAGGCAGGGCTCGACCCCTACGGCCTTTTCAATCCCGGCAAACTCATCGCCTGACCATCTTTCGCCGCCATCGCCCCCTTGCGCGTAGCGGCGCGTGTCAATAAGGCGCTTTATCTTTTTGCGTCCCGTTCCGCGGGACTTTTACCGGAGTTCGACCATGGCCACCGCGCCCGCACCTGCCAACTTGCCCCTTTTTTATAAAGATCTCTCCCCGCTTTCGAGCGTCGAGCATGCCGACTATCGCGCCCGCCCGCTCGACAAGGCCGATTTCCTTGTCAAACAGCATGCCATTCCGCTGACCTCCGACGAATTCGTTTCGGCCTGCCGCTATTACCCGATCGTTTTCTCGGCGGGCGACAATCCGGTTCCGCTGGCGCTGATGGGTCTCAACGAGGGCGTTAACACCTTCGTCGACGACGATGGCAAGCTGCTGAACCCCGTCTACGTTCCCGCCTATGTGCGCCGCTATCCCTTCCTGCTCGCGCGCCTGCAGGAAGGTTCGGACGAATTGTCGCTTTGCTTCGACCCGACCTCGGAAGCGATCGGCAAGTTCGACGAAGGCGATCCGCTGTTCGAGAATGGCCAGCCGACCGCGTCGGTTCAAGCGGTCCTCGAATTCTGCAAGAATTTCGAAGAAGCGGGCCAGCGCACCGGCTTTTTCATGGAAGAACTGAAAAAGGCCGACCTTCTGATGGACGGCGAAGTCGCAATCCAGCAGGAAGGCAATGACAAGCCCTTTGTCTATCGCGGTTTCCAGATGGTAGACGAGAACAAGCTGCGCGAACTGCGCGGCGACGTCCTGCGCAAGCTGACGCAGAACGGCATTCTCGCGCTGATCTTCGCGCATCTTTTCTCGCTGCAACTGATGCGCGAAATCTTTGCGGAACAGGTCAAGGCCGGCAAGATGCCCGCCGTCATGGAACTACCGACCGTTTGACGCCGGATGCATATGGCCGCCTCAACCGGGGCGGCCATTTTGCATATTGTCGAGCCTCTTGACTTCGCGCCGGCGTCAGAAATCGATCGCCAGCCCTTTCAGCTCCCAATCGCCATAGCGCACCGGATTGCGGCCGCCGGGTTGGTCTTCGGCCTTGTCCTCCCGGATCGGTTCGGGCACCGGCACGGCGCTGTTCGTCCATTCGGCAGGCGCCTTGACATGCGCCGGGCGCTTTACAGCCCGTGGTGTTCCGCCAATGGTCATATTCGGTCTGCTGTCGGCCATGATGATATAGTATAGGATCGATCGTGCGCCACGCCAACCACAGCATTGCCCTTCATGGCTGACCGGCGACCCGTCCGCCGCCGCTCGCCGCGCGAAGCCGAGCCGCCGGGCATGTCGCCACGCCGCGCCGCGTTGCGGCTGATGGATGCGATTTTGCGTCGCGGTGATCCGCTGGACGTTGCTATGCATGCCGCTGCGCAGGGGCTTACCGGTCCCGACCGGGCTTTTGCGATCGCCATCGCGTCCGAAGCGCTGCGCTGGATGGTCGACATCGACGCGCTGATCGATGGCGCCACGGCGCAAATCCTGCCCGATGATGTCAAATCGCGTGCGGTGCTGAGGATTGCGCTCGCACAGTTGCTGGTACTCAAAAGTCCGGGGCATGCGGTGGTCTCGACCGCGCTGCCGCTTGTCGACGGCGGGCCGCGGCGGCTAGTTCATGCGATCCTGTCGCGCGCGCAAACGGAAGAATGGCAACTCCCCGACCGCGCCACCCTGCCCCTCGCGACAGCCGAGCGTTGGGCCGAACAATGGGGGCTGGCCATGGTCGAAGCGGCCGAGGCCGGCTGGAGCGCCCCGCCGCCGATCGACCTAAGCTTCGCGGTCGAGCCCGATCCCCGCGAATGGCCCGAAGCTGTTTCGCTTGCTCCCCGCCAGCGCCGGTTGCCGCGCGGCCAAGCGGTCGAATCCTTGCCCGGATATGGCGAAGGCGGCTGGTGGGTGCAGGACCTGGCCGCCAGCCTGCCCGCGCGGCTGCTCGGCACTGGCGAAGGTCGCACCGTCCTCGACCTCTGCGCCGCGCCCGGCGGAAAGACGATGCAGCTCGCCGCGGCGGGGTGGAAGATCATCGCGGTCGACGCCAGCACAAAGCGTCTGGAACGGCTGGGCGCCAACATGGCGCGCACCGGCCTGTCGGCGGAAATCGTCCAAGGCGATATTCGCTCTTGGGAACCTGTTGCGCCGGTCGATGCGATCCTGCTCGATGCGCCCTGTTCGGCGACCGGCATCTTTCGCCGCCATCCTGACGTCCTGCACCGGATCGAACCGCGCCAGATCGACGAAATGGCGTCGTTGCAGGCCGCCCTGCTCGCGCGCGCGGCAAACTGGGTCAAGCCCGGGGGGGTGCTGGTTTATGCCACCTGCTCGCTCGAGCGGGCCGAAGGAGAGGAGCAGATATCGGCCTTCCTGAAAGCCAATCCCAGCTGGTCGGTGGAAGCCCCGCGCGCCGGCGAACTGCCCGCTGCCATTGTCCCCGACCGCGATGGATTCATCCGCACGCTGCCGGGGTTGCTGGCAGAAGAGGGCGGGCTCGACGGCTTTTTCGTCGCGCGGCTGCGCGCGCCGTCAGGCTGATCGACGCGACAGACGGTAGAGCGCCAGATCGCCATAATCCTTTGCGAGCCGGACCTTGCCGACATAATCGCAATCGAAGTCGCGCGCGTTACCGAGCGCGAGCATCGCCGCAAGCGGCTGGGTGCAATAGACCTGCCCGACGAGCGTGACCGGTTCGATCCGTGCGGTGCGGGTGACTTCGGTGCCATACCACAGCTCGTTGCCGACCACCGGATCGAGACCGCGATAGATCGGACCGAAGTGAATACCGGTCCGCATCCCGGCCTTTTTCCCTTCGAGGCCGAGTTCGGGTGGGAGGACGTCCAGCTTTTGCTGCATCGCCAGCGCGATGCGCGCCGCCGTCGCGGGATCGTCGATGATCGCGTAAACCGCGTCGCCCCAGGTGTTGCGAAACAGAACGGCCTCGCCGAAATCGTCGAGGATGCAGCCGATGCCGCCCATCACTTCGCGCGCGAAAATTGGCAGTTCGGCTTCGCCGAGTTTCGAGAAACCAGCAAAATCGGCAAATAATATCGCGTAGAGGCCACGCCGCGTATCTTCGGGCGGCTTGGGCGCCGCCGGAAAATCGAGATTGCGGTCAAGATCGCCGACCGGGATCGTCAGCGTCTCGCCGCCGTGGCGTTGCCACAGGGCGATATCGGCATTGGTGCCGGCGATCGAGGTGGCGGGCCGCGCCGCAACCGCAGGATCGACGACGGCGAGCTGGATCGCGCTCGTCTCCAGTTCGCGCGCGCGCAATTTGGCGAGGCCCATCATCGTGTGCGATCCCAGAATGAACTGGCAATCGTCGCTGACATAACGCGCGCTGCTCGCGAAATGGACCATCGATGCGCTGTCGCGGCAACGGACATAGCGTGCGACCCATTCGTGTCCGCCCGATGCGACCGACTGGGCAATGAAATCGTCTTCGGCGAACGGCAAGACAACCGTCAGGTCGATCCCCCGTGCCAAGGCTTCTTCGGCAAATAATATGTCGGCGCCGCAGGCGAGGGGGCCGATCAGCGCCGATAGCGGCTGCGCATCGAAGACCGACGCAATGGCGGCGCGGGCGTTGGCTTCCCCAACTCCCCCCGCCCGGAACATGCGGCCGCAATAGACACCGACGGGCGGCGGACGCAGCAGGTCGACAATCTGTCGCGCCAACGCGGCTTCGACAACACCGCAGTCCGCCAGCCGCGCAATCTGGCGGCATGTCGACGCGCGGTCGCCCGCACGGGGGCCAGCTTCCGCATGGGCCGCGCGCGCGTGAACGAGCGCCTCGTCCCCGCGGTTCAGTAGCAGCAGTGCCTCGACCAGCGTCGCGCGGTCCCAATAGGTTTCGGCGGCGCCGTTCGCGGCGATCGGTGCGGCAAGGGCGGCGGCGCGTTCCTTTTCGCCGAGCATCGCATAAAGGCTCGCCGCATTGATCGCAGGGAAAGACGCCCCCGAGGCCTGCCAGGCGTGATCATAGGCGGCTGCAGCATGTTGCAGCGATTTGGTCCGCGCCGCGCCGACGCGATCGAAGGCATCGTCCTTCCAGATCCGCCCGGCGAGCGCAAGGCTGTCGACGTCGCCCGACACGGCCAGGTCTAACCGTTCGTACAGGCGCATCGCGCCCTGACTGTCGCCCGAGGCGGCAAGCGCGCGGACCATCAAGTAACGCAGGCGCGGGCTATCCGTCCCGTCACGCCGCGCCGCCGCAGCGCGGTCGAACGCGCTCAGTGCATCGCCTTCGCCCAGCCGATGTGCGACGTCCGCCTCGACAGCGGCCGCGTCGTTCATCGTGCCGCGTCCTCCGCCGATTTCAGCAATGCGACATTGGCCTTTTCGGTGGGCGACAACGATACATTATCGGTCGTGGCGCGATACCAGCCGAACTGGGCGAAATGGGCTTGGAGGGCGGGATCCCTGAACCGCAACCCATGCCGCGCGAATATCTCGTTGCGGGCGATGCGAAGCTCCAGTGCGCTGTAATTGCCTAGCTCTTCCGCACTCAGCAGCCGGTCGGCGGAATCCGGGATGACGACCCCGCTGCCGCCGACGCCGGTTGGCGCCGCGACGATAGGCGCGGCAGCCGCGCCGCCCTCGATCAGCCGGATATATTTGCGGAACATGAAGCCGGTGGTGCCGTCGGCCTTGCGGACGCGCCACCACTGCCCCGGCTGGCTATATGTGAGGAACTTCTCACCCTCCAGCACCTTGCCGACGATCGCGGTCTTTGTGCTTTTTCCTGCCCGGATATTGGTGAAGCCGTCCGGGTCCTCGATCGTGGCGGCGAGCGTGAAGGCTTCGGCAGGCTGGCGATCGGCCTGGGCGGCGGGCTCATCGGAGGTCGGTGTCGACGATATGGCCGCGATCGCTGCTTCCGATTTTTCCGGGGGCGTTGCGGCCGGTTGCAACAATTTCCATGCGAGCAGCGCGACCGCAATGGTCGCAAGGCCCAGCAGTGCCCACGGCAGGAAGGATGTCTTGTGCCCCGCCGGGCGGGCTTCGGCGTCCCTGCCCTTGGGCGTCGGAGGCGACTTTGGTGCCGCAACCGGTGCCGCAGCCTCGCGACCGCACAGTTCCTCAAGGCTCATCAGGACTTTTCGCCAGCCGCGATGGTCCGGGTCGCCGTGCCAGTCGCTGAGATCGGCAAACTGGATCTGGTTGAAGGGCAGCGGCGGCATCACATCGTCGATCGCCGTCTGCACCAGCTTTTTCTGGTTACGCGCGACGTCTGCCTCGGCGCGTACCCATTCGGACTGCGCCGATGTGTGCGACCAGACGACGATCGCCGCTTTGGCGCTGCCGATCTTTTCGGCGATCACGTCGCCATAGGACCGGTGCGGCGGCAGTTCGGCGTCCCACCAAACGTCATAGCCCGCCGCCGCGACCGCAGCTGCGATATCCGCGACCCGCGCCTTGTTGTCGCGCGAGTAGGAAATGAACACATCGACCATCGGCTAGCCCCCTGTTGTGAAGAGGCTAGCCGTCCGTCAATCGATTTTCCAGCCAGACTTCAGAATACCGCCCTGGGCGCCTCTTCCTTCATCATCGCCGCGCGAACCATCGGAATCGGCGGGCCGCCGTAGGACAGGAATTCGTCATGAAATGCCTTCCATTTCGTCCGGTCGCCTTTGGTCCAATCCTCGCGGAGCTTGCGAATCATCAGCTTGCCCATGGTGTAGTTGAGGTAAGCGGGGTCATAGGTGCCGCGCGCCGCCTGCTGCCGCGAATTGCCCTCGTCCTGATAGCATTGTTCCTTGAACAGCTTTTCGGACTCCGCGACGGTCATGCCCTTGGTGTGCAGGCCGATCGCCGAGAGGTAGCGGCAATCGCGCAGGAGCGCGTTCGACAGCTGGCCGATATGCGTTTCGAGATCGCCTTCGCCGAGCCCAGCATCCCACATCATCTCCTCGGTATAATGTGCCCAACCTTCGGCAAAGGCATAGCCCACGAACAGCTTGCCGAAGATGCTTTCGGCGCGGTTCGAATGGAGGAAATTGAGGAAGTGGCCCGGCCACACCTCGTGCACTGAGGTAAAAAGCAGGTCCTTCTTGCCAGGAATGAACGCGTCCTGCGTTGCCTTGTCCCACGCCGGATCGGGCGGCGAGATGTAGTAGACCGACGGCAGGCCTTTCTCATAAGGTCCCGGAATGTCGATATAAGCGCTGTTTTGCCGGTTGTAGGGCGGCGATTCCTCGACCTGCGCCTGTTCGGTTCCCGGGATCGATACGATATCCTTTTCGACCAAGAAGGCGCGCAGGACCGGGAGCTGGCGCCGTGCCTCGGCGACGGGGCCGTCGGCGGGCTTGTCGGCGTTCATCTTCTTCATGCAATCGGTGATCGTCATCCCCGCAGCATAGGTGGCGCAGGCGGCCTTCAGCGCATCCTGGTTGCGCTTGAGGTCGGCCTGGCCAATGCGCTCAAGCTCGTCGAGCGGGGTGTCGACGCCTTCGTTGGTCAGGATCATCTTCGCAAATTTGTCGGCGCCGAGCGCATAGCCGTCGGGGGTGCCGGGCTGTGATCCGACATATTCGGCAAGGTCGGTCATCGCCGCGCCGGCCTTGGCCACCGCTTCGTCGAACTGCTTTTGCAGCGCTTCGTCCTTGACCGAGGCAAACGCCGCCTTGGCGTCGCCCTTATAATAATCGGCAAAGCCGCCGAAGCCGGCAGTGCCATATTTGACGAAGGTCGCAGGCAGCGGAAGTTTCAGGTTCGCCTTGATCTGCGCCGCCGCCGCCGGGACTTTTTCGGCATAGGCGATGAATGCCTTCATCCGCGTCGCCGCGTCGGCGTAGGGGCGCGCAATATAGACGTTGGGGTCGAGCGCGCCGGTGTAGAAGGCCGGGTTCTTCTGCGCAAAATCGGTATCGCGGAGGAAGAAGAGCTGGCCTTGCGCGACATGGACCAGATAGTCGCGCTCAAACTTTTCGGCATCGGTCATCTCGCCATCGAACGCCTTGGCGTCGGCGATCGCCTTTTCCAGATAAGCGGCCTGTTTTTCGAGCCCTTCGGGCGACCAGTCGGGAAGTTGGCCGTCGAACTCATGCTTGCCCTGATAGACCGCAAAATTGGGATTCAGCGGAAAGTAGCCAGCAAGGAACTGATCGCGAAATTCAGTCCAGTTCTTCGCGCTTGGCGCGGTTGCCGATTCATTTTTCGAGGCATTGCACGCGGTAAGGGCCAGCAGCGTGGCGGCCATCGCCGTGCTGCCCAGACGGGCCAATTTGCTTTTCATTCGAATGTCTCCCTGACTTCTGCGTCGGGTCTTTTGCCAGCCGGTGCGGGGAATGACACCCGAGAATCGACAAACGGCAAAGCTATGCATCTGGACAGGTGCGAAAAGCGGGCTACGGCGATCAGCGATGGCGACGATCCCCCCACCCGAAGGCGAAGAACCGGTGATCCCGGAAGCGGCGCCCAAAGCCCCCTCTCCGCTCAGCTTTCCCGACTTCCGCTATTTCTGGCTCGCGCGCTTCACCGCGGTGATGGCGACGATCGCGATGGTCGTGGTGATCGGCTACCAGCTCTACGACACCGCGCGCACCGACTACGGCATGTCGATCAAAGAGGCGTCGTTCCAACTCGGGCTGCTCGGCCTCTTCCAGTTCGTGCCGCTCGCGATCCTGACGCCGGTGGCCGGCTGGGCGGCCGATCGTTTCGAACGGCGCAGCGTCGCGATCTTTTCGAACCTGATCGACCTGTTGATCGCCGCGACGCTCGGCTGGTTCACCTGGACCGATGGGCTGACGTTGCCCCTGCTCTTCGGCCTCGCCGCGCTCCACGGCGTCGCGCGCGTCTTCTCGGGGCCGGCGATGAGCGCGATCGCCCCCAATATCGTACCTCCAGCAGTCCTGCCGCGCGCGATCGCGATGAGCAGCATCGCGTGGCAATCGGCGTCGGTGATCGGCCCCGCCGCGGGCGGGCTCATCTATGCCGCGCATCCCGGGTCGGTGTATGTTTTCTCGGCGATGCTCCTAGCCATCTCGGCCTTCACGCTGAGCCGCGTCCGCCCAGTGCTCCCGCCCCCGCCCGAGGTCCGCCGCCACCCGCTGCGCGAAATGGTCGACGGCCTGCAGTTCGTGTGGGTCGAGCGCTTCCTTCTCGGCACGATCACGCTCGACCTGTTCGCCGTGCTGCTCGCGGGCGCCACGGCGATGTTCCCCGTCTTCGCGCGCGACATATTGCACGCCGGCCCTGAAGGCGCGGGCCTAATGCGCGCCGCCGTTGCGGCGGGGTCGGTGGCGGTTGCCGTCGGCCTCGCGATCCGACCGATCGAGCGCAACGTCGGGGTGAAGATGCTGTGGGCGGTGGCGGTATTCGGCGCGGGGACGGTGGTCTTCGGCCTCTCGACCAATCTCATCCTTTCGCTGGCCGTGCTTGTGCTGATGGGTGCCGCCGACATGTTTTCGGTCTTCGTGCGCGGCACGCTTATACAGCTCAACACCCCCGACCATATGCGCGGCCGCGTCAGCGCCGCTTCGGGCCTCGCGATTTCGGCGTCGAATGAACTTGGCGAGATGCGCGCCGGGGCGATGGCCGCTGCGTTGGGGCCGGTCGGCGCGGTCGTGATCGGCGGCGCTGGCGCGATCGGCGTGACGGCGCTATGGGCTTGGCTGTTCCCCGAACTGCGCCGGGCACGCACCTTTGAACCCCAATTCAAGGCAGGATCGACATGAAAGCCAATTCCATCCTCGATACCATCGGCGACACGCCGCACATCCGTATGGCAAAGCTGTTTCCCGACGCCGAAGTCTGGGTGAAATCGGAGCGCAGCAATCCCGGCGGGTCGATCAAGGACCGGATCGGGCTCGCAATGATCGAAGCGGCCGAGCGCGACGGCAGTTTGAAGGCCGGCGGCACGATCGTCGAGCCAACATCGGGCAACACCGGTATCGGCCTTGCGATGGCCGCGGCGGTCAAAGGCTACAAGCTGATCCTGGTCATGCCCGAAAGCATGTCGGTCGAGCGCCGGCGCCTGATGCTTGCCTATGGCGCGACCTTCGACCTGACGCCGCGCGAAAAGGGCATGAAGGGCGCGATCGAGCGCGCGATCGAACTCGTCGAAACGACGCCCGGCGCCTGGATGCCGCAGCAGTTCGAAAATGAAGCGAACATCGACGTCCATGTCCGTACGACGGGACCCGAAATTCTTGCCGATTTCAAGGATACGCCGATCGACGTACTCATCACCGGCGTCGGCACCGGCGGCCATATCACGGGCACCGCGCAATTCCTGAAAGAGCATTGGCCGAACCTCAAGGTCTTCGCGGTCGAGCCCGAAGCTTCACCGGTCATTTCGGGCGGCCAGCCCGCACCGCATCCGATCCAGGGCATCGGCGCGGGCTTCATCCCGCGTAACCTGCACACCGACCTGCTGGACGGGGTGATCAAGGTCGACGCTGGTGCAGCGAAAGATTTCGCGCGCCGCGCCGCGACCGAGGAAGGCATGCTCGTCGGCATTTCGTCGGGCGCGACGCTGGCCGCCATCGCGCAGAAGCTGGCCGAACTGCCGCCGGGCAGCCGCGTTCTCGGCTTCAACTACGACACCGGCGAGCGCTATCTGTCGGTCCCCGATTTCCTCCCGGAGATTTGAGGCCCCCTCGTGCGTTCCGTGGACGATCCATCGGCGTTGCCCGTCGGGCGCGACTGGACGGGCTGGCTGTTCGTCCTGATCGCCGCCGTCGCAATCGCCGCGGTCTTGTATCATAGCGGGGGGGGCATCGTCCGCGACGCCGCCGTGCGCCCGCATCCGGTTGCGCCGCCCGCCGATGTCGTTCCCGACGTGCCGCCGATGGAACTGGCGCCCGTTACCGAGGACGACGCGCGCGCCGCCAATGCGCGCATCGCGCTGGTCACCAAGGGGTTCGTGGCGGCGCGACCGTTCGTCTATGCCGGTACTGGCGACGCGCGCTTGCGCGCCCGCGACTGCCTCGCCGCGGCGATGATCTATGAAGCGGGTGACGACAGCCGCGGGCAATTGTCGGTCGGACAGGTGGTGATCAACCGCGCGCGACATCCGGCCTTTCCGAAATCGATCTGCGGCGTCGTGTTCCAGGGTGCCGAACGCCAGACGGGTTGCCAGTTCACCTTCACCTGCGACGGCGCGCTGGCGCGCCGCTATTCCGAAGCGGCGTGGCTGCGCGCACAGGTCAACGCCGACATGATGCTGTCAGGCCTGACCGATCCTTCGGTCGGCCTCGCCACCCATTATCATACCGACTGGGTGCGCCCCTATTGGAGCGACAGCCTCGAAAAGATCGCAATCGTCGATACGCATCTCTTCTTCCGCTGGCCGGGCTTCTGGGGCACGCCGGGGGCTTTTCGCGGCAGCGTGTCGGGCGAAGACGGCCCGATTGCGAAACTCGCTGCCCTGTCGCCGCTGCATGCGAACGCGATGGGGATCCCGACCGAACTCGTAACGGGCGTAGACGCCAATGCTGCGGTCGGCGAAGCGCGCATCGTGACCGGCGCTGGCGAAAGCGCGGGCCGCGACACCATCTACACCCAGCTCGATCGCAAGGCGGCACCCGAAAGTTTCGTGACGACCGCGCTGCGCCTTTGCGGCGACAAGCCCTATTGCAAATTCATGGGCTGGACCAATCCAACCCTCAAACCCGACAGCGATGCGATGAGCGACACGCAGCGCGCAGCGATGAGCTTTTCCTATCTGCGCGACGACAAGGCCGGGTTCGAAAAGGCGCTGTGGAATTGCAGCGAGTATAAGCGCGACGATGCAAGGCAGTGCATGAAGCGGTAACGCCGGAATGGCGGGAATCTGCCTGACTTCACTCTGAAATCGCGTTCCGCGCAGCGCTAAAGCCACAAAAGCCCCGCGTGCGCGCGTCGAAACTGTGTCCTTTGTGGCTTTAACGCCATCCCAAGACCTGTTTGTGCAAGCGGACGATTTCAAAGAGCCGCCGAAGGCTGACACGGCGCGATAATGTAGGACAGCAATTTTTGGGGCGATGGCGGCTTAGGGGTGGTGAGCGGACGTCGGTTCCGCCTCCTCGTCACCCCGGACTTGATCCGGGGCCCATGACCTCGACGCCGCGATGGATCCCGGATCAAGTCCGGGATGACGAAGAAACAGTGTCCGCAATCGGTCGTTTGCCGACGCGCCTAGCCGTGCGGCTTGATCAGATATTTCTCGCCCGTGCGTTTCGCATTATAGGCTTGCGCCGTTTCGACGTTCAGCGCGTCCGCCAGCGACACTTCATGGCTATAGTGACTTTTGAACGTCGTCGTCAGCTCGTCGACGACGCGCTTGCGCATCCGGCCAACGACTTCCATGCCCGCCTTTGCCATGAAGGGGGTGAGCAGGAAGCCGCCGAGCGCCCAGGTCAGGCCGAAGCTGCGCGCCGAAAAGGTCGTCGGCGACAGGTCGAGCGCGCCATAGATATAGACCTGCTTGAACGTGTCCGAACCATAGCGGCTGTAGGTCG
The DNA here is from genome assembly GCF_001468465.1 of Sphingopyxis sp. H115. Classification (GTDB taxonomy): domain Bacteria; phylum Pseudomonadota; class Alphaproteobacteria; order Sphingomonadales; family Sphingomonadaceae; genus Sphingopyxis. Next base: position 228,407 of record NZ_LNSA01000001.1, read on the forward strand.
TCATGCGCTTGACCGCCGCCGCTTCCATCGCGGTCAGGATCTGACCCGCGAGCTTTCCGCCCCCGGTGGCATCGAAACCGATCGTCGCCCCCGTCTCGACGATCGCGTCGATCAACCGGTCCATGAAATCGTCGGCGCTGCTGTTGACGACATATTGGGCGCCGATCCCCTTCAATATTTCGACCTGCGCGTCGCTGCGGACGATGTTGACGAGCGGAATGCCGTCCTTCGCGCAAATCTTGACGAGCATCTGGCCGAGGTTCGATGCTGCGGCGGTGTGGACGATCGCGCTGTGATTTTCCATCCGCATCGTCTCGGTGAACGCAAGGCTGGTCAGCGGATTGACGAAGCAGGAGGCGCCGTCGGCGGGGTCGGTGCCGTCGGGAAGCGGCATCACCATCTGCACGGGCAGGCAGCGATATTCGGCGTACATTTCGCCGCCGAGCAGAGCGACGGTCTTGCCGAGCAACGCCTGCGCCTCCGGCGAATCGCCTGCCGCGACGACGGTGCCGCAGCCTTCGTTGCCGATGGTGAGCGCGTCGCCGACGCGCCCGGCCATCGCGCGCATGCCCGCGGGCGGCACATCGGCGGTAATGACGGGCAAGCCATCACGAGTGGAGGCGCGCGCGGTCGACATGTCGGCGCCGCCGAACAGCAAGCCGAGGTCCGACGGGTTGATCGGCGCGGCGAGCACCTTCACGAGTACCTCATGCGGTTTGGGAGTCGGCATCGGACGACGCTCCAGCGACACTTCGAGCTGCCCTTCGGGCTTCACGAGCGTCAGCATCGTGAGGTTGGTTTCAGGCAGGTCGGTCATCATGCGTCTCCCGTGTTCGGTTTCTCGATGAAACCGAAATAGGGCGGCAGAAGGACGCTGGCAATCGCCGGTTGCGAAAAATGCGGCCGGAATCGCGAAGCATCCGGCGCCGCCGCATCATGTCAGCCGGACCGAGACCCCGCCATCGGCAATCATCGGGCTTCCCGTCACGAAACTCGACCGGTGAGACAAAAGAAACAGCGCCGCCTGCGCGATCTCGATGGCAGCCGCCATCCGCTTCATCGGATGCAATCCGGCTATAAACTCCTGCGCGGCAGGATCGTTCTCGCCTCCCATCGGCGTGATCGTGCCGCCGGGCAACAACGTGTTAACCCTTATGCCCTCGGCGGCATGGTCCGATGCCAGTGACCGGGCAAAGCCGATCAGCCCCGCCTTGGACGCCGCATAGGCCCCCATGCCGGGTAGGCCGCCGTTGCTGAAACCCACGAATGACGAGGTGAAGACGATCGAGCCCCCACCGCGCGCCTTCATCGCCGGTACCTGGGCCTTGGCGGCCAGAAAGGCGGCGGTCAGGTTGACCGAGATCACGTCGGTCCAGTTGCCGATGGCCATATCAGAGACCGGCTGCATATCTCCGACGATGCCGGCATTGTTGAACGCGCCGTCCAGTCCGCCAAACGCCTTTCCGGCCAGATCGACAAGCGCCTTGGCATATCCCTCGTCCCTCACGTCGCCGGCGAGGAACACCGCCTGCCCACCGGCTTGGTGGATGGAATCGGCAAGGGCTTCGAGTTCGGCGCCGCGACGCGCGCCCAGCACCACATTCGCTCCTTCCGATGCAAACAGCTTCGCTGCCGCGGCGCCGATCCCGCTGCTCGCGCCGGTGACGATGATGGTCTTGTCTTCCAGTTCCATGATTTGCCTTTCCTGACATCGGTCAGGGCGCTCTATCGATGCAACGGAAGGCGCGGCGTCCCGATTCTTGCGCTTAAATCGCCTTTCGCGACAAGGAACCCGCTGCGCCCGGCGTCATCGCGCGGGCGAATATTCCGCGGCGAGACGCAGCACCGCACCGGCCAGCTCTTTCCGGCAAATCAGCAGGTCGGGCAAATAGGTGTCGGGATTATTGTACCGGATGGGCGAGCCATCGACGCGGCTGACGTGCAGACCCGCCGCCTGCGCCACCGCGACGGGCGCACAATTGTCCCACTCATATTGGCCGCCGGTGTGGAGGTAGATATCGGCCTCCCCCCGCACGACCGCCATCGCCTTCGCGCCCGCCGAGCCCATCGCGACCAGTTCCGCGCCGAGCTTGTCCGCGACGAACACGGCCTCGGCGGCGGGGCGCGTGCGGCTGACGAGCATGCGGAGCGGCTGGTTCGCGGGTGGAAGCGCGACCGGCGCGCCCGACGTCAGCGTGACGCCGAGGCCGGGCAGCGCGACGGCACCGACCGTTGCAATGCCGTCGATCGCAAGCGCGACATGCACCGCCCAGTCGTCGCGTCCCTCGCCATATTCGCGCGTGCCGTCGAGCGGATCGACGATCCAGACGCGGCTCTGGCCACAGCGTGCCACATTGTCCTTCTCTTCTTCGGAAAGGAGCGCATCGGCGGGACGAGCGGTACGAATCTCCCGGCACAGCATGGCGTTGGCCTGCTCGTCCCCCGCCTTCCCCAGCGCCTTGCCGTCAAGGCCGCCGCGTGTGCGCAGATCGAGCAGGATCGCACCCGCTGCAGTTGCTAGCCGTTCGGCAAGCAGTTCGTCGTTTTCCCCCACAGTCATATCTATCCCAGCAAGCGATCGATGATCAGGTCAGCGGCCTCGTCGGGCGTCATCGCAGTCGTGTCGATACGAATTTCGGGATTCTCGGGCGCCTCATAGGGGCTGTCGATGCCGGTGAAATTCTTGAGCTGGCCCGCGCGTGCCTTTTTGTAGAGACCCTTGACGTCGTGTCTCTCCGCTTCGGCGAGGGGAGTGTCGATGAAGATTTCGAGGAACTCGCCCTCGGGCAGCATCGCACGCACCAACTCGCGTTCGGCCTTGAATGGCGAAATGAAGGCGGTGATGACGATCAGCCCCGCGTCGGTCATCAGCTTCGCGACCTCGCCCACGCGGCGGATATTCTCGATCCGGTCGGCCTCGGTAAAACCGAGGTCGCGGTTGAGGCCGTGACGGACATTGTCGCCGTCCAAAAGGAAACTGTGCCGGTTCATCCGGTGCAACTTCTTTTCGACGAGGTTCGCGATCGTCGACTTGCCGGACCCCGAAAGACCGGTGAACCACAGCAGAGCGGGGCGCTGGTTCTTCAGGTTCGCGCGCATATCGCGGTCGATGTCGGTCGCCTGCCAATGGACATTCTGCGCGCGGCGGAGGCTGAAATGCAGCATCCCCGCCGCGACGGTCGCATTGGTGAGCTTGTCGATCAGAATGAAGCCGCCGAGCGTCCGGTTGTCGCCATAGGCCTCGAAGGTAATCGGCTTGTCGGTCGACATTTCGACGACGCCGATGCCGTTCAATTCGAGCGTCTTCGCCGCGAGATGATCGAGCGTGTTGACGTTGATCTCGTATTTCGGCGCCTGCACCGTCGCCGAAACGCTCTGCGTCGCGAGCTTCAGCCAATAGGCGCGGCCCGGGATCATCGCCTCGTCGGCCATCCAGACGAGCGTCGCCTCGAACTGGTCGGCCGCCTCGGGCGGATTGTCCGCCGCCGCGATGACGTCGCCGCGCGAGCAGTCGACCTCGTCGGCGAGCGTCAGCGTCACCGACTGGCCGGCAACGGCTTCGTCGAGGTCGCCGTCGAGGGTGACGATGCGGTCTACAGTCGTCGTCTTGCCGCTCGGCAGGATGCGAACGGCGTCGCCGGGTTTGATCTTGCCACTTGCGAGCTGGCCCGAGAAGCCCCGGAAGTCGAGGTTCGGGCGGTTGACCCATTGGACAGGCAAACGGAACGGCTTGGCTTCGTCGGCGGCGGCCCCGACCTCGACGTTTTCCAGATGCTCGATCAGCGCTGGGCCCTTGAACCAGGGCGTGTTGTCCGAGGGCGCGGTGATATTGTCGCCCTTGAACCCCGATATCGGGATTGCGGTGAAGTTGGTGATGCCGATCTCGCTCGCGAAGGCGCGATACGCCAGCGTGATGCGGTCGAACACTGCCTTGTCGTATCCGACGAGGTCCATCTTGTTCACGGCGAGGACGATATGCTTGATACCGATCAGATGCGCGAGGAAGCTGTGGCGGCGGGTTTGGGTGAGCACGCCCTTGCGCGCATCGATCAGGATGACCGCGAGATCGGCAGTCGAGGCCCCCGTGACCATGTTGCGCGTATATTGCTCGTGCCCCGGCGTGTCGGCGACGATGAACTTGCGCTTTTCGGTCGTGAAAAAGCGATAGGCGACGTCGATCGTGATCCCCTGCTCGCGCTCGGCAGCAAGGCCGTCGACGAGCAGCGCGAAGTCGATCTCCTGCCCCTGCGTGCCGACGCGCTTGCTGTCGGCTTCGAGCGCGGCGAGCTGGTCCTCGAAGATCATCTTCGAGTCATAGAGCAGGCGCCCGATCAGCGTCGACTTACCGTCGTCCACCGAGCCGCACGTGATGAAACGCAGCAGCGACTTCTTTTCGTGGCCCGCGAGATAGGCGTCGATGTCCTCGGCGATGAGGGCGTCGGTGACGTAGATGGGGTCGGTCATCAGAAATACCCCTCCTGCTTCTTCTTCTCCATCGACGCATCGCCGCCGTCCTTGTCGATGATGCGGCCTTGCCGTTCGCTCGTTGTCGTGAGCAGCATCTCCTGAATGACTTCGGACAAGGTCGATGCTTGGCTCTCGACCGCGCCGGTCAACGGGTAACAGCCGAGCGTGCGGAAACGCACCGACCGTTCGACCGGAACCTCGCCTTCCGCCAGCGGGAAGCGGTCATCGTCGACCATCAACAGCAGGCCGTCGCGCTCGACCGTCGGGCGCGGCGCGGCGAAATAGAGCGGCACGATCGGGATATTTTCGCGCGCAATATATTGCCAGACGTCGAGCTCGGTCCAGTTCGAGATCGGGAACACCCGGATGCTCTCCCCCTTCGCCTTGCGGGCGTTATAGAGGTTCCAGAGTTCGGGGCGCTGCTTCTTCGGGTCCCAGCCGTGGGTCGCCGTGCGAAAGGAGAAGATGCGCTCCTTGGCGCGGCTCTTTTCCTCATCGCGCCGCGCGCCGCCAAAGGCGACGTCGAAACCGTGAAGGTCGAGCGCCTGCTTGAGCCCCTCGGTCTTCCACATGTCGGTGTGCAACGGACCGTGATCGAAGGGGTTGATCCCGCGCGCCTTCGCCTCGGGGTTCTGGTAGACGATGAGCTCCATGCCGCTCTCGGCCGCCATGCGGTCGCGCAGTTCGTACATCGCCTGGAATTTCCACGTCGTATCGACGTGCAGCAGCGGGAATGGTGGTGGCGATGGATAGAAGGCCTTGCGCGCGAGGTGCAGCATCACCGCGCTGTCCTTGCCGACGCTGTAGAGCATCACGGGCTTCGCCGCGTCGGCCATCACTTCGCGCATGATGTGGATGCTCTCGGCCTCGAGCCGGTCAAGATGCGTCAATTCAGACGACAACAAACTTCGTCTCCTAATATTTCCGCCGTGCAGCAGCGGAATAGGCTGTTTCAAATTCCGTCATACGTCCAAACGGACGGGGTGGATGAGGCCGCCGTAGCTCCGGCCGATGTTGGCGGGCAAACGTTATGGCCTTTGCGCGCTGCAAGCCAGACTTGTGGGAGATCGCGTCAGCTCGCTCCGTCGACCCGCGTTCGCCGCCATTCGGTGGCGATTGCCCCGATGGTTTCGAGCGGATGGGCCAGGTGCGCCCCGATCTCGGGTAGCGCGTGCCACGCCGGGGCGAGGAGCAGCCCGAGTTCGCGGTGGAAGTCATAGCCCGCGACCTTGAGCGGGACGATACCGTCGATCGCGAGCGATATCGGCGCGGTGGTGATGCCGACCCCGGCGGCGACCATGCGCAGGCAGCGCTCGTCGCTCTCGCTGCGCAAGGCAAAGCGCGGGCGAACGCCGTGGCGCGTAAAGAATCGGCTGGTCGCATCGAGAAATTCGCACGACCGGCGCGCGATCATCGTTTCGGCGGCGAGTTCCTCGGGCCCGACCTCGATCCGCCCCGCAAACGGATGGCCCGCAGCGACGAACATCGCCAGCGGCTCCTCATAGAGTGGCACGACATGGTCGCCGCGGTCACCGTCGCGCAGCGGAACAAGCGCCATATGAAGCCGGCCGCTGCCGAGCGCCGAGCGCAACTCGGAGTCACTGTTTTCGACGAGTTCGATCGAAAAGCCCGGGCGCAGCGCCGCGGCGATGGCCTGCAGCAATTCGCCCGGCGTCGAGCGGATGATCCCGAGCTTGAGTTCGGCCGCCCGGCGGTCGGCATCGCGGCCGAAGCCGTCGGCAGCGCGGAAGCCGCGTTCGAGATCGCGCGCGATCGGCAGGAAGCGTCCGCCCGCCTCTGTCAGCCGGATCTGACGGCGGTTACGGATGAAGAGCGGCGTACCGACGAGCTTTTCGAGTTCGGCGATCCCGCTCGACAGCGCCGGCTGGGTCACGCGGATGCGGAGTGCCGCCTGCGTAAAGCTGCCCGCGTCGACCACGGCAAGAAATTGGCGGATGTGGGCGCGTTTAATCATAGATTTTCTTTATGATAAACGTGCGGTCGTTTCAATTTCCCTATGAAGACGTTTTGATGCACTATCACGCGCAGCCTCGCCCTTCGATCGATAGGACCCTCATGCGCGCCACCCCCGATTTCGATTTCGCGCTCGGCGAAACCGCCGACATGATTCGCGACACTACCGCCCGCTTCGCCGACGAACAGATCGCACCTCTCGCCGCCAAGGCCGACGCCGAAGACTGGTTCCCGCGCGACGAGCTGTGGATGCAGATGGGCGAACTTGGCCTTCACGGCATCACCGTCGAGGAAGAGTTCGGCGGGCTCGGCCTCGGATATCTCGAACATGTGATCGCGGTCGAGGAAGTGAGCCGTGCGAGCGCCGCGATCGGCCTCTCCTATGGCGCGCACTCGAATCTGTGCGTCAACCAGATTCGCCGATGGGGCAATCCCGAGCAAAAGGCGAAATATCTTCCGAAGCTGATCAGCGGCGAACATGTCGGCAGCCTCGCAATGTCCGAAGCCGGTGCCGGCAGCGATGTCGTGTCGATGAAGCTGAAGGCCGACCGGGTTCAGGGCGGCTATGTCCTCAACGGCACCAAATTCTGGATCACCAACGCGACGCATGCCGACACGCTCGTCGTCTATGCGAAAACGAGCCCCGAGGCGGGATCGCGCGGGATCACCGCCTTCCTGATCGAAAAGGACATGCCGGGGTTCTCCATCGGGCAGAAGATCGATAAAGTCGGCATGCGCGGCTCGCCGACCGCCGAGCTGGTGTTCACCGACTGCGAAGTCTCCGAAGAGCAGGTCATGGGGCCGGAGAATGGCGGCGTCGGCGTGCTGATGTCGGGGCTCGATTATGAGCGCGTCGTGCTCGCCGGGCTCCAGCTCGGGATCATGCAGGCGTGTCTGGACACCGTCATTCCCTATGTCCGCGAGCGAAAGCAGTTCGGCAAGCCGATCGGATCGTTCCAGCTGATGCAGGCGAAGGTCGCCGACATGTATGTCATGCTCCAGTCGGCGCGCTCCTATGTCTACAACGTCGCCAAGGCGTGCGATGCCGGACAGACGACGCGGTTCGACGCCGCGGGCGCGATCCTGCTTGCAAGCGAGAATGCCGTAAAGGTCGCGGGCGAGGCGATCCAGGCACTCGGCGGCGCGGGCTATACGAAGGACTGGCCGGTCGAGCGTTACTGGCGCGACGCCAAGCTCCTCGACATCGGCGCGGGGACGAACGAGATCCGCCGCATGCTCATCGGCCGCGAACTGATCGGCGCCGGCGCGTGAGCTGGCTCTGGCTGTCGGCCGCCTTCATGGTGACGACGGCCGGGGTTCATTCGGTAATCGGCTATCGGCGGCTGATCGTTCCGCTGTTGCGAAGCGAGACGGGAGTGCTCGCGGATCCGTTGACGCGGCGGATCATCCGCTTTGCCTGGCACGCAACGGCGGTGCTGATGCTGATTTCTGCGGCGGCGGTCGCTTGGCCAGCTACGCCGGACGCTTTGCTTGCCGTCATTGGCGGGGGGTGGCTTGCAACCGGGCTGGTCAACGCCGCCTATACGAAGGGTCGCCATATCGCCTGGCCGGCGCTGAGCGGCGCGGGCATCTTCGCGCTGATCGGTGCGTTGACATGAGCATGCGCGGGCTTGTCCATCACATCGACCTGACGGTGACCGAAAAAGACCGGTCGCGCATCTTCTATGACGCGGTGCTCGGCTTTCTCGGCTATCGGCGCTCGGCCGATCACGACCATGGCAGCGACTGGGATCGCGCGGGCGAGCCCTTTCATTCGATCGGTATTATCGAAGCGCGTGGGCCGGGCGCAGCGCGGACGCACGACCGCTATTCGCCCGGCCTTCATCATCTCGCCTGGACCGCCGAAAGCCGCGCAGACGTCGATGCGCTGCACGCTTTGCTGCGCCGCATCGGCGCAACGATCCTCGACGCGCCTGCCGATTACCCGCGCTACGGTCCGACCTATTATGCGGTATTCTTCGCCGATCCCGACGGGCTGAAGCTCGAGTTCGTATTCGGAACCACCGGCGCATGAGCCAGACCCTGCTCGACGCCTTGCAATATTATGGCGCCGCCGCGGCGACGCTTGCGGCATTGCTCGTATCGCTCAATCTCGGCGAACGATGGACCGGGTGGGCATTCGTCATCTTTGTGACGAGCAGCCTCGCTTTGATCGCATGGGGTTTCCTCCAGCCCGACAGCGAAGGCATCGGATGGCAGAATATCGCCCTCCTCTGCATTAACCTCGTGGGCGTCTATAGCCACCTGATCCGCAAGAAGCCTGCCGCAAAGACGGAGGGCGAAGCATGACGCCCCGCCTCCCTTCGCCATCAGCCCCAGATGCGGACGCGCTGGTCGGGCGCGAGGTAGAGCTTGTCGCCTTCCTTGACATCGAACGCCTTGTACCAGGCGTCGAGGTTGCGGACCGTCAGCGCGCGGTACATTCCCGGCGCGTGGCCGTCGGTGGCGATGCGCGCGCGGAGCGCCTCGGCGCGCATCTTGGTTGCCCAGGTCTGCGTAAATGCGATAAAGAAACGCTGGTCGCCGGTGAAGCCGTCGATTACCGGCGCTTCCTTGCCGCCAAGCGAGGCGCGGTACGCGTCGTAAGCGGCCTGCAAACCTGCAACGTCGGCGATATTTTCGCCCAGCGTCAGCTTGCCGTTGACCGCCAAGTCGGGGAACGGCTTGTAGGTGTCGAACTGCGCCGCGAGAGCATCGCCCGCCGCGTTGAACTTCGCCAGATCCGCCGGGGTCCACCAGTTACGCAGCGCGCCCGTGGAATCGAAGGCGGCGCCATTATTGTCGAAGCTGTGGCTGATCTCATGGCCGATGACCGCGCCGATCGCGCCATAGTTGAACGCGGGATCGGCCTTGGCGTTGAAGAAGGGCGGCTGAAGGATCGCGGCGGGGAAATTGAGCGCATTCTGCACCGGCAGGTTCACGGCGTTGACCGTCTGCGGCACCATCCACCATTCGCCCTTGTCCATCGGCTTTCCGATCTTGGCGAGCTGGTGCGCATATTCGGCTTTCTGCCCCGCGACCTCGTTGGCGTAGGCATCGGTGCCGACGGTGTAGCTGCCATAGTCGCGCCATGTGTCGGGATAGCCCACCCCAACAACAATCGTCTCGACCTTCTTGATCGCTTCCTTCTTGGTTTCGGGCGCCATCCAGTCGATCGTTTCGACACGCTTTGCAAAGGCGGCCTTAATGTTCTTCACCATGTCGCCGACTTCGGCCTTGGCCGAGGCCGGGAAATATTTGTCGGCATAGGCCTTGCCGACGGCATCGCCGAGATAGGTGTCGAGCGCGTCGAGCGCGCGCCTTTCGCGGCCGCGCTGCTGCGGCGTGCCCGCCATCGTTGTTCCGTAAAAGGCAAAATGCGCGCTATCGATCGCGCTCGGCAGCACGTCGGCGTGGCTGTTGATCTGGTGGAAGGCGAGCCAGTCCCTCCAAGCATCGATCGGCTCGGACGCAACGAGCGCCGACAGGCCGGTGATCGCATTCGCATGATAGGCGCCGAACTTGTCCGCGCCGTCGAGCTTCGCTGCGGTGAAAAAGGCGGGCCAGTCGATACCGGGCGCCTTCTTCGCGAAATCGGCTTTGGTCCAGACGTCGGCGGACTTGGTGAAATCCTCGCTTTGTTCGCGCGTCGCGTGTGCCTTGGCGATCTTGACCTCGAGGTCGTAGATGCGCTTCGCCTTCGCGGCGGCGTCGCTCTGCCCGGCGGCGGTCAGCAGCTTGGCGATATAGGCCTGATAGGCGGTGCGGATGCTCGCCATCTTGGGATCGGACGACAGATAATATTCGCGCTCGGGCATGCCGAGGCCGCCCTGCAGCAAATAGGGGATAACCTCGCCGGGGGTCGCGAGCCCCTGCGTCACGAAGACGCCGAACAGATTTTCGGTCTGGAAGTCGGTGGCATTGAGCGGATCGACGTCGGCGCGAAGCTGCTCGCCGAGCACCTTCGACAGGCCCGCCTTGTCGGTGATTGCCGCGAAACGCGCGAGATCGGCGGCGACGGGCTTCATACCTGCGGCGTCGATCGCCTTCACGTCGGTATAGGCCTTGTAGAAAGCGGCGATGCGCCCCTCGTTAGTGTCGGGCGCCGCGTCGCCCTTGACGATCGCGTCGACCAGCTCACGGTTGCGCTTTTCGGTTTCGAGCTGCGCGACGTAAAAGGCGCCGATCGACGAGCGGTCAGCGGGGATTTCGTTCGCCTTGTCCCAATTTCCGTTGGCATAGGCGTAGAAGTCGTCACCCGGCTTTGCGGTCGTATCCATGGCCGCCTTGCTGATCCCGATGTCGGTGCCGACGGTGTAAGCGGCGGAGCTGTCCTTGCCGCTGCTACAGGCGACGGGACCCGCGACAATCGCCGCGGTGGACAGAAGGACGGCAAAGACAGCTTTTTTCATAGGAATGACCTTATTTTGTCACGGATTGGCGGGCAGCCGACGCGTGGGAAAATCCGGTTTCAATTCCAACCATTTTCGGCCTGCCGTGCTTTTCAATCGACGAGCGGCGGGTTAGTTCCGAACGGGCTTCAGGGAGAGACGATACAGTGAGCGCACCGGTTCTTGGCACGAACATCAACGCGGACAGCGAGGAATTTCGCACCCGCAGCGCGCATAATCGCGCGCTGACCGACGCGTTGCGGGCGGCGGTCGCCGAAGCGGCGCTCGGCGGAAACGAAAAGTCGCGCGAGCGGCATAAGGGCCGCGGCAAATTGCTGCCGCGCGAGCGCGTCGAACGACTGCTCGATCCGGGCGCGCCCTTCCTTGAGATCGGCCAGCTTGCGGCGAACGACCTCTACGAGGGTGAAGTGCCGGGCGCGGGGCTGATCTGCGGGATCGGGCAAGTATCGGGGCGCCAGTGCATGATCGTGTGCAACGACGCGACGGTAAAGGGCGGCACCTATTATCCGATGACGGTGAAGAAGCATCTGCGCGCGCAAGAGATTGCCGAGGCAAACCGCCTGCCGTGCATCTACCTCGTCGACAGCGGCGGCGCCAACCTGCCGCATCAGGACCAGGTCTTTCCCGACCGTGACCATTTCGGGCGCATCTTCTTCAACCAGGCGAATATGTCGGCGAAGCGCATTCCGCAGATCGCCTGCGTGATGGGCAGCTGCACCGCGGGCGGCGCCTATGTGCCCGCGATGTCCGACGAGACGGTGATCGTGCGCAATCAGGGCACGATCTTCCTCGCCGGCCCGCCCTTGGTAAAGGCCGCAACGGGCGAGGAGATCAGCGCCGAAGATCTGGGCGGCGGCGATCTGCACGCGAAGAAATCGGGTGTTGTCGACCATCTCGCCGAGAATGACGAACATGCGCTGACGATCGTGCGCGATATCGTGTCGACCTTCGGCGTCGAACAGGGCTTCGAGGTGGCGATGAAGGATCCGCGCCCGCCCAAATATGCCGCCGAGGAGCTTTACGGCATCATCCCGCAGGACGTTCGCGCGCCTTACGATGTGCACGAGGTCATCGCGCGCATCGTCGACGGCAGCGAGTTCCACGAATTCAAGGCGAACTACGGCAGCACGCTCGTCTGCGGCTTCGCGCATATCTGGGGCATTCCGGTCGCGATCCTGGCGAACAACGGCGTGTTGTTCAGCGAAAGTGCGGTCAAGGGCGCGCATTTCATCGAGCTGGCGCAGCAGCGGCGCATTCCCCTTCTCTTCCTTCAGAATATCAGCGGCTTCATGGTCGGCGGCAAATATGAGGCCGAAGGGATCGCCAAGCATGGCGCGAAGCTGGTGACGGCCGTCGCGACCGCGACGGTGCCCAAGATCACCGTGCTGATCGGCGGCAGCTTCGGCGCGGGCAATTACGGCATGTGCGGGCGCGCCTATTCGCCGCGCTTCCTGTTCACCTGGCCCAATGCGCGAATCTCGGTGATGGGTGGCGAGCAGGCGGCGTCGGTGCTGGCGACGGTGCACCGCGATGCGGAGAAATGGACGGCGGAAGAGACCGAGGCTTTCAAGGCGCCGATCCGCCAGAAATATGAGGATGAGGGCAATCCCTATCACGCCACCGCGCGGCTGTGGGACGATGGCATCATCGACCCCGCGCAGACGCGTGACGTCCTCGGACTGGCCTTTTCGGCAACGCTGAACGCTCCGGTCGAGGACCGCGGCTTCGGCGTATTCAGGATGTGATGATGCACAGCGACTTCGAAAACTGGCTTTGCGACACGGTCGATACCGTCGGGTGGGCGGTTCTGAGCGTCGCGCCGCGAACCGATAGCAATGATCCCGAAGAATGGTTCTCCTATTCGATCGGGCTCACCAAGACATTCGGTTGGCCGGAATTTATTTGCTTCGGCCTCACGACCGAAACCCGCTGCCATATGATCAACGATGCGGTCGAAGAATGCCGGAGAAAAGAGCGAGCGCCCGAGGCAGGGTTTCGACTTTCCGAGGTTCTCAATGGCTATGACACGCTGTTGGCCGAAGGTTCCTCAATTCCCGACAGCTACTTTGGATCGGCGGAATGGTTCGCCAGGCAATCGAATATCGAACTGCCAATCAAACGGCTCCAGCTCCTTTGGCCAGATGCGGACGGGTATTTTCCTGACGATAACCGCTGCGCCGAAGGTGTTCGTCTCGAACAAACTCCATTGGAAAAAGCATGATCAACTCCCTCCTCATCGCCAATCGTGGCGAGATCGCCTGCCGCATCATCCGCACCGCGCGCGAGATGGGCATTCGGACCGTCGCGGTCTATTCGGACGCCGATGCCATGGCGCTGCATGTGCGCGAGGCGGACGAGGCGGTGCATATCGGGCCTTCGCCGGCGCGGGAGAGCTACCTGGTCGGCGAGAAGATCATCGCCGCCGCGAAGGCGACCGGGGCTGAGGCGATCCATCCAGGCTATGGCTTCCTGTCCGAGAATGCCGAGTTCGCGCAGGCTGTCGCCGATGCCGGGCTCGTATGGGTCGGGCCCAAGCCTTCGTCGATCACGGCGATGGGGCTGAAGGATGCAGCGAAGAAGCTGATGGCCGCGGCGGGCGTGCCCGTGACGCCGGGCTATATGGGCGAGAACCAGGACGCAGCTTTTCTCGCCGAGCAGGCTGCCGAGATCGGCTATCCGGTGCTGATCAAGGCCGTCGCGGGCGGCGGCGGCAAGGGGATGCGCAAGGTCGATGATGCGGCCGATTTCGCGGACATGCTCGCCTCGTGCCAGCGCGAGGCCGCCGCCTCGTTCGGCAACGACCATGTGCTGATCGAGAAATATATCCTGACCCCGCGCCATATCGAGGTGCAGGTGTTCGGCGACACCCACGGCAATGTCGTCCATCTATTCGAGCGTGACTGCTCGCTCCAGCGCCGCCACCAGAAGGTGATCGAGGAAGCCCCTGCCCCCGGCATGGACGAGGCGACGCGCGCCGATCTGTGCGCCGCCGCGGTCCGCGCAGCGAAGGCGGTCGACTATGTCGGCGCGGGGACGATCGAGTTCATCGCCGACGCGTCGGAGGGCCTCCGCGCCGACCGCATCTGGTTCATGGAAATGAACACGCGGCTGCAGGTCGAGCATCCGGTGACCGAGGAAATCACGGGCGTCGACCTCGTCGAATGGCAGCTCCGCGTCGCGAGCGGAGAACCGATCCCGCTTCGCCAAGAGGAACTGGCGATCAACGGCTGGGCGATGGAAGCGCGGCTCTATGCCGAGGACCCGGCGAAGGGTTTTCTGCCGTCGATCGGCACGCTCGAGCTCTTCCAGCTGCCCGAGCATATGGGCCGCGTCGATACCGGCGTCTATGAGGGCGCCGAGGTTTCGCCCTTCTACGACCCGATGATCGCCAAGGTCATCGCGTGGGGCGAGGATCGCGAGGAAGCGCGCGAACTCTTGTCCGAGATGCTGGAGGAAAGCGCGATCTGGCCGGTGAAGACCAACTCGGCGTTCCTGATCAACGCGCTCGATCATCCCGATTTCGTCGCAGGCACCGTCGACACCGGCCTGATCGGCCGCGACGGCGACGCGATGACCGAGGAGCCGGTCCCGACCGCGCAGGCGCTCACCAACGCCGCAATGGCGATGGTGCCGCGCTCGCTGCAATCGGGCTTCCGCCTCAATGCCCCCGACGTGCGCAGCGCGCCCTTCCTGCTCGACGGCAAGCGTGTCGAGGTCGAACTCCATGGTCCGGGCGCCGACGAGCCCGCGCCCGCAATGCTCGTCGCCGAGAGTGGCTCGGTATGGCAGCTCACGCCTTGGCGCGCCGAGGGCAGCGCGGGCGGCGCGGCGAGCGACGGCGCGATCCTCTCACCGATGCCGGGCAAGGTCATCGCGGTCGATGTCGCTGCGGGCGACAAGGTGACGAAGGGGCAGAAACTGCTGACGCTCGAAGCAATGAAAATGGAGCACAGCCTGACCGCACCCTTCGACGGCGTCGTCGCTGAACTCAACGCGACCGCGGGGGCGCAGGTGCAGGTCGAGGCCCTGCTGGTGAAGATCGAGAAGGAAGAGGCATAATGGCCGGCAAATATTTCGACGAGTGGCAGATCGGCGAGACGCTGACGCACGATATCCGGCGCACGGTGACCGAGACCGACAATCTGCTCTTCACGACGATGACGCATAACCCGCAGCCGTTGCACCTCGACATCGAGGCGGCAAAGGCGTCGGAGTTCGGCCAGATCCTCGTCAACGGCACCTTCACCTTCAGCCTGATGGTCGGGCTGTCGGTCGGCAATACGACGCTCGGCACGCTCGTCGCGAACCTCGGCTATGACAAGCTCGTCATGCCGAAGCCGGTGTTCATCGGCGACACGCTTCGCGCCGAAAGCGAGGTAGTTGGCCTGAAGGAATCGAAATCGCGGCCCAATGCCGGGATCGTGACTTTCCTTCATCGCGCGATCAACCAGCGGGAAGAGATCGTCTGCCAGTGCGAGCGTTCCGCGCTCATCAAGCGAAAAGATTGATCGAATCCGTTCGGTTCGAGCGAAGTCGAGAACCGTTGGCCCCTCGCGTGTCTCGACTTCGCTCGACACGAACGGCATAGGTGATGGCATGAGACTCCGCTCGCTCCTCTTCGTCCCCGGCGACCGGCCCGAACGTTTCGCCAAGGCCGCGGCGTCGGGCGCCGACGCGATCATCCTCGACCTCGAGGATTCGGTTTCGCTCGCGAACAAGGAAACGGCACGCGCCGCGGTCGCGGACTATCTGGCCGGTGAGCGCGAGGTGATCACACTGGTGCGCGTCAATCCGCTCGACGGGCATATGACCGCCGCCGATGTCTCCGCGATCGCGGGCGCGCGGCCCGATGCGATCATGCTGCCCAAGGCCGAGGGCGCACCGAGCATCCAGCAACTCGACACCATATTGCGGAGTGAGTCGGCGCGCGATGCGTCGCTTCCCGCCATCCTGCCCATTGCCACCGAAACCCCCGCTGCCATCTTCACGCTTGGCAGCTATCGCGAGTTGAAGGATCGGCTGCTCGGCCTGACTTGGGGCGCAGAAGACCTGCCCGCGGCGATCGGCGCGACAACCAGCCGGCATGACGATGGCAGCTACACGGCGCCATATGAAATGGCGCGCGCGCTGACACTGTTCGCTGCGCATGGCGCGAACACCGCCGCGATCGATACCGTTTTTCCCGCGATCAAGGACGAGGCGGGCCTCACCGCCTACGCCGCCCGCGCGCGCCGCGACGGCTTTAATGGCATGATGGCGATCCACCCCTCGCAGGTCGGGCCAATCAACGCCGCCTTCACGCCCTCGATCGACGAGGTGGCGCGGGCGCAGGCGATCGTCGATGCCTTTGCGGCGAACCCCGGCGTCGGCGTGCTTCAGGTTGATGGCAAGATGGTCGATGCGCCGCACCTCAAGCAGGCGCATCACATCCTGTCGCTCGCTGACTAGCTCTTCCGCCGGAAGGGTCGGTGCCGCCGCATCCAGTCCCGGCCGCGATGCCAGCTTTTCCTGAGGCCACGCTCGGTCAGGCTTTCGAACATTTCGTCGGGGCTCGTCGGGTCGAGCAATTCATTCTCGGCGATGAATTCGTCGAACGGACCCGGCTTGGTGAGGTCGAGCAGTTCGAGCGACCGGCCTTCCCCGCGCAGTGCCTCAATCGCGGCGATCAGCGACCCTGTCGCGTCAAACCGGCGGCCGACCTCGGCCGGATCGACATCCAGATGCTCGGCGATCAGCGATTCGCGCAAGCGGCGGATCACTGGCTCGACGCCAGCGTTCGCGGGCAAGGCGGCGTCGATCGTCACGTCGCATTCGCTGTCGAGCCCCATCGAGCGATTGTTCATATTGGCCGACCCGACGCGGATCATCCGATCGTCGACCACTGCGGTCTTGGCGTGGACGTAAATGGGCTCACCCTTTGCCGTCCGCGGACAATAGACCTTGAGCCGGTCGCCATGTTTCGCTTTCGCGATTTCGCGGACGAGTTGTACGCGCGCAGCGTCCATCGCCATCTGTTCGAGCCAGCCGTCGGCGGTTTCGGGCATCACCATTACGAATTCGGGCGGATCATCCTCGTTCAACCGTTCGGCGATCGCCGCGGCGATCTTTCCGCAGGTGAAATATTGATTTTCGAAATAGATGAAGTGCTTCGCCGCCGCGATCATGTCGAGGTATAGCTGTTCGATCTCGCGAATTTCGTCATAGCCGTCATATTCGGCGCGCGTACGCGAAATGGCGACGTCGACGCGCTCGAAATCGGGCTTCAGGTCGTCGGGCCAATTTTCGCCCTTGCCCGTCAGGTCGCGCAGCGGCTTTTTGGTCGCACGCTGCCAGCGCTCGTTGCCGAGATCCGCGAGCGCGCTGCCCACCGGTCCCGCCAATATCATCGTGCTGTCGTGCCAGGGCATATAGGCTTTGCCGTCGGGGGCGGTGCGTCGCGTGTCGCCATCCTTGTGCCCTCGCGTGTCCCAGCGCCGCGCACCGACGTCGATCCCGCCGCACACGGCGAGATGATCGTCGAACACCGCAACCTTCTGGTGATGGCTGCAGCCGACCGGATGCGCACTGTCGAGACGGAAACTGATCGAGCGCGTGAGTTTCCAGCGCGCGATCATCGACAGGATGCGCGGTATCGCAAATTGTTTCAGTCCCCCGAAATTCCAGCGCAAGATGTCGATGTCGCGATCGGGCTTTTCGTGCGCGAGCTTCAGCAGATAGTCGCCAAGCGGTTCGCCCTTGCCCTCCTTGTCGGGTTTCAGCGCGATGCGCGGATCGAAGTCCCACCCGATGAGCAGGATACGCTCTTCCGCCTTCGCCATCAGAATTTCGAGCAGTTCGAAATAGTCGGCCGCATCGACGATCATCCGCGCCTTGTTGGCACGTTCAATCCGCCAGCAGTTGCGGCCTTCGACGACTATAGGTGCAAGCTCTGTCCCCATCGCCGCCACCACGCATGATGGCGGCGATAGTTGCAAGGACTAAAGTCAGGCGGCGAACTGTTCGGGGGTCAGGGCCATCATCGCGTCGCTGCCCGCTTCGATCTTGCGGCGGAGCGATCCGGCGTCGGGCAGGAAACGTTCGGCGAAATAGCGCGCGGTGACGAGCTTGGCTTCGAGGAACGGCTTGTTTCCGCGGCCCTCCGACAGTGCCTTCGCGGCTGCGTCGGCCATCATCAACCACATCGAGCCCAAGGCGACGATCCCCAATATGTGCATATAATGATGCGCACCCGCGCCGACATTGTTCGGGTTCGCCATGCCATTTTGCATGAACCACATCGTCGCGGCCTTGAGCTCACCATTCGCTTTTTCGAGACGCCCCGCGAAATCCGCGAGCGCTTCATCGCCCTTCGCGCGCGCGCATTCCTCGTCGACGATGGCAAAGAAGGCCTGGATCGCGCGGCCGCCATTCTGCGCGAGCTTGCGGCCGACGAGGTCCATCGCCTGCACGCCGTTCGCGCCTTCGTAGATCATGGTGATGCGCGCATCGCGGACATATTGGCTCATGCCCTGCTCTTCGATGTAGCCGTGGCCGCCGAACACCTGCTGCGCGTTGGTCGCGACCTCATAACCCTTGTCGGTGCCAAAGCCCTTGATGACCGGGGTGAGCAGGCTGACGAGATCGTCGGCGCGCTGGCGCTCCTCATCGCTCTCGGCAACATGCGCAAGATCGACCTGGAGCGCGCCCCAGGTGCAGAGCGCGCGCAGCCCCTCGACCGTCGCCTTGCCATCCATCAACATACGGCGGACGTCGGGGTGAACAAACAGCGGATCGGCCTTTTCCTGCGGATCTTTCGGCCCGGTGAGCGCGCGGCCCTGTCGGCGGTCCTGCGCATATTGCACCGCGTTCTGATAGGCGACGTCGGCCTGTCCGAGCCCCTGAATGCCGACGCCGAGGCGCGCGGCGTTCATCATCACGAACATTGCGGCGAGGCCCTTATTCTCCTCGCCGACCATCCAGCCTTTCGCGCCATCGTAATTCATCACGCAGGTGGAATTAGCGTGGATGCCCATCTTGTGCTCGATCGACCCGCACGACAGGCTGTTGCGCTCACCGAGCGAGCCGTCGTCGTTCACAAGGAATTTGGGCACGATGAACAGCGAGATGCCTTTAACGCTGTCGGGCGCGTCGGGGGTCTTCGCGAGGACGAGGTGGATGATATTGTCGGTCAGGTCGTGCTCGCCCGACGAGATGAAGATCTTGGTGCCGGTGATGGCATAGCTGCCGTCGCCGTTCGGCACCGCGCGGGTGCGGATGAGGCCGAGGTCGGTGCCGCAATGCGGCTCCGTCAGGTTCATCGTGCCGCTCCACTCGCCCGCGATCATCTTGGGAACGTAGGTCGCCTTCTGCTCGTCCGATCCCTTAACGAGGATCGCGGCGGTCGCGCCCTGCGTCAGGCCGGGATACATTGCAAAGGCCTGGTTGGCGGCGTTGCGATATTCCTCGACCGGGAAGCCGAGGACGTGCGGCAAACCCTGCCCGCCAAACTCCTCGGGCGCGGTCAGCAGGCCCCAGCCCGCTTCGCTATAAGCCTTATAGGCTTCCTTGAAGCCCTTGGGCGTGGTCACCGAGCCATCGTCGTGGCGGGTGCAGCCCTCGAGGTCGCCCGACTGGTTGATCGGGAACAGTACTTCCTCGCAAAACTTGCCCGCCTCGGTTAACACCGCCTCGATCATGTCGGGCGTGGCGTTGGAGAAACCCGGCAGGTTCGAATAACGCTCGATCCCGAGGACGTCGTTGAGGAGGAACAGCGTGTCCTGCACGGGGGCGCGATAGACGGGCATGGGAAATCCTTCTGAAAAGCAGTTTCGATGTCTAACTTGCCTGGGGAGAGGCAGAGGATCGGAAGCCGGGCGGCCTATTGGCCGGCGTCGACTTTCTTCACCATATCGATGAAG
Organism: Sphingopyxis sp. H115; assembly: GCF_001468465.1. Classification (GTDB taxonomy): domain Bacteria; phylum Pseudomonadota; class Alphaproteobacteria; order Sphingomonadales; family Sphingomonadaceae; genus Sphingopyxis. The sequence continues at coordinate 248,157 of NZ_LNSA01000001.1, forward strand.
CGTGACAGCTCATCTACAGCGCTGTCAATATCGTCGCGTTGACGGCGCAGGAGCGCGATGCGCTCTTCGCATTTTTCGATCGTCACCTGACGCTGCAATTTGCGGCCGTCGCCGACGTCGTACAGATCGATCATCTCGCGAATGTCGGCGAGGCTGAAGCCTGTGCGCTTGGCACGCAAAATCCACGCCAGCCGCGCGCGGTCGCGCTTCGAATAGATGCGAGACAAACCCTTGCGCGACGGGCTGATCAGCCCCTCATCCTCGTAGAAGCGCAGCGCGCGCGCAGTCACGCCGAACTCGGTCGACAAGTCGGTGATGCTGAATTGTTCGCGCCCCAGGTGATCGGGCGTATCGATATGGGCGTGGCCGTAAGCTTCGGTCATGCGGCTGAAACTAGTTTCCGTTGACGTGAACGTCAAGACTGCCCGATGGGGCCGATCCGGGACAGGTCAGCCGCCGCACGGACGCCCCATATTGCCGCGTCGATCGGTCATTCGCAAGCCCCTCGCATCGGCTTCGGACCAGCTCGCGCGCGGCAACCGCAAACCCGCAAGCGACGCGCGCGAGGGGCACAGGCGATTGCATCGCTCCGGCAGCTTTCCAGGCAGGCGCAGTTCGTCCTCCTGCTCCTGCACCACGACCTCGCAGCCTTCGGCGCCGGCAAAGCGCATCCGCCATCCGCCGCCTTCGCGGACGATCGTGCCCTGCGCGGTACAGGACAGCCCGGGGCCGAAAGCCGCCGTGACCGCGAAGCGCCATTGGCCCGCGCCGTCGGGCACCACGCACATGGCATCGCGGCCAAGATCGTGCCTGCGTTCGAAAACGCCGACCGGCGTCGCGGCTTCGGGGCGCACCACGCCGCGTTCGCGCGCCGCCATCTCGAGCGGATTGTCGGCGTCGATGCCCTTGGCTCCTTCAGTGGGTGCTGGCCGTTCGCATCCGGCCAGCAACGCCAACGCCAGCGCGGCACTAGCCCTGCGCATCGTCGGCCAGAAAGGTCAGGCTGTCGTCGCTTTCGACGCGGCGATAAAAGCAGGATCGGCGCCCGGTGTGGCACGCGGGGCCCGCTGGCTTCACGCGCAGCAAGAGCGCGTCCTGATCGCAATCAACCCGCATTTCGATCAGGGTGAGGCCGTTCCCCGACGTCTCGCCCTTGCGCCACAGCGCCGCGCGCGATCGCGACCAGAAATGGGCCTGCCCCGTCGCGCGGGTCTGCTCGATCGCCTCAGCATTCATATGCGCGACCATCAACAATTTATGGCTGTCGGCCTCGACGACGATCGCCGTTACCAGTCCGGCGGCGTCGAAACGCGGAAGAAATCGATCGGTCGTGTCACGCTGGTCGGTCATGAACGACGCTTTAGAGCAGCTTTGGTGGGGCTGTCACCCCACGCCTCGCCGCCCATATGACAAATCCGTGATTAGGGGGCGACATTTGCGATTGCCCTCCCTATATGCGCCGCAGTCACTGGCCCCTGCCCCCTGGAACGACATGCTGACGACCCACCCTTTCGATGACGACAAGCTCCGCGAGGAGTGCGGCGTTTTTGGTATTCATGGCGCTGACAGCGCCGCCGCGGTTGTCGCGTTGGGCCTGCACGCCCTGCAACACCGTGGACAGGAGGCCGCAGGCATCACCGCCTTCGACGGCAAGGAATTCCACACCCACCGCGCGATGGGCCATGTCGCTGGCAATTTCGACCGCGACGACATCATGCGCCAACTGGCCGGTGCGTCGGCGGTTGGTCACGTCCGTTATTCGACGACGGGCGAGACCGCGCTGCGCAACGTGCAGCCGCTGTTCGCCGACCTGGCGACCGGCGGCTTTGCGGTTGCCCACAATGGCAATATCTCGAATGCTGCCGCGCTGCGCAAGCTATTGGTCCGCCGCGGTTCGATCTTTCAGTCGACCAGCGATACCGAGGTGATCATCCATCTCGTCGCCACGTCTAACTATCGCTCGCTGCTCGACCGGTTCATCGACGCGCTGAAACAGGTCGAGGGCGCTTATTCGCTGATCTGCCTGACCGCTGAAGGCATGATCGGTTGCCGCGATCCGCTCGGCATCCGTCCGCTCGTCATCGGCAAGCTGGGTGACGCGCACATCCTCGCGTCCGAAACGGTTGCGCTCGACGTTGTCGGCGCCGAATTCGTCCGGTCGGTCGAACCCGGCGAACTCGTCATCGTCCGCGACGGTCAACTCACCTCGCACCGCCCGTTCGCGCAGCAGTCCGCGCGGCCGTGCATCTTCGAATATGTCTATTTCTCGCGCCCCGATTCGATCGTCGATGGGACGAGCGTCTATTCGGTGCGCAAGGCGATCGGCGCCGAACTCGCGCGCGAAAACCCCGTCGAAGCCGACCTCGTCATCCCCGTTCCCGATTCGGGCACACCCGCTGCGATCGGTTATGCGCAGGAATCGGGCATTCCGTTCGAACTCGGCATCATCCGCTCGCACTATGTCGGGCGCACCTTCATCCAGCCCGGCGACAAGGTCCGTCACCTCGGCGTAAAATTGAAGCATAATGCCAATCGCGCGCTGATCGCGGGCAAACGCATCGTGCTGATCGACGATTCGATCGTGCGCGGCACGACCAGCCTCAAGATCGTGCAGATGATGCGCGACGCGGGCGCTGCCGAAGTGCATATGCGCATCGCGAGCCCGCCGACCTCGCACAGCTGTTTCTACGGCGTCGATACGCCGGAACGCGCAAAGCTGCTCGCCGCGCAGATGACGGTCGGCCAAATGGCGAATTTCATCAACGCCGACAGCCTCGCCTTCCTGACGATCGACGGCCTCTATCGTGCGCTTGGCGAGGCGGATCGCAAGCATGACGCGCCGCAATATTGCGACGCCTGTTTTACCGGCGATTATCCAACCACGCTGACCGATTTCGACGAGCATGGCCTCGAAGATCAATTTTCGCTGCTTGCCGAACGGGTTGTCTGACACAATGACTACGATGTCTAAAGAACTCGCGGGCCAGGTCGCGCTCGTTACCGGCGCCAGCCGGGGGATCGGCGAGGCGATTGCCGAATCGTTGGCCGCGCGCGGCGCGCATGTCGTGATCACCGCGCGCACGGCGGGTGGGCTCGAAGAACTCGAGGACCGCATCCACGAAGCCGGCGGCAGCGCGACGATCGCACCGCTCGACCTGACCGACGGCGACAGCATCGCCCGCCTCGCAAGCGCGATTGCCGAACGCTGGCAGCAACTCGACATGCTTGTGCTCAACGCCGCGATGCTGGGCACTCTGACCCCGGTTGCGGCGATCGACGGCAAAGAATTCAACAAGATCCTGACGCTGAACCTGATCGCACAACAGGCGCTGATCGCCAATTTCGACCCGTTGCTGCGCCGCGCCGCGAGTGGGCGGCTTGTCGCGCTGTCGAGCAGCGTTGCGCGCGAGCCGCGAGCCTATTGGGGCGCCTATGCCGCGTCGAAGGCCGCGTTCGAAACCCTCGTCACCAGCTATGGCGCCGAAATGCGCAATATCTCGACGGTGCGGACGGCCATTCTCGACCCCGGCGGCACGCGGACGCAAATGCGCGCACGCGCTTATCCGGGCGAAGACCCGCAAAGCATCAAGGAACCAGCCGCGGTCGGCGATTATGTCGCCCGGATGATGGTCGATGGCTTCGACAGCACTGCTTTTCATGCGCTGCCCAAGGTCATGGAAAAAGCTTAACGCCATCTTTGCTTTCCTGCGCTAAGGGACCATCATAACAAGGGTTTGCGAGGGCGCGGGAATGACGAAGAATATTTTGCGATCGGCGATCGCCGCCGTGGTCGGCATCCTTGTTGCTTTCGGGCTGATCTGGTTGGCGCAATATGCCGGCAGTGAAATTTCACCCGACGTTTACGACCCTGAAAGCGGCGAAATCCTGATCCCGGTCGGCTCGACGATCGCGCTGATCGCCGGCTGGTTCATTGGAACCTTCGCCGGGGGTTGGCTTGCCATGCGCGTCTCCGCCGGCACCGGTGCAGGCTGGGTCGTGGCCGGTTCGGTCATGGGCGCCGCGCTTTATCGTGCCGTTACGCTCGCCGATACTTGGTGGATCATGGCGCTGGGCGTCGCTGTGCCGCTCGTCGCGGTCTGGCTGGCCCAGCGCGCGGCGAGCGTCGTCACCGACTAACTCGCCTCGTCGCCAGGGTGCCAACGGCCCTCGCCTTCGCGGGAGCGACGCTTATTTTGCTTCCCGATCGACCGCCGCCTGCACGCTCTTGTAAAAGGCCTCGCGCGCCGCGCCGACGCCTTCGGGATCGGTGGCCGTCGGCCAGTTGCCGTTCGACGCGATCACCAGCTTTCGCTTGGGATCGATGAAAATCCCCTGCCCGAAAATGCCCTGCGCGGCGAAACTGCCATCGTCGTTCGTCCACCATTGATAGCCATAACCGCGCCCCGGAATGTCGATACCGGCCTGCTTGGTCGTCGCGGATGCCAGCCAGTCGTCAGGCAGCACCTTCTCGCCCCCCGCAACCCCGCCATTCAGGATGAATTGCCCGAACCGCGCATAATCCTTGAGGCTCGCCGACATGCAGCATCCGCTGATCTCGTGCCCCGTTGCGCCGAGCATCCACACCGCGTCCTGCTCCATGCCAAACGGCTTCCAGATCTTTTCGGACAGATAGGCCGACAGTGTCTTGCCCGTCGCGCTCGACACGAGCACGCCGATCAAATTGGTTTCGCCGGTCTTGTACACCCACTTCGATCCCGCCGGCGCTTCGCGCGGCAAGGTCTTCATATAGCTGACTGTTATATCCTCGCCGGCGACCGGCTTCTGCATATTGAACTGCGCAACGTCGGACTTGGGATCGGTATAATCCTCATTCCATTTGACGCCCGAGGTCATCGTCAGCAATTGCCGGACGCTGACATCGTCATAGGCCGAACCCTGAAGGCCGGGGATATAGGTCGTCACCTTGTCGTCGAGGCTCTTGATATAGCCATCCTTCACTGCGGCGCCGACGAGCGTGGAGGTAAAGCTCTTGGCAACCGAAAAGCTGGTCCAACGGCCCGCAGCGCCATAGCCGAGCGCATATTTTTCGAGCCGGATCTTGCCGTCCTGGACGATGATGAGCCCCGCGTTGCGCTGCTTCGCCATATAGGCATCGACATCCGATCCGACATCGAGCGGCTCGCCCTGCGGCAAGGGATAGACGGCATCGCCGGCCTCGACCGTGTTGACGACGACCTTGGGAACCGTCTCCATCGTCCGGAAGGCGGCGTCGCGTTGATCCTGGGTCCAGAACAGCACATTCAGATCCTTTGGCAATATATCGTTGGCACGGGTGGACGCGGGCGCACCGCACCCCGCTGCTGCGGCGCATAAAAGCCCCGCCGCCAAAAATCGTCGCATGCTTTTTCCTCCCCTGTTCTCAGGCTCTTTTTTCAAGTGTGACCTGCGCGACGTCGATGCCTCCGCCGCGGAACCCACCCTCGCAATATTGAAGATAATAGCGCCAGAGCCGCACGAAACGCTCGTCGAACCCGGGAGGCAGATCGTTCGCTGCTACGGCCGCGTCGAACCGCTCGCGCCACTGGCGCAGCGTTTCGGCATAATCACCGCCAAACCGGCGCACGTCGCGCCAAACAAGGCCGCGCGCCTCCGCCAGCGCGCGAAAGCGGCTTTCGGAGATCAGGCAACCGCCGGGGAAGATATAGGCCTGGATGAAGTCGCTGCTCGCGGCATAGCGTTCGAACAGCGCATCGTTGATCAGGATATACTGGATGGCCGCCTTGCCACCGGGCCGAAGAAGCCGGGCGATCGCATCGAGATAGGCCGGCCAATATTCTTGCCCGACCGCTTCGACCATCTCGACGCTGGCGATCGCGTCATACGGGCCTTTCGCGTCGCGATAATCGCAAATCTCGATATGCGAGCGCCCAGTGAGGTCGACCGCGGCCAACCGTGCATCGGCAATCTCGGCCTGGGCCGCCGACAGGGTGATACCGGTATAGAGGACGTCATGGCGCTCGACCGCGCGTTCGGCGAGCGCGCCCCATCCGCATCCGATCTCGAGCAGCCGGCTTCCCGAACGCAGGTCGAGCCGGTCGAGGATCGCGTCGACCTTGGCCGCCTGCGCCTGGTCGAGCGACTGGGCGGGATCGGTGAACATTGCGCTGGAATAATTCATCGCGGCGTCGAGCCACAGGCGGTAGAAATCATTGCCCAGGTCGTAATGGGCATGAATGTTCCGCTTGGCGCCGCGGCGATCGTTGCGATGAAAGGCATGGATCGCCTTGTTCAGCCAGCGCGAGGGGCCGCGGGCGCGCGCCACATTGCCCAGCGATTCGCCATTGCGCATGAACAGGTCGAACAGCGGTACCGGATCGGGCGACGACCATTCCTGCGCTTCCCACGCCCGGTACCAACCGACCGAGCCGGACAGCGCCAGCCGTGCGAGCGCCGCCCAGCGATGGAGGTGGACAACGGCCACGGGCCCCTTGCCGCGCCCGCCGAGCAGACGCACGCTGCCGTCGGGTAAATGCCCCTCGATCGTACCGTGCGCGAGTCCCGCATCGATGCGGTCGAGAAGGCGGTGGAACAGGCCCGACGGGGCGAGCGCAATCAGCCGGGCCATCGCACCGCCGGTGCGATAGGCACGATCGGCGCGGAGCAGTTCCTTACCGCGGCGCGGGCTGACATGCGTGTTCATAGCCCCTTCCTGCCTTAAAGCCGTGCGGCTGACAATCGGTTGCCGCATGGCGTCATGACGTCCATCGCTCCGCGATCAATCCGGATAGCTTGCCGTGTCGGGCGCGGTCAGCCGGACCTGGAAACGGTCCTGTGCCAGCGGGTGCATGAAGCGCTGGTCGCGCAGCAGGATCGCGCCGTCATCGCTCTGCGCCACGGGCATACGCGACCAGAACAGGAAGGCGCGGGCGGCGGGGTCGCCCTTTACCCAGGTTGCGAGGCGGGGGTCGTCCATGCCCGTCGGACTGCCCGTCAGATCCACCTTCCCGCCGACGCCCGGCACGAAACTCGCATTGCCGTAACGATCGGAAGTTCGCCAGAAGATGTCGCGTTTCCAGAACGCCAGCGGGGGCGGACTGGCGACGACCAGCGCGTCCTTACGGCCACCAGCTTCGAGCGCGCTCGATGCCATGCGCTCGGCGGCGCCGGTGATGAGGCCGTTGGCAAAGATATAGGCGCAAACCGCCGTGAAGCCGATCCATGCCGGGCGCCGCCAATTGGCCGCTCCGCGGCGCTCACCGCGAAGGGAAAGCCAGACCGATGCGCCGAGCGCGATCCATATCCACAGGTCGATGATGAAAATGCTGTCGCCATAGAACCAGCGATGACTGAAGGGCTCGAGCAGGCGGATCCCGTAATTGTTGAGCCAGTCGAGCGCCGGATGGCTGAGGCAGCCGATATAGGCGAGCGCGAGCAACCAGCCCTTGTCGATGGGTAACCGGTCGGCGGGGCGCTTGCCGCGCCGCTCTTGCCAGCGATCGAAGGCAAGCATCAGCCCCCACAGGATAAGCGGCAGCACAAGCAGCGCAACCGGCCCGTGCGTGATCCCGCGCCGCATCGCCAGCGATTCGATCCCGTAGATCGCGCAGCCGGCATCGATATCGGGCAGGTTCGCCGCGATGATCAGCGTCGGCATCGCAAGGCCGGTCTTTTTCTTGAGCCCCATCTGCCCGAGCAGCGCACCGACAAGGCTATGCGTCAGATTGTCCATGCGAATCTATAAATCCGACCCGGAGAGCCGCCGCAAGATCAGAGTTCGGGCCCACCCTCGGTTACCGTCCAGGTCTGTCCCTTTTTGAGCAATCCCTGCAGGTCGGCCTTCTTGCCTTCTGCTGCCGCCTTGTTCTGGCGAACGACATCGGCCTCAAAGGTCGGGCGCGGATCGTCGTAGAGGACGCCCAATGCCATCGGAAATTCGCCAAAACGCATCTCGACGAGCATGTGCGCGACGCTGCGGTTGGTAACATCATGCACGATCACGCCCGCGGCTTCCCAATCGCCATCGACGACATCGACGGTCTTGAGGTGCAGCGCCTCGGCGTCGAGCGCGATGCCTTTGGTGCCCTTGGCATAGAGCATCGGTTCACCCTGCTTCAGCCAGAGCTGACGGTCCTCGGCTCCCTTGGGCGCAGCGAAATCCTCGAACACATCTTTATTATAGACGATACAGTTCTGGAAAATCTCGATAAAGGCCGCGCCCTTGTGGGCGTGCGCAGCCTTCAGCACATTGGGTAGTTCCTTCGACACGTCGAAGCCGCGCGCGACGAAACGCGCCCCCGCCCCCAATGCGAAGGCTGCGGGCTGCGCCGGACGGTCGACCGAGCCATAGGGGGTCGAGGGGCTCGTCGTGCCGACACGGCTGGTCGGCGAATATTGGCCCTTGGTAAGGCCGTAGATCTCGTTGTTGAACAGCATGATCTGGCAGTCGAGATTACGGCGGATCAGGTGCATCGTGTGGTTGCCGCCGATCGACAGTCCGTCGCCGTCGCCCGTGACGATCCAGATGTCGAGACCGGGATTGGCGAGCTTCAGCCCCGTCGCGAACGCCGGTGCGCGGCCGTGGATCGTGTGGAAGCCGTATGTCTCCATATAATAAGGGAAGCGCGACGAGCAGCCGATGCCGCTGATGAACACGGTGTTCTCAGGCGCGGTGCCGATTTCGGGCATGGTGCGCTGCACGGCTTTGAGGATCGCATAGTCGCCGCAGCCGGGGCACCAGCGGACTTCCTGATCGGTTTCCCAATCCTTGAGCGTCGTGGTGCGCGCGATGGTGGTCATCTCGTTCATGTCAATTTCTCCATCGCCAGCTCAAAAACGGCGATACCTCCAACAACGATATAATTATCCGACGATTTTCACATCTAAAACGCCACGCTCGAATGATCCCCATACCTCAATTGAGTGCCCCCAAAAGAGATCGCCATCGTCATAGTAGATGGTAAAGTATCCAGACGCCGTCGCTTCGATCCGCGAAACACCGATGCGGGCGAGCCAATCTTGCCTAGAGATTTCGCCATCTTCTTCGTTCCAATTTTCAGCCCATGTTTTGAACAACTTCTCGTAGATGCGATCATTAAACTCGGCTGCCCAAAGGCGATCCTTATCGAGAAGAGCCAATGCGTTGACCGAGGCTTGATCATAGGTCCCCCCGTCATTGGACAAAATCAGAATCGCGTTACGGCCGCACCAATTGCCTCGTCCTTCGACATAACCCGCCAAATCAGCAACGGGCGCAAATTTACCAAGAACTTCATGCGAGAAGCCCTCACCTTCGCTCACGGAAGCGCGTCCTCGATCGCGGCTTCGATTTCGGCGATGGTGAAGGGCTGGCCCGACACCTTGTTTACGGGCTTTGCGTCGACCAGATACTGATCGCGCAGCACGGTCTTCAATTGCCCGGTGTTCATTTCGGGCACGATCACCTTGTCATAGCTCTTAAGCAATTGGCCGAGATTTGCGGGCAGCGGCCAGATGTGGCGGATGTGGATATGGCTGACGTCAGCGCCCTGCGCCCGCTGTCGACGCACCGCCTGATGGATCGGCCCAAAGGTCGAGCCCCAGCCGACGACCGCGAGCTTGCCGCCCTCAGCGCCCAATTCGACGACCTGGTCGGGGACCTTGACGCCGTCGACCTTGGCCTTGCGGATGTCGGTCATCGTCTGGTGATTGCCCGGCGCATAGTTGATGTGGCCGGTGTCGACCTCCTTCTCGATCCCGCCGATGCGGTGGAGCAGGCCGGGAGTACCGGGCTTGACCCACGGGCGCGCGAGCTTTTCGTCGCGGCCATAGGGCTTGAAGCCGCCCTCGGGCACTTCGGTCAAGAATTCAACCGGGAACGCCTCATAGGCGGTAAGATCGGGCACCGCCCAGGGCTCGGCGGCGTTGGCGATATAGCCGTCGGTGAGCAGCATCACCGGGGTCATATATTGCACAGCGATGCGCACCGCCTCGATCGCGCACTCGAACGCATCGCCGGGGGAGCGCGCGGCGATCACCGGCATCGGCGCATCGCCGTTGCGGCCATAGACCGCCTGATAGAGGTCCGACTGTTCGGTCTTGGTCGGAAGGCCGGTCGAGGGGCCGCCACGCTGCGAATTGACGATGACGAGCGGCAGCTCGGTCATGATCGCGAGGCCCATCGCCTCGCCCTTCAGCGCGATGCCCGGACCCGACGAGCTGGTGACGCCGAGCGACCCGCCATAGCTCGCGCCGATCGCCGAACAGATCGCCGCGATCTCGTCTTCGGCCTGGAAGGTCGTGACGTCATATTCCTTGAGCCGCGACAGATGATGGAGGATCGCCGACGCCGGCGTGATCGGATAGCCGCCGAAGAACATCGGCAGCTTGGCAAGCTGGGCGCCCGCGACGAGGCCGAGCGCGATGCCTTCGGCGCCGGTCAGCGTCCGGTAGAGGCCAGGGGCAACCGGCGCAGGGTCGACATGATGCTGCTTCAGCGGGCCCGCGAGCTCAGCGGTCTCGCCATAGGCGTGGCCCGCGTTGAGCGCGGCGACGTTGGCGGCGGCAAGGTTCGGGTCCTTGGCGAACTTCGCGTTCAGCCAGTCGATCAGCGGCTGGCGATCGCGGTCGAACATCCAGAGCGACAGCCCCAGCGTCCACATATTCTTGCAGCGGAGCGCTTCCTTGTTGCCGAGCCCGAAAGGCTTGACCGCGTCCATGGTGAGCTGGCTGATGTTGAGCTTCAGCAATTGCCACTTCGCAAGACTGCCGTCGTCGAGCGGGTTCGCGTCATATTTCGCCTTGGCGAGATTGCGGTCGTTGAATTCACCCTCGTCGGCGATGATGAGGCCGCCCTGCTTCAGCTGCGGGACATTGGTCTTGAGCGCCGCGGGGTTCATCGCGACAAGCACGTCGGGTGCATCGCCCGCGGTGTCGATCGCCGACGAACCGAAATTGATCTGGAAAGCCGACACACCAAAAAGCGTGCCTTGCGGGGCGCGGATCTCGGCAGGAAAATCAGGGAAGGTCGCGAAGTCGTTGCCCGCCAGCGCCGACGACAAGGTAAACTGACCGCCGGTCAGCTGCATCCCGTCGCCGCTATCGCCGGCAAATCGAACCACCACTGCGTCCGAAAGGGGGGACTGCCGCTTGCCGGCTTCGTCCGCTACCGCTGTCGCCATTTTTCGTATCTGCCTTTGAATCTTGCGAACCTGTGACACTGGCCTAGGCCTGTGGGCGCTTCGCCGCAATTGAGAAAAATTTGTGCGCAGCAAAGCGAGAAGCGCAGGTGAGTTTCATTTCGGGATTGAATTTACCCCGTCGATACCGAATAGCATGGTGAAAATTGGATCAGGGAGAGATGCAGATGACCGACGGCACCACCCATTTCACGCGCCCCGACGTGGCGGCTTTCCTCGCCTTCCTGAACGCGCAGGAAGGCCCGAAGATGGAGGAGATGCCGCCGGAAGGCGCGCGCGAGATGTTCCGTGTGATGGGCCAGCTCGCCGACGTGCCCCGCGGCGAGATCGCGAATGTCGAGGACCGCACCATCCCGGGGCCCGCGGGCGATATCGCCATCCGCATCTACGACAATCGCCCCGATCGCGACACCGGTCCGGTGATGGTCTTTTATCACGGCGGCGGGTGGGTGATCGGCGATCTCGACACGCATGATCCCTACTGCGCCGAGGCGGCGCGGCTGCTAGACATGCCGGTGATCGCCGTGGATTATCGCCTTGCGCCCGAACACCCCTTCCCCGCCGCCCCGATCGACTGCGAAGCCGCGACGCGCTGGGTCGCCGACCATGTCCCCTGCACCGGCCTTGTTCTGTCGGGGGAAAGCGCGGGCGGCAATCTGACGATCGCCACCGCGCTCAGCCTTCGCGACAAGCCAGCGGCGAAACCAGTCATCGCGATCCACCCCATCTATCCTGCGGTCACGACGCACGACGACTGGCAAAGCTATCGCGATTTCGGCGAGGGTCATCTGCTGACCAAAGGCAGCATGACCTGGTTCGGCAATCATTATGCCGCCGATCCTGCCGATTACCGCGCCTCGCCGCTCGATTTTCCGGCCGAAGGCTTGCCGCCGACGCTGCTCGTGACCGCGGGGCTTGACCCGCTGCGCGACCAGGGGCGCGCTTACGCCGCGAAGCTGATCGAAGCGGGGGTGCCGACAACCTACCGCGAGGCCAAGGGCAATATCCACGGCTATATCAATCTGTCGCAGGGAATCCCAAGCGCGAAGGAGGACATCCGCAGCGCGCTCACCATATTGAAAGCGATCGTCGCCGAAGCTAACGGCACGGCATGATTGATCACGACAAACTTCCCTATCGCCCGTGCGCGGGCGTGATGCTCGCCAACCGCGACGGTCTCATCTTCGTCGGCCAGCGCCTCGATACCACCACCGAGGCGTGGCAGATGCCGCAGGGCGGTATCGACGACGGTGAGGATGCCGAAGAGGCCGCCATCCGCGAACTTGGCGAGGAAACCGGCGTCCATGGCGGGCTGGTCGAGATCATCGCGCGCAGCAAAGAGGAATATTTCTACGACCTCCCCGACCATCTGATCGGCAAGATGTGGGGCGGAAAATATCGCGGGCAGCGCCAGCACTGGTTCCTGATGCGTTTCATGGGCGACGACGGCGACGTCAACATCCACACCGAGCATCAAGAATTCCGCGCGTGGAAATGGGCCGAGCTGGGCGAGATCGAGAAGCTGATCGTGCCCTTCAAGCGCGCACTTTATCGCGGACTGGTCGAGGAATTCGGCCCGCTCGTCTGATCCCTGAGTGCGATCGCAGTGCGAAAGACGTCGGCGAACATCTCGGCCGTCAGCCGCCCGGTGTTCGTGTTGTAGCGCGAGCAATGATAGCTATCGACGAGGTAGCGGTCGCCGGGCAGCGCATGGACCGCGCCATGCGCGAAGCGATGGGCGGCGAGGCGCTCGCCCGCCGCGCGCAGCGCCGCATCGTGGGCGATCCGCCCGAGCGCGATAATCACCCGGACTGCCGGCAGGGCGGCAAGCTGACGCTCGAAAAAGGGGCGGCAGTTCGCGATCTCCGCGGGCATCGGCTTGTTCTGAGGCGGGAGGCATTTGACGCTGTTGACGATGATCGCCCCGTCGAGCGTGAGCCCGTCGTCGATCCGCGCATCGTAGCATCCCTTGCTCAGCCCGAATTCGGCCAGCGTCGCGAACAGCAGGTCGCCGGCATAATCGCCCGTGAACGGCCGCCCGGTGCGGTTCGCGCCATGCTTGCCCGGCGCCAGCCCAGCGAACGCCAGCCAGGCATCGGGATCGCCGAAGGCATGAACAGGCGCGTTCCACCAGTCGGGGTGCTCATCCTGACACGCGCGCCGCAAAGCGACGAGCCGCGGGCAGCGCGGGCAATCGCGCGGCGGTTCGGTTCCGGGCAATGGGCTGTCAATTTCCACATATCTGCGATAGGCGCGCATCTATGAGCAACGCAATGCCGCTCCCGCTCTATGCCATCGGCCTCGGGTCGAACCGCCGCCATGCGCGTTATGGTGATCCGCGCGCCGTGCTGCTTGCCGCGCTCGCCGCGCTGGAGAGCGACGATATCGAGGCGGTCGACGCCAGCCCGATCATCGCCAGCGACCCGATCGGTCCGTCGCGCCGCCGTTATGCCAACGCCGTCGCGCTCGTCGCCTCCAAGCTGAGTCCGCCCGAAATGCTCGATCGCTTGCAGGAAATCGAAGCTCGCTTCGGTCATCGCACCGGCCAGCGCTGGAGCGCGCGGACGCTCGATCTCGATATCTTGCTTTGGTCGGGCGGGGCGTGGGCCGATGCCAGCCTCACTATTCCCCATCCCGCCCTCGAAAAGCGCGCCTTCGTGCTCGGCCCGCTGCGCGCGATCGTCCCCGAATGGAAGCACCCCTTGCGGGGACGCAGCGTTCGCCAACTCGCCGCACGGTTGATCCGTCCGAAGCCGGTTGACCCGAACGCGTCGGGGCACTAGGGCGGCGGCTCACTTCGCAAGATCGCCTTGGCGGTATCGCGATGGGCCCTTAGCTCAGTCGGTAGAGCAACTGACTTTTAATCAGTAGGTCGCTGGTTCGAACCCAGCAGGGCTCACCATATTCTCGATCGACATCCCAAAAGCCGGCCTTGCCGGCGCGGCTACGCACAATCTCTTGGTAGTATGCCGCCGATAGAATAGGGCGGCGATACCGGGCCGTTGCCCGATGGAGACAGGCCGAGCGATGAAGATATTATTGACGGGCGGCGCCGGATATATCGGTAGCCATGTCGCCACCGCCCTGGTGTCGTCGGGGCATGACGTCGTCTGTTTCGACAATCTTTCCAACAGCGATGCAGCGGTGATGGACCGGCTTGAAGCGATCACCGGCACCGCCATTCCGCTGGTCGAGGGCGACATCCGCGACCGCGACGCGATGCGCTATGTCCTCCAAGAATATGGCGCCGAGGCGGTCATCCATTTCGCAGGCCTCAAAGCCGTCGGGGAATCGGTCGCCGAGCCGATAAAATATTATGACAATAATGTGCGCGGTACCCTGACCCTGCTCGAAGCGATGGCCGATTGCGATGTGCATACGCTGGTCTTTTCGTCGAGCGCGACCGTCTACGGCCAGCCGCAATATCTACCGCTTGACGAGAACCACCCGACGTCGGCGACCAATCCCTATGGCCGTACCAAGCTAATGATCGAAGAGATGCTGCGCGACGTCGCGGCGGCGGATTCTAAATGGCGCATCGCCATCTTGCGCTATTTCAACCCGGTGGGTGCGCATGACAGCGGCCTGATCGGCGAAAACCCCAACGGCATTCCGAACAATCTGATGCCCTTCATCAGCCGGGTCGCCGCTGGACGGCTCGCTGAATTGTCGGTGTTCGGCGACGATTACGACACGCCCGACGGAACGGGCGTGCGCGACTATATCCATGTCGTCGATCTGGCCGAGGGTCATGTCGCCGCGCTTGAGGCGGTCGCGAAGAGCGGCCAACCGATTTCGACGTGGAATCTCGGCACGGGACAAGGCTATTCGGTGCTCGAGATGGTCGAAGCCTTCGAGCGTATCAATGACGTTAGCGTCCCCTATCGCATCGCGCCGCGCCGCGACGGCGACGTCGCAAGCTGCTTCGCCAGCCCCGAACGCGCCGCGCGGGAACTGGGCTGGAAGGCAAATCGCGACCTCGACGCGATGTGCGCATCGAGCTGGCGCTTCGAACGCATGCTCGCCACGCGCAACGCCGACTAGCCGAGCCAGCCGGCGGTCTGCGCGAACACCCACAGGCCGATGATCAGGAACAGGGCTGCTGCGACCATGCGGACCTTGGCCAGGTCGACGCGTTTCAGCAATTCGTTGCCGAGGAAGATCGCCGGGACATTTGCGATCATCATGCCGAGCGTCGTCCCTGCCGTCACCGCCACGACGTTCTGATATTGCGCGCCCAAGGCAATGGTCGCGACCTGCGTCTTGTCGCCCATTTCGACGAGGAAGAAGGCAAAGAGCGTCGTCAGAAACGCGCCGAAGCGCGGCTTGGGCGCTTCGTCATCGCTAAACTTGTCCGGGATAAGCGTCCATAGGGCCATCGCGATGAACGACAGGCCGATCGCATATCGAAAAACTGCGCTGTCGAGGAAGGCTGCCGCCGATGCGCCAAGCATCGCCGCGAGCGCATGGTTGGCGAGCGTAGCGACCAAGATACCGAGGATGATCGGCACCGGACGGCCAAAACGCGCGGCGAGCAGGATCGCCAGCAATTGCGTCTTGTCGCCGATTTCGGCGAGCGCGACCACGGCGGTCGACGTGAACAGGGCTTCCATGGGATACTCCGGGGCCGGACGGCTGCGATTCCAATAGACACCGGACCCGCCGTCCGGCCCGGACGAAGGTCGATGCCATTGGTCTCGCCCAAACGGTTTCCCGTTTCCACCGCACCATGACCTCTCAGCCAAGTATGTTGACGCGGTGGCCCGTCGCGAAGGACGGCTGGCTACTCCCCAGATGACGGCGGCGGGTTAGACGGCTTCGCGGTTTCAGACAAGTCATTTGACGCCGCAGGCGCTGCCTGACCGGATTTCGCGATATCGGCGTCCATCGCGTTCGCGCGCGCCTCAATCTCTTTTGCCGCCTCGTCATAGCGGTCGTCGAACCGCGGCTCGTCCTTGCACGCCGCAAGTAACAGCGCGGAAACGAAGAGGATTGCGGCGCGCATCAATAATCCTTGCGGTAGCGAATGCTAAGGTTCGACTGGCCCGACCCGCCCGCCTGGCTCAGCAGCGACAGCGCCGGAGTCAGGCTGATCTCCAGCTGCGTCGCGGTATAGCCGCGCGCGTCGGTGATCACCTCCAGATAGATGTCCTTGGTGATATACTGCCCGGCTGCGAGCGCCGTGCCGCGCCCGACGGTGTCGTCGGGGCCAAGAACGCGAAGCCGGTCGATTCCCGTCGCCGATTGCAGCGCGCCGAGCGGGCTCAGTCCTCCGCCCCCGCTGCTCAGTGCGTTGAGCGACGAGGCGAGCTGGACCGCCTGGAGCGGCGACAGCGTTGTGATCGAATCGCCAAACAGGATGCGCGACACGATCTCGTCCTGTGGCAGGCCGGGCACGCTCGAGAATGCGATCTGAGGATTGCTCGCGCGGCCGGTCACGCTGACGTTCACCGTCACCGTTTCGATCGTGTCGCTTGCAAGCAGGCGGATCGAGGGATCGAACGCGTCGCCGGTCGGGAAGGTTACACGCCCTTCCTGCAATTCGAACGAGCGTCCGGCGAAGCCCAGCGTCCCGCGCACCAGCTCGATCTCCCCGGTCACCCGCGGCGCCTCGGTCGTGCCGCGCAGCACGATGTCCGCCTTCCATTCGGACTCGAGTCCCATGCCGCTGACATAGATTTCGTCGGGCGCCTTCAGCGCGATGTCGAGCCGGATGAGGTCGAACAGGCTGCCGCCCACCGCCGCAAGCCCGTCGCCGCTGATCCGCGGACGGCCCGCGGCCGGCTTGCGCCGGACACCGGTCAGTACCGGCACCTGCGCCGCGCCTTCGCGCACGATCCGGTACCGCGTTTCCGGAAGGCGCAGGCTGCCCGACAGCAGCGCCGTCTGACCCGCGACCTTTTCCAGCGTCAGATTGCCCGTCGCGCGCGCGGCTATGTTCTCGCTGCGCGCTAGCCGCGCATTGTCGAGCGTTGCCGAGATATTCATCGGATAGCCGTCGGCCGACGCCAGGCTGATGAAGCCCTTGGCCTGCACCGTGCCGTCGCCCGCGGTTGCCGTGACCTGCTCGATCTCTAGCCGGTTCCCGGTGAAGCGGCCGTTCACGACCATGTTCGTCAGCCGCGTACCATAGGTCTGGTTTTCATAGACCATGTCTTTGCCGCGCACGACGCCATTCAGGCAGGGATCGGATACGCTGCAGCTGAAATCGGCCGCGACCGCGATAGGGCCGGTCACATGCTGGTCCGCGGGACCGAAGAAGGAATAGAGCGTATCGGCGGGCCCGTTGTAGCGGATACCGCCGCCGAGCGGCGCCGCCATCAGGCGTTCGGTCCAGCTGCCCGCGCCCGCGCCGAGCGGGCGGAGCGAGGCCTGCAAACGTCCGATTACGCTGCCCCGCTTGCGCATCACGGCCCGCGCCTCGCCGCCATCGCTGAGCAGCTTGCCGGCAAAATTGACGTCGACCGGTTGGCTGACCGAGGCGGCGGTCGTCCGCGTGAAGCCGGTGATCGTCAGCCGCGCGTCGGCGCGCGGGAAGCTGTCGGCGCTGGCCTGTTCGAAATCGAGGCTTCCCGAGGCACGGCCGCCGAGACCCATGTCGGGATAAACGGCGTTGAGGATCGCCATATTTACGCGTTCGAGGCGGCTCTGGAGCATGATGCCCTCACCAAAGCGGCCAGCGATCCGCGCGCTACTGCCACGGCCCAGATTGACCGTCGTGGGCAGCAATTCATAGCCATCGGCGCCAGGGATGATCCGCGCGGGCGATGTGGTGCGGAAATTAATGCCCGTTGCCCGGCCCTGCACCGATGCGCGCCACAAGTCCGGTTTCAGATCGGCATTGGCGGCAACGCGGAACGGCACGCCACTGGACCCTTCGACCAGCGCCTGCGCGCGGCCGCTGCCGTCGCGATAGTCGATCTTGACCCTGCCGACGGCGATATCGAATTCGCGGATGCGCGTCTGCGCAATCTGAATGTCGGCGACGACGTGCGGATTGTCGTACAGCGTGACATCAGCATCGACGATCGCCGAACCGACCGAAAGCTGCGCCGCCCCGGGCAACACGACATTGTTTGCGCGGACGTTGATCGCGGCGGCCTGATATTGGCCCGCCGCACTCAGGCGGACGAGACCGCCCAGCCCCTGTCCCGATGCGTCGAGCCGCCCGACGAACGGCCCCGCATCGCTCTGCACCAATCGCCCCTTGAAGCCGATGCCCGACAGGTCGCCGCGTTCGACATCGATTGTCAGCGGGCCTTTCGCCGTGAGCAACAGGACATCGGCGGACAGGGGGCCATAGTCCGTCTCGCCCGTCGCGGCGAGGCGATAGCCGTTCGGGGCGCCGTTGATGCGCGCCACAAGCTTGGCAAGGCCGATGCCGAGCCCCGGGCGTTCGGCGGTCACGACCGCGTCGGGATCGCTGATCGTGCCGGCCACCTGGACACCGACCGGGCCATAGTCGGCCGAGTTGGCGCGCGCCGTCAGCCGGATCTGCCCGTTCGGCGCGTAGCTCCCCTGCCCGCCGGTAATCCGCAGGCGCGGAGCAGAGAGGCGGAGGTTGGCGAAACGGACGAGACCGTCGGTGCCATAGCGCACGTCACTCGATGCCGTGGCGTTGCCGCCGAGGAAGTCGCGCACCCCCGAATTGAAAAGCCTCGTCGATCGCGCCCGGACGCGGCCGGCGATTTCGAAGCCGCCGCGCGGCGCGGTCTTGAGATCGGCATCGGTGTCGATATCGAAAATGCCGACGCTTTCGATGCGATAATCGTTGATCCGTCCGTCGATCGCCCCGGTGTAGAAACCCTTGTTGAGATCGGCGACAAGAATCGCCTTGGCGTCGATACGCGGCGAACGGAGGCGCAGATTGTCGCTGAGGATGCGCCCGTCGCTATAGGCCAGGTCACCGTCGAGCCGGACCTGAACAAGCGTGCCGCCGGCAACGGTGTCGAGGCCGCGAATGCGCGCGGCGCGGCCCGCGACCGGAATGACGATCTGGTCGGCATCGACGCGCGCCTTGCCGGCAAGGCTCAGTCCTTCGACGACGATATCGTTGACCGCGAGGTTGTTCGCATTCGCCTGATAATCGACCGTCGGCAACGCGAACTCGCCGTCGAGCGTGGCGGTCGCGCGAAGGCCGTTCGCACGCACCGCCGGCGCGATCGCGCCCGGCCGCAAGATGTTGACCGCAAGTTGCAGACCCTCATAACGGTTGGTGCCAAGATCGGCCCCGCCGCTGATCCCGAGTTCGGCCGCCTCCGACGACAGCCGCCCGTCGATCGCGGCTTTGCGTTTGTCGAGCCGCGCGGTCAGGTCGATCGCGGTCTCCTTCCCCAGGATTTCGGCGACCGGTCCGTCCGCAAACAGACGCGAGGCCTCTGCCGCCCCTTTCGCTGCGAAGGTCCCGTCGCGTCCGGTCAGGGCGATGCGTGCGAGCGGCGCCGTGCCAAGGTTTGCGGTCAGCTCGCCGTTCCAGGCCTTCCAGTCGCCGCGACCGTCGAGCTTGGCGGTCAGCGTTTCCTCGAAGCCGGCCATCGCCGCGAGCACGCCGCCCTGCGGCGCGTTGACATCGAGCGTCACCGCAAGCCGGTTCTGCTCCGGCACCGCGTCTAGTAACAGTTTCAGTTTGTCGCCCTGTCCGCCGCCGCCGCTGAGCGTCGCTGCGTTTGCGGTCACCTGCGCCCGGCGGTCAGCGATCGCGACCTTGCCGTTGAGCGTCGCCACCTGGCGTTCGCCCGCAACGGCGGGTTCGAAGACAAAGCGGTCGATCCGTAGCAGCCCGACGTCGATATCGAGATCGGGAAGCAAGGGCTCGCCCGTGTCGGGAACCGGCTTCAATTCGGGCAATTTACGCATCGTCATCGTCGCGGCGGTGGCCGATCGGATATCCACATGGTTCGCAAGATAGCGGATCGGCCGCCAGTCGACCCGCACTTCAGGCGAGGCGAGGAAGACGCCCTTGGGGTCGGACAGCGTAAAATTACGGATGACCATCTCGCCATAGAGCGATCCGTCGAGCCGGCCGATCCCGATCTTCATCCCGTTTTCGAATTCATATTTCTCGATCTGGGTGACGACGAAACGGCGTCCGGCGTCGCTATTGAGCCCGATGAGAAACAGGGCGAAAAGCAATATCAACCCGAGCAGTGCCACCCCGATCCAGCGCAAGATTGTGCGCGGCCACGACCGGAGTTTCGCCGGTGCGTCCTCTTCGGCGTCGAAGGCCGGGTCTCCGGTCATCAGAAGGCCTGTCCTATCGAGACATAGACGCTGACCCGCGCCTCACCCGGCTTGCGCCCGATCGGCGTCGCGATATCGAACCGCATCGGGCCGAAGTTCGTATAATAGCGCGCCCCGATCCCCGCGCCGAAACGCAGGTTCGAAAAATCGGGCGTCGAACCGCGATACACCTGTCCCGCGTCAACAAAACCGACGACCCCGAAATTGCCGAACCTATATCGCGCCTCGAACGCCGCCTCATTGACGCTACGCCCGCCGATCGGATCGTTGTTCGGATCCTTGGGCCCCAGTTCCTGATAGCCGAAACCGCGCACCGACCCGCCGCCGCCGGCATAGAAGCGCCGCGAGGGGGCCAGCCGCTCGCGCGCCGCGCCCAGGATCGAACCGACGCGGACGCGGCCTGCCAGTACGATGCTGTCTGTAACCGGATAGTAGCCGCTGACGTCGAGCCGCGCTCGCGCATAGGGCGAGAAGCGCCCGGCGAGCGAGCCTTCGGGCTGGATCAGCGCGGTGACGCGAAACCCCTTCGTCGGGTCGAGCAGACTGTCGGTACGATCCATCCCGACCTGCCCCGTGAGCCCAAGGATCGTATAGAAATCATAGCTGCGGTCGCCCGCGACGAAGTCATAATCATCCTCGCGCGTCGCGATCAGTTCGGCACCATAGGCATAGGTGAATTTCTTCT
The DNA here is from genome assembly GCF_001468465.1 of Sphingopyxis sp. H115. Classification (GTDB taxonomy): domain Bacteria; phylum Pseudomonadota; class Alphaproteobacteria; order Sphingomonadales; family Sphingomonadaceae; genus Sphingopyxis. The sequence goes on from NZ_LNSA01000001.1 coordinate 269,217, forward strand.
GCCAGATCGGGGTCGAATCATAGCTGACCCGCGCGCCGACACGCCCCGTGATCGCATTGAACGCGTCATAGGTGCTGCGTGTGACTTCGGTAACCAGTTCGAACGTGCGGTCGCGGCGTCCGGCGTTCGACCGGCGCAGCGTCGCGCCGACCCCCTGTTCCTGCGTCCCCGCGACGCCGCGGAAAATCAGCGCGCCTTCGGGTGGCAAGAAGTTGCGGTGCGTCCAGCTGCCCTCGATCCTCAGGCCCTCGCCCGTGCCATAGCCTGCGCTCGCCGCGATCGTCCGCGGCGGCCCGGCCTGCTGCGTGACCAGCATCGTGACATATTCGGTCCCGTCGCCGGCGCTTTCACCGGTCGGCTGCGGCTCGGCGGCGACGGTCGCGAACAGGCCGGTCGCGACCAGCGCCTGCCGCAGGTCGTCGACCTTGCGGCTGTCGTAAAGATCGCCGCGCTTGAAGCGGGCCAGCACTTCGACATGCTCTGCATCGAACGCGAGATCGCCTGTCGTCTCGATCCCACCAAAGCGCGACCGTTTGCCGATGTCGATCGGCAGCGTATACACTCCGTCACCCGTCGCGCCGTCGAGCAGAATGTCGCGCTGGCCGACGTTGGCGAAGGGATATCCTTCTTCGGGCAGCTTAAGCGCGATCGCCGCCTCCGCCCCCTGGATGCGCTGCGCGACGATCGGCTCGCCGACGCTCAATGGGAAATTGTCGGCAATCAGGTTCGGAGGGATCGTCGGCGCCGCATCGATGATGATATCGGCCAGCGTGTAACGCTGGCCCGGTTTGACGTCGATCACCGCGGTGATGGGCCGACGCTGGCGTTCCTGCCCTTCCGTCCGCTCGCCGCGATCGATCCGGGTATCGACGACCGCATCATAATAGCCTTCCGACGCGAGGATGCGCTGCATCAGTTCGCCGTCGGCGGACAGCCGTGCGCGAATCATCGCCGCGTTGTCGGCCTTGCCGTCGCCACCATAGAGCGCCGACAAATCGCCGAACAGGTCGGCAAGATCGACGTCGGTGCTGTCGTCGGCCGGATCGAGCCCGTTGACCTTCACCGAATAGGCGATGCTGGCGTCGCCCCGTTCTTCCTCCGCCTCGGCAAAGACCACGGGTTCGACGTTGAAATTGTCGAGCGGAGGGAGCGGGGCCGCGAGTTCCTGATCGCTGATCGGAGCATCGCCGATCGCCTCGGCTGCATCGCCATCGGCCAGCACCGGGACGGCTGTGCCGTCGATCGTCGGCGCTTGCGCCTCGGCGGTCGCTTCTCCTGAGTTGGACGAATCCTTCGCTGCTTCGGCTGCCTGCCGCTTCTCGAAATCCGCAATGGATTCGAGCGGGCGGTCGAGTTCGGCGTCGTCCCCGGCGCTGATCGGCGGGATGGCCTTGTCGAACTCATCGTCTTCGATGATTGGCGCGACCTCCGGAAGCTGAACCTCAGGCGGCGGAAGTGTCGGCGACGCGATCGGTTCGTCCGTCGCCGGTGGGAGCGTCGGCACCACGGCGGGCGGCGCGACCTGCTGCGCGCCCGCGGACGCGGTCCATCCCAAGGCAAGGATAGACACCGACAGGACGGACAGATGCCGCACCCGCGACGATCGCCGCGAGTGGCTTTCACATGTTATTTCAGGAAAATGCATCTGTGATCCGCCGATGACGCCTGTGTGGCGTGCGCGCGGCGACGGCGCAACCGGTTTCTATGGCCGAAACGTCCGCATGCCCCATCATTTCGTCGCATTTCCCCTGCCCGTTCGATGGGTTGCCCCCGATCAACGAGCCCGCGCCGATCAAGTTCCCACGCTCAGGAATCGACCCCGAACAGGTCGCGACTGTAGACCTTGTCGATGACATCGGCGAGTTCGTCGCCGATCCGGTTGGCGATGATCACATCGGCTTCGGCCTTGAACGCCGCGAGGTCGTGTACGACGCGCGAATTGAACAGCGTCGGCTCTTCGAGCAGCGGTTCATAGATGATGACCTCGACCCCCTTGGCCTTGATCCGCTTCATCACACCCAAGATACTGCTCGCGCGAAAATTGTCCGACCCCGCCTTCATCGCCAGGCGGTGAATCCCGACGACGCGCGGCTTGCGCTTCAACACCTCGGACGCGACGAAATCCTTGCGCGTCGTGTTCGACGAAACGATCGCCTGGATCAGGTTTTGCGGAACATCCTTATAGTTCGCGAGCATTTGCTTGGTGTCTTTTGGCAGGCAATAACCACCATAGCCAAAGGACGGATTGTTATAAAATTGTCCGATCCGCGGGTCGAGCCCGACCCCGTCGATGATCTGCCGCGAATCGGCGCCGTGCATCGCGGCATAGGTATCGAGTTCGTTGAAGAAGGCGACGCGCATCGCAAGATAGGTATTCGCGAAAAGCTTGATCGCTTCGGCCTCGGTGTTGCCGGTCTGCAGCACCGTCGTGTCGGGTTTCAGCGACGCGGCGAGCAACAGGTTCGCGAACTCCGTGGCGCGGGGATGCGTATTGCCGATGATGATGCGCGATGGGTACAGATTATCGTACAATGCGCGTCCTTCGCGCAGGAATTCGGGCGAAAAGACGATCGCCTCGCTGCCATGCTCGCTGCGTATCCGGTCGGTAAAGCCGACGGGAACGGTCGATTTGACGACGATCATTGCGCCCGGCGCCATCTTCAGCGCGTCGGCGATGACCGATTCCACCGATCCGGTGTTGAAATAATTGCTCTCAGGATCATAGTCGGTGGGGGTGGCGACGACGACGAAATCGGCGCCGTCATAGGCGGTCTGCCGGTCGATCGTGGCAATCAAGTCGAGGTCGCGGTTTACGAGATAATCCTCGATCTCCGGATCGGCGATCGGCGACACGCGCGCGTTGATCTGGTCCACTTTATGACTGTCGATATCGAGCGCGACGACGCGGTTGTTCTGCGCGAGCAGCACCGCGTTGGAGATGCCGACATAGCCGGTGCCAACGACCGCAATTTTAACTGGGGAGTTCAGCACTCTCGTTGTCCCTTCGTCACGCAGGCGCTGCTCCCTAACAGTCGGAACCTGTTCGCTCAACTCTGGCAACCATGAACGCTGGGGGGACGTCCTCAGGTGCCGCAGAAAGTGGTGTACGGACCCGCATCGGCCGGCGCGGGTTCCGCATAGTCGGCCCACTCGGCGCGCGCGATGTAAGGATTGCGAACAACCTCAAGCAATTCGAGCCACAGCGCCATGTCGCCGCCCTCTGCCGCGGCAAGCGCAGCTTCGATCTTGTGGTTGCGCGGGATATAGAGCGGGTTCACCTCGTCCATCGCGTCGGCGCGTTCGAGCGGCGCGATCGTTTCGCGCTCGAGATGCGCCCACCAGTCGGCGATCCATGGCGCCATCGTGTCGGCATCGGGCAGGAGGGCCGCCAGCATCGCGCCGTCGCCGCGCAACAACTGCGCGAGCGCGCGGAAAAAGGACGTGAAATCGATCGCATGCAATTCCAGCTCGGCGAACAGCGCATCGATCAGTGCGACATCGGCCTCGTCGGCCTGACTAAAGCCCAGCTTCGCGCGCATCCGGGAAAACCAGATGTCCCGAAAACGTTCGGGGATCCCATCGACGAGCGCCTTGGCGCGGTCGACGTCGGCTGGATCGACAGCATGGATCACAGGCAGCAAGGCTTCGGCAAAGCGCGCCATGTTCCAGTGCATGATCTGCGGCTGGCGGCCATAGGCATAACGGCCGTTCGCATCGATCGAACTGAAGACAGTTTTGACGGCGAACCGATCCATGAAGGCGCAGGGACCATAATCAATCGTCTCGCCGCTGATCGCGACATTGTCGGTGTTCATCACGCCGTGGATAAACCCGGCGCCCAGCCAATGGGCCACCAGCTCGCATTGCAGGTCTATCACGCGATCGAGCAAGGCCAGATGCGGATTGGCGGCATCGGCCAGGTCAGGAAAATGGCGGCCTATGCTGTAATTGGAAAGCTGAGCCACATGATCGGCACCGAAATGGGCGGCGAAGAACTGGAAGGTTCCGACGCGGATATGGCTGCTTGCGATCCGCGTCAGCACGGCGCCCGGGTGCGCGCGTTCGCGCTGGACGCGGTCGCCGGTCGCGACTGCGGCGAGCGAACGCGTCGTCGGGACGCCCATCGCCGCCATGGCTTCCGACACGAGGAATTCGCGGAGCACGGGTCCGATCGCTGCCTTGCCGTCGCCGTTGCGGGAAAAAGCCGTTGGGCCCGATCCCTTCAGCTGAACATCGAAGCGTACACCGTCGGGCGCGACGATTTCGCCGATCAAAAGGGCGCGCCCATCGCCGAGCTGCGACGAGAAATGGCCGAACTGATGCCCGGCATAGGCAAAGGCCAGCGGCGCGGCCCCTTCCGGAAGCTGTCGGCCCGAGAATATGTCCGCCAGCTGTTCGTCGGTCGTGCCGACCGCATCGATCCCGAGGCGTTCGGCGAGCGCGAGATTGAAAATCAGCAGCCGCGGTGCCGACGGCCTTACCGCTTCGGCGGGGGCGTAGAACCCGTCCATCGCGTCGTGGAAACTATTGTCGAATGCAAAATCCATCATGGCTCCCCACTGCCCTATTCGAGCGTCATGGCCGTGAATGCAAGGCCGGACAGCCAGCATAGTGGCATCGGCGGTGATTGCCGTCACAAGGCGAGCGGCGAAAAACGCTATCCAACGCGACCGGCGGCGATGTGGGATGACAGGATAATGATGCGCGACCGAACGCATGACCTGCTCCTTGCATCGAGTTTCGGCAGCCACATGATTTTATTGCAGATATCCGGCGGTAAAGCTAAATCTTCCCGGTAGGCGACATGAGCGGAACTATTCATCGATCACTTTGTTGGGCGATTACCGCAAATCCAATTTTTCGTGTGTCAGGGTCTGCAGGAAACGATCGGTCAAAATATGCAAATTAGGGGCAGGCAGGGCTGGCGCGCCGCGCCGGACTATCTTCTACGCATGGCATTGAGCTGGACGCGCGACCAACGGCGTATCCTTGCCGCCGCCATGGACGGCGTGCTCTGCGTCATCGCGGTCTGGATCGCTTATTCGCTGCGTTTGGGCGTTTGGGATCTTTTTTCGCGCCCGGTCTTGATTTTCGCCGGCGTGGCCTTGTTGTGCTGGTATCCCATCGCCTTTCTGACGGGGGTCTATCGATCGCTGATCCGCTTTTCGGGCGCACGCACGATCGCGGACCTTGCGATAGCCTGTGCGTTGCTGACCATTCCCTTGTTGATCGTCTTTGTAGCGGTCCGCATGCCCGCAGTGCCTCGTACGCTCACGATATTGCAGCCGATCATCTTCGTGATGCTTCTCGCGTCGAGCCGGATCGTCATTCGCTTCGCGCTCCTCGACATGTTGAGCGAGATGAAGGTGACCGCGCGGCGCGTGCTGGTCTATGGCGCGGGCCGGGCCGGGCAACAATTGGCGCTGTCGCTGCGGCACGAGCCGCAAATCTACCTAGTCGGGTTCATCGACGACGACCTGCGCCTCGACGGCCAGCGGCTCGACGGCTTTCCGGTCTTTGGGTCGAACCGTCTTGGTCAATTGCTCGAAGACACCGACATCGACGAAGTGCTCCTCGCCATACCCAGCGCGTCGCGCATGCGGCGGCGCGAGATTATCGAGATGCTGCAGGCGGAGCAGGTCTATGTGCGCTCGCTTCCCAGCCTGTCGCATATCATCGAAGGGTCAGTGACGGTTAACGACCTGCGTGAAATCCAGATCGACGAATTGCTGGGTCGCGAAGCGGTCGCGCCCAACGAGGTGCTGATGGGCAAGACCATCGTCGGCAAGATCGTCCTGGTCTCCGGCGCCGGCGGTTCGATCGGCAGCGAATTGTGCCGCCAGATTCTCCAGTGCCATCCTGCACGGCTGATCCTGCTCGACCAATCGGAATTCGCGCTTTACGCGATCGAACAGGAATTGACGCAGATGATCGAGGCGCTCGATCTCAATGTCCCGATCACACTCGAACTGGGCAATGTCGCCGAACGGTCGACGTCGATGCGCATTTATCGCAGCCACCGTCCCGACACGGTGTTTCACGCTGCGGCGTACAAGCATGTTCCGCTAGTTGAAGCGAACCCGATCTCGGGCACGCGCAACAATATCATGGGCACGCTGCACAGCGTCGAGGCCGCCGAGGCGAACGGGGTCAGCAATTTCACGCTAATCAGTACCGATAAGGCCGTGCGCCCGACGAACATCATGGGCGCTTCAAAACGCGTCTGCGAACTGATCTTGCAGGCGCGGGCCGAGCAGCCGGGGGCTTCGACGATCTTCAGCATGGTTCGCTTCGGCAATGTGCTGGGGTCCAGCGGGTCGGTCGTGCCGCGCTTCAAGGCACAGATCGCCGCGGGCGGGCCCGTGACCATCACCCATCCCGACATCACTCGTTACTTCATGACGATCCCGGAGGCATCGCAACTCGTCATTCAAGCGACCGCCATGGCAAAGGGCGGCGAAGTGTTCGTACTCGACATGGGCCAGCCGGTGCGGATCATCGACCTTGCGCGCAGCATGATCCAATTGTCGGGCCTCTCCGTCCGCGACGCCGACCGCCCCGACGGCGATATAGAGATTGTCGAGACGGGGCTGCGGCCGGGCGAGAAGCTCTACGAAGAATTGCTGATCGGCGACAATCCGGGGCCAACCAACCACCCCCGCATTCTTCGCGCGCGCGAAAAATGCTGGGCCTGGCCGGATCTGGAAAAGGAACTGCAACAACTCGACGCGACGATCCGCGGCAGCGGCGATCCCGTCGCCGCCATGCAGATCGTCAGCCGGCTCGTGCCCGAATATGTTCCCGACGCAGCCTGGGCAGAGCGGCTGTCGAGCGGCGGCGCCTGAACGGCCGGGGGGCGGCCCTGCGCTCACCGGAGCGCGCCGCGACGGCGCTCCTAGGCGCTCGCGGCGCGCATCACGTCGCGGCTGACATCGGCGGTGAGCGTAACCTGATCTTCGGTCAGTGTCGGGTGTACCAGCCACATCAGGCTGGTCTGCCCAAGCTCCGCCGCGACCCCCAGGCGCTGGGCGGGCCGCAGCCCCGTCCCGTCGAACGCCTTTTCCAGATAGACTTCCGAACAGCTGCCCTGGAAACAGGGCACGCCGCGGGCGTTTATTTCGGCTGCGATGCGGTCACGGTCCCATCCCGGTGCCAGCCGCTCGGGTCGCAAATAGGCATAGAATTTATATTGCGCGTGCACGCTACCCGCATCCGTCGGCGCGGGTAGGCGCAATATCCCGTCGTCGCCCGAAAAGGGTTCCAGTGCCTGATAGATGGCTTCGGCGTGGCGCGTTCGTGCGGCGGTCCATTGCGGCATCAGCCGCAACTGGATGCGGCCGATCGCGGCCTGCATCTCGATCATCCGCCAATTGGTGCCAAAGCTTTCGTGCAACCAGCGAAAGCCCGGCGGATGCGCGCGCTCATAGACGGCTTCCCAGCTCTTCCCATGATCCTTGAACGACCACATCCGGGACCATAATTCTCGATCGTCGGTCGTGATCATCCCCCCTTCCCCGCCGGTGGTCATGATCTTATCCTGGCAAAAGGACCAGGCGCCGATATGGCCGATCGATCCGACGCTGCGCCCCTTGTAGCGCGCGCCATGCGCCTGCGCACAATCCTCGACGACGGCGAACCCATGCTCGCCGGCCAGCGCCATGATCGGGTCCATGTCGGCGGGCCAGCCCGCAAGGTGGACGATAATGACGGCGCGGGTTCGCGGGGTCCGGACGGCGGCGATGGTTTCGGCCGAAATATTGCCGCTGTCGCGATCGACGTCGGCGAAAATCGGCACCGCGCCGGCATTCACGACGCAACTGACCGACGCAAGGAAGGTGCGCGGCGTGACGATCACCTCGTCGGTCGTGCTGCCCCCGTTGATGGCGCCGACGCGCAGGCCGTGCAGCGCGAGATCGAGCGCCACGGTGCCGTTGGCGACGGCGATGGCATGGTCGCTGCCCGACCATTGGGCGAATTCGCGCTCGAACGCCCGGCCTTCGTCGCCGGTCCAGTAATTGACGCGATTGGACCGCAGCACCGCCGCGACCGCCTCGACCTCTTCTTCACTGAAACGGGGCCAAGGCGCAAAATTCGTGTTCAGCATCTCATCTCATTTCCATGGGCCGGGCAGGATTGCCGACGACAGTCACGCCTTCAGGCACGTCTTTCGTAATTACCGCCCCCATTCCGATCGTCGCCCCCGCCCCGATTCTCATGCCCTGCCGGATAATCGCGCCGGACCCGACATAGGCATGATCGCCGATTGTCGCATTACCATTGCAATGCACGCCGGGCGCAAAGGTCACATAGTCACCGATCACGCAATCATGCTCGACATAGGAGTAAAGATTGGCGTGGAAACAGCGGCCGATGCGGATATTCGACGTCAGCGTGACGAATGGTGACAGCAGCGCGCCCGCGCCGATCTCCACCTCGTCCATGATGACGATATTGGCGGCGCGCGCGCCGATCAACGCGATCCCGGCCTCGGTACATCGCCGGTCCAGCGTCTCGCGCACCCGTGAATTTGCGACAGCAAGTGCGGCGTGACGCGATGTTGCGGGCGCCCCGAGAAAGCGGTCGAAGCTCCAGACCTCGTGACCGTTGACGCGGTCCGCCTGCGGCGCATCGTCGATGAAGACGAGTTGGCCTTCGCTGCCGCCGAGTTCAGCGCGCAACAGCGGCATGATGCCGCGCCCACAGCCGCTGGCGCCGTAAACGCCGACCAATCGTGTCACCCTTTGCCCACCCCGTCGAATTTGGGCATCGTCGCCTCGCCCTCCGCAGCGATACCCTCGCGCCGCACTACTTTTGCGACCGTCATCCACAGAATCCGTATGTCGAGCCGCAGGCTGCGATTGTCGACATACCATGTGTCCAGCGCGAACTTCTGTTCCCAACTCAGCGCGTTCCGGCCGTTGACCTGCGCCCATCCCGTAATTCCGGGACGAACCGCGTGGCGGCGCGTCTGCTCCGCCGTGTAGCGAGGCAGATACTCCATGAGTAGCGGCCGGGGCCCGACCAGGCTCATGTCGCCCTTCAGCACGTTCCAAAGCTCTGGAAGTTCGTCGATGCTGGATGCGCGAAGAAACCGCCCAAGGCGCGTCAGCCTGTCAGCGTCGGCCAGAGGGTTCCCTACCGCATCGACGGCATCGCGCATCGTCCTGAACTTCAGCATCTCGAAAGGCACCTCATGCTGCCCCGGCCTGACTTGGCGAAACAGGACCGGACGGCCCATGCGAGCGGCGATGAGTAGCGCCGTAACCAGCAAAACTGGAAACAGGATCAGCAGCAACAGACTGGCCGCGACCACGTCGATCGCGCGCTTCATGGCAGTGACACCGAAATAGTCCAGACGGTCCTGCGGACTGGCGACAATGCGCGCGGTCCACCATCCTCGACGCGGCAGAGATGAGATGAGAGGGACAAGATCATAATGCTGGAGCAAATGTTTCGTAATGCCTCGTCATGAGACAAGCAAGTCTGCCGGTCCGCCGACGATCGAATGCCCTCGCGGCATCGCACCCATTCTTGATCTCGGGGCGATTGCAAGCCATAGGCAAAACGCGCCGAGAAATGGGAAGCGCGCGACGGGATGCGTTTTCGGTGCCTTCACAAACCTCCTTCGCGCTGTATCGTCGCCGTGCCAACTTAATATTCCCCAGCGGAAGGACCAGACGATAACCAACTGATCCGGTTCGCAGATTCACGATATATCCATTCAGTTTCAGGGACAATCTATGGCAGACGCGATCAATTCCGTCCTCATCACCGGGGGAACGGGAAGTTTCGGCAAGACGATGCTGCGCGAGCTTCTGGCCGACGGAATTCCCGAAGTGCGGGTGCTGAGCCGCGATGAGGAAAAGCAGGACCATCTGCGCAACGAACTCGCGGATTCGCGCGTCCGCTTCTTTATCGGCGATATCCGCGACCGTTCGAGCGTCGACCGCGCCACTGCTGGCGTTGACGCGATCTTTCATGCCGCCGCGCTCAAGCAGGTGCCGTCCTGCGAATTCTTCCCGCTCGAAGCCGTGCGCACGAACATCCTCGGCAGCGAAAACGTCATTCGCGCCGCGATCGACGCAAAGGTCAAAAGCCTCGTCTGCCTGTCGACCGACAAGGCCGTGATGCCGATCAATTCGATGGGCATGAGCAAGGCGATGATGGAAAAGCTCGCGCAATCTGCGGCGCGCGAACTGGGCCCCGCCGCCGGAACGACGATCAGCTGCGTGCGCTATGGCAATGTCATGCATTCGCGCGGATCGGTCATCCCCCTGTTCATTCGGCAGATCACGACCGGGCGGCCGATCACGGTGACCGAGCCCGAAATGACCCGATTCCTGATGCCGCTGCGCGACAGCGTTGCGCTCGTCCGCTTCGCCTTCGCAAAGGCGCGGCAGGGCGACCTGTTCATCAAAAAGGCGCCGGCCAGCACGATCGCCGACCTTGTCGTCGCGCTGAAGCAGTTATTCGACGTTCCTGATCACCCGGTGAATGTGATCGGCTGGCGGCACTCCGAAAAATTGTTCGAAACGCTGGCCAGCTCGCAGGAGCTGGGCACCGCGGAAGACCTGGGCGATTACTGGCGCCTCCAGCTCGACGGCCGCGACCTCAACTATAATGCCTATTTTTCCGAAGGCACCGAAGACCTCGCCAAATTCGAGGATTTTCATAGCCATAATGCGGAAAGGCTTGACGTCGAAGGCGTGAAGCAGTTGCTCTTGTCGCTCCCCGAAGTACAGCAGGCAGTGGATAGCTGGCGGACCGCAACCCCATGAAGATCGTCATTACCGGAGCGCGGGGGCTATTAGGCTGGCATTCGGCCGCGCGGCTCCACGCGGACAATTGCGGCGCACGTTACCGCGGCGATGCCGAACCGTGGACGCTCGTTCCGCTCGACCGGGCCGCGTTCAACGACGACGCGCTCCTCGCCGATGCGCTCGCCGGTGCCGACATCATCTTGCACTGGGCGGGCGTGAACCGGGGCAGCGACGGCGAAGTGGCCGAAGGCAATCCCGCGATCGCGCGCCGCCTCGTCGATTTCTGCGCCCGGGCCGGGGTATCGCCCTTCATCGTTTACGCGAACAGCACCCACGCCGCTCTCGACACCGTTTACGGCCGGTCCAAGAAAGCGGCGGCGGATATCATTGCGGCCTTTACCGGCGGCGCCTTTTGCGACCTCGTGCTTCCGCATATCTTCGGCGAACTCGCGCGGCCCTATTACAACAATGTCACCGCCACCTTCATCGACCAGATATGGAAGGGCGAAAAACCTTCGATCAACGCCGACGGCCGCGTCGAACTGCTTCACAGCGGGGACGCGGCGCGTATCGCCATGGACGCCGCGCTCGCGCGCCGGGCCGGCACGCTTCGCCCCGAAGGGCGCGCGATATCGGTCGCAGACCTTTGGGACCGGCTTTCGGCGTTCCACGACGATTATATGGCGGGAATTTTCCCCGACCTTGCCGACCCGTTCGATCTCGCGCTGTTCAACAGCTATCGGACCGCGGCCTATCCGCACCGTTATCCGAGGGCGCTGACCGTCAACGCCGACAATCGCGGCATCCTGTTCGAATCGGCCAAGGCGCGCGGTTCGGGCCACGCGTTCCTGTCGACGACAAGGCCCGGGATCGTCCGCGGCGATCATTTCCATTCGAACCTCGTCGAACGCTTCGTCGTCGTATCCGGCAAGGCGGTTATCCGCGTCCGCAAAGTGCTGTCGGACGACGTGCACGAGTTTTTCGTTTCGGGCGACGAACCCGTCGCGATCGACCAGATTCCGTTTCACACCCATCACATCCAGAATCTCGGCGACAGTGACCTGATCACCTTTTTCTGGTCGCACCGCATATTCGACCGCGCCAATCCTGATACGTATCAGGATCCGGTTCTTGGGGCCCAATAATGCAGAAACTGAACGTTACCACGGTCGTGGGCACCCGGCCCGAGATCATTCGCCTGTCGCGCGTGCTCGACCGGCTCGACGCCTATACGAACCATCGTATCGTGCACACCGGGCAGAATTGGGACTATGAACTCAACGAGGTCTTTTTCTCCGACCTCGACCTACGCAAACCCGACGCGTTTTTCGGCGTCGATACGGCGTCGCTCGGCGCCGTGCTAGGCGGCATATTGGTTGAGGCGGAAAGGGAATTTCGCGCGCACCGCCCCGACGCGCTGCTCGTGCTGGGCGATACCAACAGCGCCATCGCCGCCCTGATGGCCAGACGGATGAAAATACCCGTCTACCACATGGAAGCGGGCAATCGCAGTTTCGACCGCAACGTTCCCGAAGAAACCAATCGCAAGATGGTCGACCACATCAGCGACTTCAACCTCGTGTACACCGAACATGCGCGGCGCCATCTGCTTGGCGAGGGCATGGCGCATCGCCGCATCTACCTCACCGGATCGCCGATGCGCGAAGTGCTCGACCATTATCGCGCGCGGATCGAGGCGTCGGACATTCTCCCGCGTCTCGAACTGACATCCGGCGGCTATTACATCGTCTCGATGCACCGCGAGGAAAATGTCGACAGCAAGGAGCGTTTGCTCGAACTCGTTGCAACGCTGAACGAACTCGCAGCGCGCGACGACATGCCGGTGATCATGTCGACCCACCCGCGCACGCGGCGGCGGCTCGACGCAATCGAGGGCCTCGAACTCGACCCGCGGGTCCGTTACCTGAAGCCGTTCGGTTTCCACGATTACAATCATCTTCAGATGCACGCGCGCTGTGCCATTTCGGACAGCGGCACCATCGCTGAAGAAAGTGCGATCCTCGATTTTCCAGCGATAACGCCGCGCGATGCGGTCGAACGTCCCGAAGCGCTCGATACGGGCAACATCGTCGTTACCGGCGTGAACCGCGACGCGATTCTCGCGGGGATCGACGCCGTGGTTGCGATGCATGGCGAGCGCAAGGCCGCCGGCCTGCCCGGCATCGTTCCCGCCGATTACGCCATCGCCAATACGTCGGAACGGGTGGTCAAACTCATCCTCGGAACCGCGCGGCTGTCGAACGGCTGGGACGGCATCCGCATGCACGATTATATGTGACGGCATCGCACCCAGCCCGATGAACATATTATTCGCTACCCAGATTTTCGATCCGGAGCCCGTGATGAAAGGCCTCCTGTTCGCGAAGGAATTACAGGCGGTCGAGGGCGATCGCGTGACGGTAGTGACGGGTTTTCCCAACTACCCGGCCGGAAAAATCTACGACGGCTACCGGATCAGGCCGATCACGCGCGAGGTCCGCGACGGCGTCGAGATCATCCGCCTGCCGCTGGTGCCGGGGCACGGGCGCAATCCGCTGTGGCGTATCGCCAACTATCTCTCCTTCTTCGCCAGCCTGTTGGTCTGGGGGCTGTTCGCGGCGCGTAAATACGACCTGGTGTACGTCTATCATCCCCCTATGACGGTCGGTTTCGCCGCGGCGCTTTTTTCCGCGGTGCATCGCAAGCCCTTCATCCTCGAAGTGCAGGATCTCTGGCCTGAATCGGTTGTGGCCAGCGGGATATCGGGTGCAGGCGCGCTGGAACGAGGCTTGGCGGCGATGTGCCGGTTCGTCTATCGCCGCGCAACGCATATCGTCGCGCAGTCGCACGGCATGGCGGACAAGCTTATCGAGCGCGGCGCGAATGCCTCCGCCATGTCGGTGATTTACAATTGGTCGAACAGCGAACCCGCCCCGCTTCCGCCGCGGTCGGTGCCGGGCGATGCGTATGAATTTCTCTATACGGGCAATCTCGGCATCTATCAGGATCTCGGCACCGCCATCGCGGCGACGCGGATTGCGCATGCGGCCGATTCCCGCGTCAGGCTGACGATGATCGGCAACGGCGCCGAGAAGGCACGGCTGGCCGAAAGCCTGACCGATGCCGACCGGGCATTTATCCGGTTCCGCGATTCCGTGCCGCAGGAAGACCTGCTCGAAATCGTGGCGAACGCCGACTGCCTTCTCCTCCATCTTCGCGACATGCCCTTTTTCGAATTTACCATCCCGTCGAAGATTCCCTTCTATCTTGCGATGGCGCGGCCGGTGCTCGCTGGCATCCGCGGCGAGGCCGCCGGGATCTTGCGGGACAGCGGCGCCGCCGAAGTGGTCGCTCCCGAATCGCCGGACGCGATGGCGCGCGCGATGGTCGCGCTGGCACGCGAGACGCCCGAACGCCGCGAAGCGCGCGGCCGACAAGGCGCAGCCTATTACCACGAGCATCTGGCGCGCAATCAGGCGATACGGAGAACCCGCGCGCTCTTCGTCTTCCCAGACGGGGACAAGTCCCGTTGAAACGAAAGAAGGACGAACCCGGCAGAATGGAGTGGCCACCTTCGCCAGCTTGGCAACGACCGACACAAATGAATATAGCGTCGGTCATGGAGGCGTCTTGATACCGTGAAATTTGCCGTTGTCCGTCCACGACGCGACAATATTATCGTTAGGAAGGAAGTCAGACGTGAAAGTTGTGTTGCTCTGCGGCGGGAAAGGGACCCGCTTGGGAGAATTGACGGGTCGTCGGCTGCCCAAACCGCTAGTCGAAATCGGCGGTCGCCCCATTCTGTGGCATATCATGAAAAGCTACGCGCGCCAGGGTCATACCGATTTCGTCCTGTGCGCCGGCCATCTGTCAGAGATGATCAAGCAATATTTCCTCCATTCGCGCCTTTTCGACGGCGATATGCGCGTGAACACCCGGACGGGGAACGTGGAGTTTCTCGGTCAGTCCGAAGATGACTGGTCGGTCGTGATCGCGGATACCGGCGATGAAACTCAAACCGCGGGGCGCATCGCTCGCGTCTCACGCTATCTCGATCCCGAAGGTCCCTTCTTCCTGACCTATGGCGATGGCCTTTCCGACATCGATCTTTCGAAACTGCTTGCCTTCCACAAGGAGCATGGGCGCCTGGCGACGATCACCGGCATCGCGCCTCCGGGACGCTTCGGCGAACTCAACCTCGACGGAACGCGCGTCACCGAGTTGCGCGAAAAACCCGAAGCGACCGACCGGTTTATCAATGGCGGCTTCATGGTGCTGGATCGCCAGTTTGTGGATCGATACTGCGACGTTCCCGATGCCGACAACATCATGCTCGAACGGGCCCCGCTCGAACGCGCGGCCGTTGACGGCGAATTGATGATGTTTCCGCACCATGGATTCTGGCAGTGCATGGACACCGCGCGCGACTGGGAATTGCTCGAGAAACTGGCTGCCGCGCCGAAGGCCCCCTGGCAGTGACCCCTGCATTCCTGACAGCGTTTCGCGGCAAGCGCATATTGGTAACGGGTCACACGGGTTTCAAGGGAAGCTGGCTCAGCCTCTGGCTCGAAAAGCTTGGCGCGAATGTCGCCGGCTATTCGCTGGCGCCGCCGACCGAGCCCGCGATGTTCGATCTGTGCAACATCGCCGACGGAATGGACCATCGCATCGGCGATATCCGTGACACGGCGAGCCTCGACAGCTTTGTGGCTCAGGTTCGACCCGACGTCGTGTTCCACCTCGCCGCCCAGCCGATCGTGCGGCAATCCTACGCCGATCCGATCGAAACCGTCACGACGAACATCGTCGGCACCGCGAACGTCCTTGAAGCCGTCCGCCGCCTCGACGCGCCTTGCGCCGTCGTCGTCGTCACGTCGGACAAATGCTATGAAAACCGCGAATGGATCTGGGGCTATCGCGAAGACGACCCGATGGGCGGGCACGATCCCTACAGCATGAGCAAGGGCGCCACCGAACTGGTTGTCGCATCCTGGCGCAACAGCTTTTTCGGCCCCGACAGCGGAGTCATGCTCGCGTCGGGACGGGCCGGCAATGTGATCGGCGGCGGCGATTGGGCCAAGGACCGGATCGTTCCCGATTGTATTCGCGCCTTTTCCGAAGGGCGCCAGGTCGAACTGCGCAATCCGGGGGCTACGCGTCCCTGGCAGCACGTGCTCGAACCGCTCGGCGGCTATTTGCTGCTCGCCGAACGCCTGCTGTCGGACGACGCGCGCGATTATTGCTCGGGCTGGAATTTCGGTCCCGGCGCCGACGATATCCAGCCCGTAAGCCAGATCGTCCGCCAAATCGCCGAAAAATGGGGCGGCGATGCGAGCTGGTCGATGTCGGAGGGCGTCCACCCCAAAGAGGCCGCCCTGCTTTCGCTCAACTGCGACAAGGCGGCCGGCCTTCTGCACTGGAAGCCTTGTTGGCATCTGGAAGAGCTCGCGGAAAAGACCGTCGATTGGTATCGTCAATGGCTGCGCGACCCTGCGGGCCTTCAGCAGGTGACGCTGGACCAGATCGGCGCGTTCGAGAAGAAAATGACCGATCGGCGGATCGGGGATAGCCAGGTCGTCTGATATGCAGGTTTTGCTGGTCATCGACGGCATGCATCCTCGCGACGGCGGGCCGCCCGCCGTCGTGTCGGGGTCGGCGACCGCTTTGCGCGCGCAGGGTATCGACGTTGCGGTGCTGACTTCGCTGCGGCCCGGGGACGAGCGCGACGTCCGGACGACATGGCAAGGGATGGTCGCGTTGGGTGTCAATCTTCTGTTCTGCGCGCCAGTGGGGCTCGGCCAGTTGATCGGCCTCGCGAAACGCGACGCCGTCATGCAGGACGCGATTGAAGGCGCAGACGTCGTCCATATCCACGGCTTCTGGACCCCCGCCCTGATCCAGGCCGCGCGCATGGCGCGCGCGGCGGGCAAGCCCTATTTCATCTCGACGCACGGACTGCTCGATCACCGGGTGATGAGATCCTCGTGGCGAAAATGGGCCAAGAAGCGGCTGGCCATTAAACTGTTCGATTTCGCGTCGATCTTCGATGGCGCGAGCGGCATTATTTTCGGAAGCGAAACCGAGGCGAACGAAAGCTGGCAGCCGTCGGCGGCGATGCGAAAGATTTTCATCCCCAATGGCGTCGACGCCGCCGTGGGCCTCGATCACGAGATGTCTCCCAAGGCGCGCCAACGCCTCGCCGCGGCGGCGCCGCCGTTCGAACAATGGTCCCGCAAGCTGCTGTTTTTTAGCCGCATTCACCCCAAGAAGGGGCTGGATATGCTGGTCCAGGCTTTCAACGCGCTGGTTTCCGACTATCCCGGAACGGGGCTTTTGATCGCCGGGCTGCCCGAAGACGAACGATATGAAGCCGAGGTCGCCCGCCTGGTCGCAGCATGCCCCATGCCCGCCAATATCGTTCTGACCACGCAGCTGACCGGTCCTGGAAGCCATTTCCTCTATGCGGCGTGCGATATCTTCGTGCTGCCTTCGCACGCCGAGGGTTTTTCGGTCGCCTTGACCGAAGCCCTTGCCCACGGAAAACCATCGCTCATCACGCGCTATTGCCATATGCCGCAGATCGAAGCCGAAGGCGCCGGGGTGGTCGTCGATCCGAACCCCGAAAGCATCGAAGCCGGCCTCAGAAGGCTGCTCTCGCTGCCGGCGGAACAGTTGACCGTGATGGGCAGAAACGCGAGAGCATTGTTCGAGCGGCGCTATACCTGGGATCGCGTTGCGCAGCAGTTGGAGACCAGTTACTCGGCCGCTCTGGGCGAATAGCGCATATTTGGAGCATGATGGAAAACGACAGTCCGCGCGTTTTGGTCACCGGATCGTCCGGCTTCATCGGTCGGCGTATGCTCGAACGAATGCGACGTTCCGGCACCGATGCGACCGGGTGGACACGCGCCGATGGCGATCTGCGCGATCCCGATGTCGTGCGGACAAGGCTTGCGCGGATCCGCCCCGACCATATTTTCCACCTCGCCTCCGAACCGCCGAAGCCGGTTGCCGAAACCTGGACGCGCGTGGCCGACGAGCAGGCGATGCTCGCCAATCTCGCTTATGCGATGCCCAGCCATTGCCGCCTCATATATGCAGGAAGCATGGCGGAATATGGACGGGCCGGCCTGCTGCGCGAAACCGACCAATGCGTTCCCGACACGGGCTATGGTTGTGCGAAATCCAGCGGGACGAACCTCGCGCTGGCGCTGCGCACCATCCTGCAGGTCGATATCCGTGTCGGCCGACTCTTTGGCGTATATGGCCCCGGCGAAGGCCCCAGCCGTCTTCTTCCCACGCTGTTTGCCAGATTGCGGAGCGGTGAGCCCATGCCACTGAGCGACGGCGAGCAAGTGCGCGATTTCATCCATGTCGACGACGTCTGCACCGTCTTGTTCGCGTTGGCCGATGCCCCTGGCCCACCCCCCATTGTCAATGTCGGGACGGGTCGGGGCGTCAGCGTCCGCCACGTCTGCGAAACGGTCGCAGACGTCTTGAACGCGGACCCAAGCCTCCTCCGGTTCGGCGCGCGACCGCGGCGCCATGTCGACCAGGATGCACTCGTTGCCGGGACCAAACTTCTTCAATCGGTGGTCGCGCCGCCACCGCAGCGCTGGCTCGATAAAACTCTTGCTGCCGAAGTCATCGACAGCATGTGCGGAAACCTGCCGTCCGTCTAACGGGCCCGAATCCATATCCGGGTGTCGAAAACGCCGTTGGAGGTCCGGATTTCGCGCCAGTCGCGCGTCGCTTCGATAAATCTAGTCCAGGTCTCGCTCGTGGCGCCGTCCGCCCAGCGGCGCGAGTTGGGAGCGCGTGTGGCGTCGTCGGGAAGATAGCTGTTCGCATTATCGATCACGAGCAGGCTGCCCTTCTTCATCTTGGGCAATACCTCGAGCGCGCAGCGATCGCGCCAGACGCCATCGACCAGGCAGAAATCGAGGCTTTCGTCGTCGAACCGGGCGATCTGGCCAACATAATCCGCCTCGGTCTCACACAGCTTGTAATCGAGCTTGCCGCTGTCGATGGCTGCCGTTGATTGGCGTTCGACGATCGCATGCCATTCGGGATTATGTTCGACCGAATAGAGCTTGCCGATCCGCTGGACGAACCATGCGGTGCTGCGCCCCGATCCGAATTCGGCGCCTACGTCGGTATCGAGAAGCGCGCTTTCGAGGATGCCGATCGCCGCACTCGTCAGCCAGGGATGCTCGGGATGCTCTTTCTGCTGAAAATAGAGGCGCGTGCGATCCACGACATAGCGCGGCGTCACATGTTTGAATGTCCTCATGCTCGGTCCTTCTCGAATGGGGATATGGTCAGGCGCGCTTGAGCGACGGCAACAGGCCGCAAGTGTCGAAAACGACCTTGCTGCCAATGCGATCGAGGCTCAGCGAACGAAATTGGTCGTGGCTCGTCAGGAAAAGGAGGATGTCAGCGCGCTCGATCGCGCTGCCCGCATCGGCCAAAATTACACCCCGGTCGCGCAGCGACGCCGGCAGCTCCTCGATGAACGGTTCGCACGCGATGACTTCAATGTCATCGTGCACCGCCAATAGCTTCGCGACCTCGACCGACGGGCTTTCGCGCAGGTCGTCGACGTTGGGCTTGTACGCCAGCCCCATGCAGGCGACCATCGGCCGTTCGAAGGCCTTTGCTGCGGCGATCACTTGGTCGACCACCCAATGCGGTTTGGCATCGTTGACTTCGCGCGCGGTGCGGATCAGCCGCGCCTCGTCCGGTGCGCTGTCGACGATAAACCAGGGATCAACGGCGATACAATGGCCGCCAACACCAGGGCCGGGATTCAGAATGTTCACGCGCGGGTGGCGATTGGCGAGCGCGATCAGTTCGCGCACATCGACCCCAACCTTGTCGGCGACGATCGACAATTCGTTCGCGAACGCGATATTGACGTCGCGGAACGAATTTTCGGACAGCTTGCAAAGCTCGGCGGTGCGGGCGTTGGTCACATGGCAAGCGCCTTCGACCGCGTGGCGATAAAAACCCACCGCTGCTTCGCTGCATTGGGGGGTAATGCCCCCGATCACCCGGTCGTTGCGGACCAGCTCCTCGATGACCTTGCCCGGCAGGATGCGTTCGGGGCAGTATGCAAGATGAACGTCGCCGGCCCGCCCGTCGGGTTCGGGTATCGCCAAGTCCGGGCGCATCTCTCGCAGCCAGTCGCCGACCTGTTCGGTTGCGCCGACCGGCGACGTCGATTCGAGAATCACGACATTGCCCTTCGACAGCACCGGCGCGATCATCCGCGTGGCGGATTCGACAAAGCGCAGGTCGGGACGGTTTCCTTCCTTGAACGGCGTCGGTACGGCGATGACGAATATGTCGGCGGGCTCGACCGTCGTCGTCGCGCGCAGGGCGCCCTTGCCGACGACGTCGTTCAACAACTCGTCGAGACCCGGCTCGACGATATGCGCCCGGCCCTCGTTGATGATGCGCACCGCTTCGGCATCGATATCGACGCCAATGACCTTTAGCCCCGATCGCGCGAAGACCGCCGCGCTTGGCAGTCCCACATAACCCAGCCCCAACACGGCCACACGCTCGATCGGCATAGTCACTAGTTTCCTGTCGTTCAGTGCGCCGCGGCGGCGAGCGCGTCGACGATCCGTCCCGCGGCCTTGCCGTCGCCATAGGGATTGTGGGCCCGTGCCATGGCGGCATAGGCCTGCTGGTCGTCGAGCAGTCGTTCGACCTGTGACACCAGCAGGTCCTGGTCGGTCCCGACGAGCTTGACCGTACCCGCTTCGACGGCTTCGGGCCGCTCGGTCGTGTCACGCGTCACCAGGACGGGTTTTCCGAAACTCGGCGCCTCTTCCTGGATTCCGCCCGAATCGGTCACCACAAGGTGACATTTGTCGAGCAGCCACACAAACGGCAGATAGGATTGCGGTTCGAGGAGGTGGATATCGGCAACCCCGGTCAAAATCTTTTCAACCGTCGTCTTGACGGCGGGGTTCAAATGAACCGGAAAGACCACCTGCACGTCGCCGCGCCGCGCAAGCCGGGCAAGCGCCTCGCACGTGCGCGCGATGCCGCCATCATGGCTCTCGCGGCGATGCCCCGTCACGAGCACGGTCCGCTTGGACGGATCGAGAAAAGCGAAGGAGGACGCAAGGCGATCCGCAATGTCATTGTCCGCGTCGAGCCGCGCCTTGGTGGCTTGCAGGGCATCGATGACGGTGTTGCCCGTCACATGGATTCGCTCCGCTGGCACCGCTTCATCGATAAGGTTCTGGCGCGCGAAATCGGTCGGCGCGAAATGCAGGCTGGCGAGCCGCCCAGTGATCTGTCTGTTCGCCTCTTCGGGCCAGGGTGACAGCAGGTTGCGGGTCCGCAGGCCGGCCTCGACATGGCCCACCGGCATGCCGGCATAAAAGGCCGCGAGCGCCGCCGCCATCGACGTCGTCGTATCACCGTGGACAAGGACATAGTCGGGCTTGCGGTCGGCAAGAACCTTCTGCATCCCTTCCAGCACTGCGGCGGTGATGTGGGTCAGCCCCTGCCCCGACTTCATGACCTTCAAGTCCGTGTCGGGGACGATCCCGAACAAGTCGTTGACCTGGTCGAGCATCTCGGCATGCTGCCCGGTAACGCAAACCGCGCCGTCGAGGTCGGGATGCGCATCGATTGCACGGATCACCGGCGCCATCTTGATCGCTTCGGGCCGCGTTCCGTAGACAGTCAGGATCGATTTCACGAATTCTAACTCTCTTGGATTTTCAGGGGAAACCGGCGCCTTCGCCGAGCAGGACGGAAAGAAATCTTGTCGGTGTCCTGTGTCATTTCATCCGAATTTGTCAAGGACGATATCCCCTAATTCCATCAGGCGACGGCATAATGAGGCAGCCGGATTTGGGTCAGACGAGGCGGATCATCGCATAGGTGGCGGCGCCCCCGATCGCCATCGCCGGCACCCACCAGCGCAAGATCATGCCGAGCGGGAACAGCCGCGCCACCGGCGAGCCGATGACATGGGCATTGCCAACGATGATGATCGCGCTCGACAGGATCAGCCCCAATGCGAAACCGCCGACGATGGCGCCGGCGCCAAACAGCGGGGTGAAGAAAAAGGCGAAGGCGATCGTCCCGACGGCGACCGACATATTCCCGATGATGTTCCATTTGAGAAAGCCAAGCCCATGGCCGTAGAGATAGAGGACCATCGAGATCATGTTCGTCGACCAGCCGAAGATCAGCAGCCCGGTAAAGACGGCAAACAACTCGGTCGGTTTGCCGAGCATGATATAAGCGACGAGCGGCGACGAAAGGCAGATCAGCACGACGCTCGCCGAAATCAGCTTGATCAGGAAGCCGTTGATCTGCCGGATTTGCCCGATCTGCTTTTCGCGTCCGTCGGACTCGCCGGCGGCGAACATCGGGATCAGCGGGATGGCTCCGGCCGCGATTACCATCCGGACCTGGACGACGACCTTGCTTGCGATTTCATAGACCGCGGTGGGCGCAAGGCCGCCATAGCGATTGAGCAGCAGCCGCGTGAGCGGGTCGCCAAGGAACCCTGCCCACCCCGTCATCTGCACCTTGACCCCATAGGACAGGATTTCCTTCAAACGGTGGAGGCGGAAGCGGCGCGGCAGCCACCCCAGTTCACGAACTTCGTGCCGCAGCAGCATCCGTGCCATGATCGCCAGTGTGAAATATTGGACGATCTGCGCCCATATGAAGCCGAGCAGCCCAAGGGGCGGGATCAAGATCGCGGCAAAAACGATGAATATCGCCTGCGAGGCGATCATCACATAACCGCGCAGGTCCGCGCGTTGCAGGCCGTCGATCGCGCCGGCCAGCGCCAAGCCGATCACGTTGACGAAAAGGGAACCCAGCATCCACGGAAGCAGCGCGCGCGCCTCGGGCAGATTCTCGCTTTCGAAAATCCGCGGCATAAAAAATTCGATCGGGAAATAGGCCAGCAGCGGCAACAGGATATAGGCGAACAGCAGGAAGATCGTCAGCGAATCGATATATTCGGTGATCCCCTGCCCATCGCCGTCCTTGTGCGATCGCGCGACATTGCGCGACAAGACGTGATTGCCCGACGGGTCGAACAGCCTGACGATATTGATCACGGCGAGCAGGACCGACCACAGCCCTATTTTTTCAAGGCCGTGAAAAACGATGACCAGCCGGTAACAGACGAACAGGGCGCCGGCGCCCACAATCGCCTGCGCCGCCGCTAACATCGCATTGCGGCGGATTCCCAGCGCGACGAAACGGTCGAACAGCGTTCGGAGGGCGGCGACGGGAGCCATGCGGAGCGAGCCCTGCCCCTCCCCACTCAGACTTGTTGGCCGTATGCGGTGTGGATCGTCCGCCGCGGCGCGGACGCGCACCGTGACGCGACTACGTCTGGATCACGGACATAAAGCGTATTGCCATGCGTGTTGAAGGTGGGGAGTACGGTCAGCGTGCGATCGCGCGGGTTGTAGGCGACGGGCGTGTAGCCATGCTTCACCAGCTCCGCATGCACCGCCTCGTCCGCGATATCATAAGCGCGCCCGTTGCCGTTCAGCTCGATCAGAATCGCCTGGACGTTGCCCGACGACAGAACCGATGCCGCGCCCTGCAGGACATACAGCTCGAAACCTTCGACATCGATTTTCAACATCATGCTGCGATCGTTGGAGAGTTCGCTGTCCAGCGTCGTCACCGCGACCTCCTGCCCTTCGGCATCGGCCTCGACCGCCCCCGCAACGACCTGGTTCATCGCGCCCTTGCCGCCGGTAAAACGGAGCGTGCCCGGCTCGCGGCCGACCCCCTTGTTGTTGGCGATAACCCGATCTTGCGTGCCGTTCAGCGCGATTTGGGCCTGCAGGCCTTCGAAAGTCGACGGCACGGGTTCGAAACAGACGACGTCAGCGCCGATCACCTTGCTCGCAATGATCGTGAACACCCCCATATTCGCACCGACATCGACGAATAGGTCTTCGGGGCGCAGCGCGTGCAGCACGAACGCCATATCTTCATATTCCATCAGCCCCGAATAGAGGTTGCCGGTCAGCGTCGTCTGGCCGTGGCGGACCAGTAGGCTGGACTCGTCGATCCAGGGGATGACCCGCGGGCGGCGATCGACGCGCGCGCCGACCTGCCAGCGCACGAATTTCGTGATCGCCTGGATGCTGCGCCCCCTGTTCAGAGGCGCTTCCACAATAGACCGGACGATATGAAATGGGTTTGCCACGATGCTTCCTTCGAAAACGCCCAGTCAGGCGCAAAAACATGAATCTGTTCAGGCCGCAGCGAATTTTCGCACGCCCTCGACAATCCGGCCGGCGTGAGCCTCCGCCCCATAGCGCTCGAACGCCAGTTTCCGTGCAGCCTCGCCGATCCTCTTCGTCTCGGCGGGATCGGCGACAAGGCGGGCAAGGCAATCGGCAAGGTCGACGGCATCGTCATCCTTGAAAAAACAGCCGGTTGTCCCTTCGATCACCGCCTCCCATTCGGTGCCGTGCCGCTCGATATCGTCCGAAATAACCGGCACGACACCATAGGCCATGGGGTGAATGATCGGCAACCCCGCCTCGGGAATGATAGCCGCCTGCGCGATCGCCATATGGTTCGCGATCTGCTGTTCGTCATAGATCGCACCCCGGAAGTGGATCCGGTCCGCAAGGCCGTAGTCGCGGCTAACCTGTTCGAGCCGCGCGCGATCCTCGCCGTCGCCGATGAAAAGCAGGTGCGCGTCGATGCCCCTCGTCCGCAGCATGCCGATGGCCTCGATCGCGACGGGCAGCCGCTTGCGTGCGACAAGGCGCCCGATGAAAATGAAGACGGGCGTCGCCGCACCGATCCCCATGTCGTCCCGAAGCGCCGCGATGTCGACGGGATCTATCCGGGCGGCCGCCTCGCGCTGGCCCGCCAGGTCCAGCGAGTTGTAGATGACGTGCATTCGCCGGGCGTCAATGCCGCTCTCGGCCAGCAATCGCGCCGGGTAATCGCCATAGAGAAGCAAGCCCTTCGCGCGGCCGAAGAAGAATTTGCGCAGCCGCCACTTCAAACCGGTCTCGCGGCGCTGGAGCCCGATCGTCCATGCGATCACGGGCGTGCCGGTCAGCCGACCCCACAGCATCAGCAGCCAGCTCGTCAGTTCGTAAGGACCGCCCTGCACGACAATGGCATCCGGTCGCATTGCCCGCGCGATCGAAAGTGCACCCGGCTGGAAGGACGCGCGCTGGCCATTCGGGAGCCTCCAATATCGTATCGGTGTCTCGCGGATATTAAGTTCATCGAAGAATATATCATCGGCGAGCTTCAGCTTATCAGGCGACGAGCGTCCGCTTACGACCGTGACCTCGTCCGCGCTGCCGCATGCGAGCGAACGGAACATCGCAGCGCGATAGGTCGGGATTACGTTCTGGAAAAGCAGGATGCGCATCGTCAATCAACGCGTCCTTGCCGGATTGCGCGGGTGGGCTTCGCGCGACCCTAGGTAATATGTGAGGATCGCAGACGCAGCGATCGCCGGCATCGATAGAAAGAAATAGCGCGCCCCGAATGCCGCGAGGCCGCCCCAGAGAAAGGTTATGAAATTGGCGTCGAACAGCGCCAACGGCATGACGAAGCCGCCCGAGATTTTCGCGAACAATCGCCGAAGACATACGAAAGCCACGATCGCCAGCGCCAGGCTCGGCAACCACCAGCCGCCCATGAAATAAAGATGCTCGCCAACGACGCCGAGTGCGATCGAATGGCCTTCGCCGAAGCCCGACCGCCCCATGTAGAAATCGACGAAGCTCGCGCCCACCGCTACGGGCTTTTCGGGCCATAATTGCCGCGGCATCCAGTTGAAGAAAAAGAGCATGAACTGGCTGCTCATATCGGACGGCAAGGCGAACGATTGTTTCGAATTCCAGAGTTCGTCGGCCAGCAACAGCCCGCTGGTCGTCGAATCGCTGAGCACCGAATGATAATCGCCTTGGAATCCGAAGCGAAACAGGTTGCCGCCCAGCACCACCAGCAAGGAAACGCCGATCAGCGGAACGGGGCGGTATTTAAGCAGCCCGTATGATATCAACAAAACATAGATCGGGACCGTCAGCATCCCGATATAAATTCGGCCAAAGCCTGTCCAAATGAATGTGACATAGATCACCAACATCGCGAACAAACCGGCCATGAGGCGAAATATCCGGTACGGCTCCCCTTGCCGGAACGCGAGCTCGCAAATGAAAATATTCAGCGAGAAGCATAAGAAAAAGATGATCGTTACCGGGCCCGCGTCGGTAATATTCTCCCGATTGACGATACCGCCTGCCACCGAAATCACGGCGACCGCATAGAAGAGAATTTCGAGTATCGTCAGCAAGGTTGGCGACAGCTTCCCGAGATCGCTGGTTCGCCGCTGCTCACGGTCATCCCTTCCGGCCCAGCGCAAGACCAGGGCCGCGACGATAAGCGACAGAGGTGCGAGCGTAAGTTCGATCTCTTGCCCGTATAGGATGAAGAAACCCATCGGAACAAAATAGAAACTGAATATTCCGAGGATCCCGGCGATATGCAGCGTCATGTTTCGCGTCGTCACCTTGGGGTCGACAATCAGGAAGAACAGGCAGAAGGCGAAGAGCAAAGGCATGTACACGATGGGCGGCATGCCGGGAAATTCGTAGCAACAGACTGTGAAAATAACGAGGCCGAGCATCCACGCCCAGAAGGATAGGCCCTCTGGCGTATTTTTTGCTTTTCGAGGTGCGCGCGGCCCGGCCGGCAAACGTCGCGGCGCGGTCATCGGCAATTCCCTCTACATTCCGCTCGTGGGGAAGGGCCGAACGAAAGCTTCAAGAGCTCACGTCCGCCGTGCTGGGCCAAAAAGGAGAGCACGGCGTCGATCGATTTGGAGTTTTGGTTGATCGGAAATGCCATCTGGAAATTGGGATAATCTTGAAACGGGCCAAAGACGCGCGCGCGCGCCATCGCCGCGAAGGTCGATCGCCAACTAGCACGCGCCCGTCGGTCAGGCACTTGAAAACTCTCCCCACCCACGATCGGGACAACGGGCTGCCCCGAACCGGACACTGATGGCCGTGTCTGGGCCACACGCGGAATACCGTCCACCGCTATTTCCGATAATGGTCGCGGAACCACGCGACGAATTCCGCGATCCCCACCTGCAGCGCCGTCTGCGGTCGATAGCCGGTCAGTCGCTCGAGCAGCGAGGAATCGGCCCAGGTCGCCGGAACGTCGCCCTTTTGCATCGGCATATAGTTGCGAATGGCGGCTATCCCCAATTCCTTTTCGATCGCGTCGACGAAGTCGAGCAGGCGGACCTTTTCCGAATTGCCGATGTTGACGACCCTGAACGGCGCGGTCGCCGAGAGGCTGTCGCCGGCGTCGATATCTTCGCGGCTCGCCGGGCGTTCGGGCCGCGTGTCGATCAACAGCCGGATCGCCCGGACGAGGTCGGTGACGTGCGTGAAATCGCGGTACATGTCGCCATGATTATAGATGTCGATCGGCTTGCCATCGAGGATCGCGTCGACGAACTTGAACAGCGCAAGGTCGGGCCGTCCCCAGCTGCCATAGACCGTGAAGAAACGGAACATCGTCGTCGGGATGTTCCAGAGATGGGCATAGCTGTGCGCCATGCATTCATTCGCCTTCTTCGTTGCGGCATAGATGGTCAGCTGCTCGTCCGCCTTGTCCATTTCGGTGAACGGCATCGCGTCGTTCCCGCCATAGACCGAAGATGTCGATGCCATCAGCAGGTGGGAGACGTCCAGTTTGCGGGCCGCTTCCATCACTTGAAAGGTTCCGACGATGTTGCTGTCGATATAGGCGCGCGGACTTTCCAGGCTGTAGCGCACGCCTGCCTGCGCGGCGAGATGGACGATCACATCGGGGGCGAATGCCGCCGCGACCCGGCCAAACGCGTCGCCATCTTCCAGCATCGCCTCGGTTGCCGAATAATTCTGATTCTGCAACAATATCTGGTGGCGCCGGCGCTTCAGGTTGACGTCATAATAATCGGTCATACCGTCGAACCCGTGTACGACCATGCCTTCGGCAAGGAGCAGTCGCGCGAGGTGGAAGCCGATGAAGCCGGCCGCGCCCGTGATCAGAACCCGCTGCGGGTCGGCGGCAACGGATTGATCGTGATCGGATGTCATCGGGTTTTCCTAACTAAACCTGTGAGGGACGGTCAGGACCCTTCCGCGCGGGGCGCGACGGCGCCCGCCAGCGAAACCCGGTCCAGATAGGCGTCGAGACCCACGCCGCCGTCGGGAACACGTGCATCGATCGAGAACCAGTACCACTGGCAGTCGGAGGCGGGGACGGTCCAGTCCGCGTCACTCTGTCCGGCCGTGAGCGGGATGGGCGCAGGTGACGCCACCTGAACGCGCGGATCCGCACACCGCAACCCCGCGGCGATGGTGCCGGGTTCGAATGGCGTCGCGCTCGAAATCGCCCAGGACAGTTTATAGTTTCCGGGCGCCAGACGCAGGATTTGCCGGGCGGCGGCCCCGCTCGCGCCGCCGATCGCGGAAACGGTCATCTGCTTGTTCTTGGCGTCAATCGACGCGCCCAGATTGCCTTCTGCCGAAAGCTCCCAATCGAACGGCGCGAGGAGGGGCGCCGCCGCGAAATCGCCATTTTGCAACAGCGCGCCGCCTTGCGAACCGCGCAACCCGAGATCGCGCGCCAGCGCATGGGCTTCGGCGAATTTGCCGACCCGGACAAGCCGCGCGAGCAAGGTCTGGTCGGTCAGCGAAACGGCAGTCTGGCGATACGGCGGGCGCGCAACTGCGCCGCGCAGGCTGGCGGCATTGACCCAGCTATTCGGACGCCCAACGACCAGGGTCCAATAATAGTCAGCCCATCGCGGTTTCGCGCCGAGGATGGGCGTAAGGGCGGCCACCGCCCCCGGCTTGGCCGTCGCCTCGGCCATCGCCGCGCCATAAACCCGCCGCGCCTCGACCCCCGTTAGCATCAACCTCGACAACCAGGTGAAAAAGGCCGTGTCGTCGTTGCGCGCGGCCGCCAGCTTTATCATTTCGTTGCTGACCAGCACGCTCCGCCGACTGAGCAGGCTCGCATTTTCAAGCAGCGACTGGCGCCGCGCCGCGTCCTTCGGGTCCGTCATCGCCATCGCGACAATGCCAAGCGCGGCCGGCGACAGCGGCTCGGCGCGATAACCCTGCAACGCCAGGGCGCGTTCGGTCGGGTCGATGCGCGCGGCGGGATCCCGCGCGGTTCGCGCCGCGAAGGAGCGGAACGCCAGTTCGGCGCGCGCCACGCCATCAAAGGGGGTCGGAACGGCAAGCGATTTCGCCGGCGCCCGCGCTTCGCTGGCGATCGCATAGCTCCACAGACCAGCGACAGCCGCCAAAGCCAGCGCCGCCAGCCAGCCCAATGTACGCGTAAAGACCATCAATTCGTCCCGGAATAGCCGTTATCGAGCCAAGGCTCAGCCATCGTTTCGCTTCGCGTCGTCGCCATAGCTGTAGCCGTAACCGTAACCATAGCCATAGCCATAGGCGCTGTTCTTGACCCCAACCTTCGTCACAATCGCGCCAAACAGCTTCGCGCCCGATTTCTGGAGCCGCGACAGCGCGGTCCCGATCACGCGCCGCTTGGTCGAATTCGCCTCGATCGTGAACAAGACACCTTCGACGCGCCGCGCGATCAACGGGGCGTCGGCAAGGCCCAGCAACGGTGGCGAGTCGATCAGCACATGGTCGAAGCGCTTCAGTAGCATCGCTACGAGCGTGTCGAGACGGTCGCTGCCTAGCAACTCGGCCGCGTTGGGCGGGGTCTTGCCAGCGGTGATGATCGAGAAACCGAACTTCGGCAACTCGGAGATCATGCCCTCCAGATTGTCGTCGCCCGACAGATAGTGGCTGAGCCCGAGCGAGTTGGGGATGTGAAGATATTGGTTCTGCGACGGATTGCGAATGTCGGCATCGACAAGGATCACAGATTTGCCGGATGCCGCCAGAACGGTCGCGAGGCACAGCGACGAATTGCTCTTGCCTTCCTTCGGCTGCGAAGACGTCAGCATGATCGATCGCGGCGCCCCATGCGCGGTCAAGAACGACAGGTTAGTCATCAGCGAGAAATAGGCTTCATAGGCTGCCGATTTCTTGTCGGTGATGACATCGGCCAGCGGCTGGCCGATCACTTCGGGAATCGCCCCCAGCAACGGCAGGCCGAAACGCGTCTCGACATCGTGCGGATCGCGGATCGAGCTATCCATCTTCTCCAGCACGAAGATCAGGCCCGACGCCAACGCGATACCGGCGATCAACGACAGCACGACGTTCAATGGCAGGTTGGGGCTCGAGGGGCCGGAGGGCGCCTCTGCGGCATCGACGACCGAAATATTGTTCGTCCCCACCCCCGCGACGCCGATTTCCTTGTAGCGCTGCAAAAGGCCGTCGTAGAGTTGCCGGTTGGAATCGACCTCGCGCTGGAGAATCGTCATCTCGATCGACTGGCGCTGCTGCGAATTATATTTCTGGGTCAGCTCGTCGAGTTCGGCCTGGAGCTGCTTCTCCCGGCTGACCGCAGCGGCATAGGCGTCGCGATTGATCTGCGATGAACGGCCGGTTTCGCGCGCAATGCTGCGGTCGAGATCGGCGATCTGCGCGCGAAGCTGGACGACGGCGGGATAATCGTCCTCGAAGGTCGTGCGCTGCTGGGCCATCTGCGCTTCCAGTTCGGCGCGCCGTTCGCGCAGGCTGCTGACCGTCTGCGCGTTCACCGCGGCGCTTCCGATCGATGCGCTCGCAAGTTCGGATTCGGCCGCGATGCGCGCTTCGCGCGCTTTCGCTAGTGCCTCGCCGATATTGGCGATATCCGCGCCGACCAGCGTTTCGGACTGGGTGCGGCCATTGGCGTCCGTCTGCGACGAAATCGTCACAATGCCCTTGCTGGTGCCGTAATTGATCAGCGCCCGTTCGGACGATTCCAGATTTTGCCGCAGCGTTTCGAGCCGTCCTTCAAGATATTTCCTGGCGTCGGAGGTCGCAGCGAAGCGACGATCGATACTCGTCAGAAGGAATTGTTGACCCCAAAGATTGGCCAGCTTTGCCGATAATTTGGGCGACGGCGTGGAAAAGCTCACGTCGACCAGACTAGAATTTCGCACCGGCGACACCGCCAGCCGTTCGAGTATGATATCCGTAGCGCGATTGGTGAGCCCCTGCCGCTCGGCGCTGGTCATCGACGCGTCGGGATTGTCGAGCTTGAACGCGCTCAGAAAATCCTTGTCGGCAGTCAAATTGCCCGCGCGCACGACGCGCTCGGCAAGCGACTTGGATTCGAGCAGCGAATATTGGGTGTTGTAGAACGAGACCTCATTGACCAGGGCCTTGTCGCGCTGCCCCTCCACCGAGGTCGCAACCGGTGCATCGGGCAGGATCTCAAGGCGGACCGTCGAGGAATATTGCGGCGTCGCGAGAAACGTCGCGACAAGCCCCAGCAGGACACAACCGGCAATCACGCCCAGCGCCAGGTTCCGATGGTTCAGGACCGCCGACCAGACCTGTTCGAGGATCGGCAGGCCCGGACGGGCCTCTTGTTCGCCATAGCCGTCATCGACCGACAGCGCTTGTTCGGTCGGCAAAAAGCTCGCGGGCTCGTTAATCGATTGGTTCATTACGCGATCAGTCCTGATTAAAACTCACGAGCCAACAAGATCAGCGGCGAAAGGAGCGCCGGCGTAATCGTCAGGATGTCCTTGAACTGGCGGCGCTGCGGCGAATCGCCGACAATCACCACGTCGTTCGGGAAAATTTCGGGATCGGCATAATTGCCGCGGCGGATCGCCTCGAGATTATAGATGCCGACATATTGCTTGCCGCCGACATCGCGAAACACGACCACGTCCTGCAGCTTCGCATATTCGGTCAGGCCGCCCGCCAGCGCGACCGCCCGCATCAAGGTGACGCGGCCGACCACCGGATAGGAACCGGCGCGGTTGACCTGGCCATCGACGGTGACCGACATCGACTGCACCGCAAGTGGGTTGGCCGACGATTTGAAATTGACCGTCACATGGGGGTCGCGGACGTAACGCCCGGCGAGCTTGGCCCGTATTTCCTCCGATATGATCGTGGGTGTCTTCCCGGCCGCGGCGACGGTGCCGATCAACGGAAAGGCAAAATTCCCCTCCCCGTCGGCCATCACGTCGCGCTGCATCTCGGGAACGCCGAAAACCTCGACGCGCAATTCGCTGAACGGCCCGACGAAAGCCGACCGGGTCGATCGCACGACGTCGCCTGCTTCGGGCTTCGGCAGGGCGTCCAGCTTGGTGACAGGTCCGTTGGGCACGCTCGCCACCGGTGGCGGATCCTTGGCGCAACCAGCAAACAGTGAAATTGCAATAATTGCGCAGGCAAGGCGTCGGGTCATAACGGAAATTCGTTCCAATTAACGGGGTTCGCTGGCTATAGCCACAATCGACTCTGCTGCAACCCTAATCCCCGCGCGTCGTCGCGGGCTTCGGGCAACACAACAGGATCAGGATCAAAATCGCAAAGGCCTGTATCGACGGCACGCGTAGCGGATAGTCCACGACGCTGGCGGCGGCGAGCAGGAGGATGATCAGCAGGGCGGACAATCGCACGTCGCCGCGATACCCCTTGATCAGGTTCCGCGTGCCACGCGCCGCAAAGCTCCGGGCGACCCAGAGGATCGCGGCCAACAGGATCAGCACAAAGGGCAACCCGCCCGTGATGACGATCTCGGCCCAGTCGTTGTGGGCATGGTTGTAATA
Organism: Sphingopyxis sp. H115; assembly: GCF_001468465.1. Lineage (GTDB taxonomy): Bacteria > Pseudomonadota > Alphaproteobacteria > Sphingomonadales > Sphingomonadaceae > Sphingopyxis. The sequence continues at coordinate 301,728 of NZ_LNSA01000001.1, forward strand.
GGCCGGCTGCAACAGCGCATCCGTTTCATATATCTTGTAGGTGTCGGGGAACGATCCGAAGCCGCTGCCCCACAGCCAGAACCGTTCGACCATCGACTGCACGACGGGCCAGGCCTGAACGCGCATGTCGGCCACGGCGTCATTTTCGATCAGACGCGTCAGCCCCGTCGTCCGGTCGGACAGCCACAGCGCCGCGCCGACCACGCCCGCCACGATCAGCGGCGGGGCATAGACGAGCGCCCGGGTCCATCCCGGTGCGGGCACCGCTGCGCGCCGGGATTCCGCGGGACGCGATCGCCAGGCTGCGACCACCGACAGATATCCCGCGGCAAAGGCGACGACGCCCGTGAACAGCCCCGCGCGGGATCCGATCAGCGCCGTCATCGCGGTCAGCAAGACACCGGCAGCAACCAGTCCGGCGCGAACGGTCGTCCGCTTGCGCTTGCGCATCAGTTCGTCGCGCAACAGCATCGCGACGACCACCAATATGCACGCAAGGAATATTGAATGATGATTCCGGTTCGCGAACAGTCCCACCATCGCATCCGAATTGGTGATGCGGTAGAGATAGGCGCCGCTCGATGCGCCCGACAATAATTGGATCACGCCCAGCAGCGCGCTCGCGCAACCAATGCCGACGACCGCGAACAGCAACCGCCGCTGTTCGTCGGCATCGGCCTGTGCGAAAAGGAACAAGGCGGCGAACGGCACTGTCATCGCCAGAACGCTGTTCAGCGTCTGCGACGGCGTGAGCGAAAGGGGGCGCCAGATATCGGCCTGGCCGAGCGTCTTGTCGATCGCCGCGATTGTTTCGCGCCCCGGCAATGCCTGCCACATGTCGGGCGGCAGCGGGACGAGCTGGACGACCATCCACGCGAGCAACGCGACGAGCAGCAGCAAGGGCACCCGGATCCGCCGCCAATCCTCGCGGGTCATGCGCAGCATCGCCCAAAAGCCGAACAATAGCGCCCCGGCCCGCAACAGCGGCAAGGACGCGACATCGCTGCGCGCGCTTCCCCCGGTCAGGAACAGCATGACGAGAAACAACAGGGGTATCCAGCTCGAAGCGGACGAAAATCGGGATGAAAGCTTGGGCAATTTCGACTCTCTGCTCATCTCTGCTCATTCGGCCCCGTGCGTCTCCATCCGAAGGCTTGGGGCCATGCCGCCTATTCCGTCTTTGACTGCCGCGTTAAACCGCTGTTGACGCAGGTCAAGCCGCAGATGCTGCGGCGCTCTCCTCCGCGAACAAATACCAGCGCCGCTGCCCTTCCAGCCCCAGCGCCGAAAGCGTGCCGCTCTGAAACGCCCCGGTATCGATGCCGATTCGATTGGTCTGTTCGTCCGGACGCGCTGTGATCGTATGGCCGTGAACGATCATCTTTCCATGATCCCCCATATCGTCGAGAAATTCGTCGCGAATCCACCTGAGATCGGCAAGCGACTGTTTCTCGAGCGGAACGCCGGGCCGGATACCCGCGTGGACAAAGGCATAGTCACCGATCTCGACGACATCCTCACCGCTGCCCAGATAGGCGACATGTTCGGCGGGAACGATCTGCGGCAGGCGCGCAGCGACCTCCTCGAAGCTCGCTTCGCTCAGGCTCTGGTCGTCGCGCCAATAGCTGCGCACGGTCGCCTCGCCGCCAATCCGCATGAAATAGCGGAGGCGCCGCACATCGCCGGTCAGCGCCGCCAGGAAACATTCCTCATGGTTGCCGATCAGCAGCCGCGTATCGGCGAATTCGTCGCGAAGCCGCATCGCGCGTTCGACCACCTCGGCCGACTGCGGCCCGCGATCGACGAGGTCGCCGAGCAAGATGAGCGTGACGTCCGCGCGCGGCCGCCCCGCGCTGTCGGCACGGATCAGGTCGATGAGCTGGGCGAACAGGTCGTCGCGGCCGTGAATGTCCCCGATGGCATAGACACGACGGCCATCGGGAATGGAAAAGCCACCGAGCGCCGGTTGGACTGGCTGGCTTTTGCGTTTCCAGAACATGCTGAAGGGACCATTTCTATCAATAAAATCGGTGCGGGGTTCGAGCGATGCTGGGGCGCACGCCCTTATCTCCCCCGGTCGAGCGTGGCAATATACGCCGGGCGGGCCCAAGCGTTGCAATATTTATGCGGGCCCTCCGCGCGGACGGGCCGCCGACCTCGCGCCCTTGACCCTCGCCGCAACACCGATCACGATGCGCCATGATCGAACGGCTACACAGATCCATTGTCGAAAAGCCTTGGGGCCGGACCGACATCCCCCCTGTTTTCGGCGATTTCGCCGGTCGCCGCATCGGCGAGATATGGTTCGCTCATCCCGCCGGCGACGTGGCGCCGATCATGGTCAAATTCCTCTTTACGTCGCAGCGGCTGTCGATTCAGGTTCACCCCGCCGATGCGGCGGCGCGCGCCGCCGGTCTCCCCCGTGGCAAGGAGGAATGCTGGCTTATCCTCGACGCGCAGCCGGGCGCCGAACTCGGCGTCGGGCTCGCGCGCGAAAGCAGCCGCGAGCAATTGCGTGCCGCCGCGCTCGACGGCAGCATCGTCGACATGCTCGACTGGCGGCCGTCGCGGGAAAACGACTTCGTCTATAATCGCGCGGGCACGATTCACGCGATCGGCCCTGGCCTGACGGTCGTCGAGGTGCAGCAGAATGTCGATTGCACTTACCGCCTCTACGATTACGGCCGCCCTCGCGAATTGCACCTCGACGAGGGGCTCAAGGTCGCGAACCCGGGTCCGATCCACGATCCGCGCGACACCGCCGTCGATCCGCAGGCCAATCTGATGCTCGTCGACGGTCCGCACTTCCACCTCGCGCAGCTCGCGAGCCCTGTCGATCCGGCAATCATCGAACGGGCGACGGGCGAACTGACCTTCGTCCCGCTCTCGGCCGGCTGCCGCGTCGCGGGCGAAGAGGTCGCGTTCGGCGAAGCGGGACTGCTCGCCGATCCGCGCGCGATCACGATCGAACCCGGCGGCCGCGCGCTTCTCGCCTGGGCCTGACGCCCTCCCCTTGCGGCGCGATGGGCCATCGCCCATATCGCGGATCATGACCAATCCTCATGCGCAAAGTGCCGCGCCCTGGCACGGAACCACCATCCTTTCCGCCCGTAACGAAGACAAGGTCGTCATCATCGGCGATGGGCAGGTGTCGATGGGGCAGACGGTGATGAAGCCCAACGCCCGCAAGGTCCGCCGTCTTCACGACGGCAGCGTCATCGGCGGCTTCGCCGGCGCCACCGCCGATGCCTTCACCCTATTCGAACGGCTCGAAGCGAAGCTTGACCGGCATAACGGCCAGCTGCTCCGCGCCGCCGTCGAACTTGCGAAGGACTGGCGCACCGACAAATATCTCCGCAATCTCGAGGCGATGATGATCGTGGCCGACAAGGAGGTAACGCTCGTCATCACCGGCAACGGCGACGTGCTCGAACCAAGGGGTGGCATTGCCGCGATCGGTTCAGGCGGCAATTTCGCACTGTCCGCCGCGCGCGCGCTTGCCGATTATGAAAAGGACCCAGAGGTGCTGGTAAGGAAGGCGATGGAGGTCGCCGCCGACATCTGCGTCTACACGAACGACCAATTCACCCAAGAAATCATAGAAATCCGGGCATAATCATATGAACAAGGACCTGACTCCCAAAGCGATCGTTGCTGCGCTCGATACGCATATCATCGGCCAGGGCGCCGCCAAGCGCGCGGTTGCCGTCGCGCTGCGCAATCGCTGGCGCCGCCAGCAGCTTTCGCCCGACCTGCGCGACGAGGTAAGCCCCAAGAATATCCTTATGATCGGCCCCACCGGCTGCGGCAAGACCGAGATTTCGCGTCGTCTCGCAAAACTCGCCGACGCCCCTTTCATCAAGGTCGAGGCGACCAAGTTCACCGAGGTGGGCTATGTCGGCCGCGACGTCGAACAGATCGCACGCGACCTTGTCGAGGAAGCCGTCCGGCTCGAAAAGGACCGCCGCCGCGAGTCCGTGCGCGCTGCCGCCGAAGAAGCTGCGATGGAGCGGCTGCTTGACGCGCTGACCGGCAAGGGCGCGAGCGAGGCCACGCGCCAGAGCTTTCGCCAGCGTATCCGCGAAGGCCATCTCGATGACAATGAGGTCGAGATCGAGGTCGCCGACGCGCCGTCGATGCCGTTCGACCTCCCCGGCCAGCCCGGTCAGATGAGCATGATCAACCTCTCCGACATGCTCGGCAAGGCGATGGGCGGCCTTCCGAAGAAGCGCCGCAAGCTGAAGGTCATCGACGCCGCGACGCGGCTGATCGAGGAAGAGCAGGACAAAAGGCTCGACCAGGATGATGTCGCGCGCGTCGCGCTCGCCGATGCCGAGGCGAACGGCATCGTCTTCCTCGACGAAATCGACAAGATCGCGGTCAGCGACGTGCGCGGCGGCTCTGTGAGCCGCGAAGGCGTGCAGCGCGACCTCCTTCCGCTGATCGAGGGCACGACGGTCGCGACCAAATATGGGCCGATGAAGACCGACCATATCCTGTTTATCGCGTCGGGCGCCTTCCATGTCGCAAAACCCAGCGACCTGCTTCCCGAACTCCAAGGTCGCCTTCCCATCCGCGTCGAGCTCGGCGCGCTGTCCGAAGAGGATTTTGTTCGCATTCTCAGCGAGACAAAGGCCGGTCTTCCCGAACAATATGCGGCATTGCTCGGCACCGAGGACGTGACTCTGAACTTCACCGATGACGCCATCGCGCGCGTCGCGAAGCTCGCGGCGGAGGTGAATGAAAAGGTCGAGAATATCGGCGCGCGCCGGCTCCAGACGATTATGGAGCGGCTGGTCGAGGAAATCAGCTTCACCGCCGAGGACGCCGGCGGCACGACGCTCGACATCGACGCCGCCTATGTCGACAGCCAGCTCGCCGATGTCGTCGGCGACACCGACCTCAGCAAATATGTGCTTTGATGGTCATAGGCCGCCTGGACGCTCTCGGCTAGGCGGCCTTTGGAGCATGAATTGAACTGATCGTCGCGGCGCGCGATCGGGGTTCTAATTCTGCCTCCACGGCAACGAAAGAAGAGAATGTACCTTCAGCCGTAAATTCTCCGCCGAAGATAGCCGACCACCGTATCGAGATCATCAAGTTCGCCATTGGTCATAACAGCCAGCGCGGTCCTTCCGCCAAATATTCTGTCCGCGTTTGGCGTGCGCAACCATCCAGCCGCCTGTCCTTCGGGAAAGAGCGCCCGGAGCGAAGCGTAAATCGATAACACGCAGCCGACTCGCACAATCACGTCGACCGGGATCGCGACGGCCTCGTGCGCTCGCACGCGAACCTTCCAATCTGCGAATATCGCAGTGTCGCGGATGCCAAGCAGGGCCATTTGCTCACCGCGGCTCAGATCCCACATTTCGGCGATATTGAGGAATGTGCGCAGCCCCGCTCCGCCGTGTCGGACGGGGTCAACACCCCGCCGCACGAAATAGGCCCGCGCCCTGAGCTGCGCGTCGTTCTGGTCATCGATGCTCATCGGGCTACAACACATCGAAATCGACCGACGAGATCAGCCCCTTTTGGGTCAGCCGGAAAATGGGTCCGCCTGGATCATGGTCGGGCACAAAATGCAGCACGCCATCCAATGAGCAGGGACGATATTCATTGTGCCATACGGGTACGAGACCATCGATTCCTATATCGATGACGACCTTCTTGGGGCCGATACTCGGCCGCGATATCCGGACGATCACAGCATCGCACCGCGCGATCCGCATCGCGTTCGCGGCTCTGGGGCGGTCGTCTTGGTAGGCCGCTGTCGACGGCACGACTAGAAGAAAAGAATCGGGCGCTGAGAGATAGCGCACAAACTCAGGCGGCAGGACGGGAAGCTTGCCATCCAGCTCCAACCCCGCGCTCCGAACAATCGCAAGGGCGGCCATCAGTGTCTCGGCTTCTTCGAGCCGGTCTTTGGCGGTCATATATTTTTTCATCGTCAATTCCTGGCAGCGGCTCCGGCTGGGAAGCCGCTGCTTTCATTTCTTAGTTCCAGCCAAAAGCTGGTGCTTCTTCATTGAGGGGATCAGCCAAGGCTCAAGGCATCGATGTGGTCGACGCCGGTTATCCGCCGGCGGCATCGCCGCTGCGCTGTCGCTCCTGCCATTCGGCCCATTCGGCTGCGATCATCGCTTTGCCAGCATCGGCCGAAAATGGCCGGACGAACGGACCAAAGCCGTAACATTGCAGTTCGCGGGCGGGCGCCATCAGATGGATATGCGGCGGATTAGTGGAGCCGACCGATACGGGCAGATGCATCGCGGCAATCACGGCGACATTGCGCTCGCGGCACAATCGTTCCAGCGCGAAAGCCCGACCATCTTCCCAGGCCCGATGAAGACGATCGGGGTTAGGAAAGCGAAGAGTGATCATCACGAGGAGATCTTTGAGCTTGTTGCACGCCTGCGCTTCGTACTTCTCGCAGAGGTACTTCGGATCGAGGAACTCGTCGTTCGCGTGAGGTGGAAGGAGCACGTCCCAGTGATAGCAGCTTGGCACCCATGGTGCGGCGACATCGACCATCTGCCCCGGGCAGAGGCGCTTGAGGACCGACGTCGGGACGGTCCGGAGAGGGCCGTCCTTGATCTGCCGGCGGATGACGCCGAATATGAAATCCGGATTGTCGCCGCCGGGGACGGGCACAAAGTCGAGGTCGCCCGGCGCCGGGAACTTCTTCATCACCATGACCAGGCTCCAATCCGGTGCGAGGCAAAATGCGCGCTCGCCCGATCGATGCCGGCTTCGCGATCCCACGCATCCGCATAGGGGTGGTGATCCGACAGAAACAATTCACGGCGCATAAGGTGAATCGACGGTCCGCTGCCGAGCGGCACAAGCCAACTGTCGCCGGCCAGACCGCGAAACAAGCGGTAATCGAGAAACCAGCTGAAATCCGCGGGGCCGGGCAAGGCGATGTCGACGCTCAGATCGGCGGGTGATCCGTCGGATCGCCGCAGCAAGATCACTGGATGATCCGTCGCGATGGCGAGGACTTCCATTTCGCTAAGAAACAGCGGGGTCTGGGCCGCGGTGGCGTATAAAATAATCCTTGGCGATTCTAGAATATGGCTTCCGGGCAGCAGCGTTGCCGCCATGCCGTCTGCGGAGCGAGCCGAATTCTGCATGAGCGCCGCGATATGGTGCATGATCTTGCTGTCGGCACGCGTCGCAGCGGGGAGCGGAATACTACCCTTCAGGACCGTGTGAAGCATTGTGCCGGATCCGTCGTGCGGATTCAGCGGGTCGGCTATTGTCGTAAATTGCATGGGAACTGCTCTTGACCTTGAGCCCGAGTGCCGGGGCTCGGTGCGGCAGCCCTCCTTCAGACTTTCATCCTTCCGGCAGGGCCAACCCTGCAACTTCCCCTTCCGTTCACCGCCGTCGCCTCAGGCGATGAAAAAAACACCTGCGCGAGGGCCCTCCGCCATTGGGGCTATCCTTCGATAGACACTCGTGCTTCGAGATCCGAAAGCCGGTCCCGGCAAACGGCGTGTACGGCTTGTCCCAACGCGTCGACATTCGCGCTAAGCCGAAGTAATTCTTCCTCGCTGATACGGTAATGCTTCGAATAGCGGGCCTTAACATAGGCCTCTTTCAGCTTTTCAAACAGCCTACGGTCCTCACGTCGCTCCCGAGGCCAGGCATCGATCAAGCGCATATCTATTCGTTCAGCCTGTGTGCGGAGGAAGGCGAGATTATGAACATGGGGAGTATAGAAAGTGCACACAAGAAGTACGCAGTGATAGAGTGTTTCTGCCGTTTGATGAAGTTCAAACGCTGTCTCCTTTAGATGCCCCTTATCCATCCCAAATCTGGCGAATTCATGCTTTCGCATCGCCGCTGGAAACCATTCTTCGAAATACTCCTTCGCCATCGCCAGCGCCTGCTCGGGAGTCTTCGGCTTCGGAGCATGGAGCTCCTTGTCATCGTAGCTGTAGAGCGCGATGCCGTCCTTCGCGACATCCATGAAAAAATATCGCCCGTGCGCGAGACCGTCGTTCACCTCTTGGAGCGTGTGCACGATGAAATTCACCGGCGTGTGCAGGCTCTTATCGATCGCAAGTTCGCGGATCAGCCGATCATCGAGCTTAAGCCAATAATCGACGCGTTCGGTCAGCCGCTTGTCATTGACGATGATAAGCAAATCGAAGTCGGACCGATATCCCTTTGCAGTATGGGGCTCATCCACCCAACCGCCCCGGGCGTGGCTTCCATAGAGGATGATCTTTTCGATCCGTCCTTTTTTCTTCCACTGCTTTTGAGCGAGCGCCAGTGCATCCTCGAACTCCTCGAAGATGATCTGGACAACGCGCTCCAATTCACGCTGCTTATTCGCAGGAAGGTGATCCAGGTCGGTACGCATGATCTTGTGCACCCTGTCCGGCGCGCTCTTGCTTGGCAAGCATCATCACACTTGGCGTTGCCAAATCCGCCACCATCGCGGCCGCTCCGGCTCCAGGACATCGGCCAGAATTCCAAGTCCCCGACAAAGCGCCGCTTCGACTTCGGAAACGCTGATGCCATGCCAGTGCGCTAGTTCAATGAAGGTCGCGTCTTCAACGAAATGCCCGAGGAATATCGCCCGGTCCAGCGGTGCCATTAGCCATATCGCCTGCTCCAACTGGCGACGGCGGCGACGTTTTCCAAATGCGAACTTGATCATATCTGAATATTCCGGCAGCTGCCCGCAGAGGCCCATTACGGGTTGGTAATTGACGGCTTCGGTGAAGCGGCCAACATCCGCGGAGGCATCGGCGGACGGCGTCCGCTTCCCCCTTCCCTCTTTCACATTTGCAATTCTGCTGCCGGGGGCATCTCTGCTCCCTTACCCCTTACATTCTTCTCCCTCTGGTCGCGCACGCGGCGAAGCGCCCTGGGGCGAGATGGTCTGGTCCGATAGTTAAGAACTTGAGGCTCACGTCGAAAAACACGATTCTGGCTGCGTAGGCGACGAAACTGCAGAATCGATCGCACCTCTGGGCCGTCGATGCGGGGCATTACGACGGTTCTCTTCGCGCGCCCCCATCTGAAGTACTGCCGCTAGCTCCGGCAGGAGAATGACACTGCTCTCTTCGCGCCCTATGCGGTGTTGAACACGGATATTCGACGCCCGCTCAAGCTCGAGGGGTGCGGCAATAGCCGGGAACAGTGCTCCTGAAAGACCCTGCTTCACCTTCCCCTATCGGGGAGCGGGAGTTCCACAACTATCCAGAAAGATCTACGTAGAGCCAAAGTTACGTGGACCATTTCAAAAATATAATTCAACTTCCACAATCTTCTTTAGGCAATTCGTATTAGAACGTAACCCATATCAGTCTAGACAAATCTCGAAATGTGCACTATAAGTTTGCTCAGAAAACGCCGAATCGGTCGCTTTTGGCCGCAAAGGTGATCAGTTAGCTGGGTAATTGACAAATTTATAGAGAAGGCACTTATTCAAATGACCATTTGCAAGGCGCAAGTACGATTCGAGAGCTTATTGGCGATTCGTCATTCGTCACTCCGGTTCACCGAGGGATATCCGATTTGGCAAGCCGGCAACGGGTTCAGGCGCAATGGGCCGTTGATACTCAGCGCCAAGTTCTTGGAGTGATGCTGCATGGCTGATTGTAAGCTCAATTGCACTGATCCGGTGTGCCCCGCGACCGCGCCCGAGCGCATTTATTGCGAAATCAAGCGACTTTTTGTCGATGGTCATTGGACTCCGGGCGAATATTTGACTTTGGGAGAAGTCACTAGTTTGCTCTCATGCAGCCGCACGGTAGCCCGCGACGCTCTGAAGCAGTTGCAGGGCGCAGAAATGGTTTCGCTGGTGCATCGACGAGGCTTTCAGGTGCCGCGAATGAATGAGAGTGGACTGCGCGATCTCTTTGAAGCAAATCGCATTTTGCTCATCGGCGCGATCGCCTCTTCGCCGAGAAATTTACCCGCAATTTTCGCGGATGGGTCATATCAAGATCAAATCTCGAGTACATTTCTTCAACTGGGCAAGCGATCAGGTAATAATGAAATCGCACGCAGGATTTCGGGATATAATGATCACCTCAATAGATTTCGTATTTACGATCATCAATTGTTGAAAGACGTAAAATCAGAAATACATGACATTATAGATGCAGCTAATGATCCGTCTAAACGCGGTGCACTGCGACAACGTATCATTCGCTATCATAACCGACGCATCGCAAAGGTTGCAGCATATATTAGGCTGATGACATTGGATTTTGATCAACGAAGCGCGCTCTAATTTCGTTGGGGAGAGCGATATTTTTCCGTCGGGCAAATTGGGCTGTAGCGAAATACAAATTTCAGCAGCGTTTTGCTTGCCAATTTTCACGGCCGTTGGCATGACGGCAGAGCGCAGCGAGCAAAATGGCAGCGGCTGCGTGGAAGTGCCGTCACGCATTATGAACGCTCGTCCCTGCCGGACGAGTGGCCCGGCCATTAAATTGTCACGGTGCAATTTAAAGAGGGCGAAGCGGGAAAAGACTTGCGGACGGGTGACAACCCGCCTGCTCGCGTTGCCATTTCAGATCAATCCTGTGGCATTTTCTTCATTCAGTCGCGAGCGTTCTGCGCGCGCACTTCTGTCTTCGTCGCCGGATCGGGGCGGGGAGCCGGAAAAGCCGGCCAATGTTTCAACGACAACCCGAGTCCCGAACGAAGGCAGCGCCGCATTGGACAGGGCCTTTCGCGATGATGGCGCCGTCTTGCTACGCTATCTGCGGCGACACGCTGGTCCAGAGGCTGCACCGGATCTGATGCAGGAAGTGTTCTTGCGTGCCGCGGGCAGCGAACAGCGGCATCGCCTCGTCAACCCGGCTGCCTTTCTCCAGCGCATTGCACGAAACCTGCTGATAAATCGCGCAATAAGTAGTCGGCGCAACAAGGTCGTCCTTCTTCCGCTTCAGGATGGTCATGATCTTGCCAGTCCGCCTGAGCAAGGACTCGAAATCGAAGCTACCGATCTGCTCCGGCTCTATGAGCGCGCCGTTTCAGGTCTCAGCGAAAAGACGAGGCGAGTTTTTCTGATGCACCGTGTCGAGGAACTTAGCTATCGCGAGATCCACCAGCGACTGGGTGTCAGCATCGCGACGGTGGAATATCATATGATGAAAGCCTTGGCACATATCGCACAAGTGGTGGATCCAACCGATGAATGACAATGACGAGGCGAAACCGGACGACGACGCTTTCCCGCGAGATGACGCTCTTTCATGGAGCATCAGAATGCGCGGGGACGTGTCGGAATCGCTTCAGGAGGAATTCGAACAATGGTTGGCCGCGTCGCCCGGTCACAGACAGGCTTATAATCGCTACTCTCGCGTAATTGCCCAGGCCGAGATATTGAAGTCCTCCGCCCAGCCCAGCGAGTTAACAGAAACAAAACCTGTCGCACGACCGCGAATACGCTGGCTGATGGTCGGCGCGGCTGCTGCAGCAGTCATCGTGTTTGCGATCACAATCCGCGCCGGGGGCACTCCGATCCCAGCGACGGGTGTCGTTCAGTCTGCCTACGCCGCAGAACCTCTGGTAACTGATCGCGGCGAGATCCGCAGCTTCAAACTGGCAGATGGATCAATGGCGACCCTCGATTCTGACACCAAGGTCGAGGTATCGATATCCCATAACACGCGATATGTCCGCGTGGCGCAAGGCCGGGCGCGGGTGAAGGTTGTCAGTGACGTTCGCCCATTCCGCGTCGAGGCTGGACAGGGCTTCGTGACAACAAACGAAGGCGTCATCGATGTTATGATTAGCGGCGACCGTCAGGTTGTAGTGGAACTGTTCAGCGGAAAGGCCGATCTTGCTTCGGCCTCGCGCGCCGCGGACGCGGCGCCCCGATCGCTCCGGACCGGCACGGCGCTCGTATACAATTTTGATGATCAGCAGATTCATTCTGCCCCGCGTTCCAGCTTCAATTCGGCGAACTGGCCGTCAGGCTGGGCCGAGCACCGTTCGATCCCCTTGAGCCAGCTGGTTTCTGAAGCCAACAGGTATGCATCCGTTCCAATCGTTTTGGACGATCCGAAGATTGGCAATCGTAATGTATCAGGTCGCTTCAAGATCAGTGACACGGAGATGTTCCTGAAACGGATCGCGGACCTGTTTGATCTTACGATTCACGAGCGTCTGGACGGCACCTACCTCCGCAGCAAATAGAATATTTGCCCGCCGCCTAAGGTCGGCCCCTCTATCCTTGTCGAAGCATTCCCGATGGCACTGCGCGCAGCGCGGGCAATTCGGGGAGGCTTTATGACGATTAGGAAATCACGCAAGCTAAAGGCGCTACTGCTCGGCACGCTCATGATGTTGTCACCATTGGAGTTGGCAGCGCAGGAAACCGAGCGCTACCCGTTCGACATTCCAGCGCAGAATCTAGGCGATGCGTTGCGGACCGTCGCTGCAACGGCCGATTGGGAACTCTATGCTGCAGCGGACGAGATAAATGATGTTTCCGTCCCCCCGCTACGGGGGAATTTTACCGCCAAAGAGGCAATTGAAAGGTTATTGCTAGGAACGACGCTGGAAGCCCAGTTCGACACGGGCTCGGTGTTGATCAGGGGGCGTGTCGGGCCCGGCACGGCCGCGTCCCACGGGTCAGAGGAAGCCATAGTCGTAACGGGAACGCGGATTCGGGGCGCGCCCCCGGCCGCTCCCGTCATCACGATCACGAACCAAGACATCCAAAACGCGGGCTTGGCCGATCTCGGCGAACTGGCACGTAGCCTTCCTCAGAACTTCGGAGGTGGACAAAACCCCGGCATCGGTTCGGCGCAGGGCACGCAAAACGAAAATGTGAACGTCAACGGCGCTTCGACTTTCAACCTTCGCGGCATCGGCCCTAACGCTACCCTCACGCTGCTGAACGGCAACCGCTTCGCCTATAGCGGCACGAACAGTGTGATCGACGTGAGCGCAATCCCGGTAGCCGCAGTCGAGAGCGTCGAGATCGTCACTGACGGCGCATCAGCAATTTATGGCGCCGACGCCGTCGCTGGTGTAGTCAATATTCTGCTTCGCAAGGACTATGAAGGGTTCACGACGACCGCGCGTATCGGCGGATCGACCGATGGCGGCAATTTCCAGCACCAGTTTAGCGTCCTTGGCGGAACCAAATGGTCGACCGGCGGAATTCTTGCAGTTTACGACTATTTCGACAACAGCGCGATCCGCGCTAGCCATCGCAGTTTTTCGTCAAGCAGCAACCCCGCTTCAACTTTCTATCCCAACCTAAAGCGCCATAGCGTGCTCCTGAGCGCCCACCAGGAGTTCGTCCCCGGCGTGCGCCTCAAAGCAGACCTCATCTACAAGCGCGGCGACATGACGTCGGTGCGCGGCCTGTTCGTCGATCGTCCGATCGAAACCCGTGGGACCAGGGTTGTAAATGAGTTCGAGACATTTGGCATCGCCCCGACGCTCGAGATCGACCTCGGCGGTGAATGGAATACGCGTCTGACGGGGTTCTACGGCACTGACGACACATACGGCGTTACCGACAATTTCACCAATGGCGTTGCTGCCAAGCTTATCCGGATATTCGACAATCGCAATATCGCGATCGAGGCAGGAGCGGAGGGCCCGCTGTTCGCGTTGCCCGCGGGCGATGTTCGACTGGCAGCGGGCGGAGGTTGGCGACAAAATCGCATTCACGGCGAATTTTCCGGACGCAACATCACGCCAGTGCGGGAGAATAAATTCGCGTACGGCGAATTGTTCATCCCCCTGGCAAATCCCGATCAGGACCTCGGCTTCGTCCATCGCGCCTCTTTCACTGCGGCTTTGCGCTGGGAGGATTATTCCGATTCGGGCAGCATCGTGACGCCGAAGTTGGGGCTGGTCTATTCACCCGTGCCGGAGTTCAGTCTCGGGGTCTCCTGGGGCCGCTCCTTCAAGATGCCGACGCTCATCCAGCAATACACCGGATACTCGGCAAGCCTTGTGCCGGTTACGGGTTATGGCGCTCAGTTTCCGGCAGGTTCGAACTTTGTTTATATTGGCGGTCCGAATCCGGGAGTCGGTCCTGAACGCTCGGAGAATTTGACGCTGAGCGCCACTTTCCATCCGTCATCACGCGTAGAAATCGTAACCAGCCTATTCAATATCGACTATCGCGACCGCGTCGCCCCGCCGCTAAGATCGGTGCTGGGGGCGCTGACCAATCCCCTCTATTCTCGGTTCGTGACCTTCAATCCGACTGCGGCAGAACTCGATGCCGCAATCGCGGGCGCCGCCGGTCCGCTGGCGAACGGCACGACCGGCCCATACGACCCCGCCAACGTCGTTGCTCTCCTCGATGGCCGCGACCGCAATATTGCCGAGCAGAGGTATCGCGGCGCCGACCTCGCAATTCGCTACCGCGCTCCCCTGAGTGGGAGCCGGTCCCTCACCCTGAGCGTCGGAGCAACTTGGCTAGACAGCCAGCAGCGTCTACTTCCAGATCTGCCGATCACGAACCTCGCGGGTAATATCTTCAGCCCGCCACATTTTCGCGCGCGCGTCGGTGCGACGTACGACAGCGACCGGTTTACGCTCGCAGCCTTCTCGAGTTTCATCGGCGGTGTGACCGACCGACGCCGTGCAGTGTCGATCGAGATTTCCCCCGTTGCGACCTTCGATCTCACAAGCCGTATCAAAATCGCGGATGTCGCGGACGTCACGTTTAGCGCCCTCAACATATTCAATGCGAAGCCCGATCAAATACTTGTGGCGGCGCCGAACGACACGCCGTTCGATTCGACAAATTATTCGGCCATCGGGCGTTTTCTAGTCCTGACGATCAGTCGCGATTGGTGAGGAAGGCAATGCTGAACTCCCGCAACACCGGCCTGTTCGCCGCCGCGCTCCTTGCCGCCGCGGCGCTCTCCCCTGCCTCCCCGGCGGGGGAGAGAAAGGGCCGACCCTGGACGTTGGAGGATATCCTGCTGGTTCCAGAGGTGAACGAACTCGCGCTTTCTGCGGACGGGCGCTTTGCGATTTACTCGGCGGATATCGCAGATATCGGCGCAAAACGGACCCGTGCACAAATCCGGATCGTAGACCTCCGAGCAAGAACACAGCGCAGCGTCGCGCATGCCGACATTGCGAGAACGTTGAAGCGCATCCCAAACAGTGATGATTGGAGCGCCCTTCTCGATATCGGAGAAGGGCTACAACTTTATCGGATAGCGGCAGATGGCAAGATCAGCCCAATTGTGAAGAATCGGGACATAGTCTTGGTCGGCAAGGCAGATCTCGCTGTCGCCATGGGCGGCGGAGCTCTGCCCCACAAGATCGGGGTCTTGGGGTATGATTGGTCCCCGGATGGAAAATCACTTTGGTATTCACAGCTCAAGGCAAAGTTCGGGCGCCCCCCCATCCGCTTCGATGGCGCAGCGTCCAGTCTGCGCAGCCGCAGGCGCTCGTCGATCGAGGCCGAAGTCGAATTTTTCCTACGGGCGCCCGACGGACGCGTTGACAAGATAATCACCCGCCCCACCAGCGATCGCATGGCGCTGCACGCGGGCGGGAAGGTCGTCTGGCGCGGTAATGACATTTTCTTTCGTATTGAAACTCCTGACGGCACTCCTGGTAGCGTTTTCGAAACGCGCGCATGGAGCCGCAAACAAAAGCGCATGCGCGTTGTATCAAACGAGCGCGACGTGCGCACGTTGACGATGCTCAGAGGCCCGTACGGCGGCTCACTCGCGATCGAAGGCACCGGCGCCCTACTCGACCTTGTAGAAAACGGCCCGGGCGACCAGCGCCATCGCTATGGCCGTTTTCCTTTCACTATCAGCGACAGCAATTACGCGGCCAGCCTCGACGGGCGGAGGGCCATTGTGGGCACACGCAGCCTCGATACTTCGCGCTACGGCCTCGCCTTGGTCGAGGCTTCAGGCGTACGCGAGATCCGCGGTACCGGTAGTCTTACCAAATGCAGTTTTAATGATCGTCTCAGTCATGCGATCTGCGTGGAGGAAGGCATAACGATGCCGCCAAGACTTGTCCGTGTAGACCTTGCCAGCGGCGCCACCGAGGCGATTGTGACCATATCCTCTCGCCACGACGAGATCGCGCCGCTCCAGGCGCAGGCGAGAACGTGGATCAATCGCGACGGGTATAGAGCTACGGGCTACATAATCCACCCGCGAAACTTTCGTCCCGAAACACGCTATCCGGCGATCGTGATAACGCATGGCTTCGACGCTGACGAGCGTTTTGCGAAGGCGGAAAATCAGTGGAACTATCCCGCGCAGCTCTTTGCAGAGCGTGGCTATGTCGTGCTGTTGATTAACGATCCGTCACCCCATCAATCGGCGGAACTGCGCGCGGCCTATAGCGCCTGGTCCCGAGGCAGCGGGCCGCCCGCCCCTGAGACTGTGCGTCGGCTCATCTGGCTCGAGGGCGTCCATAGCCTCGTGGATGCCATAAGCGAACTGGCGGCCGAGGGTCTGATCGACCCGGCCCGCGTCGGAATCGCCGGCTACAGCCGCGGTGCACAAATGGTCAATGTCGCGATTACGCAGACGCAAATCTTCAGCGCCGCGTCGAGCGGTGACGGCGGCTTCCTCGAACCCTCGGGCTACGCCGGATGGCCGGCCAGCTATGACCCCGTCTATGGTGGTTCGCCGATCAGCGAACATTTCGAACAATATCGCCGCTTCGCACCTTCTCTCAATGCCATCAAAGTCTGTACGCCCGTCTTACAACAGGTTGCCGCCGCTTCCCCCTCACAGGCCGAGCTATTCGAAGCGCTGCGGGCGGCGAACGTGCCCACCCAACTCACCTACTATCCTGGCGCCAGCCCGGCGTCGGACGAAACGCACATCTTTCATATTCCGTCGAACCGCATGCTAGCCATGCGCGAGAATTTGGCTTGGTTCGAATATTGGCTCCGCGGTAGGCGCGATGCGGACGCCCCTTTTCCGGAGCGCCTCGCTATGTGGGACCGCATGGCCGAACACGGGAAGCCGCGTTGCGGCACCGCCGATTCTGCGCCTTAGCTCAATCGCTATTCCATTGCCGCGCCCAGCTCTCGGCTGCGGCGAACGCTAGAATGCGTTGCTCCCGCGCATTGCCTCGCCACGAAATATCTTCGGGCTCGTCAAGAAGTGAGGTATTGATAATCCCCGCGCCAGCCAGAACGCCGTCGCGGATCAGCTCGTGAAGGCGACCACGCTGTGTCCTGTAGATCGAAAGGTTGAACTCAGCCGGACCGCCTTTCTGCTGCCGCTCAATAATCGTTCTTGGGAGGCGGTTCGAGAAGGCGGTGCGGACCGCGGCGCGGTCGCGGCCATCGGCTATCCAGTGCCAAGTGGGAATAGAGAGACATAGTTCGGCGATCGGCTGGGAGAGCAGAGGGGCGACATGTGGCGGCGAGGTTCGCCGCGGATAGAGTTCAAGGCTCTTCTGCGCCCGCATCAGGAACGCGACATGAACAGTCTTCCCCGGAAGAGCGTCAGCGGGCGGCAAGAGCCAAGGATGAGCAAAGCCCCTTGCTTCAATCCGCCTTAGCAGTTCCCTTTCAAGGCCAAGCTGGTTGTAGCGCGGCGAATGCGCTCCACCGGAGCGCCTATGCCGCGACCAAGCATGCCTCAACACCGTCACGATGTCTGCACCGGTGAGGCTCGATATATCCCGAACGGTTTTGCCGAGAGCAATACGTGGTCCTTCAGACAGAAGATGATCGAGCAGCGGAACGGCGCTGCGAATGCTACAGAATATTCCATCCCCGCCGTTCCCGGAAAAATGCGCATCAATAGGCATTTCAGACTGCAACCGCCGATGGACGGCGCCAACCGCCTGTTTGAATATCGGCGAGATCGGCCACGGATGGTGAGGCGTGATCGCACGCTCAACGTCGATGTCAGCCAGGTCGAGCGGCGCGTCGCGTAAGCGAATTCCGAGCGAACTCGCGACGGCGTGCGCGTAAGGACGCTCATCGCCAGCAACGCCTGGACTGACGAGCGTTAGGGCCGTTAGTCTCTCCGATCGCGGAGCTGCTGCCACGGCGACAATCGACGAATCCAAACCGCCAGATGATCCCAACAGTATCGACGGGAAACAGCTAGACCAAGAGCCGATGCAATCAGAGATCGTCTGGCGGAGCTGGCTTGTTACCTCGTCGAAGGACATTTTGTTGGGAGCCACATGGTCCCATGGTGACCACCATCTTTCGATCCGAGAGCCTCCCTGATCGACCACAAGGCACTCGCCAGCAATCAGCTCCTCGACGCCAACAAGGCAGGTATTCCGGCCGCGAGCATCTCCCGAGGCCAGTATCAGGCCAATTTCCTCAAAGTTGATTTGACCCGATCCCGGCACCACTAGGTTTGTGATGTCACCAGCCAGCGTTGTTGCCTCGCCGGACCTACGGATATAGCAGGGCAATAGACCGGATGGATCGCGCAACACGTAAGCCGCGCCGCTTTCCGTGACATGGACGAACACATAGCCACCCCAATATCCGGTGATCAACGCCCGCCCATGGCCAGCAGCGAGAGCGTCCCCGTCCACCCCCGATCTTTCACGTACGCGCACGCTCGGCGGCCCTTTACGGAATAAGTATCCGAGGACGACAGTTCTCGCATCGATGGCAATCATCGGCTCATCTGACCAAAGCATCACATTTGCAGCAGTGAAGTCTGGAGCGCGCCCGAAAATTTCCTGACCCTTCGTAGGCTTGCCGGCGGGGGCACCGATGTCGATGTAGAAACCGCCGGCCATCAGACAGAAAATATCGGCTGGTATCGGCGGATGATATCGAGTGTATCGGTGAGGACGACGTCGCCGATCTGCACCCAACAGTGGGCTGAGAATGGCATCGTTACACCGAACACAAGACTTGCGTCACAGCCCCGCTGCGCCAATAGGCGTTTCATCGCGATCCCTCGCACGAGGCATTGGTCCGCCGCAGAGACAAGACGCATACTGCGGAGGAATGCCGCCGCAATATTCTGACCGAGACGCTCATTGTACGAAGCGTTTCCGGGACGGTCTCGTTCCAGGCGCGCTACGATATCGACAATGCCGTCCCGCCGAAGCTCAGCGCGGGCACGGCGCTGCATCCAGATCGCTCGCAAGATTTGCGGCATCGACGCCGCAAGGAGCGGGCCGTCAACGAGGCTAGTAGCAGGATGGGTAAGGGCGGCGTGCGCCGGTACGGCTTCGGCGTGGACCGGGCAGATCAGTCCGACAGCAAGTAGCTGAGAAAGCGTATGATCGCTTGGCGCTTCGTTCAAAAAGCTATCGAAAGCAGAATGCAAATGAGGCGGAAGAAGAAAATAGCGGTCGGCTGGCAAGTCAAAGAATATATGATCGTCTCCAATCCGACGATGATAAAGGCCTGAGCGCAGGTCAAGCCGTGTGGCGGATGGTGGCACGATGGCAACTATGGTCGGCGTGCCGCCGATCGGCGGCACGCCGATCGCTTTCAATCGTCGGTGCTGATGGCGCCGACAAGGCCGTAATGATCGCCGTCCTCGAAATCAGGTTCGCCGAGTTGCTTGATGCCGCGGGTCTCGACGCTGATCGCACCAAGATCGACCATTTCCTCATTCACCAGGATATTCATGGCAGTTTCCTTTCAAATAAACGACCCAGTTGAGTCGCATTCAAAAGTTACGTGACCGACATTGCAGGACCAACTATATACTTCTTGCAGATTTGAAATAGATTCATTGGCCCGAGGTGGCCCCTCTAGCATATTGATACTGTTACCTGATTCTGAAACGGCAGCGCAAATTTGCGTTGATATCGCCTCCGATCATCGATTTTTTGCAAAAAATGGAATGTAATCGAGGCATTTTTTATGTCTAGCCGAGTTCTCGGCTCATCTTTTTGACGGAGAATGAAGGATTCCAATCAGCCTTTCGACATCTTCACGACCGAACACAGCTCCGCAGCATCCTGCCTCGACGGTGGGCGACAAGGCGTCAGTGAGGCGAGGCTTCACGCGGTCGTACATTAGGCCGTGGAGCAGCCGCAGCTTCTCGTTCCTCACGCTCCTGCATTTCCTTGTGCCGAATTTCCATCTCATCGACGTCGGCCTTCCAGCCAAACGCCCACCAATCTTCCTCCTTCTGAATACAAACGTGGCATTCCTCGTAGCCGATCGACAACGGCCGCGGCGTAAGAGGATGCCTTGCCGCCTTTGCCACCGCCTCTTCCGCGGCTTCGTCAAATGGCTTGTGGCACGTAATGCATACCGGGTTGGTAGCCCTCCATTCACGGACCTTTTTGAGGTATTCCTTTTTGCGCCTCTCACTTCTCTTTCCAAAAAGAGCTCTATTTCGTATCTTATCAAACTTATAATTTACCCCGGATCTTTCAATAGATTTTATTTGCTTGTTACGGCTTTCAGTTTTTCCGCTAGAAAGGCGACGATGATCGAAGAAATTCAAAATCTCCCGTTCCCAGTTTATGCTGATTTCCAGTGGACTACGAAACACATTTTTCAGATGCTTCGGAACCGATTGGCGCCAATTTTCGAGAGCGACTTGCGCGCTGTCGCGGTCTTTATTGTCCCAAATGTTTAGAAATGCTTCTTTGATCCAATATGGCTCCCGTAAGCTCGGGTGATTCTTGAGCCAACCATCAAGATCCAGCTTTTGCTGATCGGTGAGCCTGCGCCAACGTTTTTGGAATAGCCAAAGGCAGCGTTGCAGCTCTTTCCTTTCTTCCTTTTCAAGCGTTTGTTGATAAGCGATCCGAGCTTTTCTCATAGATTCGACGGCCGTCCTAACAACGTGCCATCGGTCGACCACTACTACTGCCTGCGGCATCACCGCATTCACAATATTTCTATATCTGTCGCACATATCCATTGTGACAACCTCTACGTCATCGCGACCGGGCAGGTTCATCAAGAAGTTCTTTATTGTCAAATCCTTGTGATTAGCCAACAATTCGATTGGCCAGCTGTCTTCAAGGTCGATAAAAATTGCGCGCAGCGAGCCCGCTAACTTTGTCTCGTCCATGCCGAGAAAACGTGGCGCGCGAAGTTCTTTTCTATGGCGTTCGTTTAGATACTCCGCGTGCGGTTTAGCGATCGAACGCACCACGGCTTCGGATACCCCCACCTCCTCGGCGACGTGAGTATTCGGCATGAGCAGTGAACGACGCTGGATATAATGAATGCATCGCATTGTCTTGAAACGGCGCGCGTTGACGCCCGCAAGTGGTTCCCAGAACTCGCCGCTGCATACCGCGCATTTGTACCGGGCCCTGGTAATCATGACGAAGCAGGGCCGCCCATGAACAGGAGCGTCAACATACTTAAGCCGCTTCGTTTCGATAGGCGACAGATGGCTATCGCGGTAGCAGACATAGCAAAAATCCGGAGGCGACTCTTGATGCGCTGAAATCTGATAGGCGCCATCATCGTCAAGGAAGACATCGGTGACGGTCCACTCGGGCATGAAAAGTGCATTTGTCATGCGCCGCATAGGGATGATAATTTCCTTAATAAAATCCGCATGATATCCAGAAAATTGTCGCCATCTTGGCAATATCGGGAGCCATGGCAGTCGTTGCCTGATCCGGAGGGGGACAAGCCCTTTTCGCGGCAACCGCACCTCTCTTCACTTAGAGTAAGATTTAGTTCTGCAGCTTCTGGGATCTGCAGCATCTGGGGTTCGCGCTATCGCCGGGCGGCAGCTATCTCAGCTTGAAAATCAATGGAAAGTCCCAGCACCTCCCAGCGAGCATGGTAACGCTTGCACCCTCTGGGCGTGCAGGGCGGGCCTCATGATGGGCACAAATTTTGTCAGAAACCTTCAAACCGCAGTTGACCGGGACGGCAAAGTTTGTTGCGGGGCACCGCCCCTGCGAACGGCATCTTCTTCGCGTCAGATCTGCATCTTCGGAGCCCTTCCGTTTACCGAACTTCATTTGACTTTGCCGCGCCGTCAATGCGATGAACATCGCGACACGGTCAATCTGGGTTGCAACCGACCGGCACGGAGACAGTAATGGCAGACGAGGAAGTCGCCCCGGAACAGGGCGAGTTGGCGATCACGCGCACCGGCGATCGGCTTCGGCTGGCACGCGAGGCGGCGGGATTGTCGCTTGCCGACGTCGCGACGCGGACGCGGATCAACCAGCGCCATCTCGTTGCGATCGAAAAGTCCGATTTTTCCGAGTTGCCCGGGCGTACCTATGTCACCGGTTTCGCGCGCGCCTATGCCCGCGCGATCGACCTGCCCGAGGCAGAGATCGGCGCGGCGGTTCGCCGCGAACTGGAAGAAGACGCCTATGGCTCGCGCCCGCTCTACGAAGCCTATGAACCCACCGATCCGGCGCGCCTGCCGACGGCGCGGCTGACCTGGACGCTAGTCATCGTCACGCTCTTACTGGCGTCGGCCTATGGCGTGTGGCGCTTTCTTTCGGTCGAACCCGACGAGGCGCTGATCGCGGCACAGAATCGCGCCGCCGATGAATCGGAGGCGCCAAACGGCGAGGTGGCAACCGCGCCGGCAACCAAGGTGGGAGCATCATTGGCGGCGGTCGCGGCCAACGCGCCTGTTGTGCTGACCGGCCTGTCGGAGGTCTGGATCGGGTTCGACGATGCGCAAGGGAAGACCGAGAACTGGCGCACGCTCGACGCTGGCGAAACCTATCAGGTGCCCCCGGCCTACGTCGAGCAGTTCACGTTGCGCACGAGCATCCCGCAGGCGCTCAAGGTCACCGTCGGCGGACGCGACATCGGCCCGATCGGCCCTGCCGACACGCTGGTAAAGGGTGTCTCGCTGAAGCCCTCCGATCTTGTCGCGCGCGCCGAAGGCAATGGAGCGACCGACGGGGCGACGCGGCCAGCAAGGTCGCAAACCAAGGGCTGACTTTGCCGCCTCACGGGCGGGCATTCGGGTAGATCGAAAGTACGCCGAGCTGAAATGGGTTTGCGCTGTCGTACGTTGCCGCGTTATGAGCGGAAAAATAGTTAACTGGCGGGGACCTATCGGCAGATGAGCATGCGTTACACCATTTTTTTCGGAGCCGCGACGATCGCCCTTGCCGCAGCGATGCCGGCGGCGGCGCAGGACGGCGCGATCGACAAACGGGTCGAGCGGCTCGAAAAGGAAATGCGCGCGGTTCAGCGCACGGTTTTCCCGGGCGGCAGCCCGACGTTCTTCGAAGGCGAGATTGCCCCTGACAATACGCCCGGCGAACGCACGCGCAGCAATGCCCCGGTCATCGACTTGACCGCACGCGTCGATGCCCTGGAAAGCCAGTTGCAGACGCTGACCGGCCAAACCGAACAAAATGCCTTCCAGCTCCGCGAACTCGAAAAAGCCTTTGCTGCCTACAAGGCCGAAATGGACAAGCGCTTCGCCGACTCTGCCGCCGCGGCGGTCGAAGCGACGCCGGCAAGCCTGGCGCCAGCGGTGAGGCCGCCGGTCGCGACGTCGACCACAGCCGCCGCGACGACGGCCAAAAAGCCCGCGGCGACAGCGGCAAAGCCGGCGACTTCGGACGCGGCGCGGCTGGCGCTGGTGAAGAAGGTAGAAGTCCCATCGAGCGGGAACGAAATCAAGGACGCCTATGACTATGGCTTCCGCTTGTGGGATGCCAAGCTTTACCCCGAAGCGCAGGCGCAGTTGAAAACCGTGGTCGCAAAATGGCCGAAGAGCAGCCAGGCGAGCTATGCGCAGAATCTGCTCGGCCGCGCCTATCTCGACGAAGGCAAACCCAGCCTTGCCGCAGTGGCTTTCTATAACAATTATAAGGATCGGCCGAGCGGCGCCCGTGCGCCGCACAGCCTGATGTATATGGGCGTGGCGCTCGACAAGCTCGGCCGCAAGGCCGACGCATGCAAAGCGTTCCGCGAACTCGACGAAGTCTATGGCGACAAGGCGCCGCAGGATGTCCGAACCGATGCAGCCGCCGCAAAAGCAAAAGCAGGCTGCTGATCGCGACAGCGCCGGCAGGCTGGCCGGCGACCTCCTCGCGCTGCTCGGGTCCGACTGGCATCGCCTCCATTATGGCGTCGCCGTGTCGGGCGGTCCTGACAGCATGGCACTGCTCTGGTTGATGGCGACCTTGCTGCCGGGTCAGATCTGGGCGGCGACGGTCGATCACGGACTGCGCAAGGGATCCGACGACGAAGCACGAATGGTCGCGGGCTTTTGCGAGCGCGAACATATCCCGCATTCGACGCTGCGACCCCCGGCGCCGATCCGCGGGTCGCAGCAGGCGGCCGCGCGCACCGAACGCTACCGCCTGCTCGAACAATGGCGCGAAGCCAATGCGCTGAGCCATGTCGTTACCGCACATCATGCGGACGACCAGCTCGAAACAATCGTTATGCGGCTCAACCGCAGCAGCGGGGTCGGTGGGCTCGCCGCGATCCGTGCGCAAAATGGCGTTATCCTGCGCCCGCTCCTGCATTGGCGGCGCCGCGAGCTTGTTCATCTCGCACTCGAGAACGACTTGCCCTTCGTCGACGACCCGTCGAACAGCGACGACCGCTTCGACCGCGCACGGCTCCGCCATGCGCTGCAATCGCAAACCGCGATCGATCCGGTCGCGGCGGCGACATCGGCGGGATGGCTTGCCGAAGCCGACGAGGCGCTCGACTGGGCGGTCGAACGCCTGATTGCATCTTGGCCCGATGCCTCCGATGTCGCCGTCATTCGCGATGATGGCTATCCGCCCGAAATATTCCGCCGCATCGTCGCACAACGCCTGCGCGCCAACGCGCCGCAACTCGTCTTGCGCGGCGCTTCGCTCGACGGGGTGATCGCCGCCATGCGCGAAGGCCGCCGCGCGATGGTCGGCGCGCTGCTGATCGACGCGGTGCGCGGGCTTGAAAGGACGATCTGGCGCATTTCTGCGGCACCGCGCCGGAAAGCGCTCAAAAAGCCCTGATTGCCTCATTGTCATTTAACCCGATTGTCCTATCTTGTCGGGGACAAGCTTCGCGATGTGCGCGGGCGACAGGAAAGATTCCGAATGCAGGACGACAAGGAACCACAGGGCAACCCCTGGATGAAGAGCGTGATGATCTGGAGCGGCATCCTGCTTGCCATGCTCCTTGTCGCCTCGATGTTCGGTGGCGCGGCGCAGCCGGTGGGTAGTCCGCTTGCCTATTCGGAATTCCGCCAAAAGGTCGAAGAAGGCAGTGTCAAGGAGGTCGTCCTGTCCGAAGACAAGGTGACCGGCACGCTATCGAACGGCGACCGGTTCAGCGCCAACGTGGTTCGCGACCCCGAACTGCTCAAAATGCTCAACGATAATGGTGTCAAATATGACGGCAAGCCCCAGGAAGTCCCCAATTTCTGGATGTATATGCTCGTCCAGTCGCTGCCCTTCCTGCTGATCCTCGGCATCGCCTTCTTCGTGTTCCGCCAGGTCCAGAAAAATAACGGATCGGGCGCGATGGGCTTCGGCAAGTCGCGCGCCAAGATGCTCACCGAAAAGCAGGGCCGCGTCACCTTCGACGATGTCGCCGGCATCGACGAAGCCCGCGAAGAGCTCGAGGAAATCGTCGAATTCCTGAAGGACCCGACCAAATTTTCGAAATTGGGCGGCCAGATTCCGAAGGGCGCGCTGCTCGTCGGCTCGCCCGGTACCGGCAAGACGCTCCTCGCCCGCGCGATCGCTGGTGAAGCAGGCGTTCCCTTCTTCACCATCTCGGGCTCGGACTTCGTCGAAATGTTCGTCGGTGTCGGCGCCAGCCGCGTCCGCGACATGTTCGAACAGGCGAAGCGCAACGCACCATGCATCGTCTTCATCGACGAAATCGATGCGGTCGGCCGCCATCGCGGCGCCGGGCTCGGCAACGGCAATGACGAACGCGAACAGACGCTGAACCAGCTGCTCGTCGAGATGGATGGTTTTGAGGCCAATGAGGGCATCATCATCGTCGCTGCGACCAACCGCCCCGACGTTCTCGATCCCGCCCTTCTTCGTCCGGGCCGCTTTGACCGCCAGGTCGTCGTACCGCGACCCGACATCGAGGGGCGCCAGAAGATTCTCGAAGTCCACACGCGCAAGAAGCCGCTCGCGCCCGACGTTGACCTCCGCCGCATCGCGCGCGGAACCCCCGGTTTCTCGGGCGCCGATCTGGCTAATCTTTGCAACGAGGCCGCGCTGCTCGCGGCGCGCAAGGGCAAGCGGCTGATCGCCTCGAACGAATTCGAAGAAGCCAAGGACAAGGTCATGATGGGCGCCGAACGCCGCTCGATGGTCATGACCGAGGACGAAAAGAAGGCGACCGCCTATCACGAAGCGGGGCATGCGCTCGTCTCGCTGCACGTCGAGCATAACGACCCGCTGCACAAGGTCACGATCATCCCGCGCGGCCGCGCGCTGGGCGTGACGTGGAACCTCCCTGAGCGCGACCGTTATTCGCAGAATATGAAGCAGATGAAGGCGCGCCTCGCGCTCTGTTTCGGCGGCCGCATCGCCGAGCAGCTGATCTATGGCAAGGACGAGCTCAACACCGGCGCTTCGAACGACATCCAGCAGGCGACCGACATGGCGCGCGCCATGGTTATGGAATATGGCATGTCGGAAAAGCTCGGCTGGCTGCGCTATCGCGACAATCAGGACGAGGTTTTCCTCGGTCATAGCGTGTCGCGCGCTCAGAATATGTCCGAAGAGACCGCCAAGTTGATCGACGCCGAAGTTCGCCGCCTCGTCGAGGAAGGCGAAAAGACCGCGCGCAAGGTGCTGACCGATCATCTCGACGAACTCCATCTGCTCGCCGGCGCGCTGCTCGAATATGAGACGCTGTCGGGTGAGGAGGCGAAGCGCGCGATCAAAGGGGAGGATATCGGCCGCGAGGACGACTCCGACAAGCGCGGCAAGGCCGTTTCGGGTCACGCCGGCGGCATGCCGCAGATCAAGCGCAAGCCGCGCCCGTTCGGCGATGCTAATCCCCAGGGGGCCTAGGCTTCGCGCCTAGCCCCTTCGATTCAGGGACTATTCATTGGAAGGGGGCAAGCTTCGGCGCATGATGATCGCCCGATACGCGCGCCTTCTACCTGCCTTCTTCGCCGCCCCCTTTCTATGTGCAATGGCTCCCGGCGACATGAGCGTCGCGGCCTTTCTGGCGCGCGCCGCTTCGCTTGAGCGGCTGGGACCGCTCGCGCTCGCGACGCCGCAAGGCAACCGGCTCAAAAGCGAAGTCATCGCGGCGGGCAAGCGATACAAGGCGCGGATCGATGCGCAGCGCAAGGCTGGGCGCAAAACGACGAGTTGTCCGCCTGAAACGGGAACGCTGACGCCCGATCAATGGCTCGCGCATCTTCGAAGCTATCCCGCCGCCGCGCGAAGGTCGGTCAGCATCAACACGGCATTCGACGCACTGATGAAGAAACGCTACCCCTGCCCCGCCTGATCGGCCATGAAAGGCGTGGACCAAAGGAGACGGCAATGATCGGCAGGATTTGGAAAGGTTTGGCCCTTGCGGCCTTGGCGATAAGTGCCCCCGCAATCGCGCAGGGTAACGGTAATCTCACGACCAAGGTCGAAGTCGAAAAGTCCTTTCCTGGTCAGGATGGGCAGCCCGCGAGCAAGTCCTACGTCACGCCTGACGTTGTCGTTCCCGGCGATCGGGTACGCATTTCCCTCACCTTCACCAATAATGGAGCGGATCCAGCGTCGGGCGTCGTCATCGCCAACCCCATCCCGCCCGGGCTGATGTTCGACGGCACGGGAGACCAGGATGGCTTTGGCGTCTCGATTGACGGTGGCAAGATATTTGCCCCTCTCGCCGATTTGACGGTGCCGGTCGATGGTTCGGTGCCCCGTCCGGCGACCGCTGCTGACGTTACGCATGTCCGCTGGAAATGGTCGGACGCGATCGGTGCTGGCCAGACCCGCTCGGTCGCCTTTTTCGGCCGCGTCCGTTAACGACGCGGCATGACGATCTATTGCGATGAATCGGGGGGGCTGAACGCCGGCGCGATGACCTTTTCAGCGGTCATGTTGACGCCGGAAGCCGCGAGCAAAATCCATGAACGGTTCCGCGGCGTCACGGGGTTACGCGGCGAACTCAAGGGCAGCCGGATCAGTATCGTCGAGCGTGCCTATCTGCTCGAACTCTTCGACCGCGCGGGCGGCCGCGCATGGGTCGCCTTCGCGGAACGAGACAAGCTTTCGCAAAACCCGGGCGGCACGCTTCCCAGCGATCTCGCGCTCTATGCGGCATTGCTCAACTTGGCGATCGGACGCTGGCTTCCCGAAACCGGCGGGGTCTGCACCGATGTCGTCATCGACGACGGTCGTTACGATCCTAAAATCCTCGCGCACGTCCGCGAGGAAATTCAAGCCGGCCTCGGCCAGTGGGGACGAGCGTCGCTCGCCGACAGCCGGCGCAGCGATGGGGTTCAGATAGCCGATGTCATCGCCAACAGCCTGTTCAATATCGCTGTCCGGTCGCAACGCGCCAACCGGATCCAGCGCATTCTCGACCCGATGCTCGCCTCCAGGGCGATCCGCGTCGCCGAACTGACCCAGGTCGATTGAATCGAAAAGGCCGCGGTTTCCCGCGGCCCTCCTGATATTCGATTGCGATCCCTGGCTTATTCGAAGTCGCTGCCACCGCCCGCGGGGCTGCGCGGCGGCGCAGCGGCGGTCAGACGAAGGGCCTCGGCCGACCGGCTGATCGAGCTGATTTCATCGGGCGTATCGTCGTCGTCGACGACGACCTTCTGCATCGAACCAACCAGCGTTTCCTGCAAATCCTTGGGGCGCACGGTCTGTTCGGCGATTTCGCGCAGCGCGACGACGGGGTTCTTGTCGCGATCGCGGTCGATCGTCAGTTCCGAACCGCCCGAGATTTCGCGGGCGCGGTGCGCCGACAGCAGAACCAGGTCGAAACGGTTGGGAACTTTGTCGACGCAATCCTCGACGGTAACGCGGGCCATAATATTTCCTTAGAGATTAGGAGAGGCCAGGCTTTTGGGGCTTGGCGGCAAGCGCTGCGCGCTAGCAGCCGCAGCCCACGATGTCAATCAAAGCCCTGCCCTTGCGGCGCGCCGCGCCGCAAGCCTATGACAGCGCGATGACCGAAATCTGCACGCCCGTCGACCTGTCGCAAAGGCTGACGGCCGATGTCGCCGATCATCGGCTGGAGTTGATATTCGACGGCAGTGAACGGCTGACGCGCCTGCTCGACCTGATCAACGGGGCCGTACGCAGCATCGACATCATCATGTATATTTTTGAAGGCGACGCCGCAGGCGTGCAGGTCGTCGAAGCCTTGCTGCTCGCTGCCAAGCGCGGCGTTCGCGTTCGCGCCGTCATCGACAGCTTCGGGTCGGGCGATACGCCCGACGCATTGTTCGCGCCGCTTCGCGCCGCGGGCGGCAGCGTAACCTTCTTCTCACGCCGCTGGCGCTCGACCTATCTGATCCGCAACCACCAGAAGTTGATCCTGATCGACGAAGAGATTGCTATCACAGGCGGGTTTAACATTGCCGAAGACTATCTGAGCGCGCCGCGCAGCGACTGCTGGTTCGATATCGGGCTGATAGTGAAAGGGCCGACCGTCGTGCGCGCGGCGGGGTGGTTTGCCGAAATCCACGACTACACGGTCAATGACGACGGAAAACTACTGATCTTGCGGCGCCTGATTCGCGAATGGCCGGTCGATGGCGGGCCGGTTTCGTGGCTTGTCGGTGGCCCGACCCAGCGGCTGTCGCCCTGGGCGCGCGCGGTCCGTTCGGACCTCGAAAATGCGCGACAGCTCGACATGGCTATGGCCTATTTCTCGCCGGGGCAAGGCATGCTCCGCCGGCTCGGACGCGTCGCACGCCGCGGGCGCGCGCGCTTCGTCATGGCGGGCAAATCCGACAATCCGGCGACGATCGGCGCGTCGCGCCTTCTTTACGGCTACTTGTTACGCAAGACCGCCGATGTGTGGGAATATCGCCCGTGCAGGCTGCATATGAAACTGATCGTCATCGACGATATCGTCTATATCGGGTCTGCCAATTTCGACGTCCGCAGCCTGTTCGTGAACGTCGAAGTGATGGTGCGTATTGCAGACGCGGATTTTGCCGAAAAAATGCGCAACTTCCTGACGAGCCAGAAGGCCGACTGCGAAATCATCACGCCGACATCGCACAAGGCGCGCGGCAACTGGTTGACCCGTATCCGCTGGACGCTCGCTTGGTTCGTCGTCGGCGTGGTCGATTATACCGTCTCGCGAAAATTGAACTTCGGCCTCGGCGATCCCGATCCCGACGTTTAGTCCTTCCAGCCCCAGAACAGAAAACAAGGCGGGACATTCACCCATTCGAACGCATTGTCGATACGGCTGAAATGCGCGGCGAGGAAGTCGCGCGCGCGGGCGCGGAACTGATACACGAGGAAGGCGCCGCCGGGGCGCAGCACACGATGCGTCGCCGCCGCGATTGCCGGACCTACGCCGGCAGGCAGGGTCGAAAAAGGCAGGCCCGACAGGACATAATCGGCCTTTTCGAAACCATGCGCGCGCACGATCTCCTCGACGTCGGCAGCCGAACCGTGGACCGCGATAAAGCGGCTGTCGCGAATGTCCTTGCGCAGATAGTTGATGAAATCCTCGTTGGTGTCGATCGCGATCAGCGTCGCATCGCCTGCCATTCGTTCGAGCACGGGACGACAGAAGGTGCCCACGCCGGGGCCATATTCGACGAATAATTTGGTATTTTTCCAATCGACTGGGCGCAGCATGTGGCGGATCAGCGTCGGCGACGACGGCACAATCGATCCCACCATGACCGGATGCTTGATAAAGCCGCGGACAAACATGCCCCACGGTCCGAAAAAGCGCTGGAGACCCTCGCGCAGCCGACGGGCCAGCGGGGCTTTCGTTTCTTGGGCCTGCGCCCGCGGATTGGTCATGTCGGCTTTCGCATTGTTGCAGTCGCGTCAGGCGTGGCAAAATCAGCGCGATGGCGCAAGGAAAGATGTGGTCTTGACTCTGGACAGGCCCGCGCCCGCGTGTAGGGAGAGGCCGTGTTAGCGAGATAAAGGAGGGGCGGACATGGCGACGACATCGCATTCCATTCCCTCGGACCGGATGGCGGTGCTGTTCGCGGTGATGCTGGTGGCGGCCGCGGGAAACACGGCCATGCAGTCGATCCTGCCCGCGATCGGTGCCAAGCTGAAAATCCCCGACGTCTGGGTCAGTCTGGCTTTCAGCTGGTCGGCGTTGCTATGGGTGCTCACCGCGCCGCATTGGGCGCGCCAGTCGGACAAACGCGGACGGAAGGCGCTTATGGCCTTGGGCGTCGTTGGCTTTCTTTCGTCGATGGCACTCTGCGGGATCGTCCTTTGGGCCGGTCTGACGGGGTTGATCGGCGCGGGAATCACCTTCGTCGCTTTCGCGCTGTTTCGTAGCCTTTATGGCGGGTTGGGCTCAGCCTCGCCACCTGCCGTCCAGGCTTATGTTGCATCGCGTACGGACCCCACGCAACGCACGCAGGCCTTGTCGCTCGTTTCATCCTCCTTTGGCCTCGGTACGGTCATCGGGCCGGCGATCGCTCCCTATTTTATCCTTCCCGTGGTCGGACTTGCCGGGCCAATGTTCGTTTTCGCGCTGATCGGGCTGATCGTGCTCGTCATGCTGCGCTGGCGGCTGCCCAATGACACACCGCGTTTTGCCGCTCGCGGTGCGATCGCACCCTATCCGCTCTCAGCGGGACCGGCAGAGCCCACCGGCGACGACGAAAATGATCCCGATGCCCAGGCGCAGGAAATACTAGGCTGGCGCGACGAGCGCGTGCGGCCTTGGCTGCTCGCGGGCTTTTTCGGCGGCCAGGCGCAAGCGATGATGCTGGGCGTCATCGGTTTCCTGATCCTCGATCGGCTTCACTTGCGCCCGACGCCCGAAATCGGTGCCGACATTACCGGAACTGTGCTGATGTCGGGTGCAGTCGCGACGTTACTGTCGCAGTGGGGCCTTATACCGCTGTTCAAGCTGACGCCGCGCTCGACCGTTTTATGGGGCTCGGCGCTCGCCGGCGTCGGCATCCTCATGACCGGGCTTGCGCAGGACCAGCACGCGATCACCATCGGTTTCGCGACGGGATCGCTCGGCTTTGGACTGTTCCGTCCCGGATTTACTGCGGGAGCATCGCTTTCCGTACCGCGCCGCGACCAGGGCAGCGTTGCCGGAATGACCGCCTCGATCAACGGATCGGCCTATATCATCTCGCCCGCGATCGGGGTGCTGCTCTATAATTGGCATCCGATGGCTGCATACAGTCTAATGGCCGGCTTCTGCGGCTGGCTGGTAATCTGGGGCTGGTCCGCGTTGCGCACGGACCAGCCCGCGGCTTCCTAGCTTCTCTCGTCTTCACCGTGCTTGCGTTCGCGGACGGGCTTCAGCATGCCGGGCGCGAAGAAGCCGATCGGATCGACACTCATCGCGGCCTGCTTGATCTCGCCCTGGATTTTTTCATAATCCTTTTCCATCGCCTCGGTCACCGATGCGCGGGTATCCTTCAGCGCGGTTTCGAAATCGCCCATTGTTACCGTGTCGCTGTCCATCGACCGCTTGAGTGCGGCAAGCCCCGCACGGCGGGTCAGGTCTTCCAGATCGGCCCCGGTGAAGCGATCGGACCTTTCGGCAAGTAGCGACAGATCGACGTCCTCCGCCAACGGCATCTTCGCCGTCTGGATTTCGAGAATGCGTTTGCGCCCCTCGGCGTTCGGCACCGACACATAGATCAGTTCGTCGAGCCGACCCGGACGAAGCAGCGCTGGGTCGATCAGGTTTGGGCGGTTTGTTGCTCCGATCACGACGACCGACTGCATCTCTTCGATCCCGTCCATCTCGGCGAGGATCGTGTTCACAACGCGCTCGGTCACTTGCGGCTCGCCCGACGTGCCGCTGCCGCGCGCGGGAACCAAGCTGTCGAGTTCATCGATGAAGATGATCGTTGGCGCGACCGCGCGCGCGCGAGCGAATAATCGCGCAATCTGCTGTTCGCTTTCGCCATACCATTTGGACAGCAGGTCCGACGATTTGATCGAAATGAAATTGGCATCGGATTCGCGCGCTGCGGCTTTCGCAAGTAGCGTCTTGCCCGTTCCCGGCGGACCATAAAGGAGGAAGCCCTTGGCAGCCCTGATGCCCAGGCGGCGGAAGGCTTCGGGGTTCTTGAGCGGCAGTTCGATGCCCTCAACCAGCTTGTCGCGCGCCGCGTCGAGCCCGCCGATGTCGGTCCACCGCGTCTTGGGCGCCTGCACCATCACTTCGCGCATCGCCGAGGGCTGGACGCGCTTCAGCGCGTTGTTGAAATCCTCGCGCGTGACGCGAAGCTCTTCGAGCACTTCGGGCGGGATCGTTCCTTCCTCAAGGTTCAGCTTGGGCATGATCCGCCGCACCGCCTCGATCGCGGCCTCGCGCGTCAGCGCCGCCATGTCTGCTCCGACAAAACCGAAAGTCGTCCGCGCAAGCTCGGCCAGGTCGACATTCTCGGCGAGCGGCATGCCGCGCGTATGGATGCCCAGAATTTCGCGGCGCCCACTCTCGTCGGGAACGCCGATCACGATTTCGCGGTCGAACCGGCCCGGACGGCGCAGCGCCTCGTCGACCGCATCGGGGCGGTTGGTCGCCGCGATGACGACCAGATTGGTGCGGGGCTCGAGGCCGTCCATCAAAGTCAAAAGCTGCGCGACGAGGCGCTT
This sequence comes from Sphingopyxis sp. H115, assembly GCF_001468465.1. Classification (GTDB taxonomy): domain Bacteria; phylum Pseudomonadota; class Alphaproteobacteria; order Sphingomonadales; family Sphingomonadaceae; genus Sphingopyxis. Next base: position 335,349 of record NZ_LNSA01000001.1, read on the forward strand.
CTCCGCCTCGCCGGTTACCTGCCCGCGCTTGGGCGCGATCGAATCGATCTCGTCGATGAACAGGATCGAGGGCGCGGCCTTGGTCGCCTGCTCGAACACTTCGCGCAGGCGCTTTTCGGACTCGCCATAGGCGCTGCCCATGATCTCCGGCCCGTTGATCAGGAAGAATTGCGCTTCGCTTTCGTTGGCGACCGCCCGCGCAAGCCGCGTCTTACCCGTGCCCGGCGGGCCATGGAGCAATACGCCGCTCGGCGGATCAACCCCCAGCCGGCGGAAAAGTTCAGGATAACGAAGCGGCAGTTCGACCATTTCGCGAAGCTGGTCGATCGTCTCGCCGAGCCCGCCAAGGTCGTCGTAGGTGACGTCGGTGCGGCGAGCGTCCTGCGGCTCCTGATATTCGGGAAGCAGCTCGATTTCGGTATTTTCGTCGATGAAGACGACGCCCTTTGGGGTCGCCGACACGACGAGCAGGCGAACTTCGGCGAGAGCATAAGCCGGGGCATTGAGCATCTGGCGAAGCTGTGGCGGCATATTGCCCGATTCGAGCCGCTGCTGCCCGGCTGTCGCAACCGTATCGCCCGCGACGACCGGACGGCCGAAGAAGCTGCGCTTCAACGCGTTAGCATTCCCCTGTAACCGCAGGTTTTCCTGCGCGGGCGCGAAAACCACCCGCGACGCAGGACGCGTCTCGACCCGGCTCAGCGCGACCATGTCGCCCGCCCCGGCGCCCGCATTCGCGCGCTGAAGCCCATCGAGCCGGATTACCTCCAGCCCTTCGTCCTCTGCATAGGGCGCGACGACTCGCGACGCGGTCTGGCGCTTGCCGCTGATCTGAATGATGTCGCCTTCGGTGACGCCGAGTTCGACCATCGCGGACCGTGGAATGCGCGCAATGCCGCCGCCGCTTTCCTCTGCGCGCGAATTCGCAACCTGCAGTTTCACTTCTTTTTCTTTTACCGCGGTGTCGGCCAAAGCGCGTCTCCCTCAAAAAAGGTCAGGACGCCGAAGATAGGGTGGTTGTTCCCGTTTTTCGACCCCCGCAGACGGGTCAAATTATGTCGCACCGCACAAAATTCTGGCAAGTCTTTCACGCTCATGCCATCATCGGCGACCGATATGCCACGCCTCCCTCCCATCAGCAGCATGGAAGCCTTTCTGGAGGTCGCGCGCCACGGGACGGTTAAGGCCGCGGCCATCGAGCTTGGCCTGTCGATGCCCGCGCTGTCGCGCCGGATCCAGACGCTCGAACATGCGGTGGGGCGCCCGCTGTTCAACCGCCATCATCACGGCCTTAGCCTGACCGAGACCGGGCGCGCGCTTCACGAACAATTGTCACCGATCCTCGACGAATTGCGCACTGTCATCGGACAGGCGGGAAGACCCGACGCATCGCTACGCCTGCACCTCAACGTCCTGCCGCTGTTCGCGCAGCAGCGCCTGTTTCCGCGCCTGCCCGAATTGCGGCGCCAGCATCCCGAATTGCATATCGACATCGATACCATGTCGCACGCCGAAGCACGGCTGGGCGACGGGATCGATGCCGCCATCGCGCTTGCCCGATCGATCGACCCTGCGCTCTATGCCGCGCGGCTCGATCAGGACAAGGTCTTCCCGATCGCGTCGCGAACGCTCGTCGACGACAACCGCCCGATCACCGTGCCCGAACAGATGCAGCGGATGACGATCTTGCTCCACCGCGAGATGCCCGAAACCTTCACCGAATGGAAAAAGGCGATCGGCATGCCCTATCTGGAGCCGGCAGGTATCGATTATTTCGATTCGGGCCCGCTGATGCTCGAAGCGGCGGCGCAGGGCATCGGCGTGGCCTTCATGCACGGTCATCATCTTGACGATGCGAACGACCCGCGGCTGATCCGCCTTTTCGACTTCGATGTCGACAGCCCGTACAGCTATTGGTTCGTCTGTCGACCGCGCGCGCTACGCCAGCCTGCGGTGAAGCTGTTCCACGACTGGCTGCTCGGCGCCAGGATCTGATCGAAAGCCGCACGTCCAACCGACGATGGCGGGAAAATGGTGCTGCTGGACAGGATTGAACTGTCGACCTCGTCATTACCAATGACGCGCTCTACCACTGAGCTACAGCAGCAACCGATGCGCCGGCGAACCGTTGTTGCCGGGCAGGCGCGGCCTATGGCGGGGCGCCCCTCGCCTGTCAAGGTGCGAGGCTTGACGATGGAGCAATTTCGCGGGCAAGGGTTTGGGCGTGAGCAAGACGCCCTCCCCCGCCGATCTCGAACGCGAACGCCGCCTTGCAGAGGCGCTGCGCGAAAATCTTCGCAAGCGCAAGGCGCAGGCACGCGAAGCGAAATCCGAAAACCTCCCTAAAGACTGACCGTTACCGTCACCTCATCGCCCTCGGCAATCGCTTCCGCCTTTCGAACGGCGGCCTTTACCGGCAGCAGCCAGCCGCCGCTTTCCTTGTGCGGAAAGACTGACGTGCTCCAGCTTGTGTCGCCGATTGTCGCCCGGACTTTCGCAGATCCGAATCCCTTGCGCCCCTCGAGCCACTGGCCGCCGATCGCCGCGAGGCGAATCCCGTCGGCAGCCTCGCCCGCGATGGTTACGAAGAACCAGGCCGCCGGCGCCGTCGCCGATTGCCAACGCCACAGCCGCGTCGTGACGCTAAAATCCTCCAACGGCACTATTTCGCCGCGACCGGACGCACGGGTACCGGGATATTGCAGATGTCGGCGCCGCCCGCGGGCTTGATGAAGAAGGGATCGCGGCGATTCGCGCGTGCGTCGGCATAGCGTGCAAAACTCGCGCTTTCGGTCGAAAGATATTCGAACCGGGGCTGCTCGGCGGCGGGCAATTCGCTGGCGATGCGGATCGACGCAATCGGCGTGCGTTCGGCTTCGGTCTTGTAGAGTCCCAGCGCTTCGCTCCCACGCGGCAGGCTCGACAGATATTCGATCCCGCTGATGACGCGGCCGACGAGCGCAATATTGCGGTCGAGATGGCGCGGCGCATGACCGATCACGGCGTAGAGTTCAGCGCCGCTGCCCGTGTCGGGCGACATGTTGCGGCCGACACCGACCATTCCGTAGCAATGCACGGGCCATAGATCGCGTCCATCGGCCGCCACCGGCCATCCGCGGTGGAACCCTCCCGTCCCGCCGTAGACCTTTTCCAGAACATTTTCCGGAGTGCCGACCGGTCGTAGCGGCGGACAGATATGGCCTCCACACCAATTGCGTACCACATATTCGCTTTCGGGCACTGCCGCCAATCCCGTCGGCAATGGCTTCTTCTCGGTCGCATCGCCCCATTGCGCGACATAATTGTCCTGCACGCGGTTCACGCTCGTGCCATCCCACCAGTGCGCAGCGGCGAGCTTGCGGATATTGCCGAGCCATCCCTGGCTGAACGGCGCAGGCATTAACTGGATAACGACGCGGCGGGCCTGCCCCTTGGCGTCGGGGGCAAGGTCCATGACTATCAGGTCCGACGGCGCGACGGCGACCCAGTCGCTGGCCGGCGCCGCGGCCGCGATCTCGCCCGGCGAAGGAATGGGCGCGGGCTCCTGCGCGTGGACCGGCGAGACGAGCGAAGCGATGGCGGCGGCCAGAAGAAGATGTTTCATGCGCGATGTCTGCCACGCCCAATCGGCTTGCGAAAGCCCCACCAAGCGATTAGGGCGCGCGTTCCAGTGCATGCGGAGCGGTGGCCGAGTGGTCGAAGGCGCTCGCCTGGAAAGTGAGTATACGTCAAAAGCGTATCGAGGGTTCGAATCCCTCCCGCTCCGCCAAATTCTAATCCCACTTCGGCCCGAACCGTTTTCAAGACCCCAGCTTTGCTGCGGCTTTGAGAGACGATTCGTATCCCTGTACGTCCCACATGATCCAGGCCGACATTTTTGCCAATGTGGGACTATTTTTTATGATTTCAGGGATAAACAGCATTTCGAACGGGCTTTCGCAGCCCAAGGGCAAGACGCGCCGGGTATCCGAGCGCCTCGAAAACTAACACTGCCTTAGTTGCACTGGTAGCCAACGCGAAGCGCCAATCACGCGACAGAGATAGTCCCCGCGAACTGGACATTTTCGCGGCTCAACTTAGGACACTTGATATGCTGATTTCGGCGGGCGCCACGATTAACGTGGCGGATGACAATGGACGCCCACTTGCTGTGTTAGCAGCGGTCGGACGCTATGGAGCGATGACGAAGCAGCACCTTCCCCCAGAGTGGTTCGAACGTCTTGTAGCTGCCGGGATGAACATCAACGCAACTTGGAAGGGCGGCAGCGCGCTAGATTGGCTCGATCACTTAGAGATGAGCGATGACGAGACTGAGCGGGCTATAACGAGACTCGGTGGGCGCCGGATCAAGCCGCTGCCCAAAGGCGAACGCTTCTGAAACCGCAGTTAACCACTGGAGCTGGCCGATGCACGAACCGCTCCGCGGATTGGCGTTAGCCTCGATGTAAAGCGGCCCAGCGAACGCCGTGGCTGATTGAACGTGGGCTGCCGCAGGCAGACCCTTTCGGCTCCTTTACCTGAGGAGTCGAACGATGAACGAGCTTATCCAGATTGGCCCGATCAGCCCGCTGCGCCAGCGGCTGATCGACGATATGACCATGCGGCGCTTCTCGAAGGAGACGCAGCGTAATTATCTTCGCGACGTCGGGCGGTTCGCGACCTGGCTCGGACGCTCGCCCCACACTGCGAGCGCGGAGGATGTCCGGCAGTTCCAGATCGAGCAGCAGCAGGCGGGCGTCCCCGCGCCAACGATGAACAGCATCGTCGGCGCGCTGAGGTTCTTCTTCACGCACACACTCGACCGCCCCGATCTCGCGCGCAAGCTCGTCCGCACCAGGCAGGTTCGCAAGATCCCGGTCGTGCTGACCATGGCCGAGGTGAAGCGCCTGCTCGATGCCACGCGCTCGCTCAAGCACCAGGCCGCGCTGTCGGTCGCCTATGGAGCCGGGCTGCGCGTTGCCGAGGTGGTGACACGCCTCGAAGAGGAGACCCGGATCGGCAAGGGCGGGACCCTGGCGGCGCAGCTGTCGCGGCTCGACCTGATCGTGCTCGACGAGCTCGGTTATCTGCCGTTCGCCCGCTCCGGAGGGCAGTTGCTGTTCCACCTCATCAGCAAGCTTTATGAGCGCACCAGCGTCATCATCACCACCAACCTCGCCTTCGGCGAGTGGCCTACCGTCTTCGGTGATCCCAAGATGACCACGGCGCTGCTCGACCGCGTCACCCACCACTGCGATATCATCGAGACGGGCAACGACAGCTGGCGCTTCAAAAACCGCAGCTGACCGCCACCTTCGGCGCCTTCAAAAATCTATCCTGCGCTGCGCGCGCCTCCGGTCGGGCTACGCCCGCCCTCCGCCGCACGCAGCGCAAGGCGACCTTCAACTAACCGGCATCATATCCGAAAAGGGGGTCCCTCTTCGACGCCGATCGGGGGTCCCTTTTGAACGCCGTTTGACACACCTGCAGGTCCAAAGCCTTCCGGCATGTTGTGGCGCATCGCATCGATCTGGAAGGCGTGTCCGCATGAGCCGCGTAGTGCGCAATCTCGTCGCGGCGGGAGGCGCTTGATGCTGTTTGATCGTTAGCGATGCGACCACCCCACGTTGACGTGCGGAGGTTTTTAAGAGTTGCCGTAGCGGGATTCGTTATTCAGCTCTTTGAGCGCCGGGATGACGAGCG
>NZ_LNSA01000002.1 GCF_001468465.1 Sphingopyxis sp. H115
ACCCCAACCCCTCCCTTAAAGGGGAGGGGCTTTTCCGGCCACAGCAGCGCCGCCGTCTCGGCGGTGTCGCCAACGAAATGCCGCGACAGGCGAAACAATTCTTCGTCGACGCGGGTCGCGAGCAGCGCGCGCACCGTCCCGGCCTTCACCGCCGGGAAATCGAGGGCCTCGGTCAGCGCAGCGATCGCCCAGCCGCGGTCGGGATCGGTGGTGTGGCGGAGGTAATCGACGATCAGCGCGAGCTTCGAATTGCGCGAGCGCGTGTAGATCAGCCGGTCGATCAGGGCCGCGAAGCGCTTCACGCCTCCTCCTCCAAATCGCGGCCGACTAGGTGCAGCGCGCGCGCCTTGCGCTGCGTGAGTTCGCACCAGCGGAGCAGCCCGTCCTCGCTGCCGTGGGTGATCCACGTCTCGCCGGGGTTCACCTCCGCGATCGTCGCGGTGAGTTCGTCCCAGTCGGCATGGTCCGAAATGACGAGCGGCAGTTCGACCATCCGCTGCCGCGCGCGTTGGCGCACGCGCATCCAGCCCGACGCCATCGCGGTCACCGGATCGGGCAGCCGCCGCGACCAGCGGTCGTTCAGCGCCGATGGGGGCGCGAGGACGATCTGCCCCGCCATCTCGGCCTTGTCGGTTTCGCTGACGAGGCGGAGTTCGCCAAGGTCAACGCCGTGCAGCGCATAGAGCGCACACATCTTTTCGAGCGCGCCGTGGATATAGATGGGCGCGTCCCATCCCGCGCCGCGTAATTCGGCGATCACCCGCTGCGCCTTGCCCAGCGCATAGGCGCCGACGAGCACGCTGCGATCGGGCTCGGCGCGCACCGCGCCGATCAGCTTGGCGATCTCGTCGCGGGTGGGAGGGTGGCGGAACACCGGCAGGCCGAAGGTCGCCTCGGTGATAAAAATATCGCACGGCACGACCTCGAAACGCGCGCAGGTCGGGTCGGCGCGGCGTTTGTAATCGCCGGTGACGACGATCCGCTCGCCTGCATATTCCATCAATATCTGCGCGCTGCCGAGAACATGGCCGGCGGGATAAAAGCTGAAGCGCACGCCGCCGCGTTCGAACCCGCCGCCATAGGGGAATGCCTGATTATGGCTCGCCTCGGCATCGACGCCGTAACGCAGCGCCATGATCGCGAGCGTCTCGGGGGTCGCGAACACCGCGCCGTGGCCGCTGCGCGCATGGTCGGCATGGCCGTGCGTCACCGCGGCGCGGTCGACCGGGCGCGACGGGTCGATCCACAGGTCGGCGGGCTTTACATAGATGCCGCCGGGATGCGGCTCGATCCAGGTTTTTGTCTTTGCCATCAGGCGGCGAGTCTCCGCGCCCGCGCCAGGTCGGCGACGAATATCGCCCGTTCCTCGGCGGCCCGCGCGCGGTCGGGCAGCCGGAGCAGGAAGGAGGGGTGGATCGTCGCGATCAGCTTCGTACCGCCTTCCAGCTCGTGTACCGCACCGCGCATCGATTTGATGCTCGCGCTTTTTCCGGTGGCCCCGCGCAAGGCACTTGCTCCCAGCGTCACGATCAGCTCGGGCTGGACAAAGGCGCGTTCCTTGTCGAGCCACCAGCGGCAGATGTCGATCTCGGCGTTCGTCGGATTCTGATGAAGCCGCCTTTTGCCGCGCGGCTCGAACTTGAAATGCTTGACCGCGTTGGTGAGGAACAGTTGCGTCCGCTCGAGTCCTGCCTCCTCCAGCGCCTCATTCAACACCTGCCCAGCCGGGCCGACGAAGGGGCGTCCCTGCAAATCCTCCTGGTCGCCCGGCTGCTCGCCGACGAGCATGATCCGCGCCGCTTCCGGCCCCTCGCCCGCCACGCCCTGCGTCGCGTCGCAATAGAGCGGGCAGCGCGTGCAGCGATCGACCGCCTTCGCCAATTCGGCCAGCGTCGCGATCTCGTCGCCTCGGGTCAATTCGTCCTGCACACGCGTCCGCCATTTGCCGGTCAATGGGTTCGCCATCGAAACGGCCTCCGCCCGCATGCGTTCCACCCGCGCCTCGGCGCCCGCGAGCAGCGGCGCAATATCCTGCGCCTCGGGCAGGTTCTTCCAATATTTCTTCGGCATCTCGGCACGCATCGCGGCAACCTTGACCCGCGCGGGGTTGAAGATCGCGCCATAATAAGTGCGCCACTGATCCTCGACGACGTCGCTATCGGGCACCTCGTCCTTTGTGCCGCCGGGACCATAGGTCAGCGTTTCATCCTGCCAGATCGCGCGCGCTTCGGGCGTTACGATCGCCCAGTCCATGCCGTAGAAGCGCCGCTGGAAGAAAGGCGCGGTCAACCGCAATATGCGATGCGAGGGTTCGAACCACGCCGCGAAACTCTCGCGCCCCGCCTCTTCGCCAAGCCGGCGGAAGCGCACGAAGGCGTGCATCTTGTGCACGTCGCGGCGGATCGCCTTATCGGCTTTTCGCAGCCAGTCGATTTCGGCGTCGGTCGTGCGCGCAAGCAGGTTCCGGTCGTGCAGCGCGCGCCACATGATCCGGTAAAGCCGCGCGGGCACCTCGGCATCGCGATGGCAAATCACCCGGTCGGCAATCTCGACCAGCTCGCGCGGCAGGCTGAGCCGCCCCGCGGGTGCGGCCGCGACCTCATCGCCGAACAGCGAAGCCCCTTCGGCACTACCGCGCCAGCTCACGTCTTCGGGCGCCACCCCGCCCGCGAGCAGCCCGCGCGCCGCGGCCCGCCATTCGGCAAAGTCGCCGGGGACCTTGAGCACCACTTCTCTCATAACGCGAGGGCCAGCTGCTCCGCCGGGGGCGCGAAGCGTGCGCGCAGATCGGCGCTGTCGGTGAGCTTTCCCGGCCGCCAGTCGGGGGTGACGATGAAAGGCAGAAGTTTTTTCACCGATGCGGTCAGCTTCGCGAGATCGCCGAGCCTGAGCTTGCCCAGCCGCCGCGCCGCGACGATGCGGTCGACGGCGCGCGTCCCCAGCCCCGGCACGCGCAGCAGCAGTTCGCGCGGCGCGCGGTTGATGTCGACCGGAAAAATCTCGCGCCGCTGGAGCGCCCACGCAAGCTTCGGATCGATCGTGAGGTCGAGCATCCCCCCGCGGCCCCCTTCCATGATCTCGGCGCGCTCGAAGCCGTAGAAGCGGAGCAGCCAGTCGGCCTGGTACAGCCGGTGCTCGCGCATCAGCGGCGGGCGCACCGGCGGCAGGTCGCGGCTCGCATCGGGGATCGGGCTGTACGCCGAATAATAGACGCGGCGGAGCTGGTAGCCCGAATAAAGGTTCGTCGCGGTCTTCAATATATCGTCGTCGCGCGCCGCGTCGGCGCCGACGATCATCTGCGTCGATTGCCCCGCGGGCGCGAAGCGCGGCGGCTTTGCCTTGCCGATCAAGCGGCTTTTCGCCGCCTCGATCGCGTCGGATTCGCCGACGCGCACCGACGCCATCGTCTTGCGGATCGTCTCGGGCTTTTTTTCGGGCGCGAAACTATGCAATCCCTCTTCGGTCGGCAGTTCGACATTGGTCGAGAGGCGATCGGCATAGAGCCCCGCCAGCGCGACCAGTCCCGGATCGGCGCCCGCAATCGTCTTCAGATGGATGTAGCCGCCGAACCGATGCTCCTCGCGCAGGATGCGCGCCACCTCGACCAGTTGCTCCATCGTATAATCTTCGGACCGGATGATGCCCGACGAGAGGAACAGCCCCTCGATATAATTGCGCTTGTAGAAATCGAGCGTCAGCGCCGCGACCTCCTGCGGGCTGAAGCGCGCGCGCTCGACATTGCTCGACGCGCGGTTGATGCAGAAGCGGCAGTCGTAGATGCAGAAGTTGGTGAGCAATATCTTGAGCAGCGAGATGCACCGTCCGTCGGGCGCATAGCTGTGGCAAATGCCCATGCCCTCGGTCGAGCCAATGCCCTTCGTTGCCGTCGAATCGCGCTTCACCGTCCCCGACGACGCACAGGACGCGTCATATTTCGCGGCATCGGCAAGGATCGCCAGTTTTTCGAGAATCGGCTTCGCAGACATGCCGCATGCCTATCACGCGAACATAGAGAGAACAAATATCCTGCGTTAAGTTGCCGCGGTCACGCGTCGCGCCACCGCGCCGGCAGCGCGATATCGACGATCAGCCCGTCCGGTTCCCAGCGCCGCTCGATCGTTCCGCCCAGATTGTTCTTCACGCTGCGTTCCATCAGCAGCGTGCCGAAGCTGGTGCGATCGGGCGCGACGATTTCGCGGGCGCCGCCGCTCTCAGCCCAGGTCAGCCGGAACATACGATCATCGGCGCCTTCGGCGTCCTGCGTCCAGCCGATATCGACGCGCCCGGCTTCGCCTGTCAGCGCGCCATGCTTGACGGCGTTGGTCGCAAGTTCGTTGAACAGCAGCGCCATTGCGACGAGCGCATTTTCGGGCAGCAACAGGTCGGGGCCCGACCAGCGGATCCGCGGGAAGGCCGCCTCGACCTCGCGCATCAGCGCATGCATCGACCCGGTCATGAAATTGGACCCGAGCAGGACATTTTGCGCGCGATTGAGCGCGTCGAGCCGGCTGCTGATCCGTTCGACATAATCGTCGACGTCCTGCGCGGCGTGGCGGGTCAGCGAGATGATCGCGCTGACCGTCGCGAACAGGTTTCGCATCCGGTGGTGCAATTCGCGCATCAACAGATTGGCATTTTCCTGCCGGCTTTTCTGCTCGGTGATGTCGATGCAGATCCCGGTCAGGACGGCATCGTCGGCCTTGACGTCCCAGTCGCCGCGAATGCCCAGCCAGCGCACGCCGCGTTCGGGATGAACGATCCGATGCTCGACCTTGTACGGCGATCCGTCGGCAACCGATTCGCGCAGCGCGGCCAGCACCGACTCGCGGTCGTCGGGATGGATGCGGCCGATCGTGTCGTCGCGCGTCGCCAGCGCGGTGCGGTAGTCGGCGCCCCACAGTTCGGCGACCGCGCCGCGCCAATCGACCCCCTGGGTGCGGGCGTCGTATCGCCACGTCGCGATCCCCGAAAAATCGAGCGCGCGTTCGAGCGTTCGGCGCGCCTCGTCGCGTTCGGCGCCGAGGCGGCGCAGGTCCGCCTCCGCCATGATGATCCCGGCAAAATCTTCGAGCCGTTCGAGCTCGACATCGGTCAACGCATCCCGTTGTTCCCGGTCGATGATACAAAGACTGCCGAGGACCGCACCATTATAAGCGCGCAGCGGCACCCCGGCATAGAAGCGGATATGAAGATCGCCCGTCACCAGCGGATTGTCATGAAATCGCGGATCGCCGAGCACGTCGGTGACCATCACCGGCCGGTCTTCGGCAATGACATATTGGCAAAAGCTCATCTCGCGCGGCGTTTCGGGGGTATCGAGGCCGTAGGCCGATTTGAACCACTGGCGACAGTCGTCGACCAAGGAAACAAGGGTGATGGGCACGCCGTAAAGTTCGGAAACCATTTTGGTCACCCGATCGAACGCCTGTTCGGGTGGCGTGTCCATGATGCGATATTCACGGAGCGTATCAAGGCGAAGCCGTTCCGCCCGTGCAACCTCATCTCCCCCGTCCGCCAAACCCCGTCCCTCGCCATCCTTCGATGCGGCGGGCGCCGCATCGTTCATCTCCCCGCGGCGCTGCTCTGCCATGAATATGGTCCTTACAAAAGCATGCTGGCCGTATCATGCGGAAATTCGCACGATTACACCGACTTATGGCGTGGCCTCTTCGCGTCCCGGCTGACTCTACGCATTGCGCCCGGACAAGTTGCAGCAATCCTGCGAGCATTTGGGTGCGAGGAGCGGGAACCGACCCGCGCGCAGGCGCGTATGACGACACTTGATGAGGGAGCATTTTCGATGACATTGGGTGAGGAACTTCGCGGCCATCTTCCGTATCTGCGCCGCTATGCGCGCGCCTTGACCGGCAGCCAGCAGCATGGCGACAATTTCGTGCATACCACGCTGGAAGTCATCGTCGCCGCGCCCGAAGAGTTCCATAGCGGCGACGGGACCCGCATCGACCTCTACCGCAATTTCCACCGCATCTGGGAAAGCGCCTATATCGACGAAGGCGAGGACGCCGACGAAGGCGAACATCCGCTGGTCCGCGCGGCGCATCGCCGCCTTGTCCAGATCACGCCGCTTGGCCGGCAGATCCTGCTGCTCACCGCGCTCGAAGGCTTTTCGGTCGAAGAAGCCGGACTGATCACCGGCACCGACAGCGAAACGGTCGAGACGCTGCTCGCCGATGCCGTCGGCGAACTCGACCGCGAAACGCGCACGTCGGTGCTGATCATCGAGGATGAGCCGCTGATCGCGATGGAACTCGAACAGATCGTCCGCGACCTCGGCCACCGCATCGCCGGCATCGCGACGACGCATGACGACGCCGTCGCGGCGTTCGAGGAAACTGACGCCGGGCTCGTCCTTGCCGATATCCAGCTCGCCGACGGGTCCTCGGGAATCGATGCGGTGCAGGAGATATTGGCGATCGCCCCCGTGCCCGCGATCTTCATCACCGCCTTTCCCGAACGGCTGCTCACCGGCGGGCGGGTCGAACCGACCTTCCTGATTTCAAAGCCGTTCCGCGAAAACACCGTGCGCGCGGCGATCAGCCAGAGCCTGCTGTTCACCCCGCAGCTCGCGGCCTAACGTCTACAAGGTGGGCGGTACCGGCCCGTCGAAAGCCGGGCAAAGGCCGTCAATCCGGCGAAGGCCCGCTGCCCGTCAGCTGGTCGACATTGTCCATGATCGTGCGGAACGCCTCGCTCGACGGCATTTCGTCGGCGCTGCGCCGCGGCATTTCGCCGCTGTCCAAGATGGCCTGCAGCGCGGCGCGGCCGCGCGACACGCGGCTTTTCATCGTGCCGACGGCGCAGCCGCAGATCGCCGCACCTTCTTCATAGGATAATTGCCCGGCGCCGATCAGGATGAGCGCCTCGCGCTGGTCGACGGGCAGCATCAGCAGCGCGCGCTGGACGTCGGCGAGGTGAAGGCTGTCGTCCTGGTCGTCGGGGGCGACAAGCAGCCGTTCGGCCGCCATCTCGTCATATTCGGCGGTGAATTTCTTGCGCCGCATCTGCGACAGGAAACAGTTGCGCAGTATCACGAAGGCCCAGCTTTTCATGCTGGCGGGCCCCGGCACATATTGCGCGCGCGCCTTCCACGCCTTCAGCATCGTTTCCTGCACCAGATCGTCCGCCATGTCGGCGTTGCCGGTCAGGCTGCGGCCAAAGGCGCGCAGGTGCGGCAACATCGCCGCGAGTTCGCGCTTGAAGCTGGTATCGTCGAGCGGTTGAGGCGTTACGTCGCTGATAAAATGGCCTTTGTATGGCGATGGGTGGTCATCTCAGCTCCGGCTTAGCGGCTTGGCATGGCATTGCAAGCGCACCCCCGGGTCACGCCGGGCGCGGACGGCGGCCGAGCGCGATGAAATTGTAGAAAATCCGTTCATCCTCGGCATCGATGCGCCCGTTGGCGGCGAGCCGCGCCAGCGCGTCGTCGCGCCATTCGAAGCGCGGATCATAAAGCATCGCCCATTCGGCGAAATCGCGCGTCTCGACCGGCCGTCGCCGCACCTCGATCATGCCGCTGTGCCGCGGATCGGCGCGGATAACGGCAAGGCAGGCATCGACCCGTTCGGCCGGCCCCTCGAGAAGTTGCAGGAAATTGCGGCCGTTATAGACGAGCGCGCCGGTCAGTTCGTCGCGGATATTGTTGCGCCGCGCCGAAACGAGGATCGCGGCGATATCCTCTTCGCGGATCAACGGGTCGGCGACGCTGACATAAGTAACGGAAAGCAAAAGGCCACCTCTCGGATGCCGGCAAAAAGCCCGGCAAAGTGTGACCCCTCACACCTCATCGCTTACGGGCCCTGTGCTTTCTTGGCAACGCGTTCGTCGCAAAAAAACGAAGCCGTGGAACCAGCGGCGCCTTTCCTCGTTGCTTCGGCATGGCTACGCACGGCAACAACAGGACGAACGGCAAGGGAAGCGGCCACCACCCGCTGACCGACGCGCCGAATCGGCCGCAGGGAAGCTTTCCCGGCACCGGCAGCGACGAGTGGCATCGTACGCTGACCGGCCGGCAGTCGCCCGAGCCCGTGAGCGCGAAGCTGCGCATGATTTACGGCAATATCGTTTCCGAACAATTGCCCGACCATATGCTCGACCTTCTCTCCCAGCTCGACCAGAAAAGCCCGAAACAATAATGACCGAAGCCACCGCCGCGTCGCAGGCCGGCGCCCTGTCGGACAGCGAATTCAAGGCGTTGCTGGCAGGCGTCATCCCCCACCTGCGCGCTTACGGGCGCAGCCTTTCGGGAAATCCCGACCTGGCCGACGATCTGACGCAGGACACGATGGTCAAGGCGTGGGCGTCGCGCGAGCGGTTCGAACGCGGCACGTCGATCAAGGCGTGGACCTTCGTCATCCTGCGCAACACCTTCCTGTCGCAGATGCGCCGCAACAAATTCGTCGGCGAATATGACGAGACCGCGGTCGAACGCACCATGTCCACCCCGGCAAGCCAGGAAGACAGCGGCGAAATGGCCGATTTGCAACGCGGCCTGATGGAATTGCCGCAGGACCAGCGCGAGGCGCTGATCCTCGTCGGCGCCGGCGGGCTATCCTATGAAGAGGCGGCGAGCATCTGCGACTGCGCGCTCGGCACGATGAAAAGCCGCGTGTCGCGCGCCCGCGCGGCGCTCGAGGAAATCATGAACCGCGGCCAATTTTCGCAAAAACGCGCCGACGCCCCGCCGTCGAGCGAGGCGGTCGATGCGATCATGGACAGCGTCGAGACGATCACCGCGCGGCGCGAGGCGGCAAACCGCTAAGCCCCCTCGACTTTGCGGTGCGCCAGCGCCAGAACGGAGCATCTTTTCCAGCAAAGCGAGCCTCCCCATGACGAACCTGCCCCCCCTTGCCCTGATCGCCGCGCTCGCCGTTGCCGCCTGCACGGCGCCCGCCACGACCGAAGCCGCCCCCGCCAACACCGCCAGCCTCGACGCATCGGGCGATCAGCCCGCAACCCCGCTCGCCGACGCGCCGTTCACGGTACAGGACATCGCCGATTTCAACGAACCCTGGGCGATGACTTTTGTCCCGGGCACCCGCGCGGCGCTGATCACCGAAAAGTCGGGCAAGCTCAAACTCTGGCAAGAAAATGGCCCGGTTCAGGATGTCGCGGGCGTGCCAAGCGTCGCCTATGGCGGGCAGGGTGGCTTCGGCGACGTGATCGTCGCGCCCGATTTCGCCGCGACCGGCACAATCTATCTGAGCTGGGTCGAAGCGGGCAGCGGCGGCACTTTCGGCGCGGTCGTCGGCAAGGCAAAGCTCGTCCAGGGTACGACGCCGCGGATCGAGGGCCTGCAGATCATCTGGAAACAGGATCCGAAGGTGACGGGCCGCGGCCATTTCTCGCACCGTCTCGCTTTCTCGCCCGACGGCAAATATCTGTTCGTCGGGTCGGGCGAGCGGCAGAAATTCGATCCCGCGCAGGACATGAAGGCGAATCTCGGCAAGGTGCTGCGTCTCAACCCCGACGGCAGCATCCCCGCCGACAACCCCTTTGTATCGCAAGGCGGCGTCACCGCGCAAATCTGGTCGCTCGGCCATCGCAATATCCTCGGCCTTGCCTTCGATGGCACGGGCAAGCTCTGGAATCAGGAAATGGGCCCGAAGGGCGGCGACGAGGTCAATCTGGTCGAAGCGAAGGCCAATTACGGTTATCCGATCGTGTCGAACGGCGATCATTATGACGGCCGCGACATCCCCGACCATGGGACACGCCCCGAATTCGCCGCGCCGAAGCTGTGGTGGAACCCCGCGGTCTCGCCCGCCGGCCTCGCCTTCTACAATGGCGACCTTTACCCCGGCTGGAAGAACAGCCTGCTGATGGGGGCGCTGTCGGGCGAGGGCCTCGTCCGCATGGCAATCGACGGCGACCGTCTCCACAAGTCCGACCGCTGGGATTTCGGCCAGCGCATCCGCGAGGTCGAGGTGCGTGACGACGGATCGGTCTGGCTGCTCACCGACGGCGAGGACGGCAAGCTGGTGAAGCTCGTCCCGAAGAAATAGCCTGCGGCTTTCACCGCGGGGCAAGCATCCCTATATCGCTCCCATGATCCGCGGATTCCTCACCCGGCGCGCCGAATGGCCCGCGCGCATTCCCGATCCCGACGCGCTGCCGCCGCTGACGCTGCTGTGGCGCGAGATCGGGTCGCTGGCGCGCGCGATCGGCGGCCGCGTCCGCCCGATGCCGCCCGAACCCAATCCCGACAGCGAGCATCCCCCGGTGATGGTGCTGCCGGGTTTCCTGTCGGGCGACTGGGCGACGAAGGCGCTGCGCGCCGACCTGCGCCGCGCGGGGTTCCGCTGCTATGCCTGGGGCCTCGGCTTCAACCGCGGCGCGACCGCCGACATCATCGATCGCATCGACACACGCGTCCAGTGGATCATCGACCGCACCGGCTATGCCCCCGCGCTGGTCGGCTGGTCGCTGGGCGGCATCTATGCGCGCGAATATGCGAAGCACCACCCGGACAAGGTCGCGCGCGTCGTCACGCTGGGTTCACCCTTTTCGGGCAGCCGCCGCGCCAACCGCGCCTGGCGGCTCTATCACCTCGTCGCGCGCCACCCGGTCGACAATCCGCCGATCGACTTCCACCCGGCGCCGCGTCCCGAAATGCCGACCTTTGCGCTCTGGTCGAAACATGATGGCGTCGTCGCGGTCAGCAGCGCACGCGGGCTGCCCCACGAAAGCGACCGGCAGGTCGAGGTCGATTGCGGCCATATGGGCTTTGCCTATGCGCCCACCTCGGTTGCGGCGATCGCAAAGGCGTTAACCGAAGACATAGGTTAATCGGGCATAAGGCGATATCCGACGCGCCCAAGGAAGCCTGCCGATGCTATCGATGACGACCGCCCTTGCCCTTGCGATGCAAACCGCCGCCGTGCCCGCACCGCCGGCCTGCCCCGCCGGGCTCGCGGCGGGCAGCGCGCGCATCTGGGTCTACAGCGCGCCCAGCGCCGGTGCGCGCAAGACCGCGAAACTGCGCCCGGGATCGCCGTTGTTTATCTGCAACGCCAATGCCGGCTGGCTCTATGTCCTGTACCGCGACCGGCGCCATTCGTGCCCCGGCACCGCGGCCGGCCTCGACCTGCGTTACACATCGACCTGCGCAAGCGGCTGGCTGCCGCGCCACCGCGTCGCGATCGTCAGCCGTTAGAGTCAGGCCCTAACAAACATCGATGCGATAAGCGGGCGCCGCGCGCCATTCCATCAGCATCCGTCCCGGCCGCTTCCCCGCACGTCCGGTCGATACGAAACCGATCCGGCGCAGCAGCGCGCGCGATCGTTCGTTGTCGGGGTGGCATTCGGCGACGATCGAAGCGCCCGGCCGCGACGAAGCCAGCGCCTCGACCACCGCGCGCACTGCCTCGGTCGCAATGCCCTTGCCGCGCACGCGCGCGGCGAACCAGTAACCGATCTCATATTCCTGTCCCAACCGGCGGTGCACCCCGATCACGCCATTGAGGTCGAGGCCACTTGCATCGCGCACCGCGTGAAAGACATCCCCGCCCCCCGATCCCGCAATCAGCGCGCGGGCGTCGGCTTCGGTGAAGGGCGCGGGCAGGAAATGGACGCGCGAAGTCACCGTTTCGTCGGTGATCGCGGCGAGCGCGCGCGCATCATCGGCGAACAGCGGGGTGATGCGGCAATGGTCGGTCGACAGGGCAAGCAAGGTATCGGTCATGTCGCGTCTTCTTCTAAAAGCGCACGCCGTGACCGGAGGTTTGGTGGTGTGATGATGACCATTCGCCTGCCCGAACACGGCGGCGATGGTCACAGGTGATGCCATGCCGCTCCTATGTAAAGGAGCGCCAATACGCCTTGAATCGGGTGGATCGGTCGTTGGTCATCGGCGACGGGCCTATGCGCAATTCGCGTCCGGGTCAATCCGCCACCAGCGCGTCGATCGCGGGCGCCGCGTCGACCTTGCCGGCAATCATCGCCTCGATCCTCCCGATCCGCGCGTCCGAAACGCCAAAAGCGCGCGCCGCCGATAGCCATTCGGCGCCCGTCACCCGCCCGTCGGCATCGTCCCGAATCAGCCCGCGCACGAAATCAGCGAAGCCTTTCCCGTGCGGCCGGCCCGCATCGTCGACCGCCTTCGCAAACAGCGCGCCGCATGCA
Organism: Sphingopyxis sp. H115; assembly: GCF_001468465.1. Classification (GTDB taxonomy): domain Bacteria; phylum Pseudomonadota; class Alphaproteobacteria; order Sphingomonadales; family Sphingomonadaceae; genus Sphingopyxis. Next base: position 12,142 of record NZ_LNSA01000002.1, read on the forward strand.
TAATAGGCGCGCTGGTCGTTCCTCCGCCGCGCGTCGGCGAGCGATCCCTTGGCCAGCGCCGCGATGCAGTCGCTGCGCGCGTCGGCCATGAACGCCTTTGCGTCATAGCTCGCGTCGGCACGTACCGCCGCCTGCATCGCCAGATAATCGGCGCCGCCTTCGGTAATCCACGCCTCGTCGGGCGTCGCATAGTCGACCGTCTCGCCAAGCCAGAAATGCGCGGCCTCGTGCGCGATGAACCAGCGCATCTGGTTGAGCGCGCCCGGCGTCTCCTTCAGCAGTTGCTTGCCCTCGATCCGCATCGTGATCATGCCGGGCGAAACGCTGCCCCCGGTGCTCGCGCCGGCGAAATCCGTCCCCGCCCAGCTCGCGATCACCATCGGCCGGCCGCTCTTGTGCGGCCCCATCTGCGTTTCGAAATCGCGAAAGACCGCCGGTGTGAAATTGCGCAGGCGCGTCGATATCCATGCCGGCAGGCCCGGGTCCAATATCGTCGCAACCGGATCGTCCGGCGACATCGCAACCTCGCCGACATAGACATAATTGTCGCCGACATCGTCGGCGCGCGTCACGCGCTGACCATCAAAAAGCAGGGGCGTGCCCCCGGCGGTCAGCGCGATCCGCGTCGGATAGTCCTGCGGCTCGCGCAACGCCGCGACCGCCTCGCGGCTTTCCTTCGGAAAGCTTTTGAAATGACCGCCATAGAGGGCAAGCGTGCCGTCGGACAGGCGGATCGCCGGATCATAATCGGCAACCAGATCCTTTGCGAGCGGGCGAAAGCGGATCATCACCTCGCGCGGGACGTCGCCGTCGGCGGCAACAAAAGCGTCGAAATCGCCGACCCGCTCCAGCGACACGCCCGGCGTCATCACCTCCCAGCTCTCACGGCGCCAGGGCCGCTGCTCGGCGCGCAGCATCGCCGAACGCGCAAATGCCCAGACGGGCGCATCAGCCGCGAAACGAAAGCGCGCTTTCCATTCGTCGCTGTCGCGAAAGATCAGCACATCGTTCGCCGCCGCGATGGCGGTGGCCTCACCGCCTCCGGGTTTCGGTGGATGCGCAGCGCAAGCTGCCAGCAGGACAAAACATAACACCGGCAGAAATTTCACGCATACCCCCCTGAAAAATCCCCGGTATTCGGCGAAATAGCCAGTCCGCCCATTCGCTGTCAATCGTGCGAGACAATCGGTGCGCTTGACCAAATCCCATCACGCACTATTTAAAGTTACATGAAACGCGACAGCCGACTCTCGGGCGTTCTCCACGTCCTCCTCCACATGGCCGAGCAAGGCGCGCCGATGACGTCGGAGCAGCTCGCCAAGGCGATGCAGACGCACCCGGTCGTGATCCGCCGTACCCTCGGCGGCCTCCGCGATGCGGGCTTCGTCCATAGCGAAAAGGGGCATGGCGGCGGCTGGACGATCGCCAAGCCCCTCGCCGACATCACGATGCGCGACGTCTATGACGCGATCGGGCGGCCCGGCCTGATGGCGATGGGCAACCGCACCGAGGCGCCCGGCTGCCTCGTCGAGCGGGCGGTCAACGCCGCGCTCGATACCAGCTTTCAGGAGGCCGAGGCGCTGCTGCTCGCACGCTTCGCCGAGGTCACGCTCGCTGAGCTCGCCGCCGATTTCCACGCGCGCATGGCCGCGCGCTCCCCCTCCCCCACGACGCAGGAGCATATTCATGGCTGAAGGCGCCCAGCATTTCCTCGACAGCTTCAAGGACCCCGAAGCGGTCGCGCACTACACCGAAGGGCCGAAGCGTTTCGTCCCCGGCCTCGACGGCCTCCACCGCATGACCGGCCTCCTCCTCGCCGAACGCGTGCCCGCCGACGCGCATATCCTCGTCCTCGGCGCGGGTGGCGGCAGCGAGATGAAGGCAATGGCCGACGCCTATCCGGGCTGGCGCTTCACCGGCGTCGATCCCGCGGGACCGATGCTCGACCTCGCGGCCAAGGTCATGGGCGCGAATGCCCACCGCGCCGAGTTGGTCGAGGGCTATATCGACGACGCGCCCGCCGGCCCCTTCGACGGCGCGACCTGCCTCCTCACGCTCCATTTCCTGGAAACCGAAGAGCGCATCCGTACCGCCGGCGAAATTAGCAAGCGGCTGAAACCCGGCGCGCCCTTCGTCGCCGCGCATGGCAGCTTTCCCCAAGAGGCCGGCGAACGCGACCGCTGGCTCGACCGCTACGCGTCCTATGCGATCGCCTCGGGCGGCAATCCCGAACAGGTCGCCAAGGGCCGCGAGGCCGTCGCAACGCACGTCGCGATGCTCAGCCCCGAAGCCGACGAAGAGGTGCTCCGCACCGCGGGCTTCACCGGCGTCGAACAATTCTACGCCGCCTTCACCTGGCGCGGCTGGGTCGGCTATGCTTGAGCGCCGCGTCCGACGCGCGATATTGTAGCGGCGCCGCGGCGCGCTAATATCGGGCGATGACACAGGATCTGCCGATCGGCCGGGCGCTCCGCCGCTTCCGCCGCCTCAACGCTATCAAGCAGGGCCATTTCGCGGAGCTGCTCGGCGTCGCGCAGGCGAGCGTCTCGCGCTGGGAAAGCGGCACGCACGAGCCAGACGCGGCGCACCGCGAGAAAATCGCCGCCCTGATCGCCGCGCAGACGGGGAGCGACGCCGATGCCGCGCTCAAGCGGCTGGTCGAGACCTCGACGCAGGCGGTTCACCTCGTCTGCGACGCGACGCACCGCCTGCTCGCGGCGTCGCCCGCGCGTGCGGCGTCGTGGCAGGCCGACGCCCGGGCCTGTGTCGGCATGTCGCTGTGGCGCTTCGCAACGCGCGAAATCATTCTCGCCGAAGCGGGGCTCGCGGCGGCGGGCTGGTTCGAGCGCCCGTTCCAGACCCTCGACGTCCGGACCGGCGCCAACGGCAGCCGCGAAATCCCCGTCCGCCCCGGACGGATGCGCTGGGAGACCATTCCGCTTTCGGGCGGCCGCACAGGACGCCTGACGACGACGATTGGCTGACGCGCATAATTTTTACGTGTCCGCCTTCGCGGCGCATTTCTATGACGAACCCTTCAAGCGTCGCTGTGAAGGACCGCCCGATGGAACAGGCCATTCAGACAGATCCCGCCCGTCTCGAAGCCATTCTCGCTTTCGTCCAGTCGGCGGAGAAGCTCAAGGACACGCTGCGGAGCGGCATCACCGCGCAGGGCCGCGCCGAGAGTACCGCCGAACATAGCTGGCGGCTCTGCTTGATGACGATCTTGTTCGACCGCGAACTGGGCGATCACGACCGCCTCAAACTGCTCAAGCTGTGTATCGTGCACGACCTCGGCGAAGCGATTTCGGGCGACGTTCCGGCGACGCTGCAGGTCGCGGGCGACGGGCGCGCCGCGCAAGAACGCGCCGATCTGATGACATTATGCGCCCCATTGCCGGACGACCTCCGCGACGAACTCGTCGCGCTGTGGGACGAATATACCGCAGCCGCCACGCCCGAGGCGATCCTCGCCAAGGGCTTCGACAAGCTCGAGACGATGCTCCAGCACCTCGTCGGAAAGAACGGTCCCGATTTCGATTACCGGTTCAACCTCGCCTATGGCGCAAAGCATACCGCGCGCCATCCACTGCTCGCGCAATTACGCGACCTCGTCGATCGGGAAACCCAAAAACGCGTGATAATGATGGCGCCGGCCGAACCAGCCAAAGGCTGAACTCCGCCTACGGCGCGATCAGCTCTTGGGTTTCCGTGATGCCATTTTTTGCACTGGCTCCCCCTTGTGTCGCCAAATAATACAATATATTGCGCAATATATTGTACGAATCGGATCGCGGACGGGACACAGGATGAAGAACGAGCGTTGGGCCATATTTCTTGCCGCCACGACCGCATGGCTGGCGACCGTTGCAGCTGTGGACGAAGCCCCGCTCTCCGCGGCCGACAGGCGCGCCGTGGTCGAACAGCTCGGCCAAGCGCTCGAAGCGAACTATGTCTACCCGGACAAGGCAAAGACGATCGCCGCGACCTTGCGGCGCAATCTCGATGCCGGCGACTATGACACCGCGCATGACCGCCCCGCCCTCGCGCGCGAACTGACCGACGATCTGATTGCCGCGTCGGGCGACCTGCATTTCGCGGTCGGGGTCGACCCTGAATGGGTCGCCAACTATGCCGCGAAAAAGGATCCCGCCCGTGCCGCTGCGCTGCGCGAACAGGAACGTCGCGAGGAAGCACGGCAGAATTTCGGCTTTTCCGGCCTGCGCTATCTCGACGGCAACATCGCCTATGTCGACCTCGCCCATTTCGCTGACCCCGAACTCGGCTATGACGCCGCCGCGGCGGCGATGCGCTTTATCGAAAATGGCGACGCGGTCATCTATGACCTCCGTTATAATAATGGCGGTCATCTGGAGATGGCGCAGCTGCTCGCGAGCCAGCTCTTTCCCGGCGACCGGGATCAGGAGCTGTTCGATTATGACTATAGTCTCGACGGCCGCCGCGTCGCGCGCGGCCAGTGGGTGCTCCCCGCGCTGCCCGCGAAGCGGCTGACCGGCAAGCCCGTCTATATCCTGACCGGTTCGACCAGTTTTTCCGCCGCCGAATGGTTCGCCTACACGCTCAAGAAGCTGGACCGTGCAACGCTGGTCGGCGAACGCACCGCGGGCGGGGCGCATCCGGTCGACCGCAAACCCGTCGGCCGCGATTTCTTCGTGCAGGTGCCGATCGGCCAGATCCGCGATCCCGTGGACGGCGGCGATTTCGAGGGGCAGGGCGTCGCGCCCGACCACCAGCTTGCCTCGGTCGACGCGCTCGCCTTCGCCCACCGCCTCGCGCTTGCCGACCTTGCCAAAGCCGATCCGGCCAAACGCGCCGACGCCGACTGGTTCGCTCCGCAGCTGGCGCCGCACGCGCCGCTATCCGCCGCCGCACTCGAAGCGGTGACCGGCCGTTACGAAGGGCGCCGCGTCGATCTTGTGGACGGCAAATTGCGCTATACGTGGCGCGAGCGGCTGCGCCTGACGCTCGAACCGCTCGGCGGCGACCTGCTGGCGATCGAGGGCGTGCGCGACTTCCGCTTCCGTATCGTCCGCAAAGGCGGCAAGGTCGCCGCGCTCGAACGCATCAACCGCGACGGAACAACCCAGATCTATGCCCGCCTCGACTGACCTGGCCGCAGAACTCGACGATATCTCCTTCCTCGGCCGCCTCAGCGAAGCGCTGAGCCAGCGGATCGAGGAACAGACGCGCCCGCTGTTCGACGAGGCGGGGATCGTGGTGCCGGTGCGGTCCTGCTCGCTGCTTTCGGCGCTCAGCGCGGTGGGCGACGCTTCGGCGGCCGATCTTGCGCGCACGCTCGGCCAGTCACACCAACTGGTGGTCCAGAAATGTCCCGCGCTGCTGCGGCTCGGCCTGATCACCCAGCAACCCGACCCCGCCGACGCGCGGCGCAAGATTTTCCGGCTGACCGAAGCAGGCGAAGATCAGCTCCGCCGGCTCGACGCCTACAGCGCCCGGATCCGCGAGGTTTACCGCGCGCTTTTCGAGGAGGTTGGCGATGTGCATGGAACGATATTGAAAGCACTGAAAGCGCTCGACGATCGTTCGCTCAGTGCCCGGATGGCGGAATAGTCAAAGCCCCCGGAACATCACCAACGCGTCGACGAAGCCTTCGGCCGGATGCGCGAACGCCCCCGGCAACCGCCCGACGATCTCGAACCCCAGCGACTGCCACAGGCCGACCGCGCGGACGTTGCTGCTGACGACGAAGTTGAACTGCATCGCCCGAAAGCCGCGCGCCTTCGCATGGTCGATCGAATGCAGCGCCATCGCCCGCGCGACCCCGCGCCCCGTCGCCGCCGCGCCGGTCACATAGCCCGCATTGGCGACATGCGCTCCCCCGCCCGCCTGGTTGGCGCGCAGATAATAGGTGCCGAGGATAATCCCGTCCTCTTCGGCAACGAACACCTCCTTTCCCGCTCCGAACCAGTAAGCGAGCGCGTCCGCCTCGCGCATGTCGCGGTCCAGCGTATAGGTCTCGCCGGCGCGGATCATCGGTTCGATGATCGCCCACACCGCGGCGGCATCGGCCTTAGTGGCACGCCTGACGATCATCCGAGGAAGGGCGCGACAATTTCGTCGGTCACGCGCAGCGGCCGCCCGCTTGCCTTGTCGAGCAGCGCCCACACCGTCCGCGCGCGGACATGCACCTTTCCGTCCGCGCCGGTAAATTCCATGAAGCGGTCGAACTTTGCGCCCTGCGGCTTGTCGGCGACCCAGGTTCGCGCCGTCACCGTTGCGCCGGGGCCGAGTGCGCGGAGATAATCGATCTCGTGGCGTACGACGACCCAGATATAGGCATCCTTGTGTGCCTCGGGCGCCGCGGCGTCCCAATGCCCCGTCGCAACCTGCTGGATCCACTGCACCCAGACGGCATTATTGACATGGCCGAGCTCGTCGATGCTGTCGGGGGTGGCGGTGAGCTGGAGGTTATATTCTTTCATCGGGAAAGCCCTAGCCCCAACGCCCCCGCAACAAAAGCGGCCGTTGGGGCAATCCGGTTCCGGCTTGTTTGACAGGTCAGCCGCGCCTGCTAAAGGGTTCGGGCCGAGAATAGAGTTGCAGGGTGGTGTCTCCTGCGCTCCCTTTTGAGGGGGTTCTTCTCCGCCACGGCGTTCGACCAATTGGGTGGGAACGCTGCCACGACCCGTCGCGGCTTTCCCCGCAGGAGCGTGAAAATGCACTATATCTATCTGCTGGCCGCTATCGTCTTCGAGGTGTTGGCAACATCCTTCCTCAAACAAGCCGACGGCTTTACCAAATTGACGCCTTCGCTCGTCACGGTCGCAGGCTATGCGACCTCCTTCTTTTTCCTGTCGCTAGCGCTCAGGGATTTGCCGACCGGCATCGCCTATGCGATCTGGTCGGGCGTCGGCATCGTACTGATCGCCGCGATCGCCTGGCTGTTTCAGGGGCAAAGGCTCGACGCGCCGGCGCTGTTCGGCATGGCCCTCATCACCGCCGGGGTGGTCGTGATGAACGTCTTCTCAAAGAGCGTGGCGCACTGAGAAGGCGATGGCGGCCGCCGGGCCGGCTAGGCCAGCTCGACGGTCGTCACCATATAACCTGCGTCGCGGAGTGAGGCGACAAGACTGTCGAGATGCTCGCGGTCGCGCGCCTCGCACTCGATGTCGGTGATCAGCCCCTTCGCGGGCAGCGTCGTGAAGATCCGCTGGTGATAAATTTCGATGATGTTGACCTGCTTCTCGTCGAACAGCTTCATCACCTTGAACAGCGCGCCCGGCCGGTCCTGCAAGCGGATGCGCAGGCGTGCGATGCGGCCCGACCGCGCGAGGTCGCGCAGCAGCACATTGGCGAGCAACCGCGTGTCGATATTGCCGCCGGTGAGCACGAGGCCGACCTTGCGCCCGGCAAATTCTTCGGGATGCGCCAGCATCGCCGCTAGCCCCGCGGCGCCCGCGCCCTCGACAACCGTCTTTTCGATCTGGAGCAGCAGGCTGACCGCGCGCTCGAGATGGCGTTCGGCGACGAGCACGATGTCGTCGTTGAGTTCGGCGACCAGCTTGCGCGTGTAAGCGCCCGGCTCCTTCACCGCGATGCCCTCGGCGAGCGTGTCACCCTCGCACGCCATGTCGACGCCGTTGAGCTCGGCGTACATCGACGGATAAAGCTCGGCCTGCACGCCAACGAGGCGCATGTCGTTCTTGATCCCACGCGCCGCGGTGCCCATGCCGGCAAGCAGCCCGCCGCCGCCGATCGGAACAATGAGGGTATCGAGTTCGGGCACATCCTCGAGCATTTCGAGCGCGACCGTCCCCTGCCCCGCCGCGACATGCGGATGGTCGAAGGGATGGACGAAGGTCAGCCCGCGCTCGACCTCGAGCACGCGCGCGTGCGCATAGGCGTCGTCGAAGGTCTCACCGTGCAGCACGATCGTCGCGCCATGGCTCGCGGTCTGCGACACTTTCACCTGCGGCGTCGTGCTCGGCATCACGATGGTGACGGGCACGCCGAGACGCTTGCCATGATAGGCGAGGCCCTGCGCATGATTGCCCGCCGACGCCGCAATTGCGCCGCGCGCCTTCGCCTCGTCGTCGAGCAGAAGCAGCGCGTTCAAGGCGCCGCGTTCCTTGTACGCCGCGGTGAATTGCAGATTCTCGAACTTCAGCCACACCTCGGCGCCGACCAGCTCGGACAGCGTCTGCGAGTGCAGGGTCGGCGTCCGCACGACCGCGCCATTAATTCGTTCCGCCGCCGCGCGCACATCGTCCAATGTGATCGCCGGAAGATCGGCGGCGGAGGTCAGGGTGAGTTGATCGGTCATAGCGATGCGGCCCTAGCCTATCTGGCGCGCCGCGCAAACTATGCTTATGGACACAGCCATGAGCGAACAAAAATTGCGCATCACTTTCATCGGTACCGGCGTCATGGGCGGACCGATGGCGGGCCACCTCGTCAAGGCGGGCCATCATCTCACCGTCTATAACCGCACGCGCGCCAAGGCCGATGCGTGGGCCGTACAGCATGGCGGCACCGCTGCGGCGACCCCGGCGGAGGCGGCAGAGGGCGCCGATGTGGTCCTGACCTGCGTCGGCAACGACGACGATCTGGCGCAGGTGACGCTCGGCCGCGACGGCGCGTTCAAGGCGATGAAAAAGGGCGCGCTGTTCGTCGATCACACCACCGTTTCGGCGCGCATCGCGCGTCAGCTGTCGGTCGAAGCCGACGGGCTCGGCCTGCTCTGTCTCGACGCCCCCGTCTCGGGCGGCGAGGCGGGCGCGCAGAACGGCACGCTGTCGATCATGTGCGGCGGCAGCAAGGCCGCGTTCGACGCCGCGGCGCCGGTGATACAGGCCTATGCCGCGCGCATGGTGCATATCGGCGGTCCCGGCGCGGGGCAGACGACGAAGATGGTCAACCAGATTGCGATCGCCGGGGTGATCCAGGGCCTGTCCGAAGCGCTGCGCTTCGCGCAGGCGTCGCGGCTCGATACCGACAAGGTATTCGAGGCGGTGTCAGGCGGCGCGGCGGCGAGCTGGCAGATGCTCAACCGCTGGGGCACGATGGCGAAGGACGAGTTCGACTTCGGCTTCGCGGTCGACTGGATGCGCAAGGATTTGGGCCTTGCGATCGACGAAGCGCGCGCGAATGGTGCGACCTTGCCCGTCGCCAGCCTCGTCGACCAATTCTACGCCGATGTGCAAAAGGCCGGCGGCGGCCGCAAGGATACGAGTTCGCTGGTGACGAGGCTGCCGAAATGAAGCGCCTCCTGCTGGCCGCGCTGGCCCTCACCCTCGCCGCCCCCGCGCACGCCGACACGCTGGTCGACAATGTCAACGGCATCACACTCGACAAGGACGGCAAGCTCGTCCGCTTCACCGGGCTCGTCATCGATACCGAGGGCAAGGTGAAGCAGTTGCTCGACCGCAAGGACAAGCGCCCAGAACGCCCCGATTTCAAGCAGGACGGCAAGGGCAGGACCCTGATCCCCGGCCTGATCGACGCGCACGGCCATGTCATGGGGCTGGGTTTCCAGCTGATGCTGCTCGACCTTTCGGACACGACCAGCCTTGCCGAGGCGCAGGCGGCGATCCGCAAATATGCCGCCGACAATCCCGAAATGCCGTGGATCATCGGATCGGGCTGGAACCAGGAAAAATGGGGCCTCGGCCGCTTCCCGACCGCCGCCGACCTCGACGCCGCGGTGCCGAACCGCCCCGTCTGGCTCGGCCGCGTCGACGGCCACGCCGGCTGGGCGAACAGCGCCGCGATGGCCGCCGCGAAGATTACCGCCGCGAGCAAGTCGCCCGAGGGCGGCCGTATCGAGATGGAAGGCGGCAAGCCGAGCGGCGTTTTCGTCGATGCGGCGATGAACCTGATCGACAGCGCCAAGCCCAAGCCGCTCGCGCGCGACCTCGACCGCGCGCTGTACCTCGCGCAGCAGAAGCTGCTCGAACAGGGGATCACGACGATTGCCGACATGGGCACGACGATCGAGGAGTGGCAGGCCTATCGCCGCGCGGGCGACAAGAAGCAGCTCGCGGTGCGCGTCCTCTCCTATGGCGGCGACATCGACAATATGGCGCTGATCGCCGGACCCGGCCCGACGCCCTGGCTCTATGACGACCGGCTCCGCATGGTCGGGGTGAAGCTCTATCTCGACGGTGCCTTGGGATCGCGCGGCGCGTGGCTGAAAGCGCCTTATGCCGACGCGCCGGGGCAGAAGGGCTTGCCCCTCCTCACCCCCGCGCAGCTCCGCAACAAGATGGTGCGCGCGTCGATGGACAAGTTCCAGGTCGCGATCCACGCGATCGGCGACGCCGCCAATGCCGAGGCGCTCGACGCAATTACCGACCTCACCGCCGATCTCCCCGGCGAACGCCGCTGGCGCATCGAACATGCGCAGATCATCGACCCCGTCGACATCCCCCGTTTCGCGACGCTCAAGGTCATCGCCTCGATGCAGCCGATCCACCAGCCGAGCGACCGGGTGATGGCCGAAGCGCGCCTTGGTCCCGACCGCCTGAAAGGCGCCTATGCGTGGCGCAGCCTCCAGAATGCCGGCGTCCGCCTCGCCTTCGGTTCGGACGTGCCGGTCGAAAGCGCCAACCCCTTCCCCGGCATCGCCGCCGCCATCTCGCGCACCGACGCGAAGGGCGAACCCTTCGGCGGCTGGCGTCCCGAGGAAGCGGTCAGCCGCGAGACCGCGCTCGACGGCTTCACGCGCACGGCGGCCTTTGCCGGGTTCGCCGAGGACCGGATCGGCACGCTGATGCCCGGCATGCGCGCCGACTTCCTGATCGTCGACGCCGACCCAATGCTCGCGAGCCCCGACGAGATCCGCCGCATGGTGCCGCTCGAAACCTGGGTCGGCGGTTATCGCTATTACAAGCGGAAAGAGGGGGCGACCGTTGGCCGGTGACACGCCGTCCCGCCGCGCGTTGCTGACCGGGCTTGCCGCGTTGCCGGTCGCGGCGAGCGCGACGGCGGCCGAGCGCAAGGAACGCCGCTCGAAAAAGCGCAAACCGGCGAAACCGAAGATACAGCATGTCGACGTCGCGATCATCGGCGCCGGCGTGTTCGGCGCGTGGACCGCGTGGCATCTGCTGCGCGCGGGCAAGTCGGTGCGCCTGTTCGACGCCTATGGCGCCGGCAATGCGCGCAGCTCATCAGGGGGCGAAAGCCGCGTCATTCGCATGGGCTACGGCGCTGACCATATCTATTCGGAGATGGCGCGCGATTCGCTCGAATATTGGAAGGCGCTGTCCGACACGGCGAGCGCGCCGATTTTTCACAACACCGGCGTGCTCTGGTTCGCGCCGCAGGGCGACGCCTATACCGCGCAGTCGCTCGCGTGGCTGCAGGCGAACCGCGTCGGCCACGAGCATGGCGACGTCAGCTGGCTGCAGAATAGATATCGCCAGATCCAATTCTATCAGGGCGAAACCGGTATCCTCGAAACCGGGACGGGCGCGCTGATCGCCGCCAGAGGCGTGCAGGAGGTGATCGCCGACGCGCAGATTGCGGTCGAGCGCGTCGTCATGCCCGCACCGCTTTTTTCCAAACGGATCAAGCGCCACACGCTGCCCGATGGCGGCACCGCCGACCATCTCGTCTATGCCGCGGGGCCGTGGATCGCCGAGCTTTTCCCGCAGCAGTTGATGAACAAGATCGTCGCGACGCGGCAGGAGGTCTATCATTTCGGCGCACCGCAGGGCGACAGCCGCTTCGCGCCGCCCGAACTGCCCGTCTGGGCCGATTTCAACAACGGCCGCATCGTTTACGGCATCCCCGACCTCGAAGGCGCAGGCTTCAAGATCGCGTTCGACACGCACGGCCCGACGATCGACCCCGACACGCTCGAACGCCAGCTCACTCCGGCGGGCATCGCCGAGGCGCGCGCCTATGTCGCGCGGCGCTTCCCCGGGCTCGCCAATGCGCCGCTGATCGGCGGGCGCGTCTGCCAATATGAGAATAGCTCGAACGGCGATTATCTGATCGACCGCTTTCCGGGGCAGGAGCGCGTGTGGCTCGTCGGCGGCGGGTCGGGGCATGGGTTTAAGAACGGCCCCGCGGTCGGCAAGCGCGTCGCGGCGCATATCCTCGACGAGGATCTGGCGGTCGAACCGCGCTTCGCCTTCTCGAGCAAGGGCACGGTGGCGGCGCGGACGGTGTTCTGAGCGAACCATCTTCGCCTACCACTACCCGTCATCCCGGTGAAGGCCGGGATCTCGCCGGTGCGGTTCCACGAGAGGGTGAGATCCCGGCATTCGCCGGGATGACGATTTGAGGAGGGGTAGACAAGCGTGCACCTGACCGACTGCCATAACATCGACGATTTCCGCGCGCTCGCAAAGCGGCGCCTGCCCTGGCCGGTGTTCGACTATATCGACGGCGCCGCCGACGACGAAGTCACCCGCCGCCGCAACCGCGCCGCCTTCGACGATTGCGACCTGATCCCGCGCGTCCTCGCCGGGGTCGAAAGCGTCGACATGAAGACGACGCTGTTCGGGCGCGAGATCGCAATGCCGCTCTTCCTCTCGCCCACCGCGCTGCAACGCCTGTTCCACTGGCAGGGCGAACGCGCTGTGCTCCGCGCCGCCGCGAACGCGGGCACCGTCGCGGGCATTTCGAGCCTTGCGACGATCAGCCTAGCCGAAGCCGGCGCGCTGACGAGCGGCCCGAAACTCTTCCAGCTCTATGTCCACCACGACGAGGGGCTCAACCAGGCGATGCTCGACGCCGCGCGCGATGCCAAATTCGACGCCGTCGCGCTCACCGTCGATACGATTGTCGGCGGCAACCGCGAACGCTGCCTGCGCTCGGGCTTCACCTCGCCGCCGCGCTTCACCGCGTCGAACATGCTGAGCTACGCCGCCAAGCCCGGCTGGGGGCTCAATTATATGCTCCGCGAAAAGTTCAGCCTGCCCAATCTCGCGACGCATGTTTCCGAAGGGTCGAGCGTCCCCAAATCGGTCGCCGAATATTTCACCTCGATGCTCGACCAGAGCCTCGACTGGAAACGCGCCGAGGCGATCCGCAAGAAGTGGGACGGCCCCTTCTGCCTGAAAGGGATCGTCGCGGTCGAGGATGCGAAACGCGCCGCCGACATCGGCGCCACCGCGATCATGGTGTCGAACCACGGCGGGCGCCAGCTTGACGGCAGCATTTCGCCGTTCGACGCGCTCGCCGCGATCGTCGATGCGGTGGGCGACAAGGTCGAGGTGATCTGCGACGGCGGCATCACGCGCGGCACCCATGTGCTGAAAGCGCTGTCGGTCGGCGCGAAGGCCTGTTCGGGCGGGCGCCTCTATCTTTACGCGCTCGCGGCGGCGGGCGAGGATGGCGTCGCGAGCGCGATCGCCCTGCTCCGTGCCGAGATGGAACGCGGCATGAAATTGATGGGGGCCAGGACCCTCGCGGATCTCGGCCCCCATAATTTGCGCTGGCGCTGACTTTCCCTCTTTCGTCATCCCTGCGAAAGCGGGGACCCAGTTCCAGGATCGCGTTTGCAATCGACGTCGAGCTGGGTTCCCGTTTTCGCGGGAATGACGATTGAAGCTTACGCCACCCCGGACTCCTCCTTCTTGCCGATCCCGCCCCAGTCGATGCCGCGCGTCATGTACATCACCCCGGCAAGGGCAAAGAACATCAGCACCGACCCGATCAGCAGCGCATAGGCTTCGAGATTGAGCAGCGTATAGAGCAGGGCATAGAGCCCGATCAGCATCGCCGCGAGGAAGCGTGCGCGCTTCCAGCTTCCCAGCACCGCCGCACTGTAGAAGGTCAGCAGGCCGATAATAGCCGCCGAGGCAACCATATAGGCGGGCATGAAGCCGATCACCTCGGCAAAGGCCAGCAGCAGGACGAAAAACAGCACCAGCGCGATACCGGTCAGCAGATATTCGGCCGGTGCAACGCGCGCGCCCGCGATGATGTCGAACATCAAAAAGGCGACGAAGGTGAAACCGATGAACAGGAAGCCATATTTGATGCTGCGATCGACCTGGCTGTACAGGTCGACAGGCTCGATCAGGCTGATCGCGACCGCCTTTGCGGTGCCGCCCGACGCCTCGGCACTATTGGGCGCGGTCTCGACCGCATAGGATTCGCGCGGGCCATAATTTGTCGTCACCGGCGGCGACAGGTCGCCCGTCAGCACCTGCGCCTGTCCCAGCGCCAGATTGGGAACCGCATAGGTCGCGGTGAACCCGGTGCTTTTGACCTCACGCGTCGCGGGCAGGAAGTCGCCGCCGAAGCTCGGGTTCGGCCAGCTCGACTTGACCGTCCAGCGCGTATCGACCCCGCGCGGGATCAGTTTGAAATCGCCGAGCCCGCGCACGCCGATCTTGTAATCAACCTTCATCGGCGCCGCAGCGCTCCAGTCGACGAACGCGAAGGTGCCCGAATTGCCCGTCGAGAGCAGCCCCTTGCCCGGCTGGAGCGCGAGCGGCGTGCCGTCGACGGTCAAACTGTTGCCGTCCACCAGCCCGCGCGCATCGCTGATGCCGAGCCGCACTTCGGCGCGGTCGAGCATCAGCGCCTCGCGCGTCACGCCATAGCGCGCGATATCGGCGGGCAGCACGAACTCGGCGCTCCCCGCGATCTGGCTTTCATAGACGACCGTTTCGTATATCGCCTTCTTGCGCTTCTCGGGCTTGATGACGACGTCGGCCTTGTTCGTCTGCGGCGACAGGTACAGGTTGCGGATCGTGTTGACGGTCCGCGTCACATCCTTGCCATTTTCCTCGACCGTCGTCGTTTCGGTCGCACGATAGGGGATGACGACGACCGGGCCGGCGATCGTCTGCTGCCCGCCCCAACCCTGCCCGATCGAGGCCTGTGCCGTTTCGGCCTGTTGCTGGCGGTCCCAGAGCAGGCCGTATATCATCAAAAGGGGAACCATCAGCGCCACCGCGATCAGCACCGCGATGACCAGCTTGACGCCGGGACTTCGCTCGCTGCGCGCCGGCGGAACGGGGGGGACGGAAACGCTTTGAGAGGCTTGCGTCATGGGGGAACATACTCCGCTGCTTCAACTCGTCGATGAAATTGCACGGTTCATCGGCGCGGTCAAGCCGGTTGCGGCAAAGCCTCCCGCCATGAAAAAAGCGGCCGCATGGCCGCTTTCGATCCCGATCGGAAGAAAATGGAGGGGCGGCCTCCCCCTGAAGCCGCCCCGGCCCGGCGTCAGAAAGAAACGCCGAGCGTGAACACCACGGCGCCGTCGGCGCCGACCGATTCCTTGTAGCCGAGCGCCTTGGGCGCATCGGTATTCACATAGGCGACGCTGCCGGTGAGCATCTTGTAGCTTGCCGACACGCCGATCGAATAATCGATCACTTCGCCGTCGGCGCCGCCAAGGAAACTGTCGCTTTTGGCATAGCCGATGTGGCCGTTCAGGCTGAACGGCGTGCTCGGGATCGCAACGCCGGCGTCGGTGTAGAAATAGACGGCGCTGTCGTCGCCAAGTGAATCCTGACCGCCCGGCGCCCAGGCGACGCCGGCCTTGAGCGAGGCGGGGCCAAGGGCGCCCTTGACCGAGAAATAGGGTTCGACGATCGAGCTGTTCGACGTGCCGGGATAAAGATAGAGGGTCGCGCCGATGTCGGCGGTCAGGCCCGGAACGACCTCGGTCGAATAGCCCCCGAAAACGTCGATTTCGGTGCCGTCGGCAAAACCGATACTCGACCCCCATGTGCCGACATACAGCCCGCTGTCATGGCTGATGCCGAAACCGCCCTGGATCGCCGCCTCTTCGTTCGACTGGCTGAAACCGCGGAAACGATAGTCGCTGACGACCGTTGCGCTACCGGTGATGGTGATGCCGTCGCCGGCGTCTTCTTCTTCCTGGGCGAAGGCCGGCGTGGACATGGCCGACGCCGCGAGAAGCATGCCGAAGCATGCGCGGGAAAGAATTTTCATGGACAGATCCCTGATTGGTTAAACGGATCGTCCCTGCCTGCCGCACGACGGCCAGCCTCTTTCTGGGCCGATCCGGTCTTGCGTAGGCTTGATGTTGACGAAATTTGTGCGGCGCACAACAAAAAAGGCCGTCGCGAAGCATCTTCGCCGCGCGATGCGACTTTTTTGCAACATATGGTCGTCCAAACCGGTCTCGCCCGTAACTATCATATAGATTTCGCGCGCCAGGGGCACGAAAAAGGGGGCGGCCTCCCCCGAAGCCGCCCCCTTCGCGCGTGGTCGCTGACCCGTCAGGCGATCAGAAAGAAACGCCCAGCGTAAAGACCACGGTTGGATCGTAAAGCGTGTCGAAGGCCTTGACCCCCGTCTTCTTGATGTCGGTATCGACATATTGGACCGACAGCGTCGCCGGGCCGAGGACGTAGGAGGCGCCGAGCGACCAGTCGATATAATTGCCGTCGGGCGCGGTCAGCGCGAGCGAGCCGTCGGCATAGCCGACCCCCGCGCTCAGCGTGATCGGCGTGTTCGGGACGCCATAGCCGAGGCCGAGGTTGAGATACCAGCTGTCGTCGCCCAGCGAATCCTGGTCCCAGGCATAGGCGACGGTACCGGTCGCCGACAGCGGACCGATATCGTGCGACAATTTCCCGATCGCTTCGAAATAGTCGGTCGGCGCGCCGCCGTCGTCGCTGCCCGGATAGGTGTACCAGGTGACCCCGACGTCGATCGACGTGCCCGGCGCGATTTCGGTCGCATAGCCGCCGTAAAGGTCGAGTTCGAACTTGCCATAGGCGGGGCTGTCGGGAAGCGACGATCCCCAGGTACCGACATAAAAACCGCTGTCGTGGCTGAGCGTCAGCGTCGGCTGCACCGCGACCTTTTCGTTTGACAGCGAAATGCCGCGGAAGCGATAGTCGGACGTGACCGAAATCCCGCCCGAAAGCGTGAGCGGGCCGCTGGCCTCGCCAATCTCGGCCGATTCGTCCTGGGCGAAAGCCGGCGTCGACATCGCCGACGCAGCGAGCAACGCGCCGAAACACAGCTTGCCAAAAAACTTCATGGGTGATCCCCCTCGATAAACGGATCGTCCCGCCTGCCGTGCGCGTTCACGCCTCTTCATTCGGGCCTGTAACGACGAACCGGGGCAAAGTTGCGCATTATGCCGTTAGGTACAAATGAAAATTGCTCGAAAGTTGCGGATCGGTATCAAACTGTGTCTTTGACGCAACAATTGGACGGCGGCGCGCTTCGCTTTGCCAAGCCGCCTCGGGGCGGCTAAAGAGCGACGGATATCTCCCCATCTGTCGAGCCACTAGCGATGAGCGATCACAATCCCGGCCTGCGCCCCTGGCGCGATATTGCACGGCGCGAATGCCGCCAGATCATGGTGGGCGACGTCCCCGTCGGCGGCGGCGCGCCGATCAGCGTCCAGACGATGACCAACACGCTGACGAGCGATCCGGTGGCGACGATCGACCAGATCCGCCGCTGCGAGGAGGCCGGCGCCGACCTGATCCGCGTCTCGTGCCCCGACACCGATTCGACCGCCGCGCTCGGCAAGATCGTGCGCGCGGCGCGAATCCCGATCATCGCCGACATCCATTTCCACTATAAGCGCGCCTTGGAGGCCGCCGACGCCGGCGCCGCGTGCCTGCGCATCAACCCAGGCAATATCGGCTCGTCCGAACGCGTCGGCGAGGTCGTGCGCGCGGCGAAGGCGAATGGCTGCGCGATCCGCATCGGCGTCAACGCCGGCAGCCTCGAGAAAGACCTGCTCGAAAAATATGGCGAGCCCTGCCCCGAAGCACTCGTCGAAAGCGCGCTCGACCATATCAAGCTGCTCCAGGACCACGACTTCCACGAGTATAAGGTCGCGGTGAAGGCGAGCGACGTCTTTCTCGCGGTCGCCGCCTATGCGCAGCTCGCCGACGCGGTCGATTGCCCGCTCCACCTCGGCATTACCGAGGCCGGCGGGCTGATCGGCGGCACGGTCAAATCGGCGCTCGGCATCGGCAACCTGCTCTGGGCCGGCATCGGCGACACGATCCGCGTTTCGCTCTCCGCCGAACCAGAAGAGGAAATCCGCGTCGGCTACGAAATACTGAAATCGCTCGGCCTGCGCACCCGCGGCGTCCGCGTCGTTTCCTGCCCCAGCTGTGCGCGGCAGGGTTTCGACGTCATCCGCACCGTCCAGGCGCTCGAAGACGCGCTCAGCCACATCAAGACCCCGATGTCGCTCTCGGTATTGGGCTGCGTCGTCAACGGCCCCGGCGAGGCGCGCGAGACCGACATCGGCATCACCGGCGGCGGCAACGGCAAGCATATGGTCTTCCTCTCGGGCGTCACCGACCATCATGTCGAGGATGCCGACATGATCGGCCACATCGTGAAGCTGGTCGAGGCCAAGGCGGCCGAGATCGACGCCGGCAGCGCGGTGAGCATGGACACGCTGCACGGCAAGGCGGCGTAAAGCGAAATCCCGCGAAGGCGCCGGCCTTGGGATGGGAACTGTCTTTCCTCACCTTCGGCGGGATGACGATAGAGTTGAGGGCCACATCCACCAGCAAAGCACCCACCCCAAAACGACCACCCGCCACTTGCACCACTGTCAGTAACCGCTAGTCTCCCCGCAACCTGAACAAGGGGGGAAGCCGATGCCGGGCAAGTTCGACGCGCTGGACCGCCTCGTCCAGCTATTACTCCTCGTCGCGGGGCTTGGCGCGATCGCCAATGGCGCCTTCATGCTCGTCGACCCGCTCGAATGGTATGTCTTCATTCCGACCGTGGTGACGACCGGCCCGCCCAACGCGCATTTCATCCGCGACATCGGCCTCGCCTATCTGGGATCGGGCGCGATCCTTATCTACGCCGCCGCGAACCCCATCCTCCGCTGGCGCGCCGCGCTCGTCGGCGGGCTGTGGCTGACGCTGCACGGGCTGCTCCACATTTATGAAGTGCTCGCGGGCATCTGCGGCCCCGCGACCTTCTGGGCCGACGCACCGGGGGTCGTCGCCCAGCCGGCGATGGTGATCGCCGCGCTTGTCATCCTTCGCGCGCGAAAGCGGATTTGACAGCGGCCGCGCCGCGCGACAGACGGCTGCCATGACCCTTTCCATCCGCCCCGCCACGCCCGCCGACCTGCCGCTGATCGCTGAGTTCATCCGCGACCTCGCCGCCTATGAACAGCTCGCGCACGAAGTCCGCTTCGACGAAGCCAAGCTGGGCGCCAACCTGTTCGGCCCGCGCCCCTATGCCGAGGTCGTCATCGGCGAGATCGACGGGAGCCCGCAGGGCTTCGCCCTCTTCTTCCACAATTTCTCGACCTTCGAGGGGCGTCCCGGCATCTATCTCGAAGACCTGTTCGTCCGCCCCGAAGCGCGCGGATCGGGACTCGGCAAGGCGTTGCTGTCGCACCTCGCGAAGCTGGGCGTCGAGCGCGGCTGCGCGCGGCTCGAATGGTCGGTGCTCGACTGGAACACCCCGTCGATCGGTTTCTACCAGAGCCTCGGTGCCAAGCTGATGGACGAATGGACCGTCATGCGAGTCGATGGCGACGCGCTGACGAAGTTGGCTGTGTCCTGATTTCGCACCCCTGATTTGATCCGGGGTCCCAGCGCGCGCCGTGGAATGGATGCCGGATCAAGTCCGGCATGACGAAAAAGGAAAGCTAACGCACCCCGCGCGGCTTGCGCCGTTCCATCGGCCAGCTTGGCATATGCGCGTCCGACAGCGCCTTCGCCTCGGCGGGCGCGACGCCCAACTCGGTAAGCGCGCGCTGCAACGCCTCCGCCGGCGCCACCGCAATATCGGGCAGCACACCCTCGCCTTCCCAATCCTTGCCCGTCGCCGGATCATAGGTCCGCCCGACGGGGATGAAGGCGCCATAACCGCCGCCCAGATCCTCGCCGCGCCCGAAATGATTGGCGCCCGCGGTCGGCGCGCCGACCAGAATGCCGCGCCCCGTGTGCTTCATGGCCAGCGCAAAATGCTCGGCTGCCGACGCGCTCGCGCCCGACGTCAGCACATAGACTTTGGCATCGCGCAGCCGCGCGTCGGCGTTCGGCGTCGCCCAATGTTCGCGCGCGACCATGCCCGCGTCGCCCTTCGCCATCCGCATCGACGCGATGCCCGCGATCGGCGAGCCGCCCTCGGCATCGACCGACGCGCGCGTCGCCATCGTCACCAGCCGCGTTTCCTTGCCGAACAGCCACGGAAAGATAACGTCCATCTGGTCGAGCCCGCCGCCATTGTGCGTGCGGATGTCGAAAATGATCGCCTTCGCATCGGCATGGTCGGCCATGAACTTCGCCGCCTCGGCCGTCACCGCGTCGTCCATCGGAAAGAGGTTGAAGCGCACAAAGGCGATCCCCGGCGCGATCCATCCCGCCTGCTCGACCGGCACTTTTTTCGGGCGCGGTGCCGGCGTCGCGCCGCCCGGCGCGGGCGCGGCGCCCGCCGCCGCTTCGGGGACGCGCAGCCGCAGATGCCCGTCGGGCGACACCGCGTTCACGTCGCTGTCGATCGCGGCGCCGAGCGCCTCGCCAGAGAGCCCCTTGTAGCGGCCCGCGGCGATGCCCGCGCGGATCGCGGCCGCGTAGCGCTTGCCCGTTTCGGGATAGAGATAATCGCGCTCGAGCAGCGCGGCATATTTTTCGGCGATCGCATCGGCGCTCGCCTCTTCGGCCGCGAACGCGGACGATGGCGCGAGCAAGGGGGCCGCAGCCGTTCCGGCGGCGACCAACAGAGCGGGCAAAAGATGCGACAAACGAATCATTCCAGTCTCCAATCCAGCCCCGGCAGATCGAAGTGTATCACATCAATAATACAGATCAATTACATTTGTAGTCGAAGATCAGGTCTTGCGCGCGAACCAGACCAGCACCGCCCCGACCACCATCGTCACCACGCCGTTGCGCGTCCACACCGTGTCGCCCAGCATGAAGCTGCTCGCCGGCCAGCGAACGATGTCGAGCCCCTGCAACGCCCACAGCCCGCCGACGAGGATCATCGCGACGCCGACGATCGCCATTATGCCTTTCAACGCACCCATCCAACCCTCCCCGCTTTGCGCTGCAATCCGATCAGCGGCCGCAGCCAGCCGATGCTGCGCCCGATCCAGTAGAAAAGCCAGCAGCCAGTTACCGTCGCCGCAACCAATATCAGGAAGGACGGCAGCGCGCTGGTCCCGGCGCGAAGCAGATACCAGCCGGCGACGACGATGATCGTCTGGTGGACGATGTAAAAGGGGAATACCGCCTCGGCGAGCATCGCGCGTTTGGGATGGTCGCGGTTCCAGTACCGGTCGGCAACCCCGACGAGCGCGACGATCGTCGTCCAGCCTTGGACTTGATGCGCGATGTCGAAGGCCGTCCGGCCCCAGTCGGGGGACTGCGCGCCGCTGAGCCAAAGGCAGAGGATCGCGGCGACAACCGCGAAGGCCGCGATGCCGACCGCCAGCGCGAGGCGCCACCAGCGCGCCACCGCGTCGAACAGGATCGGCCGCTCGCGGAGCAGCCAGCCGACGAAAAAGGGCATCAGATAATGAAGATGCGACGGGCCGTCGTCGACCAGCGCGTGCGTTTCGTCATGGTCCGGGAACAGCGCGAGCAGCAACAGCCACCAGAGGAGCGGCAGGGCGAGCAGCCGCCAGCCGCCGAGCCACCGCGCCGCGCCATCGGCGATCCTCGCGCGGGCCTCTGCCGGCACCCACGCAAGGATCGCCGCGGCGATCGTCGTATAGGCCCACAGATAGACGACGAACCACAGATGTTGCCATGTCGGCAGCACGATGCCGTCGAGCGTTCCGAAGCGGAAATAGTCGCTGGTCCAGAAGGTCCCGAGGCTCTTCGCATAGCCATGCTGCGTGACCAGCTCGATCCACGGCTGCGGCGGGATGACGGCAAGGACGCCGAAAGCGAGGGGGATCAGCAGCCGCGCGCTGCGCGAGCGCATAAACGCCGCGCTGCCGCCGAGTTTTGCAAACAGCGCCGCGCTCGCATAGCCTGACACGAGGAACAGCAGGGGCAGCCGCCAGCTGTTCGTCGCGAGCATCGGCAGTTGCACCCAGTCGATCGGCTGCGCGATCTTCACATGCCAGCCCCACGGCACGAAATACATGCCGATATGATAGAGGATCAGCAGCGCGAAGGCGCCGATCCGCAGCCAATCCATGCCGAGATGGCGTGTAGCGGTCATGCCGGTCTTTCCCAAAAGTTCGTCATCCCGGACTTGATCCGGGATCCAGGCAACATCGCGCAAATGGATCCCGGATCAAGTCCGGGATGACGAAGGGAGATCCATCTATCGCACCACGCGCCAAGCCAGCTCGGCAAATTCGCAAAGCAGCGGCCGCGTATCGCGCGGGTCGATGATATCCTCGACCCCGAATTTCTCTGCCGTCCGGAATGGCGAGCGCACGCGGTTGAGCCTTTCGCGGATCGCCTCCAGATGCGCGACGGGGTCCTCGGCGGCCTCGAGCTCGCTCTTGTACGCCACCTCGACCCCGCCCTCGATCGGCAGGCTGCCCCAGTCGCCCGACGGCCAGGCGAAGCGATACTGGAACCGCTCGGCGTTCGACATCGCGCTCCCCGCAATCCCATAGGCGCGCCGCACCACGACCGACGCCAGTGGCACGGTCGCGCGGTAGATCGCGTTCATCGCCTGCACCCCGTACCGGATCGTCCCCGTCCGCTCGGCCTCGCCGCCGATCATGAAGCCCGGATTGTCGACGAGGTGGACGATCGGCAGCCGGAACTGGTCGGCCATCTTGACGAAACGCTCCGCCTTCTCGCTTGTCTTCGCGTCCCACGATCCGCCGAGGTAGGAGGGATCGCTCGCCAGCACCGCGACCGGATACCCATCGAGCCGCGCAAAGGCGGTAATCACCGCGCGCCCCCAGCGCGCGCCCATTTCGAAGACGCTGCCCGTATCGAACACCGCATTCGCGATGCGGCGCATCGAATAGACCTGCTTCGCCTCGCGCGGCACGACCGACAGCAAGGCCTCGTCGCGGCGCCCCGCCGGATCGCTGCATTCGGTCCTAAGCGCGCGGTCGTGGATCGATGACGGCAAATAGGACAGGAACCGCCGCGCCGCCGCAAAGGCTTCGGCCTCGCTCGCCACCTCGTCGTCGACGACGCCGTTGCGCGTATGGACATCGACACCGCCCAGTTCCTCGCGGTCCAACGTATCGCCGATCGCCGCCGCGACCGCTGGCCCCGCCGCGAACAGCTGCGACAGCCCGCGCACCATGATGCTGTAATGGCTGGCGACGACGCGCGCCGCACCCAGCCCCGCGGTCGGCCCCAATGCCAGCGCGACCACCGGCACCGTGTCGAGGTTCGCGATGATCTCGTCCCAGCCGGGCACGTGCGGGATATAGGTGTATCCCATGTCTTCCAATGTCTTGACCGACCCGCCGCCGCCGGTGCCGTCGATCATGCGGATCAGCGGCAGGCGATATTCATGCGCCATCGCCTCGCATTGGACGAATTTCCTGTGCAGCGCCGCATCGGCTGCGCCGCCGCGCACGGTGAAATCGTCGGCGCTCGCGACGACCGGCCGCCCGTCGATATTCGCGCGCCCGAAGATGAAATTGGACGCGGCGAGGTCCTCGAGTTCGCCATCGGCGCCATATTTTCCGCGCCCCGCAATCTTGCCGATCTCACGGAAACTGCCTTCGTCCACGATCCCCGCGAGCCGCGCCCGCGCGTCCATCTTGCCGCGCCCGTGCTGGCGCGCGACCTTTTCCTCGCCGCCCATCTTCTCGGCCATCGCGCGGCGCTGCCCGAGTTCGCCCACTTCTTTTTTCCAGCTCATGGGGATCAGGCTATCTTACGTTGACGGAAACGTCATGCAAAACCTATCGTCGGTGTATGAACCGCACGGTCGCCCTTGCTCTCGCCGCAGCACTGCTCTCCCTCGCCCCCGTTGCGGCCAGCGAAACGCGCACGATTCCCGGCGTCGCCGATCCCTACACCACCGACGCCTTTATCGCCGACCCGATGCCCGCGATCGACGCCGCGCTGTCGCGCGCCGCGCAATCGGGCAAGCGCGTGCTGCTCGTCATGGGCACCGGCGCGTGCCACGACAGCGCCTGGTTCGCCAACCTGATCGCCACCGAACGCTTCGCTCCCGTCCGCGCACGCTACGAGATCGTCTTTGCCGATATCGGCATGCCGCACGTCCGCGGTCAGGGACGCAACCCCGAGGTTCCCAAACGCTTCGGCTTCCGGATCAAGGGCACGCCGACCGTCGCCGTGCTCGATGCCGACGGCCGCGTCCTCAACCGCAAGGCCGCCCCCAAATGGCGCAATGCCGCCAGCCGCAGCGACGACGACAGCTATAATGAACTGATGGACTAGGGAGAGAGACATGGCCGACATGAACCTGGCGGGGCGCGTCGCGCTCGTCACCGGCGCCTCGCGCGGGATCGGCCGCGGCATCGCGATCGGCCTCGCCGAGGCGGGCGCCGACGTCGCAGTCAACTACACGCGCGGCGAGGACGCCGCCGCCGAAACCGTCGCCGCGATCGAGGCGCTCGGCCGCAAGGCCAAAGCCTATCAGGCATCGGTCACCGACGAGGCCGCCTGCGCCGCGATGGTCGCCGCGGTCGAGGCCGACTTCGGCCCCCTCTCGATCCTGATCAACAATGCGGGCATCGCGAGCCGCGGGCAGTCGGTCGCCGACACCAGCCCCGAGGAGGTCGACAAGCTCTTCGCCGTCCACGCCGCCGGCCCGCACCGCCTCAGCCGCCTCGCGCTACCGCAGCTCCGCACGCACAAGCGCAGCGACATCATCGTCATCTCGAGCATCGCCACCTATGTGAACTCGCCGAACGGCGCCCCCTACACGATGGCGAAGGCCGCGGGCGAAGCCTTTGCGCTGACGCTCGCCAAGGAAGAGCTGGCGAACGGCGTCCGCGTCAACATCGTCGCCCCCGCGCTGACCGTCAGCGACATGGGCGAAAAACTCTCGCGCGCGATCACGGGCGAGGCCGACATCCACCACCTCGACGCCAAAATGCCCTTCGGCCGCGTCGCCGTCCCCGCCGATGTGGCGGCGGCGGTCGTGTGGTTCGTCAGCGACGCGAACAGTTATTGCTCGGGCCAGAAGCTGAACATCGACGGCGCGGGACAGGCGACCTTCCGCTAAGGCGCTCCCATGCGTCCCGATTCGGCCTCTCCCGTCATCCCCTTCCTGATCGCCTGTGCTGGCATCGCGACCTTTTCGGCGATGGACGTGCTGATGAAGGGGCTGTCGATCGACATCGGCGCCTATAACGCCGTGCTCTGGCGTACCGGCACCGGAGCTTTGCTGAGCGGCCTCCTTTACTTCGCGACCCGCCCCAAATGGCCGAGCCGGGCGACGATGCAAATCCACGCGTGGCGTTCGCTCTTCGTCGCGGGCATGGCGCTCAGCTTCTTCTGGGCGCTCGCGCGACTGCCGATGGCCGAAGCCATCGCGCTTGCCTTCGTCGCGCCGCTGATGGCGCTCTACATGGCGGCGATTTTTCTGGGCGAGAAGATCGGCCCGCGCTCGATCGCCGCCTCAGCGCTCGGCCTGTGCGGAGTGCTCGTGATCGTCGCGGGCAAGCTCGGCGGCAGCGACTATAGCGACGAGGCGCTCCTCGCGGTCGGCGCGGTGTTCCTCTCCGCCATCTTCTACGCCTACAATCTCATCCTCGCGCGGCGGCAGGCGAAAATGGCCGAGCCGATGGAAATCGCCTTCTTCCAGAATTTCTTCGTCGCCGCGATCCTCGCTTTGGGCGCCCCGTGGTTCCTAGCGGTTCCCGACGCAAGCCACGCGCCGAACATCCTCGGCGCCGCGATCCTCGCAACGACCTCGCTGCTGCTATTGAGCTGGGCCTACGCCCGCGCAGAGACTCAGATCCTCGCGACGACCGAATATACCGGCTTCCTCTGGGCGATGCTGTTCGGCTGGTTCTTCTTCGAAGAGGCGGTGACGCTGCCGACGCTGGCAGGCGCGGTGCTGATCGTAGCCGCCTGCCTGATCGTCGCGCGCAAGGCGCCCCACGGCGACCCCATCGAGCCGGCGGCGGCTTAGAGAGGTTATTTCACACCGCCGCCCGCGCCAGCCGGTCGTTGATAGCTGCGCCCAACCCCTCGACCGGAATCGCCGCTACCGCGATCTTCGGCTTCGCGCTCGCCGCCCCCGCGTGCAGCGCGTCGAACAGCCGCGCCGCCGCCTCGGTCAAGTCGCCCGCCGCGCTCAAATCATAATCGCCTGCCACTGCGCCGAACCCGATCGCGAACTCGTCTTCTGCAAAGGCCGTCACCCCCAACCGCACCGGCTTGCCCGGCGCATAATGGCTCGCGAGCATCCCCGGCGCGACGATCTCCGATCCCTTGACTCCCGTCACCGCCAGCCAGCTCGCCTCGCAAAGCATCTCCGCCGTCACCGGCCCCGGCCGCAATATCTCGACCGCACCATCCTTCACCCGCGCGATCGTCGATTCGACGCCTGCCGTCGTCGGCCCGTCGTCGATCACCAGCACGATCCGCCCGTCGAGGCTGGCGAGCACATGCGCCGCCTTGGTCGGGCTCACCTTCCCGCTCGCATTGGCGCTCGGCGCCGCGAGCGGCGCGCGCGACGCCGTCAGCAATGCCTGCATCGCGCGGTGCCCCGGCACCCGCAGCGCAATCGTGTCGAGCCCCGCGGTCGCCACGCTCGCGACCGGGCAGTCGGGCGTGCGCGCGACCACCAAGGTCAGCGGCCCCGGCCAGAACCGCGCCGCCAGCGCCCGCTCGACTTCACCAAACACGCCCAGCCGCTCGGCCGCCGCCAGATCGGGCACATGGACGATCAACGGGTTGAAATCGGGCCGCCCCTTCGCGGCATAGATGCGCGCCACAGCTTCGGCGTTGCGCGCATCGGCAGCGAGGCCGTAGACCGTCTCGGTCGGCACTGCGACCGGCTGCCCGGCGGCGATCGCCGCCGCCGCTTCGGCGATCGCCGCGCGATCGAACGCGCGAACCAGCGTGGAATTTGAGGCTTGGGCCATGCCGCGCTATAGCGCCCGCGCAACGATATTCACCAGCAAAGAACCGCACCCATGACCTACACGCCGCCCACGACCGAACAGCTCTTCGTTCTCGACCATATCGCGCGCATCGACGCGATGGCGCAGCATGACAAATTCGCCGCCGCGACCCCCGACATGGTCGAAGCGATCGTCACCGGCATCGGCGACTTCGCCGCCGAGGTCTATGCCCCGCTCAACCGCGTCGGCGATACGCAGAACCCCCAATGGCAGGACGGCAAGGTCACCATGCCCCCGGGCTTCAAGGACGCGTACAAACAGTTCGTCGAGGCGGGCTGGGGCAGCATCGACGGCCCGGGCGAATATGGCGGACAGGATCTGCCCTTCACGCTCGCGACCGTGGTGATCGAGGCGCTCGGCAGCGCCAACATGGGCTTTTCGCTCTGCAGCATCCTGACCCCCGGCGCGATCCACGCGCTGATGGCCTATGGCACCGAGGAACAGCGCCAGACCTGGCTTCCCAAGCTCGTCACCGGCGAGTGGAACGGCACGATGAACCTGACCGAGCCCGCCGCGGGCAGCGACGTCGGCGCGCTGCGCTCGACCGCCGAAAAGATCACCGAGGGCCCGAACGCCGGCCTCTACAAGATCCGCGGCCAGAAAATCTTCATCACCTTCGGCGAGCATGACCTTACCGACAATATCGTCCACCTCGTCCTCGCCCGCACCCCTGGCGCGCCCGAGGGGACGCGCGGCATCTCGCTCTTCCTCGTCCCCAAATACCGCCTCGATGCCGATGGCAATCCGACGATCAGCAACGGCGTCCACTGTGCCTCGATCGAGCACAAGCTCGGCATCCACGGCTCGCCCACCGCGGTGATGGTCTATGGCGAGGACGAGGACTGCCTCGGCGAGATCGTCGGCGACGAAATGGGCGGGATGCGCGCGATGTTCGTGATGATGAACAACGCGCGGCTGATGATCGGTTGCCAGGGCATCCAGATCGGCGAGCGCGCGACGCAGCAGGCGCAGCGCTTCGCCGCCGAGCGCGTCCAGTCGGCGCTCGCGGGCTCGCCCGATCGCACCCCGGTGACGATCGACCAGCACCCCGACGTCCGTCGGATGCTGTGGCGGATGCGCGCCCAGACCGAGGCCGCGCGCGCGCTGACCTATTATGCCGCGGCGCAAATCGACTTCGGCAAGCTCGGCGACGAAGCCGCCGCGATGCGCGCCGAAGTGCTGATCCCGCTGGTCAAGGCGCACGCGACCGACATCGGCTGCGAGGTCGCGAGCCTCGGCGTGCAGGTGCATGGCGGCATGGGCTTCATTGAGGAAACCGGCGCCGCACAGCATTATCGCGACGCGCGCATCGCGCCGATCTACGAAGGCACCAACGGCATTCAGGCCGCCGATCTGGTCGGGCGCAAGCTCGGCATGGCAGGCGGCGACCTCGTCCGCAGCCTGATCGACGATATCGCGGCGGGCGCCGCCGATTCTCCCGAACTCCAGCAGCTCGTCGATGCGTGCCGCGCGGTCACCGACTGGATGGTCGGCGCAAACACCGCCGACCGGCTCGCGGGCAGCTACCCCTATCTCACCATGCTCGCGACGGCGACCTGCGGCTGGTTGATGGCGCTTCAGCACAAGGCAGCGAAGACCGCGCTCGACGAGGGGAACGGCGACGCCGCCTTTCTCGAAGCGAAGATTGCCTCGACCCGCTTCTACCTGCAGCAGATCGTGCCCGCGGCGACGGGCCTTGCGGCGTCGGCACTCGCCGGCGACGCGGCGCTCGCGCCCTTGCCTGCGGCGGGCTGAATCGGCTCGAATCCTGCGCCGTGCGCCCGTCCGCGCGGCGTAGGATTTCGTTCATAATTAACGCGATGATAACCATCTGGGACTAGACGCGACCGGCAATTGCTGGAGACGTGCGTGCCCATTCCGGTGAAAAGTCTGATGATCAGCTGGCGAAGCATCGCATTGTCGGTGTTTCTCAGCCTTGTCGTGGGCTTTTCCGGCATCGGCATTCCGCTCGACCGGATTCTCGGCGCGGCGGCGGCGAATTTCGCCAGTCGTCCCGTTTCAGGCGATATCGTCGTTGTCGCGCTCGACGACCAAACTCTTACCGATTCGCCGAACGGCAGTTTTTCCATGACGCAATATGCGCGGGTCGTCGAAGCAATCGACGAAGCGGGCGCAAAGCGCCTGTTCGTCGATTTCTATTTCGACCGCCGCGAAAAGGACCGCGATTTTTCGCGTTTCACGACCGCCATTCGGCGGATGGGCGACCGCGCGGTGCTCGCTGTCGCGACAAAATCGGTGCCGGGAACGGGCCGCAACCGCTCGATCTTCCCCAGTCCGGCATTTGGCACGGCCGCAAAGCGGGCGAGCATCGCTTGGGACGACGAGTTTTGGCAGGTCTGGCGTTTGCCCAAGGCTTATGTCGCGGACGGGCAATTGCTGCCCAGCTTTGCGTCGTTGCTCGCCGGCAAGCCCGGCAATCGCGCGGAGCTATTTCACCTCGATTTTTCTTACGACACCGCGAGTATCAAACAATATAGCGCCAGCGACCTGCTCTCGGGATCAGTTGGCGCAAAGCAGCTGGCGGGCAAGGACGTGATCTTTGCGCCCACCGCCTCGACCTTTCAGGATGCCTACTATCTTCCCGGCAACAATCAGGTTCCCGGCGCCTATATCCATGTAATCGGCGGCGAAACGCTCAAACGTGGCAATCCGGTCGATATCGGCTGGTGGCCTGCACTTGTCTTCATCGCCGCATGGTTGGGAATTGCATTGCTACCCCCATTTCAGCGGTGGTTTTCCTGGGCGGCGCTTGCGGCGGTCGCGATACTTGTGATCGGCCAAGCTATTTTGTCTACGATGCTGGTCACCCTGTCGATTGCGCCTGCCTCCTTTTTCGCGGCGGCCGTCAGCGCGAATGTGTCGCGCAAACGCCGGCGCTTTTCGGCCCAGCGCGAGAATCCGCTTTCGGGCCTGCCCAATTTCGAAGCGCTCCGGTCGCAGCCCGCGTTCGGCAGCGCGACCGTGATCGCGGCGAAAGTCGTCAATTTCGAGGATCTCGCCGCCTTCATCCCCGGCGACGGGATCGGCAAGCTCGTCGAACAAGTCACCCGCCGCCTCCAGCTGGCTTCGCAGGGCACCACGCTCCACCACGATCTCGACGGCACCTTCGCCTGGCTCGTCCCCTATTATCAGCACAGCCAGATCGAGGGACAGCTG
Organism: Sphingopyxis sp. H115; assembly: GCF_001468465.1. Taxonomy (GTDB): domain Bacteria; phylum Pseudomonadota; class Alphaproteobacteria; order Sphingomonadales; family Sphingomonadaceae; genus Sphingopyxis. Next base: position 42,287 of record NZ_LNSA01000002.1, read on the forward strand.
GCGGGCCTCGCCGCGCTGTTCAACGCGCCGCTGACGATCGGCGAGCTGCGCGTCGATGTCGCGATCGCCTTCGGGGTCAACGATGAATTCGAAGGCTCGAACGCGCAGCGCCTCGCCGCGGCGCTCGTCGCCGCCGAACGCGCGATCCGCACGCGGTCGCTGTGGACCAAATATACCTCGCGCCAGAAAGAGGATGCCGGCTGGCAGCTCTCCTTCCACTCGCAGCTTGAAGATGCGCTGACCGGCGGCGACATCTGGGTCGCCTTCCAGCCGCAATATCAGATCGCGACGCGGCAGCTCGTCGGGGTCGAGGCGCTTGCGCGCTGGACGCACCCGACGCGCGGACCGATCCCGCCCGACGAATTCATCGTGCAGGCCGAAAAGAGCCAGGACATCTATCGCCTCACGCTCTTCGTGATGGATCAGGCGATCCGGTCGGCGGCGCAGCTTCGCGACCGCGGCATGCCGATCAACATGTCGGTCAACCTGTCGGCGACGCTGCTCGATCACAGCGACCTCGTCGGCACGATCCGCGTCATGCTGACCGCGCATCACCTGCCGCCCGAGGCGCTGACGATCGAGATCACCGAAACCGCGCAGATCGAAAACAGCCGCCAGGCGCGCCAGACGCTCGCGCAGCTGCGCCGGACGGGCATCCGCCTGTCGATCGACGATTATGGCACCGGCCAGTCGAACCTCGAATATCTGACCGAGATCGAGGCCGACGAAATCAAGATCGACAAGCGATTCGTGATGACGATGCGCGATTCGCAGCGGAACCTCGAAGTCGTTAAATCGACGATCGATCTGGCGCACCGTCTCGGCGCCGTCGCGGTTGCAGAAGGCATCGAGGATGCCGAAACCATGACGCTGCTCGCCGACCTCGGCTGCGATGTCGGACAGGGTTATCATCTTGGAAAACCCCAACTGTTTTCCGAATTGACCGCGACCCTCACCGCGATTCCCCATAACCGCACCGCATAACTGCCAGATTGGCGGCAATTTTTATAGTTAAGACTCGATTTACCTTATTAATTAAGGTATATGCGCTGTTAACTGTTCCGTATGGGCAGTGCCAACAGGAGATCTGAAATGGGTTGGTTTTGGAAATTTCTGGGCGGCGCCGGCACGCAAAGCGGCGGCGGTCAAGCCTAACTCGGAAACGAATTGAAGGAGAGGGCTCCGGCATCGCCGGGGCCCTTTCTTTTTGTCCGCCGCGCGCCGACGGCCATCTGCGGGGGTCATCGGCCGAAGCTGCGCGACAGCGTTCATCGGCGCCCTGCCGCCGGCGTTCAGGCATTCAAAAAATATGGAGCCCACGCCGTGTGCGCCGCATCCCGTGCAAAGCCGCGGAAAGGCTGGCGCGGCGCCCGATCGCCCGGGCACCCGCCGCGACGAGACGAATCAAAATATCGACGAGTTGAGTCCCCGAACTGTCATTTACCGTCTTGCATCGTTGCGCCGACGTGGCACTATAGGTGGTGGGTCAGCCACGGGGGCACCCCAATAAATTGTATCAGGCCGTAAGTGGCGGATTTCCGTCGTCCATCGCACATGGGCGCGGAAAAACCCTTGCTGCGCCCAAAAAAAGTGCCCCGTGGACGGGTTTAGATGCTAGGATCGGGGCTTCGCCCTGAGTCGAACAAGACAGGAACAGAGCGCACGATGTGCGCGGTCAGATCGGGGGCGAATAAGATGGATTTTCGGGAAAGCGAACGGGTGGAGACGAGCGACGTGGCGACGGTGGAACTGACGAAAAATGACGCTCCGGCAGCTCCCGAATCGAAGGGCGAATCGATCGCAGACGCGAAGCCCGCGGCGAAGCTCAACGACGGCAGCGAGCCCAAGGTGCACGCGCGCCGCTTTGCCATCGTGACCGACGCGAGCCGCGACGCGCTGCTCACCGACTTCGGCAAGGAAACGCTGCAGGACCGCTATCTGCTGCCCGGCGAATCGTACCAGGACCTCTTCGCGCGCGTCGCCGACGCCTATGCCGACGATCAGGATCATGCGCAGCGCCTCTACGACTATATCTCGAAGCTGTGGTTCATGCCCGCGACCCCCGTTCTCTCGAACGGCGGCACCGGCCGCGGTCTGCCGATCAGCTGCTACCTCAATTCGGTCGACGACAGCCTTGAGGGCATCGTCGGCACGTGGAACGAGAATGTCTGGCTCGCGAGCCGCGGCGGCGGCATCGGCACCTATTGGGGCGCGGTGCGCGGCATCGGCGAACCCGTCGGCCTCAACGGCAAGACCAGCGGCATCATTCCCTTCGTCCGCGTGATGGACTCGCTCACTCTCGCGATTTCGCAGGGCTCGCTCCGCCGCGGTTCGGCCGCCTGCTATCTCGACATCTCGCACCCCGAGATCGAGGAGTTCCTCGAGGTCCGCAAACCCTCGGGCGACTTCAACCGCAAGGCTTTGAACCTCCACCACGGCGTCCTGATCACCGACGAGTTCATGGAAGCCGTCCGCGACGGCAAGGAATTCGACCTTCGTTCGCCGAAGGACCAGAGCGTCCGCGGCACCGTCGACGCGCGCTCGCTCTTCCAGAAGCTCGTCGAGACGCGCCTTGCGACGGGCGAGCCCTACATCATCTTCATCGACCAGGTGAACCGCATGATGCCCAAGCATCACCGCGACCTGGGGCTCAAGGTCACCACCTCGAACCTCTGCTCCGAAATCACCCTGCCGACCGGCCGCGACCATCTCGGCAACGATCGCACCGCGGTCTGCTGCCTCTCGTCGCTCAACCTCGAAACCTGGGACGAGTGGAACGGCGACAAGCGCTTCATCGAGGATGTCATGCGCATGCTCGACAACGTCCTGCAGGATTATATCGACCGCGCCCCGCCCGAAATGGCGCGCGCCAAATATAGCGCCAGCCGCGAACGCTCGGTCGGTCTCGGCGTCATGGGCTTCCACAGCTTCCTTCAGGCGCGCGGCCTGCCGTTCGAAGGCGCGATGGCAAAATCCTCGAACCTGCGCGTCTTCAAGCATATCCGCGCGCAGGTCGACGCCGCCTCGATGCTCCTCGCGAACGAGCGCGGCCCCTGCCCCGATGCCGCCGATCAGGGCGTGATGGAACGCTTCAGCTGCAAGATGGCGATCGCGCCGACCGCGTCGATCAGCATCATCTGCGGCGGCACCAGCGCGTGCATCGAGCCGATCCCGGCGAACATCTACACGCACAAGACGCTCTCGGGCAGCTTCTCGATCCGCAACCCGCATCTCGAAGCGCTGCTCGTCGACAAGGCGAAGAACAGCGACGCGATCTGGAACTCGATCCTCGAGCGCGGCGGCAGCGTCCAGCACCTCGACTTCCTGACGCAGGACGAAAAGGATGTGTTCAAGACCAGCTTCGAGATCGACCAGCGCTGGCTGCTCGAACTCGCCGCCGACCGCACGCCCTATATCGATCAGGCCGCGAGCCTGAACCTGTTCATCCCCGCCGACGTCGAGAAGTGGGACCTGCTCATGCTCCACTACCGCGCGTGGGAGCTCGGCATCAAATCGCTCTATTATCTCCGCTCGAAATCGGTGCAGCGCGCCGGCTTCGCGGGCGGGGTCGAAGCCGACAACACGTCGGAAGCCCCGAAATATGAGCTGCAGACCACCGATTATGACGAGTGCCTGGCTTGTCAGTAAAGAGCTTCTTCGCCGACGCTTTTGGGATCACGCAGCTGCGTGAAAGCCACAAAACGCTCGGCGGGGGAAAGTTCTGGACTCTGATGGGTGCGACACTGGCCTATATCGCCATTGGTTCTACGCTGAGCATAATGGCGGTCTGGCCCGGCAACTGCGACCATGAGGGTCGTCGGCTCACAGGGTTCTTTAAGCAATTCAACTGCAGCCCCGACCTGCTTTCCGGGGGCGCAGTCGAAATAGGTCTGTTTGTCTGGCTTTGGTCGCTTCCGACGATCGGTATCGTCGTGGTGGCATGGTCCTGGATCAATCATTTTCAGCGCAAACGCGCTTGAACGACGTAGTGGAGTAAGTAGATGCCCCTTCTAGAAGCCCGCAAAACCTACAAGCCCTTCGAATATCCCTGGGCGTTCGATTTCTGGAAGCGCCAGCAGCAGATCCACTGGGTGCCCGAGGAAGTGCCGCTGGGCGAGGATTGCCGCGACTGGGCGCAGAAGATCAGCGACCATGAACGCAACCTGCTCACGCAGATTTTCCGCTTCTTCACCCAGGCCGATATCGAGGTGCAGGATTGCTACCACGAAAAATATGGCAGCGTGTTCAAGCCGACCGAGATCAAGATGATGCTGACCGCGTTCAGCAACATGGAAACGGTGCATATCGCGGCGTACAGCCACCTGCTCGACACGATCGGCATGCCCGAAAGCGAATATGGCATGTTCCTCGAATATGACGAGATGCGCGCCAAGCACGACTATATGGGCACCTTCGGCGTCGAAACCGACGAGGATATCGCGCGCACCCTCGCGATGTTCGGCGGCTTTACCGAGGGGCTTCAGCTCTTCGCCAGCTTCGCGATGCTGATGAACTTCCCGCGCTTCAACAAGATGAAGGGCATGGGCCAGATCGTCAGCTGGTCGATCCGCGACGAAAGCCTGCACTGCGAAGGCATCATCAAGCTGTTCCACACCTTCACCAAGGAACGCGGCTGCCTGACCAAGGCGGTGAAGGAAGACATCATCGACACCTGCCAGAAAACGGTGCGGCTCGAGGATGCGTTCATCGACCTCGCGTTCGAACAGGGCCCCGTCCCCGGCATGACGCCCAAGGAGATCAAGCGCTACATCCGCTACATCGCCGACTGGCGCCTGGGCCAGCTCGGGTTCCAGCCGATCTACATGATCGACGAGCACCCGCTCCCCTGGCTCGCCCCGCTGCTGAACGGCGTCGAGCACGCCAACTTCTTCGAAACGCGCGCGACCGAATATTCGAAGGGCGCGACGCGCGGCGACTGGAACACCGTCTGGTCGAGCTTCGACAGCCGCAAGAAGGCCAAGACCAGCGACGACCCCGCCCCCGCGGCCGACGCCGAAAACGACGGCGAGGACATGTTCGCCAAAGCAGGGATTGCCGCGGAGTAAGACAAGCATAAACCCCTCCCGCGTGCGGGAGGGGGTGATCGGAGACCCGTGGCTCCGATCACGAGACTTACCAGCTTGCTCCCTAGTCGCCGCGGGGAGGGCCAGCAACGCCGCCACCCCCGCGCAACGCAAAAGAGCCAGAGGCCAAAATGACCGAAAAGAAAAAAGAAAAACTCCTGATCCTCAGCCAGCCGCAGCGCGCGACCCTCGAAGGCCTCTCGAACCGCCGCCCCCAGCTCCCGACCGACCCCGTCCGCGACGAACTCGTCACGCTGGGCCTCGTGGTCAAACAGGGCGCCAAATGGGCGCTGACCCCGACGGGCAAGAAAGTGCTGGCGGCGAGCTCGAACCGGCGGAATTCGGGCGGGTTTTCGGTTTGAAGGTTGTAGTTTTTCTGATCTAAATGATCGACAAATTCAGAATTCTATTAGTGAAGGCGGCGCCGCTTACACCAAACATCTTAGCAAATTTCTGAACCAAGGCATCGTCTTCTAGATCCAAAGTGGCAGGGCACACTTTTCTTACGAAGCGCTCTGGCATTAGTACACTAGCGGCAAATGCATTTGCCGAAATCTCGATATCGTCAAAACCTCCGGACGAAATATTATCTCGTCTGAGAACACCCTTGTCCACGTGTACGGTGTTCTTTAACATTCTCTCGTGCATAATATGATGCCCGAGCTCATGGGCTATAGTAAATCTCTGCCTATTATTGTGATGAAGAACATTATAGACGATATTCTTTTGGCCACCCTTAATGAATGCCATACCAGATAAATCGTCCTCTAATATCATCGCTTGCAGACGGCATCCCTCTGCCACCGCGATTTCCTTAATCGGTACTGGCAGCGTCAGACTGGGCCACCTGTCCATAACTTTGTGGGCGGCAGCCTCCCCCGATCGGCGCGCCTTAGAAATTTGCGCAAATGTCATATCAAGAATTTTCAACGATTTGAGCGATCGTCGCAGCCTCATTGCGAGACACAGTCGACCCAGAAATTTTCACCGCCTTGGCCTTCCCCTTCAGATCACCAGCAAGCGCGACGTTCAAAGGCAGAATATCTGATATCGTTTGCATCTTGAGCGCTTGGACGAGCTCGATCGCCTGATGCAACAGCACGCGCTGCCGCCCGGCCTCAATATTCGCAATTGATGCCCGGCTAAGGCCAACCAGATTCGCCAACTTTTGCTGGCTAATTTTACGCGCCAACCTTTCGTCCGCCACTCGCTTTCCGAACACGGAATAAAGATCTGCCTGTTCCACGGAATCTGGGAATAGAGTGTCAAGAGGGAGCATGTCAACCTGACCCATTAATGTTTGTGTTACAAACATATGATTGCATTATTGACAATTGGTCGAAGCGATATAGGATCCAATTGTCTCGATTCGGGGCGCAAATCGAAAAGGATTGAAGAATGAAGAATCCCGGAAGTAGCAGCGGCAAAAACGGCGGCATCTATCAAGAGGTCGGCCCGCGGGGCGGACGGTACGACAACTATTCGACCGTTCCGGACAATACCCGCCTTCCGCCGACAACCACGCCCGGACGCGGATGGACGCAGGTTCGCCGCACGCCCGACAGCAAGCGCTAAGGAGTGAGGAAATGGCGTCCTACTATGTCAACATGAACGCTCAATCGAACGGCGATCACGAGGTCCACAAGTCCGACTGTACGTGGCTTCCCTATCCGGAGAACCGTATCTATTTGGGCGAATTCGTTTCCTGCTACGGGGCAGTCGATGCTGCGCGAAAGCATTATACCCAAGTGAACGGTTGCTACTATTGTTCGCCCAACTGCCACACCGGCTGATGCGGTCAATCTTGGTCTAGCGGGATAACCTTTAGGATTCCCGCTAGACACGCACTTTGGGGCGTTACGGTCACAGTTTACTTGGCCCCCAATTGCCTTACGACGCATGATCCCGGATAAAGTCCGGGGTGACGAAGAGGTGGGGTGTCGATCAGGGAAACGCCTTGCCCCGGGACTACTTAACTGTATGATGCAAGCAATACAGTAAGGAAGTCCCGCCATGCCCTTCACCGTCCTCCTCCTCGCCGCCGCGCTCGGCGCCGCGCCGCCAGCCACCGGCACCCCCATGCCCACCGGCGAAGCCCTCACCGCGCGGATCGAGGCCAGTGACGCCCGCCTGTTCTGGGCTGCGTTCGAAGGCTGCGACGCAAAAGCGCTCCCCGACCTGCTCGCGCCCGATTTCCGCATGATCCACGACAAGGACGGCCTTGCCCTACCCAGCCGCGACGCGATGATCGCTGGTGTCGCAAAGAATTGCGCCAATCGCATGCCCGGCGGCGCCCATGCGGGGTACAGGAACCGCCGCCTGCTCGTCCCCGGATCGCACCGCGTCCGCGCGATGGGCGACTGGGGCGCGCTGGAGGAGGGCGCGCACGTCTTTTTCGAATGGAATGCCCGCGACGCGCGCTGGGACATGGTCGGCGGCGCGCATTATATGCACCTGTGGCAATGGATGCCCGCCGAAGCGCGCTTTCGCCTGTCGCAAAGCTACAGCTACGATCATGCCGGCGCCGCGCCCTATCCGCCCGCTTCCGCGCCCTGACCCCGAACCGGGCTCGCGCCCGCGCCGCACCCCCAAATCCTGTTTCGCGCGCCTCCCCCCAAAAAAAGCTTTCCTACACGTTCGCTTTATGTTCCAAACTGTCGGATGAGCCATATCGCCCCCATTGCCGCGCCCGACGCGGCCGCCGCCCTCCCCGCCGAAACCACCCCCGCGCTCGACGCGCACGGCCATGACCCTGCCGCTTACGACTGGGTGCCGGTGCTGAAAAAGCGCCGCAAGGACGGCTGGTCGCCCGACAGGCAGCGCGCCTTTATCGAGACGCTGGCCGACTGCGGGTCGGTCGTCACCGCGGCGCAGCGCGTCGGCATGTCCGAATCCTCCGCCTATCGCCTGCGCCGCTCGCCCGGCGCCGAGGCGTTCGACCGCGCCTGGTCGGCGGCGATCGACGCGGCGTCGAAGAAATTGCTCGACGCCGCCTTCGAACGCGCGCTCGTCGGCACCGACGAGCCGGTGTTCGACCGCGACGGCAACCGCGTCGGCCGCCGCCTGCGCCAGAGCGACCGGCTGCTGATGTTCCTGCTGCGCGCCTATGCGCCCGACCGGTTCGGCGAGCGCCCCGCGGCGCCCGCCCCCGCCGTCACCCCGGTTGCCGAGGCGCTCGTCCAGCTTCACCCCGCGCCGCCGCCCGCGCCCGCGGCGCTGATGGCGCCCGAGGATCTGGCGGTCGCACTCGAAGTCGCCGATCATTTCGACGGCCAGTTGCCGCGCTGGTACCGCGACGACGCGGCCGATGCCGTCGAGGAGCCCGCTGAAACGCCGCTCGCGCCGTCATCCGACAAGGCTGACCTTTGCTGAACTTTGGCAACAGCGCCGCGCCACGGGGCTGAACTTTGCTGAACTTTGCCGCCGCGAACGGGGCATCACCCTCAATTCATCACCGACCCCGCCGGAAACCCGCGCAGCCCCGCGACCGCGAACATCACCCCGCCGCGCACCGCCTCGGGCGAGTCCTCGAGCAGGTAGAGCTTCACCAGTTCGCGCGTCACCTCGCTGTCGTCGTCGACGACCAGCCGCAGCGACGCGATGCCGAGGTCGTTCTTCGAAATCACCACGTCGCGGATCAGCGGCAGCGGCCAGCTGTCCGACGCACCGCGATACAGCCGCGCGCCGTCGTGCCAGATAAACGCATCGCGCCGCCGCCACGCGCGAAAAAAGGCGGCAAAGCCGAGCAGCGCCGCCACGATCGCGGCGGTGACGAGCAGATTGCCGAACAGCAGCATGCGCAGCACGTCGCCCGCGCCGTCGCCCCACGCGCCGCGCGCCTGCCGCACGATCAGCGCCGTCGCGGCGAGCGCGCACAGCAATTGCCCCGCCAGCAGCGGCTTCGCCTTAAGCCGGCCGATCACGATCTGTCTGTTCCCCCCGCCTGTCATCGCGCGCCCTACATAGGAAGCGCCCCCGCCCCGCGCCAGTCCGCAGCGCCGACCGACCTGCTCGCCCCGCCCTTTGCCACCGCCCCCGCCTTGACACGCCGCACCGCGGCGCGCACCCATCGGCAGGGGAGAATAACCGCATGATATCGCGTCATTGCACCATCGTCGCGGCGATCGGCACTGTTTTCGCCGCGTCGGCCGGTGCGACGCAGGCGCCGCCCGCACCGCCGCCGCTGCCCGACCCCGTGACCGAACGGCATTTCAGCCCAGAGGGCCGGATTTCGATCGAAACCTATCGGCTCGATCCGGCGACCGCGCCGGTTCCGCCGCCGACGGTCGCGCAGCGCCGCTATCTGGCGCACCGGCTGGGCAAGCGGGCGGGCAAGCCGCTCGACGTCGTCGTCGCCTGCTGGATCAAACCATCGGGCGAGGTCGCCGACAATTGCGCGCCGGACAATTTACACGCCTATTCCCAATTCGACGTGTTCGCACTCGATTTCGCCCGCGTGCCCCGGCCGGTGTTCCCGGTCTTTCCCGAACTCACCGACCGCCGGCCCCAACCCCGCCGCGTCGAATATCGCTACCATTACGACGGCGCGCCGCTCGCGCCGATCGACTGGAACCGCGGGCCGCTCGTCGACCGGCAGCAGATCGCGCCGATCGCGCGCACCGACTGGGTCGAATATCCGATCCGTGCGATGGCGGCGCGCAAGGAGGCAAAGGTCGTGGTCGAATGCCAGGTGCAGGACGACCGATCGGTCGTCTGCCGCACACTCGACGTCGTACCGGCCGAGAATATGTCCCATTTTTCGGATGCCGGCGAATATCAATATATTGCGCGGCGCGCGCCCGCGACGCTCGCGGACGGCCGCAACAGCGCCGGTGCGCGCGCGCGCTTCGAACTCGACTTCCGCCTGCCCGACTGACCGGGCCCGAACGTCACCGGGGAGACCGCTGCATGTCCAGCCATCGTATCATCGCCGCCGCGCTCGCCGTCGCTGCGCTTGCACCGTCTGCCGCCGCGACCTCGATCTACACCCCGCCCCCGCACAACGCCGATCGTGCGTGCGGGGCACTTGCGGGCCTGCTTGCGCGGCTCGCGACCGCCGAACGCCGCGAACTCACCGACCTCCTGCTCGGCATGCGAGTGACGACCGACGCACTCGGGCGCGTTCAGGGGGCCGAGTGGGACGCGCTGCTCGCGGAGCTGCGCACGCACAATGGCAAGCCGGACAAGCGGCCGATGCGGCTGACCGCGCTGCACCGCATCGACGACCGCGACCGCAAGAACGCCGCACTTTACGTGGCGATGGTCGAGCGCGAACGTTGGGAGCTGCATCGCTATGCAGGCGACGACGGCATGCTGATGCCGATCTATGAACCCCACCCGCATTATGAAACCGCGCCGGGCTTCTGGATAGTCGTCTTCAGCGGCAACCAGGTCGTCAGCCTGCGCGAAGCAGGCGAACTCTATATGACGGGCCTGGGCAAGGCGACCGACTGCCGGGGCGCCGTCGACCCCGAGGAGCCCGTCGCCGTCACCGTGCCCCGAAGGGACTAACCGGGCCGTGCGCGCGGCAAGCCGGTGCCGCACCTGCTTCATCCTTGCTATAGTGCAAGCGAAAGGAGAAAGCCCATGCAGGCCGTAACCGAAGGCGACCGCCGTAAGGAGGTGCGCACCCTCCTCGACCAGATCCAGGCGCATCCCGAACGCGACTGGACCGCGGCGCGCCAGCGCCTCGCGACGCTCAACAAGCTGATCGCGGGGCCCGCGCGCCAAAACCCGCACTAGGCGCACCGGCACCGGCCGCTCGTCGCGCGCGCGCCGCCGTCCGCCGCAAGCGCCCGCGGGCAGAGGCAACAAGCGGGCAGATCGCCGGTTTCTCCTTGGCGGCATCGAACCGATGCCAGACGATGGAGACCGACATGCGCAAAGCCCCAGCTCCCGCTCTCGGCGCGCTCGCGCTCGCCCTTTTGGCGGCGCCCGCGCTGGCCCAGCCCGCTCCCGACCCCGCCGCCGGTCCCGCGCAACGCACCGACGCCGCCGGCCAAGCCGCCGATGCCGCCAACCTCACGCTTGCGACGCGCGAACAGGTGCGCCCCGGCGCGCAGATCCATTCGACCGACGGCCAGAGCGTCGGCACCGTCCAGAGCATCGACGGCGACACCGCCATCGTCGTACGCGACGGCGCGCTCTACAATATCCCGCTCGCTGCCATCTACCATGGCGCGGTCGGCTCGTCGCATGGCCTCGTCACCAAATTGTCGAGCGCAGAGATCGAGGCGCGCACCGCCGCCGCAGCCGAATAGCGCCGCGCACGAACAGCGGCGGCGACCCCTTGCAGCAAGGGAGGTTGCCACGCTCGGGGAGCCGGGTGCACCCGGCTCCCCTCAGCAGACCGTATCGCATCAGCGATCGGGGAGGGAGCCGGGATACCGGCTCCCTTTCGCCGTTCAGCCGATGATGTCGAGCCGGGCAAGAAAATGGCCCGCCCCCCCAAAAAAAAGGGAGCGGGCCAGTTTCGTTGCCGGCACGCCGGATTACGCCGCCAGCCCTCCGGTATTGCGTTATTCGGCCTCTTCGAACAGGTCGATCGCATTAGCTGCATTGGCCGACAGCCGGACGGTGTCGCCCTCGACCGCGGCAACGAGGCCGGCGGGCAGGTAATGATGCTTGCCGTCGACGCTGTCGGATTTGGTCAGCTTGATACGCTCGCCGTCGAGATGGTCGACGGTCCCGATATGGACGCCGTCGGCGCCGATGACATTCATATCTTCCTTGATCGCGCTATGGTCATGCTCTGCCATCGTCAGTCTCCTTGCGCTCCGGGTGGGGGAGCCTCGCCACCATACGCGCGAAGTTCGAGTCGGCTCCATAGCCATGGACGAAGCGCCCCAGACTCGCGCCCGCTTTCCATTCACGCCCGGTCGCGTTATCCTTCGCCGATGCGCCGCTTGTTCGCCATCATCGGCCTTACCCTTCTTGCCGCGCCGCTTCCAGCCCTGGGCTGCTCGGTTGCCCCAGGTTATCGGGTGCCGACGAATTTGGAGCTTGTCGAGAGCGCCGACCTGATTCTGCTCGGCACCGTAACCGCGGGCGATCCAGCCCCTGAAAGCAGCAGGGAACCGACGATCGCGGTCGAGCCCGTCGAAGCGCTCAAGGGCGTCATGCCTCCCGGCCCCATTGCCCTCGACGGGGTGATCGCGACCGGCGCCGAAACGCTGCCCAGCAATCCCTACGAACTCGAAGAAGCGCATCCGCAGAGCTTTGCCGGGGCGTGCATCCGTTACCTGTTTCCGCGCGGGTCGCGCGTGCTCTTCTTCCTCGACCGGCAGGATGGCGGCTGGCGCGCGGCGGGCGGCCCGTTCAGCCGCTGGGCCGAAGATGTGCTGACCGACGACGCGCCCTGGTTGCGGCTCGTACGCTTTTACGTCGACATCGCCGAGCTGCCCGAAGCCGAACGTGCCGCTGCGCTCGCCGGGCGCCGCGAAGAACTCGCCGCGCTTGGCGACGATCCCGTCGCGCAGCTGGTCGCCGCGGACATCGACCGCCAGCTTGCGGGGCCGAACCCGCCGCTGCGCGGCGAGCTGCCGCCGGCGCCCGACCCGGCGGACGCCGAGAGCGCCGAAGAGACGGATATCGAAAGCGAGGACGGCGAACCCAGCTAGGGCGAGCGCCCTAGGACGAGCCAGCGCACCAGGGGCGCCGTCGGCCCTCCCACGACCGCGCCAGCCCTTCTCCGATGAGCAGCAATCCGACGCTGTCGCCGTCGCGCGTGACGATCCGCAACTTGCGCCCATAACGATCGCTGTCGCGTCCGGCGCTTTCGAGGCTGAAGGCGCCCTCGTTAAGCCATTGCTGCAATCGCTCGGTCGCCGCGCCGCCCAGCGCCGCCTCCTCGGCGCAGCGCGCGGGATGGGTTTCGGGGGTGTCGATGTCCGCGATCCGGTATTTTTCGCCCGCGAACCAGAAGGTGTCGCCATCGACGACGCAATTGCTGCCGCCGCCACTGTGGCAAAAGGTGAAATGAGCCGACAATTCGTCGTGCATTGCCCTGCCGGACGCCGCGCCTTCCTCAGAAGCGAACAGCGCTGCGACGGGTGCCACCACGGCATCGGCCTCCTCTGGAAACCGCTGGAAAATCGACACCGCCGCAACGAACGCAACCATCATCGCCGGCGCCAGCCACGGATTAGCGCGCACGGACCGCTGCCGCACGATCGGGTTTCGGCGGCGCACCGCGCGTCGCTCTCTGTGATGGAAATCGGGGCCGGACATATCCCGACCCTAGCGAGTGGGGCTTAGCAAAACCCCAACGAGGCGGCTCCGCAATGGCGGGCAAGACCCGACAAACGCGTTCGCTCCGGCGCCGTTTCAGATCCTATGTCGACCAGTCAGGGCGCGCCGCGCGGTTCGTCGTCGTCGACCCCGCCCGGGCCCAGTTCGTCCTCCTCGTCATCGTCGCTGCGCTCGCCGCGATAAGCGTCCATGTCGATCCGGCCCGATCGTTCCATCTGGCGCATATGATCGACCAGATCCTGCACATCGTCGCTCGCGCCGGCGCTCGGCTTCTTGGCACTATCCTCGAGGCGCGTCTCGCGCCGTGCCGCCTCGGCGACGCTCTGCGCCTGCGCGCCCTCGTCATCCTGCTCGCGGTTGCGGGCCTCGGGGGCATCTGCTGCGGGGGGTATGCGGGGATCGTCGATCATGTCCGGTTCCTTTTAGGGATGGCCGGAAAACGCACAGCTCCGTCGTGCCGTTCCTCAGACGGTCGCGGCGAGCACCTTATTCTCGATCACGCGGATGAGCGCCTCCGGATCCTGCGCGCCGGGAATCAGCATCCGGCCGCCCAGAATGAAAGCGGGCACGCCGGTGATATTCTGGTCGGCCCAATAGGCTTCCTCGGTGCGCACCATTTCGCCGAATTCACCCGACGCAAGGATCGCCACGGCGCGGTCCCGGTCGAGCCCGACCGATGCGGCGGCATCGGCTAGTACGTTATGGTCGCCGACATCGCGATTGTCGGTAAAATGAGCGGCGAACAGCGCCAGCTTCAATGCCGTCTGTACTCCAGTCGGCCCCTTCTGTTCGGGGTCTTCCATCGCCGCCGCCCAGGTCAGCAGGCGATGCGCGTCGAAACTGTTGCGCATGCGGAAATCGGGCCCGCGGTTGAAGGCAAAGCCCAACTCGGCCGCAATGCTCGCGAGACGCTCCGTATTGGCGCGGCTCTGCTCGGCGCTGATGCCATATTTACGCATGACATGGCTGGCGGCAGCCTCGCCCTCCACCGGCATATCGGGATTGAGCTCGAATGGATGCCACTGGACGCGAAAATCCAGTCGCCCGGCGAAATGATCGATGACCTTGCGGAATTTCAGCCAGCCGATGATGCACCAGGGACACATCACGTCGGACACGATATCGACGCTCAAGCGCGGCACGCGCGGTTCAGTCAAAGCCGATCTCCTGCCGGCGCGGCGCGGCGCGCTCAATCGGCTGCGCGGCGATCCTTGCCTGTTCGCCGGTCGCCCTTGCGACGATCCGGCCCCTTATAATCGGGATCATCGGCCTTGCGGCGGTCGCCCGCGCGCCGGTCCGAACGCCCCCTCTTGTCCTCATCGTCCGCCATAGGCTTCCTCCCACCCAAAGGAAAATGGAAGCGACCCGGCGCCCAGTAACTCATATAATGATCAAAAAGACAAGCAACGGTCCGAATCCGCCGATTGTTGGGCATCGGCTTGAGGTTCGGGGCGGAATTCCCGGCACCGGTTCTCGCCGGGGTTTACATCGCTATCGGCCACGTCCGGCCGAAAATTGTCAATCTGCCGAATTAAAGGCCTGCATTGGCCGTTCCATCGACCGCAGCCACCGGCGCCGGTCGCGACAGCACCCACCAGCCGCCGATCAGCAGCAGCACCGACAAGGCCTCGACGATCATGGCCTGCACGATCCCCGAATTGACCGGATCGCCGCTCGCGGCGCCGAACAGCCGCCCGGCCAGCGCCGTGCCGTAAAGCGCCGCGGGCACCAGCAATGCGCGTACCCACGCCGGGACCAGTGCGCCGAGCGCCGCCGCGCCCGCCGAGACGAGAAAGAAGGACGACAGATCGGCGCGCAGCGTGTTGATCGCGACCCCGCTGATCGTGAAACCGAAGGTCTCGGTATAGCTCGCGGGATCGATCAACCCGCGCGCGCCGACGATGCCAAAAAATGCCGCCCACAGCAGGACGGCGCCGCGCAAGACCATATGGACCATCATTTTTCTCCCTGTTTGCCGCAAGCTGCGGCATCGGGGAAGAAAGTTCAATCTCTTCCGCGTCAAATGCCGGAGGAAGCGAACGTCTCTTCGATCCAGCCGCCGCCGAGTACGCGCGAATTGTCGGCAGCATCGTACAGCACCGCCGCCTGTCCCGGCGCGACGCCATATTCGGCTTCGGCAAAGATCAGCCGGTCGCCCGCGATCGTCGCCGGCACAGGCTTCGCCATGCTGCGCACCTTCGCCAGCACGTCGCGCCCCTCGACATCGGCGAGCAAGTTCGCCTCTCCCATCCGCGCGCCCGACACGGCAAGCGCCCGTCGTGGTCCGACGATCACTTCCTTCTTCTCAGCATCGAGCCGCACCACATAAAGCGGCTCGGCCTGACCGCCGATCTCGATCCCGCGGCGCTGCCCGACCGTATAATGGATCAGCCCCCTGTGCGCGCCGAGCACCGTGCCGTCGACATGGACGATCGCGCCCTGGTCGTCGGCTTCGGGCCGCAGCTTCCTGACCAGCGTCGCATAGTCGCCGTCTGGCACGAAACAAATGTCCTGGCTGTCGGGCTTGCTAGCGACGCCCAGCCCCAAGTCGCGGGCGATCTCGCGTACCACGCTCTTTTCGAGACCGCCCAATGGGAAGCGCAGGAAGTCGAGCTGGTCCTGCGTCGTCGCGAAGAGGAAATAGCTCTGGTCGCGCGCCGGATCGACCGCGCGGTGCAGTTCGGCGCCCGCCGGGCCCATCATGCGCCGGACATAATGGCCGGTCGCGAGGCAGTCGGCGCCAAGTTCCTTTGCAAGGCGAAACAGGTCGGTGAACTTCACCCCCATATTGCACCGCACGCACGGAATCGGCGTCCGTCCGCTGAGATATTCGTCGGCAAACTGGTCGATCACCGTGTCGCGGAACCGGCTTTCATGGTCATAGACATGATGCGCGAAGCCCAGCCGGTCAGCGACCGCGCGCGCGTCGCGGATATCCTGTCCCGCGCAACAGGCGCCGACGCGCTTAGCCTTCGCGCCATGATCGTAGAGTTGCAGCGTCACGCCGATGACCTCGGCGCCCGATCGCGCGGCAAGCGCGGCGACGACGCTCGAGTCGACTCCGCCCGACATCGCGACGACGATTCGCCGGTCCTTCAGCGGCATAGGCAGCTGAAAATCGGCCTGGGCAAGCCCGGCGGGCGAGAAAATCGTATCGATCATGGTCGGCGCCATCTAGGGATGCAGGCCCCAAAATACCAGCTTTTCCGCCACGCGCGTCAAGATATTGACGGGGGTTAAGCTTCGCTAACAGGGACTGAAACGGGCATTTACGGGACCTTAGGCCCTCTGCGCTAGACCGGCATCATGAATGTTGCCCCGTCAGAATTTCCGCGCCTGCCTGGTGCCGCCAGAGTGTCGAAGCCCGACTTCGACATCATCATGGCCGTGTCCGGGGCGCGTCAGGCGATGCTGCCGACCGCGCGGCTGGTGCGCGCGCAGGCGTTGCGCGAATCGCACGACGCAGCGCTTAACGCGCTGCGTCAAATTCTGGGCGGAGCGCGCCGGACGGCGGAACAAAAAGCGGCGCGCGCCGTTCGCTTCCTCGACCTGTCGGACGAGGTGAACGCCCTGCCGGAAACTATGAATGACCTGTTTACCAGAGGGCTTCAGTCGATGTTGAATCCCTCCGGCCTAAAGCAAAAAACGTCGGAACCACCCCCCTCCGACGATGCAAATATGGAATGACTATGATCGAGAATCAGAAAATCCGGCCCGCACAGGTCATCGGCCCCTTGGGTGAACCGCTGACGCTGGACACCTTGCCGCCCGCATCGACGACCCGCTGGGTCGTTCGCCGCAAGGCAGAGGTTGTTGCGGCCGTCAACGGCGGGCTCCTGTCCGTCGACGAAGCGTGCGAACGCTATGGGCTGACCCTCGAGGAATTTGCCGGCTGGCAGCGGTCGATCGACCGCAGCGGCATGCCCGGACTGCGCGTGACGCGCATCCAGCATTATCGCGACCTCTACGAGCGCCAACAGCGCTTCTGAGCCGCGGGACCGGACCAGAATGAGAGAGGGCGCCTCGGGCGCCCTCTTTTTTTTGCCTCGAGCAGCGGGCGGCGTCAGAAACCCAAAGAAGATGCGCGTTCTTTCAACAGGATGACGTTTTCTTTGCAACCCTCCTGTTCACCCCGCGTTAAGCGGCTGAGTCAACTTTTGGAGAGAACTCGACATGCGCAAGATGATTATCGCCCTCACCGCCGCCTCGGCCCTCTCGCTCGGCGCCTGCCAGAGCCCGGCCGCCGACAAGGTTGAGGACCAGGCCGAAGCCCAAGCCGAAGCGATCGACGATCAGGCTGACGCGATGCCCGAAGGCGCCGCCAAGGAAGCGATGGAAGACAAGGCCGACAAGGTCGAGGAAATGGGCGAGGAAAAGGCCAACGCGATGGACGACAATGGCGAGATCGCCCCGTCCGAAACCGGCGTCGGCGACACGCAGACGAAATAATCCCTCTTCGGGGTTGCCAGAGGGCGCCGGAGCTTGGCTTCGGCGCCCTTTTTGCATGTCCGGAACGGTCGCCGTGCTGTGACCCGCGTCACCGCTGCCCCGCGCCACGCGCGCTAATCCCGGCCGCGGGGCGGCGAGGCAACCCTTGCCCCCTCACCTTCCCGCCGCCGTCTGCGACCCGCGGCGGCGGGGAGGACCAGGCCGTTCGTCAGGCGCCGAGCTGTGCCAAGACGTCCCGGACGCCGCGCTGGGCGGGGTCGGCGCGCAGCGCGGTGAGCGCTGCCGCGACGTCGACCGCATATTCGGCAACACCCGCGCTCTCGCCCTTCCACCGGGCGTCGAGCGCATGGACGAGCGCGATCGCGGCGCGATTTTCGGACAGGGTGTGGACGTCGAGTTCGGTCAGTCCCTCGGCGAGGCATTGGACGAACAGCGCCGCAGTCATCATCCGCGCCAGCCCCTTGCCGTGGAAGGCATCGAGCACCGCGACCGAATATTCGCCGACGCGGCTCTCGCCGTTCGGGCCGCCGCGATTGCGCACCGCATGCACCGCGCCGATCGCGGGCCAGCCCGGACATTCGCTGCAGATCGCGCCCCAGGCGATATGGTCGTGCCCGTCGACGTCGACCAGCCGCTCGATCACCGCATCGGGCAGCATCGGCGCCGGCGAGAAAAAGCGCAGGTAGCGCGACTCGGAGGACAGCTTTGCGATCCCGTCGCGCAGCAGCGCCTCGTCGTCGGGAGTGATCGTGCGCAGGCATACCTGCGTCCCGTCGTTCAGCGCGCTGTGCACCGCGATATCGCCCAGCCGCCCGGCCGCTGCCTGCTGCGCGGGCACCCCCGCCTGCCTGTCCGTCGTCCCGGTCATCGCGGCCTCCTGCGGCTCGCAGGATAGGCAAGACCGACGACGCTGGCAATTCGCGCCGTCGCCGACCTAGCGCATCAAGCCGGTCAGGCGTCGTCGCCCATGCGAAGCGCGGCGATGAAGGCTTCCTGCGGAATGTTGACGTTGCCATATTCGCGCATCCGCTTCTTGCCCTCTTTCTGCTTTTCGAGGAGCTTTTTCTTGCGGGTCGCGTCGCCGCCATAGCATTTGGCGGTCACGTCCTTGCGCAGCGCGGCGATGGTTTCGCGCGCGATCACCTTGCCGCCGATCGCCGCCTGGATCGGGATCTTGAACATGTGGCGCGGGATCAGGTCCTTCAGCCGCTCGCACATGCCGCGGCCGCGGCTTTCGGCCGATCCGCGGTGGACAATCATCGACAGCGCATCGACCGGCTCGTTGTTGACGAGGATGCTCATCTTGACGAGGTCGCCGGGGCGGTGGCCGATCTGGTGATAGTCGAACGACGCATAGCCGCGGCTGATGCTTTTCAGCCGGTCGTAGAAGTCGAACACGACTTCGTTGAGCGGCAGTTCATAGGTGATCTGCGCGCGGCCGCCCACATAGGTCAGGTTCTTCTGCACCCCGCGGCGGTCCTGGCACAGCTTCAGGATCGGGCCGAGATAATCGTCGGGGACATAGATCACCGCCTCGATCCACGGCTCCTCGATCTCGTCGATGCGGTTCGGGTCGGGCATGTCGGCGGGGTTGTGAAGCTCGATCTCCTTCGCCGCCTCATTCTTGGTGTGGCTGAGCTTCAGCTTGTAGACCACCGACGGCGCGGTGGTGATGAGGTCGAGGTCATATTCGCGCGTCAGCCGCTCCTGGATGATCTCGAGGTGGAGCAGGCCGAGGAAGCCGCAGCGGAAGCCGAAGCCGAGCGCGGCCGAGCTTTCCATCTCGAACGAGAAGCTCGCGTCGTTCAAACGCAGCTTCTGGATCGACTCGCGCAATTTCTCGAAGTCGTTGGCGTCGGTCGGGAAGAGGCCGCAGAAGACGACCGGCTGGACTTCCTTGAACCCCGGCAGCGGCGCCGCGGCGGGCTTTTTCGCGTCGGTCACCGTGTCGCCGACGCGCGCCTGCGCGACGTCCTTGATCTGCGCGGTGATGAAGCCGATCTCGCCGGGGCCGATCTCGGTCAGTTCCTCGCGCTTGGGCGTGAAACAGCCGACGCGGTCGATCAGGTGGGTGGTGCCCGCCTGCATGAACTTGATCTGCTGACCTTTTTTCAACACGCCGTCGATCACGCGGACGAGGATGACGACGCCGAGATAGGGATCGTACCAGCTGTCGACGAGCATCGCGACGAGCGGCGCCGCGGCGTCGCCCTTCGGCGGCGGGATCTTCGTCACGATCGCCTCGAGGCATTCCTCGATGCCGATCCCCGATTTAGCCGACGCGAGCACCGCGTCGTCGGCGGGGAGGCCGATGATATCCTCGATCTCGGCCTTCACCTTGTCGACGTCGGCGGCGGGCAGGTCGATCTTGTTGATCACCGGCACGATTTCATGGTCGTGCTCGATCGACTGATAGACGTTCGCGAGCGTCTGCGCCTCGACCCCCTGCGCCGCATCGACGACGAGCAACGCGCCCTCGCACGCGGCGAGGCTGCGCGACACTTCATAGGCGAAGTCGACGTGCCCCGGCGTGTCCATGAGATTCAGCTCATAGGTTTCGCCGTCCTTCGCGGTATATTTGAGCCGCACCGTCTGCGCCTTGATCGTGATCCCGCGCTCTTTCTCGATATCCATATTATCAAGGACTTGCGCCGACATTTCGCGCGCTGTCAGCCCGCCGGTGAACTGGATCAGCCGGTCGGCGAGCGTCGACTTGCCATGGTCGATGTGCGCGATGATCGAAAAATTGCGGATATGGGACAAGGGCGTGGTCATGCGCGGCGCCCTAGCAGGGGTTTGCGGCGCTGTCAGCAGGGAGTGGACGGCGCGGCGCCGCGGGCGTCGCTTTCGGCCAAAAGTCAGTAAAGGTCAGCCCAACATGCGTCTGTTTTGACCCCCGATCGCCAATGAGGCGCGCGGCAGGCGGAAGTTGTCAAGCTTGCCACCGCATCGACACCGGAAACAAGGGGTTGACGGCCAGCCATGGGCGGAAAGTCACCAATGTCGCCCAGCGCGGCGGCGGCAGGAAAGATCGCAAAAAATCGCGCGCGGCCGCGATGTTTGGCGCGCGATGAAGCAGCGGTTCGGACAAGTCAAAGAGCCAGACCCCGAGGCTGGCATGGCGGAATAATGTAGGAAAGGGGTTTTTCGCGGTGTGGCCGAAGATTTTGCGCCGGATTATACGTAAAACCGTCAGGAAATTTCGAGGAATGACCTTAGCTTCGCTTCCAAATCTGATCCCAATGTCTCACACTCCCACAATGTAAGCACCGACCAACCGGTGCCTACTAATGCCCTTTCGTTTCGGATGTCCCGTTCCCGCGTTTTTTCAAACTTTCGCGACCAAAACCCGCTGTTGCTTGAAGGTCGACGGACGATTGGACAGGTTAGGTCGCCGTGTTGATGCCAAAAGCAACCATGTACAAAAATTGCTTTTTTCCGCCCAATCAATGCAATGTCAGGACGCCCCGGCAAATCGTTCCGGTGCAACCGATAACCAATGCCCAGCCGTCTTAGCACCCGCCTTACTGCAATCTCCGGCCTAGTATCCTTTCCTTTCGACCCGCGCATGATCCGAGATCGCTTTTCGGGCGAAACAAAATCAATCAAGGGACGCCCTACAAACCAGCATACTTCAATAACTCATCGAAATGCTTGGCTACAGCTTCCGCAAGCTTAACGGGAACCGCGTTTCCAATTTGAGTGTACTTTGGCACCTCTCGTTCAAAGTTCCCCTCGCGTGGATTACCGGCACGTCGCAAGCCACCTGTCGTTCGCTTGCCCTTAAAGACATAGGTGTCAGGAAATGTTTGTAGACGCGCCCACTCTCGCACCGTCAATGATCGGGGTTGCTGGTAGTGCACATAGTCATCAGCCAGCGAGCAGGCGGTGATTGTCGGCCCGTGATTGCTCCAACGACGAGGCAACACACGCTGAGCGAACTTCTTTGTTTGGAACTCCGGCGGAATTCGGCCCCCATTAGCGATCATTGCAGCGAACTTCTGCACAACGTGCAATGAGTGCTTGCTATATTCCTGCTCCTGCAATGGCGCCCGAGCTTGGGCTAGCTCGCCAGGGCGGAAATATTGTTGCCATTTCCCGATGGCCGGTCGGGGATAAGCGCTCGTAGAAAAATTCCCGCCAAATTCCTGATCGTGCAAACTTTTAAGAATCGTAGAATCTTCCAGATCAGAGAAGATATCCTCAAGGTGAGGTGCAATTTCGCCATGAGGCGGCAACATTCCACACGCGACGGCATCTTCCTCATGCGCAGCAAGCGAAAGCCGAGAACCCATCTTGTCTACAATGTCAGAACGAATGCCAACTATTAAGACACGCGGTCGATTTTGAGGGACGCCATAGTCCTTCGCGTGAACCAATTTCCAGCGCACGACATACCCGTGCTCAAGACCGAGGCGCTTAAAACGTCCATAGACGTCACGCCAAATCTCTCCCTTTGTTCCTTCGGCGGTCCATCGAGAGGACAACAGACCTCTAACATTTTCAAAAAGAAATATTCGTGGCCGTATTTGCTCGATTACGAAAGCCATTCGTTCGTAAAGTCGATTTGACGGCAGTTCGGCCTTGTCCACAGAATATGAGCGCCGATGCCCGATGCCCGAATAACCTTGACATGGCGGTCCGCCAGCCAGCACGTCCAAATTGCTGCTTCCCCCAAAATTCAAACCCAGGTTCAAACCTTCTAGGCGCAGCTTGAGGGCCGAAATTCTATCGCCGTCCAGTTCATGAATATCGGCCGAATGCAGATCGGTTCGCTGATTAAAAGGTATTCCAGCGATGAGATGGTCGCGGTTCGCAAGATATGTTGATCGCGCATCTGCGTTCAATTCATTCACGAAAACAGGGGTGAACCCAGCTTGCTCAAATCCGAGCGACAACCCGCCACACCCCGCAAACAGGTCGATCATCGGCCGGTGCACCTTGACGATCGCCTCGACGGGGCTTTCATCGATCCTTAATGCGGGAGTTCGCTCAAGCAGCATACATCGTCTCCAGAAGGGAGTTTCTTTCTGTCATAGACTGAGAACAAATCAAGCCCATCCTAGGGCACTGAAATGGAAATTGATCCATTCTTGATTTGGTTGTCGATATGACCCCGAATGCCACCATCGAACGCCGACTTGAACACTCGCTTGAAGATTTCCGAAAGGCTTTCCGCGACACCAGCCTGACTCGAACGACCCCAATAGTTCCCGCCAGAAAGCGATTCCACGCGGCGAACAGCCATCGAATTTGGCTTTATCGGTTTTGACTGAGTTGGCACCGTCACAAACGAGTAGGTAAAATCTGCCAAATCATCCAAATCAACGCCCGAGACGCCAATCCTTACGCTATGCTTCTTCACGCCTCTAAACTGGTAAATCATGTCCCAAAGCATTGGAATCTGCGCGTTATCGTTCCAATTAGTCTTACATTGTATATTGTGAAGAGAAATATCTGATATATTATTTTCAATAAAAGAATTCAATATAGATGTATCATAAACATCAGATATATCTCGAATTTTTTGTGGAAATATTATTCCCGAAAGATCTGATTCGGTATTTGTCGGCACATTTTTATAAGTCACAGTCATGGCATCCGACAGAGTTTTTGGGATCAAACTTTTGCTTTGCTTCACCACGACAGCTCGGGATCCGGTCATCACGAGATTCAGATACCAGCAAACCAGGCCTTCCCACGCGGCTCCGCCGCCCGAAAGTGACCCCTGATCGCGCCCAGCGCCGCCCGTCATCTTGAAAACGTCACTTAGATGATCCCCAAGTTCGTAAACCTTGCCTGCATCAGTCAGGTTGTCGGTCAATTCTGCAATCGCAGGCCTCCATGTCCGCCAAGAAGTCGAAAAACTCGACATGGCAAAAACGGAATTCATTGCTCTCGCCCTTAGGTCTTCGATCATGCGCACTCCATGCCCCTTAATGCAGCGGAACCATAGACGAGTTCACCAAGGTAATCGAGGCCTCAGAACGTCAGCGACGCGATACGAATAGATCGAGGGCGCCAAGCGTGTGCTTCCGATATCCCTTCTCAGACGCCGGGTGCCCAAAGGTACGCCACTCTGGACAGGCGGCGTGAAGGGTCATGCTTAATCCTGTGGCATGACGTCGGCGGTGCTATGGATCCCAGATCAAGTTCGGGATGACAAAGTTGGGGCAGGTTTGTCTGCTTTACATGCCGAAGGCGCGAGATCGGCTATCATGCGCGGAGGCCCAGCCACCTCTCACAATCATCCCTGACCCGCGCGTCCGCGTCGCGCATCCCGCGCTCCAGCACCGCCGCCCTGCCCGCGCCTTCCTCTACCGCCGCCAGCGCGGCGATGGCGTTGGCACGGACGCGGGGGACAGGATGCGCTTTCGCGAAATGGTCGGCCACGTCCCGGCCGTTTTCCGTCAGATGCACCGCGCAGCGGAGCAGCATTTCGCCGCTGGTCAGCGTCGGGCGCCTGGCGATCGTGCCGCGCTTGTCCGCTTCTTGGCCGAGATCGACGATATATTGGTCGCGCCAAGGGACATGCTCGCCCTCGTCCATGATGTTGAGGCTGACCGACAGGCTTTCGGGGGGGAGCTGGCTGTGGATGTCGCGGTGGGCGCGGTAGAGCATTAGCTTGCCCTCGCTCAGGCTGCTGCGCTCGACGAATTTGAGGTTCAGCGGCTCGTCGAGGCGGCCGTCAACCGCTTCGGGGTCATAGTCATAATAGTCGCTGATATAGCCGGGGCCGAAATAGCCGGCGGTGAGGAAATGGAAATTATGGTCGTGCGGCACGCCGTAGGAGAAGGCGGCGGAGCCGCTCGCGGCATAGACGGCGTCGGTCGCGGCGGGCCAGAGGTTGGCGCGGAGGTAATAGCCGCGCGGGCTGCGGTGCAGGAGGAAGACCTGCGCCGAATAGCGGTTGATTTCGAGCTGGTCGGCGTAGCTCGCCTTGAGCGCCGCGACGACGCGGTCGGCAAGAAAGTCGCGGTTGCGCCGCAGACCGGCGAGCAGCGCGGCGCAATGCGCGATGCTGCCTTCGTCCGCGAGGTCGACGCCGCTTTCGTCGAGGCGCGCGACGACTTCGGCAAGGTCGAGCGCGGGGGTGCCCGGCGGGTCGATCAGGCGCGGCACGGCTGCGCATCCTCGCGGCGACAAGGGGCGGAGGGCGCAGGGCTTGTGCAAGGCCCCGGCCCTCCGCCCCCCTTCCGCCCCGTCTCACCGGAAGGCGGAAAGAGCGCCAGCGTCGCCACCGCCGCGCGGCGCACCTCGGGATGCGGATCGCCCGCGGCCATCGCGGCGAGCAAGCGATGCGCGGCGGCGGAATCGAGCGCGACCAGTTCGCGCATCGCGTGCCAGCGCGCGGCGAAATCGCCGGCCTGCGTCTCGGCCGCGAACAGCGGCGCGGCGTCGGTACGGCCAAGCTGGCGGAGCAGCGTCAGCGCCATCGCGCGAAAGCTGCTGTCGCGGCGCGAGGCGCTGACATGGATGAGGCGGCCGCTCGCCGCGTCATAGCTGCGGATCGGCAGCGGCGAGGGCGGCTGGACGGCGAGTTCGAGCAGCAACACGTCGGCGCGCGCGGCGGCGAGCGTGAAGCCCTGGCGCGCGGTGTCGAGGTGCAGGATCGCGCTCATCGTCAACGACTGACCCGCCGCCGCGGCGGGTCAGTCGTTGACGATGAGCGCGATGGTGACCGCGATCTCGAACACCGACGGTCCCGACGACGCGCTGTCGCCGATCAGCGACCCGAACAGCCCGACCGCGGTTTCCAGCAGCGGCACGCTGTCGATATCGATCGATGGCAATTCCATAGTCCCCCTCCTCCGTCGCTCTGCGGCCCCGGGCCGCCCGACCGGGGTAAGGGGACCCTCCGCAATCGCCGAGTTAACTTATCGTAATGGCGCGCCCGTCACTCGTCGAAGCGCGGTTGCGGGGCGCGCGCCGCGGGATAGGATGGGCGGCCGTAACCGGGAGACCCGCCATGCACCGTGCCGCCGCCCTCGCCATCCTGCTTCTGACTGCGCCCGCCGCGGCGGCCGAAACGCTGCTGGTCGGCAACAAGGCCGAAGATACGCTGAGCATCATATCGCTAGCGACGGGACGCGAGCTGGCGCGGCTGCCGACGGGGAAGATGCCGCACGAAATCGCGATTTCGCCCGACGGCAAACAGGCGGCGGTCGTGGCCTATGGTGGGACGACGATCGATGTGTTCGACATCGCGAAGCGGACGAAATTGCGCACGATCGACCTGAGCCCCAACCGGCGGCCGCACGGGTTGCTGTGGCTTGGCGACGGGCGACTGGTTGCTACGACCGAGGGCAGCGAGTCGGTCGCAGTGGTCGCGCCGGACGGCGCACTGACTTCGATTCCGACCGGGCAGAAGGGGACGCACATGATCGTCGTCGCACCCGACGGCCGCACCGCCTATACCACCAATATCGGGTCGGGGACGGTGAGCGTGCTCGACCTGAATGCGGGCGCGAAGCTGCGCGACCTGACCGTCGGCGGCAAGCCCGAGGGGCTGGCGCTGACCAAGGGCGGGCGCGAGCTGTGGGTGGGCGACCTCGACGCGCCGCGCGTATCGGTGTGGGATACCGCGACGGGCGAGAAAATCGCCGAACGGCCGGTCGACCCGGTCGCGATCCGCGTGCTGGCGAGCCCCGACGGCAAGCTGGTCGCGACCAGCAATATCGCGTCGGGAACGATCAGCCTGTTCGATGCCGAGACGCGCGCGCCGCTGAAGACGATCACCGTGTCGGGCGAGCAGGCGAAAGGACAGGTAACCTTGCTGTTCAGCGCCGATTCGACGCGAATCTATGCCGCCGAGACGGGTCACGACAAGGTCGCCGAAATCGATGTCGCGAGCGGGCAGGTGCTGCGGCGGATCGCGGCGGGGAAAAATGGCGACGGGCTGGCGATCGCGCCGTAAGCGCGATCAGCCGAGCGCGTGCGTCTTTGCGAGCTCGGCAAAGATCGGGTGGTCCGAATGAATGTGGTTTTCGATCACATAGCCGTCTTTCAGCATCGACCGGCCGACACCGGCAATCTGGTCGGGGCGTGGCGGCTCCCGGCATCGCCGATCCAGCCGTTCTCACCAAAAGTTGCACTTTTGATTGTCTGCGCTAGCCTTTCCACAAGGGGGGAATGATGGAAAAAGCGATTTCGGCAGGCGTCCAGCCGTCGCGCAAATTGTGGGGTTATCAGCCAGGGGCGATGGATTATGTCCTGTCCGTCGGTAGCGTGGGCATGCTGGCGGCGATGGGGTTGGCCATCTGGCGCGGGCGTGATCAGATGGCACTGGTCCCGATCACATATCCGATCCATTTCGGAACCTTGGCAATCGCGCTGGCGCTGACGCCCTTTTTGTTGCTGCGGGCGAAAGGTGACCGGCTGCACCGCATGACCGGTTATGTGTGGATCACCGCGATGGTAATCACCGCGATCGACACCTTCTTCATTCGCGACCTCAACGCCGGTCAGTTCAGCCTGATCCACCTGCTGTCCGTTCTGACGCTTTATGTCAGCTGGCGCATCGTCGCCAGCGCGCGAAAGGGCGATCATGTCGCGCATCGCAAACATATTCACGGCATCGTTATCGGCGCGTTGCTGATCGCGGGGACATTCACCTTCATGTTCAATCGGCTGTTCGACATGTGGCTCAACCGATAAAATTGGCGACCGGCACGGCATAAGACAGGTCGCTGCCCCCTGCCGATCGCAAGCCGATGGCGAGGTTCGGATATCGGCTTCGGGTCTTTAGTCGCTGCGCCGGCTCGTCGGCATCTCCAGCCACAGCGACAGGCCCGTCGGCGCATCGCGCGGCGGTGCATCGACGACATGCCGCACCGCGTCGGCGCGGGCGCGGGTCAGGATCGCCGCGGGGATTTTCGCGGGGTGGAAGATATGATCGGCCTCGCCGAGCAGGCGCGCGGCGCGGAGGGTCAGGTCGTCGGGGTCGGGGCTGGTCAGTTGGATGGTTTCGAGGCGCGATGGCGGGGTGGCGGTGTCGCTGGCCAGCCAGGCATCGACCTTGTCCGGCGCGGTCGCGTCGAGCGGGTCGAGCGCGCCGCCGCTTGCCAGCGCGGCGTCGATGGCGCGGCGGCGGTCGGCGGGGGTGGGCCAGCGCGCCTTCATCACACCGCGCGCGGACTGCAGCGCCGAGGCGAGCGCGCCGAGCCGCGCGGGGAGCAAGGCTTCGACGCGTTGCCGGATCGCCTTCGCCAGCCCCGCCGACGCGCCGCCGGTGCCGATGGCGATGGTAACCGGGGCGCGGTCGACGATTGCGGGGGTGGTGAAATCGCAGAGATCGGGGCGGTCGACGACGTTGACGAGCAAGCCGCGCGCGCGCAATTCTTCGGCGGCGGCGCGCGCCGCGGCGTCATCGTCGAGCGCGACGAAGGCCAGCGCCGCGCCCGCTTCCCACGCCGGAACGATGCGCCCGCCGGCGCGCTCGATCAGCCGCGCCTTGGCATCGGCAGCCTCCCCCTCGCCCACCAGCACGACGGTGCGGCCGGTCAGGTTCAGGAAGATCGGGAGTTGGTGCATCAGTTCGCCCTTTTCTTCGTCATGCCGGACTTGGTCCGGCATTCATGATCCCTGCCGCGCCGTTGGGCCATGGACCCCGGACCAAGTCCGGGGTGACGAAGAAAAGATAGCGTCGCCGCGTATCCGCGCAACTGCGCCGTATCAGTCGATCCAGTCGGGCACGCGTTCGGCGGCCATGATCGTTCCCGCTGCGATGCGGTCGGCGACGACGACATAGCGCTCGCCATCGACGAGCACCTCGGGCACCAGGCTGCGGCTGTTGTACGTCGACGCCATCGTCGCGCCATAGGCGCCCGCGGTGCGGAACACGGCGAGGTCGCCCGCCTCGACCCGATCGGTCACGCGGTCGCGCGCGAAGGTGTCGCCGGTTTCGCACACCGGGCCGACGATCGACGCGGTCATCGTCTCGCCCGACGGCTTCACCGCGACAAAGTCGTGATACGCATCGTAGAGCGCGGGGCGCGCGAGATCGTTCATCGCCGCATCGACGATGACGAAGGGGTTGGTCGCGCCGGGCTTGACCCACAGGACTTCGGTCAGCAGCACCCCGGTGTTGCCCGCGATGACGCGGCCGGGTTCGAACATCAAGGTGACATCCCAATCCTTGGTCACGCGCGCGACCATCGCGCCATATTCGGCCGGGCTCGGCGGATTGTCGTCGGGCTTGTACGGGACGCCGAGCCCGCCGCCGAGGTCGACATGCGTGATGCTGTGCCCCGCGGCGCGCAGGTCGGCGATCAAGCGGCCAACGCGTTCGAACGCCGCCTCGAGCGGATCGAGACTAGTCAGCTGGCTGCCGATGTGGAGCGCGATGCCGCGCATCTGGAGCCCCGGCAGTCCGGCGAGCCGGCCAAAGATTTCGGGCGCGACGTCGATGCCGACGCCGAACTTGTTCTCGGCCTTGCCGGTCGAGATCTTGGCATGGGTGCCTGCATCAACGTCGGGATTGACGCGCAGCACCGCGCGCGCCGTCATTTCCTTGCGCGCCGCGATTTCGGCAAGCGCGACGCCCTCGGGCTCATGCTCGATATTGAACTGGCCGATCCCGCGATCGAGCCCCAGCGCCAGTTCGGCGCGCGTCTTGCCGACCCCCGAAAAGACGATGTCCTCGGGCGCCATGCCAGCCGCGAGCGCGCGTTCGAGCTCGCCGCCCGAGACGACGTCGGCGCCATAGCCCTGCCGCGCGAGGACGCGCAGCACGCCGAGGTTGGGGTTGCACTTGATCGCGAAGGCGATGTGCTTTTTCGGGATATCGTTCAGCGCGTCGCGGAACACCTGCGCATGGCGTTCGAGCGTTGCGCGCGAATAGACATACACGGGGGTGCCGATTTCCTCGGCGATACGCGGCAGGGGGATGTCTTCGGCGTGGAGAACGCCGTCACGATAGTCAAAATGATCCATTGAAAAGTCCTAAGCTCAGCCCGGAGGCGGCAAGTCAAAATCGTCGGCTTCGCGGCGTTCGGACCGTTTGAGAAGTTCGTCGCTGCGCGCGGGCCGGGCCTGCGCGTCAGGCGTCGTAAGCTCCTCCGTGGTCGGGGCGCGGGTCGCGCCGACGGGAATGGCTGCCGCAGGCTGGCCTGCAACGGGCTTCAAATCTTCCTTGCTGCCGCACGCGCCGAGCAGCGCAACAACGGCAAAACCGGCTATGACGAGGCGCTTGGTCGCCATCAATCCTGTCCTTCCAGCGCGGCACGCGCCGCGGCGATCGCCTGCCTTACCCGTTCGGGCGCCGTTCCGCCATAGCTGGTGCGGCTGGCGACCGACGCCTCGACGGTGAGCGCGGCGAGGACGTCGGGCGTGACCGCCGCGTGGATCGCGGCGGCGTCCTCTGCCGGCAACGCCGAGAGCTCGACGCCCAGTTCCTCGGCGCGCTTCACGCAGGCGCCGACGACATGATGCGCCTCGCGGAACGGCAGGCCGTTTTCGCGCACCAGCCAGTCGGCCAAGTCGGTCGCGGTCGAATAGCCCGACGCGGCAAGCGCGCGCATCCGGTCGGTGCGGAAGGTCAGCGTTTCGACCATGCCCGTCATCGCCGCGAGCGACAGCGCAAGCGCATCGAACGCGCCGAAGACGGTTTCCTTGTCGTCCTGCAAATCCTTCGAGTAAGTGAGCGGCAGCCCCTTCACGATCACCGACAGACGCTGGAAGGCGCCGAGCAGCAGGCCGGCACGGCCGCGCACCAGTTCGGCGGCATCGGGGTTGCGTTTTTGCGGCATGATCGAGCTACCCGTCGACCAGGCGTCGGGCAGGCTGATGAAACCGAAAGGCTGGCTCGCCCAGATCACGATTTCCTCGGCAAGCCGCGACAGGTGGATCGCGGCGATCGACGCCGATGCGCAAAATTCGAGCGCGAAGTCGCGATCGGACACCGCATCGATGCTGTTCGCCATCGGGCGGTCGAACCCGAGCGCCGATGCGGTGGCGTCGCGATCGAGCGGAAAGCTGGTGCCCGCGAGCGCGGCGGCGCCGAGCGGCGATTCGTTGAGGCGGCGGCGCGCATCGGCGAAGCGGCTGCGGTCGCGGCCGAACATTTCGACATAGGCGAGCAGGTGATGGCCAAGCGTCACCGGCTGCGCGACCTGCAGGTGGGTGAAGCCGGGCATGATGCTGTCCGCATGGTCGTCGGCGCGCGTCAGCAGCGCCGCCTGGATCGCCGCGAGCCCTGCATCGATGCGTTCGCAGGCGGTGCGCGTCCACAGGCGGAAATCGGTCGCGACCTGATCGTTGCGCGAGCGCGCGGTGTGGAGCCGCCCGGCGGCGTCGCCGACGAGCTCCTTCAGCCGCGCCTCGACGGTCATGTGGATATCTTCGAGGCTGAGGTCGACCGGAACGCCGTTCGCGGCGAATTCGTCGGCGATCTGCGCGAGGCCGCGGTCGATGACCACGGCGTCCCCCGAATCGATGATTCCGGTGGCGCCGAGCATCGCCGCATGCGCGCGGCTGGCGGTGATATCTTCTTCCCACAGGCGCTTGTCGACGGGGATCGACGCGTTAATCTCTTGCATGATCGCGGCGGGTCCGCCACCGAAGCGGCCGCCCCACATGCTGTTGCTGTCCGGAGTATTCGCCATTCGCCGCGTTCCAAATCCGTCGCTGTTGATCCTCGCCCTAGCTCTGGCCGGATCGGTCGCGGGCTGCGATAGGCAAAAGGCAGGCAGCGAGCAAGCCGCGCAAGGCCAAGCAAATGTTTCGGCGGGCCAAGCGAAGGGCGTCAGCGCCTTCGAATATATGATCGACCGCAGCCACAAGGGCGAAGCCGCGCCCAAGGCCGCCTTCAGCGGTCCCGACGACGCGGCGGTGACGCTCGCCGCCTTTCGCGGCAAGCCGCTGCTCGTCAATCTGTGGGCGACTTGGTGCGCGCCGTGCGTGGCCGAGATGCCGACGCTCGACGCGCTCGCGGCGAAGAGCAAGGACCGGATGACGGTGATCGCGGTCGCGCAGGATCTGCAGGGCGCCGAGATCGTCGATCCGTGGTTCCAGAAAGCGGGGTTGACGGCGCTGCAACCCTATCTCGACCCCGAAAACGGCCTGCTCGACGCCGCGAACAGCGCGCTGCCGACGAGCATTTATTATGACGCGGAAGGCCGCGAAATCTGGCGCGTCGTCGGCGCGATCGACTGGCAGGGCGCCGAGGCGAAGGCGCTGCTGGCGGAGGGCGTTTCCTAGGCATCGAATAATTTCGTCATTCCCGAACAAGAAAGGGCGGGTGCCCCATGACACCCGCCCTTCCGTGCGACCCGGAGAGGGCTCCGGGAAAATTGGCGCGGCTTAACCGCCGACCGTGACGCGGCCGGTGCGATAGCCCTTCTTGCGCATTTCCTTCACATAGTCCTTGTCGGCGTCGACGACTTCGACGGTCCATTCGTCCCACGCGTCCCAGCGGTCTTCACGGTCGGTGGCGCGGCGAAGATCGCTGGTCAGCTCCTTCTCGGCCTCCATGATATCGGCCTTGTAATTATACCATTGCTGGTTGACGACGCCCGCGATCGGGGCGGTGCGGATGTGCGGCGCCTCGAAGCCCGGCGGCATCGCGCCATAGGGAACGGCGGCCACGGCGGCGGTGGCGGGGAGAGCCAAGATTGCGGCGAGGGTGGTCCATTTTTTCATCGTCCATCTCCTGATTGCCTGCCCGCGTGCGGGCCGGTCAGGGGAGTCAACGAAGCACCGCGTCCTTTTCTTCCCGGCTGGTCGCCGAAATGCCACGGGTCGCGGCGGAATCGTCCAAAAATCCTCAGCCGGGGTGCGCTTCGTCGCCGACGGCGGACCGCAGGAGGCCGCGAAATACCTCCTGCGCGCTGCGTTTTCCCTGCGTCACATCATAGACGTCGCGCGCGATCGGCATGTCGAGGCCATGGCGTTCGGCGAGCGCGATCACGGTGGGCGCGCTCTTCACCCCCTCGGCAACCATGTTCATGCCCGCGATGATCGCGTCGATCGAGCGCCCCTTGCCGAGTTCGACCCCGACGTGGCGGTTGCGCGACAAGGGGCTGGTACAGGTGGCGATCAGGTCCCCCATTCCGGTGAGGCCCGCAAAGGTTTCGGGCCGCCCGCCCATCGCCACGCCGAGCCGCGTGATCTCCGCGAGCCCGCGCGTCATCAGCGCCGACCTTGTATTGTCGCCCGCGCCAAGCCCGTCGCCCATGCCGACCGCAATCGCGATGATATTCTTGAGCACCCCCCCGAGTTCGCAGCCCAAGAGGTCGGTGTTGGTGTAGACGCGGAACAGGCCCGAGTGGAACACGGGCTGGAGCGCGCGCACGACGATCTCGTCCTCCATCGACAGCACGCTCGCCGCCGCCTGGCCCGTCATGATCTCGCGCGCGAGGTTGGGGCCGGTGAGCACGCCGACGGGGTGGCCGGGCAGCACTTCCTCGATCAGTTCGGTCATCCGCTTGCCCGAGGAGAGTTCGAGCCCCTTGGTCAGGCTGATCACCGGGACCCAGGGACGAAGATGCTGCTTCGCCTCTTCGAGGACGGCGCGAAAACTGTGCGAGGGGACGCCCATGACGAGCACATCGGCGCCCGCGACGACCTGGGCCATGTCGTGCGTCGCGCGCAGCGCGGAAGGCAGCTTGATGCCGGGCAGATATTTGCGGTTCTCGTTGTCGGCGTTGATACCGTCGACCGTCTCGGCGTCGCGCGCCCACAGCGTGATCGGCGCGTTGCGCGACACCACCGATGCGACCGTCGTCCCCCAACTGCCCCCGCCGAGCAGCCCCACTTTGAGGCGCATATGTCTCTCCCGCTATTTTCGGGAGAGACTGACGCGGGATTAAAGGGTTGGCAAGGCAAGTTCCTCTCTGTCGCGCAGCGATGGGACGGTGGCAGCGCGGAGCGCTGACGGGGGGGGGGGTATAGCGCGCCCCTCCACCACGCGCTTTGCACGCGCCCCCCCTTCCCCACGGCTTCGCCGCAGGGAGGATTTAATGCTCCGCCAGAAACGCGCGTTGGATCTCGGCAGTCGCCTTCGGGTCCTCCATCATCGGCACGTGCGCGACATGTTCGAAGATGTGGGTGCGGCTGTTCGCGATGCCGTTTTCGAGCACCGCGACGCAGCTGACGTCGATCAGCTTGTCGTGGCGGCCCCAGATGATCAGCGTCGGCACCGTCACCTTGCCGAGTTCGTCGTTGAGCGGTCGCTGCTCCATTTCGTCGGCGATAACCCAGAAAATCTTGTCGAGAAGGTCGCGGTGCCTGAGCGCGTCGGCGTAGATGACCGGCTTCAGGCGCGCGGGCACAAAAGTCGGCTTGTGCACGACGAAGGCGATCAACCGGTCGGCATCTTCGAGGCTGGCGAGCACGAGCGGGTTGTAATCGCGGTCGGCGGCAAGCTTCTGGAGTTCGCTTTCATCCGCGCCGAGTATGCCGGCATTGTTCATCAGCGTCAGTGTGCGAAGGGCGCCCGGATAGTCGATCGCATAGCGCAGCGCGATCCAGCCGCCCATGCTGTTGCCGCCAAGGTGCGGGCGTTCGACGCCGAGCGCATCGAGAAAGGCCCGGAGCCGTGCCGCCTGACTTGCGACGTCGAAGGGCAGTTCGCCGTCACGGTCATTTTCGCCGAAGCCCGGCAGGTCGGGCGCGATCAGGCGATAGTCCTTGGTCAGCCAGGGGGCATAGAAGGTCCAGTGATCCTTGTCGGCGCCGAAACCGTGCACCATCACGAGGGTGGGTTTAGACGGATCGCCGCCCTCCAGATAGGGCCAGGTCCGGCCGTCGACGACGACGGTCTTGCGCACCACCCGCGCACGTTTGCGCATCAGCCAGCGCATGAGCTGCACAAGCTGTTCGGGAAAGAGGAAATAGAGCAGCGCGAGCGTGATGAGCGGGGAAAAGATCAGGACGAGGAGGATTTTCATGCGGCGCCCCGTTCCTTTACATGCGCGTCGAACCATTCGATCAGGTCGCCCAGCACCGCACCCTGTTCGGGCTCGTTGTAGATTTCGTGGAACAGGCCCGGATAGATTTCGAGGCGCTTGTCCTGCGATGCCACATTGTCGAACAGATAGCGCGAGCCCGCGGGCGCGGTGAGGCGATCGGCCGCGCCATGCTGGATCAGGATCGGCAGGCGGATTTTCGGCGCGTCGGCCTGCGCGACCGCCATCGCGTCCATGAATTCCTTACCGAGGCGCGCGCCGATCTTGCCGCCATAGACCAGCGGATCGGCCCGATAGGCGTCGACCACCGCCGGGTCGCGGCTGACGCCGCTCGCATCCAATGACAACACGCCAAGGCGGGGAAAGAAGCGCGAGAGGAAACGGCTGATCCAGACGGTAAAACGCGACGGCGGTTCGGCGGGCAGAATCGCGGGACCCGAAAGCGCGGCGGCGACGAACGCCTGCTGCCGTTCGACGAGGAACAGCGTCGCGATGAGCCCGCCCATACTGTGCCCCAGCAGCAGGCGCGGCGTCTCGCCATGGTTGATTTCGACGAGCGTCAGCAGTTCGCTCATCCCGTCGAGAAAGGCCGAAAAGCGCGGGACATAGCCGCCCTCCCCATCCGATTGGCCATGCCCCCAATGATCGACGGCATAAATCGCGTAGCCGGCGTCGGTCAGCCGCGTCGCGACATGGGTGTAGCGCCCGGCATGTTCGGCATAGCCGTGCGCAAGGAGGACGATGGCGCGCGGGCGGCCTTCGGGAAGCCAGTGAGTGACGTGCAGCCGCGCCCCCGCACCGGCGGATTCGGCTGGCAGGATGACGGCGCCGGCCGCCATGCTCAGCGAACCGCCTTTTGCAGCGCGCCGCTGCGGTGCCCGGGGCCATCGTCGCCCGCCTTGTCGATTTTCGCCAATATCGCTTCGAGCGCGCGGCTGATCGCGGTCTGGGTGCGGACCATCTCGATCTTGGGCCAGGCGGTGCGCATGCCGGTGTCGATGAGCTCGTCGATGTCGTCCTGTCCGAGGTCCGAGAGAATTTTCGCCGGCGACCAGAATTTGGGCGGGCGGATGATGTTGATGTCGCCAGTATATTCCTGGTTGATCACCGAGCGCGCCATATTGGCGATGCTGTTCAAGGGCGGGATCAGTTCGAGCGGCTTCTGGAAAATCACCATATTGGCGTTGAGCCACGCCTTGAAGGTCGTCATCGAGGCGTGCTGAATCGCCTCGATCGGCGCCATCTGCTTACGCGTGTCGGTCGCGAAGGGCAGCGCGATCGGGTTCGCCTGGCTGACGATATGATGGTTGACGCCATAGAGGCGTTCGAGGCGCTTGGTCGGGATATCGTGCGTCACCGACCCGTCGACCCA
Organism: Sphingopyxis sp. H115; assembly: GCF_001468465.1. GTDB lineage: Bacteria > Pseudomonadota > Alphaproteobacteria > Sphingomonadales > Sphingomonadaceae > Sphingopyxis. The sequence continues at coordinate 78,349 of NZ_LNSA01000002.1, forward strand.
GCGGCGGTCGGGCTGGTAGGGAACGCGCTCTCCCGCATCGTCGCGCGCCATCAGCATCACCGGCGGAAAGACGCCCGGAACCGCGCACGACGCCAGCACAGCTTCGCGGATCAGCACGTTGGGCGCAGTGATCGCGTTCAAGAGCCGGCCATTCTGATGCTTTTCGGCGGGCGCGACCGAAACGTTGAGATGCCGACCGCTGACCTCATAGGCTTCCTGGAAGGTCAGGTCGGGGATAAGGTCAGCGAGGCGGTCGCGTACCTCGTCGGGCGCGAGGCGGCGTCCCTCGGGATCGCGGTCGGGGTTGGCGAGGCGTTCGCTTTCGAGGAAGGCGCCGATGTCGGCGTCCTTGCGCGTGCAGACGACCGCGGCGACGATCGACCCGCCGCTCGCGCCCGACATGATCGCGGGAAGAACGCCTTCGGACCAGAGCGCCTTGACGACGCCGATATGGAAAAACAGAAAGCTGCCCGACCCCGAGAGCAGCAGCGCCGAACGGCCGTAGCAATGCTGCGCGCGGCGGAAGAAATCGCGCTTTTCCTCGCGGGGGATGCTGCGCGCGGCGGCGATTTTGTGCAGCGACGCGACGACCTCGGCGATATAATCTTCGACCAGCTTTTTCGTGCCGAAACGCGCCTTTTGGTACAGCCGTTCGTGCCCCATGCCGTCGATATTGCCGTGGATGCCCTCGTTCAGCACGAAGAGCAGCCCCTTGACGTCGCCCGCCGCCGACAGCGCGCGCAGTTTTTCGAGCCGGGCGCGGATCGCTTTATAGTCGAAATGCTTGCTCTCGTCGGCGTCGCGCCAAGTCTGAAGCCCCGATTTCTTGTCATGTTCGCGGGCTGCCTTGCTCCAGGCGGCATAGTCGGGCGCGGTCGCAAGATCGCGGTCGGCGCTGAGCGTCGGGGTGAAGAGCATTCGGTAATCCTGCGAGAGCATCGTTATTTTTTCGGAGTCTTGCGGGTTGCGTTGCCTTTGGCAACCGGTTTCGCCCGGCTCTTTGCAGCCGGTTTCGGCGCGGCTTTCGGTTTGGCTTTGGGCTTCGCGGCCGTTTTTGGCTTTGCCGTAACGGCTTTTGGCTTTTCGGGCTTTGGCGCCGCCGCCATCAGATCGGCGAAACTTTCGTCGATGCACTCCCGAAAAAAGGCGATGTCGGGCATGATCGCGCGTTCCGAGATGATCGAAAAGGCGATGCGGCCGTTATAGCTGGGGGTCGCGACGAACAGTCCCATATTGTTCGCAAGCGGCGCCATGCCGTGCTGCTGAACGAGCTTTGCGCCCGCTAGGTAAAGCGGCACCTGCGCACCCGGCACGTTCGAAATGAACAGGTTGGTCCCGCGCACGGCAAAACGCTCGCTGGTGACGAGCCGCGCGACCGCGGCCATCGTCGCGCCCGGAATATGCTGCGACAGGTCGGTCATGATCCGCGCGCTGACGCCAGCCTTCGCCTCCTTCGCCTCGACCGTATAGTCGCGCACCGCCGCGAGGCGTTCGAGCGGATCGGCGATATCGGTGCGCACCGGCACGCTCATCGCCGACACTTGATTGCCGGGGGTCGACGCCTTGCCGCCCTTGCCGCGCAGATTGACCGGCGCGACCGCGACGAGGCTCTCTTTCGGCAATTCCTTGTGCTTCAGAAGATATTTACGCAGCGCGCCGCCAACCGTCGTCAGCACGACGTCGTTGACCGTCGCACCGGGCACCTTCTTGCGGATTTCGGCGACGTCGGCCAGCGCAACCGTTGTCGCGTCGAACATCTTGTGTGGGCCGACGGGCACGTTGAAGCGCGTTTCGGGAACCCCCGCGGTCATCCCGCCCTCGGCAATCGACTTGCGCGCCGACGCGACGATCGCGGGCGACATCTTCATCAGCGCGTTCATGAACTTGACCGGCGACTGCATCGACGCCGACCAAGCGCGCGAGAGGGTTTCGGCGCTCGACGGCGCCTCGCCCAATTCCTCGACCGGCGGCGGTTCGGGGATCGCGGGGGTGCCCTTTGCGTCGATATCGCTCATCGCGATGAAGGCGTGCGCGCCCGACGCGCCATCGACCGCGGCGTGGTGGACGCGGTGGAGCATCGCGAAGCTGCCCTTCGGAATGCCGGGAATCCGGTCGAGCCCCTCGATGATATAAATGTCCCAGAGCGGACGGTTCATATCCATCGGCTTCGAGAACCAGCGCGCGACCGCGATGCAGAACTGCCGCCAGTCGCCCGGTTCGGGCAGGCGCGCGTGGCTCATATGCGCTTCGATGTCGAAATGCTCGTCCTCGACCCAATAGGGGTGGTCGATATCGAAGGGCAGGCGGTGAAGGCGGCGCTTGAAGAGCGGCGAGGTGTCGACGCGGCTCTCGACGTGGGCGATAATGTCCTTGAAGCGCACGAAGCCGCCCGGCGCGGTCGAGGGGTCGTAGATATAGACGCCCATGATGTGCGTCAGATTGTTCGCGGTCTGCGTATAGAGGAACTGGGCGTCCTGTGCGCTGAGCTGTTTGAGCATATTATCCTCCCGCCACAGTCGTCATCCCGGCGAAGGCCGGGATCTCATCGTGGCAATCTGACGCAATGGCGAGATCCCGGCCTTCGCCGGGATGACGAAAATGGGGCGGCAGTTCAGACATCGCTCGTCCCCGGCAACCGGTCGGCCAGCGCCACGGTCGACAGTCGCATCGTTTCCATCACGTTCGCCAGCCCGCGCAGTTCCAACAGCAACGCGCGGCGCTGCGTAAGAATGTCCGGCGTTGCCTCCTCGGCCAGCCCCATATGGCGCATCAACGACAGGCCGTTGGCGAAGAGCAATTTGCCGATCGCCGCCTCGCTGCTGATCCGGCGGAGCAGATAGGCCTGCCGCCCCTCGGTCAGTGCGGCATCGAGCAGCGCCTTTTCGTCGACGGCGTCGCCGGGGTTCGCGCGCGCGAGCAGGTCGGCGACAACCGAATAGGCCTCGGCAAAGGGCAACAGGATCGCGTGGCCGACGACGGGCTGGCAGCGGCGCAGGAGCTGCGCGATGCCGCGGTCGCCGCTGGCGAGCCGTCGGTCCCAGACGGGGTCGATGCGCGAAAGCTCGGCTTCGATCGCGGCGAGATGCTCGCCCCGCGGCGGATAGAAAAATTCGAATTTGAACAGGTCGCGGAGGCGATCGATCTTGGCCCAGAAGGCGGCGGTCGCGTCACCGCTGACGGCATCGCGCAGTTCGAACAACGCGAGTTCGACCATCGCGCGGTCGAGGAAATGATGCGCGATGATGTTGCGATAATAGCTCGCCATCGGGTGTTTGGCGGGGTCGATCGAATAAATCGTCTCGCTGCCCGCTTCGTAGCGCGCGAGCAGCCCACTCGCGACGAGCGTATCGACGGTGGCGGATAGCGCCCCATCGCCGCCGCTTTCGAGTTCCTTGCTGAGCCTGATGCCGCGCGCGCGCGCCCAGTCGGTCACCGCGCCAATCGCGCCGAGCAATTCGGCCGAGGTCGCGCCGCGCGGCGCCATGCCGAGCAGGATCAGGCACATCACCGACGTGACGGTCAGCGGGGTGACGCGGTTTGCCTCGACCGCGACGGCAAAGGCGATTTTTTCGAGCGCGCGCCGATCGTCGGGGCCCGGCGCAGCGTCGATCACAACGGGTTCGCCGATGTCGAGGCGGATACGCCCCGACGGTTCCTTCAGGCTCTTCATATAGCCGATGAACCACGACAGGCTTTCGGGCTTCTTGTTCCGCCCCGTCTGTTCGGCGGCATATTCCTCGACGTCGCGGATCAGGTCGAAACTAGTGACGAACGGCACGAAATACACGCCGCGCGTCCCCGTCGCATGCGCCGCGTCGAGGACATATTTCATCAGGCCGTACTTCGGCGGCATCAGCTTGCCGAGCCTCGAGCGCGTGCCCTCGAACGCCCAGCTCAGCGGAAAACGCTTGGCGAGCAGCCATGCGATATAGTGGCGCAGCACCAGCTTGTAGACGGGCTGGTCCTGGAAACTGCGCCGGATGAAGATCATCCCCGAGCGGCGGAAAAATTCCCCCATAACAGCGAAGTCGAGGTTCGCGCCGCCGAAGCTGTGCAGCATCGGCATGTCCTTTTCATAGGTCAGCCGACTGGGCGTCGCGCCGTCGATATAGGTTTTGTGGGTGAAAAGGATCGCGGTCGGGTGCTCGCGAAGGATATTGCGGAGCTTTGCCAGCTCGGCGGCGTCGATCTCCATCTCGGGCGCATAGCCGCCGAACATCATGCGATCGAGGCGCGCGCGCAGGTCGAGGAACAGCGCGCTGGGTCGCGCGATGACCTCTTTCATCAACGGCCGCGCTTCGCGGTAAAGGTCGGCGACTGGGCGACCGGTGGCCTCGGCCAGATCGGCGAGCGCAGCACGGAATTTGGGGCTGGTGCGCAGGCCATCGGCGACGAAGCGGGGTACCTTGTACCGCGTTCCGCGAATGCCGCGCTCGGCCACGTCAAGCGCAAGCGCCGCCTGACGCGCGACGAAGCGCGCAAATTCCGGACTGCCCTCGCCTTCGCCGTCGCCGCCGCCGGTCTGCGCGCAGAAACGTGTCCGCAGCATGTCGAGCGTCGCCGCCTCTCCCACCAATATTTGCGCGCGGCGGCGGTCGCGGAGCAGAATCGCACGCGCGCGGAGCGGCCCCGGGTGGCGCGGGTCGCCGAAAATCAGGTGACGGAATTTGAGCGCGCGGTCCTTGTCGAAACCCGGGATGCGCCACGCGACGCGCAGCGGCACGACCAGCCGCGACGAGGCACCGCCAAGCCGCGCCTGCAATACATCGACGGGCAGCGCATGGTCGCCGTCCTCGATATCGAGGCTCGCCCAGACGGGCTCGTCATCGCCACTCGTCGAATGAATCCAGTCGAGCAATATGCGCCGTTCGACGCCGTTGCGCGCGTCGATGATGTAAAGCCGGTCGGCCGCCTGCTCCGCCACGATTTCGGCGCGGGGCGTTCCGTCGGCCACCGCTTAGCCGGTCTTTCCCTTGCGGGCGGCCGGCTTTTGCGCCGGCGCCTTTTTCTTTGGGGCGGGCGTCTTCCCCGCCGCCCTCTTTGCCTTCGGCTTTTCAGTCTTTGCCATAGGAGGCGTTTCGGTCGCGACCGATTCCGCAACACTCTCCTCGGGCTGGCCGAGCGTACGCAGGAACATGTTGCGCACATCGCGGACATGGCTGTTGATGGTCCTCGGGGTCCATTTGGAGGTGTCGACCGGCGGCAGGACGGTGACGCGCACCGTTGCGGGGCGCATCACGAACTCGTTCTTGGGCGCGACATCGGTGGCGTTGTGGATCACGATCGGGACGATCGGTACCCCTGCCTGCATCGCGAGGTGGAAGGCGCCCTTTTTGAAGGGTTCGAGCTTCGGCGTCAGGCTGCGCGTGCCCTCGGGCGCGATGCAGATCGACTTGCCCTCTTTCTGGATCGCGTCGACCAGCGGCTCCATTGCCTTGATCGCGCTCTTGCCGTCGGCGCGATCGACGAAAACGGTGCCGCCCCATTCCATCAGCTTGCCGAGGATGGGGATGTCCTTGATCTCCTTCTTGCCCACCCCGCCCATGTCGCGGCGGATGAGCTTGGCGAGGATCATCACGTCCGCCTTGCTCTGGTGGTTGAAGATGAAGACGCACGGGCGCGACGACCAGAGGTGGCGTTCGTCCTCGACCTCGAGCTCGACGCCGGTGATCGCGGTCGCGAAGTCGCCGAACAGGCCGATCGAGAAATTCGCCGCTTCGCGCTGCGAGCGGGTGAGCGCCCAGATCGGCAGGCCTGCGGCGAAGGCGCCGACAAGCGAGCCCGTGGCATAGATGGTGCGGGTGTAATCGACCCAGCTCGGCGTGCCGCGGCTTGCGAACCGCTGGACGGGCCAGCCATGTTCGTCGGCGATGGCTTTCAATTTCATGTTCGGGTTAAGCGGGCGCGGTTTGCCGACGCGTTCGAGCAGCTCGATATCGTCGTCGCTGTCCGAATAGAAAAAGCTCTGGTCGAGATCGAGGCCATATTCGGCGGCCAATTCCTCGGCGGCCAGCACCTTGCCCTCGCCGAAGCAGAGCGGACGGATGATATCGCCGGTGAAAACGCCGTCCTCGATTTCATAGGCGGAACATTTGATATCGGTGATGCCGAGGTCGCGCGCGGTCGGTTCGATCTGGTAGATCGTCGCCGACGAGATGATCGCGACGCGGTGCCCCTTCGCCTGGTGCGCTTCGATGATCGCGCGCGTTTCGGGATAGATTTTGCGCGCGATATGCTTTTTGTAGAGTTCCTCGCCGAAGTCGACGAAGCTTTGTTCGTCGACGCCCTTCATGAATTTGGCGGCGGCGGACATCAGGCCGGAGAAACCGATCTGGCCAAGGCTGTGCTGCGCGACGACCTGCGCGGTCTCGGCGATCTCCTCGACCGACATTTCGCGGCGCTGGAATTTCTCGCGCAGCATCGCGGTCGCCGAATAGCCCGAGATGATCGTGCCGTCGAAATCGAAGAGCGCGGCGATGTGCGGCCCGGGTTCGGAACTCAGAACTTCTTCCAAATGCGGCTGCGGTCTTGGCACGCACATCTCCCCACGGCGGCTATGTTGCCGCTTGTCCCTGCACGATGACAGGTAAGATGGGGTTAATCAATGGGCCGAAAGCGCCGATGCCTCGCGCGCCAATGTCTCGATCCGGGCCGGGTCGAGCGGCCCCGACGGGACGACCCAGCTGCCGCCGACGCACAGCACCGCTTCGAGTGCGAGCCATTCGGGGGCGGTCGCGGCGCTGATCCCGCCCGTCGGGCAGAAGCGCGCGTTGCCGAAGGGCCCCGCGAGCGCCTTCAGCGCCGGAATGCCGCCGCTCGTCGCCGCGGGGAAGAATTTGAAACGCTCGAGACCAAGGTCCATCCCGCGCATGATGTCGCCGGCGTTGGCAGTGCCGGGCAGGAAGGGAATGCCGCTGGCAACGGCGGCCTCGCCCAGCTTGTCGGTCAGACCGGGCGAGACGATGAATTCGGAGCCTGCATCGATCGCGTCCTTCAGCATCGCGGGATTGAGCACCGTTCCCGCGCCAACGACAGCGCCGGGCACCGCCTTCATCGCCCGGATCGCATCGAGCGCGGCGGGGGTACGCAGCGTCACTTCGAGGACGCGGAGCCCGCCCGCGACGAGCGCCTCGGCCATCGGCACCGCATCCTCGACGCGGTCGATGACGATCACCGGGATGACCGGCGCGAGGCGCATGATCTGGTCGATGGACTGGCTCAAATGACGGACTCCATGGCAGCAAGAACGGCCGAGCCGCCCTTTTCGGCTTCGTCGGCGTGGTGGCGGAACAGCGCGAACAGCTCGCGGCCGACGCCCAGCGCGGGCGGCGGTGCGGTGGCGGGGGTGCGAGCGACCCATTCGGCCTCGTCGACGAGCGCAATCGCCTCGCCTTTCACCGCGCAAACGCGGACGACGTCGCCGTCCCGAAGATAGGCGAGCGGGCCGCTGACCCCGTCGGGGCCGGGCAGCGCCTCGGGCGACAAATGGATGACGGCGGGCACCTTACCGCTGGCGCCCGACATGCGGCCGTCGGTGAGCAGCGCCACGCGGAAACCCTTGTCTTGCAGCACGCCCAGCGCCGGGGTCAGCTTGTGCAGTTCGGGCATCCCATTGGCGCGCGGCCCCTGGAAGCGGACGACGACGACGACGTCGCGATCGAGCTCGCCCGTCTTGAACGCGGTGAGCACCTGATTCTGGTCGTCGAAGATCCGGCACGGCGCCTCGATCGTCCAGCGGTCTTCGGCGACTGCGCTGGTCTTGATGATCGCGCGCCCAAGATTGCCCGCGAGAAGGCGCATCCCGCCGTCGGGCGAAAAGGGCGCGGCGACAGGGCGCAGCATCGTATCGTCGCGGCTCTCGACGGGCGCGGCTTGCCAGCGAAGTTTATCGTCGACGAGAACGGGCTCGGCCGCATAGTCGGCCATCGTCCCGCCGACGGTGAGCACATCGCCGTGCAGCAGTCCGGCACCGAGCAGCTCGCGCACGACAAAGCCGATCCCGCCCGCGGCGTGAAAATTATTCACGTCGCCCGCGCCATTCGGATAAACGCGCGCGAGCAGCGGCACCGCGTGGCTGAGTTCGTCGAAATCCTGCCAGTCGATGATAATCCCCGCCGCGCGCGCGATCGCGGGCAAGTGAATCGCGTGGTTGGTCGAACCGCCGGTCGCGAGCAGGCCGATCGCGGCGTTGACGATCGCCTTTTCGTCGATGCAGCGCGCGAGCGGGCGGTAATCGTCGCCGTCCCAGCCGATCGCGGCGATCCGGTGCGTCGCAGCGCGCGTCAGTTCCTGGCGGAGCTTGGTGCCGGGGTTGGTGAAAGCGCTGCCGGGGATGTGCAGCCCCATCAGCTCCATCATCATCTGGTTCGAGTTCGCGGTGCCATAGAAGGTGCAAGTGCCCGCACCGTGATAGCTTGCCGCCTCGGCTTCGAGCAGTTCGTCGCGGGTCGCCTTTCCCTCGGCATAAAGCTGGCGGACGCGCTGCTTTTCCTTGTTCGCGAGGCCCGAGGGCATCGGCCCGGCAGGAATCAGGATTTGCGGCAAATGGCCGAAGCGCAGCGCGCCGATGAGCAGGCCGGGGACGATCTTGTCGCAGATGCCGAGCAGCAGCGCGCCCTCGAACATCGCATGGCTGAGCGCGATTGCGGTGCCCTGCGCGATATTGTCGCGGCTGAACAGCGACAGGTCCATACCCGCCTGCCCCTGCGTCACGCCGTCGCACATCGCCGGGACGCCGCCCGCGACCTGCGCGGTGACGCCCACTTCGCGCGCGAACAGCTTGATCTGCTCGGGGTAGCGGCCATAGGGCTGATGCGCCGACAGCATGTCGTTGTAGCTGGTGACGATGCCGATATTCATCGCCGCGCCGGTGCGGATCGCGGGCTTGTCCTCGCCCGAGGCGGCGAAGCCATGCGCGAGATTACCGCACGACAGGTTGCCGCGGTTTGTTCCGGCCTCGCGCTGGCGATCCATCAGCTCGAGATAGGCGGCGCGGCGCGGGCGGCTGCGTTCGATGATGCGGTCGGTGACCGCGGCGATGGTGGGGTGGAGAGGGGTCATGACAATTCCAAAACCCTCTCCCCTTGGGGAAGAGGGATGCGCAGACTTGCGAGTTTGCTCGCTGGTCGAAGCTGGGTGAGGGTGTGAACGGCAGGGGCGAAAGCGACGGCAGCGACCCTCATCCAACTGCGCCCAATCGCTACGCGACAAGGCTTCCTATCCCTCTCCCCCAAGGGGAGAAGGTTTTCAGTGCGCTCAATCATGCCAGCTCGCTCCGTCGCGTTCGATCAGCGCGATCGATGAACTCGGCCCCCAGCTTCCCGCGGTGTAAGTCTGCGGCGCCATGTCGACCGCCGCCCAGGCGTCGCGGATCGAATCGATCCACTGCCACTGCGCCTCGACCTCGTCGCGGCGCACGAACAGCGTCTGGTCGCCCTCGATAAAATCGAGCAGCAGTCGCTCATAGGCGATCCGCCGCCGCTCGCCGGCGAAACTGTGCGAGAGCGAGACGTCCATCGTCACCTCTTTCAGCTTCACCCCGTCGCGGTCGAGGCCGGGCTGTTTCGCCATCACCTTGACCCGGATATTTTCCTCGGGCTGGAGGTTGATGATCATGCTGTTGGCATCGAGCTTGCCCGCGCCGACGCGCGCGAAGATATTGTGCGGCACCGGCTTGAACTGGATCAGCACCTCGGACTTTCGCTGCGGCATGCGTTTGCCGGTGCGCAGGTAGAAAGGCACGCCCTTCCAGCGCCAATTGTCGATATAGGCCTTCAGCGCGACGAAAGTTTCGGTGTTCGACGGATTGCCGAGTTCGTCGGCATAGCCCGCGACCGCGCCGCCATTGACCGCGCCGCTGCTATATTGGCCCTTCACGCTGTGCGCCTTCACATCGTCGGCGCTCATCTTGCGAAGCGAGCGCAGCAGCTTGACCTTTTCGTCGCGCACCGCGGTCGACGAAACGCTCGCGGGCGGCTCCATCGCGATGATCGCGAGCAGCTGGAGCATATGGTTCTGCACCATGTCCTTCAATGCACCGACGCCGTCATAATAGGAAACGCGGCCTTCGAGCCCGACGGTTTCGGCGACGGTGATCTGGACATGGTCGATCGCCTGCGCATTCCAGAGCGGCTCGAAAAGCATGTTGGCGAAGCGCAGCGCGAGCAGGTTCTGGACCGTTTCCTTGCCGAGATAATGGTCGATGCGAAAGACGCGATCCTCGGCAAAGGCATCGCCGACCTCGGCATTCACCTCGCGCGACGAGGCAAGGTCGTGACCGATCGGCTTTTCCATCGCGATGCGGCACTCAGCGCACGCGATATTCGCGGCCTTCAGCCCCTGCGCGATCGGGCCGAACATCGACGGCGGGGTCGATAGATAGGCTCCGATCGGGCGGCCGAGCCGGTCGCCGAGCATTATCGCGAGCTCGTCATAGCCGGTGCCCGCGCCGGCATCGACCGGACAATAATCGATGCGTTCGAGGAAGCGCGCGATCGCGCCGTCGTCGAGCCGGTCATCGGGCAGATGCTCGGTCAGCGCCTCGCGCACCATTTGGTGACACGCCGCGCGATCCATCTTCGAACGTCCCGACGCGACGACCGTCAGCGCCTCTTCGAGCAGGCCGTCCATGTGGAGATTGTAGAGCGAGGGAAAGAGCATGCGCTGCGCAAGGTCGCCCGTTGCGCCGAACAGGATCAGGGTTTCGACTTTCACGCTCAACTACGGTCCCCTTGGATAGTTTTTCAGAATTGGAGGATGCACCCCGCGAATGCAACGCGCATACGTAAGCCGCATACGATGTCGCCCCCTTGGCAAATTCGTCACACTTGCCATAGGGAACGGCGATGTCCGATGCCCCGTCCCCCTATGATGTCATCGTGGTCGGCGCCGGTGTCAATGGCGCCGGCGTTGCGCGCGATGCCGCCGGGCGCGGCGCGCGCGTGCTGCTGATCGAGGCGAACGACCTTGCAGGGGGCACCTCGTCGAAATCGACCAAGCTGATCCACGGGGGGCTGCGATACCTAGAACATTATGAATTCGGCCTGGTGCGCGAAGCGCTGAAGGAACGCGAGGTCTTATGGGGCATCGCGCCGCATATCATCCGGCCGCTGCGCTTCGTCCTCCCCTATCGCGACGGGCTGCGCCCGCGCTGGCTGCTGCGGCTCGGCCTGTTTCTTTACGACCATATCGGCGGCCGCAAGAAGCTGCCCGCGACGCGGTCGATCGACCTTCGCCGCCACACCGCGGGCGCGCCGCTCCAACCGCAATATGTCAAGGGCTTCGAATATTCGGACGGCTGGGTCGACGATGCGCGGCTGGTGGCGCTCAACGCACGCGACGCCGCCGACCGCGGTGCGCGCGTCCGCACACGAACGCGCGCCGAAATGCTGCGCTGCGAGGACGGGCTGTGGATCGTCGACGCGCGCGACGACCAGGGGCATCAATATCGCTTTACCGGGCGCAGCGTCGTCAATGCGGCAGGCCCGGCGGTGCTCGACCTGCTGAAGCGCGCCGATGCCGAACCCGACCACCAGATGCGGCTGGTTCGCGGGTCGCATATCGTCGTGCGCAAGGTCTTCGAGCATGGCTATGCCTATTTCTTCCAGCTCCCCGACGGGCGCATCTTCTTTGCCATCCCTTACGAACGCGACTTCACGCTGATCGGGACGACCGATCAGGATCACGAGGGTCCGGCGAGCGAAGCGAGGGCGAGCGACGAGGAAATCGCCTATCTGTGCGAAGGCGCGAGCCTCTATTTCCGCGCGCCCGTCACTCCCGCCGACGTCGTGTGGACCTATTCGGGCGTGCGGCCGCTGGTCGAGGACGGATCGGGGCGCCCCGAGGCGGCGACGCGCGGCTACCGCATCGATCTCGACATGGCCGAGGGCGCGCCGCTGCTCACCATCTATGGCGGCAAGATCACCAGCTATCGCCATGTCGCGCAAGATGCCGTCGACCAGCTCACCGGCCATATCGACGCGCTGGCGCGCAAGCATTGGACCGGCAAGGCATCGCTGCCCGGCGGCGATTTCGCGACCGACGGCATTGCGGCGCTGAAGGCCGAATATAAGCTCGCCTATCCCTTCCTGCCCGCCGCGACGGTCGACCGCATTGCGCAGGCTTATGGCACCGATGCGCGCCGCTGGCTGGCGGGCGCGGACGGTTGGGACGCGTTGGGCGGCGAGATCGCGCACGGGCTCAGCCTCGCCGAAGTTCGCTGGATGGTGACGCACGAATGGGCGCGCACGACCGACGATATCCTCTGGCGGCGCAGCAAGCTGGGGCTGCATTTCAGCGCCGACGAGGTGGCGGCCCTCGCCGAACAGACCGCCCGCCTCGTCGCCGAGGCGCGGCTCGCCGATCCGGAATATTTCGAGGGCCGCGTGGATAGCTGACGCATATCGTCAGGCGACCAGTGCGAGCGCATCGGCCCCGGCTGGGAAATGGGACCGGCCGCTCTCGTCGTGCACCGCCTGCCACACCGCCTTGGCGACATCGGCCTCGGTCGTGAACAGCGCCGGTTCGGCCATGCCCGCAAGGATCGGCTGCGCATAGGACCAATAGGGTTCGGGCAGCACGTCTTCGAGCCGGATCTCGGTATTCTGCGCAAAAGCGGTGGTCGGGCCGTAGCCGGGCTCGACGAGTTTCACCGCGATCCCGAGCGGCGCCAGTTCGTGGGCAAGGCTGCGCGTGAAGCCCTGGATCGCGGTCTTGCTGCCGGTATAGGCGGCGGCGAGCGGAAAGGGCGCGAGCGTCGTCGTCGAAGTGATGTTGACAATGACGCCCGAACCGCGTGCGCGCATCTGCGGGATCGCCGCCTGCGTCATCGCGATCGTGCCGAGCGTGTTGGTTTCGAAAATGTCGCGAATCTTCTGCATCGGCGAATGTTCGAGCGCGCCGAACAGGCCGATGCCGGCATTGTTGACGAGCACGTCGATGGGGCCTGCGCGTTCGAGCGCGAGGGCGATGCTGTCGGGGTTGGTGACGTCGAGCGCAAGCGTGTGGAGGCGGTCGGAAGCTGTCAAAGGTGCCGCGGAGGGGCGCCGCATGGTGGCGACCACATTCCAGCCGAGCGCGTGGAAATGACGCGCGGTTTCAAGGCCATAGCCCGACGAACAGCCGGTGATGAGGATGGTTTTCATATATGTTCCTTTCGCGGGGGTGATGAAAGGAGCCTAGACGGCGAACATCGGACTATCTATAATATGAAGTCCATATTTTGTTCGAGATAGTCCATATGACTGACCCCCTGTCCGACCTGATCGCGCTGCTGCGCCCGCGCACCGTCTTTTCCAAAGCGATCAGCGGCGCGGGCGCGTGGAGCGTGCGCTATGGCGATTTCGGGTATCCGGGGTTCTGCACGGTGATCGAGGGACGCTGCCGCCTGTCGGTCGATGAGGCCGATCCGGTGACGATCGAGGCGGGCGATTTCGTGTTCCTGCCCGCGACGCCCGGCTTCACCATGGGAGGGTTCGAGCCCGCCGAGCCCGTCGAGATCGATCCGCACGCGGCGGCGGACCTGACCGGCGAAGTGCGCCACGGCCGGCAGGAGGGCGCGCCCGATGTGACGATGCTCGGCGGCTATTTCGTCTTTGAGTCGCCCGACGCCGCGCTGCTCGTGTCGCAGCTTCCGGCGCTCATCCACCTGCGCGGCGCCGAACGGCTGGCGACGCTGGTGCGGCTGGTGCGCGAAGAAGCGGGCGAAGAGCGGCCCGGATGCAACCTGATCCTGTCGCGGCTGGTCGAGGTGCTGATCGTCGAGGCGCTGCGATCGGTCGAGGGCGACGACGCGCCGCCGGGGCTGCTGCGCGGCCTGCGCGACCCACGGCTCGCGGCGGCGATCCGGCAGATCCACGGCGCGCCCGCGCGGCCGTGGACGGTCGCGGCGCTAGCGAAGGAAGCCGCGCTGTCGCGCTCGGCCTTCTTCGACCGGTTCGCGCGGACGGTGGGCGTGCCGCCGATGGAATATCTGCAAAGCTGGCGGATGAGCATCGCCAAAGACTTGCTGCGCCGCGGCGCGGGAAAGCTCGACGAGATTGCAAGCCAGGTCGGTTATGGATCGGCGAGCGCGTTCAGCACCGCCTTTACCCGCCATGTCGGGTTGCCGCCGAAGCGTTTTGCGATGACCGCCTAATCGGCGCCGAACTGTTCGGCGAGCTTGGCGCGGCGGACCTTCCAGGTTTCGGCGAGTACGGGCACCTCGCGGAGCGCGCGGAGATCGGCGACGCGATCTTTCGCCTCGCCGCCGATCAACAGGCCGAAAAGCGAGGCGAGCGGCCATTCGGGATACGGCCGGTCGACCAGATCGAGATCGTCGCCCGCGCGCACGGTGCCGGGTTCGAGCACGCGGTAATACCAGCCCGAACGCCGCGACTTGACGACCCCCGCCATCACGCCCTTCGTTCCGAACCGATGGTCGAGCTTCCAGCATGGCTGGCGCGCCTGCGTCACTTCGACGAGCGCACTGCCGAGGCGGAAGCGGTCGCCGAGGAAGACGCTGTTTTCGTCGAGCCCGATGGTCGAGATATTCTCGCCGAACGCGCCCGCCGCATCGAGCAACGGCGTGGCGCCGAGCTGGCCGCGCCACCAGTCATAATGGTCGGCGGGATAATGATGGATCGCCTTGTCGATGCCGCCATGAACACTGCGGTCGGCCTGTTCGTCGCCGACGAGCCCCATCGCGTCGACCGCGACCGCATCGGCGACCGGCAGCTTGCCGATCGCGCTCGGCTCGTCACCGCGAAAAGGGCGTGCCTTGCCCGTCAGGACAGCGAGAATCAGGGTCTTCATGCCGCCGATTGCATAGGGCCCGCCGCCGAAATGGCAATCAGGCTTTGGCCAGCGCGGGAGCCTTTTGCGTCCGCGTCGCCACTACGATCGCAAGTCCCGTCACCGCCATCGCCGCCCCCGCGAACGAGACCGCCGGATAGCCGAGCCCGAGGCCGATCACCCCGCCGCCGACCGCAGCGCCAACGGCGTTGCCGAGGTTGAAGGCGCCGATATTGACCGCCGAGGCCAGATTGGGCGCATCGGACGCCGCCTCCATCACGCGCATCTGGAGCGGCGGGACGATCGCGAAGGTCGCGACTCCCCAGACGAAAATGGTGACCGCCGCCGCGAGCGGCTGGAACATCGCACCCGCGAAAATCACGAGCGTCGCGGCGAGCCCGGCGAGCGAGACGATCAGGGTGCGGTCGATCGACTTGTCGGCGAACAGGCCGCCGAGCCAGTTGCCCGCGGTGAGCCCGAGCCCGTAGACGACGAGCATCGCGGTCACGAACAAGGTCCCCGCCCCCGCGGCGTCGCGCAGGATCGGCGCGATATAGGTGAAGACGGTGAACATCGCCGACGAACCGATCGCGGTGAGCGCGAGCGCGATCAGCACCTCGCGGCGCTTCAGCACGCCGAGTTCGGCGAGCATGTTGCCACCCGTATCGCGGCCGATGTCGGGAAGCGCAAAGCGCAGCGCCGCGATGGTGATCAGCCCCCAGACGGCGATCGCGCCGAAGGCGGCGCGCCAGCCGAACGTCTCGCCGACCCAGGGCGCGAGCGGCACGCCGATGACATTCGCAAGTGTCAGCCCCATGAACATCGCCGCGACCGCGCTCGCGCGCTTCTCGGGCGGAACGAGGCTCGCCGCGACGACCGAGCCGACGCCGAAAAAGGCGCCGTGATTGAGCGAGGTGATCACGCGCGCGACCATCAGCGTCGTGTAGTCGCCCGCGATGGCGGACAGGAAATTGCCGAGCGTGAAGATCGCCATCAGGCCGATCAGAAGGGTGCGGCGGTTCATCCGTGCGGTGGCAAGCGTCATCAGCGGCGCGCCGAGCATGACGCCGAGCGCATAGGCCGAAACGAGCAGCCCGGCGGCGGGGATCGAGACGCCCAGCCCCTTGGCCATGTCGGGGAGCAGCCCCATCGGGGCAAATTCGGTGATGCCGATGCCGAAGGCGCCCGTCGCGAGCGCGAGCAGGGGAAAGTTGATTTTCATGTCGGTTCTTCCGATCAGACGAGCGGCGGGTTGAGGCGCGCGAAGCCCGCCTGTTGCCGGTACGGCGTGTGCGGATAGGGCGGCAGCACGTCGCTTGCCGCGTCGAGTGCTGCTATCTGTTCGGCGTTCAGTTCCCAGCCGACCGCGCCAAGGTTCTGGCGAAGCTGTTCCTCGTTCCGCGCGCCGATGATCACCGACGACACGGTGGGGCGCCGGAGCAGCCAGTTGATCGCGACCTGCGGCACCGTCTTGCCGGTTTCGGCGGCGATCGCTTCGAGCGCGTCGATCACGCGGTAGAGCAGTTCTTCGGCGACCGGCGGCGCGAACTGTTCGGTTTCGTGGAGGCGGCTGCCCGCGGGGAGCGGGCGCCCGCGCCCGATCTTGCCGGTGAGGCGTCCCCAGCCGAGCGGGCTCCACACCAGCGCGCCGATCCCCTGATCGGCGGCGAGCGGCATCAGGTCGGCTTCATAAGCGCGCCCGATCAGCGAATAATAGACCTGGTGCGCGACGAAGCGCGGCGTGCCGCGCCGGCCGGCCGCCGCCTGCGCCTTCATCAGCTGCCAGCCCGGATAGTTCGAGACGCCGGCGTAGCGGAGCTTGCCCGCGGCGATCAGCGTCGCCAGCGTGTCCATCAGTTCTTCGACGGGAGTCGACGCGTCGAAGGCGTGGAGCTGGAGCAGGTCGATATGGTCGGTGCCGAGCCGGCGGAGCGCGGCGTCGACCGCGCCGATCAACCGGCTGCGCGAGGCGCCCCAGTCCTGCGGCCCGTCGCCCATCGGCAGCCCGGTCTTGGTCGAGATGAGTACCGCGTCGCGGCGGCCCTTGATCGCTTCGCCCAAAATCTCCTCCGACGCACCGTTCGAATAGACGTCGGCGGTGTCGAACAGGGTCACCCCGGCGTCGAGGCTGATGTCGATCAGGCGCCGCGCCTCGGCCGCGTCGCTCGTGCCCCACGCGCCGAACAGCGGTCCCTGCCCGCCGAAGGTGCCGGTCCCGAAACTCAAGGCCGGGACGCGCAGCCCCGACGATCCCAATTGGCGATATTCCATTATCCGTCCTTTCGATTGCGTTGCACGCATAGATGGACGGGGACATGTGGCTGGTGTAGCGCCGCACGAAGCGAAGGATTTTTGAAATGAACGCAAAGATCGATGGCGGCAGCGATCGGGCGCGGTCGATGGAGGTCTTTGTCGCAACCGTCGCGGAGGGCAGTTTTTCCGCGGCGGGCCGCTGCCTTGGCCTCACCCCGTCGGCGGTCAGCCGCACGATAGACCGGATCGAGGCCAGATTGGGCGTGCGGCTGTTGCTGCGGTCGACGCGCGCGCTTGCGCTCACGCCCGAGGGGGAGGCCTATCTGCGCGCGGCGCGGCGCATCCTGGCCGACCTTGGCGACGCCGAACAGGCGATCGCCGATCAGGGAGCCCCGCGCGGGCGGCTGCGCGTCAGCGCGGCCCAAGCGCATGGCCGGCTGCGCATCGTGCCGCTGCTCGGCGATTTCGTGCGCCTCTATCCGCATATCCTGGTCGACATCAGCCTGGCGGACCGGCTTGTCGATATCGCCGCGGGACAGGCCGACGTCGCGATCCGCTTCGGCCCGCTGGCCGACAGCCCGCTCACCGCGCGCAAGCTTGGTGAAGGCCGCCGCGTCATCGTCGCCTCGCCCGCCTATCTGGCGGCGCACGGCACGCCGCGCCGTCCGGAGGATCTGCACGATCATAACTGCCTGAATTTCAATTTCCGCCGCGCCGAACCAACCTGGCCTTTTCGCGACGACACGCGCGACTATGCGCTGGCGGTGCAGGGCAATATCGAGGCGAACAATGGCGAGACGCTGGGGCAGCTCGCCGCTGCCGGGGTCGGCATCGCCCGCGTCGGCGCGTTCAGCATCGCCGACCAGATCGCGAGCGGCGCGCTCGTCCCGATCCTCGAGGAGTATAATCCGGGCGACGTCGAGGTGATCCACGCGGTTTTCGCGGGCGGCGCGAACACCCCGGCGCGGGTGCGGGTGTTCGTCGACTTCCTGGTCGAGCGGCTGGGGCGCGGGGGGTGATAGGAACCGCGACGCGGGGAGGCGTGGGTCCGGGAAGACGCAGGAAGGGGCCGGCGGAAACCGGCCGCGCCTGCGCGGCTTCAGGCCGCGGCGCCCTTCGCCGAACCCGCGACCAGGTTCATCACCAGCCTGGGCAGGCTGTCGTAATTCGCGCCATGATATTGCGAATCGGCGGGCAGCGCGTCCTTGAGGCGGCGGTGCGCCTCGGGCAGCGCGTGATAGGGCACGCCGGGCAGCAGATGGTGCAGCGCGTGATAGCGCAGGCCCACCGGCGCCCACAATTCGGGCAGGAGGCCCGGGGGCGGCACGTTGACGCTGTCGAGGAACTGGCCGGTCACGGTCAGCACGTCGCCGTCATTTTCCCACAGATGCGCGACGAGCGTGCGGATCTGGTTGAGGACCAGCGTCGCCGATGCGATCGCGCCGAAGATGACCAGCGCGCGCAAAGGCACCCAGCCGAATAGGCCCGCAGCGATCAGCAGCGTCGACCACGCCCAGGCGCCGCCTTCCTGCCACGCCCACTGGCGGCGGAACTCGCCCTCGGGCGGCTTGCGGCGGAACAGCGGGTTGATGATCATCCCCGAATAGCGTTCGACCACGACCCGGCGCAGCGGCGGGATCAGGAAGGATAGCGGGGTCAGAATGCCATAGCGGAAAACGAGTGCGAGCGGCGCGAACGCCGCGGCGACGACGAACAGCGGCACAGTCCAGGGCTTCATCAGCGCGAGCGGCAGATATTCGGGATCGTCGACCGTGCCATATTTGGTGCGGTTGTGGTGCAGGCTGTGAATCCCTTCATACATGAAAGAGGGGATCAGCATCGGCACGCCGACGAGGATGTTCCAGCCAAGGCGGAAGCCCGGCAGCGCATTCTTGCGAATATGCGTGAGTTCGTGGATGAAGCTGCCCGCGCGGTAGAGCGCAACGACCGAAATCGCCGCGGCGACGAGCATCCATAGCGTCGACGGCGCAAAAATCGCCGCCGCGATGCCGGCATAGCCGATGAAGGCCGACGCCAGCATGTCGGTCCAATAGATGCGCGCCGACGGCTGCACGAGATCGCGCGTCAGCTCCGACGCCGCGCGGATCATCGCCATATCGTCCGCAATCGCGGATTTGGGCGTCTTTGGGGCCGACGGCGCGAAGGGAGTCGCGACCCGATCGGCGGGGGGATTGATCGTCGTCATAGCGAGTCCAGAACCATAGTTTCGTGGCAGCAAAATGGCCGAATGCGGGTCGCCAGCGCCCTATCTATGCCCTAATGCGTCGCCATCCATGTAGGGTTGGCATTTCAGGAAACCAGTATGAGCGCGCATAACGAAGGCCCGATCACGATCGTCCCGGTCAAGGACAAGGCCGATCTGCGCGAATTTGTCGAACTCGCCTATCGGCTCAATCGCGGCGATCCGGCGTGGGTCCCGCCGCTGAAGGGCGAAGTGTACGGCCTGCTCACGCCCGGCAAGAATCCATGGTTTGAACATGGCAAGGCGCAATATTTCCTCGCGCGCCGCGATGGCCGCACGACCGGGCGCATCTCGGCGCATATCGACGAACTCGCGCTCGCGCAGCCGGCCGAACAGGGCATGGGGCCGGGCACCGGCAACTGGGGGCTGCTCGAAGCCGAGGACGAAGCGAGCGCGCAGGCGCTGCTCGTCGCCGCCGAAGACTGGCTGCGGACGCGGGGCATGACGCGCGCGCTGGGGCCGCTGTCGATTTCGATCTGGGACGAGCCCGGCCTCTTGATCGAGGGGTTCGATACGCCGCCGACGATCATGCTCGGCCACAACAGTCCGCTCTATCGCGGCTGGATCGAGGGCGCGGGCTATGCCCCCGCCAAGCAGCTTCTGAACTATTCGGTCGCCATTGCCGACGGCTTTCCGCCGCTGGTCAACCGCATCGTCGCGGCGGGTGAGAAGAACGCGCGGATCCGTATCCGCAAGGTCGACAAGCGCCGCTTCGACGCCGAAGCGACGCTGATCATGGGGCTGCTCAACGACGCCTGGTCGGACAATTGGGGCTTCGTACCGCTGACCGACAGCGAAATCGCCTATGTCGGCAAGAAGCTGAAGGACATCGTGTTCGAGGATCTGATCCGTGTCGCCGAACTCGATGGCGAACCGGTCGCGTTCATGATCGTGCTGCCCAACATCAACCAGCTGCTGATCGACATGGATGGCTCGCTGCTGCCCTTCAACTGGGCGCGATTGCTGTGGTGGCTGCGCAAACCCAAGAGCCGCATCCTGCGCGTTCCGTTGATGGGCGTCGCAAAAAAGCTGCAGAACAGCCGCATGGCCAGCACGCTGGCGTTCATGATGATCGAGTTCATCCGCCGCGACGCGGTGCGTGACTATGACGCCAAACAAGGCGACATCGGCTGGGTGCTCGACGACAATCAGGGAATGAATGCCGTCGCCGAGGCGATCGAGGCGAAGGTCAACCGGGTGTACCAGATTTACGACAAATCGCTCTGATCGCTGGGACAGCTTTGCGACAAATGGCCGTCATCGTGCGTTTGGGGGCACGGAAAGGTTTGTCATGGCAGTCCAGTATCTTGCCGCCAACCGTTTCGGGCTCGGCCGCCGTTTCGACGATCCGGCGGTGGACGACCCGAAAGACTGGCTGACCCGCCAGATCGGCGACTATGACCCCGCGCCCGCGGCGATCGCGGGGCTGGCGGGGCGCGAGGCGATCGCCATCGCCTATGCCGAATATCGCGACGAGCGGCAGGCAATGCGCCGCGACGCGACAAATGCGCAAATGGGCGACGACGGCGGCGACGCGGCCGAAGCGATGCGCCGCATGGCGCGCGCGGGGTTCCGCCGCCATTACGGCGAGGCCGCGAGCGCGCGCCTTGCCGCGGCGGTCGCGACGCCGACGCCCTTCGCCGAGCGCCTCGTTCATTTCTGGGCCAATCATTTCGCGATCTCGGCCGACAAGCAGACGGTCGTGGGCTTCGCCGGCAATTACGAGAATGAGGCAATCCGCCCGCATATCATGGGCAAATTTTCCGACCTGCTGGTCGCTGCGGTCCATCATCCCGCGATGCTGCTGTTCCTCGACCAGGCGCAAAGCTTCGGACCCGACAGCGTCTTTGCGACGCGCGTGCGGAACCGCGGCAAACGGCAGGCACCGGGGCTCAACGAGAATCTGGCGCGCGAAATCATGGAGCTGCATACGCTCGGCGTGCGCGCCGGCTATACGCAGGCCGATGTCACGAATTTCGCCAAGGCGCTGACGGGGCTGACCGTCGCCGGGCTCGGGCGGGGGGCAGGACAGCGGCTGATGCCGGCCAACGCACGACCGGGCGAGACCGTCTTCGTCGACCGGCTCCACCAGCCGGGGGCGCAGACGATCCTGGGCAAGAGTTACGGCCAGCCCGGGGCGAAACAGGCCGAGGAGGTGCTGCGCGATCTGGCCGTCCATCCCGCGACCGCGCGCCATGTCGCGACCAAGCTTGCGCGCCACTTCACCGGCGACGAACCGCCCGCGCCGCTCGTCGGCCGGCTGGCGCAGGATTTCGAACGCACCGGCGGCGACTTGCCCTCGCTCTATCGCACGCTCATCGCCTCACCCGAGCCCTGGGCGGCCGAACCCGCGATGTTCAAATCGCCATGGGACTGGACGGTGTCGATGCTGCGCGCCCTGAAAGCGCCGGGGCTTGGCGAGCGCCAGAATATCGCCGCGATGTTTGCCCAGCTCGGCCAGCCGGTGTGGCGCCCCGGATCGCCCAAGGGCTATGACGACATGGTCGCGACCTGGGCCGGATCGGCGGCGCTGATGCAGCGCGTCGAACTGGCGAGCCGCATCGCGGGGCGGATCGGCGACCGCGCCGATGCGCGCGTGCTGGCGCCGCTCGTCCTCGCCGACGCACTCACCCCCGAAACGGCACAGGCGATCTCGCGCGCCGACAGCCCCGGACAGGGTATCGCGATGCTGTTCGCGAGCCCGGCTTTTTTGCGGAGATAGACGATGATCCTCTCGCGCCGTTCCATCATCCTGTCGGGCATCACCGTCGCCGCCGCGGGCGCGCTGCCCCGCTTTGCCTATGCCGCCGCGGGCACGCCGAAGCGCCTCGTCTTCGTCATCCAGCGCGGCGCCGCCGACGGGCTCGCCACCGTTGCGCCGACGGGCGACCCGGCCTTTGCCGCCGCGCGCCGCGCGCTGGCCGACGAAAGCGCGGGCGGCGTGAAGCTCGACGCCCTGTTTACCTTGCACCCGTCGCTTGCGCAGACCGCGAGCCTTTACACCGGCAAGCAGGCACATTTCGCGCACGCGGTCGCAACGGCCTATCGCGACCGGTCGCATTTCGACGGACAGAATATGCTCGAAGGCGGCGGGGCGCGGCCCTATGGCCGCGACGACGGCTGGGTCGGGCGGCTGCTGACCCTGCTGCCCGCCGCCGAGCGCGATGCGATCGCCATCGCACCCGCCGTCCCGCTCGCGCTGCGCGGGTCGGTGCAGGTCGGCACCTATGCGCCGAGCCGCCTGCCGCAGGCCGACGCCGACTTGATCGCGCGGCTGACCGCCATGTATGCGAACGACCCGCTGCTCCATCCCTTGTGGGACAGCGCGGTCAGGACGCAGGAACTGGCGAGCGACATCGGCGGCAACAATGGCCGCAACGGCGCCGACCTCGGCAAGCTCGCCGCGTCGCTGATGATGCCCGCCGATGGCGCGCGCGTGATGATGGTCGAAACCGGCGGCTGGGACACGCACAGCGGCCAGCGCGGGCGGCTTGCCGCGCAGCTGCGCGGGCTCGACCAGCTGATCGGCGCGTTGCAGACGGGGCTCGGTCCGGCGTGGAACGAGACGCTCGTGATCGTCGCGACCGAATTCGGCCGCACGGTCGAGGTCAACGGCACCGGCGGCACCGACCATGGCACCGCATCGACGGCGATGCTACTGGGCGGCAGGCTGGCGGCAGGCGGCAAGGTCTCGGCGGATTGGCCGGGGCTGGCGACCGCCGCGCGATACGAAGGCCGCGACCTCAAGCCGACACGCAGTCTCGAAAGCGTAATCGCGGGGGCGGTCGCGCATCATTATGCGCTCGATCCCAAGCGGGTGATGACGACCCTGTATCCCGACGCGTGAGGGTCGCTTCGGCGCGGCCGAAGCAGAGCGGCACCGGCCCGCTCCCCCACCCGGCCTCCCATAGACCACTATCGTCGGGGAGGCCGGGTGGGGGAGCGGGCCGGTGCCGCTCTTCCACGTCAGTGGAAAAATCTACGACAAAACCGCCCAGGTCGGCGCATGGTCGCTCGCCTTCTCGCGCCCGCGGTGATCCTTGTCGACGCCGGCATCGACCAGCCGGTCGGCGAGCGCGGGGCTCAAGAGCAGATGGTCGATGCGAAAGCCATGGTCGCGCTGCCACCCGCCCGCCTGATAGTCCCAGAAGGTCCACACACCGCCCGCCGGATGACGGCTGCGGATCGCGTCGGTCCAGCCGTCGCCGAGCAGGCGGAACCACGCATCGCGCGAATCGGGCTGCATCAGCGCGTCGGTCGACATCGCGCGCGGGTCCCACACATCGTCGTCGTGCGGGATGACATTGTAGTCGCCGGTCAGGATGGTCGGAATTTCGGAAGCGAGAAGAACTTTCGCGCGCTCGCGCAGCCGCGCCATCCAGCGCAGCTTGTAATCGAATTTGGGGCCGGGTTGGGGATTGCCGTTGGGCAGGTAGATGCAACCGACGCGCAGGCCGTGGACGTCGGCCTCGAGATAACGCGACTGCTCATCCTCGTCCTCGCCCGCCAGCCCGCGCTGCGTTTCGACCGGCTGCGTGCCCTTGGCGAGGATCGCGACGCCGTTGAAGCCCTTTTGCCCGTGATAGAGGAAGCCGTAACCCGCCGCCTCGATCTCCTTCGTCGGCATCGTTTCGTCGCTCGATTTCAATTCCTGCAGGCAGGCGATATCGGGCTGCGTTTCTTCGAGCCATTCGACGAGGCGCGGCAAGCGGGCCTTGATCCCGTTAATATTGAAGGTCGCGATTTTCATGGCCGCAGCTATGCCAGCAAGCAGGCGGCGGGGAAAGGCGTCAGATCGAGAAGCTGGACCCGCAGCCGCAACCCGAGGCGGCGTTGGGATTTTCGACCTTGAACGACGAGCCGCCGAGCGAATCGACGAAATCGACGATGCAGCCGCGCACCAGGTCGATGCTGACCGGATCGACGACGAGCTTCACACCGTCGGTTTCGCTGACGATGTCGTCGGCGTCGATGCTGTCGGCGAGGCCAAAGCGATAGGTGAAGCCCGAACAGCCGCCGCCATCGACCGCGAGGCGCAACGCTGCGTCGGCCTCGCCCTTGCGGTCGGCGATCCAGCGGACGCGCGCCGCGGCGGCGGGCGACAGGGTGATATCGGAAAGCTGCGTGGCCATGGCGTCAAGATAGGGCGTCGGTTGCAAAAGAAAAGGGCGCCCCGGCATCAGCCGTGGAGCGCCCTCCTCTCCGACCCAGGAAAGCCTGGTTAATTCTTATTCGGGGCCGCCCATCGCGACATTCTTGCCGGTGATCGCGGCGATCGCCATCTGATCCGAGCGAACGAAAGGCATCGGATTGACCGGGGCGCCTTCGATGCGGACTTCATAATGGAGGTGGTTGCCGGTCGAACGGCCGGTCGAACCGACATAGCCGAGGATGTCGCCCTTTTTCACCTGTTGCCCGGGGCGCACGATGTAGGACGACATATGGCCGTAGCGCGTCTGGATCGCGTTGCCATGTTCGACTTCGACATAATTGCCATAGCCGCCGAGGCGCTGGGCGCGGCCGACGATGCCGTCGGCGGTTGCGTAGATCGGGGTGCCGTGCGGCGCCGGAATATCGATGCCATTGTGGCGTGCGACCTTGCCGGTGACCGGGTGGACGCGCATGCCATAGGAGGACGAGAGCGACATTTTTTCGATCGGGCGACGCGACGGAACCGAAACCCCGATCGACGCCGTCAGGCCGGTATCGAGACGCTTCCACGCCTGGAAGATCGCGCGTGCTTCGCTGTCTTCGCTGGCCGAGGGCACGCCAGCGGTAAAGCTGTCGTCATCGGGCTCGTCGGGAACGATGATGCCGGCATCGGCGCTGGTTTCGACGGCGTGGACGGCCGGAGCGGCCAATCCGAAACTTGCTGCTACGCAAAGAATTGCGACTTGGTGCAACTTCTGCGCCAGAAGAGTGTTAATCAAAACGACGACCCCGCGTTTGCCATGTCGCCAAAGTCCATAAACGGGCCTTGGCGCCGGTGTTTCTTGGTTTGGATGATTGCTCATCCCCCGCGGAAGCCTGTGTGCTGTTCCAATCCTTACGAAGCAATAACAGCGTAGAATTCTTGCGTTAAACCGGCACGCTCACGCGCCGAGTCGTTGAATGGCGGCTTCAAACTGCCGCGAAATCGCGATTTTACGAGCGCCTGCCACGTTTCGACGACGTTGAATCCCCTTTCGTCGCACTTTTGCCGGAACCAGTCTGTGCCCGCGCTCACATGACGGATTTCGTCGTTGTAAATGCGCGATAAAATCTTCGCAGAAGCTTCGTCGCCGGCACCCCGGAAGCGCTCGACGGTCATCGGCGTCACGTCGAGGCCGCGCGCTTCGAGCACCATCGGGACGATCGCAAGGCGCGCGAGCGCGTCGTCGGCGGTGAGCTGCGCCGCTTCCCACAACCCCGCATGCGCGGGCAGATCGCCATAGAAGCTGCCGATCTGGCGCAGCCGCCGGTCGAGCAGCGCGAAATGCATCGCCTCGTCGGCCGCAACGCCGATCCAGTCGTCGACGAAGCCGCGCGGAAACTCGCCGCCGAACCGGCCGACCAGATCGACCGCTAGGTCGATCGCGACGAACTCGATATGCGCGAGCGCGTGGAGCATGGCGATGCGGCCCCGGTCCGACCCGCCCTTGCGGCGACGCGGCATCTGGCTGGGCGTGAGCAGTTCGGGCCGCGCGGGCCACGCGGGCTGGCCTGGCATCGGAACGTCGCAGCGATGTTCGAGCTCGCCGCGCCGCCACGCCCGCGCGAGACGGCGCGCCGCGCGGCGTTTATCGTGCGGATCCGCGGTCAGCAGGACCGCACGCGCGGCTTCGCCCAGCGTCGGCATGTCAAAGCGCCTTTGCGGCCTCCAGCACGGCGTCGGCATGGCCTTTCACCCGCACCTTTCGCCACTCTTTCGCCAGCTTGCCGTCGCGGCCGAAGAGGAAAGTGGACCGTTCGATCCCCATGTAGGTGCGGCCGTAATTCTGCTTTTCGACCCACGTCCCAAATGCCTCGCACACCGCGCCATCCTCGTCCGACGCGAGGCGGACGGTGAGCCCATATTTGTCGCGGAACTTGCAGAGTTTTGCCGGCGCGTCGCGCGACACCGCGAGCACCTGCGCCTCCAGATGCGCGAATTCGGGGGCGAGGCGAGTGAAGTCCTGCGCCTCGGTCGTGCAGCCCGGCGTATCGGCCTTTGGATAGAAATAGACGATAAGCGGCGCGCCCTTCATCGCGGCAAGATCGATCGCCGCGCCGTCGGCGTCGAGCAGCTTGACCGGGGGAATGGCGTCTCCGATGGCGAGTGTCACGGCTTTGTCTCCTGCTGTGCGGGGCGAATCGAGGCCCACCAATTTGCGATCTCCTGCCGCGCTGCGTCGTGCGCGGCAAGCATCTGCGGCCAGCCGGGCTCGCCGCACTGGCTTGCCACCAACTGCCGCGCCGCCGCCGTCGGCGGCTCGCCCTCGGGCGCGGTGAGGCGCAGCATGACGAGCATGCGCGCAAGCAGGCCGTGCGCGTCGCACACCGCGGCGGGCGCCAGCCCGGCGGCCTTGAGGCACGCCAGCGCCGCCGCAATATTCGGATCGTGGCACCGGCCGCTCACAAGCTGCGTCACCTGCATCGCGAATTCCAGATCGACGAGCCCGCCCGGTCCGCCCTTGATATCGAGCGCGCCCTTCGCCGGCTTGTGTGCGGCGATCTTGTCGCGCATTCCGGCGGCATCGGCGGCAATCCTCCCCGCATCGCGCGGGATGGCGAGCAGGTCGCCGATGACCGTCTGCACTGCCGCCTTTGCGGCATCGGAGCCATAGACCGGCCGCGCGCGGAGGAGCGCCATATGCTCCCACGTCCACGCCTCTTCGCGCTGATAGCGTTCGAAGCTGTCGAGCGTGACCACCAACGGCCCCTGCGCGCCCTGGGGCCTGAGGCGCGTGTCAACATCGTAGAGCTTGCCCGCCGCGGTCGGCACCGACATCGCCGCGGTCACGCGCTGCGCGAGCCGGTTGTAATAGGTCGTCGCGCCGAGCGGCCGCGGTCCGTCGGATTCGGCGAGATGGTCGCCGGTGAACAGATAGATGAGGTCGAGGTCCGACGCATGCGTCAGCGCCCTCCCCCCGAGCCGCCCCAGCGCGAGCACCACCAATTCGCTGTCCGCGATCCGTCCATGCGCCTCGACAAATTCGGCGACCGTCGCGTCGGCCAGCAATTGCAACGCCGCCTCGGCCAGTTCGGAATAGCCGCACGCGATCGCGAGCGGATCGGTCGCCCCGGCGATCAGTTGTACGCCATAAGCGAAACGCCGTTCGCCGACGCGGTCGCGCACACGGTCGAGCAGGCGCTCATAGTCGAGCCCGGCAAGCCCGGCCTCCCACTCGGCAAGCAGTTCGGCCTTGGCCGCAGGCGCTTCGAACGCGCGCTTGTCGATCAGGCCCTCGATCAGTTCGACGCGCGCGCCAAGCGCATCGGCAAGCGTCGGCGCGAGCGAAAGCGTGCGCGTCGCGATCTTCGCCAGCTCGGGCTGCGCGGCGAGCAGGTGGAAAAAACCCACCGCGCTCGGCAGGCCCGCCACCAGCTTGTCGAAGCGCGTCAGCGCCGCTTGCGGATCGGGCGCCGCGCCGAGCGCCCTCACCAGTTCGGGCAGCACGGTTTCGAGCGCGTCGAGGGCCGCCGGGCTGCGCAGCGCGCGCAGCTTGCCGCCGCGCCATTCGGCGATGGTGCGCAGCGCGGCGTCGGGCGGGTCGAAGCCCGCCGCCACCAGATGTGTCGCAAGGCCGCCCTCGTCGCGGGGCAGGCCGGTCGTCACCGCGCGCTCGGCGACGAGCCGGTCGTAACAGGCACCGACGTCGGCGGCGACGGGTTCGAGCATCGCGAGCAGCGCCGCACCGTCGGTTTCGCCATCGAGCCGCGCGACGCAATCGAGCGCCGCTTCCTGGGTGGGCAGGCAATGCGTCTGCTGGTCCTCGATCATCTGAAGCCGGTGTTCGATCCGGCGGAGCGTCGCATAATGGCCCGAAAGCCGCGTCGCGACATCGGGCTCGATCCGCCCGACCGCAGCCAACGCCGCGAGCGCATCGACCGTCGCGGGAACGCGCAGCGACGGATCGCGCCCGCCATAGATGAGCTGGTGGACCTGCGCGAAAAACTCGATCTCGCGGATGCCGCCACGCCCGCGTTTCAGGTCAAACCCCGGCCCGAACGCCTGCCCCTGCGCGAAATGATCGCGGATCCGGTCGCTCATCGCGCCAATTTCCTTGAGTTGCCGGAAATCGAGGCTGCGGCGCCAGATGAAGGGCTGGATCGCCGCAAGGAAATCTTCGCCGAGCGCGCGGTCGCCCGCCGACGCGCGGCTGCGGATGAAGGCGGCCTGTTCCCATGCCAGCGCCTCGGACTCATAATAGGATATCGCCGCGCTTTCGGGCAGCACGATCGGCGTCACCTCGGGATGCGGACGCAGGCGCAGGTCGACGCGCAGCACATGCCCGTCGCCGGTGCGCGCCGACAAAATCTCGGTCATCCGCCGCGCGATCCGTACCGCCGCCTCGCCCGGATCGTCGCGCGAACGGCGCGGCAGCGTGTCGGGGTTGAAGATCAGGATCGGGTCGATGTCGGACGAATAATTGAGTTCGTGGCTGCCGAGCTTGCCGAGCGCGATCACCGACAGGCCGCGCGGTTCCTCGCCGGGCACGCGCTCGGCAAAGGCGGCGGCGAGCGCGGAGTCGCACGCCCGATCGGCAAAGTCCGAAAGCAGCCGCGTCGTCGCCCGGACATCATGTTCGCCCGACAGGTCGCCGAGCGCGAGCAGCAGCGCCATCCGGCCGCGCCAAAGGCGCAGCGACCGCATGATATCGTCGTCGACGGGCGGTGGTGCGACGTCGGCCAGTGCCGCGTCGGTTCCGTCGGCAAGGAAACGCGTCACATCGTCGGGGTTGAGCTCGGCGAGCCGCGCGAGGAAAGGCGCATGGGCGGTGAGCCGGTCAAGCGCGGACTGGCGCGCGAAAGCGTCTGGTGCGGTCATCGACCGCCGCTATCGCCCGCCACCCCTGCGGTATCAACCCCTCGCCCGATATTCAGGCCGGGATCGTCGATTCGTCGAAGAACAGCACCTGCGAGATGGCCGCGCGGAGCGTCGCGGGCTGGTACGGCTTGGTGAGCAGGAAGGCCGGCTCGGGCCGGTCGCCGGTGAGCAGCCGTTCGGGAAAGGCGGTGATGAAGATGACCGGCACCTTGAGATCGGTGAGGATTTCCTGCACCGCCTCGATCCCCGAGCTGTTGTCGGCAAGCTGGATGTCGGCGAGCACGAGGCCCGGCTGGTGCTTCTGCGCTTCGTCGACCGCCTCGCGATGCGTCGTCGCGACGGCGACGACATCGTGGCCGAGGTCGCGGACGATCATTTCGATATCCATCGCGATGATCGGCTCGTCCTCGATGATCAGGATGCGCGCGCGCGTCTGGCGGTCGATCTCGTCGGTCGCTTCGTCGATCAGGGCGCGCACCGCTTCGGCATCGCGCCCGATGATCCGCCCCGTATCCTCGAAGCTGAAACCTTCGACCGCTGTGAGCAGCAGCGCCTGCCGCGCCAGCGACGGAATGCGGCGAAGCCGCGCGTCGGCAATGGCGATGTCGCTGTGCGCGATTTCCTCGCCGGCGCCCGTCTGTTCGGCCATCAGCCCGAAATTGTCGTGCACCATCCGGTAAAGCTGGATGCGCAGATCGCCGGCCGCATCGACCGCGCCCGGATTGACGACAAGCGTTTCGAGCAGGCGAGCGACCAGCGCATCGCCATTTTTCTGGCTCCCGGAAATGGACCGGCCATAGCGCCGCAGATAGGGAAGATGCGGTGCAACCGACTGACCCAATGACATATTCTACCTCCTGATTAGCGTCGAAATCGGCGGTGACCGTCCGGAAAAGGGACAGGTCTTTTTGCCCCCCAGCCCACCATTCCGATATATTTCGACCTTAGGGAACGATTTAGCCGCAAATTGGTTTCATGGGAAAGAACCAAACGCGCCATTGCTCTTTGGTTCATGCGCGGTTAGCAAAAGGCCCCATGTCCCAGCGGATGCCCCTATAATGTCGTCGAAAACCGGTTCGCCGCACGGTGAAAATTCGGGAAAGACCTTGGAAAAGAAGCCATCCGCCAAGGGGCAGGATGTCAACGGTGCCTTGCGCCGCGCCTATGAATCGACCGTCGACGAGACAATTCCCCAATCGCTGCTCGACCTGCTGAGCAAGCTCGATTGAATCAGCGCCGGTAGCGCGCGTCGAAATCGCCCTGGAACGAGGCGAAGGTCCCAGCGACGATCGCTTCGCGCATACCCTGCATCAAATCCTGATAGAAATGCAGGTTGTGCTGCGTCATCAGCATCGCGCCGAGTATTTCGTTCGAGCGGACGAGATGATGAAGATAGGCGCGCGACCAGGTCGTGCACACCGGGCAGCCGCACGACGGGTCGAGCGGTTCGCGATCTTCGGCGAATTTCGCGTTGCGGATATTGATCGGCCCGTCCCGGGTAAAGGCCTGGCCGTTGCGCCCCGACCGCGTCGGCAGCACGCAATCGAACATATCGACCCCACGCGCGACGGCGCCGACCAGGTCGTCGGGCTTGCCGACCCCCATCAGGTAGCGCGGCCTGTCGGCGGGAAGCTGGCCCGGCGCATAATCGAGGACGCCGAACATCGCTTCCTGCCCCTCGCCCACGGCGAGCCCGCCGATCGCATAGCCATCGAAACCGATGTCGGTCAGCGCCGCCGCCGAACGCGCGCGCAATGTCTCGTCGAGCGAGCCCTGCTGGATGCCGAACAGCGCCGACCGCGCCGCATGCTCCTCGCCGGCATCGAACCCGGCCCGGCTGCGCGCGGCCCAGCGCATCGAGCGTTCCATGCTGGCCTCGGCGCGCTTCGCATCGACGCCGTTCGGCGGGCATTCGTCGAACGCCATCACGATATCGCTGCCGAGCAGCCGCTGGATTTCCATCGAGCGTTCGGGGGTCAGCATGTGCCGCGAGCCGTCGAGATGGCTCTTGAACGCGACGCCTTCTTCGCTCTGCTTGGTAAGCGCCGACAGGCTCATCACCTGATAGCCGCCGCTGTCGGTCAGGATCGGCCGGTCCCAGCCCATGAAATCGTGCAGCCCGCCAAGCCGGGCCATGCGCTCCGCGCTCGGGCGGAGCATGAGATGATAGGTGTTGCCGAGGATGATGTCGGCGCCCGTGGCGCGCACCTCAGCAGGACGCATCGCCTTCACCGTCGCCGCGGTGCCGACGGGCATGAACGCCGGCGTGCGAATCTCGCCGCGCCGCATCCGGATCGTGCCCGTCCGCGCGGCGCCGTCGGTCGCGGCAATCGAAAAGGCGAATCTGTCGGTCATGGCGCGCGCCTATGGCGGGACGCGCGCCGAAAGTCGAGGCCGGGCGCTCAGGCCTTTGCGTGTTCGCTCGATGGTTCCTCGTCCGCCGCCTTGGCCTTTTCCTTCGGCTTCTCCTTTTCGAAAATCTTGACGAGTTCGCGCTTCTTTGCCTCCGAAAGGCCCTTTTCGGCCTCGGGGAACATCTCTTCCTCTTCCTCGTCGATATGGTGGAGATAGCGTTCCTTCATCGTGCGAAAGCGCGTCAGCCAGCCGGTCGAGGAAAAGTCCATTTCATAAAGTTCGGTCAGATAATCCTCGATTTCCTTGTGCTCGGCGACGCTGTGCTGCGCCTCGTCGCGCAGGTCCGGGTTCGCGAGCATCGTCGCATAGAGCGACATTTCCTCGGACGCCGCATGCGCGGTCACCTCGACGCGAAAGGTCTCGAAGAGCGCGCGTCGCTCGTCGCTGTCGCCATGGGTCGCGTCGATGCGGTCGAGCAGTTCGCGGTGGCGGTCGTGATCGGCCTTCAGCCGCGCAAAGATTTTGGTCTGGCTCATGTTGGTCTCCGTCCGGTGATGGTCGAAGACAAAACGGGTCAGCGCCCGCCGGGTTCCGGTGTCAGGCGGCTTTCCAGTCGCTGGTCGTCGTAAAGGACGGCAGCGCGAGCGCGCTGTCGGTCTGCTGCGCCGCCGCCGCGATCAGATAGGGCGAAACGCGATGCCGCGTGCAGAGGCCGCCATTGCCGTCGCTGACCATCGTCTGTTCGAATTCGACGCCCTGCTGGTGCTTGATCGACCGGCGGACGGTTGCGGTGACGAGTTGCCCCTCGCCGAAATCGATGACGAAGCGCGTGCCGACGGGCACGTCCAAAATGCCTTCGATAAAGGCCCCCGTCGCCGACAGGTTGCGGATCACGACATTGTAGCGGTGGTTGTCGTGGATCGCGCCGACCTTGCGGAACAGCGAAAAGCGATCGTTGCGCTGGCGCGCTGGACCGGCGGGCTTGATCGTCCATGTTCCGGCCTCGGCATGGTCGAGCAATTCCGCATTCGCCACCGGCTTGCTGTAAACATAGCCCTGCACATGGCTAACGTTGAGCCGGCGGATCAGGTCGAGCTGGTCGAGCGATTCGATCCCTTCGGCGGTCGTTTCCATCTCCAGCGCTTCGGCGAGCGCCACGATCGCGGCGATGATGGCGCTGTTGCGCGATTCGGGCTCGGTGGCGCCGCGCACGAAGCTCTGGTCGATCTTGATCTTGTCGAACGGCGCCGTCTGCAAATAGCCGAGCGACGAATAGCCGGTGCCGAAATCGTCGAGGGCGAGACGGACGCCCAGCCCTTTCAGCGCCTTGAACATGCGGCCGGTTTCGGCCGAATCGCCGAGGAACACACTTTCGGTAATTTCCAGTTCGAGCCGGTCGGGTGCAAGACCCGTCGCGGCGAGCGCGTTGGCGACGACTTTCGGCAGGTCGGCGTTGGCGAACTGGATCGGCGACACATTGACGGCCACGCGCATGTCGCCCGGCCAGCGCGACGCGTCCTCGCACGCCTTGCGCAGCACCCATTCGCCAAGCTGCCAGATCAGATTGGCTTCCTCGGCGATCGGGATGAACACAGCGGGCGAGATCAGCCCGCGTTCGGGATGCGTCCAGCGAACCAGCGCCTCGACGCCCGTCACGATGTTCGACTTGGCGTGGACGACCGGCTGGTACCGCAATTCGATCTCGCCGCGGGCCAGCGCGTCGCGCAAATCTTCTTCGAGCGCGCGGCGCTGTTCGGCTGCCTGGTGAAGGTCGCTCGAATAGAATGCGAAACGGCCGCGCCCGTTGCCCTTGGCCGCGTAGAGCGCGAGGTCGGCATTGCGGACGAGATCGTCGCTGCTGACGCCGTCGAAGGGGGCGATCGCCACGCCCACCGACGCGCCGATGATGCAGCGGCTGCCCTCGACCGAATAGGGCTGCGACAGGCTGGCGATGATATCGGCCGCCATGTCGCCGAGCTTGCCGCGATCCTCGATGTCGGGGAGGATGATCTGGAATTCGTCGCCGCCGAGCCGGCTGACCATTTCCTTGTCGCCAACGATCTTGAGCAGGCGTTCGGCAACCTGTTTCAGCAGCGCATCGCCCGCCGGGTGGCCGAGCGTATCGTTGACCTGCTTGAACCTGTCGAGGTCGAGCAGCATGATCGCGCACGCGCGCTGCTGCTGCGAAAAGGCGGCGAGCGTCGTGTCGAGCTTTTTCGAAATATTGAAGCGATTGGCGAGCCCGGTCAGCGAATCGTAAAGCGCCAGCCGCGACGCATCCTCGGCCGATCGGCGCTGCGCGGTGATATCGGTGCCGCTGCCGCGATAGCCGGTGAACCGGTCGCCGTCGAACTGGGGCCGCCCCGATATCGCCCACCAGCGGCCGTCGCCTTCGAACGCGCTGCGCAGCGGCAATTCCTCGAACTTCGATTGCCGGGTGAGCAGGAAGGGCAAGGTGCGCTGGCGTTCGCCATGGCTGTCGGCGGGCAGGAACAGGTCGGTGAACATCGTGCCGAGCAGCGTGGCGCGCGTTCGTCCCATCAACCGCGCGACCGAATCGGTGATATAGGTCAGCCGCCCCTTGGCGTCGGTCGACCAGAACCATCCCTGGCCGCTTTCTTCATAATTCTGGAGCAGGAGCAGCGCTTCGCGCGTGTGCAGGTTGGGTACGGCATCGCCGCGCTGTTTGCCGATACGTGAGCCGATCATGCCGAAGAAGCCGCGCTGGCCCTCTTCGCCACTGTCATCCCCCCGGTCCCCGAAATCCATCTGCGATGGAACATCCATCAATCAAACTCTTGCTGATCCCCACACTTTGGCCGCTATGCCCGCAATGCCTTGCGATAGTGTAAATAAGCCGTCCCGGAGCGGGACAGCGATCACCGCAGAACAGCGGCCGGGGAATTGGCATATCGACGCCCCGCCCATCGCACCGTGACCTCGAATTTCAGCGTTTACGGCATGAATTGTTAACCAGAATGGGAGAACAGGGCATTAACTACTTGCCCGGTATGAAGGTCCTCGAACTTGTAGGGGCTTTCGTGAAATGGCGACTGCGATACAGAATGTGACGAAGCTGGGCTGCATTGCGGCCCTGCTCGCGTCCACACCGGCCGCGGCGGCAAGCCAGCAGGCCATGGGAACGTTTCAAGTCACCGCCACGGTGCCGATGGCGTGCTGGGTCGATCACAGCATCTATGCCGACGCGCTCGGCAATTCGCCGGGTCTCGTGACCGAAGGGTGCAACAATGCGTCGGGCTATATGGTCTCGGCGCAATATCGCCCGCTGGCGCAGACCGAGCGTGCGCGCCTGCTCTATGGCGACAGCACCGTCGAACTGTCGGCGCTCGGCATACAGGAAGTGCACCGCGAATATGGCCCGCGCATCCAGCAGATCGCCTATCGTTTCGACGAGGTGTCGCTGGAAACGCCGCTGACGCTTTCGCTGACGATCCAGCCGATCTGAATTACAGCGCGGCGACCGTGAAGGTCACCGTATCCATATAGCCGCCGGCACGTTTGCCGGCGGTTTCGCCGATTTCGATCCTGACCGGGTAATTGTCGAAACGCGCCCGGTTCGAGACGATTTCGAAACCGGCCGGCGACGTCAGGTCGAGGTCGAACCGCCCCATCCGCAACCGGTAGTCGACATACCATCCGGCATTTTCATGCTTGAGCCGGCCCTGGTTTTCCGAGACGACCGATACCCGGTACCCTCCCGTCGAGATCACGTACAGCGTGATCGGGAGGTCCTTCGTTCCCGGGACCAGTTCACCCAGATCGACCGAGTTGGTACCCCGCGCGCGCGCGAGCTGCCCCTTCAGGCCGATCATGGCGGCGGGCAGGACGTCGATCCCCAGCGTCAGCGGCCTGGTGCCGAGCAGCATGCCGTCGTCACCGGATACCGTCAGGTCGAGCGATTGCGTATAGCGGCCCTGCGATGTCGCGCTATCGGGGGCGGCGGCGACCGACAGCAATTCCATCGTCCGTTCGCCTGGCATCAGCCGGATGAGCCGCCCGCCCATACCCTGGATGTTCCGGCCGGCACGCGGCGTAATGTCGTTGCTGCCCTTCTCGTCGACAAGCTGGTAAGGGATCGGCGCCGCGCCATCCTCGGATCGGAAACCGAAGGTTTCCCCCCGCAGCGATGCGCCCAGCCGGCCGACACATTCGCCGTCGCCCCGGTTGACGATATTGATCTCCAACGTGCCGAAGGCCGCGCCATCCTCGAGCGGATTATGGCGGATGATCAGCTGGTCCTGCACCGGTTCGACCGACAGCGTGCACGCCTGTGCCGCGGCCGGCACCAAGGCCCCGACGCAAACGGCGGCGGCGCCGAGAAACAGCCGGCTCCTTCCAGTCTTGCGCGATATCGTCATGCTACTGGCCTTCCCTGCGCCCGAGTTCGACAATGCCGAGATCCAAAAGCCCGTCATTGTCTTCCGGTACCTTGAACGTGAAGCCGCTGTGGCCACCCGAATGGAACTGTACATTATATTCGGCGCCGGGCTCCAGCTTGGCGATAGCGAAGCGACCAACCGTATTGGTAAAGAACGGTTCTTCCTTCGCATCGGCCCGATCGGTGCGCCGCATGATTCCGCTGACCAGCTTGAGCGGCTGGCCGTCGCGACCCTTCAGCGTGCCGATCGCGCTGACGAATGCGGCGCTTCCGACCTCGATGACATAGCCGCTCTTGTAAGCCGGTCTTACGCGTTTGACCCCGTCCCCGATATCATAGCCGCGCGGCGGGTCGATTACGTCATAGCGGACCGACTGGTTGAGGAACGACGTCAGCGAATTTTGCACCGCCGGGCCAAGCGCGCCGCTCTTGCTGACATAGGTGCCGCCCTCCAGCGCGTCGCCGACAATGACCTGCCGGTCCTTCAGCGTCTTGTGCGGATAGACGAGCGCGAAGCTGTCGTTGATCGTGCGTCCGACCGCGACCCGGCCGCCGGCATAGGCGATCGAACTGCCGACCCGCAGCGTCGTGACCTGATTGTCGCCGATATTGTCGAAGTTTTCGCCGAAGACCGTGTGCGTGAGGTTCGCATCGAACCGGTTGCCGACATAGTCGAGCTGACCGCCGATCGAGGTCGATCCATCGTTGTAATTGCTCGCCAGCGAATAGCCGAACGAACCGGCGCGGTTGTCGACGGTCTTCTGGTAACGCGCGCTGCCATTGTTGCGCAGCGAATTATAGCGCGCCTCGGCACGGCGATTGTAGCTCGGCTGCCAGATCAGCCCGACCGTCACGCCGAAACCATTGTTGCGGCCGAACCCGTTCGGGAAACCCGATTTCACATATTCAGCGCCGAACTGAAGCGTCCATTCCTTGTTGAACCGGTAGTTGGCGGTCGAGGAAATGCTGTAGGAATCGTCGAACAGCGGGCTCCGGCTCTTGCGGAAAGAGACATTGGTGCTCGCGAACAGCTTGTGCGAGAACCGCTTGGTATAAGCGGCGCTGAGATTGAAGGAGATCGGATTGACGCCCTCGATCGAGCTTACCGTCGCATAATTCCGCGACGTATAGTCGAGAACGACGGTCAGCGTGTCGTAGCCGGTGGCCCCGCCAATGATCTGGTCATAGCCGACCGTCGCGGCGAAACCCGCTCCCTCGTCCTTGCTGTGGCTGCCGCCGACATCGACGCGGATGCGACCGCTGTTCGCGAGCAGGAACTGGGTCTGTCCGGTGATGTTCTGGACGTCTTCGGAAAGCTGCGTACCAAAACCGATCGCCGGCCGGTTCAAAAAGGCTTTTCGCCAGAAGCCGGTGAAAACGGGCGTCCCGCTGGAATAATCGGGATTGCCGAACCCGCCATCATCGAGGACGCCGAGATAGGCGCCATATTCGTAGTCGCCGGGTTCGAGGTCGATCGTATCGAGATAGGCCTGATAGTCGAAGGTTTCGCGCGCGCCGGAAATGCCCTGGACCTCGATCTGGATATTGTTGCTGCCCGTATCGAGCGGCAGGTTCGAGATATCATATTGCCCCGGGTCGAGCGTGAATTCGCGCTGGTAGATGCCGTTGCGCATGACGCGCACGGTCGACTGTTCCTGCAACACGAGCCGCCGACCACCCGACAGGACATTGTTGCGAAACGAGTCGAACCGCTGGCGCTGGCGCACCACGCCGATCCCGCCCATGTTGAGGAAGCTCTGGCGGCCGCGGGTCTCGGGCTCGAGATCGCCGAGGAACCAGCGCCGCGCCTGCTCCGGCTGGTCGTAAACCAGCCGCGCGTAGCGGCGCTCAACCTTATATTTGTCGGTAAAGAAATCGCGGCGTGCCTGGGCATCCGCTTCGAGGACCAGGTTATTGTACCGAACGGCCCCGTTCAGGAACAGCTCCGGCTTTTCGATATTGCCGGTCTGCGAAAGGCGCGAGACCGTCGTGCTGATGTTCATGAAGGCGCTGAACGGCACGGGCGGGTCGCCGGGCTCTTCCGCCTGGCGGTTCTGGTAGAGAGTTTCGATCGAGCGCTTTTCGGGCGCGATCTTGAGCACGAGGACCGCGAGCTGCTCGGGATCATATTCGAGCCGGATCCCCGACACCGCGACCTCTTCGGGCAGGAAGCGCGGCTTGTCACCGAGCAGCGCGCGCAGTTCGCCCTGCGCCTCGGACGTCAGCAGCGGACCGATCAGCGAAAGAAACCCTTCGGTGCCCACGACGAAGCGGTCATCGGCGGTCAGCAGCACGGGCAGTTCGCCCAATATCCGCCGGTTGAATTGGAGCGGGGCGGTAATCTCGATATCGCGATTATAGGGATTGATGTCGGCGCGCCGCACGGCCTCAGGCGCGGCGGGAACCGCGCTCTGGGCGAGATTCGTGACTGGCAGAGCAGGTTGCACGACGCCCGAGGCCGAAGCATGGCCTGCGCTCAACATCCCGACGCTGATGGCGATCGCGCTGCCCGCGGCGCGGACCCAGGCCCTCACCGGACAAATCGCATCGTCATCGGTTTGGCTGGGTCGAGCGCCGTTCCGGTCGGAATCGAGAAAGTACGCTTTCCGCCCGCGGGCGCCAGATAGCCCACGCCGACAAGCTGCGCCACTTCCTCGTTGCCGTAGGTGCGTTCGAACGGCTTGCCATCGGCGGTCGTCGCGGTGAGCACCCATTTCGCGCCGCTCATCAGGGCATAGCGATTGCCCTTGTTCACGACGACGACCTTCAAACCGGGCTGCGGTTCGGGCGGCTTGGCATCCGCAGGCGTGGCCGACTGCAGCGACGGGTCGATGTCGGGTGTCGGCGGTACGATCATTTCGGGCACCAGCGACGCCACTTCGACTTCGGGCTTCGCGCCCGGCGGGGCGACGATGATCAGCGCCTTCATCGTGTAAAGAATATCGATCGACACCGACGCGTCGGTGCCCTGGATCTTTTGCGGGTTGGTTTCGACCGGCAACTGGCGGACCCACAGATAATAGGCCTGCGACGTCGGGATGTCGGGGCGACCGATCCACTGGACGCGGACGACCTGCCGGCCCGATACGGGAACCAGCCCCTGCGGCGGAAAGGTGATGAAATCCTCATCACCAGGAGTTTCGATCAGCTTGCCGTCTTCGTCGAAATCGATGCGGGTGATCTTGGTTTCGAACGGCATCGAAACCGAGCCGACATTGCCGACTTCGATACGCGCGACGGCGCCGCTGCCCGATGTCGACAGTTCGGAGACCATCGGCGAAACCCGCATCGCGAGCGCCGATGTCGACGCGATGATGCCCAGAACGAGAAGAACCGCGCCCAGACGCAGTTTCGTGAAAAGGCCCGTCAGCCGGAATTTTGCCATTTACCCCTCGCACGAGGGAGAATTGTCGTGCGAACTGCGCCCGCACATCCCCCGTCCCCCAAAAAGCAAATGCCGGGGGGACATAAAGTCCCCCACGACATCTATTGTCCAGCGCCTTAGATGGCAGCCAGTTCAACCGTCACGGTGTCCGAATAGGTGCCGGCAACCAGCGCCTTCGTCGGATCCGAGATGTCGATGCGGAACGCCGCACCCGACTTCCAGGCTGCATTTTCCTTGAAGTCCTGGTCTTCGGTCGTGCTGACCGAGAACTGGCTGATCGAAGCCTGCGGCACCATCGTGCCGACGGCACCCGCCGTGTACTGGGCGGCGATCGAGTAAGGAATGTTCGCCTGGAACACGTTGCCGTCATAACCACCGGTGTTGGTGGTGTTGCGCAGGCCGTCGACACCATTGCCCTTGCGGACGGTCATGCGGTTTGCGGTGTTGCAACCCGCGAGGTTGGTGCGGGTGTGGCCGTTGGCCGGGCCGACCGAGGTGAACACGTTTTCAACGGTGCTCGTCGCATCGGCATAGATGCCGATCGTGCCGAAGTTCACGTCGTTCAGGTCGCCGCCGGCGCCCAGGACGCAAGCCTGGCTGACGGTGCCCTGGATCGTGAAGTCGGCGGTT
Organism: Sphingopyxis sp. H115; assembly: GCF_001468465.1. Classification (GTDB taxonomy): domain Bacteria; phylum Pseudomonadota; class Alphaproteobacteria; order Sphingomonadales; family Sphingomonadaceae; genus Sphingopyxis. Next base: position 118,412 of record NZ_LNSA01000002.1, read on the forward strand.
TCCGACGAGCTCGCCGTGCCGACGTTGCCCGGGTTGGCCGGATTGACGTAGGTTGCGTTCGAAACGGTGGTCTGGGCCGAAACGGCGGTGCTGCTCAGAGCGGCAACCGAAGCGGCGATAATCAGATGCGAAAACTTCATTTTATTACTCCCTTTCACGTTTACTTACATGCACTTACTTACCAACGACCCTACTGGCTTCACGAGCCAGCATCTTTCAGACGCGGGGATTGATGACGATCGTGATCGAATCCACATATTGGCCGGCCAGCAGATCGCGGCCCTGCGTCATTTCTGTCTGGAGGCGGATTTCGCCGCCCCCGGCTGCGATGGCGTCGCCGCTGTTGAGCGCGGCGCCCGCGATCATCTGATTGCTTGTGAAATCGGCGTGAAGTTGCGTCGGCAGTGGCGACAGCGCTGGAACGGTCACGCCCAGCCGATAAGGGACGAGGCCGACATACGGCCCCTCGCCCTGCGGTCGCGTGGCATGGGCAATCCCGCCCGAAGCCGACCGGAAAATCATTTCAAAAGGAACGTTGCACCCGACGTCGAAACGCGCGGTAGCCTGCTTGTCACCGGCCAGTTCGCCGAGGTTGACCGTGCCGCCGCCGCCGACCGAACATTTCGCCGTGATATGGCCCGAAAGAACGACATTGAGCGACACGCCATCGAACGCAACGCCGCTGTCCTTGGCATTCGCAGTGGTCGCCCCCGCCGACAACAGCATAAGCGCTGCAGCCGCGCAGAATCGCGCCACGAACTGACGATCGATATATGCCAAAAATACCCCCAATCCCGCAAACATGCCTTTGTTGGTCCAAGGCACGTCGCGGGCCCAATCCTGTCGTCCACCGCAGTGAACTAAAGAATCGTTCAAATCCCTTCGGGAAAATAAACAAATAATTTACATAAGCAATCCCGGGCGCTTAGGATTCGCCCGGCCCGGCCGCAGCGCGCACGGCCTGTTCGAGTTTGAGACAGTGGACGATCAAATGTTAAGGCGGCCGGAAGGTCGATAAACTTCACGATCTTAACAACTTATGGCGCTATGAGTGCCAAAATCGCTGGACTGCCCCCGGAAATCGGTATGCGACGAAGCGAATTGAGGCGACTTAGCCAATAGCTAAGTTCCCGCCACGGCAGGCATGATCGAACACCGGCCGGGCCTGTATCGAACGCCTCCGGGCCCCGGCGAGCAAGGCGAGTCGTTTGTGATTTCGAGGAAATTTGGGCGGGCAGGAACCGGCAGCGGTCGCCGCGATCGCACATATGGTCGCACGGCATTTGCGTGGGCGGTAACGCGCCCTTAACGCCAGCGGGCTGATCAGGCAGGCTATGGCGATTCCAGCATATATCGACACCAGCGGAGCCTCGCGCGGCAAGCTGCGCAGCGCTCGCCACACGCTTCGGCTGCAATTGCAGGGCGCGAAGCCGAGCGGCGGCGATGTGTCCGTGTTGGTGCACAATATTTCATCGACCGGCCTGCTGATCGAAAGCGAAATCGCGCTGGATATCGGCGACCGGATCGAAATCGGCCTGCCGCACGCCGGGCCGACCTGGGCCAAGGTCGTCTGGACCAGCGCGCGCATTCATGGCTGTCAGTTCGACGCGCCCGTCTCGTCGGCGACGCTCAGCGCCGCGCAGCTGCGCAGCGTCGTCGGACCACAGGGGAGCACCTTGCCCGCGTCGGAACCGCCGAAGGCCGAAAGTCTTGGTGCCCGGCTGCAGCGGCTGCGGACGACGAGGGGGCTGACCCAGTCGCAAATTGCAAAACAGCTCGGCGTCAGCGAACCGTCGATTTCGGCGTGGGAACAGGACAAGGCGCGGCCCAAAGCCGGCCGGATGGAAACGCTGGCGGTCTTGCTGGGGGTCGAGCTTTCCGAATTGCTCGGTATCGAAGAAGCCGAAAGCCTGGGCGACGTCATCGCACGCGCGAAGGACGACATCGCCAAGGCGGCCGAGGTCGATCTCGACAAGATCAGGATCATCATCGAAATCTAAAGCGGACCGGGATCGGCCGCCCGCGCCGGCGCACCGCCCTGCCCCCCCGGACAAGCCGGAAAGCCGCGCTCTTCCGGCTTACCGCGTCGGCAACAACAGACTGGCGTCCCCATAGCTGTAGAAGCGGTAGCCTTCCGCGATTGCGTGCCCGTACGCCGATTGCATCGTGTCCAGCCCCATCAGTGCGCTGACGAGCATGAACAAGGTCGAACGCGGCAGGTGGAAATTGGTCATCAACCCGTCGATCGCCTTGAAACGATAGCCGGGGGTGATGAAGATCGCCGTGTCGCCCGCGAATGGTCCGATCTGTCCATCGTCGCGCGCGGCGCTTTCGAGCAGGCGCAGGCTGGTGGTGCCGACCGCGAGGACGCGTCCGCCCGCTGCCCGGACCGCGTTGAGCCGCGCCGCGGTTTCGGCGTCGATCCGGCCCCATTCGGCATGCATGACATGATCTTCGGTATCGTCGGCCTTTACCGGCAGGAAGGTGCCCGCGCCGACGTGGAGCGTCAGTGTCTCGGTCTTAACTCCCGCCGCCGCGAGCGCCTCGAGCAAGCCCGGCGTGAAATGCAGCGCCGCAGTCGGCGCCGCGACCGCGCCGTCTTCGCGCGCGAACATCGTCTGATAGTCGCGGCGGTCGTCCTCATCGGTCGCCCGCTTGCCCGCGATATAGGGCGGCAGCGGCATGGTTCCGGCGCGTTCGAGCAACAGTTCGACGGGCTCGTCGCCGGCAAAGGCGAGGATGAAGCTGCCGTCGGCCAGTCGCTCCTCGGCCAGCGCGGCTACGCCCTCGCCAAAATCGACCGTTTCGCCGACGCGCAGCCGCTTGGCGTTCCGGATGAACGCCTGCCAGCGGCGCAAGTCGATGCGTTTGTGCAGCGTCGCGCCGATTTTTGCCCCCGGGGCGCTCTGCGCGCCATCATCTCGAACGCCTCGACGGCCTTCGAGCTGGGCGGGGATCACGCGCGTATCGTTGAAGACAAGGCAGTCGCCGGGGCGGAGCCACGCCGGCAGGTCGCGCACCCCGGCATCGGCGATGGCCGCGCCATCGACCACCAGCATCCGCGCGGCATCGCGCGGGCGCGCCGGACGCAGCGCGATGCGATCGGTCGGCAAATCGAAATCGAAGGCGTCGACGCGCATGTGGGTTCGCGCGCCTGCCTGCGATTACTGCGCGATCGGCGCGTTGAGTTCGTCGACGCTCACGTCGGCAGCGGGCGGCGGCGCGGGTTGTGCCTCGACCAGCATCGATGCCGGCGGCATCGGCTTGTTGTCGGCGGCGACCGACACCTGGACCATGCGCGACATCACTTCGGGCGGCTCGCCCTTATGGATCGCGTCGATATATTGCATGCCCGAAACGACGCGGCCGAACGCCGTATAACGCCGGTCGAGCGCGAAGCGCGGCTGGAGCATGATGAAGAACTGGCTGTTCGCGCTGTCCTCATTCTCGGCGCGCGCCATCGACAACGTGCCGCGCAGGTGCGGCGTCGCGTTGAATTCGGCCTTGAGGTCGGGAAGCTGCGATCCGCCCTGCCCGGTCGCCGTCGGATCGCCCGTCTGCGCCATGAAGCCGTCGATCACGCGGTGAAACTTGATCCCGTCATAGAAGCCCGCGCGGGCAAGCTGCTTGATCCGGTCGACATGGTTCGGCGCGACGTTGGGATAAAGCTGGATTACCACACGCCCGCCCGTCGAAAGGTCGAGGTTGAGCATATATTCGGGGTTGCCGATATATTGGTCGGGGGTCATCGCCGGGACCGCGGGCACCTCTGCCGCGGGCGCCGCGTCGGTCGCCTCCGCGGCGGGCGCGGGGGTTTCGACCGGAGCGGGAGCGGGCGTTTCCACCGGCGGCGCGGGCTGACTTGCCTCGGGGTTCGGCGCGGGCGCGGGCGGCGCCTCCTGCGCAGCGGCAGCCCCCGCGAGACCGAATGCCATCGCCATCAATACCAGGGGGCGGAAGGAAGATTTCATGCTGGATCGGCCTTTGTGTAACATTCCGGAACTGCGCCCCGTCCGGCGCGCCCTAGCTGGAAAAAGCTGAACGCTCAATGGATGGTATCACCCTTCGCCCTGACGAAGGCCACGTTCGGCGATACGCGCGGTGACCGCCTCGCACACGGCGGGCGTCACGAATTTATGGATGTCGCCGCCGAAGATCGCGATTTCCTTGACCAGACGCGAAGCGATCGGTTGCAGGCCGACGTCGGCCATCAGGAATATCGTTTCGATCCGGTCGTTGAGCTGCTGGTTCATCCCCGCCATCTGATATTCATATTCAAAGTCGGCGACGGCGCGCAGCCCGCGGACGATGACGCTCGCCCCCTCGCGCTCGGCAAAATCCATCAGCAGCGAATTGAAGCCCACGACGCGGATGTCGCCCTCGATCGAGGCGACCTCGGCCTTCACCATAGCGATGCGTTCGTCGTCGTCGAACATCGGCGATTTGGTGATGTTCGTCGTCACCCCGATGACAAGCCGGTCGACGAGTTTCGCGCCGCGGCGGATGATGTCCATATGGCCGAGCGTGATCGGATCGAACGTGCCCGGATAAACCCCCACCCGCATCAACGGTCCCTTTCCACGACATAGCGCGCGATCGCGCGGAGCAGCGCCGCCTCTTCGCCGAAGCCGGCAAGGTGCTGGATCGCCTGATCGACGAGCAACGTCGCCTGTTCGCGCGCGCGCTCCAGCCCCATCAGCGTCACGAACGTCGCCTTGCCCGCCGCTTCGTCCTTGTGCAGCGCCTTGCCCGCGAGCGCCTCGTCGCCCTCGACGTCCATGATGTCGTCGGCGATCTGGAACGCCAGCCCGATGTCGCGCGCATAGCCGCGCAGCGGGCGGCGTCCGTCGGGCGGGATGCGCGCGAGGATCGCTCCCGCCTCGACCGAAAAGGCGATCAGCGCGCCGGTCTTGAGTTGCTGGAGCCGCGTCACCGTCGGCAGGTCGAAATCGGACGTTTCGGCGGCGAGGTCCATCATCTGCCCGCCCGCCATGCCCGCCGGCCCCGCGGCGCGTGCAAGTTCGCAGCACAGCTCGCCGCGCACGAAGGGGTCGGCGCTCGTCACCGGGTCGCAGAGCCATTCGAAGGCGAGTGCGTGGAGCGAATCGCCCGCGAGCACCGCGGTCGCCTCGTCGAACGCCTTGTGCACCGTCGGCTTGCCGCGGCGCATGTCGTCATCGTCCATGCACGGCAGGTCGTCGTGGATCAGCGAATAGACGTGCATTGCCTCGACCGCCGCGCCGACGCGCAGGGTCAGCGCGCGATCGACATGGAACAGGTCGCCCGCCGCGCGGACGAGCATCGGACGCAGCCGTTTCCCACCTGCGATCGCGGCGTGTCGCATTGCTTCATAGAGCGGCCCGCGCGGGTCGGCCGGCACGGGCAGCAGCTGGTCGAACAGCCGGTCGATCCCCGCCATAACCTCGGCCTGAGTCGAGAGCAGCAACTGGGTTCCCCGCGAAAGCTGGTCGTCGGCGCGCGCCATGGCGGATCAGCCTTCGCCGAAGGGGATGGTTCCCGCGGGACGGCCGTCGGCACCCAGACTGACCTGCTCGATCCGCGCCTGCGCCGCCGCCAGCCGCGCTTCGCAATGGCCGCGCAGCGCGTGGCCGCGCTCGTAAAGCGTTACCGACTCTTCAAGGCTGACGTCGCCGCTTTCGAGCCGCCGCACGATCGTTTCAAGCTCGCCCATCGCGGCTTCGAACGACAGCGAGGCGATGTCGGGAGCGGCAGCGGGGTCGGGGGTATCCGTCATGGCCCCTGCTTTGGCCCCTTCGCCCCCTCGCGGTCAAGCTTGACGTGGTGATTTTGCCCGATAGCGTCGCGCCATGTTCATCGGCCATTTCGCCCCGGCGCTGGTCGCCGCAGCGCGCCCCAAGGCGGCGGGGCTCGGGACGCTGTTCGTCGCCGCCCAGCTCGTCGATATCGGCTTCGCGGCACTGCTCGTCCCCGGAATCGAGGCGATGCGGATCGTTCCCGGGATCACCGCGATGAACCCGATGGACCTGCATCACATGCCCTATACGCACAGCCTGCTCGGCACGTTGATCTTCGCAAAGATATTCGGCACGATCGTCTGGGTCGTAACACGGAGCAAGGAAGCCGCCATCGGCGCCGCGCTCGTGGTCGTCTCGCACTGGTTCATCGACCTCATCGTCCATATCCCCGATTTGACGCTTTATGGCGCGCCGCCCAAGCTCGGGTTCGGGCTCTGGAACCACCCGATGGTCGCGATGCCGCTCGAACTGCTGCTGATCGGCGCCGCCTTCCTTTATTATGCCCGCCGTACCGGGGCGCCGGGCGGCAATCGCCGGCTCTGGATACTCGCCGCGCTGCTCCTCTTCGTGCAGGCGATCGACTGGTTCGGCCCGAAAGAGCCCGCCTATTCGCTCGCCATCCCCGCGACGATGCTCTCTGCCTATGCGCTGCTCGCGGGGACGGCGGCGTGGGCGGGCGCGAACAGACGTCCTCGAAAGGCCGGAGAAACGCCATGATGCCGCAATTCGCCGCGGGCTATGTCGCGACTGCGATCCTTTTCGGCATCCTCGATGCGATATGGCTGCGGATCATGGTCGTCAAAATCTACCGCCCCGAAATCGGCGCGCTGTTGATGGACGGATGGCGACCGGCCCCCGCGCTGATCTTTTATGCCCTATACATTCTCGGCATCCAGATATTCGCGGTCGCGCCCGCGCTGACGGCGGGCAAGTGGCAGGTCGCGGCGCTTTGGGGCGCCCTGTTCGGCTTTTTCTGCTACATGACCTACGATCTCACCAACCATGCCACGATGAAGATCTGGTCGACCAGGGTCACATTGCTTGACATCGCCTGGGGCACGCTCGCGACGGGTTTCGCCGCAGGCGCGGCGGCGCGGCTCGTGCTTGCCTGGATGCCGCGCGGCGGCTGACCCGCTTCACTCCGCGCAATCACATTTCTGTTTTTTGCAATTGCTGGCGCGCGCATCGCCCGCCATGCTGCACCGCACAAGAAGAGAGGGGCTCGAAGGCAAGTTTTGTTCAATCGACAAGGACTTGCACCATGAAAAACTATATTCTCCCCGCCCTTGGCCTGCTCGCGCTGGCGCCGACCGCCGCGCTCGCCAAGGACGAAACGGTCAAGCGTTTCGAGCATGAAGGCGCGACCTACAGCTATACCGTCACCAAGGTGGGCGACACCCGCGTGATCAGCGGCGTCGAGGAGCGCACCGGCAAGCCGTTCACGCTCCGCGTCGGCGACCGCCGCGTCCGCGGCACCGTCGGTTCGCAGCAGGTGAGCTTCGCGCTTCGCGACGTCAAGCCGCTCAAGACCGCGACGACCACGCTCGCTTCGCGCTGAACCAGCTCCGACCGCAGACCCCATGATGTTTTCGCATCATGGGGTCTGTTCGTTTTACGCGCGCACAGCTAAAGGCGCGCCATGACTCAGACAGCAACCGCGCCCGCCTCCGTCATCACCCCCGAGATCGTCGCCGAACACGGCCTGTCTCCGGAAGAATATGATCGCGTCCTCGCGGCGCTCGGGCGCGAGCCGAACCTCGTCGAACTCGGCATCTTCTCGGTCATGTGGTCCGAGCATTGCAGCTATAAAAGCTCGCGCATCCATTTGAAGAAACTGCCGACCGAGGCGCCGTGGGTGATCTGCGGCCCCGGCGAAAACGCCGGCGTCATCGACATCGGCGAAGGCGAAGGCGGCAAGAAGCTCGCCGCGATCTTCAAGATGGAGAGCCACAACCACCCCTCGTATATCGAACCCTATCAGGGCGCGGCGACCGGGGTCGGCGGCATCCTCCGCGACGTATTCACAATGGGCGCGCGCCCGGTCGCGAATCTCAACGCGCTGCGTTTCGGCCGCCCGGACCATCCGAAGATGAAGCATCTCATATCGGGCGTCGTCCACGGTATCGGCGGCTATGGCAATTGCGTCGGCGTGCCCACGGTCGGCGGCGAGGTCAATTTCCACAAGGCGTATGACGGCAACATCCTCGTCAACGCGATGACCGTCGGCGTCGCCGAGCAGGATAAGATCTTCTATTCGGCCGCATCGGGCGTCGGCAATCCGATCGTCTATGTCGGCTCGAAAACCGGTCGCGACGGCATCCATGGCGCGACGATGGCGAGCGCGGACTTCGGCGAGGATGCCGAGGAAAAGCGCCCGACGGTGCAGGTCGGCGATCCGTTCACCGAAAAATTGCTGATCGAGGCGTGCCTCGAACTGATGGCGTCGGACGCGATCGTCGCGATCCAGGACATGGGTGCCGCGGGTCTGACCAGCTCGTCAGTCGAGATGGCGTCAAAGGGCGGTGTCGGCCTCCACCTCAAGATGGACGATGTGCCGCAGCGCGAAACCGGCATGACCGCCTATGAGATGATGCTGTCCGAGAGCCAGGAACGCATGTTGATGGTCCTGAAGCCCGGCAAGGAAGAGTTTGCGAAGGCGATCTTCCACAAATGGGAACTCGATTTCGCGGTCATCGGCACCGTCACCGATACGGGGCGCATGGTGCTCGAACATCATGGGCAAATCGTCTGCGACATCCCGCTCGCCCCGCTTGCCGACGACGCGCCGCTCTATGACCGCCCGCACGTTCCGACGCCGAAACAGGCCGAACTGACGAACGTTCCCGAAACCACGGACGTCGCTGCAGACCTCAAGACGCTGATGGGCACCCCCGACATTGCCAGCCGCCGCTGGATCTGGGAGCAGTACGACAGCCAGGTCGGCGCCGACACGGTGCAGACCGGCGGCGACGCCGCGCTCGTCCGCATCCACGGCACCAACCGCGCGCTCGCGATGTCGACCGACTGCACCCCGCGCTATTGCTACGCCGACCCCGTCGAGGGCGGCAAGCAGGCGGTCGCCGAAACGTGGCGCAACATCAGCGCGGTGGGTGCGACGCCGCTCGCGATCACCAACTGCCTCAATTTCGCCAACCCGCAGCGTCCCGAAATCATGGGGCAGATCGTCGGCTGCCTCGACGGGATGGCGCAGGCGTGCCGCGCGCTCGACTATCCGATCGTTTCGGGCAACGTCAGCCTCTATAACGAGAGCAAGGCGACCGGCGGCGGCAGCGCGATCCTGCCCACCCCCGCGATCGGCGGCGTCGGCGTGATCGAGGATCTGAACAAGGCGGTCGGCATCGGCTTCAAGCGCACCGGCGACATCGTATTGGCCGTCGGGGAGCGCGCCGGGCATCTCGGCCAGTCGGTGTGGCTGCGCGAAATCCACGGCCGCGAGGAAGGCCCGCCGCCGCCGGTCAACCTGCGCTGCGAAAAGCGCACCGGCGACTTCATCCGCACCGCCATCAACGCCGGCTGGATCACCGCCTGCCACGACGTGTCCGACGGCGGCATCGCGGTCGCACTCGCCGAAATGGCCTTGAAGTCGAACATCGGCGTGCTGGTCAGCGAAGAACAGCCCTTCGGCGTCGCCGAGAGTTTCTTCGGCGAGGACCAGGGCCTTTACCTCGTCACCGTCTGCGACACCTGCCTCGCCGACTTCCTCGACGCCGCCGGCCGCGCCGACGTGCCGGTCGACCCGGTCGGCCGCACGATCAAGGACCGCATCGTGTTCGAGCTGCCCGACAGCGACCATCAGGTGACGCTCGCGGAACTGCGCGAAGCGCATGAAGGATTCTTCCCGAACCTGATGGGCGCCGACGCGGCGTTGGCGTAACAACCCCAACTCGTCATTCCGGCGAAGGCCGGAATCTCTCCGGTGCGGCATAGCGCAACGATGAGATCCCGGCCTTCGCCGGGATGACGACAAAAAGGCGAGGAGACGGCCCAAATGACCATTCACATCGGCATCGGCGGCTGGACCTTCGAACCCTGGCGCGGGACCTTCTACCCGCCCAAACACCCGCAGAAGCGCGAGCTTGAATATGCCGGCCAGCATCTGACGGGCATCGAGATCAACGGCACCTATTACAGCAGCCAGAAGCCCGAGACGTTTGCGAGCTGGGCGGCCGCGGTTCCCGACGGTTTCAAGTTCAGCGTCAAGGCGTCACGTTTTTGCACCAACCGCAAGGTGCTGAAAGACGGCGCCGCCTCGATCGAGAAGTTCCTGACGCAAGGCCTCACCCGCCTCGGCGACCGGCTCGGGCCGATCCACTGGCAGTTCATGGCGACGAAGAAATTCGATCGCGACGATTTCGCGGGCTTCCTCGACCTGCTGCCCGACACGCAGGACGGCCTGAAGCTGCGCCACGCGATCGAAGTGCGGAACGAAAGTTTCCGCGATCCGGCATTTGCCGAGATGCTGCGCGACCGCAACATGGCAATCGTCTATGCCGACAGCGACGAATTTCCGTGCATCGACGAGCAGACCGCCGATTTCACCTATGCGCGGTTGCAGCGCAGCCAGGAGGATGTCGAAACCGGCTATGACGACAAGGCGCTCGATCAGTGGGGCGCGCGGGCCAAGGATTGGGCCAAGGGCGACCGCGACGTCTTCCTATTCTTTATTTCGGGGGCGAAAGTACGCAACCCGGCGGCGGCGCAAGCGCTGATCGCCAAGCTATAACAAGTTCCTCCCTGTCGCGAAGCGATGGGGAGGATCTTCAGCTCAAGCGGCCATCGCCTGCTGCGACGCCAGGAAATTATACGGATCGATGCCGCGGCTCCGATACGCGCGATGCGCTTCCTCATACAGCGTCGGCTTGGCAATGCCGAGGCGCGCGCGCGCGGCTTCGAGCGGCTCGGCGAGCAGCGCGCGGATATCCTGTTCGATGATCGCCTTCGCCGCCTTGCCGTTGCGCTGCCCCTGGCGGATCGCGCCGAACACGGGCGCATCGCTCTTGATGCTGCGCTTCACTTCGTAACCGCCGGCATAGGCGATGAAGAAATTGCCGTAATTGCCGGTCTGGCCATAGGTGAAGCCGAGCACGCATTGTTCGCCCAGCGCGTCGCGGCCGTAGCCGGTCAGGATATGGAACAGGTCGTGCGTGTCGCGCAGCCGGTTCGAATACCATTGCACCTGGTCGTCATATTGCGGGCGCCCCATCTTCTCGCTTTCGGCGACGAGGCCCGCCGCCGAAAGGCCTTCGCGGCGCATGAAGGTGACATAGGCGTGGCCAACGCTCCCCTCGGGCAGCGCATCGATCCATGCATGATCGTCGAGCAGGTCGGGCAGATAAGGTTCGCTTTCCATCAGCCGCTTGCCGAGATCGCTTTCGACGAAAGCACGCGCGTCGTCCATGAACCCCTTGCGCGGCAGGCTTTCAAAGATGTGGAACACCTGTTCGGTGTCTTCCTTGTCCTTGATCAGCTTGCGGAAATGCGACAGCGCCTTGAGCGGGCGAAAGGTCGGCATTTTGCGGTCGGGGTGGGAGAAGATCGTCGGGGTCATGGCTGCTCTCGTGCGAATCTGGAGATGATGATCAGATAGCATTACTGACATAGATGTCAATAGCTGGTAAACGGAAGCTGGCGAGGCCGCCACATCCACGATAGACCGGCACGATGAAACCGCACCCCACCATCCCCTACACCGCCCTGCCCTCGATCCCCGACGCGGACCGCATTGCCGCCGCGGAAGCGTTTCGCGATCATGTCGCGGCGCGGCGAACGTGCCGGATGTTTGCCGACACCCCGGTGCCGCGCGCCGTGATCGAGGCTGCGATCGCGGCCGCCGGCACCGCGCCCAGCGGCGCCAACCACCAGCCCTGGCACTTCGCCGCGATCGCGTCGCCCGACATCAAGCATCGCATCCGCCTTGCCGCCGAAAAGGAGGAACGCGAGTTTTACGCAAGCCGAGCCGGGCAGGAGTGGCTTGAAGCGTTGGCGCCGCTCGGAACCGACGAGGACAAGGGCTTCCTCGACGTCGCGCCATGGCTAATCGTCGTTTTCGGACAGCGGCGCGGCGGCATCGAACCCGGCGACACGCGGCAAAATTATTATGTCACCGAAAGCGTCGGCATCGCCAGCGGCTTGCTGCTCACCGCGCTCCACAGCGCGGGGCTCGCGACCCTGACCCATACACCGTCACCAATGGGATTCCTGCGTGAGATTTGCGGACGCCCCGCGGACGAAAAGCCGTTGATGCTGATCGTCACCGGCCACCCCGCAACCGACGCGACGGTTCCCGTCTATGCAACACGGAAAAAGCCGCTCGACCAGATTGCATCCTGGCTGTAGTACCGAAGCAACACAGACGGAGAGCGGCATGCGTGAAGATCAACCAGCTCCGCCCAGCCGCCTCGTCTCGCTCGACGCGATCCGCGGCGTGGCAGTGATGGGCATATTGGCGATGAACATCGTCGCTTTTGCGCTGCCCTTTTCGGCCTATACCAATCCGCTGGCGGGCGGGCCCGTCGGCGAGCTCGATCTCGCGGCCTGGTTCTTCAATTTCGTTTTCGTCGATTCCAAGATGCGCGGCCTGTTTTCGATCCTGTTCGGCGCCAGCACCCTGCTGGTGATCGAAAGCGCCGCCGCGCGCGGGCGCAGCGCTGCGGGTGCGCATTATTCGCGCATGCTCTGGCTCGGCATCTTCGGCCTGATCCATTATTATTTCATCTGGTTCGGCGACATCCTCTTCCTCTACGCAGTGTGCGGCGTCCTGCTCTTCGCGTTCCGTAACCTGTCGGTGAGGGCGCTCCTGACCTGGGCGATCGTCTTTTTCGTCATCGGGATCGGCTTCTTCGGCATGGGCTGGCTGATGTTCGCGGCAGCCGAAGCAGGAAAGCTGCCGCCCGAGGCAGCCGCGCAAATGCAGGGCGATCTGGCGCGGCTGAGCGCCGACATGGGACCGAACTCCCCCAGTTACGCTAAAGAAATCGCGCGGCACCTCGGCAGCTATAATGGCATCGTCGCCGAAAAGCTGGGGCCGAGGGCGACCGACCCCTTTGTCCAGGCGCTGATGTTCCTGTGGGAAACGATGGGCCTGATGCTGATCGGCATGGCCCTGTTCAAATCGCGGATGCTAACCGGCGAATGGGACGCCGCGCGCTACCGAAAATGGGCACTGGCCGGCTTCCTGATCGGACTCCCGCCGCTCGTCGGCCTGGCTTGGTATCAATATGCTACCGGGTTCAGCGCAATATCGACCTTCGGCGCCTCGCTGTCGCTGTCGGCGCCGTTCGACATCGCCGCGACGGTCGGCTGGGCGGCGCTGATCATGATGCTGATCCAGACCGCCGCGAGCGAGCGCGTCCGTGCGCGCCTCGCCGCGACGGGCCGCATGGCCTTTACCAATTATCTGGCGACATCGATCGTCATGACGACGATCTTTTACGGTTATGGGCTGGGGCTGTTCGGCAGCGTCGGACGCGCCGCGCTCTATCTGTTCTGCTTCGGCATGTGGGCCGCGATGCTGCTATGGTCGAAACCCTGGCTTGATCGCTTCCAATACGGGCCGCTCGAATGGTTGTGGCGCAGCCTGTCGCGCGGACAGGTGCAGCCGATGCGGAAAGCCTTGCCCGCTCAGTAACCGATCGCGCGTCCGAACCCGGCCGGGCGCCGCTGGACGAGCGGATTGGCCTCGCGCTCGAGCGCGCCCAGCGTTTCCTCGAACAACCGCCGCAGTTCGACGACGCGCGGCAGATATTCCTCAGGGCTGATCTGGCTTTCGACGCAGTGGCGCGCGAACATCTCGATATCCTCGGCGAGCGCACCGAGTTTTTCGCCGCCGAACTGCCGCGCTTCGCTTTTCAGCGTATGCGCGGGCATCACGAGTCCGCGGGCGTCGCGGGCGCGCATCGCGTCCTCGATCGCCGCTACCGACTTGGTGCCGTCTTCGCGAAAATAGCCGAGAATCCGTACGAACGCCGCACCCAACTGGGTCCGCGTCGCGCGAAATTCATCCCAATCGACCAGGATCTCGTCCAATGCTTTATCCCTTGGTATTCAAATTCGGCCGTGGTCCCAAGCAGTCCATGCCCCAAATCAGGTAAAAAAGACGTTACGGTGAGGACGTCCGGGCAAAGAAAGCGATCCATTTTGGGTCAGCGGCTAACGCGCCAGCGCCCCTTCCCCTCGGCCGCGGAGTCGCTGTCGAGACGCCAGCCATGTTCGGCGGCAAGCGCCGCGACTTCGCGCCCCGCCTGCGGATCGTCGGCAATCAACACGACCTCGGCCGCGTCGCGCATCGCCCGCGCCAACCGCAGCGCGGGCCAGGGACAGCGCATTCCGCGCGCATCGACGACCAGCGCCGCCCGCTCACTCGTCATAGGGATTGCGCGAATTACGGAAATTGAGTCGCACCGGTACCCCCTGGAACCCCAGTTCCTTGCGCATCCCGTTGACCAGATAGCGTTCGTAGCTTCCGGGCAGCGCGTCCGTCCGCGATCCGAACACGACAAAGGTCGGCGGCCGCGTCCGCGCCTGCGTGATATAGCGCAGCTTGATCCGCTTGCCGCCGGGCGCCGGGGGCGGGTTCGCCGTAACGGCGCCTTCGAACCAGCGGTTGAGCCGCGCGGTCGATACCCGGTTGGTCCAGATTTCGCGCTGCTCGAACGCGACGCGGACCAGCGTGTCGATGCCCTTGCCCGTCGCGCCCGAAATGCTGAGCACGGGCACCCCCTTGACCTGGCTCAGCCCGTCGTCGAGCGCGGTGCGCACGCCGTTGAACAGCGACGAGGGATCTTCGGCGATATCCCATTTGTTGAGCGCGACGATCAGCGCGCGTCCTTCCTGCAGCACCTTGTCGGCGATACGAAGGTCCTGCGCCTCGAGCCCCTTGGTCGCATCGAGCAGCAGCACGACAACCTCGGCAAAATCGACCGCGTGGAGCGCGTCGGCGACCGACAATTTCTCCAGCTTGTCGACCACCTTGGCGCGCTTGCGCATGCCCGCGGTGTCGAACAGCTGGATCTCGTGGACCTCGCCGTCCTTTTCCCATTGCCAGTCGACGCGGATCGAATCGCGCGTGATCCCCGCCTCGGGTCCCGTGATCAGCCGGTCTTCGCCGATCATGCGGTTGATCAGCGTCGATTTGCCCGCATTGGGCCGGCCGACGATCGCCAGCTTCATCGGGCCGAGCGGCGCGTCCTCATCATCTTCTTCGCCTTCGATCGGCGGCAATGCCTCAGCCTCGGCGGCGTCGAAACCCTCGACGATCGGCCGCAGTGCATCGAACAGGTCGACGACGCCTTCGCCATGCTCCGCGCTGAGCGCGATCGGATTGTCGAAGCCGAGCGAATAGCTTTCCATCAGGCCATTTTCGCCCTGTTTCCCCTCGGCCTTGTTGACGAGAAGGATGATCGGCGTGTCCTCGCTGCGCAGCCAGCGCGCGATTTCCTCGTCGAGCGGGGTCACGCCGGCGCGGCCGTCGATCATGAACAAAGCGGCGTCGGCCTCACGCACCGCCTTTTCGGTCTGGACGCGCATCCGGCCGGGCAAGGTCGCGGCGTCATAATCCTCGAAACCCGCGGTATCGACGATCGTGAATTTCAGGCCGAGCAGTTCGCCGTCGCCCTCGCGTCGGTCGCGCGTCACCCCCGGCTGGTCGTCGACCAGCGCCAGACGCTTGCCGACCAGCCGGTTGAACAGCGTCGATTTGCCCACATTGGGCCGGCCCACAATGGCAATCGTCGCGAATCGCGACATGTCCCTATTCCTACACCGGGCCGCCCCGGCCCGGACGCCGTATCAGCGCCAGGCCGTGATCTTCCCGTCGTCCGCGAGGACGTACAAAATATTGTTCGCGACGATCGGCGGCTGCGACAGCGACGTCTTGAAATCGGTCGATCCGAGCAGCGAACCGTCGGTCGGCGAGAATTCCTGCAAAAACCCCTCGCTGTTCACCGCGATCAGGCGCCCGCCCGCGAGGATCGGTCCCGTCCAGCGGATCGGATCCTTTTTCTTCTTTTCGGTTTCGACGCGGAAGCGCGCGAGCTGCTGGATCCAGCGCACCTTGCCGGTCCCGCGCGCGACACACAGCAGCTTGCCGTCGTCGGTCATCGCATAGACCCACTCGCCGACGACATAGGGCGTCGAAATGCCCGCGATCGAAATTTCCCAGCTGCGCTGTCCGGTGAGCAGTTCATAGCTCGCCATGCGCCCGCCCTGGCCAAGCGCGAAGACCCGGCCGCGATCGACCACCGGATCGGCATCGACGTCGGTGAGCGTCGAAACCGACAGCGCTATCGACGTGCGCGCCAGCGCATCTTCCCAAAGGTCGCGTCCGTTTTCGTAGCGATAGGCCTGGACCTCGCCCGACGAGAAACCGGCAACGATCGTTCCCTGCCCCGCGGCGGGCGACGCGGCGCCAAAGACGCTGCCGGGTTCGAGCGACGCCGTCGCCTGCCACAGCACCGCGCCATTGGCGGCGTTGAGCGCAAAAATCTGGTTGTCCTGGCTGATCACATAGACGCCGCCGAAGGCAATCGTCGGCGCGCCGCGGAGCGGGCCTGCCGGCTTGACCTTCCAGATCACCGACCCGTCGGCGACGTTCAGCGCCGCGACATCGCCCGCGCCGCTCGTCGCATAGACGACCGATCCGTCGACCCCGGCGCCGCCGCCGAACAGCGAATCCTTGTAATCCTTGCCGGTGCTGCCGATCGGCGTCCGCCACAGCTGCGCGCCGGTGTCGGCGGAAAAGGCCGACACAACCGCATCGGTGTCGACCGCGAACAGACGATTGTCGGCTACGACGGGGGAAGCGGCGAGCCGCTGCTTGTTGGTGCTGCCCGCGATGCTCGCCTGCCACAGCTGGCTGCGCGTCGCGGCCAGCGCCGGATGGCCCATCGATTTCGACGCGTTCCCGCCCGATTGCGACCAGGCGGTATTGACCTCGGGTTCGGGGAGGACGACCGCGATGCCGGCGGTTGCCGGGTCGACCTTGATGCTGTTGTCATTGGACAGGATCGACACGCGATCGCCGATCGTCGGCGTCTTGGGCCCACCATCGCCCTTGAACACGCCGCAGCCCGCAAGCGGCAGCGCCAGCAATGCCGCATAGATTCCGTAACGCGCTTTCCGCATATTATTTCGTGTCCTCAACTTTTTCGGCTGCCGCTGCCTTGGGCGCGGCATTGCCTTTCTGGTCCCCCGCGGCGGCGGTCGCCGCGGTCTTTTCGGCGCTGGCGCTGTCGGTCGCGCGGTCGGAAACCGCGTCGACGCCCAGCATGCCCGCCATCTGCACCGAACGCGACTGGAGCGACTTGGCGACGTTCGGCAATTTCGCGATGCGCGCGTACAGCGCGCCGGCCTGGTCGAACTGGCCGAGCTGGTAATGCGCGCTCGCCGACAATTCGGCCGCGCTCGCGAACCAGCTCGACGCCGGATCTTTCGCATCGACCATCGGCTTCAGGCGCGCGATCACCGCTTCGGGTTTCAGCGTATCATATTCGAACGCGGTCTGGCGGATCAGCGCGAGGTCGCGCAGCGACGGGTCGAGCTTGGTGTCGGCGGCGACTTTCGCCATCAAGGCAGCGGCGGCCTTCAGGTCGCCCGTCTGCGCCTTGATGTTCGCCTGCTGCATCTGGGCAGCGGCGCGATAGGCAGGGTCGCCGGCATCGACGAGTTTCTGAAGCTCGGCATCGGCGGCGCGGGGCTGGTTGGCGCCGAGCTTGTCGAACGCCGCGACCAGCTCTTCGGCCTGCTCGCCGCGCGCCTGATCCTGACGATGCCCCCAATAAAGATAGCCGCCGAACGCAAGCAGGCCGGCGATGACCGCGCCGATAATCCAGCGGCCATAGCGCTGCATGATCGTGTCGAGCCGGTCCTTGCGGACGGCTTCGTCGACTTCCTGCAACAGCGCGGCATCATTCGTCGGGCTCAGGGCCAATCAAACCTCCATAAACTCAGTGTGGCGCTGGGCCGGTCGCTTCCTTAGCGACGACGCCGAAAAAGGCCAAGCGTTTCACTGTTGCGCGGGCGCGCCGACCGTCAACCTGCGTAGGTCTGATCGTCGGTCGGGAATGAACGGGACCTGACTTCGTCGGCATAGTTCTTCACCGCGCCGCTGACGACACCCGCCATATCCTCATATTTTTTGACGAATTTGGGGACGCGCTCGAACATGCCGAGCATGTCGTCGGTGACCAGAACCTGGCCGTCGCACTCTGCCGAAGCGCCGATGCCGATCGTCGGGCAATCGACCTTGTTCGTGATCTCGATCGCGATCGATTCGAGCACGCCTTCGATGACGATCGAAAAGGCGCCCGCCTGCGCCACCGCGACGGCATCCTCGACGATCGAGCGGGCTTCTTCCTCGCTCTTGCCGCGCACGCCATAGCCGCCGAGAATGTTGACCGCCTGCGGCGTCAGCCCGACATGGCCCATCACCGGGATACCGCGCTGGGTCAGGAATTCGATCGTCGGGGCGAGCACCTTGCCGCCCTCGACCTTGACCGCCGCGGCGCCGGTTTCCTTAAGCAGCCGCGCGGCATTGTCGAACGCCTGCTGCGGGCTGCCTTCATAGCTGCCGAACGGCATGTCAACGATCACCGCGGCATGATAGCTGCCGCGCACGACGGCGGCGCCGTGCAGCGCCATCATGTCCATCGTCACACCGACGGTATGCGGCAGGCCGTAAATCACCTGCGCCAGCGAATCGCCGACGAGCAGCATGTCGCAATGCGGATCGAGCAGCTGTGCCATACGGACCGTATAGGCGGTCAGCATCACGAGCGGTTCGCCGCCCTTGCGCTGGCGAATGCGTGGCACCGTCAGCCGCTTCATCGGCTGCGGCGTCGGATTCGCGCGGCTGGTCGAGGTGTCGAGGGTGAGCGTTTTGGGGAGCGTGGACATGGCGCGGGGGCTTAGCGCCTAACGATCGGGCGCGAAAGCGGCAAAGCCCGGTCATGTTATCTTTGATTGACTCAATGTTAAAAATATTCAACATAGAGTTCGAATCACATGACATGGAGCTGCACGATGTCCTTTCGGGAAAAGATTCACTGGGTCACGCTGGTGACGATGATTCTGGCGTTCGGCTGGTATTTCCTCGTTTACCCGTGGCGGATCGTTGCAAGTCCGGCGGGGGTGATGGCGACCGCCGGCATGCTGGTGCCGGTGACTATCGCGATCATCGTGGCGATGACGGTTGCGACGGCCTTCCTCGCGATCCGTAGCCCGCGCGAGGTCCATGCACGCGAGGATGAGCGCGACCGCAACATACATATGCGCGGCACGCATTTCGGCTATTATCCGCTCGTCGTCGGCATCTGGATCAACATCTTCCTGATCTTCTGGGGCATCGGGCAGGCCGAGCAGCTCAACCTCATGATCGCGACGCTGGTCGTCGCCGAAATCGTGCGGATCGGTACCCAACTCTATCTCTATCGCCGGGGTTATTGAGCCATGGCCCTTCTCATCGCCGATGCCGGAGGCCACCAGATGAATTTCCGCGAAAAAACCGCCTGGCTGAACGTCCTCGCCATGGTCGCCGCCTACTGCGTCTATTTCGGGCTTCTCCTCTCCGGGCATCCCGCCGGGCGCGAGGTGTTTCCGATGCTGTGGCTGTTCGGGTCGATCGCCGTGGCGCATGCGGTCACCGTCATCGTCGGCACCGTCATCCTGTCGGCGCAGGCGCCGAAGTCGGAGCGCGCGCGCGCCGACGAGCGCGACCGCGCGATCCGTCGCCGCGGCGCGGCAACGGCCTATTATGTCCTCTTGGTGGGGATGATGGTCGTCGGGGTCTACTTGCCCTTCGTCGAGAGCGGGGTGCCGCTGGCGAATATGGGGCTGTTCGCGATCGTTGCCGCCGAACTGGTGAACAGCATCGTCGTGCTGATGAGCTACCGGCGGGGCTGGCATGGCTAAGCCGCCCTTCACCAACGATATCCGCACGCTCCGATTCCTTGCGGGCGAGATGACGCAGGGCGACCTCGGCGACCGCGTCGGGGTCACGCGGCAAACGATCGCGGCGATCGAGCAAGGCAAATATTCGCCCTCGCTGGAAGTCGCCTTCCGGATCGCGCGCGTCTTCGGCAAGCCGCTCGAAGCGGTGTTTCAGTGGGACGACGCCGGCGATTGAGACAGCGCGGCCGCGCGGGTCCGGCCCACGCCCCTCCCCGGTGGCGTCGGGCCGGGCTTTTAGCGGTTTTGGCGTGGGGAGCGGACTTCCAGTTGCCATCGCAAGATGATATCGTCGTCCGATGTTCGCGATGTTTCTCATTGCCGCAATTGTTGCCCCTCAGCCGAGTGACATCCATGCAATCGAAGTTACCCGTGCAACCGCCACTTATGTAAGTCATGCCCGGGACGGTCGGGCTTTTGTCGAGTTCGGACCGACGGTTGAGACCCGCAATGTTAGTTGCAACCTCCAGGGCAAGGACGTCTTTGATTGCACCTATGAAGCGCGGATAAGGGATTTTTTCGCGCCGGATTTTGCCGCTTGGCTGCCTAAGCGTGAGCGCATAGCCTTTCGCGATAACTGCTGGCAGATAGTGTCGCCCAAGTAAGGCGGACGTCCACAATCGGCCGTTAGCTGCCGTCGTCCGCCGCGGTCCGGTCGACCATATCCATGAAGTCGCGCGCGGTGTTGCGTTCCGCCTCGTCCTTGAACGCAACATCAAGGTCGGGGGCGGCGCCGAGCATGTACATCAGCGCCCAGAGCGCAAAGCGGCGGCCGGGGTTCGTCTCCAGCCCGAAGTCGACGCGCATGCGTTCGGTGCCCGCGGCATGCGCCTCGGGGTGGATCGCCGCGATGTCGGCGGTACCGAAATAGCGGCGAAGCTGGTCGTCGAAATCCATGCTGCGCTTTCGGCTCGTTCGCGCCGCTTGGCAAGGTCGCGCGGCAAAATCCGCCCACCCGAAGCCCGCCCGGTTGTCTTTGCCCAAGCGCCCCGATAGGGCGGGCCCCGTGAAGACCAGCATCGACATCGGGACCGACAGCACCGGGCAGGGTGTGCGTATCGACGTGCAGGAACTGCTCGCGACGCGCCTGCTCGTGCAGGGCAATTCGGGGTCGGGCAAGTCGCATCTTTTGCGCCGCATCCTCGAGGAAAGCGCCGCGCTGGTGCAACAGATCGTGATCGATCCCGAGGGCGATTTTGTGACGCTCGCCGATGCCTATACCCACGTCGTGATCAACGGCGGCGATTATAACGAGCGCGAGATCGCGGCGATGGGCGCGCGCATCCGCGAGCATCGCGCGTCGATCATCCTCAGCCTCGAATCGCTCGATATCGAAGCGCAGATGACCTGCGCCGCGGCCTTCCTGAACGCGTTGTTCGATGCGCCGCGCGAGCATTGGTTCCCTGCGCTGGTCGTCGTCGACGAGGCGCAGATGTTCGCGCCGAGCGTCGCTGGCGACGTCGCCGACAATGTCCGTCGCGCGAGCCTTGGCGCGATGACGAACCTGATGTGCCGCGGGCGCAAGCGCGGTCTGGCCGGAGCAATCGCGACGCAACGGCTCGCAAAGCTCGCGAAGAATGTCGCCGCCGAGGCGAGCAATTTCCTGATGGGACGCACCTTCCTCGACATCGACATGGCGCGCGCCGCCGACCTGCTTGGCATGGAGCGGCGGCAGGCCGAGACGATCCGCGACCTCGAACGCGGGCACTTCCTGGGGCTCGGCCCCGCGATCTCGCGGCGGCCGGTTGCGGTGCGGATCGGGTCGACTCAGACCTCGACACGGATGGGAACGCACGGGCTGATGCCGCTGCCGGAAGCGGGCGGCGAGGACATGCGTTCGATGCTCTTCACCGAGATGGAGGCCCCCGCAGTCCCACGCGTCTTTGCGCCCGAGCCCGAGCCGGTCGCGGCGAGCGAGGTGATGGAGCGCATCGCGGCGAGCGAGGCGCTGCACGAGGATGCCGATGCGCCGCCGGTACTCGATATCCTGGAAGCGGTCGAGGAAGCCGAGCAGAGCGACGCGGTGGTGATCGAGACGTTGCAGGAGATGCTGTCGGACCCCGAATGCGCCTTCCAGCCCGAATCCTTCCTCTATCAGGACTTTTCGGTGCGTTGCCGGATGCAGAAACTGAAGAAGGTGCCGCTCGACCTCGCCGGGTTCCGCCGCCGCTTCGCGCTCGCCAAGGGGGGCGTTTTCGATCCGGCCGAGCCACGCTGGCGCGAGGCGCTCGCCGTTGCCGACCGGCTGCCGCACGACATGTTCGCACCCTTCCTGCAAATCGCGCGCGCCGCGATGGAGGGCGACCCCTGCCCCGACGACGAGATCCTCGGCCGCGCCTATGGCAGCCGCTCGCCCGGCCGCATCCGCCGCCTCGTCGAATATATGGAAAAGCAGGGCGTGATCGTCGTGCGCGCCGATTTCGGCGGGCGGCGCTCGATCGGCATCCCCGAACTCGGGCTCAGCACCGAGGCCGAATAATCAGCCCTTGCGGAACAGCGCTTCGGCTGCGGCTTTCTGGCTCGTCGCGGCGGCGCGATGCGCCTTGATGCGTTCGATTTCGCCTTCAAGCGCGGCGATGCGGTCGTCGAGTTCATCGACCGACAGCGGATCGAGCGGCTGTTTGACCAGCGCCGTCAGAACGTCGTCGCGGCGGCGGGGAAGGTCGTCATCGTCCATGGCGTATCCTTTTGGTCCCAGATGCCAATTTGGGCGCGCGACTGTTGACCCGTGTCGCCGCGCTGTCAATAAGGCGAGGCAGGGGGTGGGGGAATGACAGGACCAGTGGGGGATTTTCCGAAGTGACCAGCTTGCCATCGAGCATGACCGCCATCGCCATCAGCGCGCCGGGCGGGCCCGAAGTCTTGCAGCCGGAGGTGCGGCCGGTGCCGCAGCCGGCACCCGGCGAGGTGCTGATCCGCGTCGCCGCGGCCGGCGTGAACCGCCCCGACGTGCTTCAGCGCATGGGTTATTACCCGCCGCCGCCGGGTGCATCGGACTTGCCGGGACTGGAAATTGCCGGGACCGTCGTCGCGGTCGGTCCGGGCGGCGATCCCGAGCTTTTGGGGCAGGCGGTGTGTGCGCTCGTCGCGGGCGGCGGCTATGCCGAATATTGCGTCGCACCAGTCGGAAGCTGCCTGCCGGTACCGGGGGGGTTTTCGATGGCCGAAGCCGCGGCGCTCCCCGAAACCGTGTTCACGGTATGGCATAATCTTTTCGAACGCGGCTATGTTCGCGAGGGCGAGACGGTCTTGGTCCATGGCGGCACCAGCGGGATCGGGACGACCGCGATCGGCCTCTGCAAATTGTTCGATATCAAGATCGTCGTGACCTGTGGCAGCGCGGACAAATGCGCCGCCGCGGCCGCACTCGGCGCCGACCTCGCCATCGATTATTCGAGCGCGGACTATGTCGAGGCGGTGAAAGACTTTACTGGCGGCAAAGGCGTCGACGTCGTGCTCGACATGGTCGGCGGCGACTATCTGCCGCGCAACCTCGCCTGCCTGGCCGAGGACGGGCGGCACGTGACGATCGCTTTCCAGCGCGGAATGAAGGTCGAAATCGACATCGCCGACGTGATGCGCCGCCGGCTCACGCTGACGGGTTCGACGCTGCGCGCGCGGAGCGCGGAGTTCAAGGCGCTGCTTGCCGACGAAATCCATCGCACGCTGTGGCCTCGCCTTGCCGACGGCGGGTGGAGGCCCGCAATGGATCAGGCCTTCCCTCTCGTCGAAGCCGCTGCGGCGCACACGCGCATGCAGGCGGGCGCGCATGTGGGAAAGATCGTGCTCATGGTGGGATGAACCGAGGGAACAGCTTGCCATTTCCAGCGGTTAGCCAAGCGGGGGGCAATCAAAAGGATAAATTCTCCCGATGAATATGCGCAGTTTGTTTCTTCCAGCCACCGCTCTTTCGCTTGCCCTCGCCGCCTGTTCGCAGCCCGCCGATACCGACAAAACGTCGACCGCTTCCCATGACGGCGAGGTCGCCGCCGATGGCAAGGCGGCCAATATGCCGCCGCCCGCGATCAAGCCGACCGACGTCCCGACGCGCGGCGGCGACGGCTCGCCGATCGAACTGGCGGCGTTGACCGAAGCTGATGTCGGCGGCGCCAAGCTGAAGGGCGAACTCGCCTGCAGCTTCGCCGATGAAGAGGGCGCACAGCCGATCCTGCTCGCGCAGGGCGACGTCGCGTCGCAGGAGCCGTCACGCGGAATCGTCAAGGTCGGCGACACGGTCGAGCCGATATCGGCCAATGGCGGCTTCGATGCGATGGCGAAGGGCACCAAATTCTTCGCCAAGGGGCTCGAGCTTCGCGTCGCGCTTGTCGGTCCGGCGGCGGGCGGAGGCGAATCGCCGCCGCGCCCGGCGACGCTGACCGCCGACCGCGCCGACGGCGCGCAGCGCGTCTTCGCGGGGCTGTGGCAGTGCGGTCCGTAAGCGCCGCCGACGCTTTGGCGCGGCCGCACCGGCGCCCAAGCGCCGTTCGCGCTTGCTCCACCGGCCAAACGGGTCTACATCAGCCGCCGAACGGCCGCCCCGCGAGGGGCGGCCCTTATTATTTCCGCTTGGAGTGTTTCGCCATGGCCAACGCCAATCCGACCCCGCTGATGCCGCACGCGACCGCCGCCTGGCTGGTCGACAACACCGGTCTGACCTTCGCCCAGATCGCCGAATATTGCGGCATTCACATCCTCGAAGTGCAGGCGATCGCCGACGAGACGGCCGCAACCAAATATACCGGCCGCGATCCCGTCCGCGCGCACGAGCTGTCGATGGACGAAATCGAAAAGGGCCAGAAGGACCCCAATTACAAGCTCAAGATGAGCGTGCAGGCGCAGGATACGATCCGCCGTACTCGCGGCCCGCGCTACACGCCGGTCAGCAAGCGCCAGGACAAGCCCGACGGCATCGCGTGGATCCTGAAGAACCATCCCGAAGTATCCGACGGCGCGATCGGCAAGCTGATCGGCACCACCCGCAACACCATCGGCGCGATCCGCGACCGCAGCCACTGGAACAGCGCGAACATCGTGCCCAAGGATCCGGTAACGCTCGGCCTCTGCTCGCAGCGCGAACTCGACGCGCTCGTCGCCAAGGCCGCGAAGAAGGCCGGGATCAAGGCGCCCGAGGACAGCCGGTTCGAGGGCGACCGCGAGGCGTTGCTCGAAGAACTGCGCGCCGAACGCACCGCCGCCGCCGAAGCACGTGCGGCCGAGGAAGCCGAAGCCGACGGCGAAGCCTGACGTCGTGGCGGCGGGGGGCGATGAGGATCATATCCCGGCGGCCAGCGGCTCGCCGGACGCCTCGCTGACCCAGGACGACAGTTTCACCGCGACGAGCCACGCGGGCCTGACCTATCCGTGGGGCGACGCGGCGCCGGGGACGGGCGAAACGATCCCCATCGCGAACGGGATCAGCTGGGCGCGCATCCCGATGCCGGGCTCGCTCGGCCATATCAACAGCTGGCTGCTCGACGACGCCGACGACCGGGGCGACGGTATCGCGGTGGTCGATACCGGCATCTGCCTGACGATGTGTTCCGACGCGTGGAAGGCGCTTTATGCCGGTGCGCTCGACGGCAAGCGCATTACGCGCGTCATCGGCACGCACCTGCATCCCGACCATATCGGCCTTGCCGGCTGGATCGCGAAGAAGCAGGGCGTGAAGCTCTGGATGACGCGCGGCGAGATGCTCACCGCCCGGGCGATCGTCGCCGATTCCTCCGACACTGCACCCGACGAGGTGCTCGCCCAGTCGCGCGCCGCGGGCTGGGACGAAGATGCGATCGAGGCACAGCGTTCGCGCGGCTGGAACATGTTCCAGCGCATGATTTTCGCCCTGCCGCGCTCCTATGTACGGATCCGCGACGGCGAGACGCTCGACATGGGGACGCACCGATGGCGCGTCGTGACCGGGTCGGGACATAGCCCCGAACATGCGTGCCTGTGGAACGAGCGCGAGGGCGTGCTCGTGTCGGGCGACCAGGTGCTGCCGCGGATCAGTTCGAACGTGTCGGTCAATATCACCGAACCCGACGCCGACCCGCTCGGCGAATGGCTGGCGTCGATCGACAAGCTGATCGCGACGATCCCCGCCGACGTGATCACCTGCCCCGCGCACGGCCAGCCGTTCCGTGGATTGCACGTCCGCCTGATGGCGCTGCGCGATGAGCATCGCATGCGTCTCTACAATCTGTCCGAAGCGATAGCGAAGGCGCCGATGCGCGCGGTCGACAGCTTTCCGATGCTGTTCAACCGGTCCATCGGTCCCGAGCAACTGGGCATGGCGACCGGCGAAGCGCTTGCGCATCTGAAGCGGCTGGAAGTCGAAGGACGGGTGAAGCGCGAGGACCGCGACGGCGTGTGGTGGTATCACGGCGTCGCATGACGGGGTGGCCGAAGGCGCGATTGGGGTGGAGAGTAAAGGTTCTTCTCTGTCGCCAGCCTAATCCGCACAAACAATATATCTCCGCGGATGAGGAAGCCCAGAAGCAGCGAGAGAGAGAACCGTTCTGGGCCTCCGCAACCGCGGAGACGTAAGATCAGGCCGCCGCCGCGACCAGTTCGGGCCCTGACGAATGCGCGGGCATGATCGCGTCGGCATAGTCGCTTTCATATTTCTTGATCAGCGCACGGTCGTCGTGGTTCCACGGGTGGAAACCGGGCATGAAATAGGAAAGCCAGGGGAAGAAGCTCTTGCGCAGCACACCCGGCGTGCCGAGCAGATACCACCAGATGCGCGCCGTGACACGCCAGCCGGTCAGACCGTCCTGTCGGAGCAGGGCCTTCATGCCCTTCACCCGCTTCGGCCAGAAGCGCGTCGTGACGAGCAGCATCATCAGCGACTTGGCGCGCCAGCGCTTGAAGCGGCTCCAGTCCTTCGTCGCGTGCAGCCAGGTGTCGTAGGCGACGCCCTTATGCTCGATTTCCTCGATCGCGTGCCATTTCCACAAGGCCGCCCATTCGGGCTCGGCGCCCGCATACATCTTGTCCTCGCGCAGCATCACCGCCGCCATCATCGCGGTATAATGTTCGAGCGCGATCGTCGCCATCAGGTTGACGATCTGCGGTCGCGTCTTGATCAGGTCGAGTACCTGGTTGACGTCATCCTCAAGCTCGGAGAGGTCGTAACCCGCTTCCGCAGCCTTCTTGTTAAAGACCACATGCTCGCGGCTGTGGATCACTTCCTGCTGGGTGAAAGCGCGGATTTCGCGGGCCAGCTTGTCGGGAACGCCGTCGCGATGCGCCTTCACCGCCTCGATGAACATCGCCTCGCCGCGCGGAAAGGTCACCGACAAGGCGGTGTGGAAAGCCGAGGCGATCGGGTCGCCGTTCAGCCACCAGCGGCCCTGCCGGTCGTCGCGGCCAAAGCGCATGTCGCGCGGAGTGATCGACAGATCGGCGGGCGTCGGCGACTGGGAAAGGCTGGACATATGGTGCTCACCGTCGGAAAGGGAAATCGGGCGTGGGGACGCCTGTGGGGCAAAGTTAGAGGTTACTTACAGTGGTGTCAATAGCAAAGAAGCGTCTGAGTCCGGAGGAGAGCCGGTCGGCCGCACTCGAAGCCGCGCGCCAGATCCTGATCGAAATGGGGCCGGCGGCCGTGACGCTGAAGGCCGTCGCGGCGCGGATCGACCGCACGCATGCGAACCTGCTGCATCATTTCGGCAGCGCTGCCGGGCTGCAAAAGGCGCTCGCCGCCTATCAGGCCGAGACGGTGTGCGAAACGATCGGCCGGAAAATGGCCGAATCGCCGCCGGGCGAACGCAATGTCCGCGAAATCGTCGATCTTGCCTTCGATGCCTTCAACAGTGGCGGCGCGGGCGCGCTCGCGACCTGGATGGCGGCGACGGGCAACGACGACGCGCTCGACCCGATCGTCGATGCGATCCACCGGCTGATCGACGGCATGGCGCCCGACGCGCACGAAAAACGGCTGATGCACGAAGATACGCTCGCGCTGGTGCTGATGGCATTGGGCGACGCGCAGCTTGGCGGACCGATGGCCGAGGCGCTGGGCCTGCCGCGCGACACCTCGCGCGTCCTTGCAACCGAACTGATCACCGGGCGGATCGCGAAATTCTGGTCCGAACATGGGGACAAGCCCGGCGCCTAAGCCGCTGGCAATTTTATTGCGCGCGCGCTAAGGCGCCGCCTTCCCTACTCCCGCTCGCATCGAGCAAAGTCGAGTTGCCTCTCGGCTTGACGCTGTGCTGCGGGGTGTCTCGACTTCGCTCGACACGAGCGGGTTTAGAGGTTTAGTTTCGCTTCCTCGCCGCTGAAGGCCCAGCCATGCATTTCCTCGACCAAGCCAAGATCTTCATCAAGTCCGGCGATGGCGGCCCCGGCGCCGTGTCGTTCCGGCGCGAGAAATATGTCGAATATGGCGGACCCGACGGCGGCAACGGCGGCAAGGGCGGCGATATCGTGTTCGAAGCGGTCGCAGGGCTCAACACGCTGATCGACTTTCGCTACACCCAGCATTTCAAGGCGAAGCGCGGCACCCCCGGCGCCGGCCGCGACCGCACCGGTGCGGGCGGCCCCGACCTCGTCATCCAGGTCCCGATCGGCACCCAGATCCTCGACGACGATGAGGATCGCAGCCTGCTCGCCGACCTCACCAAGGAAGGCGAACGGATCGTCTTCCTGCGCGGCGGCGACGGCGGCCGCGGCAATGCGAGCTACAAGACCTCGACCAACCGCGCGCCGCGCCAGCATGGGCCCGGTTGGCCGGGCGAGGAGATGTGGGTGTGGCTCCGCCTCAAGCTGCTCGCCGACGCGGGGCTCGTGGGCCTGCCCAACGCGGGCAAATCGACCTTCATCAATGCGGTGAGCAACGCGCAGGCCAAGGTCGGCGCCTATGCCTTCACCACCCTCCGCCCCCAGCTCGGCGTCGTCAGCCACAAGGGACATGAATTCGTCGTCGCCGACATTCCGGGGCTGATCGCGGGCGCGGCTGAAGGCGCCGGCGTCGGCGACCGCTTTCTCGGCCATATCGAGCGCTGCCGCGTGCTGCTCCACCTCGTCGACGCGAACGACGAGGATGTCGCGACCAGCTACCGTATCGTGCGCGACGAACTCGAAGCCTATGGCGCCGACCTCAACGACAAGCCGGTAATCGTGGCGCTCAACAAGACCGACACGCTCGACGACGAGTTGATCGCCGCCCTGTCGGCCGAGCTCGAGGAAGAGAGCGGGCATCCGGTGATGGCGCTGTCGGGCGCGAGCGGCGCGGGCGTGCCCGCAGTGCTCGACAAGCTGCTCGAGGCGATCGGCCATCCCGAACCCGGCGAGGACGAAAGCGACGAAGCCGCCGGCTGGTCGCCGGTCTAGGAACAAAAACCCGCCGCGGGGATTTCATGCGGAACAACAAGGATTTCCGCATGACCGACTATAGCAAATTCCCCGCCCTGTTCGTCCTCGCATGCGCGCTGGTATCCGGTCCGGCGCACGCACAGGAGGAGGATGCGGGGGGAACAAAGCGCACGCGCATCATCCTCGGCCCGCAACTGGCTCCGTCCTGGCCGGGCGCCGACAAATACAGCGTCGGCCCCTATATCGACGTCTCGCGCACCCGCGCGAGCGAGTTCGAGTTCGAGGCGCCCGACGAAAGCTTTGGCTCGCCGCTCGTCCATTCGGGCGATTTCGCCTTCGGGCCCGCCTTGGGCTTTATCGGCAAGCGCACCGCGTCCGACATCGGCGCCGACTTGCCCAAGGTCGGCTTTTCGATCGAAGCGGGCGGTTTCGCGCAAGCCTATCTGACGCCTTCGCTCCGCGTCCGCGTCGAAGGGCGCAAGGGCCTCAGCGGCCACAAGGGTTGGGTCGGCGAAGTGAGCGCCGACTATATCGCGCGCGAGGGCGACGACTGGCTCCTGTCGATTGGCCCGCGCGTCACGCTCGGCGACGCGAAATACACCCGCGCCTATTTCGGTGTCGCCCCCGCCGCCGCGCTTGCCTCCGGCCTTCCCGCCTATAATCCGGGCGGCGGGGTCCAGTCGGTCGGCGTCACGGCGGGTTACCACCGCATGATCGGCAAGAATTGGGGTGTCGCCGTTTATGGCCGCTACGACCGGCTCGTCGGCGACGCGGCGGATTCGCCGGTGGCGCGCCAATTGGGGTCGCGCAGCCAGCCATCGGGCGGCATCGCGCTCAGCTATACCTTCGGCGGCGACCGCTAACGCCCGCGCCGTCCGCTTTCGACCGGGAGTGGACATAAAGCCAAACCCAACCCGTTCGCATCGAGCGAAGTCGAGATGCCCATCGGGTCCGGCGTCGCGTCGATGGGTGTCTCGACTTCGCTCGGCACGAACGGGAAAAGCGGTTCGGCGGCTAACGACCGTTTGCCGCCGATAGAGATGTGAACCCTGGCGAAAGCCGGGGCCCGGCGCAAAAACGCAATCTGGGTATTGGGAGTCTGGGCCCCGGCTTTCGCCGGGGTTCGCGAGAGGCAGCTCCCCACCCCCCAAACCGACGTTCGCTCCCTCGCCTTTCCGCCGGGCTGGACGCGGCGCGTTTCGTCCCATATCGCTTTTCCGGTGGAGGGACCATGCAGCCACATATGACCGCGGCGGAAGTCACGCAGTTCGAACTGCAACTGGCGGGGCTCGGCTCGCTGCTCGAATTCGGTTGCGGCGGCAGCACTTTGGTCGCGGCGCGGCAGGTGCGGCGGATCGTCAGCGTCGACAGCGACCCCGGCTGGCTGGCGAAGGTCCAGGCCGAGGTGGCGCACGAAGTCGTCGAATTCACGCCGTTTCACGCCGATATCGGGCCGGTGGGCGAGTGGGGCTATCCCACCGACGAAGGCCGGATTCGCGACTGGCCGCGCTATCACACGCAAATCTGGCGCGGCCTCAATGGCAGTCCCGACGCGGTCCTGATCGACGGGCGTTTCCGCGTTGCCTGCCTGTTGCAGTCGATCGTCCACTGCAAACCCGACTGCATTTTCCTGTTCCACGATTTTCGCGACCGGCCACATTATCATGTCGTGCTGAAACATGCCGACATACTCGCGCGCGTCGACACGCTGGCGGTGCTGCGCGCCAAGCACGCCGTCGACGGCAAGGCAGTACTCCACGATCTGTTCGATCATTATCTGATCCCCGATTGACCCCGCGCGCAGGCTTGGGCACATCCGCGCCATGCCGAACATCGCCCCCGTCATCGAAACCGACCGCCTGCGTCTCCGCCCGGGACGTTTGGCCGACAAGGACACGCATATCGCGATGTGGGCCGATGCGCGCGTCACGCGGTTTATCGGCGGCGAGCCGCGTGCGCCCGACGTCAGCTGGGGCAAGTTCCTGAGTTCGGCCGGGCTGTGGCCGGTGATGGGATTCGGTTATTGGGTGTTTGCCGACCGCGCGAGCGACACGCTGATCGGCATGGGCGGCCTGTCCTATTTCGGCCGCGGCATCCCCGAACTCGAAGGGCGGCCCGAAGCGGGCTGGGCATTCGATGCCGACCATTGGGGCGCGGGCTACGCGACCGAGGCGATGCGCGCGGCGCTGGGCTGGGCCGACGCAAACCTCGACGCGGCGGAGGTGCGCTGCATCATCGACCCCGGCAATGATGCGTCGGAGCGCGTCGCGGCGAAGCTGGGGTTCGGGCGCATCGGCGACAGCGATGCGCTGGGGCATGTGGTGGCGATCTATTCGCGGCCCAAGGGCGGTTAGCCCCTGCCTCAATCCTATTGAAACAGGGTCTAGATCGGCTCTACCACCAGCACGCCGCCATCGGCGCTGACGACGCGGACTTTCGTTCCCTCGGCGACATCGGGACCGCGCACCGGCCATTCGCCGTCGCCGACCTTGGCACGGCCGCGGCCATCCTCGATCGCGTGGGTCACCGTCAGCACCTCGCCAACCAGGCGGCCGCCGCGTTGGTTGAGGTGCGGGTCGGTGGTGGTGATCGGGTTCGCCTTCAGCCAGCGGCGACCGCCATAGAGCGCGACGAACGACAATATGGCAAAGATGCCAAGCTGTAACGGGACGCTGAGCGGCACGATCCACGCGATGACGCCGGTGACGACCGCCGCGGCGCCGATCCAGATGAGGAAGAAGCCCGGCGCGACGATCTCGGCCGCGGCGAGCAGCACGCCGAGCGACAGCCACGCCCAATGCGGTTCCATGTTGCCGAGCCAGTCGGGCATGTCAGGCGCCTCCCTTGCGTTCGAGCGCGTCCTTGGCGAGTTCGCCGATGCCGCCCAAGGTTCCGATCAGCTGCGTCGCCTCGACCGGGAAGAGGATCGTCTTGCTGTTCGGGCTGGTCGCGAACTGGCTCACCGCCTCGACATATTTCTGCGCGATGAAGTAATTGATCGCCTGTGCATTGCCGCTCGCGATCGCATCGGACACCATCTGCGTCGCCTTGGCTTCGGCTTCGGCTTCGCGCTCGCGCGCTTCGGCGTCGCGGAAGGCGGCTTCGCGGCGACCCTCGGCCTGCAGGATCTGGCCCTGCTTCTCGCCCTCGGCGCGCAGGATCTCGGATGCCCGCATCCCTTCGGCCTCGAGGATGTTGGCGCGCTTTTCGCGCTCGGCCTTCATCTGCCGCGCCATCGCGTTGGAGATGTCGGCGGGCGGGCGGATGTCCTTGATCTCCACGCGCGTGATCTTGACGCCCCACGGCGTCGTCGCATCGTCGACGACATGGAGCAGGCGAAGGTTGATCTCGTCGCGCTTCGACAAGGTTTCGTCAAGGTCCATCGAGCCCATGACGGTGCGCAGGTTCGTTGTCGTCAGGTTCATGATCGACAGATACAGGTCGCTGACCTCATAGGCCGCTTTGGCGGCGTCGAGCACCTGAAAGAAGACCACCCCGTCGACCGCGACCATCGCATTGTCCTTGGTGATGATTTCCTGCCCCGGAATGTCGAGCACCTGCTCCATCACATTCACCTTGCGCCCAACGCGGTCGAAGATCGGCATGATGAAGTTGAGGCCCGGCTGCGCGGTGTGCGTGTAGCGGCCGAAGCGTTCGATCGTATAGGCATAGCCCTGCCGCACCGGCGTCAGCGCCCAGATCAGGAACACCAGCGCCAGAACCACCATTGCGATTGCGAATTCCATCGATCATCCCCTCTTGCAATTGCGACGTTGCAAACCCGCCTTCCTTATTGCGGCAACGGCGCGGCTGCGCCACAGAAAAGCGCATGACCGATTTTGCCCCCCGCTCGCTGCTCTATGTCCCGGGATCGAATGCCCGCGCGCTCGAAAAGGCCGCGGGTCTTGCGGCCGACATGCTGATTATCGACCTCGAGGATGCGGTGCCTGCCGATCGCAAGGCCGACGCGCGCGCGGCGATGCGCGCGGCGGTGATCGCGGGCTTTCCGGGCAAGCGCGTCGCGGTGCGGATCAATGGCACCGGCAGCGAACACCAGGCGGCGGATATCAATGCCGTCGCGGGGCTGCCGCTGGGCGCCGTCGTGCTGCCCAAGGTCGATGCCGTCGCCGACCTTGAACGCGCGCGCGGCCTCGGCCTGCCGATTCTGGCGATGATCGAGACGCCCGCAGCGATCTACGCCGCGCGCGATATCGCCGCCGATCCGGCGGTGGTCGGTCTGATCGCGGGACTCAACGACCTGGCGTATGAATTGAAGTTGCCCGACGGCATGGATCGCGGTGCGATGGGCCACGCGATCCAGGCGATTGTGCTCGCGGCGCGTGCGGGCGGCGTCTGGGCATTCGACGGTGTCTATAACGCCATCGACGATGCCGTGGGCTTCGCGGCCGAAGCGGCGGAAGGGCGGCGGCTCGGCTTCGACGGCAAGACGTTGATCCACCCGTCGCAGGTGGGTCCGTGCAACGCCGCCTTCGCGCCATCGGCGCACGCGATCGCGGCGGCCGAGGCACTGGTCGCGGCCGCGACCGGCGGCGCGCAGCGGCACGAGGGGCGGATGATCGAGGATATGCACGTCGCGGCGGCACGGGCGCTGCTGGCGCGAGCAGCGCACTAACGGATGATATCGGGGAGGCCGGCCGGTCGTTCGTCGTTCGACGAACAGCCTTGCCGGAACAAGGCGGAAATGCCATGCGGCGCGTCCATGAGACATAGTTCCTTCCGCGCCGCGATCGCGGCGGTCGCCCTGCTTTCCGTCACGCCTGCCGTTTCGGCCGCGCCCACCAAGGGCGATGCACCAGTCACCGAAGCCGACCTTGCCGCGCATATGAAAATCCTGGCCGGCGACGCGTTCGAAGGCCGTGCGCCGGGAACCGAGGGCGAGGACCGCACCATCGCCTATATCGTCGGCGAATGGGCGAAGGCCGGGCTCGAAGCCGTACCGGGCAGCGCAACGCCATGGTTGCAGCCCGTACCGTTCGTCGAGACACAGGCGCTTGGCGGAACGGCGAAATTTACGGTGCAGGGCCGCAATCTTGCGCTCGCCAACGACGGCATCGTCCTGACCGGACGCGACGCGTCGGTATCGCTCGTGGGAGTGCCGGCGGTGTTCGTCGGCTATGGTGTCGACGGGGCGGGACAGGTGAACGCCGACGTCAAGGGCAAGCTCGCGATCATGATGTTCGACAATGCGCCCTTTGGCGACAAATTGCCGCGCTACCGCGAACGGCGCCAACTGCTCGCCGATGCGGGCGCGAGCGCAGTGCTCGTGATCGCGACCGACGCCGTGCCGTGGGACGCGCTGCGCGAAAGCGTCGGCAGCAAGGTCATGCGACTGGCCAGCGCCAAGTCGGGCGCGCCGGTCAGCGGCTTCCTTTCGCCCGAAGCTGCCGATGCGTTGCTCAAGGCGTCGGGGCAGGACGGAGCCGCTCTGCGCGAGGCCGCCAAGTCGCCCGATTACAAGGGCGCCACGCTGCCGGTAACTGTCGACTTTACCGCGCAATCGGCGATACGCCCCTTTGCCAGCCACAATATCGTCGCCAAGCTTCCCGGCGCGAAACCCGATGGCAAGGCGATACTGTTCCTCGGCCACTGGGATCATCTGGGCATCTGCGCGCCCGAGGGCGAGGCCGACCGCATCTGCAACGGCGCGGTCGACAATGCGAGCGGGATCGCGGTGCTGATCGAAGTCGCGAAGCGGCTGGGGCGGGGCGCACGTCCCGATCGCGACATCTATTTTCTCGCGACGACCGCGGAAGAGAAGGGATTGCTGGGGGCGCATTATTTCGCCGACCATCCAGCCGTACCGCTGTCTGACATCACCGTTGCGCTCAACGTCGACACGATCGCGATCTCGCCCCGCGGCACGCCGGTGGCGACGATCGGCCGCGGCAAGCCCGCCTATGACGCCGTTGTGCGCGAGGCGGCGACCAAGCTCGGCCGCACGCTCGACGACGATGGCGAAGCCGATGCCTTCATCCAGCGGCAGGACGGCTGGGCGCTCGGCGCCAAGGGCGTGACGTCGCTGATGGTGGGCGGCAGCTTTTCGGACATGAAGCTGCTCGAAGCCTTCCTCGGCAGCGACTATCACCGGCCGGCGGACGAATTCTCCGACAAGATCCCGCTGGGCGGCGCGGCCGAGGATGCCGATTTGCACGTCGCGCTCGGCAGGGCGTTCGCCGACACCAAGCGGTGGCCGGGCAAGTAGCCGATGTCGGATCGGGGGTGGTGAGTGGACGTCGGTTCCGCCCCCTCGTCATTCCCGCGAATGCGGGAACCCAGTGGCTACGCTGGCTCGCTGGGTTCCCGCTTTCGAGGGAATGACGAAGAAAGGGAATGGCAACTAACGGTCGTCAGCCGCCGTTCTTGTCGCAGGCTTGGAAAGACCAGATCGCCGTTAAATCAAGCCGCCTGTTTCGCGCGATCCGCCATTTCCTGATTGAGCATTTCGGCGAGCAGGAAAGCAAGCTCGAGGCTCTGGCCGGCATTTAGGCGCGGGTCGCAATGCGTGTGGTAACGGTCGGCGAGGTCCATCTGCGTCACGTCCATCGCGCCGCCGGTGCATTCGGTGACATTCTGGCCGGTCATCTCGATATGGATACCGCCGCCATGCGTGCCCTCGGCGCGGTGGACGGCGAAGAAGCCGCGCACTTCGGCCAGGATACGCTCGAACGGCCGCGTCTTGTACCCGGTCGAGGTCTTGATGACATTGCCGTGCATCGGGTCGCACGACCAGACGACGGGGTGGCCCGATTCCTTCACCGCGCGCACCAGCTTGGGCAGATGCGCCTCGATCTTGTCGTGGCCGTAACGCGTGATCAGCGTCATGCGCCCCGCGACATGATTGGGGTTGAGCGTGTCGAGCAGGCGTAGCAGAACGTCGGGCTCGAGGCTGGGGCCGCATTTCATGCCGACCGGATTGCCGATACCGCGCAGATATTCGATGTGCGCCGAGCCTTCGAAACGGGTGCGGTCGCCGACCCACAGGAAATGCCCCGACGTGTCGTACCAGCCGCCGGTCAGGCTGTCCTGCCGGGTGAGCGCCTGTTCATAGGGAAGCAGTAGCGCTTCGTGGCTGGTGTAGAAGCTGGTGCCCTTGATCTGCGGGACCGTTTCGGGCGTCACGCCGCACGCTTCCATGAAGGCGAGCGCTTCGGAGATCCGTGCTGCGGTTTCCTGATATTTCTTCGCCCACGGGCTCCGGTCCATGAAATCATGCGTCCAGGCGTTGACCTGGTGCAAATTCGCATAGCCGCCGTTCGCGAAGGCGCGCAGCAGGTTCAGCGTCGCCGCCGACTGGTTATACGCCTTGACCATGCGCTGCGGGTCGGGCTCGCGGCCGGCTTCCTCGAACGCGATGTCGTTGATGATGTCGCCGCGATAGCTCGGGAGCTCGACGCCGTTCACATCTTCCATGTCCGCCGAGCGCGGCTTGGCGAACTGGCCCGCCATGCGGCCGAGCTTCACCACGGGCATCTTCGACGCAAAGGTCAGCACGACCGCCATCTGGAGCAGCACGCGGAAGGTGTCGCGAATATTGTTCGGATGAAATTCGGCAAAGCTTTCGGCGCAGTCGCCGCCCTGCAGCAGGAACGCCTTGCCTTCGGCAACCTTGCCGAGTTCGGCGGTCAGGTCGCGCGCCTCACCGGCAAACACCAGCGGCGGATAATTGCTGAGCTCGCGCTCCGCCGCCGCGAGCGCATCGGCGTCGCGATAGGTGGGGAGTTGGCGGGCTTCGTGCGAGCGCCAGCTATGCGGTTGCCAATTTTTCGTCATCTGCCTGTCTTTTCGCGTTCGAATCGAGCGCCACATGGCGCCTATGCCGCGCGGAAGCAATGTTTCCGGCACGATCAATCGGGAAAATTAGCATTATCGTGACGTTTGCGCACCTATGCTTTTCTTGGACCCCAAAAACTGATAGTTTGTTACAAGCTTTTGAAACGGCGGTAGGGGCGCGATCAAGGCATTGAGCTATCGGTAACGTTATACATCCGCGGCCCGATTTGGGGCCCCGACGTGAAGCGATTGGCTATGGCGAATTTCGATTCCGCATGGTTCATTTATGGGGTGCTGCTGTTGCTGCTGGCGACGAGCTTCGTCGTGCGCATCGATTATGTCCGCATCGGCCTTGCCGCCGCCGCGCTCGTCGCGTTGCCGCTCGTCCTGTTCCGCGAGCCCGATGTCGGCTACGGCATGCTGGTGCTCGCCATCCTGGTCGTCAACATCGGGATCTTGACCCGGCTGTGGCTGCATGGGACCAAGGTCCGCTTTTCGGCGGAGGAAGAGGAGCTGCGCCGCCAGCATTTCGGGCGGCTCGGTGCCCTAGCGGCGCGCGGCCTCATCGATCAGGGGCACTGGATTTCGGCAAAGCGCGGCGAAGTACTGATCCGCGAGAACCAGGCCGCGCCCAGCCTTTTCTACCTCGCCGAAGGGCTCGCTTCGGTCCAGCGCGACGGCGCCGAGATCGCGCGTCTGTCGGACGGCGCGTTGATCGGCGAAGCGACCGTGCTCGACGGCACCCATGCGACCGGCACGGTGGTGCTGGGCAGCAACGCGCGGCTGTGGTTCGTCCCGGCGGCGGCGCTGCGCGCTTATCTGGCCGCCAATCCCGACCTCGCCGGGGCGCTCCACGAAGGCTTTGCGCGCGCGCTGCGCGGCAAGCTGGCGAGCGCGAACACGCGGATCGCCGAGCGGCCCCTTGTTTCGAAGGCGGCGCCCGCACCTGACGCCTCGAATATGTAATCGCGTCCTGCTAATCTTCCGGCATGACGCTGATTCTCTATGGCATTCCGAATTGCGACACGGTGAAAAAGGCGCGCCGCTGGCTCGACGAGCGGGACGTGGCGTACCTCTTTCATGATTTCCGCAAGGACGGGCTCGACCCTGTCCGGCTCCAGGGCTGGATCGATACGCTGGGCTGGGAAAAGCTGCTCAACAAGGCCGGCACGACCTTCCGCAAGCTGCCCGATGCGCAAAAAAACAGCCTCGACGCCGCTTCGGCCAAGGCGCTGATGCTCGAGCAGCCGGCGATGATCCGGCGGCCGGTGGTCGAAGCGGCGAGCGGCGTCAGTGTCGGTTTTTCGGCCGACGACTGGCAGGCGCGCTTTGCGAAATGATGCGGCGTTTCACGGCGCTGCTCGCCCTGATGCTCACCGCCGGCTGCGCGGCTGAGCCCGTGACCGCGCAGGCAACCCTCGACGGCCAGCCGCCGATCGTCATCGCGCATCGCGGCGCGTCGGGCGAGCGGCCCGAACATACGTTGGCAAGCTACAGGCTCGCGATCGAACTGGGCGCCGATTATATCGAGCCCGACCTTGTCCTGACCAAGGACGGCATCCTCGTCGCGCGGCACGAAAACGAGATTTCCGAAACCACCGATGTTGCGAACCGCCCGGAATTTGCCGATCGCAGGACGAGCAAGACCATCGACGGGCAAAAGGTCACCGGCTGGTTTACCGAGGATTTCACGCTGGCCGAGCTCAAGACGCTGCGCGCGCGCGAGCGATTGCCCAAACTGCGCAGCACCGATTACGACGGGCAATATGATATCCCGACGTTCGAGGAAATCCTGACCTTCCTTGCCGAAACGAACAAGGGGCGCGAGCGGGCCGTCGGCGTCTATCCCGAAACCAAGCATCCCGCCTATTTCGCGTCGATCGGCCTGCCGCACGAGGGGCCGCTGCTCGCGATGCTCAACCGCTTCGGTTACCGGGGACGCGCGGCGCCGGTGTTCATCCAGAGTTTCGAAGTCGGCAATCTGAAGGCGCTGCGCGCAAAGAGCGACCTGCCCCTGATCCAGTTGATGGATGGAGAGGGGGGTCCGGCCGACACGCCGGGCACCAGCTATGCCGCGATGGCGTCGCCCGCGGGCCTTGCGGCCGTCGCCGCCTATGCCGACGGTATCGGGCCGTACAAGGAAATGGTCATCCCGCGCGGCGCGCTGGGCCGCCTCGGCGATCCGACGGACCTGGTGCGCGACGCGCATGCCGCGGGGCTGAAGGTCCATCCCTGGACCTTTCGCCGCGAAAATTATTTCCTGCCGCTCGGCGTCAAGGGCGGCATCAATCCCGCAGGCCACGGCGATCTGGCGGCGGAAATCGACGCCTATCTGAAGACCGGTATCGACGGGCTGTTCAGCGACAATCCGCGTGAAGCGGTGCCGGCGGTGAAGGCGCGAGCCGGCGGCTGACCTGCCATCGCGGTGGATGGAGGGGTCGCCACGCGGCGGCTAACGACCGAATACGGACACTGTCGCGGCGTCGAGGTCATGGGCCCCGGATCAAGTCCGGGGTGACGAGGGGGCGGAACCGACGGCAGCTTCCCACCTCTAATCCGACGCCTGAAAAAAGGTCTTTCCTACAATATCGGGCTATGCCAGCCTTCATCCCGGCTCTTTCATCCGGTAGATAAAAGCGGTTTTGGCAGGTTTGCGCACGCGATCGCGGTTGGGTGCGTCCCGCACCCCTGCGGCGTCAAATCGGGCAGCGCACAAGGCTGACCTTTACTGAACTTTGGACAGGTCACAGGGGGTGGCAGCGAACCACCCCTAAGCCGCCATCGAACCCAGCTCCCCAAAAATGCTGTCCTACAATATCCCGCGCGCATAGCGTTCGCCGGCCATGCCAGCCTCTTGCCGTTTCCCTTCGACCCTCACGTCTGACATCGCGGCCCGCGATGGATATCGAAACGAGGGGGGCGTGGCGTGACCTTTGTGACCTTCCGAATAGAATTTGGTGATGGAGCCTGCTTCGGACATTCGCATTGGCGGGGCGCTCGCATCGCGCTATCGGCGGCGCCATGAGCCTGTTTCCGCCTGCCTCCTGCCCCCGGCTGATCGTCAAGATCGGATCGGCCTTGCTCGTCGATCCGTCGGGGGCGGTACGGCGCGACTGGCTCACCGGCATTGCCACCGACATCGCCGAACGCGCGCGCGCGGGACAGCAGGTGGCGGTCGTGTCGTCGGGGGCGATCGCGCTCGGCG
Source organism: Sphingopyxis sp. H115 (assembly GCF_001468465.1). Taxonomy (GTDB): domain Bacteria; phylum Pseudomonadota; class Alphaproteobacteria; order Sphingomonadales; family Sphingomonadaceae; genus Sphingopyxis. The sequence goes on from NZ_LNSA01000002.1 coordinate 158,462, forward strand.
CGCGGCGGCTCGGTTTGGCAAAGGGCGGACGCGGCACGCTCGAAGATGCGCAGGCCGCCGCCGCGACGGGGCAGATCGCGCTGAGCCAGGTGTGGGCCGAGGTGCTCGGCGCCGAGGGGGTGACCGCGGCGCAAATGCTCGTGACGCTGGGCGACCTCGAGCATCGCCGCCGTTATCTCAACGCCGCCGCGACGCTGGACCGGCTGCTCAGCCTCGGCGTCGTGCCGATTATCAACGAGAATGACAGCGTCGCGACCGAAGAAATCCGCTTTGGCGACAACGACCGCCTCGCCGCGCGCGTCGCGCAGGCGGCCGGGGCGGGCGGGGTGATCCTGCTGTCCGACATCGACGGGCTTTACGACCGCAACCCGGCGCAGGAGGGCGCGGTCCATATCGCGCGCATCGAGCGGATCGACGCGGCGATCGAGGCGATGGCCGACACCGGCTCGGCGTCGGGCATGGGATCGGGCGGCATGGTCTCGAAAATCGCGGCGGCGCGCATTGCCAATGCCGCGGGCGCGCATCTTGCCATCGCATCGGGGCGGGTCGACCGGCCGCTGTCGATCGAAGCGCGGCACAGCCTGTTCGTCGCCGAAAAGGGCGCGAGCGCCCGCAAGGCCTGGCTCGCCGGCGGGCTGACCGCGAAGGGCCGGGTCGAGATCGACGCGGGGGCGGCCAAGGCGCTGCAAGGCGGCGCAAGCCTCCTCGCCGCGGGCGTAACCGCGGTAAGCGGCAGTTTCGCCCGCGGCGACATTCTCGACATCGCCGGTCCCGACGGGCGCGTCATCGCGCGCGGCCTTTCCGAATATCCGGGCGCCGACGCCGCAAACATCGTCGGCCTCGGCCGTGACGCCCAAGAGGCGGCGCTCGGCTATGCCCCCCGCAGCGCAATGGTCCACCGCGACCATATGGTCCTTCTATGAAGCCCGTCCTTGCGATGACCGGCGCGACCGGGTTCGTGGGTGGGGCGACAATGCGCGATGCGGTCGCGGCGGGCTGGCAGGTCCGCGCGCTCACCCGCCGTCCGCAACCGGAGCGCGACGGCGTAACGTGGGTCGCCGGGGCGCTCGACCGGACCGAAAGCCTCGCCGAGATGGCAGCGGGCGCCGACGTCGTCATGCACATCGCGGGCGTCGTCAACGTCCCCACCCGCGCCGCCTTCGAGGCCGGCAATGCCACCGCGACCGCGCATGTCGTCGATGCGGCGCGCCAGGCCGGCGTGACGCGCTTCGTCCACGTCTCTTCGCTCGCCGCGCGCGAGCCCGCCATTTCCAACTATGGCTGGTCGAAGGAACGCGCCGAGGCCATCGTCAAAGACAGCGGGCTCGACTGGACGATCGTGCGTCCGCCCGCCGTCTTCGGCCCCGGCGACACCGAGATGCTCGACCTGTTTCGCATGGCGCGGCGCGGCATCGCACTGGTCCCCAATGGGCGCATGTCCGCGATTTACGTCGACGAACTCGCGCGATTGCTCGTCGCGCTGGCCGCCGACGACCGCATCAGCATCGGCCAGATCTACGAACCCGACGACGGCAAGCCCGCCGGCTGGTCGCATCGCGGCTTTGCCCGCGCAGTCGCGCGCGCAGTCGGACAGCAACGCCTGTCGACACTCGCAACCCCTGCCCTTTTGCTGAAGGCGGGCGGCCGTCTCGACACGCTGGTGCGCCGTGGCCGCGCCAAGCTGACCCCCGACCGCGCACGCTATATCGCGCATCCCGACTGGGTCGCGACCGAGGGGAAATGTCCGCCGGCCGAACTCTGGCGCCCCGAAATGGGCACCGACGAGGCGCTGGCCGAAACCGTGCGCTGGTACCAGCGCGAAGGCTGGTTGTAACATCGGCAAGCGCCCTCTTTCCGAAGCGAAGGGAAGCAAAACGCCATTCGCCCCCTCCCCGTCGCCCGCCCGTCGAAGCGTGCATTGCCAAGGGCGAGGCGTGTCCCTAGATTCGCGCGTATGAACGACACGACCGCGAACACGCCCAACGACCCCGCCGGCCCCTGGGCCATCCCCGTCCGCCGCCCGCTGCCCGACGGCGACCGGCCCCGACCGACCACCAGCTTTCCGCGCAAGGTCTGGAACCTGCTGGTCGCGATCAAGGATGGGCTCGCGCTCATTTTCCTGCTGCTCTTCTTCGTCCTGCTCTTCGGCCTGCTTTCCGGCCGCCCCAATGCCGGCCTGCCGGTCAACGAAGGCGCGCTGCTGATCGAACTTGACGGCATCGTCAGCGAACAGCCTGCCGAAGTCGATACGCTCGCGGCGCTGTCGGGCGGCGCGCAGCTCAAGGAAGTCCGCGTCCGCGACGTCGTACACGCGCTCGAGGTTGCCGCCGACGACAAGCGCGTGACCTCGGTCGTGCTCGATCTCGATCGCTTCCTTGGCGGCGGGCAGGTCTCGCTCGCCGAAATCGGCGGGGCGATCGACAAGGTGCGCGCGAAGAAAAAGCCGGTTCTGGCCTTTGCCACCGCCTACACCACCGACAGCTATCAGGTCGCGTCGCACGCCAGCGAAATCTGGGCCGACAGCATCGGCGGCGTTGCCATTGCCGGCCCCGGCGGGTCGCGCCTCTATTACAAGGGATTGATGGACCGGCTCGGCGTCACCGCGCATATCTACCGCGTCGGCACCTTCAAGAGCGCTGTCGAACCCTTCCTGCGTAGCGACCAGTCGCCCGAAGCGAAGGAAGCCAATCTCGCTTACGCCAGCGTGTTGTGGGACAACTGGCTGACCGACGTCAAAAGGGCGCGCCCTGCCGCCAAGCTCGACGCCTTCATCGCCGACACGGCGGGCGCCGTACAAGCCGCGGGGAACGACCTGTCGAAAGCCTCGCTCGACGCCGGACTGGTCGACAAGCTCGGCAGCCGCATGGCGTTCAACACGCGCGTCGCCGAAATCAGCGGCGCTGCCGACGACAGCAGGCCGTGGGAATATAATGCGATCCCGCTCGAAAACTGGGTCGCGGCCAATCCGCCGAAGGAAAAGGGCAGCGCGATCGCAGTCGTTCCCGTCGTCGGCGAAATCGTCGACGGCGAGGCGCCGACCGGCCTCGCGGGCGGCGAGACCGTCGCGCAGCATATCCTCGACGCTGCCGCAGACAGCAGCATCAAGGCGATCGTCCTGCGCGTCGACTCGCCGGGCGGATCGGTACTCGCGTCCGAAGAAATCCGGCAGGCTTTGCTTGCCGCCAAGGCAAAGAAGCTGCCGATCGTCGTCTCGATGGCGAATGTCGCGGCGTCAGGCGGCTATTGGGTCTCTACCCCCGCCGACCGCATCTTTGCCGAGCCCGAGACGATCACCGGGTCGATCGGCGTATTCGGCATCTTGCCGAGTTTCGATCAGGCGCTCGCCAAGATCGGCGTCAATGCCGACGGCATCGCGACAACGCCGCTGTCGGGCCAGCCCGACGTGTTCGGCGGGGTTAACGACGAGTTCAACGCGCTGGCGCAGGCGAGCGTCGAGGACATTTATGCGCGCTTCACCGGCCTCGTCGCGAAAAGCCGCAAGCAGCCGATCGAAAAGGTCCGCACGATCGCCGAGGGCCGCGTGTGGGCGGGCGGCACCGCGCGCCAGATCGGCCTTGTCGACCAGTTCGGCGGGCTGCCCGACGCGATGAAAGCGGCGGCCAAACTCGCCAAGGTCGACGGCGATTTCCACCCCAAATATTTCGAGGACGAGCCGAGCGAATTTTCGAAGATGCTCGCGAGTTGGTCGGGCGCCGAGAAGGAAACTGCGGCGCTTCCGCGCGGCTGGTTCGGCATCGCGGCGATGAACCGCCAGCTGACCGAACGGCGCCTTATGCAGGACCTGACGATGCTGACGCAGGCCGGATCGGTGCAGGCCGCATGCCTCGACTGTCGCGCCTACCTCCCCGCCGTCCCGCGTCCGGGCAAGGCCGAGGCAAAGGGCTTCCTCGCGACGCTGGCGCTGTTCCTCAAATAAGTCAGGCGGTGACGGCGACCGCCCTCGCGTGCTCTGCCACAGCATCGGCCAGCGTATCGACCAGCGCGAGGGGAAGGTCGTGACCCATGCCGGGGATCGTCAGCAGCCGCGCACCCACGATATTGTCCGCCGTATCGCGCCCGCCAGGGAGCGGAACCAGCGGGTCGTCCTCACCGTGGATGACGAGCGTCGGGGCCTTGATGTCCTTCAGCATCGGACGCCGGTCGCCATCGGCGACGATCGCCGCCATCTGCCGCGCGACGCCCTGCGGATACCAGCCGCGTTCGAAATCGGCGCGCACGCGGCGCTGCAACCGCTCCTCGGCGGACGGATAGCCCGGACTGCCGATCACACGCGCCGCATTGACCGAATAGGCGATGAGCGCTTCCTTGTCGCCGTTCATCGGCCGGTTGGCGAGCACGCGCATCGCCTCTTTCTGCGCGCGCGGCAGGCGGCGGTTGCCGGTGGTCGACATTACCGAGGTCAGCGACAGCACGCGCCCCGGATAGCGCGCCGCGATATGCTGCGAAATCATCCCCCCCATCGACACGCCAACGATATGCGCGCGGTCGATTCCAAGGTGGTCGAGCAGGCCGATGCCGTCGGCTGCCATGTCGGCGAGCGTGTAGGCGGGGCGCACCGGCAAGCCGATCACCGACTTGACGATCATCCATTTTACATTGGGAATGCCCGCCGCCTCGAAACGCGTCGACAGGCCGACGTCGCGATTGTCGTAGCGGATCGTGCGAAAGCCGCGGTCGTTGAGCGCATCGACGAATTCGTCGGGCCAGAGCGTCAATTGCCCGCCGAGACCCATGACCAGTAATATGACGGGGCCATCGCGCGGCCCCTTGTCCTCATAGGTGATGCTGATGCCGTTTACGCTTGCCTGCTCGGTCTGCATGAAAATCCTTCGGTTCGAAAAATCTAGCTCGCCGTCGCGGGCTTATAGTGCGTAGCGTCCGAGGTAAATTCGGCGCGGCCATATTCGGCGAGCTGCCGCTCGATCCGGTGGACGAGGCGCCGGTCGGCCAGATGGCGGATAATGGGCAGCCGCGACGCGACGCGGTACGCCGCCATCCGTCCCGCGATGCCGAGCATCGTAGCGCCATAGATGAGGTGATCGCGGCGCCGCACCGGCACGCCGACAGTGGCGGCGCGCTCCTCGTCGCCGGCGAGGAAGGCCTTGACGAAGAAGACGCGGCTCACCGAATATTCGAGACGGCGCTTGACCTGTCCCTTGGGCGAGCGGTCCTTCGACAGCTCGGCATCCATCGTCGCGCGCAGGAGCCCGCCGCAAACCTGATCATCATATTCGTAGCGGAGCGTCGCGCTGCGCGTGCGCCAGATGCGGACGATCTCCTGCGGCGTGTCGGCGAGCAGGTCCTCGGGCAGTCCAAGCAGATAGCAGCGGTAGCGCGCGAGTTCGACGCGGCCGCGTTCGAGGCGTGTGAAGCTCGTCCGGCCCTTCGCCAGCACCTCCTGCGACAGGAAATATACGGGGATCAGCCCCGCAGGCATCTGGTCGAGCTGCGGGATCGGCGTGCCATAGGTTTCGGCGTCCCACATGCCGGGGCGCGAGAGAACATTGATGCGCACCATCGAGTGCATCAACCGCACCATCGCCGCCGCCTTGAAACCCGGGCCATAGCGGTCGAGCGCGCCCGGCAGCGCGGTCGTGGCAAAGAAGGTCGCGGTTTCCTTGACCCGCCGCGCCGCGGTCGCGTGGCCAAGCGTGCCGGTAAGCGCCATCGGCAACGCCGAATATTTGTTGAGGAAGGTCGCGATAAAGGCGCCGCGGATCAGGAAGGGTGACAGGTTGGCGGTCGCATTACGCTCATAGGCGGCGCCTTCCTCGACCAGCTCCATGTCGAGCCAGTCGGGCTTCTGCTCCATCTCGCGGATCAGTGCGACGAGTTCCGGCGGTGCGTCCTCGACCGTCTCGATCCCCTTGTCGCACGCGTCGACAAGCATCGCGACGGTGCGCTGAAAGCCGTAGCGCGGCATCAGCGCGGCATAGGCGTCACCCGTGCGGTCGCCGAGCATTGTATATTCGCGGATACGGGCGAGCAGGTCGGGGTCGCCCAGATAGTCGGCGCGGTCGATGCTGCGGACGCGGCTCAATTCGCTCACGGCGTCGGTTTCGGGCGCCCAGCGCTCGGGCGCCTTGTCGAAATTGAAACCGCCGAACAGCTCCGGCAAGGCGTCCGCCTGCTCACGTACCCGGCGGGCAATAGTGCTGACATCGCTGTTCATAAGGCGAAATTGCCACAGTTTCGTGATTTGGCAAGCCTATTGCCCGCGATAGGTCGGCAGCGCGAGCGACCAGTGGATTGCCGCGCCGCGCAGGATGAAACCCGCGACTGCTCCGACGACAGCCGCGATCGGAGTCCCCGTCCCGAGCCATTGCAGCAACAAGAACAACCCCGACGCGAGCGCCGCGGCGGTGACATAGATTTCGGGCCGCACGATGATCGAGGGAACGCCGGCAAGGACATCGCGGATCGTGCCGCCGACACACCCTGTGATGACGCCCATCAGCAGCGCAGGCGCGGGCGGCACACCCCACGCCAGTGCCTTGGCGGTACCGAACACGGCGTAGGCGGCAAGACCGACTGCGTCGGCCCATTCGAGCAATTGCCCCTGCCACCAGCGTTCGGGCGTGAGCCAGACGACGAGCGCGATCGCGATGCACACCGCGGCGATCGCGCCGTCCTGCACCCAGAAGACAGGCGCGCCGATCAAGAGGTCGCGCACGCTGCCGCCGCCGACGCCGGTCACCAGCGCAAAGAAGGCGGCGGTCACCAGCGTCTGGCGCAGCCGTACCGCCATCAATGCGCCGGAGAGCGCGAAGACACCGATGCCGATCAGGTCGAGCAGGCGGACGATCAGCGCATTGTCGAGTTCGAACAAGGCCGGAGCCTATTTCGCCGCCGGGCGCACACCGCCGACGATCGACAGGACGATAGCGGTCACAGCGCCCCGGATCGCGGGCTCAGCTTCGGGCGCGAAGAAGGGTGAATGGTTCGTCGGCGCGGGTTCGCCCTTTGCCTTCAGATCGGCGAGCACGGCGGGATCGTAACCGCCGATGCCAAAGAAGAGCGAGGGCACCCCCGCATCGACGAATTCGGAATAATCTTCGCTGCCCGACATCGGCGTCGCGCTTTCAGGCGCGAAGACCAGTCCTTTGCCGAAAGCTGGCGTCAGCGCCGCGACCGCAGCCTTGGCCATCACGGGGTCGTTCGTCATGATGCCCGTCCCGCCGAGATAGCGGATCGTGGGCTCGGGCGCCCCGCCCATCGCAGCGGCTGACTTGGCGACGCGCGCGGTGCCGTCCTGAAGCAACTTTCGCACGTCGGGAGATTGTGAGCGCAGGTTGACCTTCACCTCCGCGCTGTCGGGGATGATGTTGGGGGCGCTGCCCGCATTGATCGCACCAATCGTCAGCACGCCGAACGCGGCCGGGTCCTTCTCGCGGCTGATCACGACCTGCGTATCGGTGACGAAGCGCGCGGCGATCGGGATCGGGTCGATCGTCGCCGCGGGCATCGAGCCATGGCCGCCGCGGCCGTGGAAGGTGATCGAATAGCTGTCCGATGCCGACGACGAAGCCCCCGCCTTGATCGCGACGACGCCGGCCGGAAGATTGGTGACATGCGCAGCAAAACCGTAGTCGGGTTTCGGGAAGCGCGTGAACAAGCCATCGTCGAGCATCGCGCGCGCGCCGATGAGCGGTTCCTCGGCGGGCTGGCCGATCAGCATGACGGTGCCCGACCAGCTATCGCGCATCGCATTCAAGGCCTGCGCGACGCCGACCAGATAGGCGACATGCGTGTCGTGGCCGCACGCGTGCATCACCGGCACATCCTTGCCCTCATAGGTCGCGCGCGCCCTGCTCGCCCAGGCAAGCCCGGTCTTTTCCTCCATCGGCAGTGCGTCCATGTCGGCGCGCACGAGGATCGTCGGCCCCTCGCCATTTTTGAGGATCGCGACGACGCCGGTGCCGCCGACCTTCTCGGTCACGGCAAAGCCCGCTGCGCGCAGATGCGCCGCCAGGATACCCGCAGTGCGGACCTCCTGCATCCCGAGTTCGGGATGCAGATGCAGGTCCTTGTAGATATCTTCCAAGGCGGGGTAATTCTTGTCGAGCAGTGCGGTCAGCCGTGCGTTGGCGGCCGTTATATCGGGCGCCGCCTGTGCGCCGGACGCGATGAGGGAGAGGGCCAGCGAAGCCGCTCCCCAGAGCCAATGCTTCGCCATGATACTCTCCCCCATTTGTTCGTCAGACGTGGATCGGCTTGCCCGTCACCGCCATTGCGGCTTCCTTGATCGCCTCGCTATGCGTCGGGTGCGCATGGCAGGTGTAGGCGATGTCTTCGGACGTCGCGCCGAATTCCATCGCCTGCGCGGCCTGCGCGATCATCGTGCCCGCGACGCTCGCGATACACCAGACGCCGAGCACGCGGTCGGTCTTGGCATCGGCGATAACTTTCACGAAGCCATCGGGCTCGTGATTGGTCTTGGCGCGGCTGTTCGCGAGCATCGGGAACTTGCCGACCTTGACCTCGCCCTTTTCCTTCGCTGCCTCTTCGGTCAGGCCCACGCCCGCGATTTCGGGCCAAGTATAGACAACCGATGGGATGACGTCGTGATTCACGATGCCCGTCAGCCCGGCAATATTTTCGGCGCAAGCGATGCCTTCGTCCTCGGCCTTGTGCGCGAGCATCGGGCCGGGGACCACGTCGCCGATCGCCCAGATGCCAGGAACCTGCGTCGCGAAATCATGGTCGGTTTCGATCTGGCCGCGCTGGTTGACCGCGAGGCCGGCCTTGTCGAGGCCGAGACCATCGGTGTTCGGGCGTCGGCCGATCGACACGAGAACGACATCGGCTTCGAGCGTTTCAGCATCGCCGCCGGCAGCGGATTCGAGCGTCAGCACCGCCTTCTTGCCCTTGACGTCGGCCTTGGTCACCTTGGTCTTGAGCTTGAATTCGATGCCCTGCTTCTTGAAGATCTTGTTCGCTTCCTTGCGGACGTCGCCGTCCATGCCGGGCAGGATCTGGTCGAGGAACTCGACGACAGTGACCTTGGCGCCGAGGCGGCGCCACACGCTGCCGAGTTCGAGCCCGATCACGCCCCCGCCGATCACGACCATATGGCCGGGAACCTTCGCGAGTTCGAGCGCGCCGGTCGAATCGACGATGATCTGCTTGTCGTTATCGACTTCGACGCCGGGAAGGGGGGTCACCGACGATCCGGTCGCGATAATGATATTCTTGGCGCGATAGGTCTTGCCGGCGACTTCGACGCTGTCGTTCGACGTGAACTGCGCATAGCCCTTCAGCCAGTCGACCTTGTTCTTCTTGAACAGGAATTCGATGCCGCCGGTCAGACCCTTCACCGCGTCCTTGCGCTGGCCGTGCATGGTGCCGAGGTCGAGTTCGGGCTTTACCTTGATGCCCATCGCCGCCATCGCGCCGCCCGCAGCCGCCTCGAAATATTCGGACGCGTGGAGCATCGCCTTCGACGGGATGCAGCCCACGTTGAGGCAGGTGCCCCCCAGCGTCGCGCGCCCTTCGGCGCACGCGGTCTTGAGGCCCAGCTGCGCCGCGCGGATCGCCGCGACATAACCGCCGGGGCCGGCACCGATAACAAGGACGTCGTAGTCGTAATCAGCCATTTATCGTTCCTTTACCCCTCGGGGGACGGGGAGAAATATCCTCAGAGATCGATCAGCAGGCGCGTCGGATCCTCGATCGCTTCCTTGATCGTCTTGAGGAAGGTCACCGCTTCGCGGCCATCGATCAGGCGATGGTCATAGCTGAGCGCCAGATACATCATCGGACGGACGACGACTTCGCCATTCACCACAACCGGGCGGTCCTCGATACGATGCAGGCCAAGCACCGCCGATTGCGGCGGGTTGATGATCGGGGTCGACATCAGCGACCCGAAAACGCCGCCGTTCGAAATGGTGAAGGTGCCGCCGGTCATGTCGTCCATCGTCAACGTGCCATCCTTGGCACGCTTGCCGAAATCGCCGATCGTCTTTTCGATGTCGGCGAAGCTCAGCGTTTCGGCGTTGCGGATCACGGGCACGACGAGGCCGCTCGGGCCGCTCACCGCGACCGAGATGTCCATATAATTGTTATAGACGATCTCGTCGCCGTCGATCCGGCCGTTGACCGCCGGAATGTCCTTCAGGGCCAGGCAAGCCGCCTTGGTGAAAAAGCCCATGAAGCCCAGGCGCACGCCATGCTTCTTTTCGAACAGATCCTTGTAGCGGCCGCGCGCCTCGATCACCGCCGACATGTCGACGTCGTTGAAGGTCGTCAGCATCGCCGCGGTATCCTGCGCCGCCTTCAGCCGCTTGGCGATCGTCTGGCGCAAGCGGGTCATCTTGACGCGTTCTTCCTGGCGGCCCGGCGCGGCGCTGGCAGCCGGGGCCGGCGCAGCGGCGGGCGCCGGAGCCGGAGCAGTCGGCGCGCTGTTGGCGGCGGCGAGCACATCTTCCTTGGTCAGACGGCCGTCCTTGCCGCTGCCCTGGATCTTCGTCGGATCGACGCCATGCTCGAGCACGAGGCGGCGGACGGCGGGCGACATGGTCGTCACGGTGTCGACGCCATCGGCAGCCGGAGCGGTCGTCGCGGGCGCAGGCGCGGCGGCTTCAGCCTTGGCGGGCGCGGGTGCAGCGGCGGCAGGCGCCGGCGCAGCGGCAGCGCCGCCGGCTTCGACCGTCGCGATCGTCGCGCCGACATTGACCGTGTCGCCGACCGCGGCGAGCTGCTGGCCCATCACGCCCGCGACGGGGGACGGCACTTCGACCGCAACCTTGTCGGTTTCGAGGCTGGCGATGGGCTCGTCGAGCGCGACGGCCTCACCGGGCTTTTTCAGCCATTCGCCGATCGTCGCTTCGGTAACGCTTTCGCCCAGCGTGGGGACTTTGACTTCGGTGCTCATAGGTGCAGTTCCTTGGGGACTTAAGCTTGGGGCTCAGGCTTTGTTCTTGGCGCGGCGGATTTCGGCGCGAACCGACAGGCCGAGCGCATCGGCGACGAGCGCCGACTGTTCGGTCTGGTGGCGGCTCATCAGGCCGGTCGCGGGCGAGGCCGCGGCGGCGCGGCCGGCATAGCGCGGCCGCATGCCCGTCTTGCCCGCTTCGGTCAGCGCGTCCTCGATCAGCTCATTGACGAAGAACCAGGCGCCGTTGTTGCGCGGCTCCTCCTGCGCCCAGACCACCTCTTCAAGCTTCGGCATGCGCTTCAGGCGCACCGCCAGCGGCTCGCCGGGGAACGGGTATAGCTGCTCGATGCGAATCACCGTGGTATCGGCGAGGCCAGCGGCATCGCGCGCTTCCATCAGGTCGTAACCGACCTTCCCCGAACAGAGCACGACGCGCTTGATGTCCTTGTCTGCGGGCGGGGTGCGGTCCGACATGATGCGACGGAAATGCGCGTCGCCGATGAAATCCGAGCGCTGCGACACCGCCAGCTTGTGACGCAGCAGCGATTTGGGCGTCATGATGATCAGCGGCTTGCGGAACGGACGCAGCATCTGGCGGCGCAGGACGTGGAAATAGTTCGACGGGGTCGAAATATTGCACACCTGGATATTGTCGCCCGCGCAAAGCTGGAGGAAACGTTCGAGGCGCGCCGAGCTATGCTCCGGCCCTTGCCCCTCATAGCCATGGGGGAGCAGCATCACGAGGCCGTTGGCGCGCAGCCATTTCGCCTCGCCCGACGCGATGAACTGGTCGATCATGATCTGCGCACCATTGGCGAAGTCGCCGAACTGCGCTTCCCAGAGAACGAGGCTCTTCGGATCGGCCATCGCATAGCCATATTCGAAGCCGAGCACGCCATATTCGGAGAGCGGACTGTCGAGCACCTCGAACCGGCCGTGCGGGACGGTCGTCAGCGGGACATATTTTTCCTCGCTCTTCTGGTCGACCCAGACGGCGTGGCGCTGGCTGAACGTCCCGCGGCCCGAATCCTGTCCCGACAGGCGCACCTGATAGCCTTCGCTAAGCAGCGTCCCGAAGGCAAGACTTTCGGCGGTTGCCCAGTCGAACACTTCGCCGTCGTCCTTGTTCGCGAACATGGCGCCCCGCGCGTCAATCACGCGGCGCAGCGTCTTGTGCACCTCGACGTCGGCGGGGATCGTCGTCAGCGTGCGGCCAATCGCGTCGAACAGTTTTTCGGACACGCCGGTCGCGATGTTGCGACGCGCATTTTCGGGGTCGGCGGGGGCGTGAAGCCCCGACCAGCGGCCCGCGAACCAGTCGGCCTTGTTCGGCTTGTAGCTCTTCGCCGCCTCGAAATCTCCTTCGAGCCGCGCGGCGAATTCGGCGCGGCGCGCATCGGCCCAGCCCGCGTCGATTACTCCTTCGCCTTCGAGCTTCGCGGCGCACAGCTGCGACACCGGCGGATGCTTCCGGATGCTGGCGTACATCAAAGGCTGGGTGAACGAAGGCTCGTCGCCCTCATTGTGGCCAAAGCGGCGGTAACACCACATATCGATCACGACATCGCGCTTGAACTGCTGGCGGAAATCGATCGCGAGCTTGCACGCGAAGGTCACCGCTTCAGGATCGTCGCCGTTGACGTGCAGGATCGGCGCCATCACGCCCTTTGCCACATCCGACGGATAGGGCGACGAGCGCGCGAATTGCGGGCTGGTCGTGAAACCGATCTGGTTGTTGACGATGAAGTGAATGCAGCCGCCGGTGTTGTAGCCGCGAATGCCCGAAAAACCGAGGCATTCCCAGACGATTCCCTGCCCAGCAAAGGCCGCGTCGCCGTGGATCAGCACCGGCAGCACCTGCTCGTGCTTTTGAAGATCGTCGCGCACCACCTGCTGCGCGCGCACCTTGCCAAGCACGACCGGATCGACCGCCTCGAGGTGCGAGGGGTTGGGGACGAGCGACATATGCACCGACGCGCCGCCGAACTCGCGGTCGGTCGAGGTGCCGAGGTGATATTTGACGTCGCCCGAGCCGCCGATGTCGTCGGGGTTGGCGCTGCCGCCGGCGAATTCGTGGAAGATGATCTTGTACGGCTTCGCCATGACGTTCGCGAGCATGTTGAGCCGCCCGCGGTGCGCCATGCCGTACACGATTTCGCGCACGCCATATTGGCCGCCATATTTGATGATCGCTTCCATCGCGGGAATCATGCTCTCGCCGCCGTCGAGGCCGAATCGCTTGGTCCCGACATATTTTTTGGCGAGGAATTTTTCCCACTCCTCGGCCTCGATCACCTTGTTCAGGATGGCGCGTTTGCCCTCGACCGAAAATTCGATGATCTTGTCGGCGCCTTCCATCCGTTCCTGCAGGAACTGGCGCTCCTTCAGATCGGCGATGTGCATATATTCGAGGCCGACATTGCCGCAATAATTGGCGCGCAGGATCGCGACGATCTCGCGAATGGTCGCCTTTTCGAGGCCGAGCGTCCCGCCGATGTAAACCGGGCGATCCAGATCGGCGCCGATGAAACCGTGATATTCAGGGGTCAGGTCGGCGGGCAGCTCGCGCTGGCTGAGGCCGAGCGGATCGAGATTGGCAGCGAGATGGCCGCGCACGCGATAGGTGCGGATCAGCATCATCGCGCGGATCGAATCGTCGGCGGCGCGCTCGACTTCGGCGTTCGACAGCGCGGCACCTGCCTTGGCCGCGGCGGCCTTCACGGCGACCTGCATCTGCTGCGGATCGAGCGCGGCGGTCAGGTCGTCGCTGTCGATCAGCGGCCAGTTCTTCGGCGCCCAGCTGGGGCCGGCCTGCGGCTCGTCGATGTCGAAGCTTTGTCGTTCGAGGTTCATCTGCTTTTCCACGGGGAGGTAGGGGTGGGTCTTATATGGGGAGCACAGGCCCGCCGGCAAAGGGTGCCGGCGGGCCGTCCGGTCAGACGCGTTCCTTGAGCACCTCGGCGAGCGTCGTGCCGAGTTCCGACGGGCTCGCCGACACCTTGATGCCGGCGGCTTCCATCGCCGCGATCTTGCTTTCGGCGTCGCCCTTGCCGCCCGACACGATCGCCCCGGCATGGCCCATGCGGCGGCCCGGAGGCGCGGTGCGGCCCGCGATGAAGCCGGCCATCGGCTTCTTGCGGCCGCGCTTGGCCTCGTCGATCAGGAACTGAGCGGCCTGTTCCTCGGCGTCGCCGCCGATCTCGCCGATCATGATGATCGACTTGGTCGCTTCGTCCGCCAGGAAGAGTTCGAGCACATCGATGAAGTTGGTGCCGTTGACCGGGTCGCCGCCAATCCCGACCGCGGTCGTCTGGCCCAGCCCGACGTTCGAGGTCTGGAACACGGCTTCATAGGTCAGCGTACCCGAGCGCGAGACGACGCCGACGCTGCCCTTTTTGAAGATGTTGCCCGGCATGATGCCGATCTTGCACTCTTCGGGGGTCAGCACGCCGGGGCAGTTCGGGCCGATCAGGCGCGATTTCGAGCCCGAGAGCGCACGCTTCACCTTGACCATGTCGAGCACCGGAATGCCTTCGGTGATGCAGACGATCAGCTCGACCTCGGCATCGATCGCTTCGAGGATCGAATCGGCGGCGAACGGCGGCGGCACATAGATGACCGACGCGGTCGCGCCCGTCGCATGCTTCGCTTCCTCGACGGTGTTGAACATCGGCAAGCCGATGTGCGTCGTGCCGCCCTTACCCGGCGTCACGCCGCCGACCATCTGCGTGCCATAGGCAAGCGCCTGTTCGGTGTGGAAGGTGCCGGTGGCACCGGTCATCCCTTGCGTGATGACCTTGGTATTCTTGTCAATGAGAATGGACATTAATTTTGCTTCCTATCCAAAAGCGCGTTGGTTTCTGAATGCAGCCGGAAAAGTGTCGCCATAAAACTGACAAAGCAACCAAACCAGAACGGCATAAAAGCGAACAATATGAATCCGTGAGGCCCTAATCCCACCGACCACAGCAGCGCAGCAGACAGCAGGAACCAAGAAAGAACCACCAACAGCGACCTTTTCCCATTCGTGAAACGGAGTGCAACGAACCCCGGCGCAGCTCCAACGAGTACGCAGACGATCAGGAAAAGGCCGTCCGTCAGATTCACGCCAGCGACGGATCCAGATTCTTGCACGCGTCGAGCAGTTCCTTGACCGCGTCGACCGAGACCTGCAGGCCGGCCTTGTCGGCCTCGTCGAGTTCGATTTCGACGATCTTCTCGACACCGTTCGCGCCGATCATCACCGGCACACCGACATAGAGGCCATCGACGCCGTACTGGCCGTCGACATAGGCCGCACAGGGAAGGATGCGCTTCTGGTCGCCCAGATAGGCTTCGGCCATCGCGATTCCCGACGCTGCCGGCGCATAAAAGGCCGAACCGGTGCCGAGCAGCGCGACGATTTCGCCACCGCCGCCGCGCGTGCGCTTGACGATCGCGTCGACCTTTTCCTGGCTCGACAGGCCCATCTTCACGAGGTCGGGAACGGGGATGCCGTTGACCGTCGAATAGCGGACGACGGGGACCATCGTGTCGCCATGGCCGCCGAGCACGAAGGTGTTCACATCCTTCACCGACACCTCGAATTCGTCGGCGATGAAGTGGCTGAAGCGTGCCGAGTCGAGCACGCCGGCCATGCCGACGACCTTGTTGTGCGGGAGCCCCGAGAATTCGCGCAGCGCCCAGACCATGGCGTCGAGCGGGTTGGTGATGCAGATAACGAACGCGTCGGGGGCGTTCGCCTTGATGCCCTCGCCGACGGCCTTCATGACCTTCAGGTTGATGCCGAGCAGGTCGTCGCGGCTCATGCCCGGCTTGCGCGCGACACCCGCGGTGACGATGATGACGTCGGCGCCCGCGATGTCCTTATAATCGTTCGAGCCGATGATCTTGGCATCGAAGCCCGCGATCGGGCCGACCTGCGACAGGTCGAGCGCCTTGCCCTGCGGCACGCCTTCGACCACGTCGAACAGGACGACATCGCCGAGTTCCTTCTGCGCGGCGAGCAGCGCCAGCGTTCCGCCGATATTCCCGGCTCCGATCAATGCGATCTTCTTGCGTCCCATGGCGCGCGGCACTCCCTTCTGGCAAGCCCGGCAATTGGTTCACAGACCGGCGGGAGCACGGGCTAAAGCTCCGCTCCGGTCCCAAGACTGGCGACGCCCCTACGCCGATTCCCTTAACGAAACAACCGCCAAAAGGACGAAAAACCGCCTTTTTTTGATAATAGTTCGCAATAACAATAACGGCTCGCGCGCCAGCGACATTCCGGCTTGTTGGCGATACTGGCTTCGCTGCCATGCGCGTGGACGATCATATAGTCTCCTGCGACCGGCCGGTCGTAAAGCTGCACCAAAGGATGGGATATTGCGCCGCCGCGACGGCTGCGGCGCGGCGCAATCATCCATTAACCCTCCCTTATCTCCACTTTGTTACGCGCAAAGCGTGACGCGCGCGATCATCAGCTTCGACACCGAATTGTCGGCGGGCCTCTATCAACGGGGCCATGACGCGCGCGCCAATTTCGAAAGCTCGATCCTCGGCCGCTGCCGCGACGGCGATTTCGGTATCCATTTCCAGATGGATATGCTCGAACGCTATGGCCTGACCGGCGTTTTCTTCGTCGATCCGATGCCCGCGCTTGTCCATGGGCCATCGATCGTCCGCGACATCGTCGCCCCGATCGTCGCGCGCGGGCACGAGGTCCAACTGCACATCCACACCGAATGGCTCGCCTTCGCGCGCTTCAACCCCGTCGGGCGCCTGAACGGGCGCAACATCGGCGACTTCCCGCTCGGCGCGCAGAAAAAGCTCATCGGGCTTGCCGCTGACATGCTGGTGCGCGCGGGCGCGCCCGATCCCGTCGCTTTTCGCGCCGGCAATTTCGGCGCCAACGACGACACGCTGCGCGCGCTCGCCGCGCTTGGCTTCGCTTATGACAGCAGCTTCAACGGCGCCTATGTCGGCCGGGGCTGCGACATCGTGCTCGACCCGGGGAACATCGGGATGCGGATTCACCATGGCGTTTGCGAAGTGCCCGTCAGCGGCCTCATGGATCGCGCCGACAGCTTTCGGCCGGCGCAGCTTTGCGCGATGTCCGAAGAAGAAATGCGCGACGCGCTCGATCATGCGGCCGCGAGCGGGGCGATCCAATTCTCCGCCTTCAGCCATAGTTTCGAGCTTTTGAGCCGCGACCGCGCCGTCGCCAACCGCCTCGCGATCGCACGGATGGAGGCGCTTTGCCAGGCGGTGGCCGCCGATCGCCGTATATCCAGTGGCGGCTTCGCCGACCTGCCCGCCCCGCCGCCGCGACCGGGATCGATCAGGCTGCCCGAACCGCGCCCCCTGCGGACTCTGCGCCGGACTGCCGAACAGGCAGCGGGACATCTGGCCCACGAGGTGCGCTACGTCCGCAGCCTCGCATATGTCACCGCCAACACGTCACGCTGGGGGAAGATTGCCGGCGGCATCCTCCTGGCCATGGCCTAGCGCGAGATAATCGTCCGACTGCATCTCGGCGAGCCGGCTCGCCGTGCGCTCGAATTCGAACGCCCCGTCGCCTGCGACATAGAGCTGGTCGGGCGCCGCCGCCGCGCTTGCCAGCAGCTTGACCTTATATTCGTAAAGCGCGTCGATCAGCGTCACGAAGCGCGCCGCCTCGTTGCGGTTCTCCGGCCCCATGCGCGGGATGCCGACGAGGATGACAGTGTGGAAATGCCGCGCGACCGCTAGATAATCCGACGCCCCGCGCGCCTCTCCGCACAATTTCTTGAACGAAAACACAGCAACGCCCTTCAACGCTTTCGGCACATGCAATGTGCGCCCGCCGCCGACGTCGAGATCGAGCGTGGGCACATTGGCGCGATCCTCGGGCGGATAGTCGGTCAGGCGGAAGAAGGCAGCGGACAGCGCCGCGCTGGCGGCATCGTCGGCGGGTACGAACCAGCGCGCGCCGTCGCCCAGCCGGTCGCGCCGATAATCGGTCGGGCCGTTGAGACCCATCACGTCCAGCCGATCCTCGACCAGCGCGATGAAGGGCAGGAAATGTTCGCGGTTGAGTCCGTCCTTGTAGAGATCCTGCGGCGGCCGGTTCGATGTCGCGACCATCGTCAGTCCGCGGTCGATCAGCGCGGTAAACAGGCGCGACAGGATCATCGCATCGGCGCTGTTGTTCACGACCATTTCGTCGAAGGCGAGGCAGCGGACATTCTCGGCGAGCGCCTCGGCAACGAGCGGGATCGGGTCTCCGCTTTCGCTCTTCCGCACCTCTCGCATCCGCGCATGGACGTCGAGCATGAAGGCATGGAAATGGACGCGCTTCTTTCGCTGGATGTGCAGCCGGTCGTAGAAGAGGTCCATCAGCATCGACTTGCCGCGTCCGACCGCACCCCACAGATAGACGCCGCGCGGGCTCTCGGGCTTGCGGCCGGCGATCCGCCACAGCAGGCTACCACGTGGCGGTGCCGCCTCAAGATCCTGCTGCAACTGGTTCAGCCGCACCGCCGCGCTGCGTTGCTCGGCATCGGGCTTGAGCTCGCCCGCCGCGACGAGCGCGTCATAGTCGGCAAGGACGGTCGTCACTTAGTGCTTGCCTTGCGGATCGTCCCGGCAAAGCTCAGCACGATATGGCCGTCGCCCTCGCCCTGTACGACCAGCCCGCGCAAGAAGATCAGCCGGCCGGTTTCGCGCACCAGTTCGACCAGGGCGTCGAGCGGTTCGCCGACCCGTCCCGCCCCGACGAATTGCGTCGACAGGTCGAGCGTGACCGAATGACCCGCGTTGAGCGATCCGAACTGATGCGACGCCGCGAACAGCGCGATGTCGACGAGGGCAAGGGTCACCGCGCCATGGACATTGTCGCCGAGATTGCTGTGCTTGCGTTCGGGGAGCATGCGAACGCGGGCGCGCGGGCGCCCGTCTTCGGTCGGCGTCTCGACACGAACCGTCAGCGGTTCGATGAAGGCGTTGAAGCGTGTCGGGTCCTTGAGGTCCCAGCTCATCCAGCCGCCGTCCAGTTCCTCGGCGCTGAAATGGTCGCGGCGCTTCGGCTCCTCGATCCCGTCGTTCATGCCCTGCAATATCCGTCCAATTTCTTCGAGCGTATCAGCTCGCCATAATGATCGGCCATCGCCGTGGCGCGGGCGCCGTCCTGGCCGATCCATTCGGCGGCGCCGGAAACCCAGCCCGCCGAACAGCTCTCAAGCGTGCCCGTCCCGCGCGCGCAAGCGATAAAATCGCGAAAGGCCACATGCCAGCGCGCAAAACCATGCCGATCCATGACCGGGCCGTGCCCCGGAACGATCTGTTTCGCCCCCGATCGTGCGACGTCGCCCAGCGCCTCCAGCCAGCCTTCGGGGCAGGCGGTGTCGAGAAAGGGCACAGGAAGCGTGACAAGGTCGCCGACGATCGCGCGCCGGGCCGCTGCATCGTAAATCCATAGGTCGCGCTCGGTCGCTGCATGACGGGCGATACGCACCGACAGGGCACGGCCGGCGAAGACGATATCGTGTGGCGTGTCGATGACGATATCGGGCTGGAGCTCGGGCCCGCGCGCAATCGTTTCCAGATCGCCCTCGACATCGGGAAGCGCCGCGGCGGGAATCCGACCCGCGGCGAGGGCCTTGCGCGACACCGCCGCGCTGGTCGCAAGAAAGCCGGTGAGCGCGCCGTCGATCGCCGAGGTCCCGTAGACGCGCGCATCGGGATGCGCCGCCTTGAGCGGCAGATTGCCGCTGACATGGTCGAGATGCCAGTGCGTGTTGACGATCGCGGCGAGCGGCAGGTCAAGCGCGCCAAGAGCCCGGTCGACGGATTCGCTATGGCTGGCATGACGCCCCGTATCGACGAGCACCGCGCCCGCCGTCCCTCTAAGGATGACGCTGTTTCCGTCGGGCGAACGCCCCGGCTCGAACCCGCCCGGCACGAGCCAGGTCGCATCGCCAAGCGCAACGGCGCCGGGCAATTCCGAAACGGGCCCGGGATCGATCGTCGACGCGCAGGATACGAGCGCCAGCGCAGCGAGTGCCGCCAGCGCGCTGCGCATCAGACGTGCCGCTCGGCTTCCAGCTTCTTGATCTCGGCGATCGCGCGCGCCGGGCTCAGCCCCTTGGGGCAGGCATTGGCGCAATTCATGATCGTGTGGCAGCGATAGAGGCGGAACGGATCCTCGAGTTCGTCGAGCCGCTCGCCCGTCATCTCGTCGCGGCTGTCGGCAAGCCAGCGATAGGCCTGAAGCAGGATCGCGGGGCCGAGGAACTTGTCGCTGTTCCACCAATAGCTCGGGCAGCTTGTCGAGCAGCAGGCGCAAAGGATGCACTCATAGAGGCCGTCGAGCTTTTCGCGCTCCTCGGGCGACTGGAGCCGTTCCTTGCCGCTCGGCGTCGTCGTCTTGGTCTTCAGCCAGGGCTCGATCGACGCATATTGTGCGTAGAAATGGGTGAAGTCGGGAACGAGATCCTTGATCACATCCATCGCCGGCAACGGGGTGATCGTGACGTCGCCCTTCAGATCCTCGATCGCGGTGGTGCAGGCGAGGCCGTTCTTGCCATTCATGTTCATCGAACAGCTGCCGCAAATCCCTTCGCGGCACGACCGGCGGAAAGTCAGCGTCGAATCCTGCTCGCTCTTCATCTTGATGAGCGCATCGAGCACCATCGGACCGCATTTTTCGGTGTCGATCTCGAAGGTGTCGAAGCGCGGATTCTGGCCGCTGTCGGGATCGTAGCGATAGACCTTGAATTTCTTTACTGCCGTGGCGCCCTCGGCCTTGTGGACCTTGCCCGTCTTTTGCGGGCGGCTGTTCTTGGGCAGGACGAATTGAGCCATATCGCGAGGTTCCCTATGCAATTGCGCGCTGCCTAGACCCGATTGGCGTGGGCGGCAAGGGGGTCAAGACGCGCAGAACGCGCGAAAGCCGCTGGCGGCGCGGCGGACGAGCCGCTAGGTGCGCAGCGATGAGCGAAGACGCCGCCCAACCCGCCGTTACCAGCCGCAGCGTCGCGCGCGGGCTCGGCACGACCGTGCTGGCGCGGCTCGGCGCGGTTGTGGAGATCGTCGCGCAGCCCCTTTATGTGCTGATGTTCGGCCTCGCGGGCTATGGCCTCTATGCCGTGCTGTGGGCGACGATCAACCTGCTCGAAAATATCTTCGACACCGGGATGACCAGCGCGATGCAGCGCACCGTGCCGCAATCGGCCAGCGACGCCGAGGCGGCGGCCGCGCTGCGCACCGCAATAATCTTTGGCGTCGGCCCCTGCCTGATCGTCGCGGCGCTGATCGCGCTGTTTGCCGCCGAGCTTGGCCCACTGCTCAACGTGGCGGAAAAGGATCGCGCGCTCGTCACGCCTGCGATCCAGATTTTTGTGTGGGCGCTGCCACTGTGGGCCTTTGTCGAAATCGCGACGTCGGCGCTGCGCGCGCGCATGGTGTTCGGCGCCGAAATCCGCCTGCGGATCGTTTGGGAACAGGTGATCCGGCTGATATTCGCGGGCCTGTTCTTCGCGGGCGGACTGGGGCTGAAAGGCCTGTTCATCGCACATCTCTGTTCGCTGGCGATCACGGCGATCCTCTGTGTCCGACTGCTCGCCCGCTATTATAATTTTGCCGACCTGTGGCGCGTACCCCGGGCGACCGAAACCGCGCGCAACACCTTTTGGGCAGGGCTGTCGATCTTGCCGTCGAATATCATCGCACGGCTGTTTGGCGACGCGCCAGCGCTGGTCCTCAACCTGCTGCTGCCGGGCGCGGCGGGGGCCGCCGCCGCGGGGCTGTTCACTATCGCGCGCAAATTGTCGAGCGTCGTCCAGCTTGTCAGAATCGCCTTTGTCTATGTCATGGCGCCCCTCGCCGCGAGCGCCGAACGCGAAGACCGGCGCCAGGTCGCTGACATCTATGCCTATGCGACGCGGCTGATCTCGGCGATCACCCTCCCGCTCGCCGCGGTCCTTGCCGCCGGCAGCGCGTCGCTGCTCGGGCTGTTCGGCGAGCAGGCACAGGCCGCGCAGGCGGCCCTCGTCATCCTGCTTTTTGCCCGCGCCGCAGAGGCCGTCCTCGGTATCGCCGCCCCGGTGCTGCAAGTCGTCGCCGCCTTCAGCCAGCAACTGACCGCCAGCATCTTCGGCGTCGGCCTTGCAGTGGGTGCCGGGTGGCTGATCGTTGGCCATCTCGACCCGCTGACCGGCGTTACCTTGGCCACCGCGATCGGGGTCGTCGCGATGGCGGGCATTCCGATGCTCCAGCTTGCGGTCACCGACAAGCTTCACCCGTTCGACGCCCAGTTCCCTGCGGTAGCCATGCGCGCCGGCGCGATCACCTTGGCCGCCGGGGCTCTAGCGATCCTGGCCGACCGACTGCCCGATATTTTTTCGCTGCCGCTGATCGTGCTGATCGCCATCGCTTCGGTCTGGCTGGCGATGCGCTTCGCCTTGCCATTCGCCGATCGTGCCTCGCTGGGCAAGACCGGTCGCCGATTGCGACTGGTGGGAGGTGACGGCACATGACCGACACAGCGCCGTCAGCACGCATTGCGATCTATGATCTGGACCGGACAGTGTTGCGCAAACCGACCTTCACCCTGTTCCTGTTTTGGGCGGCGTGGCGTGATAAGCCGTGGCGCCTGCTGCTGCTGCCCGCGCTGGCCGCCCTGATGATCGGCTATGCGCTCCGCCTCTACGGACGCGACCGGTTCAAGCCGGCGGCCATCCGCCTGATGCTCGGTTCCGCGATATCGCCGGCTCGCGCCGAAAGGCTGGCAGCGCATTTTGCCGCATGGCGCGTTCCGCGCGATGTGCCCCCGGGCGCCGCCGCGTGCATCGCGCACGACCGTGCCGAGGGCTATCGCCTGCTCATGGCGACGGCTGCACCCGAATTTTATGCCACCGCGATCGCCGACGCGCTCGATTTCGATGCGATCGTCGCGTCGCGGCACCGCCGCGATGCTGCGGGAAACTGGCTGGCCGAGCTCGACGGGCCCAACTGCTATGGCGAAGAAAAGGCGCGGCGCGTCGCCGAATGGCTCGCGGCCAATGTCGGAACAGGCACCGTCCATATTCGCGCCTATTCGGACCATGCCAGCGACGCACCGACCTTTGCGCTCGCAAATGAAGCCTGGCTGATCGGGCGCGGCGAAAAATTCATCCGGCGCGCGGCGCTGCATGGCTGGCGGAACGCGGATTTCGAGGACGCCACGGCGGACGCGGTGATTGGGGCCCGATAATGCGCATCCTTTTCCTGTTCATCGGCGAACCCCACCAGATCTTCCACGCTCTTCCCATTGCCGCCGAAATGGCGGCCGACGGCCATCAGATCGACGTGGCGGTCGCGGGCGCGGACCATTTGCGCATGGTCGATCAAGTGGCCCACGCTTACCCTGGTTTCGTCCCCCGCGTGACGCTGCTCGGCCAAAGGGGGATCAGCCGCTGGCTGCGCGACCGCGCGCTCATTCGCCACCCGCGCTTGCCGATCCTGTTCGGGGCGCTGCGCTTCCTGCGTCAATTCGACGCGATCGTGGTTCCCGAACGAACCACCACCGCGATCCGCCACTTTCTTTCGCGGCGGACGCGTCTGATCTTCACGCCACACGGCGCCGGCGATCGCGCGATCATGCTCGACCCGCGCGACCGGCATTTCGATTTCGTGCTGGTCGCGGGGGAAAAAAGCGAACAGCGTCTGCTCGAAGCGGGAACGATCCGCCCGGGCCATTATGCGGTCAACGGCTATGTAAAGCTCGACCTTATGAAGCGATTGCAAAAAACCCGCGAACCCCTGTTCGACAACGATCGCCCTACCGTCCTTTACGCACCGCATTTCCATCGCGGACTGTCGTCATGGGATCGGTTCGGTCGCGATATCATCGGCTGGTTCGCCGCGCAGGACCGATATAATCTGGTGGTCGCGCCGCATGTCCGACTGTTTGCGGAAGCCGGCGACGCCGCGCGCGAAGCGGTGGAACGGCTCGCCATAGCCGACAAGATATTGGTCGACCTGCAATCCGACCGGCTCTTCGACATGAGCTATACGAGTGGCGCCGATATCTATCTTGGCGACGTCAGCAGCCAGGTTTACGAATTCCTCGGTACCCCGCGGCCGTGCCTGTTCCTCAATGCGCATCGCGTCAACTGGGTCGGCGATCCCGATTATCTTTTCTGGACGCTGGGAGATGTTCTGGACGACCTGACCCAATTGCCGGACGCACTCGACCAGGCGCCCGCACGGCACACGCTCTATTCGGCCGCGCAATGCGACAGGCTGGCCGAATCGATCGGCGGCGATCCCACCGGCGCGGCGCGGCGCGGCGCCGAGGCGATCTCGCGCTTCCTTGCAATGGGCGCCGGGAAGGATAAGAGCGGCCAATGATCGATACCCCCGCCTTGCCCGCCCTGACACCGATTGGCGACAATCCGACGCCGCTTTGGGGCATGTCCAATGCCGAACGCCTGCGTCGGCTGGCCCGCGCGGAGGGCTTGCCCGACGCCTCTCCGCCATCGAGCGCGCATCTCTACGCCAACCTCGACTATGTCTTCGACCCGGTCTGGCTGCGCCATATCGTGACGCTGCCCAACACGGTTCTGATGGACGGCGATGCGCTTGTAATGGCGCATCTGACGGGTGGTTTGCGTCCCGAGGATATGGCGAGCCATCGCGGCGCGTTGACGATCATCGATTATCGCGCCAACCCGCAAATTTATAACCGCCAGCTGCGCAAGCTCGATTGCCCGTTCGTGCAGCGGCTAACCCCCGAGACGCGGCGCCAAATCGAACGGAAAAGCTATTTCGGCGCCTATAAGGGCGTCACCGACGCCCTGACGAAATATCTCTGGCCGGAGCTGGCCTTTTGGCTGACGCGCGGCGCCGCGAGCATCGGCATGACCCCGAACATGGTCACCGCAATCGGCGCCGCGCTTTGCGTCTATGCCACCTACCTCTTTGCTTACGGTCACTACTGGACCGGCATGCTCGCGGGCTTCGTCTTCATGGTGCTCGACACGGTCGATGGGAAGCTCGCGCGCTGCACGATCACCTCGTCGAAATGGGGCAATGTCGCCGATCATGGCGTCGACCTGATCCATCCGCCCTTCTGGTGGTATTTCTGGGGCGTCGGGCTTGGCACCTGGGGCCTTGCGCTGTCCGGTCAGACCTTTCTTTGGGTGATGATCGCAGTCGTCGCGGGCTACATACTCCAGCGCGTGATCGAGGGGTTATTCATCAAGGATTTCGGCATGGACATCCATGTCTGGCAACGGTTCGACAGCCAGTTTCGCCTGGTCACCGCGCGGCGCAATCCGAACTTCGCGATCCTCTTTTTCGCAACGCTCGCCGGACGCCCCGACATCGGCCTGATCGCGGTGGCGTGGTGGACGGTCATCTCGCTGATCGTCCATGCGGTGCGGCTGGTGCAGGCCTATGCCGTCAAGCGTTCGGGCTACCCGATCACCAGCTGGATGGAAGAAGCATGAACGAAACCATCGCGAAATTCGGCCACCCCGCGACGCTGGTCGCTGAATACGATCACTGGGTCGTGCTGCTGCGTCCGGCGCAGCCGACGCTCGGCGCGCTCGTGCTCGCGGCAAAGTCCGACGCAACGGCGTTCGGCGACCTGCCCGCCGAAGCGCATGCCGAACTCAAGGTCGCGACCACTGCGATCGAAGCCGCGCTGGGCCAGGCGGTCGGTTATGCCAAGATCAACTATCTGATGCTGATGATGGTCGATCCGCACGTCCATTTCCACGTTCTGCCACGCTACGACGGCGAACGTTCGGGCGCGGGGCTGACAGTCGCCGATGCCGGCTGGCCGGCGCAGCCCGACCTCGGACACGCGGTCAAGCTGGGCGACGCACAGGTCGCGGCGCTCACCGGCTGGCTCAAACCCTATTTCGCGTAACGGCCTTCCTCGGCCCATTTCGCGGTGAGCGCGTCGGCGGCGTCGACGTCCTGCGGGAAGTCGACTTCCTGCCATTCGAGCCCTTCGATCGATACGGTGCCGACGCGGTTGCCCTTCGCGATGATGTCGATTGCGCGCAGATACCAGCGTTCAACCCCGTCGGGGGTGCGCATCATCTGGTCAACCTGGTTGCGGAAGATCGACGGACCGTCGCCCACGAAGGCGAGCATGCCGATCGATTCGGCATTGGTGTCCGGGGGCAGCAGCCGCTTGCCGATATGGTGCAGCCGCCCCTCGGCGTCGCGGTTCACCTTCATGTCGTCGTCGTCATAGTCGGGTTTGACGTCGACAGTGACGTTGATCGCCTCGTTCGCGCCCGCGATTAGCTTCGACACGATTTCGTCCGAGACGATGGTGTCGCCGTTGAGGATGATGAAATCGCGGTCCATCTCCTCGCGCGCGATCCAGCAGGTGCCCAAATTGTCGGCGACCTGGAAAAAGGGATTGAACAAAGTGCGGATACGCGCGCCGGTGTCGCGATAGAGCTGGAGCGCATGATCCTCGACGCGCTCGGTGCGAAAACCCGTAACGACAACAATGTCCTTGATCCCGTTCGCGACGAGTGCCGCGACCTGCCAGCTGATCAGGCTGCGGCCGTTGAACTCGATCAGGCATTTGGGAACGTCGCGGGTCAGCGGCAGAAGGCGCGAGCCCTGCCCCGCCGACAGGATAATGGCTTTGTCGATGCTCATAGCGGCTGGCCTATAGCCGCTTCGCGGCGCGCGGCAAATATCGCTTCGATCAGCTCGATATCGGCGGGCTTGTCGGCGTCGATGCACGCCTCGGGCTCGGACATCGGCACGACCTTCGCCGTCAGCCCGAACCGGAGTCCGGCGCGCGCGATTCCCTGCTGGATCGTGAAGAGGCGAAGCAGCGCACAGACAAGCAACCACGGTCCGAAAGCCGCAATGATCTTCAGCCCTTTCTTGCGGTCGCGTTCGATACGCCCCCAAAAATCGAGCAACGGCAGCACGCGGCGTCCACGAAGCCAAAACATGTTCGCGCCCGACCACCAACCGCCGCGAAATTTAAGCCAGGTACGCTTCGACTGCGGATAGCGCGCGAGCAGAACCTCGCGTTCGACCATCGCCACCGCAACGTCGCTGTCGTCGGCGCCGCGCAGGAACTCGGCGACCATCGTCGGCGTCAGCAGCACATTGTCGGCGGTCGTGACAAGCAGTGGATCGTCGCCCGGCGGCAGCGCGGCGGCGAGCGAGCTGCTGATTCCTTGTCCCGAATCGACGAAATGCAGATCGGCAAAGCCCGCCAGCTCCGGTTCGGCGGCGAGTCCCGCGCTGTTCTGCGCGAGGATCGTGATCGCGCCGACGTCGGACGATGCGCGGAGCGCCGCCACGGCATGAACGAGCATTGCCTGCCCCGCGATCGGCAGCATCGCCTTGGTCGATACGCCGCTACCCGTCAGCAACGGATCGGGGCCGGGGCGGCTACCCGCGAGGATAATCGCCGGAATCGGCTCTTTCATTGTGCGGCCTTGGCGGGGGGCGCGACCCGCCGCGCCGTGACGCCGCGTAGGAAATCGGCCGCCTCGTCAAGCACCGGCCCGCGGTTTCGGAACGGCGCGGCAAGCGCCATAACGATGCCCGTATGTCCCATGCCCGGATAGATGCGCAGCGCGGCCGAGCCGCCCGCACGCTCGATCGCCGCAGCAAGATTCTGGCTATTGCGCGGGCGCACCACCTCGTCCTCGTCGCCGGTCGCAAGCCACAGCGGCGGCGCATCGCCGCGCGCGAAATGGATAGGCTGCGTCCGTTCGGCGGGCCTGACTTTCCCCATCGCCCGGTCGCCCCGGCCGCCTTTTTCGAACGGCAGGAAATCATAGGGTCCCGCCAGCCCGACCACGCCGCGGATGATTGAGGGGTCGCTCTTCGCAGCCCGCAGCCATTGCGGGTCGAGCGCGAGCATTGCGGCATTATAGGCGCCCGCAGAATGGCCCATCAGCGCGATGCGGTCGGGGTCGCCGCCAAGTCCTCCGATATGCTCGTGCGTCCACGCGGTCGCCGCGGCACTATCTTCGATAAAATCGGGCCAATGCGCCTTGGGTACCAGCCGGTAGTCGGGGATCACGACGACAAAGCCCTCCCGTGCCAGCGCTCGCCCGGCGAACCCGTAGCTGCCCCGTTCGCCGCTGTCCCAGCCGCCGCCGTAGAAGAAGACGATGACAGGCAACCGATCCCCCTCGCGGAGATTGTCGGGAACCCAGATATCGAGCGACTGACGCGGACCCCGGCCATAGGTTTGGTCGGCGAGCAGTAGCCGGGCGCCATCGCCCTGCCCAAGCAATTTGTCGGCCATGTTGAGCGATTTGGCGCCGCCTGCGACGATCATCTTGGCGCCGCCGCCGAACAGCAGCACGAGCAGCAGCAGCACGAATAGGATTTTGATCAACCGTTGTCCCTTGACTTCGCGCCCCGTCATAAGGTCCGCGCCCTACAGTGCGCCCGCGCTCGTAACAAGCGTACAACATCGGTTACCTTTTCCCATGTCATGCGTATCGAGCCCATGACCTATCGCCCCGCCCGCCCCGCGCTTGTCTGCAACAACCAGAGCGGGAGCTACGACGAAGAACGAGCTGAGCAGATCGCTGCGCTTTGTAGCGATGCCGGATCTCCGATCGTCGCGCACTTCTGCTTGCCCGACGACGCGCTTCCGACCCGCTCCCGGCTCGAAGCGGACGGCATCGACACTGCGATCGTCTGGACCGGCGACGGCACGATCAATGCCGCCGTGGCCGCGCTGGCTGGGTGGGGCGGGACGCTGCTAGTGCTTCCCGGGGGCACGCTCAACCTTTTGTCGAAACGGCTCCACGGCGACCGCCCGCTCGAGGAAATTCTGGCGGACGCGCTTGCCGGGCGCTGCAGGCGCGAATATCCGCCGACGGTCGAATGTCCTGCAGGCCGTGCGATGGTTAACATGATTGCGGGGCCGACGACGATCTGGGCGGAAGTGCGCGAGCAGGTGCGCCAGCGCGACATCGCGGGCGCCGCCGCGCTCGTCCCCGAAGCTTTCGAACAAAGCATGGGCGGCGAAGCGGTGCATCTCGAAGGCGATGACCGCGCCTTTCAGGCGATCAGCATGACGCCTTCGGCCGACGGCATCATGATCGACGGCCTGCTGGCCGATACACCCACCCTGCTGCTCCGGCACGCTATCGCTTGGATTGGCGGCGATTTTCGTGACGGTCCCAGCGAAGAGCTCGCCACGCGGCCCAGCGCGACGATCGTTTCGGCCGAACCGCTCGGTCTGTTGATGGACGGCGAATCGACCGAGGGAAGCGCGCGCGTCACCGTCTCCATCGCCCCCGCGCCGGTCGCCTTCATCGTAACGCGCGCCACGGCATGACGCGGCTCTTTCACATCAGCGACCTGCATTTTGGTTTGGAGGATCGTGCGGCGCTCGCCTGGTTCACCGACTGCGTGCAGCGCGAGAGTCCCGATGCCGTGCTGATCACGGGTGACCTCACGATGCGCGCGCGCAGCCGCGAATTCGCTGCGGCATGCGACTGGATCGGCGCGCTCGACGTGCCCGTGACCGTCGAGGTAGGCAATCACGACCTGCCTTATTTCAACCCCGTCGAGCGATTCTTCTTTCCCTATCGCCGCATTCGCGGGATCGAGCGCCTTGTCGAGCGCGAAATCGACCTCCCCGGGGTCGCGGTGGTGCCATTGAAGACGACGGCGCGCGCGCAATGGCGGCTCGACTGGTCGAAAGGATGGGTCACGGCCGCGGCGCTCGAAAAGACGCTGGCGGCGATCGACATGCTGCCCGGGGGCACGACGGTTTTGGTAACCGCGCATCACCCTTTGGTCGAGGCCGGAACGAAAGGACGTGCGTTGACGCGCGGTGGAGAACATGCGCTGTCGGCGCTGGCGAAGCGTGGTGTAGCAGCGGTGTTGACGGGTCACGTCCACGATGCCTTCGACCTGAAAAAGACGACCGCCGCAGGCCCGATCCGCATGATCGGCGCGGGTACGCTATCGCAGCGCATCCGTTCTACCCCGCCGAGCTTCAACGACCTTATCGTCGATGGCGCGGGAATCGATGTGCGCGTGCGGAACCTCGATCACGTCCCGACGCACGACATGCAGATCACCGATGTACCGGCCGACGCACTGCCTCCGCGCGAGCCGGGCGAGCCGGTCGCCCCGGTCGCCGCAGTGCCGCCGATCGATCCGCCGGTGCATTGACGCCGCGCCGCATCCCGTTACGTTGCAAGAAAAAACGGGATGAGGACATATGCTGACCAGAGGCGACGATTTTCCGTTGCACCAGACCAGCGAACCGATCGCGTTCGCCGGGACCGACCGCAACTTCTACGACCGCTATTTCTTCAACGGCTATAGCCCCGACGGGTCGGTCTTTTTCGCCGCGGCGATGGGATTCTATCCGCAGCTCGGCATCGTCGACGCGAGCTTCTGCGTCATCTCGGGCGGTGTCCAATATAATCTGCGAGGCAGCCGCCGGTCGGGCGGCGAGCGGCTCAACTTGTCGGTCGGCCCGATCATTCTTGACATCGACATCCCGCTCCAGATGCTAACGCTCCATATCTCGCCGAACGATGGCCCACTCGAGGGCGAGCTGCGCTTCAAGAACCGCCATTTTCCGATTGAAGAACCGCGCTTCACCCGCCGCAACGGAACGCGCCTGTTCATGGATTATACGCGCATGACCCAGAACGGCAGCTGGTCGGGGTGGCTGTCGGTCGATGGCGAGCGCGTCGAGCTTGGCGACGGCTGGAGCGGGACGCGCGACCGCAGCTGGGGCGTGCGTCCCGTCGGGGCGAGCGAACCGCAGCCGCCGCCCGAGGGCAATTTCAACCAGTTCTTCTGGCTGTGGACACCGTGCAACTTCCAAGACCGCTCGCTCTTCTTCCACAGCAACGACGATGGCGCAGGAAGCCCGTGGAACCGCCGCGGCGTGATCGCCCGCGACAGCGAGAGCAGCGAGGACGGCACCGAGCGGCATTTCGCCGACGCTAATTTCGCAATCCAATGGGTCCCGGGCACGCGCCGCGTCGCGCAGATGACTGCCGATCTGGGACACGGATGCGCGCTGACGCTCACCCCGAGCGGCCCGGTCTTCGCAATGAGCGGCCTCGGTTACACGCATCCTGTATGGGGCCATGGCCTCGACCATGGCCCCGACCTCGCGGTGGAGCACGACACGCTTGCCGAGGCCGAGCGCGGCTGGGGCAATCCGCTGGCGATGCATATCCAGGCGCTGGCGACCGCCGAGCTCGTCGACGGCGGCACCACCCATCGCGGCATCGGCATAATCGAACAATTGTTCGTCGGGCCGCACGCGCCCTCCGGCCTTAACGGCCTGATGGACCCCGCCCCTTGACGAGCTTCCCCACCTCGCCCGAGGCGATGTCGCCGGCGTGGCTGGCGAAGGCGCTGGGGCAGGATGCCGAAGCGCTACGGGGCTTCACGGTCGCCAAGGTCGGCACCGGGCAGATGTGCGACAGTTATCGCCTGACGCTCGACTGGACACGCGATGTGGGTGCGCCCGCTACGGTCGTCGCCAAATGCCCGAGCCACGACGAGGCCAGCCGCCATATCGCGAAGCTGACCGGTACCTATGTCAAGGAAGTGAGCTGGTATCGCGAGCTCGCCGCCGGGAGCGGGGTCGCCGCGCCCGCTTGTTACCATGCCGAAATTGCCGAGGACGACGTCGATTTCATCCTCATCCTCGCCGATCTCGCGCCCGCGCGGCAGGGCGACCAGCTGGCGGGGCTGGGGCTCGCTGGACTCGTTCCGTGCATCGACGCCGCCGCCCGGCTGCACGCGCTGCTCTGGGACGATCCGCGGCTCGACGACCTGCCTTGGCTTGCGCGCGATAATGGCGACGTGATCCGCGCGCTGTTTCCGCATCTCTACGCCGGCTTTCGCGAACGCTATGCGACGCGGCTCGAACCCGCGGTGCTCGACCTCGGCGCGGGGATCATCGAGCGGCTCGACGCCTATCTCGCGCGGCAGGGCTCGGCGCGGACGATCGTCCATGGCGACCTGCGCATCGACAATATCCTCTTCGCGCCCGATGGCGAGAGCTGCTGGCTCGTCGACTGGCAGACGTTGGGGCGCGGCAGCGGCGCGACCGACCTCGCCTATCTCGTCGGGACCAGCATCGCCGACCCGTTCGAGCGCGCGGCGGCAGACCGACCGGCGTTCGACCACTGGATCGCGGCGCTCGAACGGCGCGGCATTGCCCCCGACGCTGCCGGCCTGTGGACCGACTATCGGGTCGGCGCGCTCAGCGGCTATTTCATGGCTGTCTTCGCCTCGATGAGCGTCGAGCGCACGACAAGAGGCGATGAGATGTTCGCGGTGATGGCCGAACGACCGGCGCGGCAGGCGCTCGTGCTGGGGAGTTTGGGGTTGCTGTAGGGAATGGACGCTAACGACCGGTTGCGGACGTCGGCCGGCCTTTGTTTCATCGTCATCCCGGCGAAGGCCGGGATATCTACCTGACGGAATAGCGCACCGGCGAGATCCCGACCCTACCCCAAAGCCGACGCGAAAAAGGGCGGCCCGTTGCCGGACCGCCCTTTCCTTCTCCACCCGTCGGCGGAAAAATCTTAGCGCTTCGAGAACTGGAAGCTGCGGCGGGCCTTGGCCTTGCCGTACTTCTTACGCTCGACCGCGCGGCTGTCGCGGGTCAGGAAGCCAGCCGCCTTGACCGGGCCGCGAAGCGCCGGTTCGAAACGGGTCAGCGCCTGCGCAATGCCGTGCAGCACGGCGCCCGCCTGACCCGATAGGCCGCCGCCCTTGACGGTTGCGATCACGTCATACTGGCCAACGCGTTCGGTCAGGCCGAAGGGCTGGTTGATGACAAGGCGCAGCGTCGGACGCGCGAGATAGACTTCCTGGTCGCGGCCGTTGATCGTGATCTTGCCCGTGCCGGGCTTGAGCCACACGCGGGCGACGGCGTCCTTGCGGCGACCGGTCGCATAGGCGCGGCCCTGCTTGTCGACGATCTTTTCGCGCAGCGGCGCGGTCGAGACCGGCGCGGCGACGGTGCCTTCGACGGCGCCGCCCAGGTCCTTGAGATCGGTCATGGTCTGTTCGTCAGCCATTATGCACCCACCTTGTTCTTGCGGTTCATCGAAGCGACGTCGATCACTTCGGGGTTCTGCCCTTCATGCGGATGTTCGGTACCGGCGAAGATGCGCAGGTTGCGCATCTGCTGGCGACCGAGCGGGCCGCGCGGGATCATGCGCTCGACAGCCTTTTCGAGCACGCGCTCGGGGAAACGGCCTTCGAGAATCTTCGCCGGGCTCGTTTCCTTGATGCCGCCGGCATAGCCGGTGTGCTTGTAGTAACGCTTGTCCTGCAGCTTGTTACCGGTGAACGCCACCTTCTCGGCGTTGATGACGATGACATTGTCACCGCAATCGACGTGCGGGGTGAACGACGGCTTGTGCTTGCCGCGCAGGATATTGGCGATGATCGATGCAACGCGGCCCACGACAAGGCCTTCGGCGTCGATCAGCACCCATTTCTTTTCGACCGTGGCGGCGTTCGCCGAAACGGTCGTCTTGGTCAGCGCCTTCATGGCACGCTCCTTGACAGATATGGACCAGAGCCATCCCGATAACCGCACCGGGCGCCCCAAAACAAACCGCGCCGCCTGTCCGGACGGACGCAGCGGCGCTTCGGAGCGGGCCAATGACGAAATCGGCATCGAAAGTCAAGCATCGCGCGGCTTTGCTGACGGGTATTATGATACCCTGACAATCAGGGCCCGGTTTCGAGCGCCCGTACACGCTCCTCGACAAGCCTCCGCCCGTTGCCATCCGGTTCGACGATCCAGCTTTGCCGATGCTCGCTGACAACCAGCCCGGTCGCGGCATCTACGGTCCACAGATTGTCGATTTCCAGCGGCCGGGCGGTAGCGCCGACGGCGGCCGATTCGCGTTCGACCTTGGCAAAGGTCTGGCGCGAACCATCGTGCCGCATCGAAACGCTTGCGCCGGCACCCTGTGTCGCGACGGGAATGGCCCCGTTGGCGGGCGCGATCAGCGCGCGAATGTCGGCCGTTGCCAACCGATCGCGCTCGGCCTCGGGAAGCGCGGCGACGATCTGCGCGAGTTGCCTGGCTTCGCTCCGCCCGCCTTCGGTGCCCGCAGCCTCGATCCGCGCCGTCACCCGCTCCCACAAACCATCGGGATCGACCAGATCGACACGGCCACCATCGGGCGCCACGAGGTAGGAGATTTCCTGGCCGACCAGCGGTTCCAGCATCAAGGTCAGCGCGCGCGTCACCTCCTGCCGGGCGTCGGAATCGATCCGCTGCAGCACGGCCCGAAGCCTGTAACCACGTCCCAGCCGCTCCCATTGCAAGGCATAGACGAGCGCAAAATTGATCAGCACCCCGTCGCGGTCGATCCGGCGCGTCGTCACGCGATAGGTCATCGGCCGATCGACCGGCGGGGCGAAGTGGAAATGGGTCATCGCCGTCGGAGCGGCATCGCCCGTTGGCAAGGGTTGGGCCGCAAGCAGCAACAGCGCGCCGAACAAGGCGCCCGCCGCGGTCATGCCGCCCCGCGGCCCAATCGATGCAGCGCCGCCGCCGCAACCGCGACGAGGATCGCGCCCGTGACCTGGTGCATCACCGCGACCCACATCGAAACCCCCGACACGACGGTCCAGATACCGAGCAGCATCTGCGCCGTGACGGCCGCGACCAGCAGCCGCGCTTCGCCGCGGGCGCCGCGCCGCGCCAACGTCCGCGCAAGCAGCAGCAACGCCCCGGCCGCGATCCACGACCACCAGCGATGCAGGAAATGGAGGAGGAAGGGGTCGTTGGTCAGCGCGAGCCATGCGCCTCCAGTCCAGTCGATCCCCTCGGGCACGAAATGATCGTTCATCAACGGCCAGCTGTTCGCGACATAGCCGGCGTTCAGCCCCGCGACCCATGCCCCCAGCAGCAGCTGGACAAACAGGATTGCGACGACACCCATGGCCGGACCGGTCAGACGCGCCGGGCGCAATGCGGGGCTCCGCGCCAGCGCGCCGAGGTCGCGGGCGGTCCAGACGAGTCCGGCAAGCAGAAACAGCGCGGTCAGCAAATGGGTTGCAAGGCGGAAATGGCTGACGTCGGTCCGATATTCGAGCCCCGACGCGACCATCCACCAGCCAATCGCCCCTTGCAGCCCGACCAGCGCGGCAAGCGCAAATAGGCGCAATCCATAGCCTGCCGGGATGGCGCGCCGCCAGGCATACCAAATCAACGGCACGACCAGCGCCATGCCGACCAGTCGGCCGAGGATGCGGTGCAGCCACTCCCAGAAGAAAATAGCCTTGAACCCGGCCAGCGTCATGCCGACGTTGATTTCCTTATATTCCGGTATGCGTTTGTATTTCTCGAACTCCGCGACCCAGCCGGCTTCGGTGGTCGGCGGGATCACGCCCGAAACGGGGCGCCATTCGGTGATCGAGAGCCCGGACTCGGTCAGGCGCGTGATCCCGCCGACCCCTACCACGACGATCACGAGGAGTGCGACCGCCCAGAGCCAGCGCGCGAGCGCGGCGGGACGAGCATTTTCGCGGGATGGGACAGGCGGAACGGGATCGTGCGTCATCGCCCCGCCCTATCGGCGCTTGGCGGGCGATAGGCAAGGGCAGGCAATCATCGTTTGGGGGAAATTCATGGCCCCGAAAGCCGGACATTGATAAGTCGCCGCGATGCCGCGACCCGTTCGATCCCTGTCCGCCGTCCTGCTGCTTGCCATGTCTCCGGTGGCCGCCTCCGCAAGCAGCGGTGCCGATTATTATTCCGGGCTCGCCGATCAGGAGACGCGCCTTGCCACCGTCGGCTATCGACTGACCACTGCGGGCGCGCGCTGGTGTCCCCAAGTCGTGCCGCAACCCGGATGGATCCTCGGCGACCTCCGCCAATTCGAGCGCGGCGACCGCGCCGCAGCGCGCAGAACTTATGGAGACGGTGACGAGGCATATGTTGCCGCCATCGCCCCCGGCTCCCCCGCGGATCGCGCCGGACTGACCAGAGGTACCCGGATTGCCGCGATAAACGGCGACCCGATCGCGGCGGCGAGTACCGGTTCGACGATCCGGATCGATACGGCGATCGCAAAGCTCTACACGCTCGACCCGGCCGCCGAGTGGACGGTCACCGACGCCGCTGGACGCCTCTACGTCATGGCGCCGGCATCGGGCTGCGCCAGCGCCTTCCGAGTCGAGCTTGACGGCGTACAGGCCGCAGCGAACGGGATATTGGTCCGCATGACCCTAAAGCTCGCCCGGTCGATTGTCGATGACGATGAACTCGCCGCCGTCGTCGCGCACGAACTTGCCCATAATATTCTTCGTCATCGCGAATATCTTGCCGGCGACCGCTCGGCGGCACGGGTTCGCGCGACCGAACTCGAAGCCGACCGACTGGCGGTATGGCTGATGGCCGATGCAGGCTATGATCCTGCGGCCGCGATCCGGTTCTGGAACCGGCACAAGCGCCCGCTCATGCGTGCGGCGACGCACCCGCCGCGCAGCGAACGGATCGCCGCGATCGAATCGGAGATCGCGGCGATGCGCGCATCGCGCACCGCCCGTCCGGCGGCGCGCCCGCCGCTGATCGACGCGCTACCGCCCTTGGAATGATGCCCGGCGCATCCTATTTTGGGAATATTCACTCCCGAACAAGGATCGACCCATGACCCGTGAGACCGCCATTTTCGCCGGAGGCTGCTTCTGGTGCACCGAAGCCGTGTTCCAGTCGCTCGCGGGGGTCGAAGCGGTCGAAAGCGGTTATATCGGCGGCCATGTCGCCAACCCGACCTACAAACAGGTGTGCGGTGGCGAAACCGGCCACGCGGAGGCGATCCGCATCACCTTCGATCCCGCGGTCATCTCCTATGACGACCTGCTCGACGTCCATTTCGCGACGCACGATCCGACGACGCTCAACCGCCAGGGAAACGATGTCGGAACGCAATATCGCAGCGCGCTGTTTCCGCTCGATGCCGCACAGGCCGATGCGGCGCGCGCCGGCATCGACCGCGCAGCCGCCGATTGGCCCGCACCGATCGTCACGACGATAGAAAGCGCATCGGACTGGTATCCGGCGGAGGATTATCACCAAGCCTATTGGGAAGGCGAAGGTCAGCGCAATCCCTATTGCATGGCAGTCATTCCGCCCAAGCTCGCCAAATTGCGCAAGGGCTTCGGCGATCGATTACGCGCCGGATAGGAAAAAGACGCCGTCGAGCGACTGTTGCAATATGGCCGCATGACGTCACTTTTCATTGACTTTCCAGTCGTTTTGTCTAGCGGACGCCGCTTCGTTGGGGCAGGATGCCCCTGAAACGCAGTTGGGGGTCGCTGCCGCGTGCTGGCATCGCTGTTTCTGATCGGTGCGTTGACCACAACGCCCCAGATGTCGGTCCAGGCCGCAAGCCAGACGATTGTCGAGGACAACGTCGACGGCATGGCGCGTGCCGTCAACCGCATGGTCGGCGGAATCGTCAGCTATGCCCGCTGGCCCGACGGGTCGGCCACGACCAGCCGGCTGATGTGCTTGGTCGGGTCGCCGCGACTGACCGAACGCATGGCTCCCGATGTCCCCGGTACCGGATCGGTGGTCGTTCGCCGCGTGTCGGCCGACGCGGCTATGCTGCGAACCGATTGCGACATATTGTTCCTCGGTCGGATGCCGGTCGCCGATCGCCGCCAATTGATCGCCTGGGTCCGCGGCCGTCCCATCCTGACGATTACCGACGACGATGCCGCGTGCATCTATGGCGCAATGTTCTGCTTGCAGAACAGGCCCGCCAGCGTCAGCTTCTCGGTCAATCTCGACGCGATCGGCCGCGGGCCATTGCGGATCGATCCGCGCGTGTTGCGGATCGGCGGGGGCGCGTCATGACCGGCCCCGCAGCCAACCGACCCGTCGAACGTATCGGTGCCCGTACGACGCTCCAGAAGCTGCTGTCGCGCTTTCACTTCGGCA
Source organism: Sphingopyxis sp. H115 (assembly GCF_001468465.1). Lineage (GTDB taxonomy): Bacteria > Pseudomonadota > Alphaproteobacteria > Sphingomonadales > Sphingomonadaceae > Sphingopyxis. The sequence goes on from NZ_LNSA01000002.1 coordinate 196,285, forward strand.
TCACCCTGTTTGCGGTCGCGCTCTCGGGGCTTACCATCCTGCTTGCCGGGGTCACCGCGCTGCGCGGCTACGCCGACCGGAACATGGAATTGGCGGCCCGGCTCGGTGCGTATGGCGTCGAACCGGCGCTGGTCTTCAACGACCCCGTGGCGGTCCGCGAAGGGCTCGAGCCGCTGACACATATCCCCGGCATCGCGCGATTGCGCGTACTCGACGATGTCGGCCGGCCGCTCACGCAATGGACATCGCCGGCCGCCGACCCGGCGCCGATTCTTACTCGTGTCTTCTTTCCGCGACCCTTCGCGGTGACCGTCCAGCGCAACGGATCGATCATCGGGACGATCGAGGTGTGGGGCGACAGCTCGACCTTGATCGACTATGTCCGCATCGGCCTGCTCGCAGGGCTCGGCTGCCTTCTCGTCACCGCATTGGGCACGATATTCCTCGCGCGGCGGTTCGAATATGAGCTCGTCAAGCCGCTCAACGAAATCGCCACCGTCGCGCATGACGTCCGCCTGCATCGCCGCTTCGACAAGCGCGTCCAGCCGCTCGGAATCGCCGAACTCGACCGGTTGGGCGGCGACATCAACGCGCTGCTCGACGAATTGCAGGGCTGGCAGGGCCATATGGAAAGCGAGCGGGCGATGCTCGCGCACCGGGCCTCGCACGACACGCTGACCGAAATGCCGAATCGCGCCGCGTTCGATGAACAATTGGGGCAGCGTATCCAGGCAGCGGAAACGCGCGGTGCCCGTTTTGCCCTGCTGTTTATCGATGCCGACAATTTCAAGGCGGCGAACGACAATTTCGGCCATGCTGCCGGCGACGTCGTGCTGGTCGCGCTGTCGGCGCGAATCAAGGAAACCTTGCGCAAGGACGATTTCGCCGCACGCATCGGCGGCGACGAATTCGTCGTTATCGTCGAACTGGACGATGAAACACGCACCGACGGGCTTGCAGCCCGCATCCGGACGAGTGTCGCCGAACCGATCCTGCTGCCCGGCGGCGAATCCTATCGCCCGGCCGTCAGCGTCGGCGTCGCGACCTTCCCCGACAATGGCGACGACGCAATCGCCCTGCTGACCGCGGCCGACGCCGCAATGTACGCCGACAAGATGAGCCACCGTTCTCGATGACTTGAGTGCATGAAAAAGTGGAGTGACCCCCGTGACTGCCCCCTTACCCCAAAAGATTCGCCATTTCCTCGTCGCCGCCTTCGCGGCGTTGCTCGCGGCCTGCCAGAGCATGCCGGCGCCCGCCGGGTTCACCCCGGCGCAAATCGCGGCGCTCCAGTCGCAGGGTTTCGTCGAAACCGATCTGGGCTGGGCGTTGAGCATGCCCGAACGGCTGCTCTTTCCTTCCAATGAAAGCGCCCTGCCCGCCGAGCAGCAGCAACGGATCGGCGACATCGCAGCCAAGCTGGTTTCGGTGGGCATCACCACCGCCCGGGTTGAGGGTCACACCGATTCGACCGGGACCTCGGCCTATAACCTGACCTTGTCGCAAGCCCGCGCGCAGGCGGTCGCGGGGCCGATGCAGGCCAATGGCATGCGCTTTACGGCGGACCAGATTGTCGGCCGCGGCGAAACGCTGCCGCTGTCAAGCAATGCGACGCCCGAGGGACGCCAAGACAACCGCCGCGTCGTCGTGATCGTCGCGCCGCAACCACAATGATCGTCCGCGGCCTCATTGCGCGGCGGCGCGTTTTCGGTCCTCTTCTTCGATAAAGGCGAGCAGCGCCCCACCGACTTCGCGCTCGATCCGCGCCTCGGCTTCCGGCGACACCGCACGGTTGGCCCATTTCTGGTCGATCTCATTCTTCTGTTCGACGAACTTCGCCATCTTGCGCCCTACAGGCGTCAGGCCAAAGCGCATGACCGCGACCCGATGTTGAGAGACCAAGGCATTCACGCCGCTGGCGACCGCCTTCTTCTTGTCGGCATCGACGGCTTCGCGGCTGATGGCGAACGGCCCCTCATTCTCCATCTGCGCCACGACCTCCTTCGCCGTCGCAGCGAAATCGACGTTGCTCGAAACCGACCGCAGCAGGGCCTGGCCCGCATCCGAACGCCAGAAAACAGCCAGTTCACCTATCTCCGCCTGGGTAAAACGGTCGAAGAAGAAATCGGCGATGGCCTGATTGTACTCCGGCATCATCAGTGCGAGCTCGCTCATCATGATCGGCCGCATCGCATCGACGAATATCCTGTCGGCACCGGGATATTCCTGCTGAAGCGCGATCAAGTTCGGATCGGATGAAAAACCTTGCGCCGCGATACCAGCAAGCATCCTGTCGACCTGCTTTTCGAGCTGGTTCGATTCGTTGATCAGCCGCGCAAGGTCGAGGGCCGCAGCCCGATGGGCTTCAGTGGCGCCGACTGGCGCTGCGGCAAGCACCATGGCCGACGGCGCGGTCGATATGGAAAGCGCGGCGGCAAGGCCGGCAACAGCGAGAAAACGCATGTGATCCCCCATTTGGTCGGCCATATGGTCGACGCGATGCGTCAACTTCGCTTGAACGGCATTGCCACGCAATGATTTTTCGGCGCCTTTCCACGCAACAAATTCGCGGCTAAGTCCCGCGCATGAAACCGATCCGCAAAGCCGTATTTCCCGTCGCCGGTCTCGGCACCCGCTTCCTCCCCGCGACCAAGGCGATCCCCAAGGAGATGCTGCCCGTCGTCGACCGGCCGTTGATCCAATATGCGGTCGACGAAGCGCGCGAAGCGGGGATCGAGCAGATGATCTTCGTCACCGGACGCGGCAAGAGCGCGATCGAGGATCATTTCGACGTCGCGTTCGAACTCGAAAAGACAATGTCCGAACGCGGCAAGGATCTGAGCGTGCTCGAACCGACGCGGCTTGGCCCCGGCAACTGCGCCTATGTTCGCCAGCAGGAACCGCTCGGCCTGGGCCACGCGATCTGGTGCGCGCGCGATATCGTCGGCGACGAACCCTTTGCAATCTTCCTGCCCGACGAATTCATGCACGGATCGCCCGGCTGCATGAGACAGATGGTCGATGCCTACACCCAGGTCGGCGGAAACCTGATCTCCGTCCTCGAAGTTCCGCACGAGCAGGTCTCGAGCTATGGCGTCATCGCGCCAGGCGCGCGCGACGGCGCGCTGACCGAAGTGAAGGGACTGGTCGAGAAGCCCAAGGCCGAAAATGCCCCATCGAATCTCATCATCTCAGGCCGCTATATCCTGCAACCCGAAGTGATGCGCGTCCTCGAACGGCAGGAAAAGGGCGCGGGGGGCGAGATTCAGCTTACCGACGCGATGGCGACGATGATCGGGACGCAGCCCTTCCACGCCGTGACCTTCGACGGCGCTCGTTATGACTGCGGATCGAAGGCCGGCTATATCCAGGCCAATCTGGCCGTCGCGCTCGAGCGCCCCGACATGGCGGCCGACGTCCGCGCCTTTGCGGTCGACCTGCTCAAATAGGACCGGCGGAGGCTGAAGCCCCCGCCGGACCGACGGTCATTCGCCTTCGATATTCGGTTTCGGGAAACTGTCGGCGCCGAGCGTCTTGTAAAGCACCCCGCCGATCAGTCCGCCGACGATCGGCGCGACCCAGAACAGCCACAATTGCTGGAACGCGAGGCCGCCGACGACGAGCGCGGGACCGGTGCTCCGCGCCGGATTGACCGAGGTGTTGGTCACCGGGATCGAGATGAGATGGATCAGCGTCAACGCCAGACCGATTGCGATCGGCGCAAAACCCGCAGGCGCGCGGCCGTCGGTCGACCCCATGATGATCCACAAGAAGAAAGCGGTGAGCAGGATTTCGATTGTTAGCGCCGAAATGACATCGTAGCCGCCAGGCGAACCGGCATCGAAGCCGTTGGCCGCAAGACCGTTCGCCGCAAGGTCATAGGCGGGATTGCCGCTGGCAACGTAGAAAAGCAGGAAAGCCGCCACGATCGCACCAAACACCTGCGCAGCGACATAAAGCGGGATGTCGCGCGCGTCGAAACGCCCGCCCGCCCACAAGCCGACGGTTACGGCCGGGTTCAGGTGGCAACCCGAAATATGCCCGATCGCATAGGCCATCGTGACCACGGTGAGGCCAAAGGCGAGCGAAACGCCCAGCAAACCGATCCCGACGTCGGGGAAAGCCGCGGCGAGGACCGCGCTGCCGCAGCCGCCGAAGACAAGCCAGAATGTGCCGATGAACTCGGCCAGACCCTTTTGGATATTCGTCATGGTGACCCTCCTCCCCGCCGGCGGCCATCGACGCCTCCGGCGCGCCACCATCCTAGCACGACGCAATTTTGCGACAAGCCGTTGAATTGGGACAGGGTTTCATGAGAAAATCGGTCAGGCGACCGCGACCGCCTCGACGAATTGGCGCGCGCGCTGGTGCAGCGATGTCGCGGCCTGCGTCAGCCCGGCGGACAGACGCCCAAGTGATTCGGCGCCTTCGCCCACCGCATTGGCGCCGCGGCTGATATGCTGGACACGCTGGTCGACCTCGCGCCCCGCGGATACTGCCTGCTCGACATAGCTTGCGATCACCAGCGTCGTCGCGCTTTGTCCGTCGACCGCCTGGTCGATGGCGTCCGAAAAACCGTTATTCGCATCAATCGCGCGCTCCACCTCGGCAAAACCGGCGGCGACCTGTTCGACGATGTCGCGGATCCGGTTCACATAGGGGGTGATATCGCTCGCCGCGACCCGCGTCTGGCTGGCGAGCGACTTCACCTCTGCCGCGACGACGGCAAAGCCGCGCCCGGCATCGCCCGCATGCGCGGCCTCGATGCCGGCGTTGAGCGCCAGCATGTTGGTGCGGCTCGCCATGTCGATGATCAGCCGCAGCATTTGTTCGATCGACTGGCTCGCGGCCTTCAGCGCCGCTGCGCGTTCGCCGGCCTGCTTCACCTTCAGATGCGCCTCGTGCCGGACCGCGCGGGCGCGCGCACCATCCTCCACGATCTGCGCCATCGATCCGGCCAGCGCTTGCCCGCGATCACCGAGTTCGCGCAGGCCAGTCAAGGTCTGCGCCGTCGCGCCCGCGACCGAAACCGCATCGCGCCCGGTCTGCTGCGCGCGCGCCGACAATTTGAGCGCCACGCCCTCGACCTCGCGCGCCATGTCGGAAAGCGTCGCGGTCAGCGCGGCGATGTCCTGCTGGAACCGGTACCCTGCATCGTCGACCCGCGCCGCGCGCGCGGCTCGGTCCTGCGCCACTTCCACCTCGCGCAGCATCGCAAGCCGCGCCAGTTGCGCCCCGTCGAGCGTTTCGACAAAGCGTCCGCCGTCGACGAGGACCAGCCCCTCATGGCGTTTCGAATCGGACACCATGCGCAGCAGGTTCGCCGTCGTTTCGGAAACATCGGCGGTCAGGCAGGGTTCGATCATCGACGCGATCGAGCCGCCGATCGTCGGATTCTGCATCAGCGAAAACCAATAGGGGCAGAACAGAAGTTCGCGAATCCGCTGTTCGCGGACGATCCCGACCGGCACGCGACCGGAATCGAGCACCGCGAGGATGCGCAAATCGGGGTCCGCCCGAAAGGCATCGATCACGTCGGACAATTGCGCATCGACGCCAATGGCAGCCGAATGGCCGGATGTCGGGGCGAGAACTAGGTCGACGGGGCTCATCTTGTCTCTTCACGGCGCGGAGGATCGGGTGCCCCGACCTAGACCAGGATAGTAAAGGCAAATTTAACCAATTGTTTCAGAGCTGTGACAATGGCCAAAACGACGGGCCGTCTATCGCAATCTTCTGTTCACGGCGCCCCGGCTATGCGATGAGGCGCCGTCAGCGAGGGAGAATAAAATGCGTGTCATCATTGTCGCTGCGCTGACTATCCCCCTGCTTTCGGGTTGCGTCAGCGCGGTCAAGACGGTCGTCACCGCTCCCGTGAAGGCCGTCGGCCAGGTCGCCGACTGGTCGACCACAAGCCAGGACGAGGCCGACCGCAATCGTGGCCGCGAGTTGCGCAAGCGCGAGGAGCGCCTCGGCAAGCTGTCGCGCGATCGCGACAAGGCCGCCGAAAAATGTCGGCACGGCAACGCCGAACAATGCCGGCGCGCCGAAGTGCTGGACCATGAGATCGAAGCGGAGATGGCCACGCCGCGATAGGGCGAGGGACAGAACCCTGAGTGGTTACCGCACCCGCCGGCCGGTCCAGACCACCCGCCCGACAAGTTGCACCGCTCCCATCGGCAGGTCGTCCCAGCTGCGATAATGGGGATTGTCGCTGATCACCGAAATGCGCCCCTGCCCGGGGGCGCGCGCGACGCGCTTCACCATCAGCACATCGTCCATGCGCAGCACATAGATGCCGTCGCGCAGCCGCGCCGCCGCATCGCTGCCATCGACCAGGATATCGTCGCCGTCGTCGAGCGTGGGCGCCATCGAATCGCCCTCGACGCGGATGATGCTGAGCGCGCGCGGGTCGGCGCCGAGTTCGCGCAGCCATCGGGGATCGAACGCCACTTCGCCCTCGACCGGTTCGCCATCGACGCTTGCCCCCGCGCCCGCCGACGCGCCGATTGCGAGCTTGGGCACAAGGATCATGACGGCACCGGAACCGCGTCCGCGCGCCGGGGTTGCGACGCGCTGGACCGGGCCGCCCAGCATCGCTTCGGACACGCCGAGGTACGCCGCGATACGCGCGCGATCCTGTTCGGCAAGCCGACGCGGCGAACCGCGCTTGATATATTGCTGGATATAGGCCGGATTGCGTCCGATCACTTCGGACAGACGCGCATAATCGATCCCCTTTTCGATCAGGAGGCGATCAAGCGCGGCGCGCGGGTCCTCGATAGAATCGGTCATGGTCGTGAACGGCTGGCCCTTCCTATTTCGTCTCTAGCAGTAGGATTTTTCCTAGACAAGTAGGAAAATCAACATCAAATAGGAAATATCCTATCGGGTGAGTCGCCCGGTATCGAGCGCGGTGACGGAGGAAAATATGGAGCGCAGCCTGTTACAACGGATCGAGGTCTTTCTGAAAGAATCCTCCATGCCCCCCAGCGTATTCGGACGCGCGGCGGTGCACGACCCACGTCTGGTCAGCGACCTGCGCAGCGGGCGCGAACCCGGGCTCGGCGTGACCTGTCGTACGGAACATTTCATGAACAAATGGCGCGCCGATCATCATGCCGGGCGTGTCGTTCCGCAAGGCGATCGCCGCTCGCGCGCCTTCCGTAGGACCGGGAAGGACGCACGCGCATGATGCGATGGTCACCCGCGCGGCCGCTGCGGCCGGGATGCCCGCACCGCCGCCTTCGCAGGCTGCTAGCGCGCGAACTCCCCCAAGGCGCGGCGCTCGGCGCTTCGACTTTCAGGCCATGGGCGAGCGCCAGTTTCGTGGGGGCGCGCCACCTTTTCCCATGCGTCTTGGCATTTGGCGATGCTGCGGCGACGCGCGCCGCGCTGCACGATCGGCTGTCCGCGATCGAATGGATGCTGCCCGGTCACATCGTTGCCGATATCGCGGTCGAATGCGGCGCCGGTCCCGACGTGCTCGGGATCGAAATATTGACCGTCGAGGATTAGCCGACCGCTTGCCGAGTCATCCGTTGGAGCGTGCCGAGCGCGGCCTCCAGGGCGAAATCGACCTCGGGGGCCCCGTCGGCAACATTCTCGGGAACGGGGATGGCGGCCGTCGCGGCAACGGGCGCCTGCCGCCGCCGCGCGAGACCGGCTTCCAGACGCGCAACCATCGCGCCAAGCGAATGGTCGGTCGGTTCCGGCATCGCCCGCGGCGCGATTTCGGCGGGTTGCAACCACGGCTCTTCGCCGGGTTCCATTGCTTCGACGGGCGCAAGGTCGGCAAGGACGAGTTCGTCGACGACGTCGGCGTCCGACAGGACCGGTGCCGGATCGACCTCCACCGCCTCGTCGTTTGCGTTCGCGCGAAGGGGACCGAGCCCGCCCGCAGGCAGGTCGCGGCCCGCGCGAATCGGCGGACGTGGGGCGTCGTCGGGGTGCCGGTCGACGCGGCGGCGGCGCGCCAGAATATTAAGGCCCTCGTCGTCGCTCGCCGCATTATCGCCGCCGGACCGGAAACGCCGGCGCAGCGACGACAGGCCGGCCGCCTCGGGTTTCGCGATCAGCAAAGCCACCAGCCCTGCAAAGACCGCAGCGATCCCGGCCATACCAAAGGCCAGCGTCAGGCGCGCGGCGTTGCCCACCGGCGGAACGAAAAAATCGGACAGGCGATCGAGATAGAGATTCCAGCTGATCCCCGCGACCCACGACATCGGCATCACCGCCGCGAACAGGAAGGTCAGCGCCGCCGCGCCGATCACCGCCGGTATCGCGGGGCGGAGCGCACGCAGCAGCGCGGTCGCCATGGCCCTGCCAGAATTTTCGCTGCTCTCGTCCATACCGTCCAAATCCGTGCGGCCCGCCGGGGGCCCAATATCCTCGACAAACTGCATCAGGCGGTGCCGCGCAGCAATCGCTGGTAAACCGGCTCGTAACGTAAAATGTTTGATGACCAGTTACGATGCTTTTCGACAAATATACGCGCTGTCCGCCGTCGTTCGGGCCAGATTGTCCGATTTCCGAGCAACGCCGCAAGGGCGCCCGCGATGGCCGCGGGGTCGTCGGGGGCGAACAGGCTGCCGGTAACATCGTCTTCGATCAGTTCGCGGTGGCCGCCGACGTCGGACGCGGCAACCAGCTTGCCCTGTGCCATCGCCTCGAGCGGCTTCAGCGGCGTGACGAGATCGGTCAGCCGCATCTTCTTGCGCGGATAGGCGAGAATGTCGATCAGCGAATAATAACGCTCGACCTCCTCGTGCGGGACACGGCCGACGAAGCATATCTGCGCCGCCGCCGGGGAGGCAGCGGCCTGCGCCTTCAGCGCCGCTTCCATCGGCCCACCGCCCACGAGCAGGAGCCGCGCCTTCGGCTCTGCCGCCGCAAGCGCGGGCATCGCCGCGATCAGGTCGTCGATTCCCTCATAATCGTAAAAACTGCCGATATAGCCGATCACGGCGTCGTCGGGCGCAAGGCCCAGGGTCGCGGCCAGCGCATCGTCACGCGGCGCAGGATCGCCGAACAGGTCGAGGTCGACGCCGTTCGGCGAGACGATGATCTTGGCGGGATCGATACCGCGTGCGATCAGGTCGCCGCGCAACCCTTCGCAAATCACCGCCACCGCATCGGCCGATCTGGCCACGTGGGTTTCAAGCCGCCTTGTCAGCCGGTAACGCAGGCTGCCTTCGCGGCCGGTTCCATTACCGACCGCCGCATCCTCCCAGAAAGCGCGGATTTCATAGATGACCGGGATGCCAAGTTTTTTGCCAACGCGCAGCGCCGCGAGCCCGTCGAGCACCGGCGAATGGGCATGCAGCACGTCGGGTTTCCATTCCTTCGCCAGCGTCTCGACGCGCTTTGCCAGCGCCCCGATTTCGCGCCATTCGCGGATCGGCGCGCGCGCCGGCGCGATCGCCGGCGTACGGAAAAAGGTCAGCCCGTCGACCGTCTCGCCGTCCACGCCAGGTTCGGGGTGGCGAACGCCGGTGACCCCCCCGACCGCCCAGCCTTTCGCGAGCTGCGCCTTCATCAGCGCGCGCGTGCGAAAGGTGTAGCCGCTGTGCGCGGGCAAGCTATGATCGAGGATGTGCAAGATGCGGGTCATTGACCAGCGCATTGACATACAAGCCTTAACGCGGCGTCAACCCCGATCGCGTAGCGGGAGCGGACATGGTCGACAATTTTTCCATTGGCCTGACGCACGTCCTGATGGCGATCGCGTTGTGGCGCCTGCTCTATCGCGACGATCTCGACCGCGAGGTCAGCCCACGCCTGCTGTGGCAGCAGCGCCGCGATGCCGAACGCGCCGAAGAGGATGTCCGCGGCGATGCGTGACATTGCGTTCGTCGCCTTTCTCTTCGCCTTCATCGGGGTCGGTTTCCGCAAGCCGTTCCTGTTCGTGCTGTGCTTTTGCTATATCGACATCGTCGCACCGCAGCGTTTGAGCTATTTCCTCATCAACTCGATCCCGATCTCGCTGATCGTGTTCGGGCTCGCAATCGTCGGCTGGCTGGCAGTCGACGACAAGCGCGACACAAGATGGTCGGGGCGTCAATTCCTGTTGATCGCGTTGCTCTTCTATTGCTGGATGACGACGATCCAGGCCGACTTCCCGGTCGAGGCAGCGGACAAATGGAGCTGGGTATGGAAGGCGCTGGTCTGGGCGATCTTCCTGCCGCTGACCCTGCGCACCAAGCTTCGCATCGAATCGCTGACGCTGATCATGCTGCTGTCGGCGGCGTCGATCGCGATCGCCGGGGGACTCAAGACCGCTGCCGGCGGCGGCGGCTACGGCACGCTCCAGTTGCTGCTCAACGAAAACTACGGCTTGTACGAAGGGTCGATCATGTCGACCGTCGGCATCGCGATCATCCCGCTGATCCTGTGGTACCGGCGCCACGGCACGATATTTCCGCCCGACTGGCGCGTCTCGCTCTTTTGTTTCGCGCTCTGCTTTGCGTGCATGTTGCTGCCCGTGGGTACGCAAGCGCGCACCGGGCTCGTCTGCCTTGCCGTGCTCGCCATCCTGTCGCTCCGCGCGGTAAAACACCGCCTCCTCTATATCGCGGGAGCCGGGCTGCTCGCCTTCGCGGCGATCCCCTTCCTGCCCCAAAGCTTTACCGAGCGCATGGAAACGATCCGCGATCACAAATCCGACCAGTCGGCCTCGACACGCGTCGCCGTGTGGATGTGGACATGGGACTATGCGAAGGAGAATCCGTTCGGCGGCGGGTTCGAAGCCTATATCCAGAACAGCGTCCGCGTCGAACGGGCGGCGAGCGCCTATGATCCCGACGCACCGCAAAATGCCGAAGCGACGGTCTATGAGGAACATTCGCGCGCCTATCATTCGAGCTATTTCGAAATGCTGGGCGAGCAGGGATATCCCGGCCTTGCGCTATGGCTCTTGCTGCACGCGGTGGGGCTGGTGCAGATGGAACGGATCAGGCGGCGCTACCTCAAGACCCGGCGCGCCGAGGAACAATGGATCGCGCCGTTGGCGACCGCGCTCCAGCACGGCCATGTCGTCTACATGGTCGGGTCGCTTTTCGTTGGCATCGCCTTCCAACCCTTCATCTATATGATGCTGGCGCTCGAAATGGGGCTTTCGACCTATTGCCGCCGCCGCGAACAGGAAGCGGGGTGGCGCCCGCTGACCGCGCGTCCCGCACAGGTTCCGGCGCGCCATCCGGTGCCCGCTCCGAACTGATCGCCCTTATCGTCGGCCGGTCAAAGGCGGCGATGGCACCGAAGCGGGAACTATCCGCCCGGCCCGGACGCTATTGCAGCATGCCCGCCCCGCGCCTTGTTCATGTCGACGACAATCTGCCCGGCATCAGCCGCGAACGCTCGGGCGTCGGCTGGCGCTACCACGATGCGAAGGGAAAGGTGATCCGCGATCGCGACGAAATCGACCGTCTCAACGCGATCGCGCTCCCGCCCGCTTATGAGGACGCCTGGTTCTGCCCCGCACCGAATGGCCACATCCTCGCAACCGGCTATGACGCGCGCGGGCGCAAGCAATATCGCTACCACCCCGAGTTTCGCATGGCGCGCGAGGCCGACAAATATGATCGCTGCGCAGCGTTCGGCCACGCGCTACCGCTTCTTCGCGCACGCCTTGCCGACGATCTGAAACGGCGGACGCTTTGTTCCGAACGCGTCGTCGCGGCGGTCGTGCGCCTTCTCGATCTCGCGGCGCTGCGCATCGGGAACGAACAATATGTCGCGGCCAACAACAGCTTCGGCGCGACGACCCTGCGCCAACGCCACGCTAGCCTGTCGGGCAAGACGCTCCGCCTCAAATATGTCGCCAAGGGCGGGGCGAAGCGCGAGGTCATCATCAGCGATCGCAGCCTGACGACGCTGATCCGGCGGCTGCAGGACCTGCCCGGCCAGAATCTTTTCCAATATGAGGATGAAGGCGGGCTCTGCTCGGTCGCGTCCGACGATGTGAACGCCTATATCCGCGAGGCGATGGGCGACGAATTCAGCGCCAAGCATTTCCGCACCTGGTCGGCGAGCGTCGAGGCCTTCGCCTTCCTTTACGAGGCGGCCGATCCGCCGATGCTGAAAGCGATGCTCGAACATGTCGCGGACCGCCTTGGCAACACGCCGGCTATCGCGCGCAAAGCCTATATCCACCCTGCGATGATCGCCGCGGCGCAGGAACGCGGCGACTTTGCCGCCGCCGCCGGCAAGCTGCCGCGCGCGACCCGATATCTTTCGCGTTACGAACGCGGTTTTTTGACCTATCTGGAACGCGCGCCCGATGCCGCGGCGTTGCTCCGCTCCGCCTGACTTGCAAGAGGACCCCAAAGGCCCCCATGACTTTCTCTATCCTGACCGCCGCCACGACCGCCGCCGCCAAGGCTCCCGCCACCAAAAGCCCGCCTCCGAGCAACCCGATCGAGGATTTGCGCATGTGGTGGGACGCCAGCGTCGCCTGGGTGAACGGTCACTGGCTCCAGATCGGCATCGCGATCGGCGCGGGTCTGCTCATCTACCTCTTCCTCTCAATGGTGCGCACCTTCGCACTGAAGCGCGCGCAGGCGGCCCCGGGCCAATTCACGCTGACCGACATCGTGGGCCGCGTGATCCACAAGACCAAGTCGGTCGTGCTCGCGATTATCGCCATCCGTCTGGTCGCAGGCTATGCGCAGCCCCCCGCGCTGATCATGAACATCCTCCAGTTCGTCTTCACAGTCGCGGTAGTCCTACAGGTCGCGATCTGGGCGCGCGAAATCGTCCTCGGGCTGATCCAGCGCCGCGCGGCGGAGGGGCATAATGAAACGCTGTCGAACGCGATGGGTATCATCCGGCTGCTCATTAGCGTCGCGCTGTTTGCGGTCGCCGCGATCGTCATCCTCGACAATATGGGCGTCAACGTCACCGGCCTGATCGCCGGTCTCGGCATCGGCGGCATCGCGATCGGCCTGGCCGCGCAGGGCATTTTCTCAGACCTCTTCGCCTCGCTTTCGATCATCTTCGACCGGCCGTTCCGCGTCGGCGAGACGATCAAATATGACAACAGCATCGCGACCGTCGAGCGGATCGGGCTCAAAAGTACGCATCTTCGGTCAGTGAACGGCGAGCTGCTCGTGATTTCGAACACCAATTTGCTGTCGAAGGAAATCACCAACTACGCCCATCTCCACCGTCGCCGCGTGCAGTTCGCGATCGGCGTGGTCTATCAGACGACCCCCGCCATGCTGCGCGCGCTACCGGCGCTGCTCCAAGCGCAGGTCGAAGCCGAAAAACATGAGTTCATCCGCTCGAGCTTCATCGGCTTCGGCGCCTCGAGCCTCGATTTCGAACTCGTCGCCGATATCCACAGCGACGATTATAACGAGGTGATCGCGGCGCGGACCGCGGTCGGCATCCGCGTTTTCGACGAACTGACGAAGGCGGGCTACGACTTCGCCTATCCGACCCAAACCACCTTCACCGCGGCGCCCGACGGAACGATGATTCTGCCCTATGCCGAAAGCGTCACGATGAAGACGCCAAAGCCACCGAAGGCTGACGCTACGGCGCCTTAGCCAAAGCCCTTGGCCCTTGTGCAACGCGGCAAGAGAGGCCTAGAACGCGCCCCGAACCAGTATTGGAGGGGATCAGATATGGCCACCATCACGCCGCAGGATCTGCAAGCCAAGGTCGGTGAGCATCTGGGCACATCCGAATGGGTGCTCGTCGATCAGGACATGATCAACAAATTCGCCGACGCGACGGGCGACCATCAGTTCATCCATATCGACGAGGAAAAGGCCAAGCTCACGCCCTTCGGCGGCACCATTGCCCACGGCTTTTTGACGCTGTCGCTGATCCCGATGCTCGGCCAAAAGACAGACGGCCCGAAGATCGCGGGTGTCAAGATGGGCGTGAACTATGGCGGCAACAAAGTCCGCTTCCTCGCCCCGGTGCGCTCGGGCAAGCGCGTGCGCAGCCATGTAAAACTGCTCGAACTCGAAGAAAAGCGCCCCGGCCAGTGGCAGCAGACCAACGAAGTGACGATAGAGATCGAAGGCGAGGAAAAGCCTGCGCTGATCGCCGAATGGATCAGCCAGTTCTTCGTCTAAAGCATAATATTACCGGCCGACCTCCCCCGTTAAGATAACCGGATTCAGAAAGAAGGACTTCTATCATGCGTGACGCCGTTATCGTCTCCACCGCCCGTACCCCGCTGACCAAGGCGGCGCGCGGTTCGTTCAACAACACCCTCGCTCCGACGCTGGGCGCGCACGCGGTCCGCGCCGCGGTCGAGCGCGCCGGAATCGAAGGCGGCGAGATCGACGATGTCGTGTTCGGCGCGGCGATGCAGCAGGGATCGCAAACGATGAACGTCGCGCGGCTGATCGCACTGCGTTCGGGCCTGCCCGTCACCGTTCCCGGCATGTCGATCGACCGCCAATGCTCCTCCGGCCTGATGACGATCGCGACCGCCGCAAAGCAGATCATCGTCGATCGCCAGGACATCGCAGTCGCCGGCGGGATCGAGTCGATCTCGAAGGTCAGCGGCAGCGGCAAGGTGTTCATCGAGACCGACGCCGAGCTGATCGCGATGCACAAGGACACCTACATGCCGATGATCGGCACCGCCGAGGTCGTGGCGAAGCGCTACAACATCAGTCGCGAAGTTCAGGACGAATATTCGCTCCAGTCGCAGCAGCGCACCGCCGCCGCCCAGGCCGCAGGCAAATATGACGACGAAATCGTCGCCTGCCCCGCGACCATGGCCGTCGTGAACAAGGAAACCAAGGAAGTCAGCTTCAAGGACGTCGTCGCCGACAAGGACGAGTGCAACCGTCCCGACACCACGCTCGAAGGGCTCGCGAGCCTGAAGCCGGTGATGGGCGAAGGCCACACGATCACCGCGGGCAACGCCAGCCAGCTCGCCGACGGCGCCTCGGCGTGCGTCGTGATGGAAGCCAAGGTTGCCGAAAAGAAGGGCCTCCAGCCGCTGGGCCGTTATGTCGGCATGGCGGTCGCGGGCACCGAGCCCGACGAAATGGGCATCGGCCCGGTGTTCGCCATCCCCAAGCTGCTCGAACGCTTCGAGCTCAAGATGGACGACATCGGCCTGTGGGAACTCAACGAAGCCTTCGCGGTGCAGGTGCTCTATTGCCGCGACAAGCTTGGCATCCCGAACGAGCTGCTCAACGTCAATGGCGGCTCGATCTCGATCGGCCACCCGTTCGGCATGACCGGCGCGCGCTGCGTCGGCCACGCGCTGATCGAGGGCAAGCGCCGCGGCGTCAAATATGCCGTGGTCACCATGTGCATCGGTGGCGGCCAGGGCGCAGCGGGCCTGTTCGAGGTCTTCTGATTTGCGGCCCCGTTAATGAGACTCGACGCTCCGCGCATCGAGCCGGTCGACCTGGATCGACTCGATGCCGACCAGCGCGCGGCGCTCGAACCCTTCCTTGCTTCCGATGGGGGCAAGGTCGGGGGCGGCAAGATCCTCAACATCTTCCGCACACTCGCCCACGCACCAAAGGCGCTGACCGCGTTCCTTGGCTGGGGCAATTATATCCTGTCGAAGCGTAATGCGCTTTCACCCCGCGACCGCGAACTCGTCATCCTGCGCACCGGCTATAACTGCCGCTCGGGCTATGAGTGGACGCAGCATAAGCGCATCGGGCTCGATTGCGGACTTTCCGAAGACGAGATTGCGCGGATCAAGATCGGTCCCGACGCCGATGGCTGGAGCGATATCGACCGCGCGATGCTCTGCGCGACCGACGAGCTTACCACCAACCATTTCGTGACCGACGCCAGCTGGTCCGCACTCGCGCCGATCGGCGACAAGGGCCGCATGGACCTCGTCATGACCGTCGGCCAGTACACGCAGGTTTCGATGATATTGAACAGCTTCGGCATCCAGGTCGAGGACGGCTGGGACGTCGACCCCGATCTGAAAGCCTGACAAGGGAGAGATATATGAGTGCCATCGGTGTGATCGCGACGCTGCGCGTCCAGTCCGGCAAGGAAGCCGAATTCGAAGGCGTTTTCGCCGAACTGGCCGCTGCGGTGAATGCCAACGAGGCGGGCAACAGCTATTACCGCCTGTTCAAGACGGGCGAGACCGGCGTCTACAAAGTTCTAGAATGCTATGACGATCAGGTCGCACTCGACGCGCACCGCGCATCAGACCATTTCCGCGGCATCGGTGCGCGCCTTGGCCCCTGCCTCGCCGGTGCGCCCGAGATCGAGACGCTGAGCGCAGCCTGATCGGCTGGTTTCGACCGATAGTTACCGTTATAGATGTGAACCCCGGCGTCGCCCATCAGCCGATCTCGGCGATCTCCACCGACCGGTCGCCCAGCACATAGCGCGGCCCCGCCCCGCGCTGCGCGGCCTTGTCCTCGCGATTATACAGCCCGCATTTCTTGAGCGACAGGCAGCCGCAGCCGATACAATTGCCGAGCAGGTCGCGGGTCCGTTCGAGCGCCGCGATCTGGGCGTCGATCCGCGATTTCAATCCGGTGCTGATCCGCGTCCAGTCGGCGCCGTTCGGCGTTCGCCCGGCGGGCAGCCGCGCCAGTTCGTCCGCTATCTCCTCGAGGCTCAGACCCAGTTGCTGCGCGATCAGGATGAAGGACACGCGGCGAATATCGGCGCGCAGGAAGCGTCGCTGCCCCCCGCGCGTGCGCAAGGCCTCGACCAGCCCCTTCGCCTCATAGAAACGGATCGCCGACACCGCGACGCCGGTTCGCGCTGAGAGTTCACCGATCGCGATCAGGTCGGTCCGGTGCATCGTCTTCGCTCCTCTTCGCGCTTGACCTAAACTTAACTTGAACTTTCATAAGTCGCGCGTCAACACGAATCAGGAGAAACAAGGTGACGCATCCCTTCATCGAGCATGTAAATCTGACGGTCAGCGATCCCGATCGTACCGCCGGAATCTTGTCGGCGATCTTCGGCTGGCACGAACGCTGGCGCGGCCCCGCGCGCGACGGCGGGCGCACGATCCACCTCGGCAGCGATGCCGCCTATGTCGCACTCTACGCCGGCCCCGACGGCCAGCACGCCGAAACGCGTTATCCGAAAGGCGAACCGCTCAACCATGTCGGGGTGCAGGTCGACGATCTCGACACGATCGAAATGCGCGTGAAGGCGGTGGGCCTGACCCCTTTCAACCATGGCGTTTACGAACCCGGCCGCCGCTTCTATTTCTTCGATCCCGACGGCATCGAATATGAAGTCGTCAGCTATGCCGAGCCGCGCGAGCGCTGAGCCGGGGCAACAAGTGCGGCGCTGCGGCGTTGATGGGTCATCGGGGGGAGAATAGAGATGGAGCCTTTCGATGAGCGACGATATCAAACAGCAGTTTTGGAAAGCCTTGGCCGACAGCCCCTATGTCATGCTCGGCGCAACCGGCGAACGCGACCACCACATCCCGATGAACGCGCAACTCGACAAGGACGCGAACAGCGCCTTCTGGTTCTTCACCGCGACCGACAACCGCCTTGCCACCGGCGGACCCGCGATGGCGCAATTCGCGTCGAAAGGTCATGACCTCTTCGCCTGCATCGCGGGTACGCTGCGCCGGGAAACCGACCGCGCGGTGCTCGACAGACTGTGGAACAACGGCATTGCGGCCTGGTATGAAGGCGGCAAGGACGACCCCAAGCTCGTCCTGCTCCGCTTCGACCTCGACAATGCCGAGATCTGGACCGCCGATCCGGGCATCAAGGGGATGTTCAAGCTCGCAACCGGGCTGACCATGAAGGAAGGCGAGCTCGGCCAGCACGCCGAAGTGGCGTTGTAGCCTATCTTGGACATGCGCCCATGCTCGTTTAAGAAGGCGGCATGGGCGCGTGGATCGAAAGGCATTACGCTTGGACCGGATTGACGAGCCGCGACGAATATCGTCGTTGGTTGCCGCTAATCATTTCCGTCGATGCTCTTTTGCTGTGGTTTCAGTTTGAGTTCGGTACAGACCGTCGAATCGACTTCGGGCAATTCGGTTGGTTCGCAGCGCCCTTGTTCCTGGTCAGTATCGCTTATTACATCGGCTGGTTTTTGCTGACGGCGCGCAGGCTGCGATCGGCAGATATCTCCCGGGCCTGGTTGCTCTTCGCTTTCTTTACAATTAACCTTTCGGTGGGTGAGTATCGCGTCAATTTTACTTTCATTTCCGCGCTTTTGCTCACCGCTGTTGGCGCTCTGGCTTCCGACCGCGATCCATATTCGGACGTCTAGATCCCGATCCGCCCTTCGCGAAACTCGAAGCCGCCCTCGCGGTCGCGTTCGAGCAGCGCCGGGCCGTCGAGATCGACCCAGCGTGCGCGCTGCGCGAGGACGAAAGCCGGCGCGATCGCGAGGCTGGTCGACAGCATGCATCCGACCATGATCGACAGCCCCGCCGCGTCGGCGGCATCGGCGATCTTCAGCGCCTCGGTCAGCCCGCCCGCCTTATCGAGCTTGATATTCACCCCGTCGTAAAATGGCCCGATCCGCGCAACGTCGGCGGCGGTCTGGCAGCTTTCGTCGGCGACAAAGGGCAACGGCGCATAGATGGGATCGAGCAGCGCGTCGGCGCCGACGGGGACCGGCTGTTCGATCATCTCGACCCCCATGTCGGCGAGCGCCTCGGCCTCGCTCAAGATATCGACCGCGCCCCAGCTTTCGTTCGCGTCGACGATCAGCCGCGCCTCGGGCGCCCCCTTGCGGACCCCGGCAACGCGCAGCCGGTCTCCCTCGCCGGTCAGCTTGATCTTGAGCAATCGATAGCCGTCGGCCGCCGCGGTCGCCGCCTGCTCCGCCATTGCGCCCGGGGTGCCGAGCGAAATGGTATAGGCCGTCACCCGGGCGGTCGGTGCGCCGTCGCATCCGGCGAGCTGCCACAACCTGAGCCCGCGCTGTCTCGCCTCGAGGTCCCACAGCGCACAATCGAGCGCATTGCGCGCCGCGCCGGGCGCCATCAATTCCTGCACCGCAGCGCGCGCATCCGCCGCGTCCATGTCGGCGATAAAGGGTGCCACGCGCAAAATCTGGTCGCGGCACCCCGCCGCACCCTCGCCCAGATAATAGATCGGCGTTCCTTCGCCGCGCCCCATCGCCCCGTCGCTCTCGATTTCCGCAACCACGACATCGACATGCGTCTTCGCGCCACGACTGATGACGAACTCTCCGGCCACCGGCCAGCGTTCGACACGTGCGCTTTTCAGTTGGATAGCCATGCGGGGACAGTAATGATCAATCGATGACCGGCAAATCCCTTTCCGAACGCATCGGCGACCTTGGCCACCGCCTCGCGGTCGAAGCGCACGCCGCATGGTTCGCCGCCCGCGACGCGCGCGTGCCGATGCTGGCGCGCATACTCGCGGTCGCGGTGGCGGCCTATGCGCTGTCGCCGATCGACCTGATCCCCGACTTCATTCCGGTGCTCGGCTGGCTCGATGACCTCGTCATCGTCCCGCTTGGGCTGCTCGCGGTGCGTCGGCTGATCCCCGCGCCCCTCTGGACCGAACTCCACGCCAACGCCGAGGTCGCAACCGAACGCCCTTCGAGCCGGGCCGGCATGGCGTTCATCCTGCTGCTCTGGGCGGGGCTGCTCTATATCGTCTATTGGAGCGTGCGGACGTCGCCCTGGCATTGACCCCCGAGCGAGCGTCGGTTCCGGGGTGGAGAGCGGACGTTCCCGATTCCCCCGGAACGGGAAGGGGGGGAGCGCTAGCGGCAACTTCCGGTCCTTGGCCGACACCCCAACCCTAGGCGCTTTCCTATTTTACCCGCCGCCCTATATCCTGCCCAGCCCATGACCCGCGCCCGCGTCCTCCTGCTCACCGCCGCCCTCGGGCCGCTCGATTATCGAGTGCCCCATGGCAGCGAAGCCCCGCTCGGTAGCGTCGTCGTCGTGCCGCTCGGCCCGCGCAAGATGGGTGGCGTGGTGTGGGAAGACAGCGCGTTCGGCGCGCCCGAACCCGTCGGCGACAATCGCCTGCGCAACCTGTTCGAGGTCGTGCCGGTGCCGCCCGTTCCGGCGCCGCTGCGCAAACTCGTCGAATGGACGAGCGATTATTATCTGGCACCGCCGGGATCGGTGCTGCGTATGGTGCTGCCCGGCGCGGCCTTCGCCGACGCGCGGCGCCCGATCGTCGAATATCGCGCCACGGGTGAGCTGCTGGCGCGGATGACGCCGCAGCGCACCGTCGCGCTAGAAAAGATCGGCCGGCGGCAGGGCATCGTGCGCGAACTCGCCGCGATGGCCGAAGTCAGCGAGGCGGTGATCCGGGGGCTCGTCCAGACCGGCGCGCTCGAAGCGGTGAGCGTCTTGGCCGACCAGCCCTACCCCGAGCCCGACAGCGGCTTTGCCCCGCCCGACCTGTCGGACGAACAGAGCGCCGCCGCCGGGCAGCTTCGCGGCGCGGTCGCGGCCGGCAAGTTCGAGACGCTGCTGCTCGACGGCGTCACCGGATCGGGCAAGACCGAAGTCTATATGGAGGCGATCGCCGCCGCGATCGACGCGGGCAAGCAGGCGCTCGTCCTCCTCCCCGAAATCGCGCTCACCGAACCGATGCTGACGCGCTTCGCCGCGCGCTTCGGCTGCGAGCCCGTCGCCTGGCACAGCGGCTTGCGCTCGACCGAACGCCGTCGCGCCTGGCACAGCATCGCCGCAGGCGAGGCGAAGATCGTCGTCGGCGCGCGTTCGGCGCTGTTCCTCCCTTACGCCAATCTCGGCGTGATCGTCGTCGACGAGGCGCATGAGACGAGCTTCAAGCAGGAAGACGGCGTCCATTATCACGCGCGCGATGTCGCAGTGATGCGCGGCCATTTCGAGGGGCTGCCGGTCGTCCTCGCGAGCGCGACCCCCGCGCTCGAAAGCCTCGCGATGGTGGAGGCGGGACGCTATCGCCACATCGTTCTCCCCGCGCGCTTTGGCGGCGCGACCTTGCCCGGCCTCGCCGCAATCGACATGCGGCAAGACCCACCCGACCGCGGCCGCTGGCTCGCCCCGCCGCTAGTCGGCGCGCTCGCCGACCGGCTCAGCAAGGGCGAGCAAAGCCTGCTCTTCCTCAACCGCCGCGGCTTTGCGCCGCTGACCCTCTGCCGCACCTGCGGCCACCGCATCCAGTGCCCCAATTGCACTGCATGGATGGTCGAACACCGGCTGGTCCACCGCCTCGCCTGCCACCATTGCGGCCATGTCATGCCGCCGCCGCGGCTCTGCCCCGAATGCGAGGACGAGGACAGTCTTGTTGCGTGCGGCCCCGGCGTCGAGCGCGTCGCCGACGAGGTGGCGTTGCGTTTTCCCGAAGCGCGCACCGCGATCGTCACCAGCGACACCTTGTGGTCGCCTGCCAAGGCCGCCGAGTTCGTTGACAATGTCGAGGGAGGCCTCGTCGACATCATCATCGGGACGCAGCTCGTGACCAAAGGCTATCATTTCCCTAACCTCACGCTCGTCGGCGTGGTCGACGCCGACCTCGGACTCGACGGCGGCGATTTGCGCGCCTCCGAACGCACCTTTCAACAGATCGCGCAGGTCGCGGGGCGCGCCGGGCGCGGGGTCAAACCCGGCGAAGTGCTGATCCAGACGCGCGTTCCGCAAGCGCCCGTCATGGCGGCGCTCGTCGCGAACGACCGCGACGGCTTTTATGCCGCCGAGGCGGCGGCGCGCAAATTTGCCGGCGCGCCGCCCTATGGCCGCTTCGCCGCGCTCGTCATCTCGTCGGAGGATATCGAGGTCGCGCGCGGGCAGGCGCAGCGGCTGGGAGCGAAGGCGCCCGTTGCCGAAGGGCTCGCCGTCTACGGTCCCGCGCCGGCGCCGCTCGCGATGTTGCGCGGCCGGCACCGCTTCCGCCTCTTGCTCCACGCCCCGCGCAGCTTCGACCTGCAAGGAACGATACGCGCGTGGGTGGACAGCGTCGAATGGTCGACCAAGGCGCGGCTCGCGATCGACATCGACCCTTATAGTTTCGTCTGACAAGGCAGGACTTTACACCTCGGCGCCGCGCTGCCAGCATGGAAACAATAAAGCCGGGGGAGCTTTCATGATCAGGATTTGGGCAGCGGCGGCCGCAATGGTCGCGGCACTTGTCGCAACTGCGGCCGATGCGCGCTGGATGCGCGCGGAAACCGACAGTTTCATCATCTACAGCGAAGGCAGCGAAAAATCGCTGCGCGAATTCGCGTCGACGCTCCAGCGGTTCGACGTCGCGCTGCGCCTGCTGCTCGAGGTCAAGGAACAGGGCGAAGCCAACCGCCTGCCCATCTATTTGCTCGGTTCGACCGGCGAGGTCGCAAAGCTCTATACCGGGTCGCGGTCCTCGTCCTTCGTCGGCTTCTACCGGACCGATCGCAACGGCAGCTTCGCGGTGTCGCACCGGGAAAATGGCGGGCGCTCGCGCGGCACCTCGGCGTCGCAGGAAACGCTGTTCCACGAATATGCGCATCATTTCATGAAGCGCTATCGCACCGGCGCCTATCCGGCGTGGATTATCGAGGGGTTCGCCGAATATTATTCGACGATCGATTTCGACAAGAATGGCAAGGCGCTGATCGGCAAACCCGCCTATGGCCGACAATATGGCCTTGTCGAATTGCCGCAGATTCCGGTCGAGACGCTTCTGGCGACCGACCCCCATTCGCTGAAGACGGTCGGTCAGGTCGATGTCTATTACGGGCGCGCCTGGCTTTTGACGCATATGCTGTTCCACGATACGTCGCGGGACGGGCAACTCGTCGCCTATGCCCGTGCGATCAATGCGGGGATCGAAGCCGAACAGGCGGCGCGCCAGGTGTTCGGCGACCTCGACCAGCTCGACAAGGATCTCGCCGCCTATCTCCGGCGCCCGCTCAACTACCGCGTCACGCGCGACGCGATCCCCGTTCCCACCCGGATCGCGGTGACCGCACTGCCCCCCGGCGAGGATGCCGCCATCCCGCTGCGGCTCGCGCGGCTCAACGCCCGCTCGGCGGACGATGCCCGCACCGCCCGCGACGGCCTTCGGACGCTGGCCTCGGCCCATGCGGGCGACGCCGCTGTCTGGTTCGAATATGCGGCCGCCGAATGGGCGCTCGACAAGCAAAGCCGCAACCTCGCCACGGTTCGAAGCGCGCTCGACCGCGCGATCGCGATCGACCCCGATCATGTCCGTGCCAATGTCCTGCTCGGCGAACTGCTGATGCACGAGCTCGAGGAAAAGGGCGATTATGACGATGCCGGCTGGCAAAAGGCGCGCGAACCCATCACCCTTGCGAACCGGACCGATCCCGACGATCCGCTGCCGCTCTATGTCTATTTCCAGAGCTTCGTCGATCAGGGCCAGGTGCCGCCCGACATCGCGATCGACGGGCTCGAACAGGCGTTCCGGCTCGCCCCCGAAAATATCGAGATCCGCGTCGCCCATGCCTTCGCGCTCGCCAACCGCGGACGATTCACCTCGGCGATCCGGCTCGCCCAGTCGATCGCGTTCGATCCGCATATGGGGGCGCAGGCGCGGCCGTTCCTTGAACAGTTGCTGCGGCTGCGCGACCAGCGCGAGGGCAGGCGGGCGCCGGGCGCCGCCGAATAGGTCCGGTCAATAATCGGGTTCGCCGCCGCCCAGCACCTGCTCGGCCTGCGCAGCGAGCCAAGCCATCGCCGCCGCCCACGGCTGGTGCCCATGGCTGATCCGCGCGACGCCGAGACCCGCGAGTTCCTTGTGCGTCGGCCCGCCCTTGCCGCGCAGGATATTGACCGGCAGCGGCGACGCTGCGCAGATCGCACCGATGCATTTCGAATCGAGCAGGAACGGCACGAACAGCGATCCCGCCCCCGCATCGGCGTAGGCGCGCGCGCGGTTGAGCGTCGCCGCGACCAGCGCATCACCGTCCTTCGCCGCGTCCGCCCCGCGGAACATATCGCAGCGCGCATTGACGAAAATGCCGGTGTCGGCGGCGGCACGATAGCGCGCGGCGGCTTCGGCGACCGGCAGCAATTCCGTCACGCCCGGCAACCGGTCCTCCATGTTGATCCCCGCCGCGCCCG
Organism: Sphingopyxis sp. H115; assembly: GCF_001468465.1. Taxonomy (GTDB): domain Bacteria; phylum Pseudomonadota; class Alphaproteobacteria; order Sphingomonadales; family Sphingomonadaceae; genus Sphingopyxis. The sequence continues at coordinate 220,271 of NZ_LNSA01000002.1, forward strand.
CGTCCTTCGCGCGCGCCACCGAGACGCCGACCGCCGCCGCATCGGCTCCATATCCCGATTCCATGTCGATCGTGACCGGCAGGTCGGTGACCGAAAGGATCCGGTCGAGGTTCTCGAACACGTCGGCAATCGGAAAATCTTCGCCATCGGCGCGTCCCTGCGCCCCGGCGACCCCGAAGCTGCCCGTCGCGATCGCCCTTGCCCCCGCCGCGGCAACCGCTTTCGCGCTGCCCGCGTCCCAGATGTTGACAAGGATCAGCGGATCGCCGGGGACGTGCAGCGCGCGAAAGGCGGCAATTTTATCGGTCATTCTCTCTTCTCCTGATCAGATGCGCTGGGGGGATGACGGCGGAAATAGGAACATGCGCAACCAGTTGATGCATCGGCTGCGGTCGGTATAGTCGCCCTTGCGAAAATTTACCGGGGAAAACAAATGATCGCATATCTCAGAACCGCTTTGCGCGGCGGCCTTGTCGCTGCGCTCCTTGCCTTGAGCAGCACAGCCCACGCCGAATGGTGGGAAGCCGAGACAAGCCATTTCATCATCACCTCCGAAAGCAGCAAGGAAGATGTCGAGCGTTTTGCCTCGCGGCTCGAACGCTTCGACAATGCGCTGCGCTATATGCAGGGACTTCCGATTCCGGGGGCGGATATCGGCCGGTCGAACAAGGTGCGCGTCTATCGCTTCGGCGACACCGACGACATCGGCCGCCTCGCCGGCAGCGCCGGGGTCGCGGGCTTCTATATCCCGCGCGCCGGCGCCGCAGTCTCGTTCGTTCCGGCCGACGAGAGCGACACCAACCGGTTCAGCCGCGATCTGCGCCAGCGGGAATTGCGCCAGAAAACGGCGTTGACGGCCGAAGGCGTGCTGTTCCATGAATATGTCCATCATTTCATGCTGCAAAAATTCAGCACCGCCTATCCGCACTGGTATGTCGAAGGCTTTGCCGAACTTTACGGCACGCTTGAACTGCTCGACAACGGCGCCTTCCGGGTCGGCAATGTCCCGCAGCACCGCGGCGACGACCTGTTCGAACTGCCGGGCATCCGCCTGACGCGCCTCTTCGATCACAACAAGCGGCTCGATGGACAGGAATATTTCCAATCCTATTCCTTCGGCTGGATGATCGCCCACTATCTGAACTTCAACAAGGAACGGCAGGGCCAGCTCGCGCAATATCTGAAGGCGCTCAACGCCGGCGAAGACAGCCTGACCGCGGCGCGGCGTGTGTTCGGCGACCTCGACAAGCTGCAGGGCGAATTGCGCAAATATAAGAGCGGGCCGTTCCCGACACTCGACGTCCGGCCGACCAACTATGTCGCGCCCAAGGTTGATCTCCGTCGCCTTACGCCCGGCGAAGAGGCCGTGATTTCGGCCCATATCCTCAGTGAGCGCGGTGTGACCGAGCGCGAGGCGCGCTCCGTGGCGGACGATGTCGACGGAATGGACGCGAAATATCCCGACAATCTGGCCGTGCAATTGATGACGGCCGAAGCCTATAACGACGCGCAGGAGTTTGCGAAGGCCGAGACGGCATTGAAGCGGGCGCTTGCACTCGATCCCGAATCGCAAGACGCGCATATCCTGATGGGCGGCCTGTTCATGACGCGCGCGGACGAAGAGAAGAACCCGGCGCTTTATGCAACGGCGCGTCAATCCTTTGCCGAGGCCTACCGCCTCGACCCCAAGGATCCGCGCGCAGCGATCGGCTATTATATGTCCTTCTACGAAGCGAAGGAGCCGATTCCCGAACCCGCGATCATCGCGCTCGAAAGCGTGTTCGAATATTCGTCCTACGACGATGGCTATCGCATGGTCCTCGCCCGCCAGCTGCTCAACGAAAACAAGGGCAAGCTGGCCCGGTCGGTGCTCGCCCCGCTCGCCTTTTCGAGCCACAAGCAGGAAAAGGCGAACAAGGTCGCCAAGCTGGTCGATGAAATCGACGCCGGGCAGATCGACGCCGCCCGCGCGACGATGGCGAGCATCTTTGCTGACCAGGACAAGGAAGACAGCTGACCGCATCGCGTCACGAACCGACGGCGCCGGGCCGCCTTTCGCACGGCCCGGCGCCTGTTCGGCTCAGCGCCCTTCGCGCTTCAGCAATTCTTCCTTGATCGGCAGCCCATAGGCATAGCCGCCGAGCGCCCCGTCGCTGCGCACGACGCGATGGCACGGAATCAGCACCGCGACATTGTTCGCGCCATTGGCGCTCCCCGCCGCGCGAACCGCCTTGGGCTTGCCTACGGCTGCGGCGATGTCGGCATAGCTGCGCGTCTCGCCTGCGGGTATCTTGCGCAGCTCGCGCCACACCGCTTCCTGAAAGGCGGTACCCTTCACGTCGATTGGAATATGGTCGAAGCCGCTCGTCGGCGCTTCCACCGCCTCCACGACCTGTTTCAGCAACGCCGCGAATTCCGCGCCCCCTTCGACCAGCGTCGCCGCCGGGAAGCGTTTTTCCAGCGCCGCGCGGCCTTCGTCGAACGACAGGCGGCACACACCCTTTTCGGTCGCCGCGACGAGCATCTCGCCAAGGCTGGTCGGTACCACCGCCCAGTGGATCGTCGCGCCCTTGCCGCCACCCACCCACGCCGACGCCGTCATGCCCATGCGTCCCTCCATATTTTCGTAGAAGCGCGACGGCCCCGAAAAGCCCGCGTCGTAAATCGCGTCGGTCACGCGATTGCCGTCGCTCAGCGCAGCCCGTGCGCGCTCTTCGCGCAGCGCGCGGGCATAGGCCGCGGGCGACAGGCCGGTGTGGCGGGTGAATACGCGCTGGAAATGCGTCGGCGAATAGCCGGTGCGGCGGGCAAGGTCGGCGAGCGCAAGCGGCTCTTCGCTGCCCTTGATCGCCGCGATCGCCTTGATCACCGCGCGGTCGTCGCGCGCGACATCATCGGGTAGGCAGCGCTTGCACGGGCGCAGCCCGGTTTCGCGCGCCGCCGCGCCATCCTGGAAAAAGCGCACATTTTCCCGCAGCGGATGCCGCGCGGCGCAGCTCGGCCGGCAATAGATGCCGGTGGTCAGCACGCCGGTTACGAAGCGCCCGTCGAGCGCGCGGTCGCGGCGCAGCACCGCAGCCCAGCGATCGTCGTCGGTCATCTGCTCGCGGCTCATGCGGCATCCCTTTCGATGCGCGCGGCAAAGCAACCGTGCGCGGCATTGTGCGCATCGATATAGGCGATGCCCTCATCGTCGAACAGGTCGCGGATCGCGCCGTCGGCCTCGCCCGGCCCCGCCAGCCTTGCGGTCCGCAGCATGCCGTCTGCGTCGAAAGCGCGCAGCGCCATCGGGCGGCCCTCGAACACCGGGGGCAGTGCGTCGCGATAGGTCGCAGCTTCCACGCCCGGCCGGACGTAAATCGCATAAGCGCTGCGATACGGCGTTTCGACATCGTGGCTGGTGTGATGGAGCAGAATCAGCTCCTCGCCGACCTTTGCATCCTCGAGGCTGATACGGCACGGGAAGCCGTGGTCAGCGGTCGCAGTGACGCGCCGCGCGTTGATCGCGGCGAGACCCGCGTCGTCAAGCGCAAACAGCGGGTCGAAGGCATCGGGGCAAAGCCCCTCGATCAGATAGGTCATTGGAAACATCCTTTCTCGTCGGTGGAAGGACGAATGCCACAGCGCGATTCGCACCGCGTCCCGATGCTTGCGTTCAAAGTTCGGGCGACTAGTGTGCGCGCCATGACCCGCCTGCTCACCCTGCTCCTCGCCCTCTTCGCCCTCTCGCTTCCGGCGCGCGCCGCCGACGATATCAGCGCCGCGTCGCGCAGCGTCGTGCGCGTCGTCACCGTCGCGATGGTCGACGGCGAGGTCGTCGGTTTCGGTCATGGCAGCGGCATCGCAATCTCGCCGACGCGGATCGTCACCAACGCGCATGTCGTCGAATCGGCCGCCAAATATCCGGGCAATGTCGCACTGGGCGTCGTCCCGTCCGAAGGGCAGAAAAGCTACGCCGGCAAGCTGGTCGCGATCGACACCGCGCGCGACCTCGCGCTCGTCGAGATCACCGAAGGGCGCCTGCCCCCCGCCGCCATCTACACCGGCCCGCTCGATTCGGGCGCCGATGTCGTGGCATTGGGCTATCCGGGCAATGTCGACCTTGCGACCGCGCGCAGCGCCAATGATTATATCACCCCGCGCAGCCCGACGCGTAGCGAGGGCAACATGTCGAACATGCAGGCGGTCGACGGCGTTGCAATGCTGATCCACACGGCAAAGATATCGCGCGGCAATTCGGGCGGCCCGCTGGTCGACCAGTGCGGGCGCATCGCCGGGATCAATACCGCGATCACGCGCGCCGACGACGGTGATTCGCCCTTTGCCTTTGCGATTGCGGGGCGCGAACTGACGCGCTTCCTGACCGACGCGCGGCAGGAATATGCCAGCGTCGGCACCCCGTGCCTGTCGATGGCCGAAGCCGACGCGCGCGAACGCGCGGCGATTGAGGCCGAGGCGCGCGCGCGCGAACAGGCCGACGCCGCGAAGGAAGCCGCCGCCCGGCTCGACCGCGAATTGAAGCAGGCGCGCGCCGAAGAGGATGCGCTCGCCTCGCGCGAAAACCGTATCGCGCTCGCGGGCGTGTTCTTCGTGATCGGCGCGCTCGCCGCAGGCGCCGCGCTGCTTTTCTATAGCCAGAAGAATATCCGGAACGCCAAGATCGCCGGCGGTGCGGGCGCGGTGCTGATGATCGGTGCGGCCGTGCTGTTCGTGACGCGCCCCGACGCCCACGCCGAAATCGGCGAAGAAGCCGCCAAGGCGACAAGCGCCGCCGCGCCCACGCTCGCGCAAGGCAATTTCCTCTGCACCATCCGCCCCGACCGCAGCCGCATCACCGTGTCGGCGACGACCGACGTGCCGATCACGATCGGCAAGAACGGCTGCGTCAACGGCCGCACCCAATATACAAGGGGCGCCGACGACCGCTGGCAGCGCATCCTCGTGCCCAATGAGGAGGCAACGGTGACCGTGGCGTCGATCGATTCGGCGGGACGCGACTATCGCGTCGACCGATATCTGCTCGATGCCGAAACGATGGCAAAGGCACGCGAGACGCGCGCGGCGGTCACGCTCAAGAGCTGCACCGCCGACCCCGACGCGCTCGCGGGGCTCGCCGCGCAGCAGGACGCGATCCGCAGCGCGCTGCCCGCCAGCCCCAATGAACGCCTCGTCTATCGCTGCCAGCCGGCATCGGCCGCGGCGGCCGCGGCGGCGGGCGACTGATCCGTCAGCGCAGACCCTCGACCCACTGGGTGAGGATCGCCTGCGCCGCCGTGCCATAGGCCAGCTCATGCCCAGCCCCCGCCACCGGCGCCACCGTCGCATCGGGGCGCGCGGCGCGTAGCCGCGCAAGATTGGCAGGTGTCACCAGCGTGTCGGCGTCGCCGTGCATCAGAAACACCGGCGCGCGCACGCGCGCGAGCTTAGCCGCATTGTCGAAGCGGTCGCGCACCAGCGCGCGCGGCACGAAGGGCATCGCCTCGCCCACCACGTCGGGCAGGCTGGAAAAGCCCGACACCAGCACCAGCGCTGCGACGTCGTGGTGCAGCGCGATTTCGGTTGCGGGACCCGATCCGATCGAATTGCCGACGACAACGACCTCCCCCGGATCGACGCCCGCATCCACCAGCCAGCGCATCGCCGCCGCGCCGTCGCGATAGAGCCCCTTCTCGCTCGGCGACCCCGGATTGCCGCCATAGCCGCGATATTCGGCAAGCATCAGCCCGTGCCCCGCCGCCGCCGGCCCGCGCGTCGCCTGAATCGCGCCCGATAGATTGTCGCCATTGCCGTGGAAGAAGAGGATCGTCTTCTTGCTCTTGGTTGCCGGGCGATAAAAGGCCGTGAGCCGCAATCCGTCGTCGGTCTCGGTCTGGACAAGCCGGAACCCAGGCGGCGGCGCGGCCGGATGATCGGCAGGCGCGGGAAAGATCATCCGCCGCTGCTGCGTATAAAGAAGCGCTACCGCGACCAGCAGCAGCACCGCCACAAAAACCAGCAGATTGACCGCGAGCTTCATCGCCCCCGACAGGTCGCAGCCGTCACGAACCTCAACCCCCGCACGCCTTGAACAACATCAGCGTGCGCTCGCGCGCCAGATCGGCGCTCGGCTCGTGATAATCCTTGCGACGGTCGCTGTTGAAGCCATGCCCCGCCTCATAGACAAAGATTTGCGCGGTCGGGTGCTCCTTCGCGATCAGCGCCTCAACCCCCTCCATCGGGATGCCGCCGTCGAAGCGGCCGAAATGCGCGATGGTGGCGCAGCGCGGAGGGTCGTCCTTGAACATCGTCGGCACCAGGCTGCCGTAATAGGATGACGCCGCCGCCAGATCGGCGCTGATCTGCGCCATCCGCCACGCGACCGAACCGCCATAGCAATAGCCCGTAATGAACACCGGCCCTTTGGCTTTCAAAGCGTCGATGCACGTCTGCGCATCCTTCAGGCTCTGATCGAACGGATGCAGCTCGCGCGCCAGCTCTACCGCCCGCTCGAACTGCGGCCCCGAATAGTCGCTTTCGAACCCCGGATGCTCGCGGTCGAACAGCGCGGGGGCGAGCACCTCATAACCGTCGGCGGTATATTCGTCGCACAGGTCGCGGATATGGTCAGTGACGCCGAAGATTTCCTGGATGAGGACGAGACCGCCGCGACGTTCGCCCTCAGCCTCGGCATGATAGACGGCGACCTCGGCGCCATCGTCCATCCTCATTCGAATCATCTCGCCCATGATGGCAGCTTCTCCCCTTGATCGGACCCAGGATGGATGCAATCAAAAGCGCCATGCAATGGGTAAAAGGCTTCGGCGCAATCGCTACAATTGCTCTAGCTGCATCCTGTTCGCAAAACCCGGCAAAAAAGCATGAGCGGGCTGACACAAGCGCGCTGCAAGTCAAAGCAACCGCAGCCTGCGAATGCGACCTCGCCAAAGGCAAGGACTGCTGGACTGATTATCGCGCTTCCACAAAGGCTTTCCGTCCCCAAAATGACGACGCCGTCGGCGAAGTCGCCACTTCCTGCGCGCCGGTTTCTTCTACGCTCGACTGCATGAAAGATGGCACAGAACGCTTCTGTATCGTCAAAGGCTATTTTGTGAATGGCGTCGAATTGCCGAACCGACACATTTGCCGTCCGGAAGAGGCCAAGGCGATCGACGACGCGTTTAATGCAGTAATCCGGAAGGCCGGCCGGGGCGGTGACTGGGACCACAAGGAAGCCGCGGACGCCGCAAGGGAAGCCCTTGCGGCCATCCGCGCGGGCCGGGTCGCCAATGCATCCTCTTCCTCACGGGGCTGCGTCTAACCCCCGCCTTGCATTGCGGCAAAATCGTTGCTACGCGCGCCCCGACTTTGCAGCGGGGGGCATTTTCGGATGCCGGGCAAATCCGCGCAGCCATCCCCCTCGGGATCGAAGAAAAGGACTTTCGCGCGTGGAGAATTCCGGCGGCATTCAGGGCAACATCACGGCGGGCCTCGCGGGCCGTTATGCCAGCGCGCTGTTCGATCTGGCGCGCGAATCGAATGCGATCGACGTGGTTCAGAAAAGCCTGTCCGACCTGCGCGCCGGGCTTGCCGAATCGGCCGATCTGTCGGCGCTGATCGCCAGCCCCGTCGTCGGCCGCAGCGATGCGGCCAATGCCATCGAAGCCGTCGCGAAGGCGATGAAGCTCGATTCGCTGACCGCCAAATTCCTTGGCGTCCTTGCCGAGAACCGCCGTCTTGCCGATCTGCCCAAGATGATCGACGCCTTTGACGCGATCGTCGCCGACCATCGCGGCGAAGTGACCGCCAAGGTCACCAGCGCGCACCCGCTCACCGCCGAGCAGATGAACGCGCTGACCGCAAACCTCAAATCCCGTGTCGGGCGCAACGTCACCGTCGCCGCGACCGTCGATCCCGCCATCCTTGGCGGCCTCGTCGTCCAGCTGGGTAGCCAGCTGATCGACGGCAGCATCCGTACCCGTCTCAACAGTTTCGCCCAGGCGATGAAGGGCTGAAAGCCCTACGCCAAAATGCCCCGATGAAAGGCTGAATAATGGAAATCCGCGCCGCTGAAATCAGCAAGGTCATCAAGGACCAGATCGCCAATTTCGGAACCGACGCCACGGTCACCGAAATCGGTTCGGTGCTCTCGGTCGGCGACGGCATCGCCCGCGTCCACGGCCTCGACAATGTCCAGGCCGGTGAAATGGTCGAATTCGCCAATGGCGTGAAGGGCATGGCCCTGAACCTCGAAGCCGATAACGTCGGTATCGTGATCTTCGGCTCCGACGCCGAGATCAAGGAAGGCGACCAGGTCAAGCGCACCGGCACGATCGTTGACGTCCCCGTCGGCAAGGGCCTGCTCGGCCGCGTCGTCGATGGCCTCGGCAACCCGATCGACGGCAAGGGCCCGATCAAGGCCGACAAGCGCATGCGCGTCGAAGTCAAGGCGCCGGGCATCATCCCGCGCACCTCGGTGCACGAGCCCGTCCAGACCGGCCTGAAGGCGCTCGACGCGCTCGTCCCCGTCGGCCGCGGCCAGCGCGAACTGATCATCGGCGACCGTCAAACCGGCAAGACCGCGGTCGCGATCGACACCTTCATCAACCAGAAGCAGGCGAACGCCGGCGACGATGAGTCGAAGAAGCTCTATTGCATCTATGTCGCCGTCGGCCAGAAGCGTTCGACCGTCGCGCAGATCGTCCGCCAGCTCGAAGAAAATGGCGCGATGGAATATTCGATCGTCGTCGCCGCGACCGCGTCGGAACCGGCGCCGCTGCAGTTCCTTGCGCCTTATACGGGCTGCACGATGGGCGAGTTTTTCCGCGACAACGGCATGCACGCCGTGATCGTCTATGACGATCTGTCGAAGCAGGCCGTCGCTTACCGCCAGATGTCGCTGCTGCTGCGCCGTCCGCCGGGCCGCGAAGCCTATCCCGGCGACGTTTTCTATCTCCACAGCCGCCTGCTCGAGCGCGCGGCAAAGATGAACAGCGACAATGGTTCGGGTTCGCTCACCGCGCTGCCGATCATCGAAACGCAGGCGGGCGACGTGTCGGCGTACATCCCGACCAACGTGATTTCGATCACCGACGGCCAGATCTTCCTCGAAACCAACCTGTTCAACGCGGGTATCCGCCCGGCGATCAACGTCGGCCTGTCGGTGAGCCGCGTCGGTTCGGCCGCGCAGACCAAGGCGATGAAGAAGGTGTCGGGCTCGATCAAGCTCGAGCTCGCGCAGTATCGCGAAATGGAAGCCTTTGCCCAGTTCGGTTCGGACCTCGACGCCTCGACGCAGAAGCTGCTCAACCGCGGCGCGCGCCTGACGCAGCTGCTCAAGCAGCCGCAGTTCCAGCCTATGCCGTTCGAGGAACAGACTGCGTCGATCTTTGCCGGCACCAACGGCTATCTCGACAATGTCGCGACCACCGACGTGTCGCGCTACGAAGCGGCGATGCTCGCCTATCTGCGCAGCGACCATGCCGATGTGCTGAAGACGATCCGCGACACCAAGGACCTTGGCGACGACGCCAAGAAGGGCCTGGTCGCGGCGCTCGACGCCTTCGCCAAGATTTTCGCGTAAGCCAAGTTACCGTGAGCCCGGCCACCCGCGCCGGGCTGACGAACCAGAGGGGCCGTAATGGCATCGCTTAAGGAACTCAAAGGGCGCATCGTCTCGGTCAAATCGACCCAGAAGATCACCAAGGCCAAGAAGATGGTCGCCGCCGCCAAGCTGCGCAAAGCGCAGGCCGCGGCCGAAGCCGCGCGCCCCTATGCCGAGCGGCTCGAAGGCGTCGTCGCGAGCCTCGCGTCAAAGGTCGGCGCGTCGGATTCGGCGCCGAAGCTGCTGGCAGGCACCGGCAAGAGCGACACGCACCTGCTCGTCGTGCTCAACAGCGACCGCGGCCTTGCGGGCGCGTTCAACTCGAACATCGTCAAGGCGGCGCGCGACAAGGCGCTCGAACTGCAGGCGCAGGGCAAGAAAGTCCTCTTCTACCTCGTCGGCCGCAAGGGCCGCCCGGTGATTGCGCGCCTCTTCCCCGGTCAGATCATCGAGCAATATGAAACCACCGGCATCCGCGACATCGGCTTCGAACAGGCGAGCGAAATCTCGGCGAAGCTGATGGAGCTTTACGAAGCCGGTGCGTTCGACGTCGCGCATCTCTTCTATTCGAAGTTCCGCTCGGCGCTGCTCCAGATCGCGACCGGGCAACAGATGATCCCGGTCCCGCCGCCCGCCGAAGCGCCGGTGTCGAGCGGCGCCGCGGTCGAATATGAGCCGGGCGAAGAAGAAATCCTCGCCGAACTGCTCCCGCGCAACGTCACCATCCAGATCTTCAAGGGCCTCCTTGAAAACGCCGCGTCCGAACAGGGCGCGTCGATGACCGCGATGGACAATGCGACACGCAACGCGGGCGACCTGATCAACAAGCTGACCATCGTTTACAACCGCACGCGTCAGGCGGCGATCACCACCGAACTCATCGAAATCATTGCCGGCGCCGAAGCGCTGTAAGCTATCCAAGCAAGGAAGAAACCAATGGCAACCGCTCCCGCTGAAAAGAAGGCCCCCGCCAAGAAGGCCGCCGCGCCCAAGGCTGCTGCGCCGAAGAAGGCTGCTGCGCCCAAGGCCGCCGCCGCCGGCACCGCAACGGGCCGCGTCGCACAGGTCATCGGCGCCGTCGTCGACGTCCAGTTCACCGGCGAACTGCCCGCGATTCTGAACGCGCTCGAAACCGACAACAATGGCAACCGCCTTGTCCTCGAAGTCGCGCAGCACCTCGGCGAAAACACCGTCCGCACGATCGCGATGGACGCGACCGACGGCCTGACCCGCGGCCAGCCCGTGACCGACACCGGCGCGCAGATCTCGGTTCCGGTCGGCCCGCAGACGCTCGGCCGCATCCTCAACGTCATCGGCGACCCGATCGACGAGCGCGGCCCGGTGAACGCCGGCATGACCGCGCCGATCCACGCCAAGGCCCCCGAATTCGTCGACCAGTCGACCGAAGCCGCGATTCTGGTCACCGGCATTAAGGTCATCGACCTGATCGCCCCCTATGCTAAGGGCGGCAAGATCGGCCTGTTCGGCGGCGCGGGCGTCGGCAAAACCGTGCTGATCCAGGAACTGATCAACAACATCGCCAAGGGCCACGGCGGCGTGTCGGTGTTCGCGGGCGTCGGCGAACGCACCCGCGAAGGCAACGACCTCTACCACGAATTCCTCGACGCCGGCGTTATCGCCAAGGACGCCGACGGCAACCCGACCCCCGACGGGTCGAAGGTCGCGCTGGTGTTCGGCCAGATGAACGAACCCCCGGGCGCCCGTGCCCGCGTTGCGCTCTCGGGCCTCACCATGGCCGAATATTTCCGCGACCAGGAAGGCCAGGACGTTCTGTTCTTCGTCGACAACATCTTCCGCTTTACCCAGGCGGGTTCGGAAGTGTCGGCGCTGCTCGGCCGCATTCCCTCGGCAGTGGGCTACCAGCCGACGCTGTCGACCGACATGGGCGCGCTGCAGGAACGCATCACCTCGACCACCAAGGGTTCGATCACCTCGGTGCAGGCCATTTACGTCCCCGCGGACGACTTGACCGACCCCGCGCCGGCGACCTCGTTCGCTCACTTGGACGCGACGACGACGCTGAGCCGCGCGATTTCGGAACTCGGCATCTATCCCGCGGTCGACCCGCTCGACTCGACCTCGCGCGTACTGACCGCCGCGACCGTCGGCCAGGAGCATTACGAAACCGCCCGCCGCGTTCAGGAAACGCTGCAGAAGTATAAGTCGCTGCAGGACATCATCGCGATCCTCGGCATGGACGAACTGTCGGAAGAAGATAAGCTGGTCGTCGCCCGCGCGCGCAAGATCCAGCGCTTCCTGTCGCAGCCGTTCCACGTCGCCGAAGTCTTCACCGGCATCCCCGGCAAGTTCGTCGCCATCGAAGACACGGTGAAGTCGTTCAAGGCCGTCGTCGACGGCGAATATGACCACCTGCCCGAAGCGGCCTTCTACATGGTCGGCGGCATCGACGAAGCGGTCGCCAAGGCCGCCAAGCTCGCCGAAGACGCGTAACAAACCTACACCCCTCCCCAAGCGGGAGGGGTCAGAGGACAAATCAATGGCCCTGAAGTTCGAACTCGTCACTCCCGCCCGCCTCGAGCGGACCGCCGACGTCCATATGGTCACCGTGCCAGGGACCGAGGGCGATTTCTCGGTGCTCGAAGGCCATGCGCCGTTCATGGCGACGCTCCGCAACGGACCGCTGACCATTTACACGACCGCAGGTGCCGAACCCGAAGTGATCGAAGTCGAAGGCGGCTTTGCCGAGGTTAACGAAGCGGGCCTGACCGTGCTGGCGGAACATATCGCAAACTGATTGCTGCCGCGCGTTCGCGCCGGATCAAAAAGCCCGCATCCCCTTTGGATGCGGGCTTTTTTGTGCCCGCTTCACAATCGCCCCCGCGCATTAGGAGAATGTCAAAGTTTCCGGCTTATTCACCCTTTTAGATGGGAGTTCGTCAGCCACGGCTGTGACACTTCCGACAGGACAGGAAAGCAGGACAAAGCGAATGAGTGCATTCGGACGCCGACCCGGAACCGCTGGTCGCCCCGCCTTTGGCGTGGCGAAGCCGATGCAGGGTGGCCCCGGCGTGCCAGGCGGCGCGCAATTCCCTGCCATCGACACCCCGCCGCCCGTCGACATCCCGCAGATGCCGTCGAACCTGTCGCCCGAAGAAGAAGCGATGGAGCGGCTGAACCAGCGATCGACGGCCGAGGCGATGGAGCCCGAAAAGGCGCAAGGTTTTGAAGCCAGCGTCCACAAGATCAAGGAACAAGTGCTGCCGCGCCTGCTCGAACGCGTCGATCCCGAGGCCGCAGCGACGCTGAGCAAGGACGAGCTGACCGAGGAATTCCGCCCGATTATCCTCGAAGTGCTCGCCGAGCTGCGCATCACGCTCAACCGCCGCGAACAGTTCGCGCTCGAAAAGGTGCTCGTCGACGAATTGCTTGGCTTCGGTCCGCTCGAAGAATTGCTGTCCGATCCCGACATCAGCGACATCATGGTCAACGGCCCGTACCAGACCTATATCGAAAAAAAGGGCCAACTGGTCATCGCGCCGATCCAGTTCCGCGACGAACAGCATCTGTTCCAGATCGCCCAGCGCATCTGCAACATGGTCGGTCGCCGCGTCGACCAGACCACGCCGCTCGCCGACGCCCGCCTCAAGGACGGCAGCCGCGTCAACGTAATCGTGCCGCCGCTCTCGCTTCGCGGCACCGCAATCTCGATTCGTAAATTCTCCGCGAAGCCGATCACGCTCGACATGCTCTGCCAGTGGGGCGCGATGAGCCAGAAGATGTGTACCGCATTGAAGATCGCGGGCGCCAGCCGCTTCAACATCGTCATCTCGGGCGGTACGGGGTCGGGCAAGACGACGATGCTCAACGCGCTGTCGAAGATGATCGACCCCGGCGAACGGGTTTTGACCATCGAGGACGCCGCCGAACTTCGCCTGCAACAGCCGCACTGGCTGCCGCTCGAAACGCGCCCCGCGAACCTCGAGGGCAATGGCGCGATCCACATGGGCGACCTCGTCAAGAACGCGCTGCGCATGCGCCCCGACCGCATCATCATGGGCGAGGTTCGCGGCGCCGAATGTTTCGACCTTCTCGCCGCGATGAACACGGGTCACGACGGATCGATGTGTACGCTGCACAGCAACAGCCCGCGCGAATGCCTCGGCCGCATGGAAAACATGGTTCTCATGGGTGACATCAAGATCCCGAAGGAAGCGATCTCGAAGCAGATCGCCGACTCGGTCGATCTGATCGTCCAGATCAAGCGCCTGCGCGACGGTTCGCGCCGCGTCACCAACGTCACCGAGGTGATCGGCATGGAAGGCGACGTCATCGTCACGCAGGAATTGTTCAAGTTCGAATATCTGGACGAGGACAAGGACGGCAAGATCGTCGGCGAATATCGTGCGATGGGCCTGCGCCCCTATACGCTCGAAAAGGCGCGCCAATACGGCTTCGACCAGCCCTATCTCGAAGCCTGCCTGTAAGGTTTAGCGTCCGGCCAGCCAGAACGCCGTCGCGAATAGCGCCGCTCCCGCTGCCGCCAGCGCGATTCCGCGCCACGGCATGAAGCCGACGTCGTCGACATCGCGGCGGTTGTTGCGGCGCCAGTTGGCGATCTCGGCAACGCCGAATAGCACTGCGGCCGCAATCGCCACCGACAGCATCGACACTTGCATTGCCGCGCATCCCTTCGCAAACAGAGGCTTCCCCAAGTCTCCGCAAGGAGACGATCCCCTTGGAGAGAGGTGCCCCATATGCGTCCGCTATTGATAGTTGCAAGTGCCGCCATCGCGATCGCCGCCCCCGCCGTCGCGATGCAACACGACGGCCATGCTGGCCACGCCGCTGCGCCGAAGGCGGGCGACGCGATCGCCGCTGCGGTCGCTGCGCCGACCCGTACCCCCGCCAACCTGGCGCGAGACCCGTATCGGCATCCGGCCGAAACGCTCGCCTTCTTCGGCGTGAAGCCTGGCGACACGGTGGTCGAGCTGTGGCCCGGCGGCGGCTGGTACACCGAAATTCTCGCCCCGCTGGCGAAATCCGGCGGCGGCGCCCTCTATGTCGCTGCGCCGTGGGAGCGCGGACTTAACCGGATCAAGGAAAAACAGGCGGCCGATATGGGTACCTATGGCGCGCTGAAGCTCGCCGAGTTCCCGGCCACGGGCGCCAATCCCAAGGTTCCCGATGGCAGCGCCGACGTCGTGCTGACCTTCCGCAACGTCCACAACTGGCGCTTCGACGGCGCCGACAACACCGCGAACGCGTTCAAGCAGATTTTCGCGATGCTCAAACCCGGCGGCACGCTCGGCGTCGTCGAGCATCGGCTGAATGAAGGCGACGAGGCCGCGAAGGAAGAAAAATCGGGCTATATGAAGGAAAGCTCGATCATCGCCTTTGCCGAGGCCGCGGGTTTTAAGCTCGCGGGCAAGAGCGAGATCAACGCCAATCCCAAGGATACGAAGGACTATGAAAAGGGCGTCTGGACGTTGCCGCCCGTACTGCGCGAAGGCGAAACCGACCGCGCCAAATATATCGCGATCGGCGAATCGGAC
The DNA here is from genome assembly GCF_001468465.1 of Sphingopyxis sp. H115. GTDB lineage: Bacteria > Pseudomonadota > Alphaproteobacteria > Sphingomonadales > Sphingomonadaceae > Sphingopyxis. The sequence goes on from NZ_LNSA01000002.1 coordinate 235,385, forward strand.
CGCATGACGCTGAAATTTGTGAAGCCCGCGAGCTGAAACACTTTGAGTCCATCGACCCGGCGCTGCTGCTGAGCGCTTATGCGCAGGGCATTTTCCCGATGGCCGACGGGGCGGACGACCCGTCGGTCCATTGGGTCGAGCCGCGGCTGCGCGCGATCTTGCCGCTCGACGGCTTCCATCTGTCGCACAGCCTGAAAAAGGTAATCGTCTCCGACCGGTTCCGCGTCACCACCGACACCGCCTTTGCCGACATGGTCGCGCTCTGCGCCGCGCCCGCGACCGACCGGCCGACGACGTGGATCAATCCCGTAATCAAGGCGAGTTACGACCGCCTGTTCCAGATCGGCCACGCGCACAGCGTCGAGTGCTGGCTCGATGGCGAATTGGCGGGCGGCCTCTACGGCGTCACGCTCGGGCGGGCGTTTTTCGGCGAATCGATGGTCAGCCGTGCGCGCGACGCGTCGAAGGTCGCGCTAGCCCATCTCGTCGCGCGACTGATCGCCGGCGGCTGGAAACTGCTCGACTGTCAATTCATCACCCCGCACCTCGCCAGCCTGGGCGCGATCGAGATCCGCCAGGCCGATTATCTCGCGCGGCTCTATTCGGTGTTGGCGGGAGGCGACGGCGCCGCCTTGGGTGCCGGGGCTGGAACAACCGGCGGAGCGGCGGGCGGCGTCGCCGTGCCTTCGCCGCCGTTCGTCGCGGGCGACTGGGGCGCGCTCGACGCCTTGGGCGCCGCACCCGATTTAGGCACCGACCGCGCGACGGGCTCGCCGCCCGGATATGTCATCGCGCAGCTTTTGACGAAAACGTCGTAGATCGGGTGCTCGATCACGTTGCGGTCGGGCCGCTCGCGGAAAATCCAGCCCGAAAAGACGCGATACCATTTGTCGTCGCGCTGGTCCTGCACCGTCAGTTGGACAAAGGCCCCGGTTTCGGGCGGGTCTTCCCATGGCGCGGTCTGTTCGCACGCGCGCAGCCGGACGATGGCGCGGCCGACGCGCGCCGAATCGCCGGGCTTCATCTCGAGTTCGCGGACAAGGCCGTTGCGCTTGTTGAGCAGGCCGACGACGGCGACGCGCTCGGCCATCGGCGTCGCGCCCTCGATCCCGCCGACTTCCTGCGGCACGCGTTCGGATTTGGCGACCTGCGGCGCCTTGTCGCTGCCGCCGCTTTTGGTCGGCGTCTGGTCGCACGCCGTCAGCGCGGTCGTCGCGACCAGCGCCATGAACGCGATACGGAGGGGACGCGGCCTCAACTCAGGCTCAGTCGGCGCCGGGCCGCCAGGCCTCATAGTCGCCGGTCGCCGCGGCCCGGTGACCGCCGCGTTCGAGCGCGCCCGCAGGGCGATAGGCGCCCGCGCTGCCCGTCAGGTTCGCGCTCGGTTCCTTCTCCCACGCGCGCGGTGCGGGCAGGACGTCGGCTGGCAATTCGTCGAATGTGCCGTGCAGCCAACCGTGCCATTCGGGCGGGACGCGGCTCGCATCGTTCGATCCATTATAGATCACCCAGCGGCGGCCGCCCTTTTTTGCGCGGAAATAGCGGTTGCCGAGGCTGTCCTCCCCGACCTTCTCGCCCGTACTCCAGCTGTTCAGCAGCGTGCCGACGGTTGCGCCGTCCCACCAAGTGAAAATCTTGCCCAAGATGCTCATGGCGTGGCGTTTACAGGCAAGCGCGCGCGGTCCGCAAGCGTCAAACCGCGCGGCGCACCGCTATTTCGTATCTTTCCACGTCACCTTGGCACTCTCGTCGATACCGAGCCGGGCCGCGGTGCCGCCCGCGAGTTCGAGAACCGCGCTCACCTCGCCCCCGCTGACCACCGGTTCGAGCGATTCGGGTATGGTATTTTCGGCGATACGGTCGATGCTGCCGTCGGCGCGAATGAAGATCATATCGAGCGGAATCAGCGTGTTCTTCATCCAGAAGCTGCCGATCTGCGGCTTCTCGAAGGGAAAGATCATCCCGCCGCGCTCGGGCAGGCCGGTACGGAACATCAAACCGCGATCCTGCTCGGCGGCGGTACGCGCGACCTCGACGTCGAACCGATGCGCCTTGCCCGCCATTTCGATCGTCAGCGGGATCGTCGCCGCCGTTTCGGCCTGCGCGACAGGATCGCTGCTGCATGCCGCCATCGGCAGCGCGAGCGACAGGGCAAGGGCGGTCAACATGAAGCGCATCTGCAAATCCTTATCCCGGCATCGGCTGGTCGTGCCCTAATCGAGGCCCGCCGCATCGTCCAGCGCCGCCAGCGCGGCGTCGTCCCCCGGCGGGACGGCAAGGATGCGGCGCGCGATCGTGATGCCGTGCCCCGCGCGCAAAAAAGCGGCGATTTGCCGTTCGCGCAGTCTCGGATCGTCGATCGCGCGGGCGGCAAAGGGCCCGAACCGCCGCCGCCGCGCAAAATCAATCGCCGCCGACGCGGCGACACCTGCGGCCGCTTCGATAGCCTCGCTGCTGTCCTGCTCGGCGATCCCGTCGGCATATAGCTGCGCCTTGACCCGCCGCACCCCGAGCCCGCGCCGCGTCATCGCCCCCGCGCGCATCGTTGCATATTGGCGATCGTCGAGATAGCGGAGCCGTTCCATCCGGTCGGCGATCGCTTCGCACGCCGTCATGGCGTCAACATCATCTATCCATTCGGATTCGCGGACTTTTCTGGAAAGATAACGCGTCAGCTTCGCCCGGCTCGTCGCGAATCGCGCCACATAGGCGAGCGCCAGCTCGTCGAGTTTTGCCGCGCCGAGGGGTCTTCTGGAACGGTCGGATGGAGCACGATGCTTGGGCATGTGCCATGTTTGTGCCACAGTCGGGCCCGATTGAGAACGATCAACACCGCCATATCGGGGCATCAAAGCCCGGAAATGGGCGATTTGTTCAAATAATATAAGGTTCGCGCACGCTGACATGGCTCAAAAAGATGACATGCTTGTTGCCGCGCGGCCCCTATCGCGGGATGTCGCAGCCCCTATGACCGATATCGAAACTGTTTCGGCCGACGCGCTCGTGCCGACGCCGACCGAATGCGCGCAGCCGCGCCGCTTTTCCGACTTCGCCACCGTGGGCGAGGCGCTCGACTATGCCGCCGCGGGTTCGCGGGGACTCAATTTCCACGACCCACGTGGCAAGCTTGTGCGCCCCTATCCCTATCGCGAGCTCAAGGCCGACGCGCTGGCGGCCGCTTACCGCCTGATCGCGGCGGGCGTGCAGCCGAACGACCGCATCGCGCTGATCGCCGAAACCGGGCCCGAATTCGCCGCGCTCTTCTTCGGCACTATCTATGCCGGCGCCTGGCCGGTGCCGCTGCCGCTGCCTACCAGTTTCGGCGGCCGCGATTCCTATGTCGGCCAGCTCGTCGTCCAGCTGACCAGCTGCGACCCCAAGATGCTGTTCTTCCCGCCCGAAATCGCCGCGATGGCAGTCGAAGCGGCCGAGCAGCGCGGCGTCGCGCCGATCGACTGGAGCGCCTTTGCCGAACGCCCCGCCCCCGTCGCTGGCCTGCCCGAACAAAAGACCGACGAGACCTGCTACCTCCAGTACAGTAGCGGCTCGACGCGCTTTCCGCACGGCGTCGCAGTGACGCATGGCGCCTTGCTCAACAATCTCTCGGCGCATTCGCACGGCATGGAGCTTCAGGACAGCGACCGCTGCATCAGCTGGTTGCCCTGGTATCACGACATGGGCCTTGTCGGCTGCCTGCTTTCGCCCGTCGCGAACCAGGTGTCGGTCGATTATCTCAAGACCGAGGATTTCGCCCGCCGCCCACTCGCCTGGCTCGACCTGATCAGCCGCAACAGCGGCACGACGCTCAGCTATTCGCCGACCTTCGGCTACGACATTTGCGCGCGCCGCATCTCGAGCCAGAGCCATGTCGCCGACCGTTTCGACCTGTCGCGCTGGCGCGTCGCGGGCAATGGCGCCGACATGATCCGCCCCGACGTGATGCAGAGCTTCGTCGATGCCTTTGCCGACGCGGGCTTCAAGGCGAGCGCCTTCCTGCCGAGCTATGGCCTTGCCGAAGCGACGCTCGCGGTCAGCATCATGCCGCCGGGCGAAGGCATCGTCGTCGAACTGGTCGAGGAAACCGAATTGTCGGGCGCCGCGAACGACAGCGGCCGTCCGACCCGCTACCGTGCGATCGTCAACTGCGGCAAAGCGGTCAAGGACATGACCATCGAGGTCCGCGACGAAGCGGGCAATCCCCTGCCCGACCAGACCGTCGGCAAAGTGTGGTGCACCGGCCCGTCGCTGATGACCGGCTATTACCGCGACCCCGAATCGACCGCCGCCTGCATGGCGGACGGTTGGCTCGATACGGGCGATATGGGTTATATGTCAGACGGTTACATCTATATCGTCGGCCGTGCCAAGGACATGATCATCATCAACGGCAAAAATCACTGGCCGCAGGACATTGAATGGGCGGTCGAACAATTGCCCGGTTTCAAGTCGGGCGACATCGCGGCGTTTGCGATCACTACCCCGGGCGGCGAGGAAACCCCCGCCGTGCTCGTCCAGTGCCGCACCAGCGACGAAACCGAACGCCTCGCGCTGCGCGAGACGATCCGCGACCGCGTGCGTGCGATCACCGGCATGAACTGCCTGATCGAACTGATCCCGCCACGCACGCTGCCGCGCACCAGCTCGGGCAAATTGAGCCGGTCAAAGGCGCGCGCGCAATATCTGGCCGGAGAAATCCAGCCTTTCGCGATGGCGGCGTAAGGGCCGGGCGCGGCCGGTTTCGACCGTTAGTTGCCATTTCCTTTCTTCGTCATTCCCGCGAAAGCGGGAACCTAGCGAACTAGCGTAGCCACTGGGTTCCCGCTTTCGCGGGAATGACAAGGGTTGGGAGGAACGTCGGCTCACCACCCCCAAAACCGCCATTACACCCGACCCCGATATTGTCCCCGGTCGGGACAGAAATTCGCCCCGGAACAGTCCGCTAGTTACCTTCGGGTAATACCCGCGCGCTAAACGGAGCGGGTGAAGAGCCTGTTGACCGACCCGATAGCTGCCGAAGTGATTCCTGCGCGGACCCTGTTGGGGCTGGGCCCGCAGGGCGAAGACATCGGCAACCTCCGCCAGCTCCAGCTCGCGCCGCTTCGCGGCCGCGGCTCGCTGCGCCTTGTGATGGGCATGGGCATGGCGCTGGTCGCGGCCTTCACCATGATCCTCGGCGTGCCGCTGCCGATCGCGGGCGGCTGGCTGGTTTCGGCGCTGATTTTCGGCTTCTGGTCGTATCGCAAGTTCCGGGACCTGCCGCTCGGCGATCCGAAGCTTTCGGGGATCGCAGAATATCGGCTCTGCACCCGCCACGCGCTCTATTCGGCAATTCTCTGGGGGTCTCCCTTCTGGTTACAGGGGCCGGCCCCGACGCTCGACCATGTGCTGTCGATGTGGACGATCGCCGTGCTGATGATGGTGACGTTGGCGATCGTCGCGCACAGCGTTCCGCTGGCCTGCGTGCTGTTCATCGGCCCCGTTACCCTGTCGGCCGCCGTCGCACTCGTCCGTGCCGGGGCGCCCCAACTAGCGGGCGTGGCACTCGTCGCCGGACTGCTGCTCTGCGCCTTTTGTGTCCGTTTCGCGCAAAGCCATATCCGCTTTCGCCGCGCCGAAGAGGTGCTGCACGAAAAGACCGAAACGGTCAGTCTGCTGCTCCGCGAATTCGAGGAAACCTCCGCCGACTGGTTGTGGCAGACCGACAACAGCCGCCGCCTGATCCACGTCTCGCCACGCCTTGCCTATGCGCTCGGCGGCACGGCCGAAGGGCTGGAGGGCATTCCGCTGCTCCAGGCGCTGTCGGGCGACGCGTGGGACACCGGCCTCTTTCCAAAGAGCCTGCACGACATGGCCGAACGGATGAAGCGGCGCGAAAGCTTTTCCAATCTGATCGTTCCAGTGACGATCGGCGGCGCCCCGCGCTGGTGGGAATTATCCGCCTCGCCCCGTCTCGATGAGGCGGGCAAGTTTCTCGGCTTTCGGGGCGTCGGCTCCGACGTGACCGAACAGCGTGCGAGCGCCGAACAGATCGCCAAGATGGCACGGTTCGACAACCTAACCGGTTTGCCTAACCGCCTCAGCCTGAACGAGGATCTGGGACGCGCGATCGCTCAGGCAATCGATGCCAAGTCGCGCTGCGCGCTGCTGATGATCGACCTCGATCGGTTCAAGGCGGTCAACGATACGCTGGGCCACCCCGTTGGCGACAAATTGCTGGCGCAGGTCGCCGCGCGGCTCAAGGGTCTGATGGAACGCGGGATGACGTGCGGTCGCCTTGGCGGCGACGAATTTGCCGTCGTGCTCCATAATTTGCCCTCGGCCGAAACGGCGGAGGAGCTCGCGCAGCGGATCATCTCGACGATCAGTCGGCCCTATGTGGTTGACAACCACCAGCTGTTCGTCGGCGCAAGCGTCGGTTTCGCGATCGGCCCGACCGACGGCGCGACGGTCGAGACGCTGACGCGCAACGCCGACCTTGCGCTCTACAAGTCGAAGGACAAGGGCGGCAATGTCGTCGCCGCCTATGTCGCCTCGCTGCACGCCCAGGCCGAGGAACGGCGCGTGATGGAACAGGAGCTGCGCGGTGCGCTCGAACGGGGCGAATTCGAACTTTATTACCAGCCGGTGGTGACCGCCGCCGACGGCACGCTCAACGGCTTCGAGGCGCTGATCCGCTGGAACAACCAGAAACTCGGCAATGTCTCGCCCGGCCGGTTCATTCCGCTCGCCGAGGATGCGCGCCTGATTTCACCGATAGGCGAATGGGTTTTGCGCACGGCGTGCCGCGAGGCGATGAAATGGCCCTCGAACCTGAAGGTCGCAATCAACGTGTCGGCCGACCAGCTGACCGACCCCAGCTTCGCCTCGGTCGTCGTCTCGGCGCTGGCGCAAAGCGGACTGTCGCCGCAGCGGCTCGAGATCGAAGTCACCGAAAGCGTATTCCTGCGCGACGGCGGCGGCGCGGCGCAGCTGCTCGACCAGCTGATCGGGCTCGGCATACGGCTGTCACTCGACGATTTCGGCACCGGCTATTCGTCGCTCGGCTATCTGCGCAAGACACAATTCTCGACAATCAAGGTCGATCGCAGCTTCGTCGTCGGCGCCGCCAAGGGCAGCATCGAATCGATCGCGATCATCCGCGCCGTCGTCGCACTCGCCGACAGCCTCGGCATGTCCACGACCGCCGAGGGCGCCGAAACCGAACTCGAGGTCGAGACGCTTCGCAGCTTCGGATGCAGCAATATCCAAGGCTATTATTATGGGCGCCCGATGCCGGCTTCGGATGTGCTAACCCTGTTCCGCCGGCCCGACGATATCGCGACCGTCGCCGCCTGACGGGACGGAGCGAAGGCTCCGGGCGACGAATTGAACGTCTTAACAAAAGGTTCCCCCACCCACCGCAGGACAGGCGCAATTCGTCGCTAGGCGGTTGGTCGTCGGCGCCAGCCATAGCAAAGACGCTCCAACGCTTGAAGACAAGCCATCGGGGGTCGCATCTCATGTTCTATCGTCGCTATCTGGCAGCCGCCGTCGCGTCCGTGATGACCATCACCGGCCTGATCGCGAGCGTTCCCGCCGCTGCCCGCGACTATTTGCAATGCGTTCCCTTTGCCCGCGCCGAATCCGGCGTCGAAATTCGCGGCAATGCCAAGACCTGGTGGTCGCAAGCTGCCGGCAGCTATGAACGCGGCGCCGAGCCGCGCAAAGGCGCGGTCATGGCGTTCGCCGGCACCCGCGGCATGCCCATGGGCCATGTCGCTGTGGTGAAAAAGGTCGTCAACGACCGCGAAATCCTGATCGATCATGCCAATTGGTCGCCGATCAACGGCCGCCGCGGCCAGATCGAACGCAATGTGCGCGTCGTCGATGTCAGCGATGCCGGCGACTGGAGCATGGTCCGCGTGTGGTACGCGCCGATCGCCGACCTCGGCCTGCGCGCAAACCCGGTGCAGGGCTTCATTTACGCCAACGGCGATGCGGGAGCGCCGAACCCCGCCCCCAGCTTCAAGGCCCCCGTCTGGGCAGAAAATGATTGGAAACCCGGCAACGGCCTCGAAATGGTCGTTGCCTCGCTCGGCAACTGAGCCTCCCCCCCCCCTCGGGCTCGGCGAGCGACGAAGCCACTCGGGGCGGCCCGCCGCTCCGGGTGGTTTCCATTTCGGGGGATCGCATTTTTGGGGGATCGACGGGCCTGAAATGCCTCAGCACATCGGGGGACGGCGAGCGTCAATCCGCGGCAGGCGCCTCGCCTTCGTCGGCCTTGTCTTCGAACCAGGCCTCGACCTCCCCCGACAGCTTGATCGTCATCGGCTGGCCGAAACGGTCCTTCGATTTGCCTGCGGCGACGCGGATCCAGCCTTCAGAGATCGAATATTCCTCGACGTCGGTGCGCTCCTTGCCCTTGAAGCGGATTCCGATGCCGCGTTGCAGCACCTCCATGTCGAAATGCGGCGAGCGCGGATTGGTCGACAGATGATCGGGGGGCGTATCGGTCATGAACTTATTTCCCAAAAAATGATGGCGCGGCCCTAGCTGGACCGCGCCATGATCGTCAATCATTGAGAAACGGAATCGGCCCGCTCTACATAAGCTAGAAACCGGCCTTCAGCGTCACGAAGAATTGCTGCGGCGCGCCAGCGAGCAGCGTCTGCGCATCGCCGCTATTGGCAAAGCCGTTGGTGCCGATCGTCGAGACATATTCCTTGTCGAACAGGTTGGTCGCATTCGCCTGGATCGAGATGCGCTCGTTCAGCCGGTATCCGATACTCGCGTCGACGATGATAAAGCCGCCAACCTCGGCGTCATTCTCATAAGAATAATAGCGTTTCGACGTGTAATTGGCACCGACGCGCGCGAAGAAATCGCCATTGTCCCAAGTGACCTCACCCTTCGCAAGATGCTTGGGCGAATTGACCACCGTTTTTCCTGCGGTCGCCGCCACCACGACATTCGCGGCGGTCACGACGTCGTCCTGATATTCGGAATCATTGTAGGCGTAGGAGGCGAAGAGCGAAAGTTCGGGGGTGACGCGATACGTCCCCGCCGCCTCGACGCCCCACGAACGCACGTCGCCGACATTGCTGAGGATCGCCGGATTGCCCTGGATTCCCGAACCGTTGGCAAAGGCAATGATGCGGTCCTTGAAGTCGACATAATAGCCCGCGATCACCGCCTGGAAGCGCGACGACTTGGTTCGAAAACCCAATTCATAGGTCGTCGAGGTCTCGGGCTTCAGGTCGAGCGCGTCGAAGCCCGCCTGCGTCGTCGCGAAGGGGCCGCCGGTCGCCGACGATTCGAACGCGCGCATATTCTCGGTATAGCTCGCGAACAGCTCGTTATCGTCGTTCAGGCGATAGAGCAGACCCGCCTGCGGCAGGAACCAGTCCTTCGCCTCGGTGCGGCCCGAGGCGAGGCCGCCGCTGACGACCGGTGTCGCGTTATTGGTGACGCGCAGCCCTTTCCACCCCGCGTTGATCTGGAAGCGGCCAAGGTCGAGCGTATCCTGCACATGATATTGCAGCGTCTGCGTGTTGAAATCGAATTCCCATTGGGTCGCCAGCGGATCGGTCGGGAATTTCAGGCTGCTGCGGCTCGGCGCGCCAGCGGTGTCGGCAAGGCCATAGAAGCGGCGCGCCTGGTTGAAGTCGTTGTCCTCGTACCACATGCCGAGTTCAATCGTGTTCGCGCCGAGCGTGAACAGGCTGGAGGCGACGATGCCATAGCGTTCGATCTCATATTCGGTGGTGCGGATCGTGATCGGGGCGCCGCCGGGGGTGGTGACATACGGGGTGAACCAAATCCCGCGTCCCTCGTTGCCGTGATAATAGCCGGTGACCTTCATCGTCCAATAGTCGTTCAGCGGCGCATCGACCCCGACGCCGGCAAGCCAGTCCTTACGCAGGCCGGCAGCATCATAATAAGCATCGTCGACTGTGGCGACCGGTGCGGGAAAGGCAAGCCCCGCCGACGGATAGGGAAGCGGGGCGCCGCCATTCTGAGCAACCTGGTTCTGGAAGATTTTGGCGACCTCGACCGCGAGATCCCAGTCTTTCGCATAATTGTCCCAGCCGTAGCCGAGACGGCCAATCATGTCCGCACTCATGTCCTGATAGTCGTTCTCGCGGCGATCCGAATAGTTGACGAAACCGAAGAACTGGCCGTCACCGACCGGCTGGACGATGCGCGCATTGGCCTGGTGCTGGCGCTGGACGCCGTCGCCCTTCCACTTGTCGGCATCCTGCCAAGCGTAGCTCAGCGACAGGCGCGGTCCGCCCGACAGGATGTCTCCGCTGTCGAGGCGGATGAAGGCGCGCTTGGTGTCTTCGCTGCCATAGGTGCCCGACGCCTCGATCCCGAACATATCGGCCGGCTCGCGCGAGAAAAATTCGATCGTACCGCCAAGGTTGCTCGTCGATGCCGCCGCCAGCGAGCCCGCGCCCTGCGCCACTTCGACGCGGCCGACATTTTCACTGATGATCGCGCGGCTGATGTGGAGGCCGTTGTGGTTGCCGTAATTCATGTCGCCGAGCGGGATGCCGTCGAGCGTGAAACCAAGCTGGTTCTGCGAAAAACCGCGGATCGAGATGCGCGCCGACCATTCATAGGCGCCGAACGGGTCGGCCGCCTGGAAATTGACCCCCGGCAGCTTGTCAATCGCCTTCAAGGGGCTGATCCCCGACACTTCGAGCGCGATATCGGCGGCGCCGAGTTCCTGCACCTGTCGCGCCTGACCGCGCCCGAGCACGACGATCTCCTCGCCGTCGGTGGCCGCATCGACGGCGTCGACCGCGGCCTCTTCGGCAAAGGCCGGCGTCGCGGCCAGCATGGCGATCGCGGCGGCCCCGGCCTGCAGGCGGTTCCTGAACTGATAGGTCATGGCGTGAGATCCCCTTGTCCCGGCACCGAAATGGCCCGGGGTCGCGGGGGCTTTAGGGACGCGATATTGCTTTGCGGCGGCGAAGGCGTGACGCGCCGATGACGGAAAGAAGAAAGATCGGCGGCAGCGCCAATACCCCTCGAGGGCCATTGCGGCTGCGCTCTTTTGTCGCAATTCGGGCACGGCATCCCGAAAAAGAGGGTTAAGCGGAAAAAATTACCACAAGCGCGAACGTGCCGTCACCCGGCTGACATGATGGCTTTCAAACATGGTTATCTAGTATTAATCAATTGAAATAATGGAACTATTTTTGACGGGCTTTTCTTATGGTTCGTGGGGGACCCCAGAATCAAGGAGAGCTTCAATGCATTTGTCTCGTCTTGAATTTCGCCCGGCCTGCCTGCTTTTGATCCCGGCATGCCTGACCCTCGCCGCCTGCGAATCGTCGGGCAACTATCGCGTCGGCAGCGTCGGTCCCGGCGGAGCGACGGGCGCGACCGGTCCCGCAGGTCCGGTCGGCCCCACCGGCGCGACCGGCCCGGCCGGTCCTGCAGGACCCGCAGGCCCAGCCGGCCCCGCAGGCAGCGGCCTCGCCCTTGGCGATGCAGGCGCCCTCGCGGTTGGCGGCCTTGTGGGTCCCGGCGGCGTTGCCGGCACCGGACTGCTCGCGAACACCGGCGACCCGCAGAACGTCAATCCCGTGATCGGCGGAGTGCTGGTCAAGACGGGCGGCCTCGTCAACGTCGTCGCCGACAAGGGCCTCCTGCTCGCCAATGCCGTAGACGGCAAGGTGCCGGGCGGCACCAATCTCGTCGGCACCGTCATCGGCGTCGTGAAGGCGACAGGCGTGACCCTCGTCCAGACCGGAGGCGGCCAGCAATATCTGGTCGACGGCCTCACCGCCGCCCCCGGCCAACTCGTGACCGCGACGATCGGCAAGGCAACGGCGCTGGGCAGCCCCAATGCCTCGCCGCTGATCGGCGCGAGCATCCTGTCGCCCGGCCAGAAGAATGGCAGCCTGCTGACCGTCGGCGTCGGATCGGCCGGCCAGCTCGTCACCCTGCAACCGGGCACCGGCGGCAATCTCCTCGGCGGCGTCACCGGCGGCCTGGCCGGCGGGACTCCCGGCGGTACCGCCGGATCGCCAACGACGCTCGTCAGCAATGTCGTCACGACCGCGACCGGGGCGCTCGGACAGGTGACGAACGGGACGGCAGGAGGCTTGACCGGCGGCCGCGCGACCGGCGACCCGGCCGCTCTTCCGGTGACTGGGCTCGTCTCCGGGGTCACCGACACCGTCGGAACGCTGCTTGGCGGTCTCAATCCCAAGGGCGGCAACTGATACCGCCCATGTGCATTCTGCACAAAGCCTGTGCCGCGGCGGCGGGAGCCCTGCTCCTTCCCGTCGCGGCGCTCGCCGCCCGGCCGACGGCAACGCCGCTCGACGGTCGCCCGCCGCTTGCCCCCGGTTCGCGCGAGCGCGAGCCGCTCCCCGATCCCGAAACCAACAGCCTGTCCTTCGGCAAGGTCGACCTCGGCGCGCGCGCCGACGTGACGATCCGCGAAATCCGCTTCGTCGGCGCCGGCGTTCCCGCCAATGTCGCCCGCGCGGCGCAGCGCTTTGTCGGCAAGCGCGCATCGGCGGACAATCTTGCCAAACTCGCCGCCGCGATGACGCGCGCCTATAACCGGTCGAGCGTCGCGCTCTTCACCCTCGTCATTCCCGAGCAGGATTTGTCGGAGGGCGTTGTCACCGTCGCCTCGGCCGAAGGCCATATCGCTGCCGTCACCCTCAGCGGCGAAAAGGAAGGCGGCCCCGCGCCACTGATCGAAAAAATGGCCGCACCGCTGCGCAGCCAGCAACCCTTGCCGCGCGCCCGCTTCGAACGCGCGCTCGGCAATATCGGCGACGTCCCCGGCGTCACCGTCACCCCGACGCTCGCGCTCGGCAGCGAGCCCGGCGCGGTCGCGCTCGACCTCGCGCTCGACGCGAAAAAGCCCACTATCGGCGTCGGTTTCACGACGCGCACCAGCCCGTTCGTCGACGACGGGATCCTCGAAGCCAATGCGCGCGGAACCAGCCTGTTTCGCGGCGGCGACGAAACCCGGCTGACCGGCGCCGCGGCGGTCAATCTCAAATCCCTGCTTTATCTCGCGGCGAGCCACTCGACGCCGATCGGCGCCGACGGGACCCGCTTCGAACTGACCGCGGCGGCGCTGCGCACCCGTCCGAAAGGCCCGGCGATCGACGGCGAGGCGTGGAGCGCCGGCGCCGGCGTCTCCCATCCGCTGATCCGCGCGACGCGGCGCAATCTGATTGCGTCGGCGCGGATCGACTATCTCGATTCGAAGAATGCGCTGTTCGGATCGACGATCGCCGCCGAAAAAACCTGGACTGCGAGCGGCAACCTGGCCTTCCGCCTCACCGAGGACCGCACCGTCATCGGCGCGCGGATCGGCGGCGCCAAGGGGCTCGACATCGCTGGCGCGCGGGTCGATCCCGGCGCGGGCGAGGCGGGCTTCCTCTATGCCGACGCCAGCGTCGAGGCGAACCAGGCGATCGGCAAGGCGGCGATCGTGCGGTTCGCGGCGACGGGACGCTGGACGCGCGACCGCCTGCCCGCCGCGCAACGTTTCAGCGTCGGCGGCGCCAGCTTTGGCCGCGCCTTCGACGACGGGCTGGTCAACGGCGACCGCGGCGTCGCGACCTTCGGCGAGATCGCGTGGCGGCCGCTGCGCGGCGGCAAGTTCGCCAAAAGCGAGATCTACACCTTCGCCGACTATGCCGAAGTCACCCTGCTCGAGCGGACGACGATCCCCCGCACCGATTTCCGCCTCGGCAGCTGGGGCGGCGGGGTGCGCCTGTCCTATGCCGAAAATGCGACGATCGGGCTCGAACTCGCCGATGCATGGAAACAGCCGGTGCCAGGGTTCGACCAGGACTGGCGCGTGGCGCTCAGCTGGAAATTGTCTATCCGGCCCTGACCGCGGGATCCAGCACCTGAGCGGCGCTGTGAAGCGCGTCGGCGAGCGGGTAGAGTTCGTGCTCCTCGCGCTCGATCCGCATCGTGAGCTGGCCGAATATGCTTCGCGTCGCGCGGCAGAAACCGGGCCAGTCCGCCGCCACCCGCGCGCCGGTCCACATCTCGTCATAAGCGACATAATCCGCCGACAGGCTTCCCATTTCCAGCTCGAACGCACGCGTCGTCCGCATCAGGCCGGGGTCGCCCGTCGCCATCAGCCGCGGATATAATATCCAGTCCTCGCATTTCAGGTGCCGAACCAGCGCCTCGCGAAGCGCGCCGCGCGCCGACGCCAGTTCGCTTGCCTCGGGGGGATGCGCCGCATCGGTCATCGCAAGGATGATCCGCGACAGCGTGACGAGCGCCGCATGTTCGGCGCGCAGTCGCTGCATCTCGCGGCTCAAGGGCATAGTGGCTCCAGCGATGCGAGCGGTCCCTCGACACGCATCATAGACCGCCCGGTGTGAAAGGAAAGTGAATCGACCCGTCTTGCTTGCACCGGCCCTGGTTGGCCCGATTGATAGCGTAGCTGGCCCGAACGATGGAATCTTCGATGTGAAACCGGTTGTCAATCGGGTCGTCAGGCCATAGGGCGCTATTGATTTTTCCTCGCAATAGCAGCAACCTTTGCCCATGCAACGCGCGACCATCCGCATATGGTTCCTGATCCACAAATGGACGAGCATCGTCTGCACCGCATTCCTGCTCATGCTGTGTGCCACCGGGCTGCCGCTTATCTTTCACCATGAAATCGACGAACTGACCGAACAAGCGCCGGCCTATCGGCTGCCCGGGGTCGGATCGTCGGGCGAGGCACCCGGCCTCAAACCGCTCGACGACATGCTCGCAAAGGCGCTCGCGGCGCGCCCCGGCGAGGTGCCGGTCTTCATGGCGTTCGACAACGACCAGCCATCGATGACGGTCACCACCGCGCCGCGGCCGGGTTCGCCCGCCGAGGATATGACGATCCAAATCCTCGACCGCTCGACCGGCGAGGCGACCGCGACCGTCGACGAGAGCGGCGTGATGCACTTCCTGCTCCAGCTCCACACCGACATGTTCCTCGGCCTGCCTGGGATGCTCTTCCTCGGGCTGATGGGGCTGCTCTTTGTGATCGCGATCGTTTCGGGGGTCGTGCTTTACGCGCCCTTCATGAAAAAGCTCGACTTCGGCACGCTGCGAACCTCGCGCAGCCGCCGCGTCAAATGGCTCGACTATCATAATCTCCTCGGCATCGTCGCGCTCGCGTGGATGACCGTCGTCGGCGCGACGGGCGTCATCAACGCGCTCGCGACACCGATCTTCCAATATTGGCAAATGACCGAGCTTGCCGAGATGACGCGCGCCTATGCCGGCAAGGGCGCGGTAGCCCCTGGGCGCTATGGATCGATCGACAAGGCGATGGCCGCGGCGCGCCGCGAAATCCCTGGCAACAACCCGCAGTTCATCGCCTTTCCCGGCGGTGCGTTCAGCAGCAAGCATCATTATGCCGTCTTCTTCCAGGGCGACACGCCGCTGACCGAACGCCTGCTCACCTCGGCGCTGATCGATGCCGAGACCGGCGAGTTTACCGACGCGCGGCCGATGCCCTGGTATGTGAAGGCGCTCGCACTGTCGCAGCCGCTCCACTTCGGCGACTATGGCGGGCTGCCGCTCAAGCTGCTGTGGGCGGTGCTGACGCTCTTCACGATGATCATCCTCGGCTCGGGCCTCTATCTCTGGTTAGGCAAGCGACGCAGCGGCACCGACGCGCTGGTGCGCGAGGTCGAAAGCGGCGGCACGCTGATCCCCGCCGAATGAAGAAGGGGGGCCGCCTCCGCGCGATCTTCGCGGTGCCGCTGCTGCTCGCGCTGGTCAGCATCGCAGGGCTCGTCGTCGCGCTGACCGGAGACGGGCTGCGCGATGCCGCGGCGTGGGCGGCGCTTTCGGTACCTGTTTTGGCTGTTGGCTGGGCGATGCGTACCCGCCGCGCCTGAATCACGCGCGCGATAGGCCGCGCATATAAGGGGAATATCAGTGACCAGTCCGACCATCCGTACCGCGCTTGGCTTCTCCGCCGCGAGTGCTGCGTTCGCGCTGTGCGCGCCGGCCATGGCGCAAGACAGCACCGCCGAAGAGATCCTCGTCACCGCGCAGCGGAGCAACCAGACCGAAGTCACCGCAGGCGGCAATGTCGGCGTCTTCGGCACCAAGGCAGCCGAGGATGTCCCGTTCAATATCCGCAGCTATAACGAAGCGCTGATCCTCAACCAGCAGCCCGACACGCTCGGCGAAGTGCTGGAGAACGACCCGACGATCCGCACCACGCTGGGCTTCGGCATTTCGGGCGAAGTCTTCGTGATCCGCGGCTTCGCGCTCAGCTCGGACGACGTCGGTTTCGACGGCCTCTACGGCATCACCCCGCGCCAGCTCGTCGTGCCCGAGCTTTTCTCGTCGGTGCAGGTGATCAACGGCGCCAGCGCCTTCCTCAACGGCGCGGCACCGAGCGGCGGCGGCATTGGCGGCAGCGTCAACCTGATCCCCAAGCGCGCCGAGCGCGACCTGTCGCGCGTCACGCTGGGCTTCGTCGGCGATTCGCAACTTGCCGGTTCGTTCGATGTCGCGCGCCGCTTTGGCGAGGATGACGCGTGGGGCGTCCGCATCAACGGGCTGGCGCGCCGCGGCGACATCGCCATCGACGACGAATTCCATTCCTCCTACGCGGTCGGCGGCACCGTCGATTATGACGGCGGCGCTTTCCGCGCCTCGCTGAACGTCAATTACCAGCGGCTGCGCCAGTCGAACTGGCGGCCCAAGATCACGGTGAGCACCGCCATTCCCGCGCCGCCCCGCGCCGACGTCAACTATGCCCAGCCCTGGGCCGCGATCGAGACCGAGGATGTCTTCGGTTCGCTCAGCGTCGAATATGACATCGCCGACAACGCGCTACTCTACGCGCGCGTCGGCGCGCGCGACGGGCGCGAGGACCAGATCACCAGCTCCTTCACCCTGCTCGACCCCGTGACCGGCGCGGGCAGCGGCGGCGGTTCCTATGTGCCGCGCACCGACAATAATGAATCGGCGGTGGCCGGGCTTCGCGTCAACCTCGAAGCCGGCGGCATCAGCCACGAGATCAATTTCGGCGCCGCCGCCAGCTGGCAGACCAACCGCAACGCGTTCGACTTTTTCTCCGGGACCTTCGCCAACAATCTCTATGACCCCGTCGATGTGCCGCGCCCGGCGAGCGGTTTCGTCGGCGGCGACATCGACGATCCCTTCCCGATCGGCCGCACGCGCGTCGCCAGCCTGTTCGCGTCGAACACGATCGGTTTCTGGGGCGACCGCATCCTGCTGACCGGCGGCCTCCGTCTCCAGCAGATATCGACCAAGGGTTATGCCTATAGCGACGGTCCGGGCGTCGAGGCGGGCGACCTCACCAGTTCCTACAAAAAGGACGCCGTGACCCCCGTCGTCGGCCTGGTCGTGAAGCCGGTCGAGGGGCTCTCGCTCTACGCCAACCGGATCGAGGGGCTCGAACAGGGCCAGACCGCGCCGCCGGCCGTCGCCGACCCCGGTGGCGGCGCCGACATCATCGTGACCAACGGCGGCGAAGTGCTGCCGCCCTATGCCTCGGTGCAATATGAAGTCGGCGGCAAGGTCCGCTTCGGCCGCTTCAACGCCGCGCTCGCCTGGTTCCAGATCGATCGTCCGAACTCGGATTATCGCGTCAATCCGGCGGCGCCCGACGAGCTGGTCTTCGGCCCCTTTGGCGTACAGCGCAACCGCGGCATCGAATTCACCCTCGACGGCGAACCCGTTCAGGGGCTGCGGCTGATCGGCGGCGTTGCGGTCAACGATCCGAAGCTGCGCCGGACGCCGGGCGGCACCAATCAGGGTAATGACGCACCGGGCATCCCCGAATGGACCGCCAACGCCAACGTCGAATGGGATCTCCCCTTCGTACCGGCGCTGACGCTGACCGGCCGGGTCGTCCATACCGGCAAGCAGTCGGCGGACCAGGCGAACACGCTCGAACTCGGCTCATGGACGCGCTTCGACCTTGGCGCGCGCTATGTCGCGGTCGTCGGCGACAAGCCGCTGACGCTGCGCTTCGGCGTCGATAATGTCGCGAACAAGCGCTATTGGGCGTCGGCGTTCAGCAGCTTCGGCACGCAACTGCTGCAGGGCACCCCGCGCACCTTCAAGGCATCGGCGTCGATCGACTTCTGATCCCTCCCATCCTCCCTGTGCCGAAGGCATGGGGAGGATATCCAATCCTGCCATAAGGAACCCCTCGCGGCGCCGAACATTTGGACTCCGACTCCGAATGGGGAAAGCGAAAGGGAGCGCCATGGCCGCACGCGCCTATTGGAAGGGACAGATCCGCCTCGCGCTGGTGTCGATCCCGGTCGAAATCTACGCCGCGACCAAATCGGGCGCCGCGATCAGCTTTCGCCAGATCCACGAACCGAGCGGCAAGCCGGTCAAATATGAAAAGGTCGTGCCCGGCATCGGGCCGATCGACACCGACGACATCGTCAAGGGCTATGAGATGTCGAAGGGCAATTATGTCCTGCTCGACGAGGAAGAGATCGAAGCGGTCAAGCTCGAAAGCAAGCGCACCCTGGAGTTGCTCCAGTTCGTCGACGCGGGCGACATCGACATCCTCTATTATGCCAAGCCCTATTATGTCGTCCCCGCCGACGAACTCGCCGAAGAGGCCTATGTCGTCCTGCGCGAAGCGCTGAAACGCACGAAGAAGGTCGGGCTCGGCCAGCTGTCGGTGCGCGGGCAGGAACAGCTCGTCGGGCTGCGTCCGTGCGGCAAGGGGCTCGTCCTCGAAGTGCTGCGCTACGCCGACGAGGTAAACAAGGCGGCCAATTATTTCCGCGATGTCGGAAATAGCAAACCCGACGCCGACCTGCTCGACCTCGCCGAAACGCTGATCGACAAGAAATCGGGCAAGTTCGACGCGTCGGATTATCACAATCATTATGTCGATGCGATCAAGCGCGTGATCGCCAAAAAGGCCAAAGCCAAGGGCAAACGCGTGCTCGAGGATGTCGAGGAACCCGGCCCGGTGAGCGGCGGATCGAACGTCATCGACCTGATGGCGGCGCTCAAGGCGTCAGTCGACGGCAAGAAAAAGGCGGCGGCAAGCAGGACGAAGACGACGCCCGCGAAAAAGGCCCCGGCGAAAAAGACCGCCGAGCGGAAGCGCGCCTGATGGAGCTCAACGCTGCGCTCTGGTGGGAAACGATCGACGTCCAGGTGCTGCTGCGCCTCGGCGTCGCGACGCTCGTCGGCCTGCTGCTCGGGCTCGACCGCGAGCTCAAGGGTTACGACGCCGGGCTTCGCACCCACGGGATGGTCGCGCTCAGTTCCTCGCTGATGACCATCGTTGCGATCGCGCTCTATCACCAGCTCGGCGGCGCCGATTCCTCGATCGACCCGCTCCGCGTGATCGAGGGCATGGCGGCAGCCATCGGCATCATCGCGGCAGGGTTGATCATCGTTAAGGGCGGCGAAGTGCGCAACCTCACCACCGCCGCGCATATCTGGCTGACCGCCGCGATCGGTATTGCGAGCGGCGCGGGCTATTTCGCCGTGGTGTTCATCGCCGCCGGGCTCGCGCTCATGCTGCTCATCCTGCTGCGCTTCGTCGAACGCTGGCTGCCCGAGGCAGAGGACGGCCCCAAGGAAGATGGGAATGCCCCGCGCTGACCCTCTCGCCCAATATAACGCCAAGCGCGATTTCAAACTGACTCCCGAGCCCGCAGGCAAGGTTCAGAAGGAAGGAGGCAACCGCTTCATCGTCCAGAAGCACGACGCGACGCGGCTGCATTACGACTTCCGGCTCGAGGTCGACGGGGTGCTCAAAAGCTGGGCGGTGACCAAGGGACCGAGCGCCGACCCCGCCGACAAGCGCCTCGCGATACGCACCGAAGACCATCCGATAAGCTATGCCGAGTTCGAGGGCGTGATTCCCAAGGGCGAATATGGTGGCGGCAGCGTGATGCTGTGGGACAAGGGCACATGGGCGCCGATCGAGGGCAAAAGCGCAAAGGATCTGGAGAAGGGCCATCTCCATTTCACTCTCGACGGCGAGCGAATGAAGGGCGAATGGCTGCTCGTCCGCATGAAACCGCGCCCCGGAGAGAAACGCGAAAACTGGCTGCTGCGG
The DNA here is from genome assembly GCF_001468465.1 of Sphingopyxis sp. H115. GTDB lineage: Bacteria > Pseudomonadota > Alphaproteobacteria > Sphingomonadales > Sphingomonadaceae > Sphingopyxis. The sequence continues at coordinate 255,447 of NZ_LNSA01000002.1, forward strand.
AAAGTCGACGATGCCTACGCCGGCGGCAGCGACGACCTCGTCGGGCGCCAGCTAACGAGCATCCTCACCGGCCGCACCATGGCCGAGATCGCGGGCGACGAGGGCGGCGAGCAATCGCTGAAGGGCGCGAAGGGCGCGGCCTTCACGAAAAAGATGCGGGCGGCCGCTACGCACAATCTTAAGGTTGCGAAAATCAAGTCCCGCGCCAAGCCACCGAAGTTCCGCCCGCTTCAACTCGCGACGCTCGTGGATGCGGTGCCATCGGGCAACGGCTGGTTCCACGAGATCAAATACGACGGCTACCGCGCCGAAATCGCCGCGTCGGGATCGGACGTGCGCGTCTACACACGGAACGGCCTCGACTGGACCGACAAATTCGCCCCGCTCGTCCGGCACATCGCCGCGCTCGACCTGCCGCCTTGCCTGATCGACGGCGAAATCGTCGCTTATGGCAAGGACGGCAATCCCGACTTCTCCTCGCTCCAGGCGGTGCTCAAACGCGGCCACGGCGCGCAGGACGACGCGACCGACCTTCACTTTTTCGCCTTCGACCTGCTCGAAGCGGACGGCAAGTCGCTCGCCAAACTCGGCAATCTCGAACGCAAGGAGAGGCTCGAGGCCCTTTTGCGTGACGCGAAGCCCCCGGTCGCGGTCGCCGACCATGTCATCGGCGCGGGCGAAAGGCTCTATGCCGCCATGTGCGGCGCCGGGCAGGAAGGCATCATCTCGAAGCGCGCCGACGCCGTTTACGTCGGCCGCCGCAACAAAAGCTGGGTGAAGGTCAAATGCACGCGGCGGCAGGAGTTCGTCATCGTCGGCTGGAACCCCTCGTCGGCGAAGGGCCGCCCCTTTGCCTCGCTCCTTCTTGCGCAGCGGGAGAAGGGCGAGCTCGTCTACAAGGGCAATGTCGGCACCGGCTTCGATACCGACACGATGGCCGCGCTCGCGAAGACATTCGCGCGGCTCGAACGCAAGACGCCGCCGCTCGATGTCGATATGGCCGCTGCGCGCAAGGCGCATTGGCTCAAGCCCGATCTTGTCGCCGAAATCGCCTTCGCCGAATTTACCGCGAGCGGTTCGGTCCGCCACGCGAGCTTTCTGGGCCTGCGCAGCGACAAGGAGGCCAAACAGGTGACCTCCGAAACCAAACAGCCCGCGCCCGAGCCCGCGAGCGATGTGACGATCAGCAGCCGCGATCGCATCATCTTCCCCGAAGCGAAGGCGACCAAGGGCGACCTTGCCGACTATTATGCCGCGATCGCCCCGCTGATGCTGCCGCACATGGCGCGCCGCCCGATCAGCCTCGTTCGCTGTCCGCAAGGACGCGCGAAGAAATGCTTTTTCCAGAAGCATGACTCGGGGAGCTTCGGCGAGCATGTCCACCACGTCCCGATCAAGGAGAAGGATGGGGGGCACGAGGATTATCTCTATGTCGAGGATGCCGACGGCATTCTCTCCTGCATCCAGATGGGGACGATCGAATTCCACGGCTGGGCCAGCCATGTCGACGCGCTCGAAAAGCCCGACCGCATGGTGTTCGACCTCGACCCCGACGAGGGGCTCGCCTTCGCCGATGTCAAGAAGGCCGCGCTCGATATCCGCCGCCAGCTCGCCGACATCGGGCTCGTCAGCTTCGCGATGCTGTCGGGCGGCAAGGGCGTGCATGTCGTCGTGCCGGTGGATCCGGGGCACAGCTGGGACGCGCACAAGGATTTTTCGAAACGCTTCGCCGAGGCGCTGAGCCTCGCCGAGCCCGACCGCTATGTCGCGACGATGAGCAAGGCAAAGCGCAAGGGCAAGATCTTCATCGACTGGCTGCGCAACCAGCGCGGCAGCACCGCGATCATGCCCTATTCTGTCCGCGCGCGCGAAAACGCCCCCGTCGCGGTGCCGGTCGGCTGGGATGCGCTGGGCGATATCGAAAAGGCGGGGCACTGGACGATCGGCGATGCCGATGCGCTGCTCGAACGCGCCGCCGACGCCGACCTCAAGGGTTGGGGCTTCGCAAACCAGCGCCTTCCCGACCATTGAGTCGCCCCCAAACTGGTTAGAACGCCAATAAGCATTTTGGCAGAACCAATATATTACCAAAAATAGCTATGCGGCAGCTTGAATGGGTCATATTTCGCGATGAAGCGAGATTGACCCTGAAATTGGTCCGTATAAATTCCGTTGTAAATCAGCAAATATAGCTGATTGGCATCCATGTGGAGGGAATTTGACATGACCAATATCCGATATTGGCTTGCTTCGGCGAGCATTGGTACGATGCTGCTGGCCGCTTCCGCCGCGCAGGCGCAGACCGACGCGCCCGCCGAAGACGCTGCAGCCGAGAGCGAAATCGTCGTCACTGGCATCCGCGGATCGCTGCGCGAAGCGATCGACGCCAAGCGCGACCTGTCGGTGATCGCCGATGTCGTCACCGCCGAGGATGTCGGCAAGTTCCCCGACAAGAATGTCGCCGAAGCGCTCCAGCGCGTCCCCGGCATCGTCGTCAACCGCGAGTTCGGCGAGGGCGAGCGCGTCTCGCTGCGCGGTACCGCGCCGAACCTCACCAAGACCCTCCTCAATGGCCACAGCGTCGCGACCGCCGACTGGTTCATCCTCGACCAGGTCGCCTCGACGCGCAGCTTCAACTATCTCACCCTGCCCGCCGAGATCATCGGCCGCCTCGAGGTTTACAAGAGCCCGCAGGCCGACGTCGAGGAAGGCGGCGTCGGCGGCACGATCAACGTCATCACGCGCAATCCGCTCGACCTCGATCCGCTCACCCTCTCGGCGTCGGTACAGGCGGCCTATTCGGACCTCTCGGGCAAGGTCGATCCGCAGGTGTCGGGGCTCGTCAGCTGGAAAAATGCCGATGAGACGTTCGGCGTGCTCGTCGGTGCGATCTACCAGAAGCGCCGCACGCGCCGCGACGGGCTCGAAATCTTCGGCTACCGCTCCTTCCCCGTCGGTGGCGGCGACGCGCTCGTCCCGACCTTGATCGGCTCGACCTTGTTCGAACAGGACCGCGAACGCTATGGGGCCAATATCGGCATCCAGTTCCGCCCGTCGGATCAGCTCGAAGTCAACATCACCGGTCTCTACTCGCGTTTCAACGCCGACAATTTCAACCAGAATTATATCGCGTGGGGCGAACAGGCGCTCGCCGGCGGCGGCACGATCAGCAATGCCGTGGTGCAGGACGGCGTCGCGGTGTCGGGGGACATCGCCTCGGCGAACGGCGGCACGACGGGCTTCGGCGTCGTTTACGACGCGATCGACCGGCAGGCGGTCGCCAAGACCGTCTCGGCCGATTTCGACCTCACCTACCGTCCGACCGACAGCCTCTCGGTCCATTTCAAGGCGGGCTGGACCAAGGCGAACGGCGACACGAGCAACGAGAATTTCATCGAATTCGCCGGCCCCGGCGCCTTCAGCTACGACCTCACCAGCGGCCGCCCCGAAGTCAGCTTCGCGAACCCCGATCCGCTCGATCCCGCCGGAATTCGCCCCGACTTCGGACGCATCCAGTCGGTCACCAACGACGATGAAGAGAAATATGTCTATTTCGACGTCGAGAAGGAGGTCGAATGGGGCCCGCTCACCGCGCTCAAATTCGGGCTCAAATATACCGACCACGACCGCGTCGCCGAACGCTTCGCTACCAACGGCGGCGTCTTCACGCCCGGGCTTCGCTGCAACGGCGCGCCGTGCACCTCGGCCGATTTCGCGACCGGCGGCGGCATGCCCGGCGACTTCCTCGATAATATCGCCGCTCCCGGCACGCTGCGCGATTACTGGCGTGTCGATCCCGCGAAGCTCCGCGCGATCTATGGCGCGTCGACGTCGCCGAGCAACGACCGCTTCCTCGTCCCCGGCAACGCCTATTCGATCAACGAAAAGGCATGGGGGGGCTATGGCCTCGCCAAATTCGGCGGCGACGGCTGGCGCGGCAATGTCGGCGTGCGCGTGATCGAAACCAAGCAGACTTCGAATGGCTTCATCATCGGCGGCACCGATCCCGAATTCACCAACCCGTTCGGCGGCTTCACCCCGTCGCGCGCGAAACGCTCCTACACCGACATCCTGCCGAGCGCGAACCTGTCGGTCGACCTGTCGGATCAGGTCGTGCTGCGCTTCGCGGCGGGCAAGACGGTGACGCGCCCCGACTTCGTCGACATCACCCCCGGCGTCGATCTCAACGGCACGCTGCTGACCGGGCGCGGCGGCGATCCGAACCTCGATCCCTACCGCGCCAACCAGTACGACCTGTCGATCGAATTCTATCCCGACCGCGAGACGATCGTCGCGCTCGCCGCCTTCTACAAGGATATCCAGTCGTATATCGTCAACACGACCTCGACCGAAATCCTGCCGAGCGTCTTCGTGCCGGGGTCAGAGCCCGCAGGCTGCGTCGCGGCGGGCGGCGCCAATCCGAACCTTTTCAACTGTCCCTATCAGATCAACCGGCGCAGCAACGGCGACGGCGGGCGCAACCAGGGCTTCGAATTCCAGGTGTCGCGCCCGATCTGGGGCGGTTTCGGCGCGGTGGTCAACTACACCTACTCCGACGCCAAGGCGAACAACGGCGATCCGATCCCGGGCAATTCGAAACATTCGCTCAACCTCACGGGCTATTTCGAAAACGACCTCGTCAGCGCGCGGCTGTCGTATAACTACCGGTCGAAATTCTTCATCGACATCGACCGCGCGGCGCCGCTCAACCAGGCCGCGCTCTCGTCGCTCGACGCGTCGGTCAGCATCAACATCACCGACAATGTCGCGCTCACCGCCGACGCGGTGAACCTGACAAACGAAAAGATAGAGCAATATTCGGGCACCCGCGACCGCCCGCGCGCGATCTATGACAACGGCCGTCAATTCTACGTCGGAGCGCGCCTGAAGTTCTGACGCACCGAGCCGCCCGCGCTATCGTGCTGCGGCACGGTAGCGCGACGGCGGCACCCCGAAGCGCCGCGCAAAGGCGGTCGCAAAATGGCTCGGCGAGGCAAAACCCGTCGCCAGCGCCACCTCGGTCACCGGCTCCGCGCCATGCCACAGCTGCCGCGCCGCCTCGTCGAGCCGCGCGCGCATCACATATTGCCAGGGCGACAGGCCGAAGGCGTCGTGAAAGGCATCGGTAAAGCGCCGGATATCCATGCCGACCAGCGCCGCGAGCGCGGCCAGACTATGCTCGCCGTCGAGTTGGCCGCGTACCGCATCGGCCAGCCGGTTGCGATCCGACGCCGACAGCGCCCGGTGGCGCGCCGCCCGCGCGCGATAGCCGTAGTGCGTTCCCAGGTGCCGCTCGAGCGCGTCGCCGACCTCGTGCGCCGCCATCCGCGCCAGATCGTCGTCCGACCGGCAAACAAGCTCGGCAAGGCGTGCGCCCGCGCGAAAGACGAAATCGTCGCGATGCTTCACGCGCGCCGCCATCGGCGCATCGGCGAGCAGCGCCGTCGGCACGCTCAGTTCGACGAACTCGGCACGGTCGCCCTGCGCCAGCGCGGCATAGCGGCACGCGGCCGGGATAATCCATATATCGCCGCGTGCCGGCATCACGGACCCTGAAGGTCCGACCGAAAATTCGCAATCCATCCGGTCGAGCCGCCCGCCGAGATGGACGACGACGACATGATGCGCTTCTTCAAAGGCCCAGTCGGTCGGCGAAGCCAGATTTTCGGTGGCGGCCAGCACACCCAGCCGACCGATCTGCGCCTGATGCCGGGCGACGACGTCGCGCCCCGATCGCGGCCGGATGCCATCCCAGACGGTTGCGGCTTCGGTCAATCACCCACCTTGCAAGCCCCCACGACTCGCCATGACGATTTCCCGAATCTGTGCCGGATTTTGAAAGCGGGCAAGGCGAAAGCGGCTTAGCCTTGGAAAAACAACAGCCAAGGAGACCAAAATGGCCGATCACAGCATCAAGGGTAAGACCGTCCTCATCGCCGGGGGCGGCAAGAATCTGGGCGGGCTGATCGCGCGCGACCTCGCGGCGCACGGCGCAAAGGCGATCGCGATCCATTACAACAGCCCCGCGTCGGCCGCCGAAACCGAAGCCACGCTCGCCGCGGTCCGCGCGGCGGGTTCCGAAGCCGTGGCATTCCAGGCCGACCTCACATCCGCCGCGGCCGTCGAAAAGCTGTTCGCCGACATGATCGCCGCGATCGGCCGCCCCGACATCGCGATCAACACCGTCGGCAAGGTGCTGAAAAAACCCTTCACCGACATCAGCGAGGGCGAATATGACGAAATGACCGCAGTCAATTCGAAAACCGCCTTCTTCTTCTTGAAAGAGGCGGGCAAGCATGTGAACGACAATGGCAAGGTCTGCACGCTCGTGACGTCGCTGCTCGGCGCCTACACCCCCTTCTACGCCGCTTATGCGGGGACCAAGGCGCCAGTTGAGCATTTCACCCGCGCCGCGTCGAAGGAGTTCGGCGCGCGCGGCATTTCGGTCACCGCGATCGGCCCCGGGCCGATGGACACGCCCTTCTTCTATCCCGCCGAAGAAGCCGACGCACAGGCCTATCATAAGTCGGCGGCGGCGCTCTCGGCCTTCACGAAGACCGGGCTCACCGACATCGAGGATATCGTGCCGTGGATCCGCATGCTCGTTTCGGACGGCTGGTGGATGACCGGCCAGACGATCCTCGTCAACGGCGGCTACACGACCAAATGACCCCTCCCCCGGCCGCCGCGACGCGGCCGGGACAGCCGGACGGACGGCGCGCCGCCGCGCCGTCCGTCCCTCTTTTCGCTGCGAACGCGCGGGATTAAGCCGGGGCGGATTTCGAAGGGGAAAATGTCATGCATATGCTGCTGGTCATCACAGGCGGCGCGGTGCTGCTCGGGCTGTTCCTGCTCTTCGGCCATTTGTGGGGCGGGACACGCCCCGACCTCGCGCTTGCGGCGAAATATTTCATCCCCGTCTGGTTGGCGGTCGCCTTGCTCAACATGTGGGTCGGGGTGACAAAGGCCGGCTATTCGGCGCGCGAGGAATTGCCGATCCTGTTCATCGTCTTCCTGATTCCCGCCGCCCTCGCCGCCGTTGCAATCTGGCGCTTCTCGCGATGACTCCGTTCCGCCGGTTGATCCTGCGCGACCGCAGCGGCCACCACGCGCGCGTGACCTTCGAAGAATTGTTCTTCGACCTCGTCTATGTTTTCGCGGTCACCCAGCTCAGCCATCTCTTGCTCCACCATTTGAGCCTGGTCGGCGCGGTCGAAACGCTGATCCTCTGGTTCGCGGTCTGGCTCGGCTGGCAATATACCTGCTGGGTCACCAACTGGTTCGACCCCGAACATCCGTGGATGCGCGGCCTTCTCTTCCTGCTGATGCTGTTCGCGCTCATCATGTCGGCCGCCATCCCCGATGCCTTTGGTAACCGGAGCCTCGTGTTTGCCGGCTGCTATGTGGCGCTTCAACTCGGCCGTACGCTCTTCATAGTCTTCGCGCTCGATCGATCGAATCCGCTGGCCGCCAATTATCTCCGCATGGCGGCATGGTTTGCCGTCTCGGCCTGTTTCTGGATCGCCGGGGCGCTGGCGGGACCCGAACAGAGGCTCGCGCTCTGGGGGATCGCGGTGATCCTCGAATATGTCGCGCCCATGACGGGCTTCGCGTTTCCGGGGCTCGGGCGATCGCGCACAAGCGAGTGGACGATCGAGGGCGGCCATCTCGCCGAGCGCTGCCAACTGTTCGTGATCCTCGCGCTCGGCGAGACGTTGATCGCGACCGGCGCGACGCTGGCGGAGGGCGCAACGTGGAATGCGCCGATCCTCTCGGCGCTCGGCGCAACCTTCCTCGGCACGCTCGCGCTCTGGTGGCTCTATTTCGGCACCTCGAGCAAGGACGCGACGGCAAAGATCACGACCTCGGACGATCCGGGACGTATCGGCGCCTGGTTCAACTATGTCCACGCGATCCTCGTCGCGGGTATCATCGTCTGTGCGGTCGGCAACGATCTCGCGATGGAGCTTCCCGACGGCCACGCAAAGCTGCCGCAAGTGCTGGTGATCGCAGCCGGGCCGACGCTCTATCTCGCGGGTAGCGCGATTTACCGCCGCGTCGTCCATGGCCGCATACCGGCCTCACACCTAGCCGGAATCGTCGCGGCGCTGGCGCTTGCGCCTGTCGGGCTTAATGCCAATCTGCTGGTTATGGGATGGTGCACGACGCTGCTTCTCGCGGCGGTCGCGGTCTGGGAACGCCTGGCGCGCCGGACGGCACCACCCGTCGGCGGGCGCTGACCGGCAACGGCGACAGCGCCCCGCCGGTCAGAACCGCCCTTCGAAGGTCAGCCCGATCATCCGCGGCTCGCCGAACAATGCCTGCATCCGGCCGCCATTCTCATATTGATAGTCGTAATATTCGTCGTCGAAGATATTGGTGGCGACCAGATAGGCGCCGAAATTTTCGTTGGCGTACCCGATCTTCGCGTTGACGAGCGTGCGGCCCGGCACGCCGCGGCCGCCGCTCTGGTCGCGGATGTCCTGGAACTGCGGGCCGCGATAATTGACGTTGAGGTTGGCATTGAAACCCGACGGGTCACGCCAGTCGAACCCCGCCGCCCATGTCCAGCGGGGCGCATTGGCAAATTCGAAGCCCGACAGGTCGAGCACCTGCCCGCCCGTCGTCTCGAAATCGAGGAATTTGCTGTTGGCATAGCCGACCGAGCCATAGATGTTGAGGCGATCGGTGACGTCGAAATCGCTTTCGACTTCGAAACCCCAGACACGCGAACTGCCTGCATTCTGCGTCTCATAATCATAGACATTGTCGGACAGCTGGACATAGACCTGCTGGTCCTTCCAGTCGATGTAGAAGGCGTTGGCGTTGAAGGTCAGCCGCCGGTCGAACCATTGGGTGCGCAGCGACAGCTCGTAATTCCACGTATATTCGGGATCGTAGACATGCGTCGTCGCGCGCCCGGGATTGACCGCGCTGCCGCCCGAGCGATAGCCGCGCTGGACGATGGCGCTCAATGTCTTGTCGGGCGCGATCTCCCACGACACCCCGCCCTTGGGCAGGAACGCCTTGTAAGTGGTCGTCGATTCGGGGCCGACGCTGTTCGCATCGGCGACCGTCTGGAGCAGCAGCGCGTTGATCTGCTGGAGGATCAGCCCCAGCGTCGGGTCGGGCGCGGCGGCCGGGTCGGGCAGCACCGTATTGAGCACGACGACATTGTCGTTCGCGACCTTCTGCCGCTCATGGTCGTAGCGGAAGCCCACGAGCAGCTTGAGCCCCGGCGCGACCTCGAGGCTCGCGTCGCCGAACAGCGCCATCGTTTCGATATCGACCGCATAGCGCTGGTCCGACGAGATGAAGACGCGCGGCGGGTAATAGCTGCGCGCGAGCTGCGCGAGCCCCAGCGCCTGGTCGGCCGGCAGCCCGAACTGGCTCTGGAGCAGCGCCGCGACCTGCGGCGTCAGCCCCAGATCGACATCGGGATCGAGGCTGAACGTACTGTTCGAATCGGACCGCGGATTCTTCAGCCGCGAATAATAGCCGCCGACCAGCCCCTGCAGCGGGCCGGTATCGAAGTTCAGCCGTACCTCCTGGCTGAAAATCTTCTGGTCGGTCGCGAAGTCGCCATAGGCCTCGTCCTCGGGACGCAATTCGCCGTCATAGGTCGAAAAGGTCTTGAGGTGGTTGTACGTGCTCACCGACGACAAGGTGAAGATATTGCCGAGCGGCAGCGACAGGTCGGCGGTGAACAGGTCGGTGCTCGTCCGCGTGAAGGTCGGTCGGTTGGCCTCGACATGACGGTTGCTCCACGCGCCTGGAACGTCGCTGAACACATAGCCGCGCCCATCATTGCCGTAATGGCGATCATAGAGGTAGGCGAGCTTGACCTGAAGCCCGTCGGCACCCGCCGGGGTGAACAGCAATTTGGCGCGCACCACCTCGCTGTCCGTCTTCGCATAATGACCGCCGGTCAGCTGGTTCTTGATCAACCCGTCCCCGCGAGCCAGTTCGCCCGCGACGCGGAACGCGAGCACATCGTCGATAATCGGCCCGCCGATCGCAGCGGCAAGGCGATATTCGCCGTCGGCGTCGGTGATCATCGCGCGCGCCTTGCCGCGCCAGTCGAAGCTGGGGTCGGTGGTCTTGAGGATGATCGCGCCCGCGAGCGCGTTGCGCCCCTGTAGAGTCGACTGCGGCCCGCGCAAGATTTCCGCCTGCTCGAGATCCCACAGGTCGAGCGGTCCGCCCCCTGCCGCCTCGGTCGGCAAAGGCGACCCGTCGAGATAGATGGTCGCAAGATTGCCGAAGCCGTAGCCCGAGACATTCTTGTTCGAAATGCCGCGGATATTAAAACCCGATTCGGCAAAGGTCGACGACAGGTTCGCGGTGCGGTCGATCAGATCGTAGACGCTGACCAGATTCTGCCGGTCGATCTCTTCGGCCGTGAACACCTTCACGCTCTCGGGCGTGTCCTGCAACGAGCGGTCGAACTTCATGCCGGTGACGACGATCTCGCTGTGCTCGCCCGCAGCGCCCGCTTCGGCACCGGCGGCCGTCGCCGCCGCCATTGCGGTCTCTTGGCCATGAACGGGCATCGCCGCGCCCGCGAGCATCAGGGCCAGTACCGGCCGGAAATTCTTCGTCATTGTCTTTAGCTCCCCGCTTCGCTAACGAGGGGCCGCTATTGCTATTGCGAATGCGAGTCAATAGTGTGTCTGAACGCGTAAGGGGGACATATGGAAGACACGCCGGCGCTTTTGCCGTCGCTGCTGATCGCCGTCGCGGCGGGCGCGGGCGCATGGCTGCTCCGCCGCTCGTGGCAGGCGAGGCAGCGGCAGACCGGGCTCGTCGCCCTCGGCTGGCTGCTCATCGTCGCCGCTACGATCCTCCCCGCCTGGCTCCTCGGCCCCGCACGCGGCCCCTTCGTCGCGCTCGCGATCGTCCCCGTCGCCGCGCTTGCCGTCGTCGCCGCGAACTACACCGTCCGCCAGGCGAAAGCGCGCGCCGAGCGCGAAAGCCTCGCCCCCGAACCCTCCGATCGCGCGACGACCAAAGGCCGCGAGACCTTGCGCTGGCTGCTCGCGGGCCCGATCGGCATGATCGCCGCGATGGGCGTCGGCATCGCCTGGGCCGCGCTTGTCCCCGGCGAACAGCAGACGCGGCTCGTCGTCGGCGGGCTCCTCGTCCCCCTGATCTGGGGCGGCTGCATGGCATGGACGCTCGCCGACAACCGCATCCTCCGCGCGACCGCCGTGCTCACCGGCGTCGCGATTATCAGCTTTACCGCCGCCATCGTGAAGGGCTTCGCATGACCGCCGCTCCCGCCCCGAAGCCCACGAAGAAAAAGGATCTGATGGGGCGCATCCCCGCGGGCTTCGTTCGCGCGGTGCTCCGCGGCCACAGCAGCCTCGGCCTCGCCTTCGCCGCGCTCATCTACCTCATCTGCCTGTCGGGCAGCATCGCGGTCTTTGCGCATGAGTTCCAGCGCTGGGAAAGCGCCGCCGGCCCGCACCTCGCGACCGCCAGCCCCGACGCGGTGCAGACCGCCTTCGCTGGCGCGATCGCCGCGGGCGGCCCCGGGGTCGAGCATGTCTATATCACGCTTCCCTCGCCCGACTTCCCGCGCCTCCTCCTCCACGTCGATGCCGACACCGACCGCGAATTTCTCGCCGACGCGGCGGGCAAGATCGCCGCCGGACAGGATTTCGCGTGGACCGAGTTCATCACGCGCCTCCACATCAACCTCCACCTCCCCATCACCTGGGGCGTCTTCCTCGTCGGGCTGATTGGCGTCGCGCTCCTGTCCTCGCTCGTCTCGGGCATCCTCGCGCACCCGCGTATCTTCCGCGACGCCTTCCACCTCCGGCTCGGCGGGTCGAAGCGGCTGCAGGAGGCCGATCTCCACAACCGGCTCGGTGTATGGGCGCTGCCCTTTCACATCATCATCTCGCTCACCGGCGCTTTCCTCGGCCTCACGACGATCATCGTCGGGGTGCTCGGCATGGCGATGTTCAACGGCGATGCGAACAAGGTCTATGCGCTCTTCTTCCCGCCGCCGCCAGTTGACGACCCGCGCCCCGCGCCGGTGCTCGACCTCAAGCCCATGTTCGCCAAGCTGCCGCAGGACGGCGGCCGCATCACCTATATCTTTACCGAGCATCCGACCGAGCAAGGCGGCGCCGCGCTGTTCAACGTCAAGCAGCCCGACCGCATGGCAGGCACCGACAGCTATGCCTTCCGCCGCGATGCGAGCCTCTACAATGTGCAAAAGGCGGCCGACAATAATCTCGGCGAAGATTTGCTCGGCGGCATGGGCCAGCTCCATTTCGGCTGGTTCGGCGGCGGGATCGTCAAGATCATCTATTTCGCGCTCGGGCTCGGTCTCACCTATCTCGCCGCGAGCGGGGTCAACATCTGGCTCGCGCGGCGCCGCGACAGAGGCCGCCCGGCACCGCGATGGGAACGCGCCTGGGCCGCGACCGTATGGGGCCAGCCCGCAGGCTTTGCCGCCGCCACCGTCGCCGCCATCGCGACCGCAAGCGCGCCCGCCGCGATTGGCACATGGCTCGCCGTCAGCCTCCTCTTTTTCGCCGCCGCGATCCGCCTCGCCGCGCCGAGTCTCGCGCGCGTCGGCCGCATCGCGACTGCCACGCTGACCCTGCTCGCGGTCGCGGTTCACCTGGCGCTGCGCGAAGGCCTCGCCGCCGCCGACCCGATGGCATGGATCGTCAACCTCGTGCTGGTCGCGGGCAGCGTGCTTCTGCTCGTGCCCAGCCTTCGCGCGCGCAGCCGCCCGGCCGAATCGACAGCGGCCGCGACGATATGATCATTCCCCGTGCGAACCCGCCGGGCGCCCGTGAAGCCTCGCTCGAAAGCGGCGATGATCTGGTCGCCGCAGCGAGCGCCGGCCTCTCGCCCCTGCGCGCGCCGCGATCATGGGGAGATTGAGCGGCCGCGAAAGTCCATGGTCACCCGACCTCCCGCCATTCTCCCACCCCCAAATC
>NZ_LNSA01000003.1 GCF_001468465.1 Sphingopyxis sp. H115
AGATTCCGCCGCCGAGCGCGGCACCGCCGCCCCCGCCCACCGCAACACGGCCCCCGAGCGGGCGCGTCTACGGCCCGCCGAATATCGGCGGCAGCCGCTCGTCATCCTTTGCCGATTCGGAACGGGTGGGAACGGCACCGAACGGCGAGGCACTTTATGCGGCGCGCTGGTACCGCGAACCGAGCGATGACGAGCTGCGCGGCTATCTGTCGACCGCGAGCGGGCCCGGCTGGGGGCTGATCGCCTGCCGCACCGTGTCCGATTACCGCGTCGAGGATTGCGTCGCGCTCGATGAATATCCGAACGGGTCGCAGATCAACCGCGCGGTGCTGGCGGCCGCTTGGCAGTTCAGGGTGCGCCCGCCGCGCATCGGCGGCAAATCGCAGGTCGGCGCGTGGGTGCGCATTCGCATCGATTACGACATCCACCGCGGGCGCGGCTAGGCCTGGCCCAGCCGGCTACGGTGCCGGCGTACCCCATGGATGGCGGCGATTTTCGCCTTGGATCGGACGAAATGATATCATATATCATTTGCGATGCCGCCGAGTACCGACCTCCGCCCGCCCGCTTCCGGGCTCTTCCGCGAAATCGAAAGAATCCACGGCGATCGCCCGTGGGGAGCGTTCCTTGACGCCGGGACCGGCACCCATTCGATCGACTGGGTCGGATCGCTCGCGACCGAGCGCTGGACCGCGGTGAGCGGCGCCGAAGCCCATGCCGCGCAAACGGCCGACGCGATTGCCGCAAAGCGCCGCGCGACCGACCGGATCGTCGTCGGCAACTGGGCCGATCCGTCGTTGCTCGCGGGCGAGCGGTACGACACTGTTCTCGCCGACTATCTGCTCGGCGCGATCGACGGCTTTGCTCCCTATTTCCAACACCGGCTTTTCACGCGGCTGCGGCCGCTGGTCGGACGGCGGCTCTATGTCGTCGGGCTCGAGCCCTATGTCGTTGGCGAACCCGACAATGCGGAAGGGCGGATCGTCTGGGAGATCGGGCGGTTTCGCGACGCCTGCCTCCTGCTTGCCGGCGAACAGCCCTATCGTGAATATCCTTCGCAATGGGCGGTCGATCACCTCGAGGCGTCGGGATACCGCGTCATTGCCGCCAAGCGTTACGCAAACCGCTACAAAGAGCGTTTCGTGAACAGCCAGATCGACATGTGCGCCCCGCGGCTCGCCAAGATCGCCGATCGGGACCTCGCCAAGATGCTCGCCGCGCGCGGCGAGGCGCTGCGCGCCGAAGCGCTGGCGCTTGTCGCCAGCGCGAACGGGCTGCGCCACGGCTTTGACTATATATTGGCCGCCGAACCCGTCTGACCGGGCCGAGCTATAATCGGCGGAAGGAGGGGCGCGGGACTGAACGCCCCTCCTTCCGACCGCCCCCTTTGGCCTAGAAGCTGGTCCGCAGTCCGAAGACGAAATTGCGCCCGCGTAGCGGCGACGCATTTTTGATGAACGACGCGTGGTTATAGGCGAGCTCGTTGGTCAGATTGGTCGCGCGCACGAACAATTCGGCGTCGGCCTTTGGCCCGAGCTCCATCTTGTAGGCGAGCGTCGCGTTGAGCATGTCGTAACCCTGCGTCCGCGTCTCGAACGCTGCGATCCGATCCTGTTCGAAGACATGATAATATTCGACGTCGCCCGACAATGCCCCCCAGCGCCCGTCGGCGCGCGCGCCGAGCCGGCCGGCGGGAATGCGGGGCAGATTGCCGAGGCCGTCCTTGAACTTCGCGCGGACATAATCGCCGAACAGCGACACGCCGACATCGCCGAAATCATGCCGCACTTCGCCATCGACCCCGGTGAAGGTCGCGTCGGCCGCCTCGTAGCGGATGAGACGAAAGTCCTCGAACTGGTCAAGCGTGTTGGCGAAGATATAGTCGTCGAACGACTGATGATAGGCGCCGATGGTGAAGGTCGTCGCCCCTTTCGTCTTGCGGAAGGTCAGGTCGACCGACCTGCCCGTCTCCTTGCCGAGCGTCGCGGTGCCGAGCTCATAGGTGTTGGTCGCGAGGTGGATACCGCGCGCATAAAGCTCCTGCACATTCGGCGCGCGCTGCGAGCGCGCGAGCGACAGCGCGAGCGAATAGTCGCCGCCGATGTCCCAGACCGCCGCGCCCGAGATCGAGAAGGGCTTGTGGCTGACCTCGCGGTTCAGCGTCGTCTCGATCTTCTGCCATTCCTGCCGCGCCGCGAGCTCGAAGCGGATCGGGCCGGCCGTCAGCGTTTCCATCAGGAACAGCGCGGTGCTCCGCGTATCGCTTTCGGGCAGGAAGGCTTCTTCGCCAAGCGCGCTGAACTGGCTTTCCGAATGCTGGACCCCGAAGGCGCCGCGCAGCGGGCCGATCGGCTTGTGCGCCAGTTCGAAGCGCAGCTCGTGCGCCTTGTTCTTGAACGTCGTTGCGACCTCGTCATGCTCGATCTCGTCATGTTCGTAGTCGGTGAACGACAGGCGAAAACGGACCTTGTCGAACCCCGGCAGCGGATCTTCATATTCGCTGCGGATATCGAAACGCTCGCTGCGCAGTTTCACGAAGGGCACCTCTTCATGCTCATGATCGTGATCATGGTCATGGTCGTGATCCTCGTCGTCATGGCCGTGGCCGCCGCAGTGCAGGCTGCTGCCGTGTGGGTGGCAGTCCTCATATTCATGGGCGTGACCCGGCAGGCCATATTCGCTGCGCTGGCGCGTATAGGCGACCCCCAGATAGCCGCCGCTGCCGACCCACGAGCCGCCAACGGTGAAGGTCGATGTGTCGTTGTACGACCCGTCGACATGGCGTTCGCCGAACCCTTTGGGCACGCGGTAATCGTTCGACGAGCGGTGGACGCCCTCAACGCGGAGCGCCAGACCCTGCCCGCCGATGGTGATCCCGCCGACCAGCGAGCGTTCGTCGTCGGCGGTGCCGAGGCGGCCCTCGACCGTGCCCGCGATGCCGCCGTCGGGGATCGACGTCGGGACTTTCTCGTCGAGCAGGTTGATCGCGCCGCCGATTGCGCTGCCGCCATAGAGCAGCGCCGACGGGCCGCGCAGCACCTCAATCCCGCGCAGCAGCAGCGGCTCGGTCGTCACCGCATGGTCGGGCGAGATCGCCGACGCGTCGTGGATGCTGGCGCCATCGGACAGCGCCTGGACGCGCGGCGCGGTCTGCCCGCGAATGACCGGCCGGCTCGCGCCGCCGCCGAAATTGTCGAAGTTGATCCCCGGCTGCCCGGCAAGCGTATCGCCGAGCGTCGCCTGACGGCGATGGATGAGTTCTTCGCCAGATAGTGTGATCACCGGCGTCGCCGTCTCGTCGGCGCGCAGGCCAAGGACATTGGCCGACACGACGATCTCGGGATCGGCGGTGCTGCCGGCCTGCATAAAGCCCGTGTGCGACGTGGCCGCCGGATTGGCGGGCACCGGCGGCACCGATTCGGCCGCAAAGGCGACATGCGGAACCGCCGCCGGAACCGCGGCGGACAGGAGGAGAGCTCGAAACTTCACAAAAACCCCTTTCTTCTTTGGACGCCGGCCCTATATGAGATGTTATCTCATCTCACAACCCTGACAGGGCTTTTCTTTCATGTGCGTTCTACTCTCGCGTCCCTCGCGGTGCCTGTCGACGACCGACCTGGTGGAGGGCGCGGCGGTTTCCGCGTCGCTCCTATGCCTCGTCCACTGCCTCGCCCTTCCCTTGCTGCTGCTCGCCCTGCCGATGATCGCCGGGGCCTTCTTCGAATCGGAGATGTTCCACATTGTGGCCGCCGCGCTCGTCGTTCCCGCGGCCGGCCTCGCCTTCGTTCTCGGCTATCGCCGGCATCGCGCCCTGTTCCCGGCCTTGCTGGGATCGACCGGGGTCGCCTGTATCGTCGGCGCGCTATTCCCTGTCCTCGCCGAGCCTGCAGCGGCAGCGGTCACAGCGATCGGCAGCCTGCTGCTGATCGCCGGCCATGTCGTCAACTGGCGACTGCGCCGGGCCATCGCCCGATAAAGGCAGGCTGCCCACCCGCCTGGTACAAGCGGGACGACTGATCCGTAGGAGCGCGCGAAATCATATCGTCATTTGCGCGCCGAACGTCCATTGCCAGATTTCAAGTCAACCCAAAATAATATGGGGTTGCGAGGCGGCGATGCACCAGCGAGCCTTGGAACGGCCTTTTCCTTTTGCATACACGCCGCTTGGGTCGAAAGCGCAAGCAGAAGTGAAAAAGGTAAGTCTTTACATAAACTTTCGCAAACGCCCCGAAGAAAACCAGATTGCACTCCGATTCGATGAATCTTGCGTAAATATATCTTATGTTAACTGATATCTTTACGAAACCTAAGTGCAACATTTTCGTCTCATATCTGTCGCCAAGACGAGATTTATCGGAAAACATGGGGAACCCGTATTATTTTGAGACAGGTTCATTTTTTCCGAGTCGCGGGGTTTCCATTCCCACTTAACTGAATATTAACTCCGACCGGGTCGCGAATCCCCACCCGTTCGGGTTGGGGTGTCATTGCAGCATTCTGCCTGGGGGGGCATGTGACTCGCTACGTCCGATATTTTGCTGCTGCCGCGGCAGGCCTGATTTTTGCGCCGATCGCTTGCGCGCAGGACCTGGTGCATGAGCCCATCAGCCCGACCTTCGGCGGCAACCCGTTCAATTCGAACCATATCCTCGGAACCGCGACGGCGCAGAATGATTACCGCGATCCGCGCGCGACCAGTTCGTCGTCGCAAGCCGACATTTTTGCGCGCCAGCTCCAGTCGCGGCTGCTCTCGTCGCTTTCATCGCAGATCGTCGACGCGATCTTCGGCGACAACCCGCAGGAAAGCGGCACGATCAGCTTCGGCGGTCAGACCATCGAATTTTTCCGTTCGCTTGATTCGGTGACGCTCACGATCCGGAACGACGATACCGGCGAGGAAACGAAGATCGTCGTGCCGCTCTTCGTCGAGGTGCAATGATGCACGGTGCCCTGAAAATTGCGGTTGCCCTTTTGTGCGCGTCGTCGCTCGCGGGTTGCATGACCGTCGGCAAAAGCGGTCGCGATACCTTCGCCCCGAGTACCAGCCTCGCCTATTTCCCGAAAAAGACGCAGACGCAGCTCCTGCTCAACGACTTGCCGAAGCCGCAGCGGCAGGTTGCGGTCGCGGTCTATGGCTTCACCGACCAAACGGGCCAGTTCAAGCCGACCGAGGCAGGACAAACGCTGTCGCGCGCGGTGACGCAGGGCGCGAATTCGATCCTCGTCAAGGCATTGCAGGATGCGGGCAGCCGCTCGTGGTTCACGATTGTCGAGCGCGAACGGCTCGATAACCTGCTGAAGGAACGGCAGATCATTACCGAGATGCGCAAGCGCTATCTCGGCGAGGAGGAGCCTGATCGCAAGGCGCTGCCGGCCCTGCTGTTCGCGGGCGTCCTGCTCGAGGGCGGGATCGTCGGTTATGACTCCAATACCGTGACCGGCGGCGCGGGCGCCGCGTTTCTGGGCATCGGCGCGCGCACCGAATATCGGCAAGATACGGTTACGGTTTATCTGCGTGCGGTCTCTGTACGGACCGGCGAAGTGCTGACGACGGTGACGGCGTCCAAGACGATTGCGTCGCAGGCGCTGGGCGCGAGCGCCTATCGTTTCGTCGCCTTCAAGGAATTGCTCGAGGCCGAATGGGGCATCACCAGCAACGAGCCCGATCAAGTCGCCCTTCAGCAGGCGATCGAAAAGGCTGTCTATGCGTTGGTGATGGAAGGGGTCGAACTCGACCTCTGGAAATTCCAAGATATGAACCTCGCAGGGCCGCTGCGCGATTATTATCGCCGCGAACGCGACGGGATATACGAAGCACGCGACGTGCAGGAGGCCGTCGAAAAGGCGGGCTCGCTGTCGGCGCTTCGGATTGTCGAGGACCAGCAGCAGGAAAAGGAGGGTTCCTGACCGAATATATTGGGGGCGGGTGAATATCTCCAGGCCGGTCCCGAAAAATAAGTCGTTGGAGAAAGGGCACGCAAAGAAGCGGCAACTTCGATGCGTGCAAATATTAGGCTGCGATAACCTGAAAACGCTCGGCGTCTCCTGCGCCGTGGCGCGTTCGTTATCGCCTTTTTGAAAAGGTGATGCAATCATGAAAAGCGTATATCTTACCGCCGTCTCGGCCGTCGCGCTTGCGATTTCGGCCCCGGCTTTCGCACAGATCCAATCGTCGACCGTCGACCAAACCGGCCTCGGCAACGATGCCACGGTGAGCCAGCTCGGCTCGAACAGCAGCGACCTCGACCAGACGGGCAACGACAACATTGCGACTGTCACGCAGGACGGTGCCAATGAATCGACGATCACGCAGGACGCACTCGGCGCCGGCGCTTTCGTCACCCAGACCGGCTCGGGCAACGCATCGACGATCGATCAGGACGACGCGTCGACCAACAATTCGATCAACCTCCCCGAAGATCCCGAAGCGACGGTTGTGCAGAACGGCACCGATAACGCCTCGAACGTTACGCAGGCGTCTGTCGCTCCGAGCTTCAACCTCGTTGGCAACGCCACCCAGACCGGCTATCTCAACGATTCGAACATCGAGCAATATGCGAACGGTCCGGGCTTCACCGGCTCGATCCGCACCAACGTCACGCAGACCGAGGCGGCGATTTCGGACGTGATCCAGTCGGCGACGGGCGACAATGCGAAAAATCTGTTCGCGACGGTCAACCAGAGCGCGTCGACCTCGATCGTCAACCAGACCGCGACGGGCGTCCAGGCGGCCGGCGCAACGGCGGTCGTCAACCAGGAAGCCGGTTCGATGTCGACGATCGACCAGACGATCGACGCCAACAACGCTGGCAACCTCTACGCCAACGTTCGTCAGGACAATGGCGCGATCTCGACCGTCGAACAAAATGCCCTGGGCGACGGATCGAACAATGCCGATGCCAACGTCATCCAGGATGGGGCGAGCAGCTCGTCGATCACGCAGACCTTCGAAAATGTCGGCGCGAACACCTTTGCGGCAACCGTGACCCAGGCCGGCGATGCTCACTCGTCGATCATCACGCAGGATGACAAGGCGCCGCTCACCCAGGCCGACGCCAACCTCTTTGCGACCGTCGTCCAGACCGGCGAAGGCAACAGCTCGACGATCGATCAGGACAACAAGGGTGCGACCGCAACCGTCACCCAGGCTGGCCTGAACAATGAGTCGTCGGTAATCCAGGATGGCGCCGGCCTCACCGCCGATGTCTTCCAGGCGAACGAGAATAACGACTCGTTCGTGACGCAGGTCGGGGCGCTCAACTCGAGCGTCGATGTCGAACAGCTCGGCGAAGGCGGCACCTCGACGGTCAATCAGGTGCAGAATGCCCGCAACGATACGGCGATCGTACGCCAGCTCGCCGGCTCGATCGGAAACGTGTCGACGATCAACCAATATGGCGCGGTACCGAGCGCACCGGCGCTCAATCTCGCCACGGTCGAACAGGGCGGTGAAAGCAATGAATCGCTGCTGACGCAGGCCGGCCTCGATAACGTCGCTTTCGTCGGCCAATATGGCATCGACAACGAAAGCGTCGTCAACCAGACCGGTCTCGATGGCGGCAACAGCGCCACCGTCAACCAGTATTCGGACGGCAACTATTCGAACGTGATGCAGAATGGCGCCGGCAACGTCGCCGTCGTGACCCAGGGCTCGGCGCCTTCGGCCAACTAAGCGGTTTGAAGGGGTGAACTGCACCACCCCTTCTACTCCCGGCGGGCCGGTACTCTCCTGAGGGAACCGGCCCGTTTCGGATGTATACCGACGCCAGGACCGCGCATTGGCGCGGCGAAGAAAGGAAGATCGGATGCCGATCGTCAGACTATCGCTCAAGGCCCTGCTGGCGTTGTTTGCCATTCCTTCGGTGGCCGTGGCAGAGCCGGTACCAGCGCCCGCAGCCCCCGAATCCGCGAGCGAAAGCGGCGCCTATATCGCCCAGATCGGCGCGGGCAACGAAGCGTCGATCGAGCAGGCCGAACCGGGTGCCCGCGCGTCGATCGCCCAGGAGGGTAACGGCAATCGCGCGACGATCGTCCAGAAGGGAAGCGGCGGACATCGCGCCGAGGTAGGCCAGGCCGGTACCGATCATGTCGCCGAGATCGCGCAGGACGGCAGCGGGGAGAATTTGCTCGCGATCCTTCAGGCCGGTGGTCAAAATCATGCCGAAATCCGCCAATATAATGAGGGTGGCCCCACCAATTCGGCGATCGCAAGCCAACAAGGCCGGAATAACGTCCTGGCACTTGTCCAGGACGGCAGCGACAATCAGGCGCATCTCGTGCAAAATGGCGACGGCAATGCTATGACCGCTGCGCAATCCGGAAATTTGAACCGGCTGGATTGGACCCAAAATGGCAGCGGCCTGTCCGATCTGCATATCGAGCAACAAGGCGGCGCAACGATCCAGCTCATCCAGAGCAACGGTCCCGGTAACTAGACGCAAGGAGGTTCGATTGGCGACGCTGTTGTTGACGATATTGCTCTTCGCCGAACCGGCGTCGACCGCCATTGACCAGCTCGGCGCCGACGATCGCGGCGAACCGATCGAACAGGTCGCGAAAGGCGGCAACTCCGCCTTTGTCGAAGATGGGCCGGCGCCTGAAAAGCCTGGCGGCGAGGTTCTCCAGCTATCGGCGGCCGACAATGAGGTTTCACTGGGCCGGGTCGAAGGTATCGATCGTTGCAGCGCAGAGCTGCTTTCCGCCAACGACAAAGCCTATTGCAACCGGCGTATCGAGACAAGATCGGCCGAGTTCCGATCCGATCTCGCCGCGCCGCTCAGCCTCGAGCAGAAGCTGGTCGGCGAACGCCTCTTGCCGCTTCGCGGGATCGAGAAGGCCGCGCGCACCAGCGATGCGTCCGCCGAGGACAGCGACGTCCAGGCGCTCGCATCGATCGCGCTGACGCCGCCCGCCGCCACGCCGCCGAATGATCCGGCCGCGACCGCGCCGGGCAATCTTTCGACGGAAACGCAAGCGCTCCTCGACGCCATCGTCGCCAGGCTTGGCGGCCCAGGCAGCAACTGATTGGCGCGGTCCGACCTTGGGGGGTCGGCGCCACCGTCGGCGAAACAGCAAGCCGATCATCGAACGAACTCGGCCAAGAATACCGCCCCGGGATGACGCGCGGAGTCGGCGCTCGCGAGCCGCCCCATTTGAGGCGGCTCGCTCCGTAGGAACCCAAGCTTGTCAGGCGCCTATGTCAGACCGTAGCGGGTTCGAGCAAATGGGCTCGAATGGCCTTCTTCATTGCCGGCGTAACGCCAAGCTGTTTCTCGATGAAGGCATCGACCGACCCATATTTCTTCGCAAGCGCGTCGAGCGCGGCCTCGATATAGACGGGGTCCGACGCAAGCAGCGGTTCGACCGTTTCCCAAGGCAGTTTGGCAAGGCCGGCATAAGCCGGGTTCATTGCGGCGCTTTCGGTCATTTCCTTGCGATAGTCGACGACATCGTCCGACAGGGCATAGTCGGCGACGACCGCTTCGCGCGGAACGCCGAGCAGCGTCAGCAGCAGGGCGGCGCCGGTGCCCGCGCGGTCCTTGCCCGCCGAGCAGTTGAAGGCAAGCGGCGTCTTGCCCGCGGCGAGCAGGTGGAACATCTCGCGATAAGCTTCGGCCTGTTCCTCGGGCAGGACGCGGTAAAAGGCCGTCATCGTCGCGCGCGACTTTTCGGCGCCCGCATCGGGGCCCATCAGCACGCCCATCAGGTTGCCGCTGTCCATGCGATAGTCGCGCGTCCAATATTCGATATCGCTATTGGCTGCGGCATAGCGGTTCGGTTCGGCCTCGCGCTCGTCATTGGCACGAAAATCGCAAAAGGCGCGGATCCCGAGCTTGTCGAGCGTCTTATAGTCGTTCGCGGTCAAGTTCGCCGGCGTGCCCGAACGAAAGACGGTGCGCCATTTCACCTGCTGGCCGTCGGCCGTTCGGTAACCTCCCAGATCGCGGAAATTCCGCCCGCCTTCGAGATCGAGGACGCGGCGATCGTCCTTTAGCGTTGCCGCATTCCATTCGGCGACCGTTGCCGCAGACGTCCTTTCGGTGGTCTGCATATCGGCGGGCGCCTGCTGGCAGGCGGGCAGCATCAAAAGCGCTGCAAGCGGCAGGAACATCTTTTGCATGAAACTATCCTTGGATCGAAATGGAACGGGATACAGCGTCATCATGGGCGTCGTTCAGCCTTCGCCGCCGCGAGCGACGCCAGCAGATCGCCGACCCACGCGCCCGACGCGGGCTGCGCTTCATAACCTGCCTGCATCGGGCTCACCGCGATAGCGCTGCGATAGACGATCGACTCGTCGTCGGACTGGCCTTCGGTGGGCGGAGTCTGATTGAAATCGAAGGAAAGCCCTGGCAGCGAAGGCAGTTCGGCGCCGTGGCGCTTGGCCATCTCGACCATCGTCGGCGACGCCGACGCCGCCATATTTTCGACGAAGCCCAGCTTATAGGCGTTATAGGAGCCGATCCGCGTCGCGCGCCAGCGAGCGCCGTCCAGCTTATCGGGGAAATTGACGTTGAGCGCGAGGTTGGCGGGCAAGAGCGCCCCGCCCTTCGCGCGCGTGCCCAATGTCGTCACGAGATCGACCGAAAGGCGCGCCACCTCCTCCGATTGCGGGTCGGCGAGCGCCCTGTCGCCGGTGCTGCCGGCACCCGCGCTGAGAGCGATGGCCGGGATACCGCGCACCGCGGCATATTGGGCGTTGCTGACCGTCCCCGAACTCAGGATGATCGCACCGACATTCTGGCCTTCGTTGGGGCCCGACAGCACAAGGTCTGGCGCCTTGCCCCAGCGACGCGCGGCTTCGACATCGAGCCCGTAGAGCAGCGCCATCACTGGCGTTCCCGACACGTAGAAAAAGTCGCCGCGCGGCAGGTCGGGCCGCGTCATCGGCCCGGCGCCGGGCGCGCCGGTCCCCGCAGCATCGTTGAGGCAAGGCTCGGCGAGCGGCGCAAGCGGTCGGGCGATGTGGAGCGCCGCCCCCATGCCGCTCTGGTTGGTGCAGGGAACCGACACGATGACATCGTGCCCATCGGCTTTCAGCGCGCGGTAAAGCGCAACGACGTTGCTGGTGAGTCCGTCGTCGTTGGTCAGCACGATGGTGTGCGCCGCGGCGGGCGCCGCGTGGCAAGCGGCGAGCGCTATGGTCGCGGCGGCAGTGCGAAGCAGCAAGGATCGCATGGCAGAAGCCTCCCTTCTTAGAAGTTGAAACGCAGCCCGAACAGGTAACGCGAGCCGATCTGTTCGACCTCGGTCGGGAAGGCAGTCGATCCCGAATAGGCGAGGTAGACTTCGTCGGTCAGGTTGGCGAGGTCGGCAAAGACGGTCAGATTGTCGTTGACCGCATAGCGGAGCGAAATGTCCAGATTTTCATATCCCTTGCGATATTCGCCGCTGCCAAGCCCGCCGAGCGTGTCGAGCCAGTCGGAGCGCCACTGATAGCTGACGCGCGCCGAGAAGCCGTATTTTTCATAGAAGAGCGACGCGTTGGCGATCGTATCGGAGAGCCCCTGGAAGGCGATGCCGCGCTGCGCCGCATTGCCGCCGGCGGCGGGAATGTCGAACTCGCCGTCGAGCAAGGTCAGATTGCCCTGGAATCCCAGTCCGTCGAAGGGCGACGGCAGGAAATCGAACTGGTTCTGGAAATTGAACTCGACACCATAGAGCTTGCCATTTTCGCCGTTGAAGGTCGAGCTGAGGAGGTAGTTCGAGCGATCGACGCCGCCCGAATTGAACACGTCCGATCCGACCGGCTGCTGACTTTGATAGAAGACATTATCGACCCAGCGATAAAAGCCGGCGACCGACAAAATGCCATTGCCGGGGAGGTAATATTCGACGCTGGCGTCGAGCCCCCACGTATATTCGGGCTTCAGCCCTGGATTGCCGCCGCCGATTTCGCCGGGCGTCGTCGTGTCGTTGATCGACGCCCCGACGCGGATCGCGCCATAGGCGGGGCGCGACACGCCGCGCTGGCCCGCAAGGCGCAGCACCAGGTCGTCGCCCGCTTCGTAGCGCATGTTCAGGCTGGGAAAGAAATCGGTATAATCGCGTTCGACGGCCAGGGCCGTCAGCGTGCCGTCGATGTTGGCGGTCCCCGAGTTGTCGAGCTTGTAATGCTCGATGCGAACGCCGCCATTGATCGTCAGCGCGTCGCGTTCGATCTGCGCGATCGCGTAGCCGGCGAGGGTCTTTTCCTTCTGGTCGTAAAGATCGGTGGCGGGGATGCTCGCGGCCGGATCGAAAAGGCCCGCGCCCTCCAGCGTCTCGAGCAGCGCATCGATATCGGCGCGCATCCGGCGGTTGTCGACATAGTTCAGCGTCACGCCGAGCGGGAATTGCGTATCCCACGGGGTGCCCGTGACATAGGAGTTGACGTCGAAAGGTTGACCGACCGCCGATCCCAGCGCGCCGAGAAAGGCCAGGTTGGCGAAGGAGAAATTATTCCCGGCCACCTTGCGGTCGGCATAATAGAGCCCGCCCTTCAGCGTCAGTCCGCTGTCGAACGCCTTCGCGAGGTCGAGCTTGGCGGTATAGGCGTCGGCTTCTGTCTCCTGTCGCGCGTCGATCATATAGGTGCCACCGACGCTCAAAATGCCCTGGTCGAAATTGGTCAGCGCCGGCCCGCGCTCGAGCACGCCGGCGTTGTCGACGGTGGAGTAGAGGGTGACGACGGGAAAGCGCGGGTCGCTGTTGTCATAGGTCAGCGACGGCGATGCCAGCCCGCTGGTGCTCGACTGGACGAGCGGCAGATAGGTGCTGTTATCGGTCTTGGTATAGTTGAGGCGAAAATTGGCGGTCAGCCCGTCGTCGCCTTCATAATCGCCGCCGAGCGTCGCGATATAGTTGCGGTTGCGATATTCGCCATAGTTGAAGCTGCCACGCAGCGGCACGCCGACGAGGTCGCCGCTGTCGATCGATCGCGTGCCGCTCGCGGCCCGGTTCAGCTGGAACTCGTACTGGTTGCGCTGTTCGTCGTCGTTGAATTCGGTGAAGATGGCCTTTGCGAACAGGCGCAGTTCGGGCGAGGCGGCAACTTCGATGCCGCCAAACAGACCATTGTTCCAGCGTTCGATCTGATATTGCCGGATGTCGAATTCGGTAGGACCGTTCGCGTCATAGGCACCGACCTCGCGATTGTCGGTGAGCTGCTTGCGGCGGTAATGCGATCCGCCGAGCACGACGCCGATGACGTCGTTCGACCAGCTCGCGCGCAGCGATCCCTGGCGCTGTTCGCCCCCGCCCTGGTCCATGAAGCCGTAACCGAGGTCGCCCGTGATGTGAAAGCCGCGCCCGGCGTCGAGCGGCGAATAGGTCTTGAGGTCGATCGTCGCGACGATCGCGTCCGCCTGCAGGTCGGCGGTCAGCGACTTGTTCACCGTCATCTGCGACAGGAGGACCGCCGGAACGGCGTCGAAGCGGAAGGCGCGGCTGTCGCCGCCTTCGTCGACGCCGGTGAGCGGAATGCCGTCGATGCTGACCGAGGTCCAGCGGTTGGGTGCGCCGCGCACCTGGATATAGCGTTCCTGCCCCTGATCGCGCTGCACCGCCACTGCGGGCAGGCGCGACAGCGCGGCGGCGCTGTTCTGGTCGGGGAAGCGCCCCACCGAATCGGCGGCGGCGATGTCGGCCAGGTTGACCGCATCGCGCTTCGCATCGATCGACGCCTCCTGCGATTGGCGGATCGAACCGGTGACGACAATTTCATCGGCATATTCGCTGTTTGGTGCCATATCGGCCTGCTGCGCGGCGCCGGGCGTCGCCAGGATTGCGGAAGCGAGCGTCGATCCGGCAAGCAGGAAACAGCGCGCAGTCTTGGGAGAGTTGACGAACATTCTGAGCTACCCCTTTTCTTGAAGTTGGCGGCCAGCTAGAACGCTTGTATGTAGCTTTTGTGACCGACCCCCACGCTTCAATTACCCCGAAACATTCAGCCCAACACTCTTCCACCTTACCCGACGAGAGCAGCGCGCCATGACACCGAGCGACCCAAATCCGTCACAAAAATTGCGAACATCTGTCACTAATAGCACAGATGAACGCCTGATCCGCGCCCTTGCCGCGCTATGGGAACGACTTGATAAGAGCGAGATATCGGTTCGCACGATCGCGGCAGAGGCCGATGCATCGCCCTCCGCAATCGACTATCATTTTGGAGGATTAGAACAGTTGTTTGAGGCGGCGCAAAACGCCGCGATCGGCGAAGCGCGGCGATGGATGGACGCGAAGCTGGTCGAAATCGGAGACGCCAACGCAAATGATTGGCCGCTCGCCGCCCGTGCCGGCCTGCTCGCCTCGATCATCGACGAGTGGACCGCGGCGCAGCGCCCGCTGGCTCTTGCATGGCGCGAGGCGCAAGCGGCCGGAGCGGCGCCCACGCACCGAACCGACGCGCATCGGCGCTGGGCAGAATTGTGGCGCGAGTTCATCACCGGCCTAAGCACGCAGACCGGGCTCGATCGGTGGAACGAACTCCTGCTTCTGTTTTTCGATGGCGAGGCCGGGCAGCATCTCGTCCGCTGGCGGCGACCGCTCGACCGCGCCCTTCTCGACGAGACGATTTTCGCGCTGTTCGATTTCCTCATCAACGGCAACAATGTGCCGTCTTCCGCTGTGCGCGACTCCTACCAGCACGCCGCCGACGCCGAATATGCCGTATCGCGCCCAATCCTGAACACGGCGACGCCGTTCGACGATGCTGCGGCATCGCTCCTCGCCGACGAAGGGCTTTCCGCCCTGACCTTTCGCGCCGTCGCGAAGCGTGCCGGCGCAACGCTGGGCACAGTCGCCTATCAATTCGGATCGAAGGCGGAAATGGCGCAGCGCGCGGTTCGCCGCCTTTACGAGATGAGCGTCGAATATCCGGGCGCGGATCTGGCAACGTCGCTCCCGGCTTCGCCCGCACAGCTCCTCGACGAGGTTATCGAAGCGGTCGTCACGGGAAATTCGCCGGTACTGCGAGCCTTCGACGAAATATCGCTCCACCTGGCGCGCGGCGACGGCAATCCTGCTTTTCGCGCGGTCACCCGAAGTTTCCGGGACCCCATCGGCGTGGCGGTCGTCGGCCGGTTGCTGCAAATCGACGCTGCCACCACATCGTTAGCCGCAGCATTTTCGTCAATCATCCGCGGTTACGGACACCACTGCCATTCGCTTTCCGCCGACGAAGGCCGGGGGCTTGGGCGGCGCGCCTTGAATGCCTTTGTTCCGTGCTGACCGCGGGAATCTGCAATCGCAATATATAGTGACTGGAGATTAGATCGGCAGACGACCCGACGGTCGAGGCGGGGCGATTTCGGCCAGTCGCCTTTGCGGCGGCTTCGCCGGCTCCGGAAGCGGGCAGACGTCGGCCCCGCGCATTGCCGCCACCAAATAAGCCGGCAGCCCGCATGAAGCGGGCAAAATTTTTTTCCCGTGGCCGAGCGGGTTCGAACGCAAAGTTCAATCGACACCGATACAGACATGCCATGTCGGAACGCGGCACCGCAAAAAATGCCTCCCGCTCTCCACGATTTCCCAAATCCTCTGGTGTTTCGTCTCCCTGTATCACTACAGACAGGATGATATGCCCACAGGATTAGACACATGATTTCACCACGCCATTCGACGATGAGCCGCAGATCGTTTCTTGCCGCAGGTGCGGCGTTGATGCTCGGGAGCGAAGAGGGCGCGGCGGCCGCAGGGAAGCGTCGGCTTGCCATGGACGGCCTGAGCTTCCTGCCCGACGATCTCGCCGAGCTTCGCGCGGCAGGCCTTGGCGGCATGATCTGCGACATTTCGGAAGTCGAGGAGGTCCGCGACGCGGACGATGTTCCCCGCTATTTGCGGACCTATGAAAAATGCAGCGCGGCGCTCGATACGGTGGTAACGCGACTCGCGAACCAGCGCGAAGCGTTTGTCGCGTTGAAGGGTTCGGACATCGGGTCGCGCCCCGGCTGCGCGACCTTCCTGCAATTCCAGTCGTGCGAGCCCGTCGGCACCGACCTGACGCGGATCGCCGATTTTCATCGCCGCGGCCTACGCGTCCTGCAATTTACCCATCACAACGACAACCTCTTCGCCGGCGGTGCGCTCGAGCGCGAATGGAGCGGACTGACGCCGCTCGGCATCGAGGGGCTGGCCGAGATGAACCGCTCCGGAATCGTGCCCGACGTTTCGCACGGGTCCGAACCGACGATGCTGGAGGCGGCACGGCGCAGCACCACGCCGATCCTGCTGTCGCACGGCGCGTGCAAGGCGATCGTCGACCATCCCCGCTGCGCCTCCGACGCCGTGATCCGCGCGATCGCCGACAAGGGCGGCATGATGGGCATTTTCATGATGAGTTTCTGGCTGACGCGCGATGCCGTTCCGACGGTCGATCATTTGATCGCGCAAATCCGCCATGTCGCGAATGTCGGGGGCGTCGATGCGGTAGGGATTTCGAACGACTTTCCGATGGCGGGCCAGACCAACCTCGTTGCACTGAACAACGACAATGCTGCGGGTGTGCAAGAATATCTGCCCTGGTGGCACGCGATGCGCGACCAGCGAATCGCTGGCTTCGACTGGACGCCCGAGCATGTGGTGATCCCCGCGCTCAACAATATCGGTCGCATGGCGACGATCGCCGCGGCGCTCGACAAGGCAGGGTTTGCGCCCCGCGAGGTCGACAAGGTCATGGGCGGAAACTGGCAGCGTGTGCTTACCGACGTACTGGGCTGAGACAAAAGAAAAGGGGCGGCCCCGCGAGGAGCCGCCCCTTTTCTTTTCTGCGGCCCCCGGCGAACCGGGGGCCCATGGTCTTTAGAAGCGGAAGTCCACACCGGCGTAGAACAGACGGCCGTAAAGGTCGTAAGTCGTTGCCGACGTCTGGGCGCCCGGGAAGGTCACAGGGTTCGTGTCACCGAACACCGGCGGCTTCTTGTCGAACACATTGTCGATGCCGAGGTAGAATTCATACTTCTTGCTGTCGTCAATACCGAAGCGCAGCTGGGCATCGTGGTACCAATAGGCACCGGTGCTGATGCGGTTCGGATCGGTCAGATCGTCGACGACCGACGACAGATAGTTCACGCGCCAGTTGAGCGAGACATTATCCCAGCCAACGGTGGCCGAAACATTGACCTTGTCACGGAAACCCGTGCCGAGACGGCCGCAGCTATAGCAGTCAAGCTGGCCGACTTCCTTCTGCGTCGGACCGCCCGGATAGGAGGTCTGCTGCTGTTTCAGAAGATGCGTCCAGAAGGCGGACAGGTCGAACCGGCCCGCTTCGCCGAAGGTCGTGCTGTACTTGACCTGCGTGTCGATGCCCGAAACGAGGAACGAACCGGTGTTCAGGTTGAACGCATCGACCTGCGTGACCCGGCCGGTCGCGTCGCGGGTGATATTGTCGCAGAACAGCGCGTCTCCATTGCCGGTCATGCACTCGTTAAGCGAGGTCTGCTGGCCGATGATGCCGATCGCGTTCTTCAGCTTGATCCGGTAATAGTCGACCGTCAGGCTGAGCCCCCGGGCGAAGCGCGGCTGGAACACCGCACCGAGCGTCAGGGTCTTCGCGGTTTCCTCTTCGAGGTTGGGGTTGCCGCCAAGGAAGCCGTTGATCGTCTGGATCTGCGCCGTCGAATAGACGAAGCCGCCACCGTTCGCTGCGGCCGCGATGGCCGGGATTGCGAGACAGGCTGCCGACAGGCTGCCCGCCGGAACGGTGATCGGCGCGCCGTCGCCTTCACCTTCGCGCTGGTCGCACGGGTCGACAATCGCGGGGAAGGTTTCGCTCTGGGCCGAGAAGAGCTCCGAGATGTTCGGCGCGCGGGTCGCTTCCGAATAGATACCGCGGAAACGGATATCCGGAATCGGCGCCCATTCACCGCCGGCCTTCCAGCTCCACACGCCGCCGACCGTCGAATAGTCGGAATAGCGCACAGCGCCTTCGAGGCCGAGATAGTGGAAGAAGGGACGATCCGACAGGACCGGCGCGACGACTTCGAGGAAGCCTTCCTTCACATTATACTTGCCGCGGGTGTCGGTCAGCAGGTTGCCGAGCGTCTGGCCGAGGTTTGTCGCGTCGTCGAAATCTTCGCTGCTCTTTTCGCGCCGATATTCGAAACCGGTCGCAAAGCTCAGCGCGCCGCCCGGAAGTTCGAACACTTCGCCCGACACCGACGCAGAGAAGACGTCCTGCTTCACCTTGGCACGATATTCCGACAGCTGGCCGCCACGGGTCACATAGTCGGCGGCTGCGGCCGAAACCGTGTTGAAGCCGAAGATGTCGATCGGCGCGCATGCCGCGTCATCGTTGTTCGGATCGGCGTCGGCGTTGATGCTGCAGACGGGGCCGTTCGGGCCCGCGACGGCGTTCAGCGCGTTGACATATTGCGGACCAAAGATCGTGCCCGAACGGGTGTAGTCCTTGGTTTCGCCATGGCCGTAATAGACCTCATAGTTGAGGCTGTCGGCAAAGCTGCCGCGCAGGCCGGCGACGGCGCGCCAGGTTTCGCGGTCGTTTTTGTTGCTGCGGTCGAAGATGTCGTTCGAACGGCGGCGGAACGGTAGGTCGGTCGTGCTGATATCGTTGTCGGGATCGGCATCGTTGTTGAGGATCGGTGCCATCGTCGTGACATAGTCACGGATCGCCTGAGGCACGAAGGGGTTGCTGAGCGGAATGCCCGCATAGGGCGTACCGTCGGCGTTAACGAGGTCGGTGTTGGCAACCGCCTGCGGCTCGAGGCTCGAACGCGACTTACTCTTGGCATAGCTGCCTTCGAAAAACAGCGTGGCATTGTCCGACAGTTCGTAGCTTGCGAGGCCGGTCAAGAGATAGCGCTCGACCGGAACGCCGAGGTAGCGGTCCTGGTTGCGGTTGTACCCGTCGATGTTGGCGCCTTCGTAAGGCTTCAGGGTGTTGCCCGGGCCATAAGTGAAGGTGCCGGCGCCCGGTGCGAACGCGCCGCTGGGGCTGAACAGACCCTGCGAAGCGAACGAGCTGCGGTTCGGGTTGTCATTCGCAGAGAAATCGCGATTGCGCGAACGCAGGCCGTTATCGCGATCGTAGCTGCCGTTGACGACGATATGGCCGCGGCCATCGGCGAACGCCGTACCGGCGGTCAGGCTTGCGAGATAACGACCCGAGTCGCCTTCGTCGCTGATCGTGCCCTGACCATGGAAGCGGATGCCTTCGAACTTGTCGTCGAGGATGAAGTTGACGACGCCCGCGATCGCTTCCGAACCATAGACGGCCGACGCGCCGCCGGTCACGACCTGGACGTCCTTGATCAGGTCGGTCGGGATGGTGTTGAGGTCGACGACCGAAGTGCCCGGCAGACCGGCCACAAAACGGCGGCCGTTGACGAGGACGAGGGTGCGTGCCGAACCGAGGTTGCGCAGGTTGACGGTCGCGATCCCGTTGCCCGTGGTCGAGAAGTTCGTCGAATTGCGGCTGATGTTCTGGCCGACCGACGGCAGTTCGTTCAGCACGTCCTGAATGTTCGCCGCACCGGTCTGCTGGATCTGCTCCTGGCTGACGACCGAAACGGGAACCGACGAGGTAAGGTCGGCGCGCGCGATACGCGAACCGGTGACGACGATCGTGTCTTCGCTGGCCTCATCGGCGGGGGTCGCATCCTGCGCGTGCGCGGGGACAGCAAGCATCGCCGCGCTGAGCGCAAAGGGGGCGGCCGTCAATTTCAAAAAGGAGAGAATGTCTTTTTTCACAGTGCAGTTTCCTCGCTGCTTGGATGGCAGAAACAACGAGGACGGCACTTAGGAGGGACTGCAACCTAGCGCCGCCCCCGGATGGCCGCGATGCGCGCGCGGCAGCGTTCGGTAAAGGGAATTTGATCTGACTGAGCATTTTTTACAACTTTGTGACACGTTTGCAACAGCGAGGCCATCCTGCTGCTGGCGAAGCCAAGCAAGGCTCAGCAAGCCGCACGTCCGGCTTTCGTGCCGAACCTTGTTCCTGAAACTGGCCGGTAGGAGACCGACCGCTTTTACCAGTGGATTGAAGATAGCCGACATTCGGCACGTCGCAGCGACGACGCGAATCGACCGAAATAGGTCGACACCCCAAGGCGTCAGACGCTAGCTCAGCTTCGACGCTGCCTGCCGGTTGGGCAAACTTCGAGCGTCGCGCGTACGCCAAGCCATCCTTTCTGAAACCAGCGGGAAGTTCAATGACCCCAAGCGGGCCGTCGGCTGCGTCCAAGCGATGCAAGGTGTTAAGGGCCCGACGGGCTATGGATTTGGCCACTCGTTCTCAAAGCGCCAGCCAAGGAATGTCTTGATATCGGAAATCGCATCGGCGGCTCGGCCGCTAACGATCCGCTCTTCGTCACGAAGCGAAACCTCGAGGATATGTTGGATCCTTGCCTGACGATCGAGTTTGCCCAAGACCCGCGCCAGATGTCCGAATGCGGTGCACGCGTTGCCGCGCACCCACGCATCGGCGTGAAGCGCAAGGTCAAGGCAGATACGCTCGACGTCCACATTGTCCGGCGGGTCCATAGAGAGCGCGATCGGCAGCACCCGCAAATCGCGGATCGGGCCGTGGGCAAGAATGTCGTCGATGGCGTCCGGTGTGAGTTCACGGTCGATCATCTGTCCGGGTTCCTCATAGATCATGGCGACTCGTCCCCGAGTGGTGCGAAACGGAACCGGCCGATGGTGTCGAGCAGACGTTCGACCTTGCCGATCACCGCCGCGCGGTCGCGGCTTTCGAAGGAAAGACGTTTCTGCCCGTGGACACTCACGGCCCCTCCATCGGCTCGCCGGTCAGCCCGCTGCTCGCGGAGCCGTCACCGCAACCTTGGCCACCATCGCACACGCTGTAACCTTCGCAGATCGCCGTCACCCGCGCTCGCAACCGTTCGGGCAGGCTTTCGCCTTGCGGCATGTCGCGTCGATCGAAGATCACGCGCCGCATTCCGGGTTCGACGGTTTCCCAACCCTCTCGCAATTGCTGCGCGGCGCCGGCGGTCCCAGCGGATGCTTCGTCGACGGCCTCGGCATATTTGAGATCGAGCAGCAACGCCTCGATCCGCCGCAATCCATAGCGCAGCTTGCCCAGCGAAGTCAGAAAAGCGTCGATGCGCTCGCCCGCCAGATCGGCGGCGGCATGGTGCCTCCGCCCCG
Source organism: Sphingopyxis sp. H115 (assembly GCF_001468465.1). Taxonomy (GTDB): domain Bacteria; phylum Pseudomonadota; class Alphaproteobacteria; order Sphingomonadales; family Sphingomonadaceae; genus Sphingopyxis. The sequence goes on from NZ_LNSA01000003.1 coordinate 21,109, forward strand.
CCGCGCCCAATCGAAGCGGGAGGCTATTTTTCATAGATGTAGGTCGCCCGGCAAACCCACGCCCGATCGTCGCTTTCGCCCGTCTGACGGCACTCTCGCCTGCCGCGATCGACCACCGTCCCGCCTTCGGCCGCGGCGCGCCGATCGGCTCGCAGGTTCAGGTAATTGGCCGCCACGAATTCGGTGCTGCCGAATCCGTCGGCGTCGAACGAAAATCGGCTGGCGGCGACTGGTTCGGGCACATAGGGCTCGTCGCTGTCCTGTCCGTGAGGGACCAGATATTTGGCCGACACCCAGCCGGTCAGGCATGGCCCCTCATAGGGGCGGACGCTTCCGACATTTTCTTCGGCGCGGCAGCTATCGTCGGTCGGCAGATAGCCATTCGCCTGATAAACAATGCCGATCCAGCTGCCGTCGCTGTTCTGGTCGCAGATATAGACCGGCGCATCGTCCTTCAGCTTGTCGATGCGCTTGGCTTCGACCGTCGGCCCCTCGCGCACCGCGAGGAAATCGTCGGCGCCGCCGGGGAGGTTGGCGACCGATCCGACACCGCGGCACGCATCGGCATGGGGACCGCCGGTGCCGACGCGAACGGGGCGCCGCAGCGAAGCGGCTTCTACGCCCGCGGGAGTGGCGTCGTTCTTTTCGGTCGCCACCTCGATCGGTGCGGGCTCCTCGCGCGCCGGGGCCGCACTTTGCTGCCCCAACAAATACATGACCGCACCGACAAGCAGTACGATCACCGCGACCAATCCCCCCACCATCTTATTCATGACCCGTTCCTGTCGCCGTTTGCTCAACCTCCACAATCTTTCGATGCGCCCTTAGATTGGCGGCGTTCATTGCCTGCCACGCATCGGCAACCCCGGTCAGCGGCGTGCGAAGCGTCACCGTGTCGATGCGCCCATTTTCCAACCGCATCGCGAAGCTCGCGGTCACGAACGCAGCCTCTGGGTCAAGCATCAGCCGCATGTCCTCGGCCGTCGGCAACATCGCGGCATGGATGCGATAGCTGTCAAAGCTGGTATAAAAGGCGGGCGCATTTTCAGGCAGCGAGTGAAAGCGGACGGGCGAGCCCAGCGCGCGGCGCGATCCGTCGGCCATTTCGATGGCCAGCGTCGCGGCATCGCTGTCGATCAGAATGTCGAACATATAGGTTTGAAAATGAAGGCGCGGACGCTGGGCATAGCGCCCCACCTGCGCGGGCATTCCTGTCTTGTCGGCAAGCTCGCGCACCTGTTTCGTCGTCGCCGCATCGAGCTCGTCCGCTTTCTGGCGCAGCATTTCGATGCTGAACGCCCATTGGCCGATATCGTTCGCGAGCGGCCGTCCGTCTTCGCCTTTCACCGCCTCGTTGATCGCGGCGATATGGGCAATCCCGCTCACCGAATGCCCATCGAGCATGGGGCCACGATCGTTCGCCGGACGCCAGCGCTTCGGGGCGAACGCCGCACCTTTGGAATATAGGTCGCCAACCTTGTTCCAAGCGAGGCCACGCACAAATCCCCACTTGTCCGCTACCAGTTCGACACCGGGCAGCGCAGGGCCGGACAGCTGTGCGCAAAAGCGGTTATCGCTCCGCTGACGCGCGCATAGATGTTCGAGCGCGGGACGATAAAACTGCCCCTTGCACTTGGCGATGTTGGGCAGATGCTCGGCCGCCCTACGCTCCAGCATCGCCAGCCGACGGCGCTCCTCGGCCTGCGCCGAATCTTCCTTGTGCGTGCGTTGCAAGGCGTCGCGGCGTCGGGCGATCTCTTCCGGCACACCCTCGAACGAATAGGCGATCACGCAGACTTCGTGGTTCCAGTTGGCGTCGGCGAACGCGGGTCGCTTCGCCGCCGACGCCGCCTGTTCGGCGGCAGACATGCTGCCGCCCCAGGGAGAGGGAATGAGCGGAAGGGTGGGCTGGGCATAGGCCGGCCCCACAATCGTCACGAAGGCCGCAGCCACCGCAAGATATATGTTCGCCAGGCGCATCGTCATGATCCTTCAGGGATAGCCCGATCCATAATAGGCCGGGTGCGGAATGCAGGGACGGCCGTCGAGCGTCGCGTCATAGGTATAGGTGCCCGTCAGCGAAGGCGGGCGGCCGTCCGAATACCAGGTTGCGTTGAAGCCGCGCCCGCCATTGGCCCATTGGGGACAGCGATAGGCGGAGGAATAGCGGCGCTCATAGCCGCCGCGCCGGTAGCGGGGACGGTAGTCCTCATCATTCTCCAGCCGCCGGATCGCCGCGCGCTTGCGCTCGAGGCAGACGCTGTCGTGCCCGACGAAGCGCCCGTCGCGATAGATCGAGCATTGCTCATAATCGCCATCGGAAAGCGATTGAGCCGCGGCGGCGGCGGGCAAGAAAAACAACGCCAGCGCCACCCCGACGCCAATGCCGCCCGCCTCAGTCGAGATAGACATCGACATAGCAACTGTGAATGACGCGCGTCCCATCGCGCCTCGTCCGGACGTCTCGCGTCTTGCACTCGCCGCAGGTGCCAACGCTCCTGAAGCGCTTGCCGTGAACGCTTCGGGCATTGCGTTCGGCCGCGGCGCAGGCTTTTTCGACCGTATCGCCCTGCCCCCCGCTCTTCCTCACCTCTGCCTGGGCCGGACTGGAAGCCATGGCGATGCCCAGCACCGCGGCGACAAACGCCATTTTCATGGTATTTCCTTTCCTTCAATGCGAACTCGCCGATCAATAATCGTGATCGAAGACTGTCAGCGCCGCGGCTCGTAATAGATGTTGACCGAGCAAAGGTAGCGGCCCTCGCGGCGGTTCCGCTCGGTGCAGTCGCCGCACTTGCCGAAGCCCAGAACCTTCACGTCGCTATAGACGCGCAGCCCGCTGGCGGTGGCGCGGTAACAGGCCTGTTCGTGCGTATCGCCATAGCCGTGGACCTTCTTCACCTCTTCGGCAGCAATCGCCTGCGCCGCGAACGCAGCGCCGAGCGCGCCGACGGAAAACAAAATGCGCTTCATCGCAATTCTCCTTTCATGACGGATGATTTCGGCCTCGCAGCGTCACGAGGTTCGTTACCTCGGAGCAGCGCTGCCTTTCGGACGATCGGGTCGGTCGGGCGTGCGGTTGTAGGAAATGACCGTACAGACATGCTTGTATTTTGAGCCCTTGCTGAACGCCGCTTGTCCGCAGTTGCACGAACTATAAGCCTGATGGTGTCGGGGGCTGTCCGCATAGCTCAGGGCAACGCGCCGGGCGGTCGTACAGGCATCGCCCTGCGTTTCGCCATAGCCGCGACCCTTGGTTTGATAGACGCTGCCTTCTTTCGCGAGAGCGCCCCCCGAAAACGTCAACGCACAAAGTGCCGCGGCACCCCATATTGCCTTCGTCATGCCGGCTTCCTTTCCATCCGTTTGAACGCGACCAGTTTGAACACGCTAAATGAGAATCCCATGGCTTGCCTGGCGGCACGGTCTGCAAGCGCACCCCTCACCCCGCCACGGGCCAACCCTATCGGCCACCCGGGCGCCATCCGGTCATGACATGCTCGTATAGAGATTTGGTCGTTTGATAGCGGTAGAGCTTCTCGGCATGCGCCTTGTCCCCCTTCTCTACGCAACGCTTTTCATATACCCTGTCGGCGGCGGGGTATTTGCCCTCGACATAGCGGAGCAGGCTGGCCTCGATCTCGCTGCGAGTGGACAAGTCCATTGCCTTCGCTGCGGGAAACAAGGCGGAGTGGTAAAAAACCACCCGGCTACCGCCATTCTTTCCGCCCTTGGAATAATAATTGGCGACGTGACAATGATAATAGCTGACGCCGCTCTGCGCCGCAGCGGTCGCGGCAGGGCCGACGAGCGTTGCCGGCATCGCGGCAATGGCAAAAATACGAGTGATCGGCTTCATGACAAATCGCTCCCTCAGTTTAAACCCGTTCGAACCAGAACTTCATATGTCACCCGACATCGATAGCCTGCCGACGGGCCGTCGCCTTTCGACGCAACGGGCGCGCAGGCGCAGGTGCGAATGTTCAGCCCCAGATATTTGCGCGCCTCCGCCACCGCCCGTGCGCGCGCTGCGGCGCAACCGCCCGCCTCGCTGCGCCCCGTGGCGTCGACCGTCCGCACCGCCCAGCGCGCATCCTGCGCCGAGGCTCCCGGAGCCGCCGCCGCGCAAATCAGGGCCGTCAATGCACTCGCACCTCTCACCGCACCGGCTCGACCTTGCGCCACGTAATGTTGACCAAGCCACCGCTGTTCTTGTGACTGCAAAGATAGCAGGAGCCTTTCGACTCCTCACGGCTCCTGACTACGAGCTTGCAGGCACGGGAGGACCTGCCGTTGTTAAAATGAAGCGTCCAGCAGACAGACATGTCGCGGTTCGTGTTATTGCGAAGGATCGTATATCCCGAACCGCCGCCTTCATATTCACACGCCTCCATCTCCACTGCGCGGCCGTTCGGCCAGAAGGTGCGGTAACAGCTCGACGGCTGCGCTCTTGCTTCGCTCGCGACCGGAATCCCGGTGGTGTAGCCGGCTCCCGCAAGCACGACCGCCAATGTCAGTGCAGAAAAAATGAACCGGCGCGATCCAGTTTTCGATGCCATGACGACTTTCCCTCCACGTTGAACGATGGAGTGTCGGCTAGCTGACGCCGCTGCTGAAAATCTTTGCCCGGCCGCTGAAAAAGACTGAAATATCTTACCGGCCGATTCTGAAAATTATGAACTGCAGCCTTTTCAGAAGGTTGCCGTCCATCACCGCATCGCGCGCGCATCCCGTCCGGCGATCCTTTTCGCTTCGGCCAGCGCCGGATAGGTCGGCGGCAAGCGGTCAGCGGCGTCCAGAGCCGACAGGCAAGTCCGCGCCGACTGCCGGGCCGCCGCCTCGTCGCGCCGCGCCAGCGCGATCCGCGCCGACAGGCAATGCAGACGCGCGCGCCACGGATGGTCGGGCATAAAACCGCTGCGATCCATCGCCTGCGCCGCGCGGCGGCGTTCGTCCTCGGCCTCGTCGGTCTTGCCCAATGCCGCCAGAGCGCGCGCCCAACGCATATGGAAATGCGCCGCTTTGCCCTCGCGACCATAAAGCACGCGGGCGCCCGTCTGCCGCGCTTCGCGCAGCAGTGCGGCGGCGCGATCTTCCTCGCCCGTTCGCGCCTCGGCCAGCGCCAGTTCGCTCATCGCATAAAGCGTCCAGAAATGGTCCGATCCCAGGCTTTCGCGATAACGCGCGAGCAGCGGGCGCAGGATCGCACGAGCGCCGGCCCAATCGCGCTGCCACAGGGCAGCGATGCCGCGGCTATAGTCGGGCGACAGCGATTCGGGATGATCGGCGCCCAGCGACGCATCGAAAATCGTTTGGGCGCGCTCCAGATGCTCCTCCGCCTTCGCAAATTGCCCCGCCGACACCAGGAAATCGCCATAGTCGGCATGCGCCCAGCCGGTCAGCGGATGGGCATCACCCAGCGTCGTCTGCCGAATCGTAAGATGCCGCCGGAACGCGCCTTCGGCTAGGTCGAAGCGCGCCAGCTTGCGCAGGCTGAGCGCGTTGAACCATTCGGCGTCGGCGCGTTCGGCAGCCGATAAGCCTTTGGCATGTTGCAGCACGCCCGCGAGTGCCGCGGCCGCCGCGTCATATTCGCCGATTTCGAATTGCAACTTGGCGCGGGTGATTTGCGCCGCGCGCAGCTGCGACGAGCGTGTCGCGCGGGCGACCTGTTCGGCACGCAGACAGATGCGTTCGGCGCGGCGCGTTTCGCCTGCCAGCCGCAGATTTTGGCACAGGCCGATATCGACGGGGACATTCTGGCGCGCCATCGCGCCGTGCAGCCGTGTGTTAAGCACCTGCGCCCGATCGAAATGGCTCACTGCCTTTTCATATTCGCCCCAGCCCGAAAAGGCTTGCGCGACGGTGCGGTGTAGAATCGCGCGCGCGGCGGGATCGTTGCGCAGCCGATTGTCGATCGTCGCGGCAGAGCGTTCGACGACTTGCCGCACCGACTGGTCGCGATACCCCGGTGCATAGGGATCGGCGGACGCCAGTAGGTCGGAAGACAGAAAGGCGAGCAGCACCTCGACCTCGCGTTCCTGTTCGGCCAATTGTGCGCGCGCGGAAAGGACCCACCATGCGGCAAATCCCGCCGCGGCCAGGCCGATCGCCGCGATCGCCACCGCAGCACTCGTGGTCGCGCGGCGCCGGTCACCGAACAGGCGCGCACGAAGCCGCGTCACGAGGCCGCTGCCCGCCGCGGAGCCAGCCGCCAAGTCCGTGAGACGCCGGACCGGACCGGTCAGCCGATAGCCACTGCCATAAACCGCCTCGATTCGCGCGCCATCGGTGCCCAGCGCCTGCCGCAGCCGACCGATCGCCTTGGCCAGCGAATTTTCGTGGACGACACGGCCCGGCCAGCCAGTTTCGAGCAGTTCGTCCTTGCCGAGCGGTGCATCGACGTGGCGCAGCAACGCGGCAAGCAGCGCGGCGCAGCTGCGATCGATCTCAACGGCCTGGCCGGCGACGGTCAGGCGACCGGCCGCTTCATCGAACAGGGTGTGGCCGAACCGCCACCGGCCGGATTCGCTGTCGTTTACCCCCATGTCCTTGTCATAGCCGCAAAACGGTGCGGCACAATGCGCCGGGCGCAGGCATTATCGATCGTCGCGGGCCGGGAGCAGGAAACTGTACAGCCCGTCCGAAGTCACCGCGACCCCCTGCCCGCCGTGCTCCGCCAGCAGGTCGCGCTGCGCCTGCGACGGCATGATCGTATAGAGATAAAAGGGCGTGTGATCGCCGCGCGCGCGCATCGCTTGTACAAGCTCCAACCCGGCGAGCGGATTGCCGTGGCGCCCCATGTCCGACACCACCGCGTCGTAGCGATACATGGCGAGCAGCTTCAGCGCATCCTCGCTCGACGTGACGCTATAGACCGCCATGCATCGCCGTTCCAGAAAGCGCCTTTCCTTCGCATTATTTTCGGGATGATCGTCGACCCACAGGATACGGCCCATGACGTCGGGCGCTTCCCCGATCTTAAGCGCCGACTCGTTCGGCTGAGCACGGAAGAGGGCGGCGGCGAGCAGCGCGCAAATCCCGACGATCGCGACCAGCGCGAGGAGGACACGCGGGCGGCGCCACGGCGGCGACGGGTTCGAAGGCGTTGAAGGCGTCGGCGCCTTGTCGGTATCTTGGACGAACCGATAGCCATGCCCATAGACCGCCTCGATACGCCAGCCATCATCACCCAGCGCCTGGCGCAGTCGCCCGATCGCCTTGGCGAGCGAATTTTCGTGAACGGCCCGTCCCGGCCAGCCCGTTTCCAGCAAATAATCCTTGCCAAGAGGCTCGTCGGCATGACGGACAAGCGCCGCGAGCAGCGCCGCGCAACTGCGATCGATCTCGACGGATTGCCCGTCGACAGTCAGCCGCCCATCCGCTTCGTCGAACAGAATCGCGCCGAAACGCCACCTGCCGGATTCGTCGTCGTCTACCCCCATGGACTTTTCATAGCCGGAAACTGGCTGCACTCAATCCGCTCTGTCCCGCGCCATGTCTCTGGAAAAGTAGCGCGATCAATGCAAGCCAAGCCATCGCGCGTGCTCCAACTAAATCCTGTAGGAGACCGGCCGGAGAAGCGTTCAGTGCCTTCTTCGGCGGTCTAGATTTCGGGTCGTTCGGAATCGCCGCGCTGGACAAGATAGCGAGGCGTCAGGCTCGCATCCTCGATCTTGGGGAGAATGACATTCGTACCCGACCGGCATTCTGCGAGTGCGGGAACGGGGGAGCTTAGGAAGCTCGTCGAGCTTCGACGTGCGGATCTTGGCGATTAACCCAAGCCGCCTCGATATCCGAGCGAAGTCCTCGACGCCCCGAGGCTCTTCGCCCCGCCCGCGGTCATGGATCATCCGCGCGGGATCAGCGGGCGTCCCGAGAAATTTCGCCAGAAGAACGAAACAGATAAGCGAAGGGTCGAGCGGCTTCTCGGGCAAAAGTTGAACTGCCTCCGCGGCGGACGCGTGTTCGGCCACATTCGCTTCGTCCGCGTCCGACATGCGTCCCTTATCTAAACCTCAAATTCGAACCAGCGCCGCGCACTGTCGGCCACTCGCGGAGCTTCTGGCTGCCGTATCATTCTTTCCGCCGCGAAGAATAGGCATCTAAAATTACTGTCTAATCTGGAGGCAAATAGTCTCGAAGCGACCATGCGCGGCTCCCGAGTGTTAGAATGTGAAGGACGTTGCTGCGGCTGCCGAGCTTGGGGATGATCTTCGGGTTGCGAAGGTCGCAGGATCGGCCGGCACAGGCTTCCAGCAATTTTAGGAGATATCCTCGGACCACAGGGTGGCGGCAGGGCTGGATTCGAGCCCGCCAGCGTCGCTTGCCGACGCGGTCCAGCCAGGAAGGGCTGGTTCGATCGCGATGTCGGGGAGATGGTGGCAGGGCTTGTATCGAACCAGTAGACTAACTATTGATTTTATTATCTTTATTTTCCAGATAAATTTTTCTATCCCCACATTTACCCCCACACTCCCTGTGTGCTGGGTCAAAAATAACCACAGTTCGAATCCAAAAATGCATCGTCGAATCGGTCAAAATTGAGCAGGTGGCGGGGCGCATCAAGATAGTCAAAGGCGTCATGTTGTGCAGCCGCGCCGGACGCTATTAAGGCCGCATCGGCTCCGCTATCCATTGATGACATCCGACCTCCCCCAAAAGGGCAATCGGCACGGGCGCCTATCATGGCATCACAGACCCAATAGCCAGCCCGCAATGCCGCCGGCGATGACGAGCGCGGGCAGGACGAACTTCCCCTTGAGCCGCCAGACGAGAATGAGCGCAGCGACGAAGAGCAGCACTGGCAATAATATACTCGATGCCCGGGCGACGGTCGACCAGCCCAATTGAACTAGCGTAGCGGCGATCACGCCAACCACGGCGGCGGCCACGCCAGCGAGAAGCCCGTGCAGTGCCGGATTCTCGATCACGGCTTCGAGGCGCTCGAAGAAGATCATCGAGAAGGCAAAGGCTGGGAGGAACATGCCCGCCGTGATGGCGATGGCACCTGCCCATCCGCCTGCGACATAACCCGCGAAAGTCGCGAATATGACAAGCGGCGCCGGCAAGACGCCCGCAAGAGCGACACCATCGAGAAACGAGCCATCGGAGAGCCAGCCCCGCCCAACGGTGTCGGCTCTGACATAGGGAATGGCCGTATAAGCGCCCCCGAAGGTCAACATGCCGCCCTTCAACCCTGCCGCGAAGAGCGCGAGCGCCGTGACCGTCCCGCCCGCGCCTCCGGAGGTGACCGGTTGAAACGGGTTGGCTGCCGGAATGACGAAACCCAGTGCCACCGCAGCGAGGGCGATAAGCACGGCGATCGTCCGCCTTTCCGATATCGCATAGACCAGCCCGCCAGCCAGAAGCGGTATCCAGAATGAAACCCCGGCGAGCGTGGCCGCAAAGCTCGCCGCGGCAATGATCCAGAGCAACAGATCTTCGAGAATATGACTGCCGATCCGGTGCACGGCACGCAGGATGATCGCGAGCACCACAACCTGAATTCCGAAAAAGATGCTGGCTGCGCCGGGTAAGCCGACGATCCAGCCTTCATAAAGCCATGCCGCGAGAAGCATCAGGAAGAAGCCGGGCAGCATGAAGCCGAGCCCGGCAAGCAGCCCGCCGATCCGGCCACGCGCCACCATGCCGAGATGGACGCAAAGCTCGTGCGCCTCCGGCCCCGGAAGAATCTGCATGACCGCCAACAGCCGGTTGAAGCGCGCGGGCGATATCCAACGCTCCTCCTCGACGAGGGCGTGCCGCACCATCGCGATTTGTGCGACGGGGCCGCCGAAGGCGAGGCAGCCGAAACGAAGAAATTTCAGGAACAGCCGTGTGAGACTAAGGGTCGGCGGTGAAGGTTCGGACGTCGTCATGCCAAGCGCGCTCCTGCCGCGAATCGCGGCCCGTGGAGCGGAACTTGGGCGGCTTCCCGCCTGGACGGGCGTCCGCATTGCCCGTTCGCGCAGCTATATCGCCCGCGCGGACAAAAGGAAGACAGAGTTTCCAGCCTCGCGGCGCGCTGGCCTATGCCCGCTCTTTCAATTCGGCGCTGATGTCCGCCCCGCCGGGTTGCCAACTGGCGGCCTCCCAATTACACGCTTTGGGGTGATCCGTTCGACTGCCCTTTTCGACCGTCTGATCGCGGCACTCTGCGTCGCGCTGATGATCGCCTATGCGGCGGCGGTGCCGGCGAAGGCGGCCGACCAGATCCAGCACAGCCCGGCCTTCATGATCTCGCACGACCATGGCGATGTCGGTAATTTTACGCTCGACGCGGTGCATGACAGTCACGACGAGCATGCCGATCATCATGACGATGCGCCTGCCGATGACGAAGGAACGCGCGCCGACCATTTGGCGGGCGGACATCATCATCATGGCGATACCGGACCCAATCTACTCGTGCCGAATGCGGCGGTGGCGGCAGCAATTGCGGTCAGCGCAGCGCTGCATGGCATCGGCAAGGACCGGCAATTCGCGGGCCTGAGACCCATCGGGCCCGAGCGCCCTCCCAGACTTGGCTCGCTGACCGCCTGAGTTCCCGCGCCTCCTGAGGCGTGGGATGTTCCCATGCCTTTCAGCGAGGCCATTATCACATGTACTTCAAATCTCGAGCGCGCCTCGGCGCGCATGCTATCCGCAGGGCCCTGCTCTCCGGAGGCGTCCTGCTGGCTGCGAGCGCACAGCCTGTCTGGGCGCAAAATCTAGGTCTCGACGAAGCGCTATCGCGCGTCGCGACAAGCGATCCCGCCATTGCCGCGAACGCCGCGCGCCTCGAGGCCGCGGACGCCGCCATATTGCAGGCCGACGTCCGACCGCGCGATGTCGTCGGGGTCGACTTCGAGGATTTTGCGGGCACCGGTCCCTATTCTCCGCTCAATCGCTCGCAAACCACCGGCTGGTACGAGCGAACCTGGGAGCGCGGCGGCAAGCGCGAGGCGCGCATCGGCGCCGCGCGCGCCGACGTCGCTGTTGTCGGTGCGCAAAACCGCGTCCGCCTGCTCGACCGGCTTGCACGGGTACAAGCGGCGTGGGTCGAGGCGCTCGCCGCCGAGGCGGCTATTCCCATTGCCGAGGCGCGGCTCGCCGATCTGAAGCGCGTCGAACTCGATGTCGTAAAGCGGGTCACCGGCGCGCTCGATCCGTGGTTCGCCGCCGAGCGAGCGCGCACCAACGTGACGCAGGCCGAGATTGCGGTCGAACAGGCACGCGAGAATGCCCGTATCGCCCGCTCCGCATTGGCGGCCTGGTGGGGTGGAACGGGAGAATTCAAACTCGATCCGGCGCTGTTCCAGAATGTCGAGTTCTCCGTTCCGGCGGGCGGAGATTCGGTCGATGTCGCAGTGCTGAACGCCGAGCTCGCGGCGGCTGGTGCCAAGGTTAAGCTCGCGGAGAGCGGCAATGTCGCCGACCCCAGCGGGCGTGTCGGCCTGCGTCATTTCGGCGAAGGCAACGACTTCGCGGTGATGGTCGGCGGCTCGATTCCGCTCGGAACCAAGGCGGCGAACCGCGGCAATGTGATCCGCGCCGAGGCCGACCAGCGCGCCATCGAAGCGGATGTCGCGGTCGCACGGATCGAGATCGAACGCGAGATCGACAAGCTGATCGCGGACCGCCGCCTGATCGCGGCCGAAGTGAAGCGGATCGATGCCGAAGTGCTGCCGAGCGCAAATCGCGCGACGCGGCTGATCCGCGACGGGCTTGCACGCGGCGGCACCGCTTTCACCTTCCTTGAATATGCGCAGGCGCAGACCGCCGTGAACGAGGCGCAGACGCGCCGCGTCGAACTGCTCCGGCGCTTTCATTTGCTCGGCGTAAGGCTCGACCGTCTCACCGGTCGCCACACGCCCCTTCTTGCCACGATGGAGACGATCCGATGACCAAATATCTGCTGGGGGCGGCATCGGTCATTGCCCTCACCCTTCTCGCCGCCTGCGGCAACACCGCTACACCCGAAAAGGAAGGTGCCAAGGCCGCGGCCGGCGAATATGAGCGCGGGCCGCATCGCGGCCGAATGCTCCGCGACGGCAATTTCGCGCTCGAGATCACCATCTTTGAAGATGGCGTCGATCCCGAATTCCGCGTTTACGCCTATCGCGATGACAAGCCAGTTAAGCCGGGCGAAGTCCAGCTGACCATGGAGCTTGTTCGCCTGGGCAACAAGATCGACAAATTCGCCTTCGCGCCGCAGGACGACTTCCTGCGCGGCAATGGCGTCGTGACCGAGCCGCACAGCTTCGATGTCCGCGTGCAGGCGTCGGAAGGCGGCCGCAATCATAAATGGGCCTATCAGTCCTATGAGGGCCGCACGACGATTACCCCCGAGGCCGCCAAGGCCGGCGGGATCAAGATCGAAACGGCGGGCGCCGCGACGGTCAGCGAGCTCATCGACATGGGCGGCCGGGTCGAGGTGACCCCCGAAGGCCGCGCCGAGGTCCGCGCCCGCCTGCCAGGACTGATCGTGTCGCTCAGCGGCAAGATCGGCCAACAGGTCCGACGCGGCCAAGTCCTGGCCCGCGTCGAGTCGAGCCATTCGCTTCAGGTCTATACGATCACCGCGCCGATCAGCGGCACGATCGTCGAGAAGAATGTGAATGTCGGCGACACCACCGGCGACCGCGCGCTGTTCGCTATTGCCGATCCAACCAACCTCCACGCCGAGTTCTTCGTCTATCCGCGCGACGCCGAGCGGGTTCGCGTCGGCCAGCCGGTCATGCTCAAAAGTCTGTCGGGAGAAGGCACGATCGAGAGCGTTGTCGAAGCCGTGGTGCCGACCGCCGATGTCGCGAGCCAGACGCTGCTCGCCCACGTCCATCTGCCGCGCGTGGCCGCGCGAACATTCCGCCCCGGCATGGCCGTCGAAGGCAGCTTCGCAGTCGCACAGGCCAACGTGCCGCTCGCAGTCCGCACCAAGGCGATCCAGCGCTTCCGCGACTTCGAAGTCGTCTTCGCCAAGGTCGGCAACACGTATGAAGTCCGAATGCTCGAAATCGGACGGCGCACGCCCGAGTGGACCGAAGTCCTCGGCGGGCTGGAGCCCGGAACCCAATATGTCTCCGATGGCGCGTTCCTGATCCGGGCCGACATCGACAAGTCGGGAGCGAGCCATGACCACTGAGACCGTTCCCGAGCCCGCTCCGCCTTCGGGCAAGCCGGCGCTGCTCGAGCGCCTCATCGCCGGTGCGATCCGCTTCCGTTGGGCGGTCCTCGCCGTCGTCCTGCTCCTCTGCGCGATCGGCGTCTGGAGCTTCCAGAAGCTGCCGATCGACGCCACCCCCGACATCACCAACGTCCAGGTCCAGATCAACAGCGAGGCGCCGGGCTTCTCGCCGCTCGAGGCTGAACAGCGGGTGACCTTCCCGGTCGAGACCGCGATCGCGGGCCTGCCCGGCCTCCAATATACCCGGTCAATTTCACGTTACGGTTTGAGCCAGGTCACCGCGGTGTTCGACGATGGGACCGACATTTATTTCGCGCGGCAACTCGTCAACGAGCGGCTGCAATCGGCGCGCGAACAGCTCCCAGCCGGGGTCGCGCCCGAAATGGGGCCGATCGCGACGGGTCTTGGCGAAATCTTCATGTACACGCTCGAGGCCGATCCGGGAGCGCGGAAGCCCGACGGGGGTGCTTACACGCCAGAGGATTTGCGCACTCTTCAAGATTGGGTGATCCGGCCGCAGCTCCGCAACACGCCGGGTGTCACGGAAGTCAACAGTATCGGCGGCTATGAGCGCCAATATCATGTGACCCCGATCCCCTCCCGGCTCTCGGCTTACGGCCTCACCTTGCGCGACGTCGTTCAGGCGCTCGAGCTCAACAATGACAATGTCGGCGCCGGCTATGTCGAGCGCTATGGCGAGCAATATCTCGTCCGCACGCCCGGTCAGGCCAATGGCATCGAGGACCTCAAAGCCATCATCGTCAGCAACCGGAACGGCATCCCGATCCGCGTCGCCGACGTTGCCGACATTGACCTCGGTGAGGAATTGCGGACCGGCGCCGCAACTGAGAACGGCAAGGAGGTGGTGCTCGGCACGGTCTTCATGCTGGCCGGCGAGAACAGCCGGATCGTCGCACGCGCGGCTGCAGAGAGGCTCGAAGTCGCCGCCAAGGCGCTTCCCGCTGGCGTGAAGGCCGTCCCGATCTACGATCGCACGAACCTCGTCGAACGCGCGATCTGGACCGTCGAGAAGAACCTCCTCGAAGGCGCCCTGCTCGTCATCGCGGTGCTGTTCCTGCTGCTCGGCAATATCAGGGCGGCACTGATCACCGCGGCGGTCATCCCGATCTCGATGCTCATGACGATCACCGGCATGGTGCGCGCCGGGGTGTCGGGGAATCTGATGAGCCTCGGCGCGCTCGACTTCGGCCTGATCGTCGACGGCGCCGTCATCATCGTCGAAAACTGCCTCCGCCGTTTTGGCGAAGCGCAGCACAGGTTCGGGCGCCTGCTCACGCGCGACGAACGCTTTGCGCTCGCCGCCTCGGCAAGCTCCGAAGTCATCCGCCCTTCGCTGTTCGGCGTGCTGATCATCGCTCTCGTCTATGTGCCGATCTTCGCGCTGACCGGCGTCGAGGGGAAGATGTTCCACCCGATGGCGATCACCGTGGTGATGGCGCTGACGGCGGCACTGATCCTCTCGCTGACCTTCGTCCCCGCCGCCATGGCGCTTTTCGTCAAGGGCAAGGTCGAGGAGAAGGAAAGCCGGCTTATGGGCTGGGCGCGCCGCGCCTATGCCCCGGCGCTCGCTGCCGCGCTCAAGATGAGGGTGGCGTTCGTCGGCGGCGCGGTCGCACTGGTGGCTATAGCGGGGTTCGCCGCGACGCGGATGGGCTCGGAGTTCGTGCCGAACCTCGACGAAGGGGACATTGCGCTCCATGCCTTGCGCATCCCCGGCACGAGCCTCAGCCAGGCGGTGAGCATGCAGACCGCGCTCGAAGCACGGATCAAACAGTTCCCCGAGGTCGACCGGGTGGTCGCGAAGATCGGTACGGCGGAAGTCGCGACCGATCCGATGCCGCCTTCGGTCGCCGACACCTTCATCATCCTGAAGGATCGGAAAGACTGGCCGGATCCGCGCAAACCCAAGACCGAGCTCGTCAAGGAAATGCAGGCCGCGGTCGCGAAGATTCCCGGCAATAATTACGAGTTCACCCAGCCTATCCAGATGCGGTTCAACGAGCTCCTCTCGGGGGTTCGCGCCGATGTCGCGATCAAGGTCTTCGGCGACGATCTCGATACCTTGCTCGAAGTGGGCAAGTCGATCGAGGGCATCGCCGCCGGAATCGAGGTTGCGCAGGATGTCAGCGTCGAACAGGTCACCGGCCTGCCGATGCTGCAGATCACGCCCGACCGCGGCGCGCTTGCACGCTTCGGCCTCAATGTGAACGACGTCCAGCAAGCCGTCGCCGTCTCGATCGGCGGCGTCCAGGCGGGGCAGATGTTCGAGGGCGACCGCCGCTTCCCGATCATCGTCCGCCTGCCTGAGAATATCCGCGAGCGGGTCGACGAGATCGGAAGGCTCCGTATCCCGCTGCCGGGAAGCGGTCCTTCGGTCAATCCCGCCACCGGCATGGCGATGGACACGGGCCTGCGCGGGTTCGTTCCCCTCGCCGACGTCGCCAAGGTCGAAGTTGCGATAGGTCCGAACCAGATCAGCCGCGAGGACGGCAAGCGCCGCGTCGTGGTAACTGCTAACGTCCGCGACCGCGACCTTGGCTCCTTCATCGAGGAGTTGCAGGCCAAGGTCGGCTCCGAGGTCGAAGTGCCAGCCGGATACTGGATCACCTATGGCGGCACGTTCGAGCAGCTGATCTCGGCGGCGAAGCGCCTCCAGCTCGTGGTTCCCGCGGCGCTGCTGCTGATCTTCGGGCTGCTCTACCTGCTGTTCCGCTCGGGCAAGGATGCGGCGATCGTCTTCTCGGGGGTGCCGCTAGCGCTTACCGGAGGCGTTGCCGCGCTGCTGCTGCGCGGAATGCCGCTGTCGATCTCGGCGGGGGTGGGCTTCATCGCCCTGTCGGGCGTCGCAGTGCTCAACGGCGTGGTGATGCTGAGCTTCATCAAGCAGCTCCGTGAAAGCGGAGCCGAGCTGGAGACAGCGATCCGTGAGGGCGCCGTCACCCGCCTTCGTCCGGTCCTCATGACGGCACTCGTCGCGAGCCTGGGGTTCGTGCCGATGGCGTTCAACGTCGGCGCGGGCGCCGAGGTCCAGCGTCCGCTCGCGACGGTAGTGATCGGCGGGATCGTCTCGTCGACGATCCTGACGCTGCTCATACTGCCGGCGCTTTACCGCATGGTTCACGGACGCCGGCCGCAAGAAAACCAACCCGAGCCCCCAGCGGCCAAGCCCATCCCGGCTTGATCGCTTGCCCCGCGTGCCCGTTCGGCGCGCGGGGCGTTCCCCTTCAAGGAGACTATCCATGTTCACCCGCACGCTCGCGCCACCGGGGTCAACAACTCGAAGGCTTTTGCTTGCTACAAGCCTGATCCTCCTCTTCCTCGCAGCTGGCGCCGAAGCCTGGGCCCACAATGTCGCCGAAGGCGACAAGGGCTATATCCAGGAAAGCAGCGGCGTCCTCTTCTGGCCGTTCGTCTATCTCGGCGCCAAGCATATGGTCACCGGCTACGACCATCTGCTCTTCCTCTTCGGTGTGATCTTCTTCCTCTACCGGATGAAGGACATCGGCCTTTATGTGACGCTTTTCGCGATCGGCCATTCGACGACGATGCTGTTCGGTGTGCTCACCGGCATCAGCGCGAATGCTTATGTCATCGACGCGATCATCGGGCTGTCGGTCGTCTACAAGGCGCTCGACAATCTCGGCGCCTATCAGCGCTGGTTCGGCTTCCAGCCGAACACCAAGGCCGCGACGCTCATCTTCGGCTTCTTCCACGGCTTCGGTCTCGCGACGAAGATCATCGAGTTCGAGATCGCCAATGAGGGGCTGATCCCCAACCTCCTCGCATTCAACATCGGCGTCGAGATTGGGCAGCTGCTCGCGCTAGGCGCCATCCTGATCCTCATGGGGTACTGGCGCCGCACCCCCAGTTTCATGCGCCATGCCTTCGCCGCCAACGTGCTGCTGATGACCGCGGGCTTCGTGCTCGTCGGCTACCAGCTCGCCGGCTATGCCATCAGCTAAATCAGAGGAAATTCATCATGTTCAATTCCCAGCGTCCCAAGCTCGAAGACCTGCCGACCACCGGTCAGCTCCTCCGCGCCACCGGCCTTGCGATCGTTGCCGCCGGCGCGATCCTCGTCACGGTCGTCCTTCCCAGCGAATATGCGATCGACCCGACGGGCATCGGCCGCCAGCTCGGCCTCACCCAGATGGGCGAGATCAAGGCACAACTCGCCGAAGAAGCCGCTCAGGATGCGGCGGCCGAAGCAGCTGGCGCGGCCCCCGCCGCGGTTGCAACCGCAAGCGCCTCCGCGCCGAAGGCAGCCGAAACCGGACAGCGCACCGACACCATGAAGCTCACGCTCGCCCCCGGTCAGGGCGCCGAGATCAAGGCGACCATGGCGAACGGGGCAAAACTCTCGTTCGACTGGTCGGTCGAGGGCGGCCGGGTCAATTTCGACACGCATGGCGATGCGCCCGGCGTCGATTATCACGGCTATGGCAAAGGCAAGGAGACGACGGGCGAGAAAGGCGAGCTCGTCGCGGCCTTCGACGGCAAGCACGGCTGGTTCTGGCGCAATCGTTCGGCCGCGCCGGTGACGATTACGCTCCGCACCGAAGGCGCCTATACCGACATCCGCCGCGTCGTCTGACACGCGGCAACCGACCTCTGGCCGGCACCCCCGGCCGGAGGATCAATTCAGGATCGATCCATGCTCGACGTGCTCGCGAACCGCACCTACCGTCATCTCTTTTTCGCGCAGATCATCGCGCTTGTCGGCACGGGCCTCGCGACCGTCGCGCTCGGCCTCCTCGCCTATGACATTGCGGGGGCCGATGCCGGCGCCGTCCTCGGCACCGCAATGGCGATCAAGATGGTCGCCTATATCGGCATCGCGCCGGTGGTCGGTGCCTATGCGAACCGCCTGCCGCGCAAGACCTTTCTCGTCGCGATGGACCTTGTTCGCTGCGCCGTTGCGCTGGTGCTGCCCTTTGTCGACCAGGTGTGGCAGGTCTATCTGCTGATCTTCATCCTGCAATCGGCTTCGGCCGGCTTCACCCCCACCTTTCAGGCAACGATCCCCGACGTCCTTCCCGAAGAGAAGGACTATACCAACGCCCTCTCACTCTCGCGGCTTGCCTACGACATGGAAAGCCTCGCGAGCCCGGTACTCGCCGCCGCGCTGCTCGGCATCATGAACTTCCACTGGCTCTTTTCGGGAACCGCGATCGGTTTCGCGGCCTCGGCGTTGCTCGTGCTGTCGGTGACTCTTCCCAGCACCACCGCGAAACCACAAGCCGGCGGCGTCTGGGACAAGACGACCCGCGGCGCCCGGCAATATCTCAAGACCCCGCGCCTTCGCGGCCTGCTCGCGGTCACGCTGGCCGCCGCGGCCGCGAGCGCGATGGTCATCGTCAACACCCCTGTACTGGTGCGCGGGGCGCTCGGCCTCGATCAGAGCGCCGTCGCGATCACCCTCGCCGCGTTCGGCGGCGGCTCGATGATCGCTGCGCTCCTGTTGCCGCGCCTCCTAGACCGCATCGCCGACCGGCGCATCATGATCAGCGCCGCGCTCTTCATGACCACTACCCTCGCGGCACTCGCGGCTGCCTGGTCACTCTCCGATCCCTCCGAACGCTGGCCGATCATCCTCGCGGGCTGGTTTGCGCTCGGTCTCAGCTACGCCGCGAGCATTACGCCCGGCGGCCGCCTGCTACGGCGCTCATCGGGGTCGGAAGGTCGCCCCGCCCTGTTCGCAGCCCAGTTCGCGCTCAGCCATATCTGCTGGCTCATTGCCTATCCGCTTGCGGGCCAAGTGGGTGCCGGTTGGGGCATGAACTCTGCACTGGCCGCGAGCGCCGCGCTCGCGGTTGCCGGAACGCTGCTCGCGATCCTGATCTGGCCAAGCGAGGATCCTGAGATCGTCCAACACAGCCACGACGATCTACCCGCTGATCACCCGCATATGGTCGAAAGCCACGCGAATGGCGAGGCGACGCACGCCTATGTCATCGACGAGCTTCATCCGAGCTGGCCAGAACGGTGATGGCCGATAGTCGACCCTCTCGGTGTAAACGAGATGCTCTAGAATAACGGCCACTGGCCGGTTGGAGACTGTCAGCTTTCGGGGACCAAAAAAGGAGAGCGGACGTTCTAAGGCACGCCAGAGCGTTCGCTCCCAGAATTTCGAGTTTTTAGCGCTAGACTTCGATGCCCTCCGCCAAAGTCAGCGCGTCTTCGACGTCGACGCCAAGATATCGAACCGTATTCTCAATCTTGGTGTGACCGAGCAGAATTTGCACGGCACGCAAATTCCCAGTGGCCTTGTAAATGATCGACGCCTTCGTTCTGCGTAGCGAATGCGTTCCGTAGTCTTCGCTTCGGAGGCCAACCGCAGTAACCCATTCGTCAACGAGACGCGCGTATTGCCGCGTGCTCATATGCGCTGAGTGATCGACGCGGCTTGGAAACGCGTAATCTTCGATCGATCCGCCGCGACGCTCAAGCCAAGCCAATAGGCTCCCGCGTGCATCCGACATGATTTCGAACTGCACCGGTCGACCGGTCTTCTGCTGAATGACCATCGCCCGCGTTCTCAACTCACCGCCGGCGACAAGGTCGCCGATCTTTATCTTCACTAGGTCGCAGCCTCTCAGTTTGCTGTCGATCGCAAGATCGAAAAGCGCCCGGTCTCGAAGCCGATGCTCCCGATCCAGATGAAAGCGAATTGCCCATATCTGTCGTGGCTTCAGCGGACGCTTTGCACCTACCTTTCGACCGGCATTCCACGCCGGTCGTGGAGGTAAATAGTCGAATTCTGACCTACCCATGATCGTTCTCCTGTGGCCAAAATGGCCAATAGGAAAACACTCAAGCCTTAAGCCGCGCGCTCGGTCTCTTCTTCGATTTCGATCCGGCTGGTTTTCAGCGATTTTCCGAGCGAACGCCGCGCATCTTGCATAGAATCGAAATAGTTGTCAGCGGCGAGACTTAGGCTTTCCGGCTCCAACGCTTTGCTCATGGCTTCCTCGTCCCACTGCTTATTCAACCGTTTCGCGAGCGCGAACACCACGGCGAGGCCGACGCGTTGAATCATCGAATTGCGCGAATGGCCCCTCGCCATGACCTGCATCACCTCGGGATCCGGCGTATGAGCATACTCCTTGATCAACTGGTCAAACATCTCGCCTACCGCCGGATATTTCATATTGATGAACAACTCGCCTGACTTGGGATAGTAACGCCCGGCGCGGCCGATGATCTGCTTCTCCTCGATCTGTTCGTTGTCGTCGAGCGGTATAAGTTTGGGCGCCCGTTCGAGATTCTGTGAGAGGCGTGCCATCTGAGCGCCCGAAGGCACGATGGTCAGGTCGTCAGGCTTATGCCGCGGCGCCGATGTTCCGCCGCCAGAGCCAGCGCCCGTCGGCGTCGCTCCCCTTCCCGTTCCGGGGTTCACGGAGAGGTCACCGCCGACTTCAATCTTCGGCGAATTGGACCGCACTCGTAGACGGTTCAGAAACTCCTGCAGCTTGTCGCGTATCTCGTCGCTGGAATCTGCCGTGTTGGGTGCCATAGCGTGAATGAGGTCAACCAGCCATTCGGGCCGGTGCTCCAATACCTGCACAGCAAAGTCGCTGGCCTCGACCTGCTCCTGCTCGCCCTCAATATACCGCAGGAACTGACGATATCCTTCCGGACGCACAGCGAAATCGTCGGGGAGTTCGATATGAACCGAGATGTGCTTCGCTCCGAACGGAATTCCGAACGTGGGCGCCTCGATCGTCCAATAACGACCCGACAGGACCCCGTACATCTCGCCGTGAAAGACAACCGCGCAGGTGCTGACATCGGAGGTGATCGAGCCGCTGACCGAGCGATTGTGCGAGGTGTCGTTGAACGGTTCGTCGTAGATATAATGGATTTTGATGCCATTCGGCAGTTCGGCGGTCTCGTGGCGGGCGAAGGTGCCTTCTTCGCGCCGTTCGGAGATCGGCCGGAACCGCCGCGACCCAGTCTTGCGCGCATGTGTACCCTCCATGTGCCGAACTTCAACGTTGCCCGGCAACGTATAAAAGCGGTGATAAAGATAGTTCGCGAGCCAGAAGCGCTTCTGCAGTGGATCGCCGTCATAGGGATCCTCGACAGTGTTTTGCTCCATCCGGTTGCCAAGGAGCGTGACCTCGGTCCAGTCGGCATCGAGCGAGCGCTCGCCTTCACTGGCGATCAGCCCCGTCACCTCGACGACATCGCCGATGTCGTTTCCGTCGGTGTCGAAACGGCGTAGGCGACCGTAGACGCCTTCACGTTCGCACAGGATGGTCTCGTGAACACGGCCGTCCTTGCAGGAGCGGTAGCGCAGGCCCCGCTTGTTGGACGGGAGCGACGCGACCTTGGCGCCCATTCCGAAATTCTTGTCGAGACCCTTTTCTTTGCGGATGGACGCCGCGAGATTGGTCATCCGTGCAAGCTCTTCCTCATCCATCCCAGGACCGTTGTTCCAGATCGTGAGCTTGGGGGTGCCTTGAACGTCGCTGACAAGGAATTCTACCTTTCCGTCCTCAGGCGCATCAGCGGCCGCTTCAAGAGCGTTTTTGAACAGCTCGCGGACCATCATGACCTTGGGACAGCGTTCGATCGTGCTGGTGACCAGAAAGTCTTGGTCATCGACGCGAATGGCTGAAACCTGACTATCGGCGCTCATGCTCTCTCCTTAGAGTTTGAACCGGGCTCTCCGACGGGCATTCGGTCCTTGGAACCGCGCCTCGACCTTCCCGACCTCGTCCCGCAATGCCTTCAGGATCCTCTTCACCTCGGCTTCGTCCCAAGCGTAGAGCTGCGTATTCGAGAGATTGCCGATCCGCTCGATCGCTTCGAGAGCCTTGTCCGTGCGATTCTCTGCCAGCTCCCGAAACTTGCCCCTCTTCTTGTCAGTATCCGCCATTTTTAACCTTCTGAAGCATGCATGATTCGCATTATGCCTACGCGAAAATATCATATTCGTCTAATACTGTGGAAAATATGATGCGCTGCCTTACATAATTTGCGGAAAAATTGGTGCAAATTTCCTCAATATGGATCGCAATCTTATGACACACTCCCCAATGGATGGCCCATAGAAAGGCACAAGGCGGAACGCTCCACAGCGGCAATGAGAGGATGACCCGAGCATTTTTAATAGTTATGGAAACGGTGCAGCGTCAGAACGGTGAGATCAGCAATTGCAGAACAGATATGTTGGCGACGCCGGCGACTATGTAAAGCTCGCCCTCCTTCGCGCGTTGTCGCCAGGCTTGAAGCTTGGCGTTGCTTGGTATTTGTACCCAGATGAGGGCCACAATGATGATGGGAAGCACATCGCGTATCTGAAAAACGCGTCACATTGGCGCCATCTCGACCCCACGCTGTTTGATCATCTTGGCAGTATCGTGGAGTCGGGTCGAAATGTTGCGGCGATCGAGCGCAGGTGCGGATTGGAGGCCATGTATTCTAGCGAATTGCTAGATCACCAAAAGCTTCATTCTCGACTCCGGTCAGATGCACGCGCAGACTGGTTCGCCCGTGTGAACCAACAAATGCAGAACTGCGAGCTTGTCTTTGCCGATCCAGACAATGGCCTAACCGACGACCAGCCAGCACGTCGTAGCAAGCCTCGCTTCGGGAAGAGCCTGCCTATCACAGAAGCGCT
The DNA here is from genome assembly GCF_001468465.1 of Sphingopyxis sp. H115. GTDB lineage: Bacteria > Pseudomonadota > Alphaproteobacteria > Sphingomonadales > Sphingomonadaceae > Sphingopyxis. Next base: position 43,926 of record NZ_LNSA01000003.1, read on the forward strand.
TACCCTCGCGGCAGGCCGATCCGCGCTGATCTACCATCATAATAGCCGGTTCAAGGGTGGCCATGATCTTGAAGTCGATCATTGGCTTGGCAAGCTCGGCGAGAACAGTCTCGCCATCCGTGCCAACGCCTACAGCTGCCGAACGTTCTTTCTCGTCAATCCCACAAAGCTTTTGGTGGAACGGGCGCGCGCCTTCTGCGCGACCTGGCGCGATCACAAAGTTCGCCTGCACAAAAGAGCTGGCTCGTCCGCCTCGTCCTAAAATTGGCTCGGCGCCCTCCGATTTCCCATCTGTCCGATCGAGCCTAAGTGGCGTAACATAGTGGAGTCTCCCTCAACTTATGCAGCTCGGCCGAGCCGCGTCGGACAAATTTGAGTGAGATAGTTTTTGCCTTCCGTTGGAGCCAAGGGTTTTTGTCAGGATGATCATCAAGCCATTCCTGACCTCAAAACTGATCTGGACGAGGGTAATCTGCTGATGCTGCTCGACCTTTTCTCTCCGACTGCGGAGAATAGCAGATTGGCCATTACCGATCAGGAATCGAGGGTGGCTGCGAAACCTGCTCATCAACGGCCCAAATCTAGTGCCGATCTGACGCCGCTCTTCGTTCATCCTAACGAAGTGCTGTTTCTCGATATCGAAACTACTGGGCTGAGCCGCTATTATGACTATGTAACGCTCATCGGCTTCGCCATCGGCGGCAAATATGAGGTCGTTCTTGCGGGAGAGGATCCTCAGCCATTTCTTAATGCGCTCGCAAACGCTCACAGTTTGGTCACATTCAACGGCTCGGGATTCGACCTCGCATTTTTGGAAGATCTGATCGGAGAGATCCGGTGGCCCGCGCATCATGTCGATCTTCGATATAGTTGCCGGTCTATGGGGCTATCGGGAGGCCAGAAAGAGATAGAACGGATTCTGGGTATCGATTGCCGCGCCGGTGTTGAGGACGTCGACGGGGCAGGCGCGGTTATTCTCTGGCACCGCTACATGCGCGGCGATCGGATCGCTTTGCGGCAACTTATCGAATATAATCGTGCGGACATCCAAGCGATGCAGCTAATTCTCGATCACGTAGTTCGAGCGCGGACGACTAGCGACCTATTCTTACGGCCAGATCAGTTGCGAGGCTTATGCCTCGCGCGATTGAAACGATCAGGTTTCGCAAATGCCGATGCAGTCCTGCCCCCGCCTCCAACAGATCTTCGCAGCGTCGTTCACTTTATGGACTTGTTCGGAGGCACGCCTGCTGAGACCGCAACCGTGGTCGGCCTCGATCTCACCGGGTCGGCAGAACGGCTTTCCGGCTTTTGCCGCATGCGCGGATGCGAAGCCGAGACAACTACATTAGGCGACGACTCTGCGATTATCGATGCCGTCTTGGCGTCTGAACCGGATCTGGTTTCGATCGACTCACCGCTCTGCTTGCCGGTGGGCAGGACTAAGGTGACAGACGACGACCCCGCCCGAAATGAGGCTGGAATTTTGCGAGTCAGCGAGCGGATACTCAAACGGAGGGGCATCAACGTCTATCCCTGCCTGTTGCCGAGTATGCAAAAGCTTACCGAGCGCGGAATCAGGCTGGCGGCCGCCCTGCGCAATCAGGGCTTGCAGGTGATCGAATGCTATCCTGGTGCTGCCCAAGATATCATGGGGATCCCACGCAAGGGTGCGGGTGAGGAATGGTTGAAGCTAGGACTGTCGGAATTTGGCGTCACCGGACGGTTCAAAAACGACAAGCTCACGCATGACGAACTTGATGCGATTACCTGTTCTCTTGTAGGGTTTTTCCATCTGGCTGGCCGCACCGAAGCGCTCGGCGGAGAAGGCGAAGAACCGATGCTAGTACCAAAGATATGAGCCAAGCCCGCGTGATCGTGATTAGCGGTGAAGTGGCCGCAGGGAAGACAACCGCGGCGAAATTGCTTCGCAGCCAAGGGTTCCAATATGCACGCATAAGTCAGGCAATTCGGACGCGCTGGGACGGCTCATTTGGGGAAAAGCCGCCCCGAAGCTGGTACCAAGACATGGGGATGCAGCTGCATCGCGAAATCGGGCAGTGGGCGCTGTGCCAAGAGACCCTCGATCTCATACCCGACCCCTCGGTGGATTTCGTGATCGACGGCGCCCGATGGCATGAGGACATATCTTTTTTCAGGACGCAATTTGGATCGGATATGCTACATATCCACCTAGTCGCATCCGCCGACGTGCGCAAAATGCGCTTCGACGCGCGCGAAAAGGATGTCTCTTTCGAAGAGGCTGATGCAGACGAGGTCGAGCTTGAGGTCAAAGAGCTGAACCTGAATGCCGACATGGTCTTCGATAATAGTACGAACGATCTCTCCAAGCTGGAAGAGTTTATCAATTTCGTCATGAAAAAGGTTTGAATCATGCCCGTTAGCATCGTCGTCGGTGGCCAATATGGATCCGAAGGCAAAGGCAAGGTAGCGCTAGCGCTAGCGCGGCAGGAACGCGGCGAAGCTGTGGTGGTGAGGGTCGGCGGCCCCAATTCCGGTCATACCGGTTATGACCGAAGCGGGCGGCGCTGGGTATTGCGACAGCTCCCCGTTGCAGCGGTCGACGGAGTTCGCCTGATCGTGCTCCCCGCGGGATCTTATCTTGATCCCGACCTGCTACTTGAAGAAATCGCATCGCTGGGCCTTGCCCCGGAGGATGTTGCCATTAGTCCGCAAGCGCGCGTCATTACATCTGGACATATCGACCATGAGGTGAACTCCAAAATCAACCAGTCCATCGGCTCAACCGCGACTGGTACCGGTGCTGCGGTCGTCGCGGCCATTCAGCGGGGCGCGCCAGATGCGGGCCCGGCCGCTGCCTTCGCTAAGAATGACGATCGACTTAAACCCTATGTCAAATCCACGATTGACCTCTTGCGCCAAGCTCTGGACGAAGGTCGCCGGGTCATCATCGAAGGAACGCAGGGCTTTGGGCTCTCTCCGCTCCATTCCCCGCATTGGCCCAATGTGACGAGCCGCGACACCAGTGCAGCGGGCTTCCTATCGGAAGCCGGCCTGGCGCCCACTGATGTCGACGATGTAACACTTGTGCTGCGATGCTGGCCCATTCGGGTATCGGGAAACTCGGGGCCGTTGGAAACCGAGACCGATTGGGAGACGGTAACGCGTGAAAGCGGAGCGCACATCGATCTCAGCGAATTTACGAGTGTTACCAAGAAATTACGAAGAGTCGGCCGCTTTGAATTCGATATCGCGAAGCAAGCGATCGCGGTGAACATGCCGACGAGGATCGTCCTCAATCACCTCGATCATGTCGATTGGCGCTGCCACGACGGCGCGCTTACAGGTGCAGCGCAGGAATTCATTCACTTTGTCGAGCGGGGGCTGAACCGACATGTCGATTGGGTTGGCACGGGTGTGGACAGCTTTGTCAAGCTGGGCCTGCTATCTGCTCTTCGGGCCTAAGCCTGTTCCCGCCGTGCCGAAAGCCCAGCCAGCCGATGCCCGCTCTTTGGACCCGGCAACGACGAAGAAAGACTTCGATGATCGAGCGGATTGGTGGGAATTCACGGATCCTTTTGATGACTTGGACCCGGCGCTACTGACGGCAGAACAGATCAACAATTATGCGCGTGTTACCGGTCTTATTCGGCCTTTTGATGAGAAGCTGTTGAAGGGAGCCACCTACGAGATCGGCGTAGGGGGCAATGTATATTCTTGGGATGACAAGAAAAAGAAGAAGGTCTTACCGGTGGCAAATGTCGGCGAGAGCGGAATCGTTCTCGAGGCGAACTCGATCACGTTTGTCGAGACCGACGTGGAGTTTCGCCTACCGCAATATATCGCGATGCGCTTTAACCTTCATATCAAGCTGGTTCATCGCGGTCTCCTGCTCGGCACAGGCCCGATCGTCGACCCGGGTTTTCGGGGACGCCTGCTTATCCCCCTGCACAATCTGACGAGTCAGCCGCTTACCATCAAACAGGGCGAGAAAATCGTCTGGATTGAATTCACCAAAACCTCGTTTGGCCAGTCATCGGATCGCGAGGGCTATCGCAAAGAGCTCCCGAACTTCAAAGTCTTTCCGAAGAACAAAAGATGGATCGAGGCGGAGGCCTACCTACAAAAAGCCAACTCGGGCAATCCTATCATGAGCTCGATTTCTGGATTTATTTCCAAAACTAACAAACAATTAAAGAGAAACACCAGATGGGTGAATACGCTCGGAATTACGGGCTTCATAAGCATTGCGCTGACCGTGTTTGGCGGTCTCTACGCAAGCTTGACCGTCCTCAACAATGCATGGACCGCTGTGAACACAGACGTTGCTCAGCGCAAGGAGCTAGAGGCCCGGCTACAACGTCTTGAACGATGCTTAAAGACCGCGAAGGTTACGAACAAACCGCCCACACCCGACTGCTGATCGCTGAGTTCTAGCGGGCGTCGATTGAATTGATGTTCGGAGTTTGCGCTTGGCGCCCATTGGCGCGGCGAGCAAACGCCGATCGTCTATAGCCAGAGATGAAACAGACTTATCGGCCCTGGCTCGCAGCTATAACTATCCCCCACATATCTGAAATCCCGTCGATGCGACGACTGCTGGGCAGTCGGGTGGAGATCGGGCCTTGCTACGGGGTGGGAAAGCGTCTGCATTGTGTCTGAACGCGCGCGCGCGCATTTGATGAGATGGGGTGCGAGCCTACTCGTCACGCTCGAGCCATCGCGGACATAGGCTAGCATGATCGCCGATCGGTGCGCCCAAGCATATTCCCCGGCAACAAAGCGCGCGATGCCCTCTTTGCAGTATAGGCTAACACGCTTTGCGTTCGGATGGTCGATGATCTTGCACTCGACTAAGAATGGGAAATTGCGGTTGCCGACGGTGAATACGAGCGACAGATCGGGTCGCCCTTCGATTTTGGCGCCGTTATAGCTCATCGACTCCCGGCCCCGGTGCACTGAGTGGACCAGATCCTTCCAAAGCTTCTGTGTTTGGCAGAAATGATTGAGTCGTGGCTCGAGGAGGGCGTTGACCTCAGCCTCGTCTCCGCTAAGCAAAGCCGGAGCTCCATTGGCGAGAAGCTCATGCCATGCCAGCGAGATCGTCTCGAGGATGATCTTCAAATGACGATCGTCGATCTGAACCAGAGGCAAACGCACACCGCTGGTTAGCTCCGCTATATGGTTGGGGCGCGCCTGCTTGACCGCCATATTATGTAGTGCGCCTGCCCGACAGAAAATCGACATTATCCCAAATAATGCGCCGCGCAACGAGACGCGCTTGGCTAACCGACCAATAGCGCGCCTGATTAAGCCGGCCTACGAAGAGGCAATCCAATTGCTCATCCCAATACAGGAGTTCGCTTGCGGACATCGTGTCTGCCATATGCCGCATCGCTTCCATAAGCGGCCGATCGGCCGACGCCTTTCTCTCCCCTGCGCCGGCTGCAACCGCGATAAATTGCCAAGGCGACAAAGGCGGCGCCTCCACAGCCGTGATAGTAAACTGGCGACCGAAATTCTCACCCCAAGGAGCTAGCTCAGCTTCCAACCGCTCGGAGAAAGCTGCTCGAGCAAGTGCGCCAACGGGCGCCCGAGCTGCGATTCGGTTTTTGCCGAAGGGGAGCGCAAAGGCGAGTGTATCGGAGATCACCTGAATGTCATCGGGTGTGAGATTGAACAGTGACCCCACCCACTCGTCGACTTTCTGCCAAACCTCGGGTGTTTCGGCGTCTGCGAGCTCAGCAAAAAGCGCGGTAGCGCATGCGCGATTCTCTGCCGTTAGCGTCTCGAAAGGCAGCAACGGAGCTTCTTGGATAACAAATTTCTCGACCGGGTCGCGTTCAACACCGAAGCCCCCGCTTGTGATCAAGGCGTGCCAGAGCGCGATTTTACTACTGATGATCAGGCAAAGATATTTGACCAGATCGGCGGCCGATTCCTGCCGATGCGCGGTGTAGCCGTAATAGCTTTGGTTGAATGTCAGGTCTTCTAGCGAAACGGCTGTCTTGATCCGCCCGTCTCTGGCGTCGGGGGATTTTTTCACTAGCAGCATCGGCCCAGTATAAAGGCTCAGCGAGCGCCGCTGATCGAGACGCGGCATGCCCAGATCACGAAACAGTCGGAAGCTCGACGTGTCCAAGAGCACGCCGCGAAACGCCTCGTGATCCAGTAAAGGCAAGTCGAGCATTTTCTCCGCGGAATAGCCGGGCAGATGGTCTTCAAGGGGATTGGGCCTGCTACCTTCAAAGAGATTTCCGAAGCCTTTTCCGGCGCAGTTCGGTTGGTTGACAGTACCGCCATGCAGACCCTGCCAATATTCTCCAAATGTCGAAAATTGCGTCGCGGACAATCGCTCGAAGATGTCGAGGTCGAGCCGCGTGCCCCGAAACAGGATTTTCAGTAGCTCGGGTCTTTGTCTTAGCTCGTCGATTGCGATGGTTTCGGTATTGGTCGGGTCGATCCTCCACCCTCCGCTGGCAGTAAGTGGGCCTTCTAGATGGGGGCTGACGTACCGAAAAGCGGCGCCCGCGGCGGAGCACCGATTGCGAGCGAAGAACAAACAAAATGGCGCAGCCACTTTGGGCCAAACCTGCGATTGGCGAACCTCTGCGCCGTTCACCACACCGGTAATATCGATAGCCCGGCAGAGCGCCGCAAGCGCCTTGTCCATGCCTTCGCCACGTTGGAATAGCAGGCGACCATGCAAGGCGAAGGCGATCTGTCCGTCCGGTTTCGCCCATTCCATGGCGCGCCAGACAAATGGCAAATCAAGCGCTTCGTTGGGAAGCGGCGCCGCGATCCGGTCGTTCAATCGTTCGCGGGCGATCTGAGCTGTTCGCTTGATGACCGATGGCCAGTCGGCGAGACCTGTTGCGGAAGACCAGGGCGGGTTCCCGATCACCAGATCATATTGGCCAGCGTGCTCGGGGCCTACTTGGTCGCCCAAACTTCCGAGGCTGCCATCTGCTGCCTCGTCGCTCTGACCGAGTTCAAAAATGACGGTCTGACGAAGATCGCGGCTGAACTTGAGCTTCTCGACAGGCTTGGGTGCAGCATCGAGTTCGATCGAAATTAAATAAAGACCAAGTGCCGCGAAGCGCAGCGCGGAGTCATTGATATCAAATCCGCGGATTTGATCGTAGAGAATCTGGCGGAGAGCCTTCGTATCGGGCCGTTTGCCATCATGCTGCCAACGCTCTTTTACGATTTGCCGAAACGCGGTGATCAAAAAAACTCCCGCCCCCGCCGCCGGGTCCAATATTTTCGCCGTGTGCGCTACGCCTTCGCGCCGCAAGGTCGCGAACGTCGCATGAACCATAAGATCGGCGATGTGCCTTGGGGTATAGTAGCTGCCCTCCTTACGCTGCTTGTCCTTCTGGTGCCGGCCCAAGTAGCGCTCATAAGCTTGACTCAGAACCCCCACGGGGATGTGTGCAAAGTCGAGCCTTGCCCAATCCTCCGCCCATTCGATCGGCAATTGCCCGTCCGGGGCCCGCCGCATGATGTTTCCAACGGTCTGGAACGCCGCTTCCGGAATGGAGTGGATACTGGCATCCGACAGCGGCAGGAAATCCCCGTTGAACGTTTCATCAAGCCAGACCGACACCTTTGCCGCGCTTGCAGCGCTGTCGAAAAGGTGGTTGATTCCGCCATCGCAAGCTTGGCTAACAGTGCCGGGCAACAGCCCGCGATCAGCCAAGAAGCGCGTAAATAGCGCTCGCCCCACTAGCGAAATAGCGTCCCCGTCGTCGATTTTCAGAGCCACGAGGGCATCAAGCGCTGCCGTCAAAAGGTTCAAAATTACGTCGCTGATCCAGACCTGACGCGACGACGCATTCGGCCGTGTATTAGCGATGAATGGGATGACCATGCCAAGGTCGTCCAGCTCTTCGGAAATTGCCCGCGTTGCGTCGAAGGATTCGTTGTCCAGGCCGACGCTGTGAAAGCTGAGCCTTCCCATCTGGAGCACCGCGATGTACGGGGCGTCGCCGCGCATGGCGACCAAGCGCCGGAGACGCGCCAATCCCTCCGGGTCACCCGTCACCGCGTCGCCATCGACAAGCATAAACAATGGCCCGCTCTGCCACTCGTACACGCCCATCAGTGCCGAAATTGGATCGGTCTTCCCTGTTGATCGTGCTGCTGACAGCGTGGCGTAAGGCAAGAGGTGAACTTGGTCACCCTCATCATCAAAGTTGAGGAAGCAGGCTGGGTCCCCCCCGTGCTCCGCTATGATATCCTTGAACGGGATCATTTGGTTCAGCGCAGTAGATTGGGGCGGAATCGGGAATGAAGCACGGTTTTGCCGCTACCGTCGCTCATGGTGCCCCCTGAAAATTGCGGCGACGCCCTGCCGCTCGTAATCAGTTATCGCGAGCGGACTCTTCATGCAACCGCAATGATCTAAAACCGGCTCGCGCATCGGCAGAATGACTGCTTTGAAGCGCATCCAAATCGATGATCGAACGACCGACTTCGGGCGCAAAGCTGACAGTACCCTTGAGCCGGCTAATTCAAAACTGCGACGCCGATCAGCGCCAGGAATAATCCGAACAAAAGACCACCGGTTGCCGCCCAGGTGACCCACCAGTCCTGCTCTTCGGTCGAGCGGCGCTGCTTGATCATGCCCTCGACACGGCCAAGTGTGCGCGCCAAGGTGTCGCGTGCTTCGCCGATCGATTTGGCGTCATCGGCTCGGTAGCTCATCAAAGCTTCGTGTATCTCCATAGCGATCGTTCGCGGCGTGAGCTGCATCGCTGGCTTCCCGTCGATGCTTTTGATGTGCTCCTCGATCTCGCCGAGACGGGAGGCGATATCGCGCAAGGTGGGCAAATAGTCGGGAAGTTTTTCCTTCGCTGATGTGAGGCCTTGGATCGCGGTTCGCTGCAGGGAGATTTCATGGCGCAGCTCTTCGAAGGCTTTGGCGGCATCGGCGGCGGGCGGGGTGCGGGCTGATTTCTGGGTCATGGGAGCAGCTTACATCGAGATACCCATGCCGCGTCCACGCCCGAGATATTGCTGGAGATCGTGAGACAACGATCCTGTCGCAGAGGGTTTCAGGCCAAGGTCCGCGCGTCGATTCTGTAGCAGCGACTCGAGCTGCGGGTCCCGGTGCAGGCTCTTCGCCATGTCGTTGAGGTTGGCGCGCGCCTCGTCCCGCGCGGCATAGGTTGGCGCCTTGCGCGCCAGCGCACTTTCCTTCTTCCACGAGGCGACGAACAGCTCGGCGCGCTTCTCGGCCTCGGCGGTGAGCCGCCTTGCCGCAGCCGCCTGCCGCACCTGCTCGCGGGCCGCGCGCTCGGCGGCCGCGCGCTCGGCGGCACGTTCGGCGGCCCGGACCGCGACCGCGCTGTCCATCGCCGCGATCGCGCCCGTGGTCCGTCCTGCCGCTGCCTCGCTGGCCAGCTGGTAGCTTTTCCCGAACGCTTCGCGCAGATCGCGCGCGCCGCCAGGCCGAAGCGCATCGAGATCCTGCCGGGCCTTCCTGTAGGCATCGAGCTCGTGCGGCAGTTCCTTCCCGCCGGCGCGCCGGACATCGACGATCTCCTTCGTCACCCGCGCAAAGCGCTCGACCGCCTTGTCGAGCGCCGACGGGGCCGCGGCCGTATCGAGGGCGCGGGCGCTGACGCGGACGTCCGAGAGCCCGACGGTTCGCCGCAGCTTCGGCACCTCCTCCCGCAACGGCTCGCGCGAGACGGTGAGCTTAAGCCCGTCGAACATGCTGCACTTGGGCTCTGCCGCCTGCGCGGTCTCCCGAACCCGATAGTCGCTCGCCATATCCTTGCCACGCTCGCGGCCAAGCGTGCGCACAAGCTTCGACTGGCTGGCGAAGTCATCCTTGCCATAATGGACGTCGACCGCCTCGCGATGCCGCGACAGGGCCACATAGGCACCATGCCGATCCATGCCCGGCGTCGCCAGTAGCTGCACCCGATCGACCGTCATGCCCTGCGCCTTGTGGATCGTTGCCGCATAGCCGTGATCGACATGGGCGTAGTCCTTCAGATCGAACGCCACGCGCCGCCCGTCGTCGAGCGTTACTGCCATGCGCGCCGGGCCGACGCTCTCGACGCTACCGAGCGACCCGTTCTTCACACCCAAGTCACGTTCATTCTTGAGGAACATGATGCGGTCGCCTTCCGCAAAAGCGCGCTCGCCGCGCTCGACATTGAGCGCAACCTCATTGCCGAGCGCCTCGCCCGCTTTCAGCCGCTCACGCACCGCCTCGTTGAGCTCACGGACCTCGTCATTGGTGTGGGTCAGGATGATCCGGCTCGCATCCGGATAGGCCTGCCGGTCACGATCCCACGCATCGACAAGCTCCGCGCGAGCAGCTTCGCGTGTGTCGGCGACGTGGACAAAGCCAGCATCCGCATAGTGCCCGATCGCCTCGCCGGTCCGCCCGGTGGCAAGCTCGCGCGTCGCGTCACGCTGCCAGTCCTCCTGCTGGCGGCGGATATCCATGATCTCGACGGCTCCATGACGCTCGGCGGCGGCACGGAACGCGGCACCAGCCTCGATCGCCTGGAGCTGCTCGGGGTCGCCAACAAGAACGACCTTCGTGCCTTGGCGTTCGGCTTCTGACACGACACGCTCGAGCTGCCGCGTGCCGACCATGCCGGCTTCATCGATGACGAGGATATGTTTGTCAGTCAGCCGCTCGCGATCATTCGCCCATTGATGCTCGATACTTGCGAGCGTCCGTGAGCCGATCCCCGAGCCATGCTCCAAGCCTTCCGCGGCAATGCCTGACAGCGCGGCGCCCTGCACCTGATAGCCCGCCGCTTCCCAGGCCTCGCGGGCAACGCCGAGCATCGCGCTCTTGCCCGTCCCGGCATAGCCGATGACATTGCTGACGCCGCGTGCCGATGTGACATGTTCGAACGCACTGCGCTGTTCGGCGGAGAGCTCGAGGCCCCGCGCCGAGGCATTCGCCAGCGCCCGTTCGCGATGGCGCTCGGCAACGGCATGATTACGCCGCGCATCGAGCGTGGCGGTCGCCCGCTCAAGCCGTTCTTCGGTCTCGATCATCGACCGCGACGTGAACCGATCATCGCCGCGTCCATCCTGACCGATCGCCACGAGCTCAGGCGACGATTTGACCGCCGACATGACGGCGTCGAACTGCTCCTTGCCGTCGCTATGCCGGTGCACGAACATCGCGAGGTCGCGGCTCGTGAACGTCGCCTGACGGTGCGTGATCGCGTCGAGCGCGATGCCCGGATCGGCGAGGATCTTCTCTCCGTTCGACCGCGCGATCTCGATATGCTCGGCGAGCCGGTCGGCTTCCAGCCCTTCGGCTGCCATGCGCGACGCCGCCGGGCCGATCTTGTGCTGCGGTTCGAGGTCGATGCCCTGTGCTTCCAAGGTTCGATGATCGACGCGCGCGTCGATATCGAGCTCGGCTAAGCGGGTGTTGACGTGTTCCGCCCAGGCTTCGCGCCAATGGGTCAACAGTTCGGTGCGGTTCCAGTCGCGGACCTTGGCGCCGAACTCGGCCGATCCGTCTTCGCCGATCCTGATCTCGCGCATCGTCAGCATGACATGCGCGTGCGGCTTCGCCAGCCCGTCGGCACCGATATCCCAATGGACATTGAGATCGGCGATCATGCCCCGGTCGACGAACTCGGCTTGTACAAAATCACGAGCGAGCTCGATGCCCTGTTCCTGCGTCATCTCGCGCGGGATCGCGAACTCGACTTCACGGGAAAGCTGCGCGTCCTTCCGGAGCTCGGCCGCCTCGACATCGTTCCAGAGTCGTTCCCGATCGCGCCACTGCTCGTCAGCGCCCTCTGACAGCATCACCTCGCTGTGAACGACGCCCGCCTTGTTCGAGAAGTCATGGCTGCGGCCGAGCCGCTCGTCATGGAGCCGGTCGGCCGAGCGATAGGCGGCCGCGGCGACCGCGCTGCTGCCCGCGGCGCGGGAAATGACTTTTGCCGAGAAATGATAGATCGCCATGAGGGCTATCCATTTACAGCAAAACGAGCACGTCGGCACGACGTATAAGCGCGCCCTCACACGATTTCATCGCGCTCGGGATCACAGCTTCTCACAAGATTTCAGCTACTTGAACGACGTTGAGACTCGGCATAGCTGGTTCGTCCGACCCCAGGAACATGGAAGGACAGACGATGCGCAAACCCCGCGATTTTGACGCCGAACTCCAGGCCCTCACCGACAAGGCGAAGGCGCTCAAGACGAAGAAGCAAAGCCAGCTCGGCGAGCTGGTGATTTCGACAGGCGCGGACATCCTATCGATCGAGCTGCTCGCGGGCGCGCTGCTCGACGCGGTCGGCGCGGACGCGACGCGAAAGGAGACGTGGCGCAAGAGCGGCGCGAGCTTCTTTCGGGGCGACAGCGCCCGCGCTCGCAAGGGAGCTGGCCGCAGCGCGGGCGGCGCATCGCCGGACGGTTCAAGCGCGCAACCGCCTGCAGGCGAAGCGGACGCGGCATGACACGCGGGCGTGGCAGGTGAAGCGCCGCGAGCGCACGCGCCAGCTGATCGAGCTGGGCGGGCTCATCGCCAAGGCCGACCTCGTTGAGCTGACCGGTGACGATCGCGCGGTCCTGCTCGGCCTGCTCGTCGAGGCGGCGGCAACGCTACGCAGCGAAGCGCGCGAGCAGCAATTGCTGCTCTGGCGACGGCGCGGGCAGCGCGCCTTCGATGCAGCAGCGACCGACCTGTAAGGCTCCCTTACTGGAGATTTACCTTCGGCTGTCATGATCCGGGCATGGCACGGCAATGGCAGCAGCATAAAGGGAGACGCCGGCCGAAGAATTCGGCCGTCAATTTTCTCGTCGGCGCAGGGGTGGTCGGCGCGGTCGTCGGCCTAGGCTCCGCCGCGACCACCCCCGAAGGACGCACGCAATTAATGTCGGCGGCGAGTGACGCGGCGGTAGCGACCGGGATGGCTCGTGCGCGCGAACCGAAAGAGGGTGATTATTGGCGACGCTGCGACGACGCGCGCGCAGCTGGCTCGGCACCGATTTATCGGAGCGAGCCGGGCTATCGCGATGACCTCGATGCAGACAATGACGGGATCGCGTGCGAGCCCTATCGCGGGCAGTAGCGAGCGCTATTTCGCTTTGGCGCGGCCGTGCGTTGCGGGCTTACGGCCCCCGCCGCGCCCCTTGGTGCCGAGACCAATCTGCTTCGCAAGTGCACGGCGCGTTTCGGCATAGTTGGGCGCGACCATCGGATAATCCTTCGGCAGGTTCCATTTCGCGCGGTAATCTTCAGGCGTCATGCCATAATGCGTCATCAAATGGCGGCGCATCATCTTGAGCTTTTTGCCGTCTTCGAGACAGACAATATAATCGGGTTTGATCGACGCGCGGACCGACACGGCAGGCTGCTGCGGCTCGGGTTCGGGCTCAACCTTGGAAGACAGACCGGACAGCGCTTCATGCACTGAACGGATGACAAGCGGGATGTCCGAAATCGCGACGCTGTTGTTGCTGACGTGGGCGGCGACAATATCGGCGGTCAGCGTGACCAGCGTTTCGGCATCTTCCATTTGCGTTTTCCTTCGAGGTCTAACCACTTCGGTTGTCCCTTAGCGCCACATTCCCTTTCGGACAAATGACGTAGTTCTCGCAAATGGAATAAATCATGCCGCGCTATTCTGGCGGCAGTCGCCCAGCCGTGCGGCGAAGCTGTTCGAGCCGCTCCGAACAAATGGCATGCACGACCCGCCCGAGTTCTTCGACGCGCGCCCCAAGCCAGCGCAATTCCTCTTCGGTGATGCGGTAGTGCTTCGAGTAGCGCGCCTTCACATAGGCTTCCTTGAGCTTCTCGAAGTGCCTGCGATCCGATTTCAGTTCGCGCGGCCAAACATCGACGAGCCGCATATCAAGGCGTTCTGCCTGGGTACGCAGAAAGCCCAGATTGTGGACATGCGGCGTATAGAAGGTGCAGACCAGAAGAACGCCGTGATAGAGGCTCTCCGTGCCCTGATGTAGAAGAAACGCCGCTTTCTTCCAGTCTCGTTCTTCCAAATAGAAGCGGTACCCTTTTAAGAAACTCGCTGCGCCGGGTATCCACTCATCAAAATACTCCTGCGCCATGTCGAGCGCCTCATCGGGCGTCTTCGGCTTGGGCTTGTGCAATTCCTTGTCGTCATATTCGTAGAGGGCGATGCCGTCCTTCGCGATGTCCATGAAGAAATAGCGGCCATGCGCGAGGCCATCGTTCACTTCCTGCATAGTATGAATGATGAGGTTCACCGGCGTGTGCAGCGTCTTATCGATCGCCAGTTCGCGGTCGAGCCGATCCTCGATCTTCGGCCAAAACTCGACCTTGTCGGTGAGGCGCTTGTCGCTGACAATAATGAGCAGATCGAAGTCCGAACGATAGCCCTTGGCGGTGTGCGGCTCGTCGACCCAGCCGCCGCGCGCATAGCTGCCGTAGAGGATGATCTTGTCGATCCGGCCCTTCTTCTTCCAGCTCATCGTCGCGAGCGCGATGCTGTCGGCAAATTCCTCGAAGATGATCTGCTTCACGCGCTCGAGTTCGCGCTGCTTGTTCGCGGGCAGATGATCGAGATCGGTTCTCATTGTTATCACCCTGTAATTGCGAAGGCCGGATGGCAAGCGCCATCCGGCCTTCGCGCCGTCCTCAAAGCCGGAAACGCCACCACCATGGATCCTTTTCGTCCATTGCAGTCATGAGGACGCGAAGGCTTCCGACAAAATGCCATTCGACATCGGCGACGGTGATGCCGAAGCGCTGTGCGATTTCCGAATAGCTCAATTCCTCGACACGGATCGCGAGGAAGACCTTGCGGTCCATTTCCTCCATCCGGTCGACAGCGCGCTCGGCGCGCCACAGGCGAAGCCGGTCCTCGCGGCTCGTGGGCGCGCTCATTGCGCCGCTCCTGCAAAGGCCAGAAGGAAGTCCGCCGCCCTGCTCGCCTGACTGGCGGCGCGGAAAATCGCCTTCTCGTCGCCGCGCAGCACCGACAGCCATGACGCGATGTAATCGGCATGCCTGACCGTCGGCGCGATGCCGAGCGATGCGCAGGTGAATGCCGACGCCATTTCGGCGACAAGTTCTTCCTTGGCATAGCTCTCCGATCCGAAACAGCCCTTCTGGTCGCGGTCCAAACGGCTGCGGTTGCCGGTCCAATGGCCAAGCTCGTGCAGCGCGGTGCGATACCAGTTGATCGGCTCGTGGAATGCCGCCTGCGGCGGCACCTGCACAAAGTCATAGCTGGGGCTGTAGAAAGCTTCACCGCCGCCGGTGTGGAACCGCGCCCCAGACGCGGCAATCAGCGTATCGGCCTCGGCAATGGCGAGCACCGGATCGGGGCTGACCATCGGAGCGATAGAGCCGTCGGGCAGTCCCTCGCACTGGTCGACATTGAACACGACAAATCGCTTAAGGAACGCCACCTGCCGCGCCTCACGATCCTCGCCGCGCGCGGCTTCGGCTTCCGCCTTCGGGGTGAACCGGTCGGCATAGCAGATGACCGTGCCTTTCTCGCCGCGCCGGACATTGCCGCCTGCGGTCTCGGCCTGCCGGTAAGTCAGCCAGCGCTGCGACGTATAGCCCTTGGCGACAACCTCGGCCCACAGGATCAGCACATTGATCCCGCTATATTTGCGCGTCGTTCCCGCATTCTGCGGCATCGTGCATCCGCAAGACGCGCTATCCCAAGGCTGCACCCATGGCAGCCGCCCTTCTTCGAGTTCGTCGACGATCCGGTTCGTGACCTCGGAATAGAGGCTTGCCATCTCGATCCTTTCCTTACGCATGTCATTTCTCCTTCCCGCCAACCGCACCCCGGCCCGGAAGGGGGCGGAGGTGGGCGGCAGGAAGGAGCCGGCAGACCCGCATCATCGGGCGGTCCGCATCCGCAGGACCGGAACGAAGAGCAGGACCCGCAGGGTTGCGGCCCGGCCGGGCGGGGCTAAGGCGAGTGACGCCCACCTCCGTCCCCGCCGTGCCGGGACAGACAACGCCGCCGCGACGCGGCGTCCGCATGCGCGCCAGCGGCGCCCTCATCCCAAGCGAATCAGAACATCGCCGTGCCGGACACGGCGCGTCATTTCGGGCGCGGCCGTCGCCGACGGCCTCATTTTCCCCGGGCGCTGTGGTGCGCGAGACGCTGTGAGAAAAAAAGTTCGCGCTACGCCAATACAGCCCGCAAACCTCCACGGACGCCCATGGATGCCCACAGCACTACGCCAACGTACGACGCCAAAAACGGCGGATTTCTGCGGTGTTGACGTAGGCCTACTCGATCCCCTTCTATGATCTCACGTCGACGTATGATCCCCCAGCATATGGAGAAACACCGCATGACTTATCAGTCCCCCCTCCGCCTCATGCGCCTCAATGAAGTCCTCGATCTCACCGGGCTCAGCCGCGCCACCCTCTACCGAAAGATCGCCGCTGGCACCTTCCCGCCGCAGCACAAGCTCGCGACACGCTGCTGCGGCTGGCGCGCCAGCGAGATCAACATGTGGCTCCGCAATCCCGCGTCCTTCACGCTCGCCGACCTAGTTTCTAGCCCGGACGGCGGCCCCATCTGAAACACCAGGCACGCCAAAGCCCCGCATCGCCGAAGCGATGCGGGGTGGAAGCTCGCCTCAGTCGGCGGGGTTCCAGATGAGGGCGTAACCATCCTCGCCATCCTGCCCGGCGGCGCGGCCGAGGTTCGCATAAAGCCGGCGCGGTCCGAACTCGGGAGCGGCGAGGCTCAGCGACACATAGGGTTCGCCCGAAACCTGACCGACGCGGATCCAGCCGGCACCGATTTCGACGCCTTCAGACCAGACCCGATAGTCGGGCTGGACATCGCCGCTCTTGGAGCGGTTGGTCCGGATCTCGATCGCCGCGCGGATCGAGAGAGTCTTGAGCTGGCCCACGAAACCCGTGTCGATGGTGCCGTTCACAAAGCCGATAGCTGCCATTGGTCGTCTCCTTCATTGTACCGCGGGACCATCCCCGCGGCATGGGCGGACCAGGGACCGGCGCATGAGGCGTTCCGCGAACCCGACAGGGCCGCAGCGAAGCGGAGGAGTGCGGCGTCGCGATTATTTGGAGCGAAGCGGCCGCGAGGAGCGTGCGCAGCACGCGGGGACATAATCGCGCCGACGCACTTTCGCGGGACGCGGCGCCGGTCCAGGTCCAATCGCCTGTCGCCGGGATTGTCCTGCGAAGCCGGTGGAGCGAGCCTGCGCCATTGGTGGAAACGATCAAACATCGACATTTGAGTGAGAAAAGCGATCTGCAAGCGCTTCGTGGCTGCCTAGGGAACGGCCTAGGACGAGCTGGCAATCGCGATCGCTTCGGGATCATTCGCAAGGTAAGAAAATCATGCCGGACACATACGGTTTGGCGTTTTCGTACAATGCAGGTCGCCCAGCCGACATTATCGGGCTCGGCAACTTCCGTCCGGGCTTGGCGATTAGCGACCCCGGCAAGTCAGGGACGGTGGGGCGAAGGATGCAGCATCCTCGTATGGGCGGCGCGAAGGCAACTTCGCGTCGCCCTTTTCTTTGGCCGAACCGCGCGACGGCGCCGCTTGCGGCGATGGCGCGCGAAAAATCATGAACACCGCGCCGGCCCACAAGGCCGACGCGCCATTTTGCTCCGCAGAAATTGAGGCGGGCGACCGAAGCCGCCCACCGTCATTTCATGCTGCCAACGGCTGTTCGTCTTCGCCCTCGGGTTCGGGAGCAGCGGGAACCGCAAGATCGTGCGCGACCCGCCGCGCCGATTTGACGCTGCCCACTCCGCCACGCGCCGTATAGGCCGAAGGCGGAAAAGCCATCCACTGTGGCACCCATGGCTCAGCCTTCGTCCGACCGTTCGTGCCCTCAAGGCAATCGGCGATGATCGCTTTCAGCGCCTTGCCCTTCTCACCCGCGTTCGCCGCCGCAACCTCCGGTCCCGCGACCTCGCCGGTGATGGCGAGCAGCACTTCGCGGTCGCGAAGCTGGTCGAAGAAGGCCGCGTCCGCCGACCAGTGCTGGCGCATGTCGGTGCCGAGATGGAGGCCGATCATCTCCACCGCCTCGCTTCCGGCCTGTAGCGTCTCGCCCATGACGATTGCCACAATCTCCATCACCAGCGGATCGGGCAATTCGAGCAGCCGCGCGAATAGCGGCGCAAAAGGGGGACGATGGAGCGGCCTTCCGGTGACGGTGGGCGCTTCCGGATCGAAGCCGAGCACGTCGAGCACCGCGCGGCGCTTGAGGTCGAACGCCGCCTCGGCGGAGCAGCCCTCGACGCTTTCGGCAATATCTTCCTTCGGCGCTCGCTGGGCCTCGACATCGACGCGCCACAGGTCGGCGCCCGAGATGATGTGCGCGAGCATCGCCCTTAGCGCGACTCCACCTTGTCCTGCCAGATCGGCGCGCACCGCCGCATGGCGATGAAGATCGATATAGGCATTGAGCGGACCCGACACCTCGGGACGCACCGGCTTCGCAAGCCCTGTATCGCCCTCGCCGTCCGCGCTACCGCCCGAAAGCCGCTTCGCTTCCTTGGCGGTGACGAACCCTTCGTGGAAGGTCACTTCGCCGCTCTCGCGCACCTCGACATAGATACGACCGCCCTTGCGCTTGCCTGCATGGGCATGGTCCCACGAGCGGAACCAGTCGCCGCGCGGCATGACAACGACATCGGACCACCCCGCTTCGAGATACTCGGCCTTGCGCGCTTCGATGGCGGCGGTCTGCGCCGACCAGAAGGCATCGCCGTCGGCAAAGAAGCTGTCCTCGCCGAACAGGTCCGACACGATAGCGAGTTTCGTTTCCGCAACATCGAACAGCGCGTGTTTCACCGCGATGGCGGTGCCGCCGAACAGCCACGCTTTCAGCTGATGGCCAGTCGGGCAATAACTGCCCTCATCGTCGAACAGCGCCAGCCATGACTTCTGCTGGCTTTTGGAAGCAAGGGTCAGATGCCGGACGGTGCCCGCATCGATCTCGCCGCCGCGATAGAGGGTGCGGATACGCGGAAGCAGATTGCCGAGCGCGAGAATGCGCTTCACCGCGCGCGGCTCGAACCCGAAACTATCCCCGACCTCCTCTACACTGCGCCCCGCCTTGACGAGCGCGACAAACGCTTCCCACTGGCTGACCTCGTCGGGCTGCACCCGCGCAAGATTTTCGAGCATCGACGCTTCGAGCGCATCGGCATCGTCGCCCTCGTCGAGAATGGCGCAAGGAATGGGCCGTACCGCCCCACCCTCACGCGCCACGGCGCCGACGGCGGTAAAACGCCGACGCCCCGCGACGATCTCGTAATGACCGTCCGCACAGTTCGGACGGACCAGCAGCGGAACGAGCACGCCCCGCGCGCGAATGCTCGGCATAAGGTCTGCGACGTCGGGGTCTTTCCCCTTCCCGCGCATATTGGCGGCTGCGATGGACAGGTTGCCCAGTTCAATGAAATCCAGCTTCATGGCGTTCTTCCTTCTCTCTTCAACCACAGCCGGCCCCGGACGGCGGGGCGGGCGGCGAGAAAAGGCGACGGGACCGCGCCAAAGGACTGCGCGCACCCGAAGGGCTGCAACGAAGTGTAAGAGCCGGGCATCGCCCGGCTTGCGCGACGGCCGAGCGGTCCCATAGCCGTGCGCCGAACGGCCCGCTGTCCGTGGCCGGCACAACGGCAACGCCGCCGTGCGGTCAGCGCGGCGTCAACATCGGAGAACAGACGCGCCCTTGGCGAAGCCGCAGGCGGGACGGCGTGCGCGCGCAGATGTGCTTAGCCGCTGCCCCGACAAGATCAGCGAGCCAAGAGCGCCGCGCGGCAACCCAAGCAAACGTGCGACCTCTGGCGGCAGCCTGCCGCCGCCAGTGTGCGCTCAATTGACGCCGAGCTCAGTTTAGGCCGGCGAAGCCGTATTTTCCGGTGCGACGACGCCGCCGGCACAATAGTTACCCCACGCCTCCATCAGCCTGACACGCGCGCCCGGCTGCGCTGGTGTGCCGAGATAAGTTGTACGGCGATAGGCTGCCTGCACCGCGTCGGGTGTCTTGTGAGCCAGCGCGGCCTCGACCACGGCGTCGGCGAAGTCTTCGTTGGCCGCCCAGTCGGTGAATGTGGAGCGAAAGCCATGCACATGGAACGGCTCGCTCATGTCGCGCAGCACTTTGAGCAGCGTCATATCGGACATCGGCTTTCCCGCTACGCCCGGAAAAACAACATCGGTATCAGGAAGGCGGAAGGCATTCGCTTTGGCGAGCACCGCCAGCGCGGCGTCAGACAGCGGCACCATGTGCGCGTTGCCCCGCTTCATGTGATCGGCCGGAACGGTCCAGAGGCGCCCTTCCAAATCGAATTCGGACCATGTCGCGAGCCGAACCTCCTGACTGCGCACGCCCGTAAGAATCAACAGCTCGAGCGCCAACCGCCCGAATGCCGGCTTGCGATGCAAAGCCGCGATGAAGTGGGGCATCGCGCTGTAAGGCATCGCCTTGCGATTCTCGCGCGATTTCACCTGGCGGGGCAGTCCGCGCCCGGCTTTCAGGCTGCTGTTGCCCGAGGGAGCTTCGGTGGAGCGCCAGCCTTTCGCGTGTGAATAATCCAGGACGACGCAGATTCGGTTGCGCACCTGACGCGCCGTTTCGGGAATCTCCTGCCAGATCGGCAACAGCACATCGATGATGTCCGCCGCGGCGATTCCTCCGGTCGCAACATCGCCCAATTTCGGAAAAGCGTGAGTCTCGAGGCTGGCAAGCCATTGCCGCGCATAGCTGGCGCTTTTCCATCCCGCCGCATTTTCCATATGATATTGGCGGGCCGCCTCGCGGAATGTCACCTTGGCGGCAGCTTCGCTCTTTCTTTCCGCCAGTACATCGCGACGATCGATCTTTACGGCCTTGCGAAGTTCGTTGGCCTTTTGACGAGCCTCCAAGAGCGATAACAATTTGGCGCTGCCCAAGCCGATGTCATGACGCTTGCCGTCACGTTGCAGACGCAAAAGCCAATACGCTCCACCGCTTTTGTTCACCTTCAAAAACAGCCCGTCGCCGTCTTGGTATGTACCAGGACGTGTCATAGCTGCCTTAATTGCCAAAGCTGTAAGCTTTTTCATAGGGTTAACCCCAAATTCTCTCCCCACACTTGGGAGGCCGATTCTCGAAGGTCAAAAAATCTATCCCCACATTCCTCCCACAGTTTTCACTGCGCTGCAGTGATATGGAATGGGATGCAGAGGACCGAGCCAAGCGAGTATACGCTAGGTTTTCTGCCATTTCTAGGGATTTTTGGGATGCCCTCGGACCGGAGGGTGGTGGACAGGGCTGGATTCGAACCAGCGTACGGAAAACCGGGCAGATTTACAGTCTGCTGCCTTTAACCACTCGGCCACCTGTCCATTGGGGCCCGCTTTGGGAAGCGGTCCAATGGCGAAACGAGGCTTGCCTGTCAATGCCAGTCATGGGAAAGGCGCGCGCATGAGGCAATTTTCTCGTCACCGTCGCCCCGCCGGCCAGAACCAGCGCGGACAGGCCATCCGTTTCTGGGGCCGCCATGCCGTATTGGCGGCGCTCGCCAACCCCGAACGCACCGTCAAACGCATCTGGGGCACGCGCGAAGCATTGGGCCAGCTCGACCTGCCGCCGGTGATTCCCATTTCCTACGCCGACGTCACCGATCTTGCGCGGCTCGTCGCGCGCGATGCGCCGCATCAGGGGCTGGTGATCGAGGTCGACCCGCTCGAGGGCGTCTATCTCGGCGACCTGTTGCAGGAAGAAAGCGATGCCGACAGCAAGCGCCCGCTGATCGTCCTCGACCAGGTCACCGACCCGCACAATATCGGCGCCGTCCTGCGCTCGGCCGCGGCCTTCGACGCCGCCGCGATCATCACGCAGGACCGCCACAGCCCGCCCGAAAGCGGCGTGATCGCGCGCTCGGCGTCGGGCGCGCTCGAAACCGTGCCGTGGGTGCGCGTCGTCAACCTGTCGCGCGCGCTGGAGGAAATCGCCGAGGCGCAATATTGGCGTATCGGCCTGATGGGCGACACCGAAACAACGCTGGGCGAAACGCTCGACGGCAGCAAGGTCGCGCTGGTGCTCGGCTCCGAAGGCGACGGCATGCGCCACAATGTCATGGAACATTGCGACGTGCTGGCAAAGCTCCCCATCTCGCCGCGGATGGAGAGCCTCAATATCTCGAACGCCGCGGCGATCGCGCTCTACGCGGTCGCGACGGCAGGCCAGTAAGGCTCAATCCTCGGCGGCGATCCGCACGCGGAGGCCGTCGAGCGCATCGCTGAACGGAATCTGGCACGACAGGCGCGATCCTTCGTCGCGGTCGGTGGTCGAATCGAGCAGGTCGTTCTCGTCCTCGCTCATCGCGGGCAGCTGGTCGGTCGCGCCCGCCTCGACATGGACGTGGCAGGTCGCGCACGAACAGCAGCCGCCGCACAGCGCGAGCAGTTCGTCGAAGCCGGCGTCGCGGATATTTTCCATCACCGTCAGGCTGGTGTCGCCCTCGATCTCATGCTCGGTTCCGTCGCGCGTCACGACAATCAGCTTCGCCATGCTAGTCCCCATATCTTTGGTGTCGCTGGCGCTATGTCGCGCGTTGCGCCCCAAATCAAGCGTTGCTAAAGACGGACGCAGGAACAAAAGGAGAATATCGCGATGGGCCTCAGTCAGCAGCAGCTGAACGCGGGAATCGACGCGCTCGCGGCGAGCGACGCCAATTTCGCGCGCGCGCTGGGCCATGCGGGCTATCCCGAACCGCGCATCCGTGCGCCCGGCTACACCACGCTGCTGCGTACCATCGTCGGGCAGCAGGTCAGCGTCGCCGCGGCCAACTCGATCTGGAACAAGCTGGAGGCGCAATTCGGTGAGGGGTGCCCCGCCGAGGTGATCGCGGCGGCCGATTTCGACACGCTGCGCGCCTGCGGCCTGTCGGGGCAGAAACAGGGCTATGCCAAAAGCCTCGCGCAACTGATCCTCGACGGCGACCTCACCTTCGACGCGCTCCCCGCCGACGACGAAGAAGCGATCGCGCTGCTCACACGCGTCAAGGGCATCGGACGCTGGTCGGCCGAAATCTACCTGCTCTTTGCCGAGGGGCGCCCCGACATCTGGCCCGCGGGCGATCTTGCGGTGCAGGAAGCCGTCGGCCGCATCCTCCAATTGGGCGCGCGGCCGAGCGAGAAACAGGCGCGCGAACTGGCCGAACCCTGGCGCCCGCACCGCGGCGCCGCGGCGATCTTCAGCTGGCACTGTTACAATATGGACGTGATCTGACGCGCTTTGGTCAATCCCACCAGAAATACCACCAATCCGAGGTCATTAATCCCGCCGCCAGCGCCGCGATACCTCCAACGCCCTGATCGACGATATCCGAGCAATAGGCATATTGCTCCCGGGCCAAGGCAATCGCTTCGTCGCGATCCGTTGGCCGCCGCTGTACCTTGATGTTCATGACATCGCCGCTGATGCCCACAATCTCGGCACCATAGTTGGTCGCCCAACGCCGCATGGCCGCCACGTGGATCTCGGCGGGCGGACACGCGTTCCACCCGCCCCACTTCAGATAGGCCGGAACGTCCCAGGATCGCGTCGTGGGCAGCAAAAGGATGTGCGCCTGCGGATAGGGCTGGCCGGAGAGTATGTCGTTTGCCACCGTGAACGCGGTTTCGTCGGGCGGGACAGCGGGCCAGTCGCCAAGCTCCGCCACATATTCCTCACCTTCGGGGCCGAGTTCGGGATGCGCCTTTAAATAATCGGCCCAATCGGCTTTCTCTCTGGCGCGCAAATCCCACAAGCTCTTGGGATGTTCCAGCCCCGCGCCCGCCGCGAGGATCGCTTCGACCGGACGATCGTCGAGCTCCAACAGCTGTTCCGCCATTCGGCCAAGATCGTCATCGCCGCCCACGACGACTGGCCAGACATCCTGCCGCGAGAGGCGAAGCGCTTCCCAGCGCGTCAGCGCTTCCGACCCTGGAACCTCGATCCTCTCATAGGGGATTTTACCAATCAATTCGGCGACTTCCGGGCTCCAGCGGGACGACATCGATTGTGCGCTTTCGGCCGCACGCGAGCAGCCGGGTAACAACGCCAAGAGCGCGGCGCCCTGAACCATCAGCGTTCGGCGCGAAAACAGCGGCGGCCCGCTTCCCATCCCGTCTCGACCCATAAACCGAACGTCCCCCGTTAGATTCGACCGCATCGACAAAAAAAGCCGGCAGGAGAAACCCCCTACCGGCTTTTTTGATCGGCGAACAGTTCGCCTTATTTCTTGGCAGCCGCCTTCTTGGCCGGGGCCTTCTTCGCCGGCTCGGCCTTTTCGGCTGCAGCGGCCTTTGCCGGAGCAGCCTTCTTCGCGGCAGCGGGCTTGTCCTCGGCCTTCTTGGCGGGGGCAGCTTCAGCCTTCTTCGCCGGCGCCTTCTTGGGCTCGGCCTCGACCTTTTCTTCCTTGGCCTCTTCCTTCACCGCGTCCTTCTTGGCGGCCGGCTTCTTCGCGGCGGCCTTTTTGGCGGGCTTTGCGTCATGATCATGGTCGTGGCCGCAGCCCGGACCATGGACGTGGCCATCGTCGTCGGCTTCGATCGCGGCTTCCAGTTCCTCGCGGGTGGTTTCGCGATCGCTGATCTCGGCCTTTTCGAACAGGAAGTCGACGACCTTGTCCTCATAGAGCGGCGCGCGCAGCTGGGCCGCGGCGAGCGCGTCCTGCTGCACATATTCGATGAAGCGCTGGCGGTCTTCGGGGCGATACTGCTGCGCGGCCTGCGCGATCAGGCGCTGCATTTCCTGATTCGACACCTGCACGCCATGCGCCTGGCCGATTTCCGAGAGGAGCAGGCCCAGGCGGACGCGGCGCACCGCGATCGCATGATAGTCGTCGCGATCCTTTTCGAGTTCGGCCTTCGCCGCTTCGGGATCTTCCTCGTGGCTGACTTCATGCTCCAGCTGTTGCCAGATCTGGTTGAATTCGGCCTCGACCATCGTCGGCGGCACGTCGAAGTCGTGCGAAGCGGCGAGCTGGTCGAGCAGCTTGCGCTTCATATAGGTGCGCGTCAGGCCGTTATGTTCCTGCTCGACCTGATCCTTCATCAGCTCTTTCAGCTTGTCGAGGCTTTCAAGGCCGAGCGACTTGGCGAAGTCGTCGTCGATCTTCGACGCGGCGGGAACCTTCAGTTCCTTGACCGTGATCGCGAATTCGGCGGGCTTGCCCTTCAGGTTCTCGACCGGATATTCGTCGGGGAAGGTGACCTTCAGCACCTTTTCGTCGCCGACCTTGGTGCCGACCAGCTGGTCCTCGAAGCCGGGGATGAGCTGGCCCGAGCCGATTTCAACCGCCATGTCCTCGCCGGTGCCGCCGTCGAAGGCGACGCCGTCGACGCTGCCGGCGAAGTCGATGATGACCTGGTCGCCGGTCGCGGCCTTCTTGCTCTTCGGCGCTTCCTCGAAGCGCTTCATCTGCGCGGCGAATTCCTCGATCTTGGCCATCACCGCCTTGTCGTCGGCGGGAACGGTGAGTCGTTCGAGCTTCAGGCCTTCGATCGACGGCGCCTCGATTTCGGGCAGCACTTCGAGCGCGACGGTCAGCTCGGCGTCCTTGCCGGCTTCATAATCGTCGGCCAGCGTCACCGCAGGCTGCAGCGCCGGGCGGAGCTTTTCCTTCGCCATCAGGTCGCGGACGCCCTGGTCGATCGCCTTGTTCAGCGCGTCAGCCGACAGCGCGGCGCCGTGCATCTTGCGAATGAGGTTCGGCGGAACCTTGCCGGGGCGGAAACCGGGCATGCGGACGGTCGGGGCGATGCTCTTCACCTCGTCGTCGACGCGCGCGTCGATATCCTTGGCGGTGATCGTGACGCGATATTCGCGCTTCAGGCCTTCGTTCAGCGTTTCGACGGTCTTCATTGCCTTGGTCTTATCCTTGCTCAAAATCTCGTATCCGAACCCCGCCAATATGGCGAAGTTCCTCATGATCCCGGCCTGCATTGCAGAATGGTGCGGGCGAAGGGACTCGAACCCCCACATCTTGCGATACTGGTACCTAAAACCAGCGCGTCTACCAATTCCGCCACGCCCGCAGGTGTCTTTCGGCCGGGTGCACGAAATCGCGCGCTGCCGCGCACGCCCGTGCGGGCCGCGCGGGGCTATAGCAGACGCGTGGCCGAGGGCAAGGGGCACAAGGCGCGATACTCTGCGGGCGGAACATGCTTCGCGTCCGTTCGTTGAACGGGTCAAGGAGAATGATCATGGCGAGCAACCCCGACCCGCTTCCCAAGCCCAAACCCGACACGATCGAACCGCAGTCGCCGCCCGAACAGCCGGTGCAGCCGACCCCGCTCGAAGACCCCGCCGGCCAGCCAGCCGAAGTCCCCGGCCGCCCGGGCGGCGGCGATATCGACGAACCCGGCCGCGGTCCCAGCGAAGTCCCGCCGCAGCAGCTTTGATGGGCCCTTCCCTTCTCGTCATTCCCCGAACGCGGGGGTGACGAAGATTAGGTTGCTCAGCAATGCTTGACCTCTTCCCCAACGCTCAGCACGATGCGTTGCAGGGGAGAGAGACATGAAATTGACCGCCGCCATTGCGTTGCTCGTGGCAACCGCATCGCCCGCCGCCGCGCAGGAAACGACGCTCTACCACGGCGGTCCGATCGTCACGATGGACGGAGACACGCCGCAGGTGGTCGAGGCGGTGGTCACGACCGGCGACCGCATCGCCTTCGCCGGCGCCGAGAAACAGGCGCGCCGGACGGCGGGCAAGGACGCTGCGATCCGCGACCTTCGGGGCGCGACGATGCTCCCCGGCTTCATCGACGCGCATTCGCATTTTGCCGTCGCGCTCCAGATGGCGGGCGGGCTCGACCTTTGGGACAAGGCGCTGCCGCCCGTCACCGACATCGCCGGCCTGCAAGCCGTCGTTCGCGACCATATCGCGCGGCGCGCCATTCCCAAGGGCGGCTGGGTCGTCGTCTGGCAATATAATGAAGAGGCGCTTGCCGATAAACGCCACATCACCCGCGCCGAGCTCGATGCGGTGTCGCCCGACCACAAGATCGTGCTGCTCCACATCTCGCTCCACGGCCTCGTCGCGAACAGCCCCGCGCTCGCCGCGGCGGGCCTGTCTGACGCGAGCCAGCCCGAACCCGGCGGGCTGATGCTGCGCGACGCCGCTGGGCGCCTCAATGGCGTGCTGCTCGAAAAGGCGATGTACCGGCTGCTGCCCGCGCTGCCGCAGCCGACCGCCGAGCAAAAGCTGGCGATGCTCGACGCCGCGCAGGCGCGCTATTTTGCCGAAGGCTATACGCACGCGCAGGACGGCGCGACCCAGCCCGCCGACCTCGCTTTCTTCACGGGCGCCGCCGCGCGCGAACGGCTCAAGATCGATCTCGCCTTGCTGCCGATCTTCACCGGGCTCGACGCGTTGCTCGCCGATCCCGCGCTGCAATTCGGCACGTACGAGGGCCACGTGAAGCGCCAGGGCATCAAATTCATCCTCGACGGCAGCCCGCAGGCGCGCACCGCCTTCTTCACTCGCGACTATGCGCGCGGCGGTCCCGATGGCGCGCATCCCTGGCACGGCCAGCCAATCGTGACGCAGCAGGAGTTCGAAACGCTCGCGCGCAAGGTCAGCGACCGTGGCTGGCAGCTCTTCGTCCACGCCAATGGCGACGCGGCGATCGACATGGCGATCAAGGGCTTCGACGCGCTCGGCATCACCGCCGCCGACGACCGCCGCCCGGTCGTCATCCACTCGCAATTCCAGCGCCGCGACCAGCTCTCAGCCTACCGGCGCATCGGCGTCGGCCCCGCCTATTTTTCGAACCACAGCTGGTATTGGGCCGATGTCCACCGCACCAACTTCCCGGACGAAGTGGTCGATTTCATCAGCCCCTTCGCCTCGGCGCGTGCCGCGGGGCTGATCGCGTCCAACCACAGCGACTATAGCGTCACCCCGCTCGACACGCGCTTCATGCTCTGGACCTCGATGGCGCGCGTCTCGCCCACCGGCGTCGTCAGCGGCGAGAGCGAGCGGCTGGACGCCTATGCCGCGCTACAGGCGCTCACCACCGGCCCCGCGTGGCAGGCGCGCGAGGAAGACCGCAAGGGCCGCATCAAGCCCGGCCTGCTCGCCGACTTCGTCATCCTCGACAAGAACCCGCTGACGACGCCGGTCGACGCGATCAAGGACATCAAGGTTGTGGAAACCATCAAGGAGGGCCGCAGCGTTTGGCGGCAGCCAGCCGGCGCCGCTTCGCAATGATTTTTTCCTTATGTGTCGCCCGGCGACACTTGGTGGCCGAACGGCGGTGCGATAGGGTGCCACTGCTTCAGCAACGGGAGTCACCGCCATGCGTCACGCTTTGCAATTATCGCTTCTTGCCTCCGTCGTCATATCCGTTCCCGCCTTTGCCCAATCGGCGCCCGATGTCGCCGATCTGGTCGGCGCGCGCGGCGCGGGGGGCGAAACCCAGTTGCTCGCACGCGGCTATGAGTCGCGCCATTCGAACACGGTCGGCGACCAACGCTACACCTTCTGGTGGAACCAGCGCACCGGCCGCTGCATCTCGGTGGCGACGATGGACGGGCGCTATTCGGCGATCATCGGCGTTCCGGCCGAAAATTGCCAGGATGGCGGGTCGCGCGGCGGCTATGCGCCCCCCGCCGATCATCACGCGCCGCCCGCCGATCCGGCGTATCGCGACGCCGGTTCGCTCGTCCTCGTCTGCTACGGCGCGGGCAACCGCCCCAGCGTCACCACCGCCCCGCGCTACGACTGGAACAGCTCAAAGCATAAATGGGAATGGGGCAATGATGTCGTCAGCACGACGCAGGGCTTCAACAGCGACGTCCAGGTCGAACTTTACGGCGATCATGGCCGCATCCATCTTGGCCCGAAACTCGTTCCGCCCATTCACTCGGGCGGGCATGAAGGCTGGTGGGACCTCGAAAATCTGATGGTAACGCCCGACCGGATCACCGCGACTTACCGCCTCAACGGCCTCAACAAGCCCAAGGTCGACATCGACCGCCGCTCGGGCCGCATCCAGCTTAAGGGGCAGACCGACTTTTCGGGTCAGTGCGACATCGGAAACTGGGGCGGAGGTCAGCGGCGCTTCTAAAAGGCGAAGCGGCCGGGGGCGACCCCGGCCCGCCACAGCCGCCAGCCTTAGCCGAGGGCCTTTTTCAGCAGTTCGTTGACGACCTGCGGGTTCGCCTTGCCCTGCATCGCCTTCATCGTCTGCCCGACGAAGAATCCGAACAGGGCTTCCTTGCCGCCCTTATACTGCGCGACCTTGTCCTCGTTGGCGGCGAGCACCTTGGCGATCTCGGCCTCGATCGCGCCGGTGTCGCTCGTCTGTTTCAGCCCTTCGCGATCGACGATCGCCGCGGCGCCGTCGCCGGTTTCGAGCATCTTCTCGAACACCGTCTTCGCGATGGTGCCCGAAATCGTGCCGTCGGCGACGAGGCCGAGCAGTTCGCCCGCCTGCGCCGGGGTAACCGGGCAATCCGCGAAGCCCTTGCCGAGCCGGTTGAGCGCGCCGAACAGCTCGCTCGATACCCAGTTCGCCGCCGCAGCCGGCTTCGCGCCGGTCTCGAGCAGCGTGTCGAACCACAGCGCGCTCTCGACCTCGGCCGTCAGCACGTCGGCGTTATACGCCGAAATGCCTTCGCTCAGATAGCGCGCGCGCTTGGCGTCGGGCAGTTCGGGCAAGCTGTCGCGGCACTCGGCGAGGAACGCGTCGTCGAGTTCGAGCGGCAACAGGTCGGGATCGGGGAAGTAGCGGTAATCATGCGCGTCTTCCTTCGAGCGCATCGAGCGCGTCTCGTTGCGGTCGGGATCATAAAGCCGCGTTTCCTGCACCACCGTGCCGCCGCTCTCGATCAGTTCGACCTGGCGTTTCGCCTCGCCCTCGATCACCGCCATCACGAAGCGCACCGAATTGACGTTCTTCGTCTCGGTGCGCGTCCCGAATTCGTCGCCGGGCTTGCGCACCGACACGTTGACGTCGGCGCGCATCGAGCCTTCTTCCATATTGCCGTCGCACGACCCGACATAACGCAGGATCGAGCGCAGCTTGCGCACATAGGCGCCGGCTTCCGCAGGCGAGCGCATGTCGGGGCGCGAGACAATCTCCATCAGCGCAACGCCCGAGCGGTTCAGGTCGACATAGGACATCGTCGGATGCTGGTCGTGCATCAGCTTGCCGGCATCCTGCTCGACATGGATACGCTCGATCCCGATCACCTTGTCCGCCGGAATCCCCGCCTTCTCATCGGCCGCGATCGTCAGCGAACCTTCGCCGACAAGCGGATGATAAAGCTGCGAAATCTGATAGCCCTGCGGCAGGTCGGCATAGAAATAATTCTTGCGGTCGAAGCGCGACCATTTGTTGATCTGCGCCTCGATCGCCATGCCGGTGCGTACCGCCTGCCGGATGCACTCGCGGTTCGGCACCGGCAGCATCCCCGGCATCGCGGCGTCGACCAGCGACACCTGCGTGTTCGGCTCCGCCCCGAACGCCGTCGCGGCGCCCGAAAACAGCTTGGCGTTGGAGGTGACCTGCGCATGGACCTCAAGGCCGATCACGACCTCCCACTCGCCGGTTTCGCCCTTGATGCGATAATCAGTCATAGAATCTGTTCTTCTCTTTCGCCCACGCTGGAAGTCGCCAGAGTTTGCCAGCGTCCTTCTTTTCAGCGGACAAATTGCCTTCGTTAAACCAAATCAGAACGGCGAGAGCAGCGACGGTCCCTACTATCGCTAGCCACCAACCCTCTAATCCGAACCACTCTTTGCAAGCCAGCGGCACTCCAACCAATGCAACTACGGCCGAAATGCTCCGAACGATTCCCCAAGCAGCATTTAGTGCAAACTTGTCTCGTTGATCGATTGCTTCGTTCAACGCCTCAAAGTGATCTTCGAGACGTCGTTCCAATTGATCTAATCGGTACTTGATCTCTAAGATCTCATTTTCGGCCATCTTACCACCACTTCTCCGCCCGCGCCGTAAACCCGGCCCGCTCCTCAATCGCCAGCCCGGCGTTCAGCACGCCCTGCTCGTCGAAGGCCTTGCCGATGATCTGCAGCCCCAGCGGCAGCCCTTCGCGGTTCAGCGCTGCGGGCACCGACATCGCGGGCAGCCCGGCGAGGCTCGCGGGCACCGCGAACACGTCATTGAGGTACATCGCCAGCGGATCGGCCATCTTCTCACCCAGCCCGAACGCCGCCGACGGCGCGGTCGGCGCGAGGATGACATCGCAGCTTGCGAACGCCTGTTCGAAATCGCGCGCGATCAGCGTCCGCACCTTCTGCGCCTGCGTATAATAGGCGTCGTAAAAGCCCGCCGACAGCACATAGGTGCCGATCATGATGCGGCGCTTGACCTCGGGCCCGAAACCGTCGGCGCGCGTCGCGGCGTACATGTCCTGCAACCCCGCCCCCTGCGGCAGGTCGCGGAGCCCGTAACGCACGCCGTCATAGCGCGCGAGGTTCGACGACGCCTCGGCGGGCGCGATGATATAATAGGCGGGCAGCGCATATTTGGTGTGCGGCAGGCTGATCTCGACCACGTTCGCGCCCGCATCCTTCAGCATCGCAATGCCCGCGTCCCACATCGCGTCGATGTCGGGATCGATGCCTTCGAGGCGATATTCCTTGGGAATACCGACCGTCTTGCCCTTGAGATCGCTCGACAAAGCCGCTTCCCAATTGGGCACCGCCAGATCGAGGCTGGTCGCGTCCTTCGGATCGAAGCCCGCCATATTTTCGAGCATGATCGCGCAGTCGCGCACGTCGCGCGCCATCGGCCCCGCCTGGTCGAGCGAGCTGGCGAACGCCACGATGCCCCAGCGCGAGCAGCGGCCATAGGTCGGCTTGATCCCCGAAATGCCGGTGAAGGCCGCGGGCTGGCGGATCGAGCCGCCGGTGTCGGTCCCCGTCGCCGCGGGGCACAGCCGCGCCGCGATCGCCGACGACGACCCGCCCGACGATCCGCCCGGCGCGAGCGCGGCATTGCCACCGTCCTTGCGCCGCCACGGCGAAATCACATTGCCGAAATAGCTCGTCTCGTTCGACGACCCCATCGCGAACTGGTCGAGGTTGAGCTTGCCGAGCATGCCGCAGCCCGCGTCCCACAGTTTCTGCGAAACGGTGGACTCGTACCGCGGCACGAAACCTTCGAGCATATGGCTCGCCGCGGTCGTCTGCACGCCATTGGTGCAGAACAGGTCCTTCATCCCGATCGGCACGCCCGACAAGGGTTTCAGCGTCCCCGCCGCGCGATCGGCGTCGGCCGCTTTCGCAGCGGCGATCGCATGCTCGGGCGTCTCGACGATGAACGCATTGAGCGCCTTGGCGCCCGCGACATTGGCGTTGAACGCCTCGGCGACCTCGACGGCGCTGAAATCGCCCGCGCGGTGCCCGTCGCGGATCTGTGCGACGGTCAGATTGGTAAGCTCGGTCATTATTCGATTACCTTGGGGACGCCAAAGAATCCGTGCTGCGGCGCGGGTGCATTGGCGAGAATATCGTCGCGGCGGTTGCCGCCGGTCAGCGGGTCGGCGTCGACGATATCGTCGCGCAGCCGCAGCTTGTTCGGGATCACCGCGGTCATCGGCTCGACCCCGGTCACATCGACCTCGCCGAGTTGTTCGACCCAGCCCAAGATGCCGTTGAGTTCGCCTTCCATCGCGGCGGCTTCGGCATCGCTGATCGCGATGCGCGCCAGCGACGCTATTTTCCTCACTGTTGCCTGATCGATTGCCATTGATTCCTGCCTTTGCGGGAGAAGAGGCGCCGCTAGCACCCTGCCCCGCGCGCTTCAAGCGGCGGCTATTCGAAACTGCCCGATTGCGCCACGCCGTCGACCGTTATCCGGCGCTGTGACACCGTTTCAACCTCGATGCGCGCTTTCGACAAGTCGACCGCTGGCTTTTGCCCGGCCGCCGCAACAGTGCGGTCGCCAACCACCCACTGTCCCGCGTCATTTTGCGTCACGAAAT
The DNA here is from genome assembly GCF_001468465.1 of Sphingopyxis sp. H115. Classification (GTDB taxonomy): domain Bacteria; phylum Pseudomonadota; class Alphaproteobacteria; order Sphingomonadales; family Sphingomonadaceae; genus Sphingopyxis. Next base: position 76,850 of record NZ_LNSA01000003.1, read on the forward strand.
CGACGTTCAGCGACTCGCCCGGCGCCGTCTGCCCCAGCACGCCGAGCCGCCGGTCGTCGAGCCATACCGCAACGCAGGCTTTCGCGCGGCTGCACATATAGCTGCCCGCGATGCGATCGATCGCCTCAGTCGGCAACGCACGGTCCGCCGGGACGACCCGCAGCCGCTCGGCAAAAGGCTTCAGCAAGGTCGGACCGCGCGGCCCCAACAGATCCCAGCGATTCTTCGCCGCCAGTGCCGCCGTCGCTGCGTCCGCGCGTGCCTTTTCGGGCGAGCGCGCTAGCACCGCCAGCGCCGCGCGCCCGCTCGGCCCGAAATCGAACGCCATCGCCGCCCAGTCGAACTTTTCGGGCTTGGTCGTCCCTGCATTGAGCCGCGCAAGCTGGTCGCGCGTCGAGATTGCGCCGAAATCGACGATCGGCAGCGCGAGGAACAGCGCTAGCAACATCAATGCGATCGCCAGCTTCTGCTGCAAGGGCCGCAACCAATCGTCGAAATCGCGCCGCCCGCGCACCACGGCCCACAGCCCCGCAAGCCCATAGGCCAGCGCAATCATCGCCGCGATCACGCCCCAGATGCGCTCGGGCGTCCAGCCATATTGGTCGATCCGCAGCATCATCGAATAAAGCGCGATGATCGCGAGCGGCAGCACCGCGACCGCCAGCACCGGCGCCGCCCAGCGTAGCGCGGGGTTCGTCGCGCGGTCGTCGCTACCGTTGCCGATCACTGCATTGGCGAGCAGCACCGCAAAGGCCGCCACCGCCATCATCAGCGCCGCGGTCGAAAAGCCCGAATCCCACAGCTTTTGCAGGCCCGTTCCCGCAAGCGAGACGAGGAACAGCACGAGGGCGACCGCCAGCACGGGCGCGAGCACCGCGAGAACGATCATCACCAGCCGTTGAAGCGTGGCAACGAGCTTGTCGCGCTCGCGCAGCAGGCCGACCGCGCCGCCGAACGCCGCGCCCGCGAGCATCCATCCGAACCATTCGTCGTTCAAAAGGTCGTAGATCAGGTTGATCCCGATCAGCTTGAACATCTGCCCGATCAGCACGATTAGCAGGAAGGTAATCCCCACGAACGCGAGACTCGCTGCGCCGATCACCGCGTCGGTCCACGCATGGCTGTGGAGCCGCTCGTAGGGCATCGCCCACAGCTTCCAGAACCGCCAATCGGGCGCAACGTCGCGCCGCGTCTGGAACAAGGGGGTCGCGACCAGAACCGCGAGAACCCCCGACCAGAAGGGCCATTCGATGGGGATTCCATCGACATTGGATGTTGCCGACTGCCATCCTATCAGCGCCAGAATGCCGCCCCATAACAACGCAAAGCTCGCGGCCCATCGCCAGCGCCGCAGCTCAACCCCGAGCACAAAGGCAATCGACGAGACAGAAACAAATGTTGCCCCCGCTATTTGCCAGCGCTCGAATGGATGCAGCCAAGGGCGCTTCGTCACCTGATAGTAAATAAGCCCCGCCAGCGCACAGATCGCCGCCATGATCCACGGGCGCAGCGGCCATGGCGGATCGCTGTCGTCGAGGCGTGCGGCAAGGCGGGACGAATCGGAGGCGGCAGGTGCCTTGGCGTCGGTCATGGGCGCAATCTGGGCTTGTTTCATGCGCGCGGGCAAGCCAAAGCTGCGCGCCATTACGGGAACCAACGCCCGTTGTCGTTCGTGTCGAGCGAAGTCGAGACACCCGTCGAGGCAAACTATAGCCGAGGGGCATCTCGACTTCGCTTGATGCGAACGGATAAAGATACCCGAAACGATTTCTTTCTCCCCCATGGAGCCCCATTTGGCCCGCAAATTCCTTTACTTCATCGCCGCGATCATCCTCCTCGTCCTCGCCGCCGGGGTCGTGTACCAACTGTTCCCCGGCTGGATCGCGCGCACCGCCTTCGTGCCCAGCACCGAGTTCAAGCCGCAGGCCGCGATCGCGCCCAATGCCTATGACGATCCCAAGATGTGGTTCGCGCGGCCGGGGATGGAACAGGATCCCTCGGCGTGGCGCCCCGCCGCCGACGGCAGCGAAACCCCGGGCACCGAGCTGCCGGGCGAGAAAGCCGCCGCGCCGCTGATCCCGCCCGCCAAGGCCGCGCAAGCGGCGACGGAAACGTCCTTCCGCAAAGGCGACGCCGCAGTCTTCTTTGTCCACCCGACCAGCTATTACAGCCGCTCGAGTTGGAACGCCCCGCTCGAGGACCGCGATTCGGACCACCGCGCCAATTTGTTCGTGCAGGGCATGGCGAGCGCCTTTGCCGACGCGGGCGAAATCTGGGCGCCGCGCTACCGGCAGGCGACGCTTGGCGCCTTCCTCGCCGAAGACCGCGTCACCGCGGGCAAGGCGATCGATTCGGCTTACCGCGACGTCGAGGAGGCGTTCGACGCCTTCCTCGCCGGCATCCCCAAGGACAAGCCGATCATCCTCGCGGGGCACAGCCAGGGCGCGCTCCACCTCACTACCCTGCTCAAGACGCGGATCGCGAGCACGCCGCTCGCGAAGCGCATCGTCGCGGCCTATGTCGTCGGCTGGCCGATCAGCCTCGACACCGATATCGCCGGCCTCGGCCTGCCCGCGTGCCAGACCCCCGAGCAAAAAGGCTGCATTCTCGGCTGGGCGACCTTCGCCGATCCCGCCGATCCGGTGATGGTCACCGACGCCTATGATGGCACGATCGGCTTCGATGGCCGCCCGCGCGCCGGGACCCGCATGCTCTGCACCAATCCGCTCACCGGCATCCCCGACACCGAAGCGCCGGCGGAGGCGAATATCGGCACGCTGAAACCCACCGAAGGCTTCAAGTCGGGCGCGCTGATCGCGGGCAAGATCGGCGCCAAATGCGACGATACGCGCGGTTTCCTGATGATCGGCGATGCCGACGTGGCGAAAAATTACGTCGTCGCGGGCTATGTGCTCCCCGGCAATAATTACCATGTCTACGACATCACCCTCTTCTGGGCGAATGTCCGCGCCGATGCGCTGCGGCGGTTGGCGACTTACGAAGGCAAGCCGTCGCCGGTGCCGCCGCCTGCCGCGCCGGTTGCTCCGCCGACGCCTTCGACGGCCCCACCCGCTGCGGCACCGAAAACCTGATTCCGTTCGCATCGAGCGAAGTCGAGATGCCCGTCGTTTGCGCCCGCCTTCACGGTGTCTCGACTTCGCTCGACACGAACGGCTAGGGAGGGCGCATGATCACCACCGCCGCCCCCGATTTCGCTGCAAACTTCCCGGCCGGCGGGCGTCTGATGGGCCTCGACGTGGGCACCAAAACGATCGGTGTCGCCTTTTGCGACACGAACTGGAGCTTCGCGACCCCCGACAAGACGATCGTCCGCAAGAAATTCTCGGTCGATCTCGAAACGCTGAAGACCCTCGTCGCCCAGCACAATATCGTCGGCCTCGTCGTCGGCCTGCCGCTCAGCATGGACGGCAGCGACAGCCCGCGCACCCAAAGCACGCGCGCCTTCGCGCGCAATCTCGCCCCGCTCGGCCTGCCCCTGCTGCTCTGGGACGAACGCTGGTCGACCGCCGCGGTCGAGCGCGCGATGATCGCCGCCGACGTCAGCCGCGCCAAACGCGCCGAACGCGTCGACAGCGCCGCCGCGGCGTTCATCCTGCAAGGCGCGATCGACGCCCTCACCCGCTAATGACGGAATATGTCGTCTACTGGCTGATCGCGGCGAACCTGGTCGCTTTCGTGCTGATGGTGCTCGACAAGCACAAGGCAGAGGCCGGCGCCCGGCGCATTCCCGAGGCGACGCTGCTGCTCTGGGCGTTCCTCGGCGGGGCGTTCGGCACCGTCCTCGCCGCACGCCTCGTCCGTCACAAGACGCGCAAGCAACCTTTCGCGACCTGGATGCTGATCTGGCTCTGGTTCGACATCGCCCTGCTCCTGCTCTGGGCGACCGGAATATTGCAGTCGTGGCTTGCCTCGGCGCTTGCGTATTTGGACGGCGCAACCTAAACGCTCGGCTTTAATGACAAGCTCCACGATCCGACCCGCCAGCGACTATCCGCCCGGCGGCGATGCCTTTCGCCATCGCCACCTGACCGGCATCGCCCAGCTCACCCCGTGGGAGATTTCCTACGTCCTCGACGCCGCCGAAGAGTGGGTCGACCTGAACCGCAGTGGCGCCGCGAAGCATGACGACCGCCTTGCCGGCCTCACGATCATCAACGCCTTTTTCGAAAATTCGACGCGCACCCTGCTGTCGTTCGAAATCGCGGGCAAGCGCCTCGGCGCTGACGTCGTCAACATGCACGCCGCACAATCGAGTGTGAAGAAGGGTGAGACGCTGATCGACACCGCAATGACGCTGAACGCGATGCGCGCCGACGCGATCGTCATCCGTCATGCGTCGTCGGGCGCGGTGCAGCTGATCGCCGACAAGGTCGACTGCCCCGTGCTCAACGCGGGCGACGGCCGCCACGAGCATCCGACGCAGGCGCTGCTCGACGCGCTGACGATCCGCCGGCGGAAGGGCCGCGTCGAGGGGCTGACCATCGCGATCTGCGGGGACGTGCTCCACAGCCGCGTCGCGCGCTCGAACATTCTCGCGCTCACCCTGCTCGGCAACGAAGTGCGTATCGTCGCGCCGCCGACGCTCACCCCGCCGGCGATGGAACGTATGCACGTCACCACCTTCACCGACATGGACGAAGGCATCAAGGACGCCGACGTCGTGATGATGCTCCGCCTCCAGAACGAGCGCATGGACGGCGCCTACCTCCCCAGCGCGCGCGAATATCATGCGCTCTACGGCCTCACCCCCAAACGCCTCGAACAGGCGAAGCCCGACGCGATCGTCATGCATCCCGGCCCGATGAACCGCGGAGTCGAGATCGACAGTAGCATCGCCGACGATGCAGACCGCTCGACGATCACCGAGCAAGTCGAAATGGGCGTCGCCGTCCGCATGGCCTGCCTCGACATTTTGACGCGCCGCCAGCGGGGAGTGCCGGGATGGAATTGAAACCGCTCCACATCGTCAATGCGCAGCTCGTCGACGGCGACACCCCGCGCGCGGGTAGCCTGCTCGTCGCGGGCGGCCGCATCGCCGCGCTCGACCCGACCGATATCCCCGAAGGCGCCGAAACCGTCGATGCCAAGGGCCAGTGGCTCGCCCCCGGCATCATCGACCTCGGCGTGTTCGCGACCGACAAGCCTGCTTTCCACTTCGGCGGCATCACGCGCGCCGCGCTGATGCCCGACAACGGCCCGCTCGACGGCGCCGGGCTCGTCGAGCGCGCCGCGAAGGGCGGCAAGCCCGACCTCTGGGTCCACCCGCTCGCCGCCGCCACGAAAGGCCTCGAAGGCCGTGAACTCGCCGAAATCGGGCTGATGAAACAGGCTGGCGCGCGCGCCATCGCCACCGGCCGCAGCCGCATCGCCGACAGCGGCGTCATGCGCCGCGTGCTGTCCTACGCGGCCTCGCTCGGCCTCGTCACGATCATCCATGCCGAGGATGAAGGGCTCACCGCCGGCGCGGTCGCGACCGACGGCGAGATGGCGACGCGCCTCGGCCTCGCCTCCGCGCCCGCCGTCGCCGAAGCCATGGCGATCGCGCGCGACCTCGCGCTCGTCGAGGAAACCGGCGCGCCCGTCCATTTCCGGCAGGTCACGACCGCGCGCGGGCTCGACCTGATCCGCGCCGCGAAAGCCAAGGGCCTGCCCGTCCTCTGCGGCATCACCCCCGCGCATCTTTTGCTCTCCGACACCGCGATCGGCGATTTCCGCACCTTCGCGCGCCTGTCGCCGCCGCTGCGCAGCGAGGACGACCGACAGGCGTGCCTCGCCGCGGTCGCCGACGGCACGATCGACGTCCTCGCCTCGGGCCACGACCCGCGCGGTCCCGAGGACAAGCGCCTCCCCTTTGCCGAGGCGCTCCCCGGCATGGCGGGCGCCGAAACCCTGCTCGCGCTGGGGCTCGGGCTCGTCCGCGACGGCCATATCTCCCCCGGCCGCCTGTTCGACCTGCTCGCGGCCACCCCCGCCTGCCTGCTCGGCGTCGACGCCGGGAGACTCGCGGTGGGCCAGGAAGCCGATCTTATCCTCGTCGATGCCGATACGCCCTGGCAGGTCGATGCCAAGAAGATGGCGGCCTGGGCGGGCAACACCCCCTTCGATGGCATGCCCGTACAGGGCCGCGCGACGATGATGTGGAAGGGCGGATTGCGGATACGTTAGGTCCGTTTTGGGGTGGGAAGCGGCCGTCAGTCCGTGACCAACGCCTCACCGATGAAGCGACCCTCCCACAGATAAAATCTGCGCGCGCGACGCATCTTCTCCGCACCTTCGGACGAGAGAAATACGAAGCCCACTTGCCGCTTGATTCCCAGCTCTAAAGGCTGATCGCCCAGTTGGAGCCGGGCATCCCAACCTTCAACGCGGGTCTGCTTTTCAGTGAAGCAGGGGCAACCATAGCCGGGCTGGATGGCAGTTGCTCTTCCGCCCTCCTCGGTTGGATAAATGAGCACGTCGGCAATAAGATCCGGCGCCCTTGTTTGCCAAGGTTCGGTTGTCATGATCTGGCGTATATGCGGCTATCTGGCAATGTCCGCAACCGGTCGTTAGCAGCCGCCCTTACCCCTCGCTCTCGCTGATATCCGACGTCCCGCGCCATCATCCACCGATACAGGCTTTATCTCGCTGATTTAATTCGATAGCTTTCGGCCCGGACATCGATCAACAGCGAGGAAACCGCGATGCGTCGCCCTGCCTTGGCAACCCTCCCCGCCGCCCTGCTCGCCGCCGCCCTGTTTGCGACCGGCGCCACGGCGCAGGTGCAGCCCGTTCAAGGCCTTCCTTGCGCGCAGGGGCTTCCCTGCAACGCCCCGCCGCCGCAGGTGCTCCAGCAAATGTACGGCGCCGGCACCGCCGCCCCGCCGCCGGGGCAGGTCATCCCCTTCGCTCAAGAAAAACAGGAATATGTCGGCGGCTATATGGTGAACAGTTTCGCCGCGATCGCCTTCTGGCGCTCGGCGTCGGGCCAGCCGGGCTACTCCTATGGCGCGCTGCGCGGCGACAATCGCGAACAGGCCGAAGGCTATGCGATGACCGCGTGCCGCGAGGCGGGCGGGCAGGACTGCGTCGTCGGCCTGTGGGGCGCGAACGGCCATTTCGCGATCGCGCGCGACAAGCAGGGGCAATATTATGCGGGCTTCGCGGGGACCCCGGGGGGCGCGAAGCGCTCGGTGATGGGAAGCTGCAAAAGCGCGGGCGCCAAGTGCAAGATCGTCGAAACGCTTGAAAGCATGCCCTATTTCTTCCGCTTTTAGGGGCCGGGCGGACGGCAGCCGTCCGCCCAAATCCGCCGCCCCGAATGAAAAGAGGCGCAGCCTTCCGGCCGCGCCCCTTCCCCTCTTCCATGAAATCCGGTGTCAGCGCGCGGCAAGGCGCAGCGGGCTGGCCTTCGCCGCCCACTGGATGCTTTCACTGCCGCCCATCGCGCGGACGAAACAGACCTGGCCCTGCGCCTTCAGTTCGTTGCACAGGCTTTTCGCATCGGCACGCGTCGCGAGGCCGTTGACCGTCAGGCGATAATAGGTGCGGCCCTTCACCGTCGCGGCGTGGCTCGACGCCGGGAAATCGGCGAGCATGCGATTGCGTTTCTTCAGCCCGCCCCATTTCTCCTTGGCGATGCCCAGGCTGTCATAGGCGCCAAGTTGCACCGCCCAGCCGGTCGGCTTGTTGCGGTCGAACGCCGCGGGAACGATCCGCGTCGCAAGTTCGATCGCCTGCTGCTGCGCGGGGCGCAGCACGCCGCCATTTTCGCCCGCCACGCGCGGCGCGGCGCGATAGGGCGCGGCATCGGCCAGGATAACGGGGGCGGCGGGCTTCGGCTGCGGCAGTTCGGTGACCGGCACGACGCCGCCCTCGCCCCGTTCGGGCATCGGCAGTTCGACGCTGCGGATCGCGCTGTCGGCATCGGCTAGCACCGGCGGCGGCGGCGCATAGGCTTCGACCGGCGCCGGGTCGGCGCTGGCAAGCTGCGCCGCGTCGGCCGTGTCGGCCGCGGCCATTTGCGTTTCGCCGAAATTGCTGAGCGCGAGGCGGACCGGCATACCGGCGTCAGCCCGCGCCTTGGTGCCGATCAGGCTCGCGACGCGCATCGTCGCATCGGGCGTTTCGGCCAGTTTCGACCATTCGGCCATGCGGCCTTCAAGCTTCGCCGGCGACAGATCCTGCGACGCGAGCATACGCGCCTGTGCCCATCGGCCCGACAGGCCAAAGGCGAGCGCCAGGTTCTGCCGCGTACGGGCGCTGGCATCGGGCGCGCGCGCCGCTTCGCTCAGCACATAGATTGCGCCTTCATGGTCGCCGGCCAGCGCCAGCGCCAGTCCGATGTCCGATGCCGGCACCGTATCGCGATGGTCCTGAAGCAGCTTGATCGCGTCCGCGGTCTTGCCCTGCGCGATCTGCGCCAGCGTCAGCGCGATGATCGTGTTGCTGTCGCTCGCGCCCAGTTCGACCGCCTCGGTCAGCGCAGAGGTCGCCGACGCGAAGCGCCCGTCGTTCAGATAGGCTTGGCCGAGCAGGGCGCGATAAGCGGCATCGCGCGGGCTCGCGGCGACCGCGGCTTCGGCCAGGCCGACGGCCTTGCTGACCTTGCCGTTTTCCAGCGCGGCGCGCGCCTGCCCCGCCGATTTGGCGGCGACGGCGGGCTTGCCGGCGGCGCGCGACGGCGCATCGGCCATCTTGCCCATGCCGCTGCATCCCGTGGCAGCGCCAAGGACAAAGCCGTAGACGGCGAGGTTCATCAACATCTTGCGGTTCATGACAGGGTCCCCTTATTCGTTCAGCGCGGCATCGTCTGGCGCGTCGGGCGCGCCGCCGGCAGGCGGCTCGCCATCGCGTCGATTTCGGGCAGCGACGCCAGATATTCGTCGAGCAGGTCGGTCAGGATCACCTGCGACGACCGATTGGTGACCGCGCTGGCAAGGCGCAGGCGCAGATGGCGTTCGGCGTCGAGGCGCAGCGTGAACGCCGCCTTTTCGCGGGCCCGTGGCGCGCGCGGCGCCTTCGCTTTCGGCTCGGCCTTCGCCGGTCGCGCCTCGACCTTGCGCGCCACCGCGGCGACGCGTTCGATCAGCGATTCCTGCTGGCGCACGACTTCGGGCACTTCGACCGCTTCGGCTTCGAACGCGTCGGCGCCATGATCGTCGACCGGCGCCACGAAGCCAGGCGTTTCGTCCGGATTGGCGTCATAGGCGGCGCCGTCGTCGACGGCATGTTCGGCCTCGACATTATGCGCCAGCACCGATCCGGTCAGCAGCGGCTTCAGGTCGACCATGCGCGCGGGTTCGCTCGACTGGTCGGGATCGACATCATAGCCCATGTCGTTCCAGCCAAGATCGTCGTAACCGCCGGAATTGAGCGGTGCGGGGCCGCTGCCGAGCGGCTGGCGGCGCATCGCGGGACGCGCCCCGCCCTTGCGGGCCAGCAGTCCGGCGCTCAGCGATGCGAGGGGTTTCGGTTCGCCCATGGTTCCCGTCCCTCCCGTCACTGACCGGCGATGCGGCGGCCGAAGCCACCGCCCATCGGGCGGACCGCGCCATAATTGCCCTGCGTCGGGATCGGCGCGGCGAATACGGTACGACGGAAATTCTTTTCGAGGCGGTCGTTCATATAGGTCCACAGTTGGCGGACTTCCTCGGCCGACCGGCCGTTGGGGTCGACCTCCATCACCGTGCGTCCGTCGATCATCGACGCCGCATAATCGGTGCGGTGGTGCAGCGTGACCGGCGCGACCGTGCCATGCTGCGACAGCGCGACCGCGGCCTCGCTGGTGATCTTCGCCTTGGGCGTCGCGGCGTTGACGACGAACACCAGCGGCTTGCCCGCGCGTTCGCACAGGTCGACGGTGGCGCCGACGGCGCGCAGGTCGTGCGGGCTGGGGCGCGTCGGGACGACGATCAGTTCGGCGACCGAAATCACACTCTGGATCGCCATGGTGATCGCCGGCGGCGTATCGATAACGGCAAGCTTGAAGCCCTGCTGGCGCAGGATTTCGAGGTCCGAGGCCAGCCGCGCGACCGTGGTCTGGGCGAAGGCCGGAAGGTCGGTTTCGCGCTCGTTCCACCAGTCGGCGAGCGAGCCCTGCGGGTCGATGTCGATCAGGACGACCGGACCGGCGCCGGCAAGCTGAGCCTGCACCGCCAGATGCCCGGACAGGGTTGTCTTGCCCGACCCGCCCTTCTGTGAAGCCAATGCCAATACGCGCACTGCGTTACCCCCTCGGAAAATCCAGATTTCGGCGAAGGGATGGCATGAGGGGCGCTAAAATTGAGTTAACGATGATAAAAAGAAGGTGAACGAGTTCCGCATGTTCGTGGTAAACGGGCCCCTAATGCCACCCTGTCCCATAACGGATCACATTTGGGGCCTCGCGCGTGTCGCTAACGCCATGTTAGCCATTTCGTCCCTAAAAGGCCCTCGGGGACTGCATCGGCTGTCATGCCGCGCAAGTCATTGGAGAATATGATGCCTTCTTTCCGCACCGCCGCCTTGCTGGCCCTTCCGCTGATCGGGGTGTCGCTGGCGGCGCCCGCGCTGGCCGACGTCAAGGACGGGGTCGATGCCTGGCAGGCGGGCAATTACCAGGCCGCTGTCGCCGAATGGCGTCCGCTCGCGATCGCCGGCGATGCCGATGCGCAATTCAACCTCGGCCAGGCGTACAAGCTCGGCCGCGGCGTCCCGACCGATCTCGGCCAGGCCGAAGCCTGGTATCGCCGCGCCGCGAAACAGGGGCATCTGCAGGCCGAGGATAACCTCGGCCTCGTCCTCTTCACCGCGAACCGGCGCGAGGAAGCAATGCCCTATATCACCCGTTCGGCCGAACGCGGCGAACCGCGCGCGCAATATGTCCTCGGCACCGCGCTATTCAACGGCGACCTTGCGCCGCAGGACCTGCCGCGCGCCTATGCGCTGACCAAGCGCGCGAGCGACGCCGGGCTCGGCATCGCCTCGGCGCGCCTTGCGCAGCTCGACAATCTGATCCCGCTCGACCAGCGCCAGCGCGGTCTCGCGATGCTGCCCGAAATCGAAAAGAGCGAACAGCGCGCGCGCCTCGCCGCGGTGAACGCCTCGGCGCCGCCGGCGCCCAAGCCCGCGCCCGCCTCGCCGGTCAAGGTCGCCAGCTTGCCGCCGTCGATCCCCGGCACCAGCTATACGCCGCCGCCCGTCATCGCGACGCCCGCTCCGGCACCCGTGCGCCCCGCGCCGGGGCCGATCCGCAGCGTCGAAGTGCCGCCCTCGCCCGCCGCTAGCGCAGCGACCGCCGCCGCGATCGAAGCCACCACCGACGCCGCGACCGCCGCGGCTGCTGCGGCCACCGAACCCGGCACGACCTACAGCGCGCCGCCCGAAAGCGCCGATGCACCGGCGGCAAAACCGGCCGATCCCGCGCCGCCGCCGCCCGCGAAACCGGCGCCGAAACCCGTCCAGAAGGATCCGGTCAAGGTCGCCCAAGCCCCTGCCCCGGTGCGCGTCCACAGCGGCGCTGCGAGCCCCTGGCGCGCGCAGCTCGGCGCCTTCGGGGTCGAAGCGAACGCGCGCAACCTCTGGAAAGCGCTCGAAAAGAAGAGCAGCGCGCTCGCCGCGCGCCAGCCCTATCTGGTCAAAAGCGGCAAGCTCACGCGCCTCCAGGCCGGCGGCTTCGCGAACAAGGGCGAGGCCGATAGCTTTTGCGCGGCGATGCGCAAGGACGGCCAAGCCTGCCTGGTCGTCGATAAATAGACGCCGATCCTCCTTGTCGCGCAGCGATGGGGAGGTGGCAGCGCGAAGGGCTGACGGAGGGGCCATGGAGCATTCTCGCCGCCCCTCCACCATTCGCTCCGCGAACGGTCCCGCTTCCAATGGCTTCGCCACGGAGAGGACATCCCATCATTTCACCTTACCCGCCTTCTCGGCGGCCAGCCGCTTCGCCAGCGCCGTGCGCGACCGGTCGGCATAGGCGCGGCACGCACCCGGCGCGTCGTTATATCGCCCCGGCCCCGCATTGTCGGGATGCGCGGCGATCAATATGTCGCACGGCATCGCATCCATCTTGCGATAGCTTTTTCGAAAGCCGGCGACGAACGCCGCACCGGCCTTCGAGGTAAAACGATAACCCTCCGCCGACACGGGGTTGAGGCTCGACGCAAAGACCATTGCCTTGCACGCACTGCCCTCGCACGCCTGCCAGCGCCAGCTCATGCTGCCCATCGTGTGCCCCGGCGTCGCGACCGCGGTGATCGCCGCCTTGCCAAGCTTCAGCACCTCGCCGTCCTTCACGACGCGCACCTCGGCCACGGCGGGCCAGCTTCCGCCATAGGCGAGCTGCGGGTCGTCCTTCGCATGCCGCCCCATGCGCAGCCCCTCGGCGCCGCGCGCGCTCGCCACCACCGTCGCGCCGGTATCGCGCGCCAGCGCGGCAAGCCCGCCCGCGTGGTCGAAATGCGGCTCGGTGCTCAGAATAAATTTGATGTCTTTGGGCTCGAATCCCAGCTTCCGGACATTGGCGAGAATCGCGGGCGCGGCCTGCGGCAGCGCGCCGTCGACCAGCACCAGCCCGTCGCCCGTGTCGATCAGCGCGACGCTCATCCCGGCAAAGCCGACGAGATAGGTGTTGCCGAAGATTTTCTCCGGTTCCGCGGGCTTCAGCCATTCGTCGGAATGCGACGTGGTAATCGGCTTCGTCAGCGGATCGACCGCCGGAACCGGCGCCCCGCTCGCCGCCGCGAGCCATGCGAAAAGGCTGATTGCTTCGATCATATTCATCTCCCTTCGCCGCGAAAATGCCAATCGATCGCCCCCGGGGCAAAGCATCATTTCTCGACAAAGCCATGAAAATATTTCATGTCTTGCCATTCTTTCTTCGTCATCCCGGACTTGATCCGGGGATCCATATTTCCGACGGCGGCGCGGGTGGACCCCGGGTCGAGCCCGGGGTGACGAGACCGGATAAGGCACTAGCCCCATGGACCGCGCCCAGCTCCCCTTGAACGCCCTGCGCGCCTTCGAGGCGGCCGCGCGCCACCTCAACTTCACCCGCGCGGGGCTCGAGCTCCATGTCAGCCAGGGCGCGGTCAGCCATCAGGTCGCCGAGCTCGAACGCCGCCTCGGCACGCGCCTCTTCCACCGCCTGCCGCGCGGCCTCGCGCTCACCGACGAAGGCCATGCGCTTGTCCCCGCCGTCGCCGAGGCGTTCGATCGCGTCGCCGCGACGCTCGATCAATATGCGGGCGGCCGTTTTCGCGAGGTGCTCAAGGTGGGCGTCGTCGGCACCTTCGCGGCCGGCTGGCTGCTCCCGCGCCTCGATGCCTTCGCGCGCGCGCATCCCGCGATCGATCTGCGCATCGCGACGAACAACAACCGCGTCGACCTCGCTGGCGAAGCGCTCGATTATGCGATCCGTTTCGGCGACGGCGCGTGGCACGGCACCCACGCCGAACCGCTCGTCGCCGCGCCGCTGGCGCCGCTCTGCGCCCCTGTCGTCGCCGCGCGGCTCAAATCGCCCGCCGACCTGATCCACGAGCGGTTGCTCCGTTCGTACCGCGCCGACGAATGGGCGCTCTGGTTCGCCGCGGCGGGCGTTCCCCCGCCGGTGCTGCGCGGCCCGATGTTCGACAGTTCGGCGCTGATGGCTGCGGCCGCGACGGCGGGTCAGGGCGTCGCGCTCGCGCCGCCGTCGATGTTCGCGCGCGACCTCGCCGCCGAACGGCTTGTCCAGCCCTTCGCGCTCGAAATCGACGTCGGCCGCTACTGGCTCACCCGCCTGATGTCGCGCGCCGAAAGCGACGCGATGCGGCGGTTTCGCGGCTGGCTGGCCGACGAAATCGCCGCCGGCGCCTGACGCCACTGGACAGGGGGGCCGCCGCGCCGCTACCGGCGCGCCATGGGTATCACCGCGACAATCATGAACATCGCCACCGGCCAGCCGATCCAGAAAATGAGCTTCGGTCGCATGCCGAAACCATGGGCCAGCTTCAACCTCGCCACCGGCGAACTCGTCACCGCCGAACGGATCGACGTGGGCAAGCCTGAACCCGGCAAATTCGCCGCGCCAGTGCATGTGTGGGTCAAGGTCAAGTCGCCGGCCTGATCCCGCGATCGCCTCCCGCCGCGCCGCGCCGACGGCACGCCGCCCGCATCTCTCCGCCCCGGCAGATTCCGCGTCAAAGTTAACATCGCAAACATAGGCTCCGCTCGAACGCCGCCAATGTTAACATTGTCAAGACTACGGGAAAGCTTCACGCGCGCAGGATTTTTTCCATCTTCTTGCCGCGCGCCAGCTCGTCGATCAGCTTGTCGAGATAGCGGATTTCCTTCATCAGCGGGTCCTCGATAGTTTCGACCCGGATTCCGCAGATCACGCCGGTGATCAGTGCGCGCGCCGGGTTGGGCTTCGGCGCCGCCGCAAAGAAATCCTCGAATGTGGTGCCCTTCGCCAGCTCGGCCTCCAGTGCCGCCTGGCTATAGCCCGTCAACCAGCGGAAAATCTCGTCGACCTCGGCCTTCGTCCGCCCCTTCTTCTCTGCCTTGGCGACATAGTGCGGATATACGCTCGCAACGCTGATCGAATAGATGCGGTGCTTGGTCATGCCATTCTCCCGCCCGCACGATAGCGCGCCCTAATCCGGTCGTCACCCTGACGTCGGTTTTGGGGTGGAGAGCTGTGCTTCAATCCTCCCTGTCGCGAAGCGATGGGGAGGGGGACCGCCGCGCAGCGGTGGTGGAGGGGCTGCGACGCCACGCCCATCAGCCCCTCCGTCAGCGCTTCGCGCTGCCACCTCCCCATGGCTGCGCCACAGGGAGGATATTATGACCGTTTTCAGCCATAACCCGCCCCCTATCGGCCTACCCCATCACCCACTGCCGCCGCGAATAGCCCTGCGCCCACAGCAGCGCGGTCAAATCATGATGCCGGATCACCGCCGCGGCGGCCTCGCCCGCCGCGGGATGCGGATAGTATCCGACCCCCAGACCCGCCGAGGTGATCATCGGGATATCGTTCGCGCCGTCACCCACTGCCAGCGTCTCGGCTAGCGGCAGGCCGTGCGCGGCCGCCACCGCTTTCAGCGTTTCGAGCTTCGCCGAGCTGTCGACGATCGGCTCGCGCACCCGGCCGGTCAGCTTGCCGCCCGCAATCTCCAGCTCGTTCGCGACCACCTTGTCGAACCCGGCCGCCTCGCCGACAGGCGCGGCAAAGGCAGTGAAGCCGCCCGACACCAGCACCGAATGCGCGCCATGCGCCTTCATCGTCTGGACCAGCGTCCGCGCCCCGCGCGTCAGCTTCACCCGTTCCATGCGGCAATCGGCAAGGACCGTCTCGGCCATGCCCGCGAGCAATCCGACGCGCTCTTCCAGCGCGGCGCGGAAATCGAGTTCGCCGCGCATCGCGCGTTCGGTGATCGCCGCGATCTGCGGCTTCAGCCCGGCATAATCGGCCAGTTCGTCGATGCATTCGACCGTGATGATCGTCGAATCCATGTCGGCGACGATCAGCTTCTTCGTCCGGTCGCCCAGGGGCTGGACGACGACGTCGAGCGCGCCATGGTCCATCAGCGCGAGTTCCTTGCGCGCGCTGACCAGGCTGCCCTGAAATATGATATCGGCGGCGTCATGCTCGTCGAGCCAGTGCGGCGCGCCGACGTCGTGCCCGGTGGCGTCGAGCCGGTCGATCGCTTCGCGAACCACCTCGTCGGTCAGCTTTCCGGCTGCTATCAGCGTCGCGACGAACATGGCATCTCCTTCTTTCTCGACCGCCAAAGCGCGGCTGCCCGTGGCACTTATCGCCGGACCCACCGCCAGCGGCAAGAGCGCTTTGGCGGTCGCGCTCGCAAAATCGCTTGGGAACGGGACGGTTATCAATGCCGACGCGAGCCAGGTCTATGCCGACCTCGCGATCCTGTCGGCGCGCCCTTCGGACACGGAGATGGAGGGCGTGCCGCATCGCCTGTTCGGCCATGTCGACGCGGCAGACGCGCATAACGCCGCGCGTTGGGCGGATGAGGCGCGCGATGCGATCGCCGCCGCGCACACCGTTGGCGAGGTGCCGGTGCTCGTCGGCGGCACCGGCCTCTATATCCGCACGCTCCTCTACGGCATCGCCCCGGTTCCCGAAATCGACCCCGCCGTTCGCGCTGCGGTGCGCGCGATGCCGGTGGCCGAGGCGCATGCCGCGCTTGCCGTCGCCGATCCCGCCGCCGCCGCGCGCCTCAATCCCGCCGACAGCACGCGCGTCGCGCGCGCGCTCGAGGTCGCGCGATCGACCGGCCGCACCCTCACCGACTGGCAACAGGCGCGCGAGGGCGGCATCGCGGGCGATATCGCGCTCGCGCCGGTGATCCTCCTGCCGCCGCGCGACTGGCTGCGCGCGCGCTGCGATACCCGCCTCGTCGAGATGTTCGACGGCGGCGCGGTCGAGGAAGCCGCGGCGCTGATCGCGCGCGGGCTCGATCCCGACCTGCCCGCGATGCGCGCGATCGGGGTGCCGCAGGTCGCCGCTTTTCTCCGCGGCGAAATCAGCCGCGCCGACGCGCTCGAAGCCGCACAAGCCGCCACGCGCCAATATGCAAAGCGCCAATATACCTGGTTCCGCCACCAACTTCCCGCCGATTGGTCGCGCCATGACGAGTCATTAAACATCGATTCCATTGACCAATTAGCAATAATATTACGTGATAAGCTGTTGACAGGATAGAATCATACACCTATTGCCCGCAACCCTGTTGCAGCGCACAAGCGCTGCGTTTTTGCGTGGAAAGGAAGTTCGTCGTGACGGAAATGAGCGGTGCCGACATGGTGGTTCAGGCGCTGGTCGACCTCGGGGTCGACACGGTGTTCGGCTATCCGGGCGGCGCGGTGCTTCCGATCTACGACGCGCTCTTCAACCACCCCTCGATCAAGCATATTCTCGTCCGCCACGAACAGGCCGCGACGCACGCGGCCGAAGGCTATGCGCGCTCGACGGGCAAGCCCGGCGTCGTGCTCGTCACGTCGGGCCCCGGCGCGACCAATGCCGTCACCGGCATCACCGACGCGCTGCTCGACTCGATCCCGATGGTCGTGCTGACGGGGCAGGTGCCGACGACGCTGATCGGCACCGATGCGTTCCAGGAATGCGACACGGTCGGCATCACGCGCCATTGCACCAAGCATAATTATCTCGTGATGGACCCCGACCGGCTCGGCCCGATCATCCACGAGGCGTTCCATATCGCGACGCACGGCCGCCCCGGCCCGGTGGTGATCGACATTCCAAAGAATGTGCAGGTCGCGACCGGCACCTATTCGGTGCCCGAATTCATCCAGCACAACAGCTATCGCCCACAGGTCGACCCCGACGCCGATGCGATTGCCAAGGCCATCGACCTGATCGCGGCGGCCGAACGCCCGATCTTCTACACCGGCGGCGGCGTGATCAACGCCGGCCCCGATGCCAGCGCGGCGCTGCGCCAGCTCGTCAGCCTGACCGGCGCACCCGTCACCTCGACCCTGATGGGGCTCGGCGCCTTCCCGTCGGACGATCCGAAATGGCTCGGCATGCTCGGCATGCACGGCACCTATGAATCGAACATGGCGATGAACCGCGCCGACCTGATCATCGCGGTCGGCGCGCGCTTCGACGACCGCGTGACCGGCCGCCTCGACGCTTTTTCGCCCGATTCGAAGAAGATCCACATCGATATCGATCGGAGCTCGATCAACAAGATCGTGCCGGTCGACCTCGCCGTGGTGGGCGACGCTGGCCGCGCGCTCGATGCGCTGATCGCCGCGTGGCAGGCGAAGAAGCTGTCGGCGCGCGACTATGGCGAATGGTGGCGCCGCATCGACGGGTGGCGCGCGACGCGCTGCCTCGACTTCCCCGAAAAGAAGGAGCCGAACGCCGCGATCATGCCGCAGCGCGCGGTGAAGGCGCTGTTCGACGCGACGCGCGGCCGCGACCCGATCATCACGACCGAGGTCGGCCAGCACCAGATGTGGGCAGCGCAGCACTTCGGTTTTGCGGCCCCCAATCGCTGGCTCACCTCGGGCGGGCTCGGCACGATGGGCTATGGCTTCCCTGCCGCGGTCGGCGCGCAGATCGCGCACCCGG
This sequence comes from Sphingopyxis sp. H115, assembly GCF_001468465.1. Classification (GTDB taxonomy): domain Bacteria; phylum Pseudomonadota; class Alphaproteobacteria; order Sphingomonadales; family Sphingomonadaceae; genus Sphingopyxis. The sequence goes on from NZ_LNSA01000003.1 coordinate 94,929, forward strand.
GCCGCCTCGTCATCTGCATCGCGGGCGAAGCCTCGCTCCAGATGAACATCCAGGAAATGGGCACGGTCAGCCAGTACCGCCTGCCGGTGAAGATCTTCATCCTCAACAATGAGTGGATGGGGATGGTCCGCCAGTGGCAGGAACTGACGTACGAGAGCCGCTATTCGAACAGCTATTCGGACAGCCTGCCCGATTTCGTGAAGCTCGCCGACGCTTACGGCTGGACGGGGCTGCGCATCGACACGCTGGGCGAGCTCGAGGCGGGCATCGCCACGATGATCGACACGCCGGGTCCGGTGATCGTCGATTGCCGCGTCGCGCAGCTCGCCAACTGCTTCCCGATGATTCCCTCGGGCGCAGCGCACACCGATATGATCCTCCAGCCGAACGACATCGTCGGAACGATGGACGACGAAGCCAAGGCACTGGTGTAACCCCATGAAAATCAAGACCGAAGCCGGCGAGCGCCATGTGCTCGCCATCACCGTCGACAACGAGGCCGGGGTGCTCGCCAAGATCACCGGCCTGTTCACCGCGCGCGGCTATAATATCGAAAGCCTGACCGTGGCCGACATCAGTTCGGACCACGCGCTGAGCCGCATCACCATCGTCACCAACGGCCCGCCGCCGATCATCGACCAGATCATCGCACAGCTCGACCGGCTGGTCCCCGTCCACCGCGTCATCGACCTCAACGACGCGGGCGAGGCGCATGTCGAGCGCGAGATCGCGCTGGTCAAGGTCGCGGGCACCGGTGACAAAAGGATCGAGGCGCTGCGCATGGCCGACGTGTTCCGCGCCAAGGTCGTCGACACGACGCTGTCGAGCTTCATCTTCGAAATCACCGGGACGAGCGACAAGGTCGACCGCTTCATCGCGCTGATGCGCGAATGCGGGCTGGTCGAGGTCGGGCGCACCGGCGTCGTCGCCATCGCCCGCGGGCCGGAGGCGCTCTGAGTTTTAACAGGAATGACGGTCCAACCTTCGTCACCCCGGACTTGATCCGGGGTCCATGGATGCCGGATCAAGTCCGGCATGACGAATGAAAATAAGGGAAGAATGACATGCAGGTTTATTACGATCGCGACGCCGACCAGGAACTGATCAAGGGCAAGAAGGTCGCCGTTGTCGGCTATGGCAGCCAGGGTCACGCGCACGCGCAGAATATGCGCGACAGCGGCGTCAAGGAGGTCGCGATCGCGCTTCGCCCCGGTTCCGCCACCGCCAAAAAGGCCGAAGCCGCGGGCTTCAAAGTGCTGTCGAACAAGGAGGCCGCCGAGTGGGCCGACGTGATCATGATCGCCGCCCCCGACGAGCATCAGGCGAAAATCTATGCCGACGACATCGGCCCGAACATGAAGCCCGGCGCCGCGCTCGCCTTCGCGCACGGCCTCAACATCCACTTCGGCCTGATCGACGCGCGCCCCGACATCGACGTCTTCATGGTCGCGCCCAAGGGCCCCGGCCACACGGTGCGCAGCGAATATCAGAAGGGCGGCGGCGTCCCCTGCCTGATCGCGGTCGCGCAGGAAGCGCAGGGTGCCGGCGCGTCGGGCAATGGCTATGCCAAGGCGCTCGCCCTTAGCTACGCCAGTGCCGTCGGCGGCGGCCGCAGCGGCATCATCGAGACGACGTTCAAGGAAGAGTGCGAAACCGACCTGTTCGGCGAACAGGCGGTGCTTTGCGGCGGCATCACGCACCTGATCCAGGCGGGTTTCGAGACTTTGGTCGAGGCGGGCTACGCCCCCGAAATGGCCTATTTCGAATGCCTCCACGAAACCAAGCTGATCGTCGATTTGCTCTATGAAGGCGGCATCGCGAACATGCGCTATTCGATCTCGAACACCGCCGAATATGGCGACATCAAGACCGGCCCGCGCATCATCACCGAAGAGACCAAGAAGGAAATGAAGCGCGTCCTCGCCGACATCCAGTCGGGCCGCTTCGTCAAGGACTTCGTGCTCGACAATCAGGCCGGCCAGCCCGAGCTGAAGGCCAGCCGCAAGGCCGCGGCGGCGCATCAGATCGAAAAGACCGGCGCCGAACTGCGCGCAATGATGCCGTGGATCGCCAAGAATCAGCTCGTCGACAAGGCGAAGAACTGATCGCTTCCCCAGTCGCGGGCGAGGAGCTAGGTCCGGGCCATGGCATCCGATATCTCCTTCGCCTGCGACTGCGGAACGGTCACCGGAACGATGCGCGTCATTTCCGGCGAGGGCGACCATGTCGTCTGCCACTGCACCGACTGCCAAGATCTCACGTATCATCTCGGCCACGCGCAGCTACTCGACGCGCAAGGCGGTACCCCGCTCTATCAGACACGATGCGCGCGCATGCATCTCGACACCGGCCGCGAGCGGCTCGCCTGCCTCCACCTGACCGACGCGCCGACGCTGCGCTGGTACGCCGCCTGCTGTCGCACACCGCTGTTCAATACGTTCAAGAACGGCAAGCTCCCCTTCATCACGATCCTGACCGCCGCCTGCGATCCGGCAAGACGCGAAGCAGCGTTCGGACCACCGCGCGGCCATCTCTTCACGCAGGATGCCATCGGCGACGCCAGCGCCCTGCCCAAAATGGGCATGGCCACCCTGATGCGCCGTTTTTTTGTCCGCGCGATCAAGGATGTCGTCGCGGGCGACCGGCGGCGATCCGCGCTCTTCGACGCCAAAACCCTCGAACCGATCGCTACCCCGCACCGGCTGACCAACGAAGAACGGCAGGCGCTGGAAGGGCGTCGAACCGACATGGATCCGAGCCCCGCATAGAAACAGCGTCATTTCCGCGAAAGCGGCAACCAGTAGCGACCTCGGCTTGCCGGGTTCCCGCTTTCGCGGAAATGACGAAGGATAGAACAGAATGACCGTCCCTCCCTTCGCCGCCCACCGCGCCGATCTCGCCGCCCTCGCGCGCGATAGCCGCCGCCGTGCGCTCGCGCCGCGCGCGGGCCGCGATTTCGCGTCGAACGACTATCTCGGTCTCGCCGACAGCGAAGCGCTCCGCGCCGCGCTCGCCGCGGGGATCGAACGCGGCCTGCCTGCGGGGTCGGGCGGATCGCGCCTGCTGCGCGGCAATCACGAAGAGCATGAAGCACTCGAAGCGCACGCCGCGCGCCATTATGGCAGCGAGGCCGCACTGTTTTTCGCGACCGGTTTTGCCGCCAACGCCGCGTTGTTCGCGACGCTGCCGCAGCGCGGCGACCTGATCGTCCACGACGAACTGATCCACGCGAGCGCGCACGACGGGATGAAACTCGGCCGCGCCGGCCATGTCGCCGCCGCGCACAACGACGCGCAGGCTTTCGACGATATCATCGCGCGCTGGCGCGCCGGCGGCGGCGCGGGAACGCCGTGGATCGCGGTCGAAAGCCTCTATTCGATGGACGGCGACCGCGCCCCGCTCGCCGCGCTCGCCGACGTCGCCGGCCGCCACGACGCCATACTCGTGGTCGACGAAGCGCATGCAACCGGTGTGTTCGGTCCCGGCGGCGCCGGGCTCGCGCATGGCCTTGCGCGCCGCGACAATCTGATCACGCTCCACACCTGCGGCAAGGCGCTCGGCGCCGAGGGTGCGCTGCTGTGCGCGCCGCAGGTCGTGTGCGACTTCCTCGTCAACCGCGGCCGCCCGTTCATCTTCTCGACCGCGCCGTCGCCGCTGATCGCGTGGACGGTGCGGCAGGCGATCGAGGTCGTCGCCAACGAGCCCGAACGGCAGGCGCGGCTCCACGCGCTCGTCCGCCACGCGGCCGAACGTCTCGTCCCGCTCGGCATCCCCGCCAGCGGCACGCAGATCCTGCCCGTGATCGTGGGCGATAACGATCGCACGATGCGCATCGCGGGTAGCCTGCAGGGCGCCGGCTTCGACATTCGCGGCATCCGTCCCCCGACGGTGGCCGAAGGGACCGCGCGGCTGCGCATCGCGATCACACTCAATGTTGACGAGGCTAACATCGACGATATGGCCGATGCACTTGCGCAGGCGATGGCTGCGGCATGACGCGCTTCGTCGTCACCGGCACTGACACCGGGATCGGAAAAACCATCTTTTCCGCCGGCTTGGCGCAGGCGACCGGCACGCCCTACTGGAAACCGATCCAGTCGGGGCTCGAGGACGAAACCGACAGCGAGGTTATCGCGCGCCTTGCGGGCGTATCGATCCGCCCCGAAGCCTACCGCCTCGTCACCCCCGCGTCGCCGCATATCGCCGCCGAAATTGACGGCGTTAACATCGATACGAAGACGCTGACTCCACCCCCCGGCGACCTGATCGTCGAGGGTGCGGGCGGCGCGCTCGTCCCGGTCACGCGCACGACGCTCTACGCCGACCTTTTCGCGCGCTGGCAAATCCCGGTGATCGTGTGCGCGCGCACCGCGCTGGGCACGATCAACCACAGCCTGCTCACGATCGAGGCGCTCAAATCGCGCGGCGTCCCGCTTCACGGCGTCGCTTTCCTCGGTGACGCGGTCGAGGACAGCGAGGCGATCATCGCGAAGCTCGGCGGCGTCCGCCGACTGGGCCGCCTGCCGATCGTCGACCCGCTGGACAGCGCAACGCTGGCAGCGGCGTTCAAAGCAAACTTCCAGATCGCCGACTTCGTCTAATTTTCGTCATTCCCGCGGAGCCGAAGGCGGCGCGCAGCGCCAACGCGGGAACCCAGCGAGACAATAAATCCGCCCGCAGGGTGGCATTCGGCCAGCAAGGGTGCCACTGGGTTCCCGCGTTCGCGGGAATGACGAGGTAAGATATGACGCAAAACCCCAACTCCCCCGTCTGGCACCCCTTTACCCAGCACGGCCTCGGTGATTCCATCCCACTGATTTCGCACGCCAAAGACAGCAAGCTCTACGACGCGGAGGGCAACGGCTGGATCGACGCCATATCGAGCTGGTGGGTCACCACGCACGGCCATTCGCACCCGCGCATCATGGCGGCGATCCGCGCCCAGACCGAAAAACTCGACCAGCTCATATTTGCCGGCTGGACGCATGAGCCCGCCGAAAGCCTTGCCGCCGAACTGGTCCGCATCACCCCCGACCCGCTCACGCGCGTCTTCTTCTCGGACTCGGGATCGACCAGCGTGGAGGTCGCGCTCAAGATGGCGCTCGGTTACTGGTACAATATCGGCGAGCCGCGCAGCCATATCCTCGTGCTCGAACATAGCTATCATGGCGACACGATCGGCACGATGTCGGTCGGCGAGCGCGGCGTCTACAACCGCGCGTGGCAGCCTTTGCTGTTCGACGTCGGCACCATCCCCTTTCCGCACGACGGGCAGGAACAGGCGACGCTCGACGCGCTCGAAGCCGCGTGCCGGCAAAAACCTGCCGCCTTCATCGTCGAACCGCTGATCCTCGGCGCCGGCGGCATGCTGATCTACCCCGCGTGGCTACTCGCGGAGATGCGCAGCATTTGCGCGCGCCACGGCGTCCTGTTCATCGCCGACGAGGTGATGACCGGCTGGGGCCGCACCGGCACGCGTTTCGCGTGCGACCAGGCAGGGGTGATCCCCGATATCGTCTGCCTGTCGAAAGGGCTGACCGGCGGCGCGATCCCGCTCGCGGTGACGCTCTGCATCGAGCCCATCTTTCAGGCGCATTTTTCGGACGATCGCGGCAGGGCCTTCTACCATTCGTCAAGCTATACCGCGAACCCGATCGCGTGCGCCGCCGCTGTCGCCAACCTCGAAATCTGGCGCGACGAGCCGGTCCAGCAACGCATCGATGCGCTCGCCGACGCGCAGGCGGCGCATCTCGCGATGCTGTCGCACGACCCGCGCGTGACCAATCCGCGCCGCCTCGGCACCATCGCCGCGCTCGACATCGCCGTGCCCGACGCAGGCTATCTGTCGACCCTGACACCGCGCCTGACCGCCTTTTACCGCGACAAGGGCGTCCTCCTCCGCCCGCTCGGCAACAGCGTCTATGTGATGCCACCCTATTGCATCACACCCGCCGAGCTGGCGCAGGTTTGGGACAGTATCGCGGCGTCGATCGAGCGCGTTTAACGCCAACAATATTTGCGGGCGATACAAGCGTCATATATATTGACTAATGCGAAGAGAATTTCTTGATACCGCTTCAGAACCGATCTGAAATCAACCGCTTGTAAATATCATTTCCCTATGGCCGCAAGGGCGGGAAGATGGCCCGCGTCAGGGCTTCGGGGGAATGATATGGACTATATGCTTATGCCGCTCATGCGCTACGCCGATTTCAGCGGTCGGTCGCAACGCATGGAATATTGGATGTTCACGCTTTTCTACCTCGCGATGATCGTCCTGCTCATAGGCCTCGCGATCTTCTTCGGCAGCCCCCCGGGCGAAGATCACACGCTTGCCGAAAATTATTTCCTCGTCGTCACCGGCCTGTTCGTCGTCGGCACGATCATCCCGTCGATCGCGGTCACCGTACGGCGCCTCCACGACCAGGATAAATCGGGCTGGTTCTATCTGATAAGTTTCATCCCCTATATCGGCGGGCTCGTCCTGCTGTTCTTCATGTGCGTGGACGGCACGCCGGGCCCGAACCGCTATGGTCCGGATCCCAAGGGCGGCCGCGGCTATGGTGACCTTTTCGCCTGAGCGTTACCCGCCGAATTTCGCGTCGTCGGGCATTGCCACCCAGTTCGTCTCGGCGGCCGCGATATAGCCGGCGCGGTCCTCGTCCCACGTCGCCTTCACCTCCTGGTTGAAATTGAGGTACAGCTTGCCGTCCACGACCGCATAGGCCAGCGGGTCGCCCGGCGCGAGATAGCCGCGCGACATCGCCCATGCGCAATGCCCGCCGTAACGCGGCATAAAGGCGTCGGGATTGGCCTGGAAACGCGCGGCATTGGCGGCATTGGCGAAATGATAGACGGCGCCGTCATGCTCGACGGCAAAGGCCGCGTCGCCCTTCACCGGCACGCCGTCGCCGTCGAAATAGCTCACCGTGTCATAGCCGCTGACGGCAATGTTGCCACCGTCAACACCGACATAGACCGGCTTGGCATAGGCATAGGGCGTAAAAGCCGCGAGCGACAACGGCGCCGCCACGGCGGCGAGCAGGGCGAACAGGGCTTGGTTTTTCACGATCGATCTCCATCTCGAAGGGATCGGCCCCGTGCCGTCCCCCGTCGCACCCCGGTTCGCGCCGAAAAGCCAGTCGGTTACGCGGGCAGTTCGGCTTAGGTTCATCTGCGGCAATCCATCGCGGACGCAGGGGATATGGGGTCTGGGAATATGATCTGAATGACGCAGAAAGCCGGCTTCCTCCTTCCCCTTCTCGCCGCGCTCGCTTTCGCGGTACCCGCGTTCGCGCAGGACGACGACAGCCTCGCGCAGTCGGGCGAGCCGCCGCAGCGCACCTCGGTCCTCTACACCTATGGCGACGAACCCTGCCCCGAAGCGCAGGAGGGCGAGATCGTCGTCTGCGCGCAGCAGCCCGAAAGCGAACGCTATCGCGTCCCCAAGGAATTGCGCGAGGAACTGAAGGAAGACGAAGCGGTCGGCGGCGGCAGCTGGGCCTCGGCGGTCGACGGTTATACAAACGGCGCGGCGGCGGCGGGCCGGCCGAACAGCTGCTCGCCCGTCGGCAGCTATGGCTTCACGGGCTGCGCCGCCGCCGCGCTGCGCCAATGGTTCGAGGCCCGCCGCGCGCCCTGACCGCCCCGGCGCGCCCCGCATGCCCTTCCAGCGTCCACCGCGCGCCGAACCGAAACGCAGCGTTTCTCCGCCGCTTGTTGACGCCATCCCTCGCCTTCGCCTAGCTTCCGCCTCCCCAACAGGAGACCGTTCATGCGCCGCATTGCCCCCCTTGCCGCTATCGCCCTTCTCGCCGCCGCCGCATCGCCGCTCGTTCTTGCGCAGGGCGCCTCGGCCCCCGGCGCGCCCGACAAGTCGCGCGTCACCGCCGGCACCTATGTCGCCGACCCGGGCCACACGATGGTCGTCTGGGAAGTCGATCATTTCGGCTTCAGCAAATATTCGGGTATTTTCGGCGACGTCGCCGGCACGCTCGTCATCGATCCCGCCAACCCCGCCGCCGCGAAGGTCGAGGTGACGATCCCCGTCGCCAAGGTCACCACCGCCAGCGCCGGGCTGACCAGCCATCTGCTGCGCGCGGGCAAGGACGGCGGCAAGCCCGACTTCTTTGGCGCGGCCCCCGCCGACGCGAAATTTGTCTCGACCTCCGTCGTGCTCGACGATGACGGCGACGAGGCGAAGGTCACGGGCAACCTCACCCTCAACGGCGTGACCAAGCCCGTCACGCTCGACGTCGATTTCCACGGCGCGGGCACCAATCCTTATAACAAGAAGCAGACGATCGGCTTCCAGGCCGAAGCGACGATCAAGCGCAGCGATTTCGGCATCGCCTATGGCATTCCGGCAGTCAGCGACGCGGTCGAGCTCGAGATCCACGCCGCGTTCGAAAAACAATAAGCGCGCGCGCCGGGTGCGCGGCATCGGCCCGCGCTCCCCAATCTGTCACACATGGCCGCTATGACGGGGGCGGGACCAGCGATGGCCCGCCCCTTTTCGTACAGGAGCCATGCGATGAGCGAACTGGTACGCGAAATTGTCGAAGTGAACGCGTCGATCGACGGCGACGAGGAAAATCCCCTGCTGATCGTCGAGGTCGAAGGCCTTGCCCCCACCGCGGGCTGGACCAACGTCCGACTCGAACCGCATGTCGCCATCACCCCGCCCGACGACGGCGTGCAGGATTTCGATCTTGTCGGCGACCGGCCGCGCACCCCGTCTTCAGGCGATGCCGCCGAGGCGCTGACCGAAGTCGAGGCCGGATGGGAAGGCCCGCTCGAGGATTGGTGCATCGGCGTGCGCGTCCACGCGATCGACAATATGCTCGAGGACGAAGTTTACGAACCCTGGGACGAGGACGACAGCGAGAGCGAGGCCGCCTGACCCTCCTCTCCGACGTTCCCCTGTACTGCGCCGGGCCGTGGGGCCCACCCTTTACCTGAAAAGGCGGCCCGGCGGCATTTTCGGTTCATCGCACAGCCAGCCAAGGCGGCCTAACCTCCCCCTCATCAAGGGAGGATCAACATGCGCAGCCTGCTTCTCGCCCTCGCGGCCCTGACCGCCACGCCCGCCTTCGCGCAGGCCAATCCGCAGATCGACTATCCAGCCTTCGAGGCGCTCACCGCCCGCGTCGCGCCGCAGCGCGCGCAACGCCTCATCGCCTTCGACGCCTTCAAGGCAGAGGCGGCCAAACCCGGCGCCCTGCTCCTCGACGCGCGCTCGCAGGACGCCTTCCAGCGCGGCCATATCAAGGGCGCGGTCAACCTGCCGCTCACCGATTTCACTGCGGACAGCCTCGCCGCGGTGATCGGCGCCGACCCGAACCGCCCCATCCTCATCTATTGCAACAATAATTTCTCGAACCACGCGAGCCCCGTGCCGCTCAAATCGGCGCCGCTCGCGCTCAATATCCAGACCTTCATCAACCTCGTCGGCTATGGCTATCCGAACGTCCGCGAGCTTGCCGATATCGTGGATTTCAACGATCCCAAGGTCGAGTGGGTGACGGGTTAGGCGCCCAACCCCGCGCAATTTTCACACTCCCCCCTTGCCAAGCGCGACATTTTGCATCACTAGGGCGGCCATGCGCGGCAACGCCCTTCTTCTTCTGCGACTTACACGCCCTTGGGCGTGACACTGGCTGCGCGCTAGTCGCGGCCACCCGCTCAAGGGTCCGATCGACAAGCACTCGCAACCACCCGGAAGAAGTTTGAACCCCATGACCATGCTCCGCGACCCCTCGGTCAAATATAGCGCCTTTCCGCAGGTTCCCTTGACGGACCGCCAATGGCCCACCCGCGTCACCACCAGCGCGCCGATCTGGCTTTCCACCGACATGCGCGACGGCAACCAGTCGCTGATCGACCCGATGGATGCCGAAAAAAAGGCGCGCTTCTTCGACCTGCTCGTCAAATGCGGGTTCAAGGAGATCGAGGTCGGTTTCCCCAGCGCCGGCGCGACCGAATTCGACTTCATCTCGGGGCTCGTGAAGAACGGCCGCATCCCGGAGGGCGTCACGCCGCAGGTGCTGACGCAAAGCCGCGCCGACCTCATCCGCACCAGCTTCGACAGCCTCGAAGGCGCGAAAACCGCGATCGTCCACGTCTATAACGCGGTCAGCCCCGCGTGGCGCAAGATCGTCTTCGGCATGGAGATGGACGAGATCAAGGGCATCGCGATCGAGGGCGCCAAGCAGCTCCGCGACAATGCCGCGCGCCTGCCCGGCACCGACTGGCGCTTCGAATACAGCCCCGAAACCTTCTCGACCGCCGAGCTCGATTTCAGCATCGAAGTCTGCGAAGCGGTGATGGACATCCTGCAGCCGACGACCGACAAGCCGATCATCCTCAACCTCCCCGCAACGGTCGAGGCATCGACCGCGAACATCTACGCCGACCAGATCGAATATTTCTGCAAGAATTTGCCCAACCGCGACCGCGCGATCATCAGCCTGCACACCCACAACGACCGCGGCACCGGCGTCGCGGCGGCCGAACTCGGCCTGCTCGCGGGCGCCGACCGCGTCGAGGGCTGCCTGTTCGGCAATGGCGAGCGCACCGGCAACACCTGCCTCGTCACCGTCGCGCTCAACATGTACACGCAGGGCGTCGACCCGCGGCTCGACTTCTCGAACATCGACGAGGTCATCCAGACGGTCGAATATTGCAACAACCTGCCCGTCCACCCGCGCCACCCCTATGGCGGCGAGCTCGTCTACACCGCCTTCTCGGGCAGCCATCAGGACGCGATCAAGAAGGGCTTCGCCGCGCGCGAACGCCAGAACGACGAACGCTGGGAAGTCCCCTATCTGCCCATCGACCCCGCCGACCTCGGCCGCAGCTACGAAGCGGTGATCCGCGTCAACAGCCAGTCGGGCAAGGGCGGCGTCGCCTGGGTGCTCGAACAGGACAAGGGCCTGAAACTGCCCAAGAAGATGCAGGCGAGCTTCAGCCATGTCGTACAAGCCTTGGCGGACCAGACGAGCCGCGAACTCGGCGCCGAGGACATCTGGCACGCCTTCGAGGGCCAGTATCTGGCGACCGAAGCCAAACGCTTCCAGCTCGTCGACTGGTCGGAGACGCACGCCGCGGGTTCTGGGGGCACCGACCGCATCTTCGCCGGCAAGCTCACCATCGACGGCATGCAGCGCAGCGTCAGCGGCCGCGGCAACGGCCTGATGTCGAGCGTCATCGCCGCGCTCAGCGAAAGCGGCGGCCCGGTGATGGACATCGTCGACTACAGCGAACACGCGATCGGCCAGGGCAGCAATGTGCAGGCCGCGGCCTATGTCGAATGCCGCACCGCGGACGGCAGGAGCCTGTTCGGCTGCGGGCTGGATACCGACGTGGCGACGGCGAGTGTGCGGGCGATATTGTCGGCGGCGAATGGGGCTTAGAGCCGACACTTCGCCTTTCTCGTTCCCTGCCGTCAGCACACGGCGGGGAACAATCGTCATGCCAACACAAAATTCCTAACGCGTATCATGAACGCTCGAAGAGGATGATCATCCTGCAATTTACCGTCGGTGATCGCTGCCAGCGCGGCCTCAGTCCACGCACTCTTGTTGCGTGAGTAATCGACGATGCCGGGCAGCCAAGCTTCTCGCTCTCCGCATGGCACAATGAACAGTCCAATCCGAGCGCATTCAGCCTCAATGTTGTCGAATAGCGCTCGGCCACCCAGCGTCAGCCCTTCACGACCTAGCCGCTTCAGTTCTGACCATGCACTCGCCTTGTCTTTCACCGACCTAAGCGGATAACGAAGAGCATTAAATCGATCACGAGGCAAACGGTCCGAACGGACGATTGCTAGCATCTCTTGTATAGCGATATCCGCTGCCGCCAATCGATCCTCAGGTCGATCCGCAGCCTCGATGTCGTCCATCAGCCTCTGATAATCGCCTTCATAACTGCTCCAAGCACCACCAAGCGCTTCCACAAGACGGCGGAATTCGGAACCGTCTCGAAGTATATCGAAATCAACGATAACTGCATGTCCCGTTCCCATATTTCTGTATGGGTCAGTCATTTTTATCGCCGCCGATTTGCCATAGGCGTTCAAAAAATGAATAGAACCACTTTCATCGATTTGTTCTAATACTCGGCGATAAATCGCAACATCAGAGTCTGACTCAGCAATCACAACGCCCCGGTAAAAGAGCCCATCTAAAACCCGGGCTGACGACAGCAAAGAGTCCTTTGTAATTTCCTCCAAGTCGCTCGATTGAATCAATCTGGAGTGAAAGCCTGAGTCCGTCTGCGTGAGCCTAAGAATCTGAACATCGCGCGTTTCGCCAATGATACCACGCAGCACTTCGGCGCTATGCGTCGCCACGAAAACTTGCGCCCCAATCTTGTTTAGACGGGCGAGTGCCCTGCCCATCAAAAGCGCCTGCGGCGGATGCAAGAACGCTTCGGGTTCGTCAATGAGCACTATCGAGCGATCGGTGGTCGCTGCAGCCGTAACGACGCCGCAGAATGCGCGCACGCCGTCGCCCTGCTCCTCTGCTTTACGAAGAGCGCCCAGCGCCGATTTGCGATCTTGATAGTGAGTAGGCAATCCCTCGGCGTCGCCCAACACAAGCCCAATCTGAAATGGAACGCTATCGTCCACAATTAGATCACTCTGAAAGGCGCCCCGTATTTGGAAATTGATCCAATCGCCCACCTCAGGAGCAGCGGCTTGCATCGCCGCGGCAACGGAACTTGGTCCGACGATGTGCTGCTCCGCCGCTTTTTGCCGAGCGATGAGATTGAGCCTAGTTTCAGTACCAAGGTTAGCTAAGAAAAAATATCCAAAACCCTCTAATGCACTTTGCTGTTGAGAATCATTTGATTGCCGGGATTCTCCAGACATATAAGGTTGAAGAACACTTTGATGATGTCGGATGTGTTCTGATTTAACCAGATCGATTCCTAGGCGGTCGAAAATCAAATTCCCTTTGTCATCCAACTTCAAATTAGATGCCAGTTTATCAAGTAAGCCATGCCAGCTTGGAAGAGCCTCTATATCAGCGCTAGATATGCTGGGCGTGTGCGCACGAGGAGTGGCTACCTTCGAGCGCAAATCGCGGAGAAACTGGCTCTTGCCGCCGTTGTTTGGCCCAATCACCACTGTTAGTCCACCGGGACTGAATGAAGAGCCGCTAGTCAAATCGACTTTTGATACTTTTAGCAAGTTCGTCCTCCCTGAGCTTGTTTAGAATAGTTTTCACTTGCGGTGGAAACAAGACGCTACAATCCAATATAAAATCACTTTCCTACATTTCACCCATATGGTTCATTCTGTCGGTTTCACCCAACCGAAAGGACGAATCGATGGACGACGCCACCCCCAATCCCGCCGACATCCCCGCCCCCGGCAGCTATCACTGGACACCCAAACTCCAGCGCGATTTTCTCGAAGCCTTTGCCACCAACGGGTCGGTGAAGATTTCGGCGGCTCAGGTCGGCATGTCACCGTCCGCCGTCTATCAGCTCAAACAGCGGCCGCAGGGCGCGGCGTTCAAGCTCGGCTGCGCCGCGGCGACACTGATCGCGCGCGGGCGGCTCGCCGACGAGTTGCTCGACCGCGCGATCTGGGGGCACGACGAGACGACCACCGTGATGCGCGAGGAGGACCGCAGCCTCTATAAACGCCGCCGTATCGACAGCCGCCTCGGCCTCGCGATGCTCGCGCGGCTCGACCGCATGGTCGAAACGCGCGCGCAGGCGGGCGAAGAGATGCTCGCGCAGGTCATCGCCGGCGACTGGCCGGGCTTCCTGTCGCTGTTCGACGCTGCAGAAGCCGCGCGCACCCCCGCCACCGAAGCCGCATCCGAAGGGACGCCCGAAGGCGCCGCCGAAACCGCCCCCGCCCCCGCGACCGAAGGCATGGCCGCCGCGCTCGCGCTCTGGCTCGCCGCCCGCGACAACCGCGCCAACCCGCTCGCGACCCTCTGGCGCGGCACCGCGATCGCGAATGAAGTTACGCAGATTTCCGCCGATTCCGAAGCCTGCGAAGACGCCGGCGAAGCGGACGCCACCCCCGAGGAAGAGGCCGCGGCGATGACCGTCTGGCGCAGCTCCTCGACCGGCGAGCTGCGCACCAATTTCCCGCCGCCCGACGATTATCTGGGCATCGAGGAAGGCGAATTCGGCGACCAATATTATGAACGCACGCTCGACGCCGCCGAGGAAGAGGCATGGGAAAACGCCCGCGCCGAGGCCTTCGCGCCCTTGCGTCAGGCCGGGGAAACCGCTCGCCGCGCCTTCTTCGCCCTCCCCGACCCGGCGAACGATCCGGCGCCCGAGGGCGGGAAAGCGCGCAAAAGCGCGAGCGGATGATCCTCGCGGCAAAGCGATGGGGAAAATCGCTTCGCCAGGCCTTATAATCCGCCGCGCGCGTCCCCACATGAGGATCATCGCGGCACATACGTCCTGTAGGCCGCCGCGGCTGAGAGACCGCGCGCTCCCGCTTACGCAAGAGGAGGCGCCCGCATGCAGTCCGACACCCCGCCCACCGATCCCGAAACCCCGGCCCCCGCAAAGCGCCGCACCGGCTACGCATTTCGCCCGAACCGCGCCGCGCTCCCGCGCGACGAGGCGCAGCGACAGGGCGATATCAGCCAGCTCGCGTTCCTCAGCATGGGTGGGCGCGACCGGGCGATCACCTTCCTCAATGGCGAGGATGCCGAACTCGGCGGCCGCCCGCTCGCGCTCGCGACCGCCAGTGCCGAGGGGTTTTCCCGCGTCGCCGACGCGATCCGCGCGCGCGCCGCGAACGACGCGTGAGCCGCGCGATCAACCTCAGCCTCGCCGAAAGCGAACTGATCGCGCTCTGCCGCTCCGCGCGCATCGGCGTCAGCGCGATCGAGCCGCTGAAATCGGGCGGCACGCGGCTTGTGTGCATGACCCGCGAGGGTGCCGACGAAATCCGCAGGCGGCTCGCGGGCAACATCATCGACGGCGAAGTCGATCGCCATCGCTTCTATCGCCCGCCATAGCGATACGCGCCGGGCACCGAAATATTGGCGCTTTATCGGCCTGTTCGCGGGAAATAATCGGGGGCTTTCCGATAGCAATTCCGGGCGCGGCGCCGCGGAATAATCCGCTCTGTCCGGCCCGCGCAATTCCGCGACAATTGGGCGTGACCTTGACTTTTTGTGGGCAATCGCCCATATGGGTCGGGCTAACGTCGCATGCGACGGAAATTGACGGCCTTCCGGGGCACTATCTTCCCTTCACACGCTACCAGCTCCGCCGGTGCTTTTGCCGGTGGATTCCCGTTTCTCGTGAAAGGAAACACCCCATGGCCATCGGCATCGTAAAATTCTTCAACAATGACAAGGGCTACGGCTTCATCGAAAATGAAGACGGCTCGGGCGACAGCTTCGTCCACATCACCGCGGTCCAGGCCGCGGGCATGGACACGCTCAACAAGGAACAGCGCGTTTCCTACGAACTCGAAACCGGCAAGAATGGCAAGGTTTCGGCCGTGAACCTCCAGTCGGCCTGATTATTGGCTAAAGAGGAACTCATGACGTTCGAGGGGCAGGTCGACGAGATCCTGCCCGACGGGCGCTTCGGCGTCGTTCTCGAAAATGGTCATCGGGTCATCGTCTATACGGCGGGCCGGATGCGGCGTTTCCGCATCCGGTCGGTCGTCGGCGACGCCGTGCGCGTCGAAATGACCCCCTATGACCTGACCAAGGGCCGCCTCGTCTACCGCGAACGCGGGGGCGGGCCGGTTCCGCCAAGCCAGCGCAAACGGCGCGGGCTCTGACAAATGGAGCCAGCGCAAACGGCGTGGGCTCCGACCGAAGGGGGCGGCGAGCCGCGCCGTCCTCCAACAACAAAACACATGAAACCAAAGATAAAGATGATGACTATGTTTACGAATAATAACGCAATTTTTCCCGCTCTGCCCGCGCTGTCGCTGGCCGGCAAGGCGATGACGGCGACCCCGCCGCGCCGCCGCCGCCCGACGCTGTCGCGCCGCGAGCTCCGGCGCCTGATCGCCGACATGGTCGATTGATCGACCCTATATTTTAAGGAAGCAGCCATGTCGGCCACGATCGAATTCTACCGCACCCAGGCCGAAAAATGTTCGGCCGAGGCCGAGGCGTCGGCGCTGACGCAGGTCCGCGACCGCAATCTGCGCGCCGCGGCGGCGTGGCAGGCGATGGCCGACAAGCTGCTCCACACCGAAAAGCTCCGCGCCGAAAAGACCGCGGCAGTGGCGGCCGAAAAGGCCTAGCGCGCCGCGCCCTATCGGGCGTCGCTTTTGGCGCGGCGGCGGCGCCACAGGATCAGGCCCGCGACGCCCAGCCCGAACAGGCCGAACATGCCGGGTTCGGGCACCGGCACCGCGCCGCCCGAGCTGCTCCCGCCGCCCCCGGTCGAGCTGTCGCCGCCTCCCGACGGCGGCGTGACATATCCGCCCTTGAAGGTGCCGATATGCATCTCGCCGTCCTGCTTCAAATTCCCGAACACCGCCGAACCCTGGATATAATTGCGCGTCTCGGCATCGGCGAGCGGCGCCAGCACCGACCCGCCCCACGCCGTGCTCAGCTTCAATTCCTCGGCATCGGGGAAATTCCAGATGACATGTTCGCCAAGGTTGTTGGTGCCGCCGAGGAAATTGTCGTTGAGGGTTACCGACCGCCCGCCGACATTGACGATCGCCGTGTCGGCACCGTTCAGGTTGAACTGGATCTCGCCGATCCGGTCGAGGTCGGCGGCGCTGATGTCGAACACCGCCAGCCCCTGAGCATTGGGTTGCGCGTTGAAAATGCCGCGGCCGCCCTGCACCGTCAGCTGGCTGTTGGCCGCGAGCGTCCCCATCTCGAACGACAGGCTGCCCATGCTACTCTCGAGGTCGGACTTTTGCTGCTGCAACCCCAGCCCGAACCCCGGATCGCTCCGATCGAGGTTCGACAGCACCTTATTCTGGTTGACGTTGGTGTTGCTGATCGTCCCGCCGACCTTCACAATCTGGTTCGGGCCGTTGAGGTTGAACCCGCTCGTCACATTGCCGCCAACGACGGCCCCCGACCCATTGTTCAGATTTTTGTGGCTGCCGGTGACATTGCCGACGACGGTCAACCCCGGCTGGCCGTTGGGCGAGCTGGTGGCACGGATGCCGTAATTCGACGAATTGCCGGTCAGATTGCCGCCGACGAACGTGCGCCCCTCGACCTCGGACGAGGATTGCAAATTGCCGAGGACGACGAGATTCCATTCGCGCAGCGCGTCGATGCCGGTGATGCTGCCCGCCTGCTGGGCGAGCGCCGGGGTGATCGCGGTCGCGGCAAGCGCGGCGGGGAACAGGATGCGGGTCGAAAAATCCACGGTATCGGTATCCAGACTCAAGGGACAAGGTCGGGCGCCATAGGGCGTCCATCGACGAGCTTACACCGAAGTGCGATAAAGCGTTGTCCTGTAATGAAACAATCGCGGCTTTATGCCGCGCACCCGTGGCAAAAATGCGGTGGGTCCGGCGTCAGCCGATCGACAGGAAGGCAGTCACCGTCAACCTGCCGGTGCCGGGGTCGGCCGACAATGGGCTGTCCGGCGAAATCGCCCCGCTGTGCAGGTTCCAGCTGCGATAGAGCAGCGCGCGATTATAACGCGCCGGTTCGCTGCGGACGCATTCGAACAGCGGGGTGTCGCCCAGCATATAGCCTGGCGGGGGTGTGCCGCCGTATCGCATTTCGGTATCGAGATGGCGAAAGAACAGGTCGCGCCGCGCCTCGTCCACAGTCTCGAACCCCGTGGCCCGGTGACGGTAGAAAGCGGTCCCGTCGCCGTCTTCGGGCGACAGATAATGGACGAGTGCGATGCGGTCGGCGGTAAAGGCGTCGACATGCGGCAGGCGCTGCGGAAGGGAAAGCGCATCGGCGGGCGTCGAGACGATCGAAAAGCTCGCATCGACGACAGCGACCGGGCCATGGCGCCCAAAGGCTTCCGCTGCGACCGCTGCGATCACCGGCAGCTGGTTCGCAAGATAGTCGGCGGGCAGCACGGCGCGGACGCCCGGATAATGGTGGAGTGCCGGGATAAAATCGGCCCGCGCCGCATGGGCTCGTAGCGCATCGGGATCGGGCGCGAAATCGTCGATAACAGCCAGCGGCTGTGCCTCGGCGCCAATCCGTTCGACGCGGACGGTCATGGGGCACAGGCCGCGGCGCGCGCCAGCAGGAAGTCGCGTTCGCGCTCGTTCGCCGACAGCGCCGCGGCGGTCTCGAACGCGACGCGCGCCTCGCCGGTTCGACCGGCGCGGAACAGGAAGTCGCCGCGCGCCGCGGGAAGCGGCGCATAATTTCGCAGCAAGGCCGCGTCGGCGATATCGTCGACCAGTCGAAGTCCCACCTCGGGCCCGAAGGCCATGCTGTGCGCAACTGCGCGATTGAGCTCGACCACGGGCGACGGCACGACCTCGGCGAGCCGGTCGTACAGCCCAGCAATCCGCCCCCAGTCGGTCTCTTGGGCCGAACGCGCCCGGGCATGACAGGCAGCAAGCGCCGCCTGCAACACATAGGCTCCGTCCGCGCCGGCCAGCGCTTCGGCACGGTCCAGCGCATTCAGTCCACGACGGATCAATAGCCGGTCCCAGCGCGCGCGGTCCTGCTCGGTCAGCGGGACGAATCGCCCATCGGGACCAGCTCGGGCCGCCAGCCGCGAGGCCTGGATCTCTACCAGCGCAAGTAATCCCCACACCTCGGGCTGCTCGGGCAGCAGCCCGGCCAGGATTCGCGCCAGCCGCTGCGCCTCGGCGCACAACGGCGGGCGCACGAGCGATGGCCCCGTCGTCGCGGCATAGCCTTCGTTGAAGATGAGGTAGACGACCTCGAGCACCGATCCGAGCCGCGCTGTAAGTTCCGCGCCGCGCGGCACCTCGAACGCCACGCCGGCCTTGGCGATCGCCTTCTTTGCGCGGGTAATCCGCGCCGCGATCGCCGCTTCGTTTGACAGGAAAGCGCGTGCAATTTCCTCGACGGTCAATCCGCCGACCAGTCGCAGCGTCAGTGCGGCGCGCCCTTCGGCGCCGACCACCGGGTGACACGCGGCAAAGATCAGGCCGAGCAGTTCGTCGCCCAGCGGATCGTCCAGGGCGGCTTCGACAGTCTCGACGCTCATGTCGCGCTCCTCGTCCAGTTCGCGAGCGATCTCGACCTGTTTGCGCTCCCGCATCCGGGTGTGCCTGATGCCATCGATGGCGCGCCGCTTCGCCGTCGCCATCAGCCAGGCGCCGGGATTTGCGGGCACCCCGCTCCTTGGCCATTCGGTCAGCGCGACCAGCAGCGCGTCCTGCGCCAACTCCTCGGCGCGGTCGACGTCGCGGGTCAGCCGCGCCAGTCCGGCGATCAGCCGCGCCCGCTCGATGCGGAAAACCGCCTCGATCGCTCGGTGGGTGGGGTCCGCCGCCATGCGCTACGCGGTGCGGCGCATGGCGGGGTGGACCGGCGGATCAACGGTTCGCAAGCTTCTCGCCCACGCCGTCATGGATCTCCGCGGCTTCGGGCGGGATCAAGTCGCCGAAATCTTCCATTTCATAGAAGGGGCGGATCTCGATCTCGCTCGGCCCGAACATCGGGTTGGGACAGCGCTTCACCCATTCGACCGCCTCGTCCATGTCCTTGACCTCCCAGATCCAGTAACCGGCGACCAGCTCGCGCGTTTCGGCGAACGGTCCGTCGATGACGGTGCGGCTGGGGCCGTCGAACGCGACCCGCTTGCCGAACGATGACGGCTTCAGTCCGTCGCCGGCGACCAGCACGCCGGCATTGACCAGTTCCTCGTTGAACTTGCCCATGTCGATAAACATCTGGCTCAGTTCGGGCGACGGCGTCATGCCCTGTTCGCTGTCTTCGGTCGCTTTTACAAATACCATCACACGCATTGCCTGTCTCCTTTTGTCGGGCCAACAGCGGCTCGTACCCAGACGACGAATGAGCCGACGTCAAATCGACACGACACCGAAAAAATTTTCAGGCGACCTCCGCCAGCGACTGCGGCGTGGAGAAACGCTGCCGATATTCGTGCGGCGACAGGCCGATCAGGCGGTGGAACAATTTGCGGAAGGCGGCGGCATCCTCATAGCCGACGCTCCACGCAATCTGGTCGACCGTGCGCTTCGTAAATTCCAGCAGTTCGCGTGCCTTGCCGATGCGCAGATGCTGGACATATTCGACCGGAGTCATGCCAGTTGCCGCCTTGAACCGGCGCTGAAACGTCCGCTCTTCCATTCTCGCCTCGCCCGCCATCTCCGCCACCGGAACCGGCCCGGCGCCGCGCGCCTGCAACCAGTGTTGCACCTTCAATATCGCTTCGTCGCCATGGTTGAGCTTGGGCGCGAAGCTTGCGTAATTTTTCTGTTCGCGCCCCGACGGGTCGATTAGCAGAAAGCGCGCGGTTTCCATCATCACCGTGGGGCCGAGCAACCGCTCGACGATGCGGAGCCCCAGGTCGGTCCATGCCATCAGCCCGCCGGCGGTGACGATGTCTCCGTCATCGACGACCATCCGATCGGCCTCCATTCGCACGTCCGGAAAACGTGTCCTGAACTCCTCGGCAAAAAACCAGTGCGTCGTCGCCGGCCGCCCCGCCAGCAGCCCCGTGGCGGCGAGTGCAAAGGCACCGCCGCAATTCGACGCGAGCACCGCACCATGCGCATGCCGGTCGAGCAGCCAGCGCGCATAGGGTTCGACCTCGCCCGGTTCGAGCAATTTGTGCAGGCTTCCCGGCGCGATCAGAACCGCAGGCGAATTGCCCGCCGGCTCGTTGGGGTGGCTGTCGTACCAGCGAGCGAATCCGCCACCGTCGTGCAAGCGCCAGTGGCTCGCGCGGATCGGGCGGCGTCCATGCTCGACTGCAAAGCGTCCTGCGACGTCGAACAGGTCGGTAATCCCGTGCACCATGCCCATCTGGCAGTCGGGATAGGTCATCATCCCGACCTCGATAAGCGGCATTTCCGCCGCGTCCGGCACCTTCAGCTTGGGCATATTGGCTCCCCAATCGCACACTTGTCGGAATCGGCCCGCATAATGTCGCGTCCGCCAATCCCGCGCAAGGGCGCCCCGGCCTATCTCCTTTTCCACCGGGACGGACATCCCGCTCCCCTCGCTCGAAAGGAACCATATCATGACCACCATCACCACCAAGGACGGCACCAACATCTTCTTCAAGGACTGGGGTCCGAAGGATGGACAGCCGATCGTCTTCTCGCACGGCTGGCCGCTTTCAGCCGACGCCTGGGACGCGCAGATGGTCTTCTTCGCCAACCAGGGCTTCCGCACCATCGCCCACGACCGCCGCAGCCACGGCCGTTCGGATCAGGTCTGGGACAATAACAATATGGACCAATATGCCGACGACCTCGCCGAACTGATCGAACAGCTTGACCTGAAAGAGGTGATCCTCGTCGGCCACTCGACCGGCGGCGGCGAAGTCACCCGCTATATCGGACGCCACGGCACAGCCCGCGTCGCCAAGGTCGCCTTGATCGGCGCGGTCCCGCCGCTGATGCTCAAGACCGAAGCCAATCCGGACGGCTTGCCGCTCGACGTTTTCGACGGCATCCGCAAGGGGACGTTCGACAACCGCCCGCAGTTCTTCAAAGACCTGACGCTGCCCTTCTACGGCTACAACCGCGACGGCGCGGCGGTTTCGGAAGCGGTGCGCGACGAATTCGTGCGGCAGGGCATGAACGGCGGCCTCAAGGGCCTGCTCGACAGCATCCGAGCCTTTTCGGAAAGCGACTTCAACGAGGATCTGAAGAAGTTCGACAAGCCGACGCTCGTCCTTCACGGCGACGACGACCAGATCGTGCCGATCGGCGCCGCGGCGCTCTCGACGGTCAAGATCGTCAAGCAGGCGGTGCTCAAGGTCTACAAGGGCGGAAGCCACGGCCTCACCGTCACCGAACAGGACCGGTTCAACGCCGATCTTCTCGACTTCATCAACGGCTGATAAGAAAGAGGCGCGGGCCCCCGACCGCGCCTCCTCAGCAGCATAAGGAGACGTGTCATGATCCTCGGCCTCACCATATCGCAGTTCACCGCCCTTCATGTCGCGATCAGCTTCGTCGGCATCGGCGCGGGCCTCATCGCCCTCCCCGCCTTCGCCCGCGGTCGCATCCTGCCCCGCACCAACGCGATCTTCCTCTGGTTTACCCTGCTCACCAGCCTCACGGGCTTCCTTTTTCCAATCGTCGCCTTCACCCCGGCGCTTGGCACGGGGATCGTGTCGACGCTGGTGCTCGTGGCCGCCTTCTGGGCCTGGTATGCCCGCAAGCTCGGCGGCCGGGCCGCCACCGTCTATGCGGTCAGCGCCACCGCCGCGCTCTACCTCAACATGTTCGTCCTCGTCGTTCAGTCCTTCCTGAAGGTGCCTGCGCTCAACGCGCTCGCCCCGAACGGTACCGAACCTCCGTTTGCCGCGGCACAGGGTGCGCTCCTCCTCGCCGCGATCCTCTTCGGATATTTCGCGGTCAAGGCGAGCCGGCGTCCCATCGCGGCCTGACCAGCCGCACGCAAACGACCCAAGGGCGGCCATCCGGCCGTCCTTGTCGCGTCAGGACCACAGCGCGTTGAGTGCGATGATGATCGCAACCTCGGTGAAATTGCCGAGCCCATGCGCGACGATCGGTGCGAGCAGGCTCCGCGACCGCTCCATCAACCAGACATAGGCCAGCCCCCACACAAAGGCATAAATCTGCTGCGCCATCGCCTGGTAAAAGGGGTCGACCGCAAACGACTTCCAATGCGCGGCCCCGAACATCAGCGCGACCAGATAGGCCGCGACGGGCAGGTCGAGCGCCCCTATCCTGAGCCGCCCCGGCACGAGTACGACAAGCATCCCCACGAGCAGTCCGCGAAAGATCGTCTCTTCGGCCAGCCCCGTCGTTATCATTCCCAACAGATAGCCCGCCGAATCGATCGGCGCTTTCGAATAACTCAGGTTTGGCGCAGTCTGCGCCGCAAGCGCGGGCCAATAATCGGCGACGAGCATCACCAGCCCCATGCCCACGCCGATCAACGCGGCGACCCCGACATAATTTGCGCCCGGCGGCCATCGCAGATGCGGGTCGGCGGCAGGCAGCAACCGGCGCATGAGAAGGATCGCGACGAAGCCAAGCAACGCCTGGAGTGCAATCGCGAGCAGCAGGAATACCGAGATATAGCCGTCCCAAATCGGTGCGCCGGCAAGATAAAGTTCGCGCGCGGCGACGCGACCAAGTTCCAGTATCGCCTGCATTAGCGCCGCAGCGAGCAGGATCGGCCACAGGCGAAAGCGAAAGTCGGTCAGCGCCACCATCGGGCGCGGCGAAGCGGGAGAGAGGTTTGTCATGCGGCGGGTCTAGGCCCGAAACCACCCGCACTTCTTGAACGAATGTGATGCACGGCCGCAAACGACCGGAAGTGGACATTGTTTCTTCGTCATCCCGGACTTGATCCGGGATCCATCGCGGCGTCGAGGTCATGGACCCCGGATCAAGTCCGGGGTGACGAGGGGGCGGAACCGACGTCCACTTCCCACCCCTAAGGCGACCTCCGCTACGCCGTCCCTATCCGCCAGCGCCGCGGGGACATCCCGGTCAGCCGCGTCACCGCCCGTGTCATATGCGCCTGATCGGCGTAGCCGGCCTCGATCGCGATCCCGGCAAGGCTCGCGTCGCTCGCAACGATCATCCGCCACGCCCGCTTCGCTTGGCAATCGGCGCGATAGGCGGCGGGGGAGACACCATAGAGCTTTTCGAAACTGCGCGAGACATGCTCGCGCGACCGGCCACGCACCACCGCCCATTCGCCGATCCGCGGCGCCACTGACGCCCGCAGCGTCGCCGACAATTGGTCGGGCAGATCATTGGCTTCGGCCGCAGGGACAGGGGCAAATTCGTCGAGCAATGCGGCGACCGCCTCGACCGGATCGCGTTCGGCCAGCCGGACGATCCGGCCCGGATCGGCAAGCTGCGCGCGTGCCGGCCAGTCGCGGCCGTCGAACGGCAAGGGCAGGTCGAGCACTACCGTGCGTTTTGGCGAAATCCGGTCGCGATGAGCCGAAAAGGGGCCGTGGAACAGCACTTCGCCTTCGCACACCGCGATACGTCCGGCATCGCCGGCCTCCTCATAGGAACCCGCCAGCACCACCGTCGCATAGGGTTCGCGATGATGGTGCCGCGCAATGTCCGTCGAGGCGGGTAAAAGGCTGGGTTCGATCAAATTCATCGCCCGACCCTGTCGCGCCCGGTCGGGGATCGCAACCGCCACCGGACCAACCTCCGGCTCAGGTCGATGGACAGGGGGTCTGCGCGTTCGTTAGAACAGGTTATCCGAACCGGAAATTGGAGGAACCATCGCCATGGAAACACCGCCCTTCGCCTTGCGCGCGATCGACCATTTGGTCCTTCGCGTCGTCGATCTCGAGCGCATGGCCGGCTTTTACCGCGATGTACTGGGCTGCACCGACGAGCGCACACAGGACGAAATCGGCCTTTATCAGTTGCGCGCGGGCGGATCGCTGATCGATCTCGTCACCGTCGACGGCAAGCTTGGCTCGACGGGGGGCGCAGCGCCGGGCGCGGAGGGACGCAACGTCGACCATTTCGCCATCGCGATAACACCGTTCGACGAGCCGGCCATTCGTGCCCACCTCGCCCGTCACGACGTTGCGATCGAACAAGCGGGTCCCCGCTACGGCGCAGAGGGCGAAGGGCCGTCGATCTACATCAGCGATCCCGAGGGCAATATCGTCGAACTCAAGGGCCCGACCGTCGACTGAATATCTTGCGCACCCTTCCGTTTACGTTAAGGTCAGTTGCATAAAGCAACCGGAGAGACTGATTCATGGCCCTTCCCCCGATTTTCGACCGCCTGCGCCTGCCCGTTATCGGTTCGCCGCTCTTCATCGTATCGGGTCCCGAACTCGTCATCGCGCAGTGCAAGGCCGGCGTGGTCGGCAGCTTCCCCGCGTTGAACGCGCGCCCGCAATCTTTGCTCGACGAATGGCTGCATCAAATCACCGAAGAACTCGCGGCGTGGGACCGCGACAACCCCGATCGACTGTCGGCGCCCTATGCGGTCAACCAGATCGTCCATAAATCGAACGACCGCCTCGAAGCGGACATCGCGACCTGCGCCAAGTGGAAGGTGCCGATCACCATCACCTCGCTCGGCGCGCGCGAGGAACTCAACCAGGCGGTGCATGGCTGGGGCGGCATCTCGCTCCACGACGTGATCGACGACCGTTTCGCGCGCAAGGCGGTCGAAAAGGGCGCAGACGGGCTGATCCCCGTCGCGGCAGGGGCCGGCGGCCACGCCGGCCGGCAATCTCCCTTCGCTTTGGTACAGGAAATCCGCGAATGGTTCGACGGCCCCGTCGCGCTGTCGGGCGCGATCGGTCATGGCCGCTCGATCCTCGCCGCGCAGGCATGCGGCGCCGATCTCGCCTACATCGGCAGCGCCTTCATCGCCACGTCCGAAGCCAATGCCGAGGACGGTTACAAGAACGGCATCGTCGAGGGCCGCGCCGCCGACATCGTCTATTCGAACCTCTTTACCGGTGTGCACGGCAATTATCTTCGCCAGTCGATCGTGTCGGCGGGCATGGACCCCGACAATCTGCCCGAGGGCGATTTGAAGACTATGAACTTCGGCTCAGGCGGCAACACCAAGGCAAAGGCGTGGAAGGACATCTGGGGCTCGGGTCAGGGCATCGGCCCGGTCACCGCCGTTCGCCCCGTTGCCGAATTCGTCGCCGAACTGGAGGATCAATATCTGGCCGCACGCCGCGAACTGGAGGCCAAGGTACGGCTTTAGGCTGGAGACTGCGTGTCCGGCGATTGCCGCTCGGGGGTGGGGAGCTTCCCCGCATGAACCCCGGCGAAAGCCGGGGCCCAGTGCGGAAAACGCAAGGCTGGTGTCGGCATTCCGGGCCCAGGCTTTCGCCGGGGCGCACAATCTCTAGCCGCCGCCGTCGGCCGGAACCCGTCATGCGCACCGCTCACCCCGTCCCGTAAAACCGCGCCAACCGGTCGAGCGCCAGTCCGAGGACCAGTTTCCCCGACCGCGCGGGCCAGCCCATTGCCCTCTCCGCGCCGCCGATCCCTTCCCCGGCGCAAATCACCCGCCAACAGATGTCGGCCAACCCAGGTCCCGCCGCATCGAGCGCGGCATGAAAGCGCCGGTGCGCGTCGATCCGCGCGAGCGATGCGTCGGACGCGCGCGCACCGCCGCGGCTCTTGCCCGGCGGCGCGGCGTCCCAGCGCATCGTCACCCGCGCCGACAACCCCGCGCGCTCATAGTCGCCGCGAAGCCGCTCGCCCGCGCCGATCTGCGCCGGACTCAGATGCCCGCGCGACGCAAGCCAGGCGATCGGGCTTTCGCCGACATTCACCGTCACATACCGCATCACCTGCGGCCCCGTTTTCCCTGGGTCGATCCGGTCGTCGGGATGGATGCGCGTTTCAAGTCGGCGAGCGGTCATGCGATTCTCCCTTGCTGCGTACCGGGCTTGACATTGGATTATTTTGTAGGAAAGAAGAAACCGATTTGGTTATTCGAGGATCCGCCATGATCAACAGCATCCGTTCCGTCCGCCGCGCCAAGGGCCTGACGCTCGAGGAAGTGGGCCAGCGCTGCGACCCGCCCACCACCGCGCAGACGATCGGAAGGCTCGAAACCGGCACGCGAACCTTGTCGCTCGGCTGGATGAACCGCATCGCCAAGGCGCTCGGTGTCGAAGCCGCGGAGCTCGTCCAGCTGCCACAGGACACGCAGCTCAGCATCACCGCACTCCTCGGCGCGGAGGGCGCGCAGGCGCCGACGCGCCCCGAGCAAGCGCTCACGGCGCGTCCGGGCGAGGATATGGTCGCGGTGCGCGTCACTTCGTCAATCGGCGATTACCGCGCGGGGGATGAAATCTGGTGCCGCCGGATCGAGGGCGATTGGGGACATGCGCTCAACCGCGACCTGCTCGTCCCCCGCCCTGCCGGGCGCTTCTTCTTTGCGCGCCTGCTCAACGTCGACGGCGAGAAGCTCCACCTGCTCCCCCTCGGCACGGGCCAGCGTCAACAGGTGGTCAGCAACCCGCCCTGGGCCGCCGTCGCTGTCCGCCTGCTCCGCACGCTCTGAGAGTGCCTCCGGCCGTCCCCTTGCGCGTCCTGTCGATCGCGACGCTCTTTCCCGACGCCGCGCGGCCGAACTTCGGGCTGTTCGTCGAAAAGAGCCTGCGCGCGCTCCAGGTGCAGCCCGGCATCGAGTTGACCGTCGTCGCGCCGGTCGGACTGCCCCCCTTTCCGCTGTCGCTGCACAGGCGCTATCGCGCACTGCGCGCATTGCCACCAGCCGATGATTGGAACGGGCTCTCAGTCCGGCGGCCGCGCTTCACGCCGATCCCGCGCATCGGTGCGCGATCGAACCCGGCCAAGGTCGCGCGCGCCGTCCTCGCTGCCGTCGAAGGCTGCGAATTCGACGTCGTCGATGCGCAATTCTTCTATCCCGACGGTCCTGCCGCGATGCGCGTGGCGGATGCGCTCGGCCTCCCCTTCTCGGCAAAGGCGCGCGGCGCCGATATCAGCCATTTCGGCCATGATCCGGCAACGCGGTCGCAGGTGATCGAAGCGGGCGCGAAGGCCGCGGGACTGCTCGCCGTTTCGGCGGCGATGCGCGGCGACATGGCGGCCGTCGGTATCGATCCGGCGAAAATAACCGTCCATTACACCGGCATCGATACCGCGCGTTTCCATCCCGGTGACCGCACGACCGCGCGCGCGGCACTCGGCCTGGATGGCGCCGACGCGATCCTGTCCGTGGGCGCGCTGATCCCGCGCAAGGGGCAGGCATTGGTGATCGAGGCGCTACCGGCGCTGCCAGACGTCCACTACTGGCTCGCCGGTGCCGGCGAAGCCGAGGGCGCATATCGCGCGCTTGCGGCGAGGCTGGGCGTCGAAAACCGCGTTCATTTCCTGGGACCGGTCGCAAACGCCGATCTGCCGCAACTCTATCGGGCCGCCGATGCGGTGGTCATGCCCTCGGTCAGCGAGGGCCTTGCCAACGCATGGGTCGAGGCGCTGGCGTGCGGCACCCCGATCGTCATCAGCGACGCGGGCGGCGCCGCCGAACTGGTCACCTCGCCCGTCGCCGGCCGTATCGTCGATCGCACGCCGGCAGCCATCGCCAAAGCCGTGCAGGCGATCCTTGCCGCGCCTCCGCCGCCGGCCGAGGTCGCCGCCAGCCTCGGCGGGCGCTTCGACTGGGATCGCAACGGCCTTGAACTCGCCGCCCACCTGCGCCGCTGCGCCGGTCGCTAGATACGGCAACGCCGGCCCGCTTCAGAAAGCGGACCGGCGCCGACGTTCACAAACTGGGCGGCCTCAGACGACCGCGCCGTCGTCCTTGCGCTCGACGCGCTCGCCGCCGCCCATCCCGGCGGTGGTACGCGGAATGAAGCTGTCGGGCCCGACCTTCAACCATACGAGGACCGGCGTCGACATCAGCACCGACGAATAGCCGCCGATGAACACGCCGAACAGCATCGCGGCGGTGAAACCGAAGATCACGTCGGGGCCGAAGATCAACAACATGCCCAGCGCCAGCACCATCGCCACCGTCGTCATCACGGTGCGCGACAGCGTCTCGTTGATGCTCAGGTTGAGCAGCGGGACGATGTCCATCTTGCGATATTTTTTCAAATTCTCGCGTATTCGGTCATAGACGACAATCGTGTCGTTGAGCGAATAGCCAACGATCGTCAGCAGCGCCGCGACGCTGTTCAGGTCGAACTGCATCTGCGTCACCGCAAACAGGCCGAAGGTCAGCGAGACCTCGTGGAACAGGCGGCCGAGCGCCCCGACCCCGAACTGCCATTCGAAGCGAATCCAGATATAGATCGAAATCCCGATGATCGCGAGACCAAGGCTGATCGCGCCGGTCCGGATCAATTCGCCCGACACCTTGCCCGACACGGTTTCGACCGATCCGGTCTTCGCGGTCGGAAAGGCCTTCTGGATACCCGCGACCAATTGCTGCCCCGCGCGTTCGGCGGCGGACTTGTCGCCTTCGGGCAGCGCGGTGCGGATCGATATCGCCTTGTCCGATCCGAACTGCTGGATCGTCGCCTCGCCAAGGCCGATGTCGCCAACCTTTTCGCGAATTTCGTCGATCGGCGGCATGTCCTGGGTGAATTCCACGCGGACCGACTGGCCGCCGACAAAGTCGACGCCTAGGTTCAGGCCCTTCGTCGCGACCAGCGCGATCGACACCGCCACGAGGAAAAAGCTCATGAACGAGGCCCATTTCCGCCAGCGCAGGAAATCGATGTTGGTGTTGTCGGGGACGAGTTTCAGCAAGCGCATCGTTCCGCTCCCTTAAATGTTGATCGTCGTCGGGCGCTTGGTCCGCAGCCAATGGGCGACGAACATGCGCGTGACGGTAACGGCGGTGAAGACGCTGGTGACGATGCCGATGGTCAGGACCACAGCAAAGCCCTTGATCGGGCCCGACCCGAACCAGAACATCAGCGCCGCCGCGATGACGTTGGTGACGTTGGCGTCGAAAATCGCGCGGCTCGCTTCGGTATAGCCCAGTTCGATCGCCTGAAACACCTTGCGCCCGCGCGCGAGTTCCTCGCGTATGCGTTCGTTGATCAGCACGTTCGCATCGACGGCGGCACCGATCGTCAGCACGAAACCGGCGATACCCGGCAGCGTCAGCGTCGCGTTGAATGCCGCCATGATCGCAATGATCAGGAAGACGTTGAAGACCAGCGCGACACAGGCATAGACCCCGAACCGCCCGTAAACGACGAGCATGAGCACAAGCACCGACACCGTCGCAATGATGCCCGCGATCGCGCCCTTGCGGATCGAGTCGGCGCCGAGTTCGGGCGTCACCGTACGTTCCTCGACGACGGTCATCTTCACCGGCAGCGCGCCCGAGCGGAGCGAAATAGCCAGAGCGTTGGCGCTCGCGACGCTGAAGCTGCCCGAAATCTGCGCGCTGCCGCCCAGGATCGGCTCATTGATCGACGGGGCCGACAGCACCTTGCCGTCGAGCACCATCGCAAAGCGCTTGCCGACATTCTGCGCCGTCACCTTCGCAAAGGTGCTCGACCCACCCGAATCGAAGCGGATCGAAACGACCGGCTGGTTGTTCTGCGGGTCATAGCTTTGCTGGGCGTTGATCAGCTGTTCGCCGCTGATCATCACCTGGCGGCGCAGCACTTCGAACGCCGCACCATTGCCTTCGCCCTCAGCATAGGGGACGATTTCGCTGCCAACCGGCACGCGGCCAGCGGCGGCTTCGTTCGGGTCGGCGTTGGTATCGACCATGCGGAACTCGAGCCGCGCGGTCTTGCCGATCAGTTCCTTGAGCGCGGCCGGGTCCTGAAGCCCCGGAACCTGCACGACGATACGATCGGTGCCTTCGCGAATGATCGTCGGCTCGCGGGTGCCGAGATCGTCGACGCGCTTCGCGATGATATCGCGCGCGGTGTCCATCGCATTTGCCACGGCCTGCGTCTGTCCCGCGCTCGTCGGCGTCATCACGATCCGGGTCACGTCGATGACGTCGATGCTCCAGTCGCGCTGGCCGGTTAGGCCGGCGCCCTGCGTTTCGCTAAACAGCCGCTCGCGCGCTTCGTCGAGCTTCGCCTGATCGCGCACGAGGAAGCTGATCTTGCCGCCTGCGTTCGACAGTTCGCCGATCGCGATATCGTCGTCAGGCCCGCGCTCGCCGCGCATCGCGGTACGCACGGTCTTTTCCATGTTGGTCAGCTGGGTCTTGCGAAGGTCGGCGACGTCGGCCTCGAGCAGCAGGTGGCTGCCGCCCGCAAGGTCGAGGCCCAGGTTGACCTTCGCCTGCGTGAACGAAGGCAGGCTGTCGCGCGTTTTTTCGGGAAGGAAGCTGGGAATGGAAAAGAGGATACCGAGCAGCAGGATGATGCTGATGCCGATGGTCTTCCAGCGCGGGAAATCGAGCATGGTCTAGAGTCCGATTGCAAGAGCGGGACCGCGCGGGACGCGGACCCCGCCGCGTCAGTCGTTGGCGGGCTTGCCGCCGGGTTGCATAACGTCGGCCAGGGTCGACTTCACGACCTTGATCTTCACGCCCTGCGCAATTTCGACATCGACGAAATCGTCATCGACCCGGGTCACCTTGCCGACGATACCGCCGCCGGTGACGACCTGGTCGCGCGGCTTCACCGCCGCAACCTTGGTGCGATGTTCCTTCGCGCGCACCTGCTGCGGGCGAATCAGGAAGAACCAGAAAACCGCGAAAATCAAAAGATAGGGCACCAGCATCAAAAGGCCGGCGGTTCCGCCGCCCGATCCGGCAGCCTGGGCCAGAAGCAATTGCATCGACATGGGTGAAAAGACTTTCTGTTTGCAGCATTGCCCGTTCCCCACGGAACCGGCACGCAAATATGGCGCGGCGCCTATCACGCAGGGGACTTGCGCGCAACCGGTCGTGCGCGCCCCTCCTCCTTCGCAAGCGCGGCCGAAATGGGAAGGATCGCAGCCGGATCAAGGTCGCAACGTCCAACTTCGTCGCAACCCCGCCATCGCTGCTTGCATCGGGTGCCAAGGCGCGCTAGGGGCCTCGCCTGCCCAATCGGGCCGGTCGGGACGTAGCGCAGCCTGGTAGCGCATCACACTGGGGGTGTGGGGGTCGGAGGTTCGAATCCTCTCGTCCCGACCAATTTCTACCGCTCGCGAAGCGGTCCACACGGAAAGCGCTGGATCAATGCAGGCAAGCGTGCTGATCGTCGTTGCCGCTTTCCTCACTTCCATTCTTTCGGGCCTGTTCGGCATGGCGGGCGGTATCGTCCTGATGGGCGTTCTCACCTGGCTGCTGCCGGCTGCGGTCGCGCTTGCGCTCCACGGGGTCATTCAGTTCGCTTCGAACAGCTGGCGTTTCCTGCTCCACCGCCGCCATGTCGTCTGGCCGGTACTGCTGTGGTTCGGCCTCGGCTCGGCGGGGTCGCTCGTCTTCTTTTCCGCCGTCCTGTTCCAGCCGACGAAATTCCTCGTCTTCCTCGGCCTCGGGCTGACGCCCATCCTTGTCTGGTTGCCCGAACGCTGGCTCAGGCTCGATGCCGCGAACCGCTGGCACGCGCTCGTCGGCGGCTTTATCTCCAACGGCATCTCGCTGATGTCAGGCGTCTCGGGGCCGGTGACCGACCTGCTGTTCATCCGAACGGACATGACCCGGCATCAGGTCGTCGCGACCAAGGCGGTGATGCAGGCGATGGGCCATGCATCGAAAATCCTCGTCTACGGCGCGCTGCTTCTGGGCACGGCAGCGCGCGAGGCGATCACATTGCCGGCGACGCTCGCCGCCATCGCGGCATCGATGGCGGGCATCATGGTGGGCGGCCGCCTGCTCGACCGCATCAGCGAGGCGCATTTCCGCCGCAGCCGCCGCTGGCTCGTCACGATCGTCGGCGCAGCCTTCCTCGTCCAGGCGATTCGAATCGCCTTCGGTTAATGCGGCGAAAATTCGCGGCCGGGCCCGTCCAGCCCGGCCGCGTCCCCGGTTACTCCGCCGCTTCCGCTGTGGCCCGCGCCTTGCGCATCGCCGCCAGTTCGGACTTGTCGAGCGCGCCGTCGCCATTGGCATCGGCGCGCTTGATGAAAGCGTCGATCTTCTCGGGGCTTTTCAGGGTCGCGTCGCCGCGTCGCTCGGCCCGCATCTCCATCATCTTGGTAACTTCGGCCTTGTCCAGCTTGCCGTCGCCATTGGCATCGACCATCGCGAACATGCGTCCGCCGTCCTTTGGCTGCTGTGCCGCAGCGAGCGTCGGAATCGAAAGCGCGACCGCGGCGGCAATCAAAATTTCAGTCTTCACATCCTGTCCTCTCAAATGATTCGGCGAGGTCGCCGGGCACCCCGACGCGGACATGGCGGCGCGATGTCGCAAAATTATCCCAATATAAGGAGCGTCACGGCCGCAGCACGACCTTCCCCACCACCTCGCGGCGCTCGAGCATTGCAAAGCCCTCGCACCAGTCGGCAAGGTCGAGCGCGGCATGGACGTGCGGCCGGATCCTGCCAGCCGCCGCCAGCGCGTCGATCGCCGCGACATTCTCCACGCCGCGCGCGGGAAAGCGCCGGCCATATTCGCCCGCGCGGACCCCGACGACCGAAAAGCCCTTGATCAGCGGCATGTTCACCGAGACTTCGGGAATCCGACCCGAGGCAAAGCCGACGACAAGCAAGCGTCCCCCGAACGCGATGCAGCGCGTCGATTCGTCGAAGATATCGCCGCCGACCGGGTCGAAGATGACGTCGACGCCCTTGCCGCCGGTCAGCGCCTTCACCTCTTCGCGGAACCCCGGTCCGGCCGCGATCACCGCGTCGGGTCCATAAAGCCGCGCGAGCGCCGCGCGCTTTTCCGCGCTGCTCGCCGCCGCGATCACGCGCGCGCCCAGCGCTTTCGCCAGGTCGACCGTTGCCAGCCCGACGCCGCCCGCCGCGCCATGGACCAGCAGCCACTCGCCGGGCTCGATCCGCGCGCAGCGGACGAGCGCGACATAGGCGGTGAGGTAGGCCACGGGATAAGCCGCCGCCTCGTCCCAGCCCAGCGCGTCGGGTTTTGCGCGCAACGCGCTCACGGGAACCACCGTATATTCGGCCATCGCGCCGAAGCGATTGCCGCCGACCACGGCGTCGCCCCCGGTCCAGCCCGCCACCCCTTCGCCCAACGCATCGACCTCGCCGGCAAACTCCAGCCCCGACACGAACGGAAGATCGGGCTTCAGCTGATAGCTGCCCGACGTCATCAACAGGTCGGGGAAGTTCACCGCCGCCGCCCGCACGCGCACGCGGACCTCGCCGGGACCGGGCACCGGCACCGCCAGATCGGCGAGTCCCGCGCCGGCATGGTCGGCGAGCAATTCACGCACCTGCAAAGCCCGCATGGTGAAAAGCCTTTCCTACAATATTCCAATATGGTTCGTTTTGCTCGACCAACCAACCAGAAGGAGCGAATCATGCCAAGACCCGACCCCCTCGCCAGCGACGCCGACGCGTTGATCGACACCGTCATCGACCGCGAAGGCCGATATGTAAACCACCCCGCCGACCGCGGCGGCCCGACCTGCTGGGGCATCACCGAAGCCGTCGCGCGCGCGCAGGGTTATGCGGGCGATATGCGCGACCTGCCCCGCGCCGAGGCGTCATCGATCTATCGCCGCCTCTATTGGCTGCGTCCGGGGTTCGACCGTGTCGCGCTGCGCGCACCGAAAATCGCAGCGGAACTCTTCGACACCGGCGTCAACATGGGGGCAGAAACCGCCACCGGCTTCCTCCAGCGCGCGCTTAATGCGCTCAACCGCGCAGCGCGCGACTATCCCGACATCGCCGTCGATCGCGACATCGGCCCGCGCACCCTGTCGGCCCTCGACGCTTTTCTGAAAGCGCGCGGCAAGGGCGGAGAAACTGTCCTCCTTCGCGCGATGGAAGCGCTGCAGGGCGAGCGCTACATCGCGCTCGCCGAACGCCGCCCGAGCCAGGAGGCCTTCCTCTACGGCTGGCTCGCCAATCGCATCGGCCCGGACTGACGCGGCAGGCGCCGCCGCGAGGCTGACCTTTACTGAACTTTGACCACGCAGGAGCACCCGAATGAGCATTATCGAAGGCCTGATCGGCCCCGTCGCCAAGCTGATCGACAAGATCATCCCCGACCCCGAAGCGCGCGACCGCGCCAAGCTCGAACTGCTCAAGATGGAAGGCAGTCAGGAAATGGAGGCGATCCGCACCCGCATGACCGCGATCGTCGCCGAGGCGAACAGCACCGACCCCTGGACCAGCCGCGCGCGCCCGAGCTTCCTCTATGTCATGTACGCGCTCTTGCTCTGGGCGATCCCGATGGGCCTGATCGCCGCCGCTCGGCCAGAAATGGCAAAGGGGATTGCAGAAGGCATGAATGCCTATCTCGCGGGCATCCCCGAACCGCTCTACGCGCTCTTCGGAACGGGCTATCTGGGCTATACCGCCGCGCGGGCGTGGGGAAAGGCAAAGGGGGTCGAGGGCTGAGCGCATATGGGAACCCCGGCGAAAGCCGGGGTCCTACAGATGGGCCCCGGCTTTCGCCGGGGTTCACTACGCTTCCACCACCGCCGCCAAATTCGCCAGCGACGAATTCAATCCCGCCACATGATCCTTCGCCGATATCCCCGGTGGCACGTGATGCGCGTCGATCGTGACCAGCGTGCCGCCGCCCTGCCGCGACAGATACCAGTGCATCGCCATTGTCCCGGAAAAGCGCGGGTCGTCGGACTCGAATTCGACCTCCCACACGATCAGCCGCCCGTCATCGAGCGTCGGGATATAGACCTCCACGACATCGCTTTCGTCATCGCTCTTGGTCTCGACATCGGCGTCGTCGAACGTCAGCCGCATCAGGAAGCCACCCCCGGCGCTCAAATCGACATGCTCGAAGCTGCCCGTCGCACCCTCGGGCGGCAACCAGCGCGCCAGCTTGTCGGCGCTCGTGAAGGCCGCGAACACGTCGACCAGCGGCGCCGCGATCAGCCGCTCGGCATGATCGGTGCGCCGCGTTTTCTTCGTGGGTTTCAACCCAGCGCGGCCTTGACCGCGGCAACGGCGTCGTTCGCCGCGCCGCCGTTCGGGCCGCCGCCCTGCGCCATGTCGGGCCGCCCGCCGCCGCCCTGCCCGCCGAGCGCCACGACTGCGGCCTTGACCAGATCGACTGCGCTATGGCTGCCCGTCTTGTCGTCGGTCACCCCGACCGCGACCGATGCGCGCCCGTCGTTGACCGCGACGAGCATCGCAACGCCGCTGCCGACCTGTTTCTTCAGCCCGTCGACCGTCCCGCGCAATTCCTTGGGATCGAGCCCGTCCACGACCTGTGCCAGGAACGCGACATCGCCGACCTGCTCGATCGCCGGCCCGGCCGCTGCACCGCCGGCGCCGCCCCCAGAACCGCCAAGGGCCAAGGCCTTTTTCGCGTCGGCAAGCTCGCGCTCGGCCTTCTTGAGCTGCTCGGCGAGCGCCGCAACGCGCGCTGGAACATCGTCGGGCGAGGTCTTGAGCGCCGCGGCGGCCGCCTTCAGCGCCTCGTCGCGGCCATTGAGCCACTGGCGCGCCGCCTCGCCGGTCAGCGCCTCGATGCGCCGCACGCCCGAGGAAACCGCGCTCTCGCCAACGATCTTGAACAGGGCGATATCGCCCAATGCGCGGACGTGCGTCCCACCACAAAGCTCGACCGAATATGATTTGTCGTCGGCGGCACCCATGCTGAGCACGCGCACTTCGTCGCCATATTTCTCGCCGAACAGCGCCAACGCCCCCGCCGCGACCGCGTCGTCGGGCGTCATCAGCCGCGTCGACACCGCCTCGTTGCCGCGGATCTGCGCATTCACATCGCTCTCGATCTCGGCAATCTCTTCGGCGGTCAGTGCCTTGGGATGCGAAAAGTCGAAGCGGAAGCGGTCTGCCGCGACCAGGCTGCCCTTTTGCGTCACATGCCCGCCGAGGCGATTGCGCAGCGCCGCGTGCAGCAGATGCGTCGCGCTGTGATTGGCGCGGATCCGGTCGCGGCGTTCGGCATCGACGGTGAGTTGCACCGTGTCGCCGACCTTCAGCGTCCCGGCTTCGAGCTTCGCCTGATGCGTGTGCAGACGGCCGAGCGGCTTGCCCGTATCGCTGACCGACGCCTTCGCGCCTTCCAGCGTCGCGATCGTCCCGGCGTCGCCCATCTGGCCGCCGCTCTCGCCATAGAAGGGCGTCTGGTTGGTCAACACGACGATGTCGTCGCCCGCCTTCGCCTCGTCGACGGGCTTGCCGTCCTTCACCAGTCCGATCACGGTCGCCTCGCCCGCAGTCGAAGTGTAGCCCGTGAATTCGGTGCTGCCGTTGGTTTCGGCGAGGTCGAACCAGATTTCATCCGACGCCTTTTCGCCGCTGCCCTTCCACGCCGCGCGCGCCGCCGCCTTTTGCTGCGCCATTGCCGCGTCGAATCCCGCACGGTCGACCGCGATATCCTGCGTGCGCAGCGCGTCTTCGGTCAGGTCATAGGGGAAGCCGTAAGTGTCGTAGAGCTTGAATGCGACCTCACCCGCCAGCGTGTCGCCCTTACCCATGCCGACGGTGGCCTCGTCGAGCAGCCTCAGGCCCTTGTCGAGCGTCTGGCGGAACTTGGTCTCCTCGCGCTCGAGCGTCTCGGCGATCAGCGGTTGCGCGCGGATCAGCTCGGGATAGGCGGCGCCCATTTCGGCGGTCAGCGACGGCAGCAGCCGGTGCATCAGCGGATCCTTCGCGCCGAGCAGGTGCGCATGGCGCATCGCGCGGCGCATGATCCGGCGCAGCACATAACCACGGCCCTCGTTCGACGGCAGCACGCCATCGGCGACGAGGAAGCTCGAAGCGCGAAGGTGATCGGCGATCACGCGGTGGCTCGCCTGGGTTGCGCCTTCGGCGGGCACGCCCGTCAGGTCGACCGACGCCGCGATCAGCGCCTTGAATGTGTCGGTGTCGTAATTGTCGTGGACGCCCTGCATCACCGCGGCGACGCGCTCGAGCCCCATGCCGGTGTCGATGCTCGGCCGCGGCAGGTCGACGCGCTCGCCGCCCGGCATTTGCTCATATTGCATGAACACCAGGTTCCAGATCTCGACGAAACGGTCGCCATCCTCTTCAGGCGAGCCCGGCGGGCCGCCCCAGATATGGTCGCCATGATCATAAAAGATTTCGCTGCACGGCCCGCACGGCCCGGTGTCGCCCATCGACCAGAAATTGTCGCTCGTCGCGATGCGGATGATGCGCTCGTCGGGCAGGCCGGCGATCTTCTTCCACAGGTCGAACGCCTCGTCGTCGGTGTGATAGACGGTCGCCGTCAGCTTCTCGGGCGCAAGGCCCCAGGTCTTGGTGATCAACGTCCACGCATGATCGATCGCCTGTTCCTTGAAATAATCGCCGAAGGAAAAATTCCCCAGCATTTCAAAGAATGTATGATGCCGCGCCGTATAGCCGACATTGTCGAGATCGTTATGCTTGCCCCCGGCGCGCACGCATTTCTGCGCCGACACGGCGGTGCTGTAGGGGCGCTTCTCAAGCCCGGTGAAGACATTCTTGAACGGCACCATCCCGGCGTTGACGAACATCAGCGTCGGGTCGTTGTACGGCACCAGCGGCGCCGACGGTTCGATATGATGGCCCGCTCCCCCGAAATAGTCGAGGAACGAACGGCGAATGTCGTTGGTCGATGTCATGCGCGCGATCTAGTGCGGAACGACGCGTTTCTCAAGCGCGATACGCGTTGGCCGTACTGCGTCCTAGCGACGGCAAAGCCGGTCGAGTTCCTCGTCGCTCATACCCTCCTCGTCGACCAGCCGCTGCGAAATATAACGGACGTCATATTGCGCGATCCGATATTGGCCCTCGCCGGCGCGATAGACCAGCAGCCCGCCACAGGTCCCCGCAATTCCCGGGTGCGAACTGAGGACCGCGAAATAGGCATAGGCACCGGGATAGCTCGCATCCGGGGGATTGTTGAGCCAGCCGTCCAGCCGTGCCGTAAAGCTGCCTTCACCCGTCTGATGCATTGTCGCCTCGCGGCTGAACCTGTTCATATCTTCGGTCGTCGCTTCGAGTTGCGGATCCATCATCGCAGCCAGCGCGCGCCCGTTGCCAGCGTCCAGATTGGTCAGGAACCGCGCTACATATTGGGTCACGGCTGCCGTTTCGGCGGCGCTCGCTTTCCAATCTGCCGGTACCGGCTTGTATGGATCGGTGGCAGGGTCGAAACAGGTAAAATTCTGCCGGAAATCCTTGATGACCGTGACCCCGCGTTCGACGTCGATCTCGTTGTCGAAATAGAAGCGACCGAACCGCACGCTCAGCCGCCCGCATCGCTCTGCCGCGAGCAGCTTGATCCGTTCTATGACCGGGTCATACTGGTTTTCGTCGATGACGGGCACCGTCGCCACATAGCCGCGCCCCGGCACGGCCTCGACCTTGATCGCGGGCGCGGCCTGAGCCGCTGCCAGCAAGGCAGTCACCAGAAGTGCTGGCATAATACGTTTCCCACCTCTCCGCGCGGCGCCTTCCGGCGCCACGCTTCGCGCCGCGATTCGGTCCCGGCGCCCCTGCCCGCGATCCTGCGTAGGCGCGTATCGACAGACAAGCCCAAATTTCGATTGGGATCACAAGGCCGTCGCGATCCCCTTGCCCAGATAACATGGAAGCTGCCGCAGCACATCGACCTTCGGCACGCCGTCCTCGATCAGGTCGGGCGGCACTTCGGACGTGTCGGTGCGCACGACGGTCCACCCGTCGGCGGGCGTCGAGCGGTGGACGACGACATAGCCGCAATCCATCGTCCCGTCTGCCCGATCGCCTCGAAAATCGAATGCGGCATAGAGCCCTGTCGGCTGTCCCGCCGGATCGACATACCAGCTCAGCCGCAACACCCGGATCCTGCCGTCGGGCCACAGTGTCGACCGCTTGCGCAGGTTCATTTCCCATTCGAGCCGCGGGCTCGATGCCTGAAGCGACAGCCGCAACATGGCATAGGCCGCATCATAGTCGCGCTTTTCGAGCGCGAGCGTATATTGGGCAAACCGGTCGATCGCGCCTTCCTCATCCGACCGCGATGGTTGAAAGGACGCTCCAACGGCCGTGATAATCTCGCGCTCGACTTCGGGGGCGAGGGTTGGCGGCGCCGCGAGGGCTGCCGGCATCGCGGCGACAAGGGCGGCACCGGCGAGCAGCAAGGGACCTCGAAGATCAATAGCCATAATAGGCGCCGCCCTTTTCGCGCGCGCGCCGCCACGCCGGCCGGTCGTGACAGGCATTCACAAACCCGGCAAGTTTGGGATAGCGCGGCGCCATTCCCTGCATGATTGCGATTTCCGCAGGAAAGCTCAGCATGATATCCGCCGCCGACAGGCTATCGCCGATGAAATGGCCGTTCTCGCCGAGCCGGCTTTCCATATAGGCGAAATGCGCGTCGAGTTGCTGCGCGATTCGCGGCTCGAGCGGGGCAGCGGCTTCGCCGAGACGGGCGGTATAGATGCGCAGCAAGATCGGCGTCATCGCCGACCCTTCGGCGAAATGCAGCCATTCCAGATGGCTGACATGGTCGTCGGTGCCGCGTTCGGGCACGAGATGGCCGCCACCGTGCCGCTCGCAAAGATATTCGGTGATCGCACCCGATTCGGTGATGACCCTACCATTGTCCTCGATCACCGGCGACTTGCCGAGCGGGTGGATCGCGAGCAGTTCGGGCGGCGCGAGATTGGTCACGGGGTCGCGATCATAATATTTGACCTCATATGCCGCGCCGATTTCCTCGAGCAGCCAAAGAATACGCTGCGACCGGCTGTTGTTCAGATGGTGGACGATCAGGCTCATGGGTTTCCTCCAGATCAGGGTCGATAAGGTCCGTTACGGTCGATCAGCGCCGCGAGTTCGCGGACCAGCTTGGCTCCGACGATTGCGGTAACGTCGCCAATGTCGCGGGCCGGGTTGAGTTCGACGATGTCCGCGCCGACGATCGGCGCAGTCTGCTTATGCAACATCGCAAGCAATTCGCGCACCGTCAGTCCGCCCGGTTCGGGATGTGCAACGCCGGGCGCTGCCGAAGGGTCGAGGCCATCAAGGTCGATCGAGATATAAAGCGGGCCGCCCAGAACCGGGACGCGGTCAGGCGAGAAATCAGCCATCGACAAAATCTCGACCCCGAAGCGCGCCGCTTGCTCGCGGCAATGATGATTGAGGGTGCGAATGCCGACCTGAACCAGCCGCTTCGCATGGCCGGCCTCGCAAATGCGGGCGAAGGGCGAAGCGTGGCTGCGCGGGTTGCCGACGAAATCATCGTAGAGATCAGGGTGCGCGTCGATGTGAAGGATGGTCACCGGCCCGTGGCACGCCGCCGCCGCCTCGACGAGCGGAAAGGTCACGGCGTGGTCGCCGCCGAGGGCGAGCGGAATGTCTCCATCTTCGCGCACATAAGCGATGTGGCGACGGATCATGGCATCGTCCTGCGCCGTGTCTTCGGTCAGCGGGAGGTCGCCGTCGTCGGTGAGAGCAATGTCGGCGCCGATTTCGCGACCGAGTTCGCTCGCCATATTGCCGCGGTCGCTCCACAGCATCGCGCGGATCGCGGCCGGTCCTGCGGCGGCGCCGCGTTCGAAGCTGCTGTTGATATCGGTGGGCAAGCCGAAGAGGCGGATCGCGGGCATAGGCCGCTTGTAGTCACTGCCAAGGTCCGCGCAAGGATCAACGGCGGGCGGGCCGACCTGCTAGGGAGAGGGGAGCGCAGGTCAAAGGGGCTGGTGGCCCGCCGCCGTCGGCCGGCCGGTTCGAGCAAGGCGAGCCGGCCGGATGGCTATCAAATGTCGTTGTCGCCTTCGTCGTCGGGGCCTGCCATCATTTCCTCGGCGACCGCGTCGGTGCGGCCGCGGATTGCGGCTTCGAGCCGTTCCCTGAGTTCGGGATTCTCGGTGAGAAAATTCTTCGCATTTTCGCGGCCCTGCCCGATGCGGATCGAATCATAACTGAACCAGGCGCCCGATTTCTCGACCAACCCGGCCTTGACGCCGATGTCGAGTATCTCACCGATCTTGGAAATGCCCTGCCCGTACATGATGTCGAATTCGACCTGTTTGAACGGCGGCGCGACCTTGTTCTTGACCACTTTCACGCGCGTCGTGTTGCCGACGATCTCGTCGCCATTCTTGATCTGGCCGGTGCGGCGGATGTCGAGGCGGACCGAGGCATAGAATTTGAGCGCGTTGCCGCCGGTCGTGGTTTCGGGGTTGCCATACATCACGCCGATCTTCATGCGCAGCTGATTGATGAAGATCACCATGCAGCGCGACCGGCTGATCGATCCGGTGAGCTTGCGCAGCGACTGCGACATCAAGCGGGCTTGAAGACCGACGTGACTGTCGCCCATCTCGCCTTCGATTTCGGCGCGCGGAACGAGCGCGGCGACCGAGTCGACGACGAGCACGTCGATCGCGTTCGAGCGGACGAGCGTATCGACGATTTCGAGCGCCTGTTCGCCGGTATCGGGCTGCGACACGATCAGTTCGTCGATGTTGACGCCCAGCTTGCGTGCATAAACGGGGTCGAGCGCATGTTCGGCGTCGACGAAGGCGACGGTGCCGCCAGTTTTCTGCGCTTCGGCGAGCGTGTGTAGCGCGAGCGTCGTCTTGCCCGAGCTTTCGGGGCCATAGATTTCGATGACGCGGCCGCGCGGCAGCCCGCCGACGCCGAGCGCAATGTCGAGGCCGAGCGAACCGGTCGAGATCGCCTCGACCTGCATCGCTTCCTTCGAGCCCAATTTCATCACCGAGCCCTTGCCGAACGCGCGATCGATCTGCGCGAGCGCGGCGTCGAGCGCCTTCTGCCTGTCCGTGTTGTTCACTGATTTCCCCGATTCGACGAGTGACAATTGTCCGGCCATTGCCGTCCCTTTCCAGCTCTAGAGCGACAGTGGAAGCATCGCAACGCCGGAACTATGTGCCACATTTGTTCTACCGGAACAAGTAGGGAACAAAATAATCTTTGTCCGCCCTCCGCCCTTGCGTGTGCAGCGCGCTATCGGGCCGCGAATTCATCCAGCGCTGCTTCGATATCGCTGATCCGGAAGGGCTTGGTGATCAGCTTGCGATGCAAATGTTCAGGCGGGATGACGTCGCCGCCGCCCGAGGTGAAGGCGAAGGGAATGTTTTTAGCGGCAAGGGCGTCCGCGATCGGCCAGCCTTTTTCGTCGCCGAGGTTGATATCGACGAGCGCGCCGGCAAAAGGCTCGGCTGCGATGAACGCGAGCGCTTCTTCGTTGCTGGTCGCCTGGGCGGGTTCGGGAAGGTCGAGCACATCGAACATGTCGACCAGCATCATGCCGATCAACACATCGTCCTCGACGAGCAGGATGCGCCGATCACCTGGCATCGGACACCCGATGCGCCGCGTCGTCGAGCGCCGCCGACGTCGCCTCGGCCAGCTGTGCCACCGAAAAGGGTTTGGGCAGGAAGGCCACGTGGTCGATGTCGATCGACTGGCGGAGCTGCTCCTCGGCATAGCCCGACATGAACAGGACGGGCAGGTCAGGCCGCTTCGCGCGCATCGCCCGCACCATCGCCGGCCCGTCCATCGTCGGCATCACGACGTCGCTGATAATCAAGTCGACCTTCTCCATCTGGGCAAACCGTTCGATCCCCTCCTCGCCCTGCGAGGCGGTCACGACGTT
This sequence comes from Sphingopyxis sp. H115, assembly GCF_001468465.1. Lineage (GTDB taxonomy): Bacteria > Pseudomonadota > Alphaproteobacteria > Sphingomonadales > Sphingomonadaceae > Sphingopyxis. Next base: position 138,150 of record NZ_LNSA01000003.1, read on the forward strand.
GTAACCCGCACGGGTGAGCGCGCGTTCCGCAACCGCGCGCACCATATCCTCGTCCTCGACGAGCAAGATCGTCCCGCTGCCCCACTGGCTCTTTTTCGGCTTGACCGGCGGCGGCACAGTAGCGGGCGCGTCGCCCTGGACCCGATGGACCGGCAGGTAGATCGAAAAGCTCGTCCCCTGCCCCGGCTTGCTGTCCGCAAAGATGAAGCCCGCCGACTGCTTGATGATGCCATAGACGGTCGACAGCCCGAGCCCGGTGCCCTTGCCAACATCTTTTGTCGTGAAGAACGGTTCGAAAATCTTGGGCAGCACATCGGCGGGAATGCCCGTCCCCGTGTCGCTGACCTTCAATGCGCAATAATCGGCCGGCGGCATGAATTCATTGCCCATCTGCCGGACTTCCGCGGACGATACCGGATAGGTTTCGATCGTAAGCGTGCCTCCGCCTGGCATCGCATCACGCGCGTTGACGGCAAGATTGATGATGACCTGTTCGAGCTGTCCGGGGTCGGCGCGCACCGCGCCGAGCCCGCGGCCGTGATGCACCGACAGCTGCACCGTCTCGCCGATGAGGCGCTTCAAGAGGTGCGACACTTCCGAAATCACGTCGGGCAGCTGCAAAATCTGCGGGCGCAGCGTTTGTTGCCGCGAAAAGGCGAGTAATTGCCGCGTCAGGCTGGCGGCGCGATTGGCATTGCTACGTATCTGTTGGATATCGTCATAGTCGCTGTCACCGGGGGTATGGCGCATCAACATCAGGTCGCAGGCACCGAGCACCGCGGTCAGGATATTGTTGAAATCATGCGCTACACCGCCTGCAAGCTGACCGACCGCCTGCATTTTCGACGCCTGCGCGACCTGCCGCTTGAGGCGCGACTCCTCGCTCGAATCCTTGAGGCTCAGCAGCACTGCCGCTTCGCCGAGCCCGCGCACGCCGACGACGCGCATCGATACCGGCTCGCCGCTTTGCGCTGCGAGCCGGATCGACATATCACCGCCCACCTGTTGACCACTGCTGTGGCGCCGGATCATGTCGGCGAGCGCACCCTTGTCCTCGCCGACGACGATATCGCCGGGGTAGCGCGGCATTTTACCCTCGCCTAGGTTCGCCGCGCGCACGAACGCGCGGTTCATATAGAGGAACCGCCCGTCGCGATCGACCATCGCGAGTCCGAAGGGGAGAAGCGACAACAGCGTTTCGACATAGGTTTGCGCGGTGCCGCGATCCGCCGGCCCCATTTCCTCGTCGAGCATCGCGAGCAGCATCGGCGCATTGGCGTCGGCGGGTGCAAGCGGAATCTGGATCATCCTCACCGGCGTCGCCCGATCGCCTTCGCGCGCGAAATAGAGCGCACCGCCATCGTCTAGACGGATCATCGGCGCGACGTCGCGGCCCGCATAATGACGCGCATCGTCTTCGCCCAGCGCACGAAGCAGAAAGGCTTGGTTGGCAACGCGCAGCCGCCCTTCGGCGCTGACGAGGGCCACCATCACCCCGGCATGGCCCAGTGTCCGTCCGGCGGGTCCATCGAGATGGCGGGCGATTTCGGACACGAGATCGAGGCGTTCGACTGCCGAGAAGCGCCAGACAAGATAATCTTCGGCCTGTCCGGCGCGGGTCACCTGCGCGCGAAGCTGTAACGGGCCGACTGCGATATCATCCGCGCGACCCTCCCCATCGCGCCAGGCGTCACGCCCTGCATTTTTGAGGACATCGGCGCCGCGCCCTTCGAGCGGCAACCCCGGCGGCGTGACGAAGCCCCCCATCCATGTGCCGAACAGGTCATTGGCGCACACCATACGCCCGGCGCGATCGGTGATCGCGATCGCGACATCGTCGTGGCTAACCGCCTGGCGCAGCATCGTCCAATCGGTCGCCGCCGCCTCGCCGGCGACCGTCGCGGGAAAGAGCCGCCGTGCGAGCAGCACGCCGCCGGCTGCAACTGCCAGACCGGCCAAAAAACCTGCGGCAAGGATGAGATTTCCTGTCGCCCAGAACAGGAGCGCAACCGACAGCAGCGCGAGCCCGCCGAGCAGAGCCATGTCGGCCCACGACAAGCTCGTCGGCGCCGACAAGGGACCGGCGGCGCCCGCCCCCCTGATGAAATTACCATCAGCGGAGGGCAGGCTGTGCGCGGTCAATTGACATTCTTTCTATCGGTGCATCACCAGATGCGGACACGGTCCTTGGGCGCCAGATAGAGTTTCTGGCCTTCCTTGATCTGATAGGCCTTATACCAAGGGTCAAGGTTGCGCGAGACCCAAGTCCGCTGGATCGAGGGCGAATGCGGATCGGTCGTGATGCGCTGCGACAGATTCTGTTCGCGATAGTTGCGCCGCCACACCTGCGCCCAGCCCAGGAAGAAGCGCTGATCGCCCGTCAACCCGTCGATCACCGGCGCCTCCTTGCCGTTCAGCGACGCCTTATAGGCGTCATAGGCAATGGTCAGACCCGCAAGGTCGCCGATATTCTCGCCCAGCGTGAATTTGCCGTCGAGATGTTCGCCGGGCAGGACCTCGTATGCATTATACTGCGCGATCAATGCTTCGCCCGCGGCCTCGAACGCCTTGACGTCCTCCGCCGTCCACCAATCGGCAAGCTTGCCCGTCTCGTCATATTTCGCGCCCTGGTCGTCGAAGTGATGGCTGACCTCGTGACCGATGACGGCGCCGATGCCGCCATAGTTGACCGCCGGGTCGGCATGCGGGTCGAAGAAAGGCGGCTGCAGGATCGCGGCGGGGAAGACGATCTCGTTCATGCCGAAATTGGCATAAGCGTTTATCGTCATCGGGGTCATAAACCATTCCCAGCGACGGATTGGTCCCCCGAGATGACCGATATTGTCGTCATGCGCGAACTGATTCGACCGCAGCGCATTGCCGAACAGGTCGTCGGCGCGGATCTCGAGCTTGCTATAGTCTTTCCACTGGTCGGGGTAGCCGATCTTGGTGGTGAAATTCGCCAGCTTCTCGCGCGCTTTAACCTTGGTCTGCGGCTGCATCCACGTCAGGCCGTCGATGCGGCGCCCCATCGCGTGGAGGACATTCTTTACGAGCGTATCCATCGCGGCCTTGGTTTCGGGCGGGAAATATTTCGCGACATAATCCTTGCCGACCGCATCGCCGAGATTGCCGGTGGTAAAGTCGACCGCGCGCTTCCAGCGCTCTTCCATCTGCGGCGTGCCCGACAAGGCGGTGCTGTAGAAGGAGAAGGTTTCCTGCGCGACGGCATCGGGCAGGACGCCCGAGAAGCCGTCGAGGCTGCGCACGATCAGCAGGTCGCGGATCACCGCGATCGGTGCATCGGCGAGCAGCTTGGCCTCGCCGGTAAAGGCGCTCGGCTGCGACACGATCAGCGTGTCTTCCTTGACTCCGATGCCGCGGATGAAGGTCGACCAGTCGAATCCGGGCGCGGCTTTGGCGAGTTCGGCCACCGTCATCTTGTTATAGGCCTTGGTCGCGTCGCTGCTGTCGTTCTTGTCCCAATGGACCGTCGCGACCTGCTTTTCGAAATCATAGATTGCCTTGGCGCGCGCCGCGGCATCGGTTTCGCCGGCGAGCGTCAGGACATTTTCGAGATGCTTGAGATAGGCCGCCTGCAGCGCGGTGTTCCGTTCATTCTCCTTCAGGTAGAAATCGCGGTCGGGCATGCCGATCCCGCCCTGGAAAATGATGTAGGTGTAGACGTCGGGATTCTTGTCGTCCTGTCCGACATAGCCGCCGAAGAAATGCGACACGCCGCTGCGGTCGGCTTCTGCAAGCAGCGCCGCAAGACCCTGTTTTTCGACGGCGCGGATCTTGTTCAGCCACGGCTGGATAGGCGTAAGCCCCTTCGCTTCGACCGTCGCGCCGTCCAGATAGGAGGCATAGGCGCGGCCGATCATGCTATCCGGATCGCCTTTGGCCGCGTCGAGGATTTCGCGCGTGCGCGTCTGCGACAGGTCGTTGAGCGCTGTGAACATGCCATAGTTCGACTTGTCGGCCGGAATCTCGGTGTTTTTTGCCCACGTCCCGTTGGCATAGGCATAGAAATCGTCGCCCGGTTGGACGCTCTTGTCCATGCCCGCCTGGTCGAAACCGAAATCGCCGATGGCCGGCTTTGACGCGTTTTCGGCGGCGGGTGCCGCAGCGGCTTCCTCTTTCGCCGCCACGGGGGCGGCAAGCAGCAGGGCGCCAAGCGCGGCGGTCGCGAGCAGACGCGAAGACATATGCGAAGCTTTCATGATATTCCCCGATTTCAGTATGAAGCGGCAGCCCGCGCCGCGCAGGCGCAACGCAAACCGACGATGCGACAGCTATACGCCTGCCCGTCGGCGGTTCAACCGGCAGCTGTGTCGCTCGTCGATGCCTCAAGTCGTTGGTCGCGCGCGCGGCGAATCTTGCGGCGCCAACGCAGGCGTATCCAATTGTCCCAGATCACCGAGGCGAGGAGGTAGCCGACCACCGCCGAGGCCACCGAAATCACGAACAATCCAGCGAGTCCGCCGAGCAGCGCCGTGCCAGCGTTGGCGGTGAACCAGTGCCACCATTCGACTAGCGACGCGCCCTCGTCATAGAGGATATAGAGGTTGGACACATTGGTGTGCATCCCGAACAGCGCACTGCCCAGCCACACCGACGCCGCGAGGATCAGCGGCGTTGTAACCGGGTTGGACAGGAAGGTCATCGCCGCGCCGATCGGGATGTTGGCGCGAAAGGGCAACGCGAGCAGCGCAACGCCGAGGATCTGGACACCCGGGATCAGGAAAAAAATGCCGACGAATAGGCCCAGCGCGGTGCCGCGCCGTACCGAAGTGCGGGTGAAGCGCCACAAATGGCTATGCGCAACCCTGTGAGCAAAGGGCTTGATGAAGCGGCTTTCGAGCAACTCCTCGCGCGTCGGCGAGTTGCGGCGGATCCAGTTCATCACCGTCGCCTTGTCACGAGAGCCGCCGCCGCTCATCCGCGATCCTTCAGCAGGCGCTGCTTGTCGCGCTTCCAGTCGCGTTCCTTGATCGACTCGCGCTTGTCGTGCGCCTTCTTACCCTTCGCGAGCGCAAGTTCGACCTTGGCGCGGCCGCGGCTGTTGAAATAGACCGAGAGCGGGACGAGAGTCATCCCCTGGCGCATCACGCCCGCGTGCAACTTGTTGATCTCGCGCCAGTTGAGCAAGAGCTTGCGCGGGCGCTTCGGCTCGTGATTGAAACGGTTGCCATGACTGAATTCGGGGATGTTGGCGTTGATCAGCCACACTTCGCCGCCCGTCACTTCGGCATAGCTTTCAGCGATCGTCCCTTCGCCGAAGCGCAACGACTTCACCTCGGTTCCTTGCAGCGCAATGCCCGCCTCGAACACCTGTTCGATGGCATAGTCGAAGCGCGCGCGCCTGTTTTCGGCGACGACCTTCTTCTTGTCGAATTCGGCGGCGGACTGCGGGCGGGCCATGACGAAAGCTCAGATAACTCCAGCCGCGGACAATGCGGCGTCGACGGCGGCGCGCGAGGTTGCGTTCGCCGGGATGATAGGTAGGCGCACTTCGGGCGAAAACCAGTCATGGAGGCGCGACAGCGCATATTTTACCGGCCCGGGCGAGGTGTCGGAGAACATCGCCCTGTGCAGGTCGAACAAGCGGTCGTGCAGCAGTAGCGCACGCGCCCAGTCGCCTGCAGCGGCCGCGGCGGCGAAATCGGCGCAAAGGCGCGGCGCGACGTTCGCGGTGACCGAGATGCAGCCGACCCCGCCCAGCACGGCGTGCGGCAACCAGAGGTCGTCGTTCCCGCTAAGCTGGCAAAAGTCGTTGCCGGCACCGGCGCGGTGCATTGTCACACGCGTGAGGTCGCCACTCGCATCCTTCGTCGCGACGACGGTCGGGATTTCGGCGAGCCTGCACATCGTTTCGGCGCTGATGTCGGCGATGGTGCGACCGGGGACGTTATAGACGACGATCGGCAGGTCGCTGGCGTCGGCCAGCGCCTTGTAGTGCGCGATCAGTCCTTCCTGACTTGGCTTGTTGTAATAGGGCGCGACGATCAATGCAGCCGCTGCGCCTGCGGCCTGCGCATGCCGCATGTGGCGGATCGCGGTCGCGGTGTCGTTCGACCCGCAACCGGCGATCACGGGCACGCGACCCGCCGCCGCCTCGATGCAGGTGTCGATGACGCGATAATGTTCGTCGAAGCCGAGCGTCGGGCTTTCACCGGTCGTGCCGCAGGGCACCAGCGCGCTGGTGCCTTCCTTGATCTGCCAATCGACAAGGCGCGCGAAGGCCGAAGCATCGAACGCCCCATCGCGAAATGGCGTCACCAAGGCGGGAATCGACCCCGAAAACATGCTCCGCTCCTTTACAAAAACGCGCTCCGACCGGTAGAGTCCCGCCGGCGGGCCGCTAATGGACGCCTATTCAGCGCCCCGCAAGGAGTTTGGCACTAGCATGGCCGCTATGATCTCGCTGCCCCATATTTCCCGTCTCGCGCTCGCCGCGGTCCTTCTCATTCCGACCGCTGCCCATGCCAGCGAACTCACCCCCGAACAAATGGCCTGGTACCGCGCCCAGATGGGCCTCGCATCGGCTTCGGGCGCACCGCCGGCCACGAATTCGGTCGGCGACGCGGTGATGGAGTGGCGCCGACTCACTGCCAACAGCGGCGCGTCGTTCGACCAACTCTCGCGCTTCCTGATGGCGAACAGGGGCTGGCCCGACGCCGACAAGATGCGCAGCCGTGCCGAAAAGGCGATCTCGCTCGACAGCTACGACCCCGCACGCACGCTCGCCTATTTCCAAGCTTATCCGCCGCAAACGGCGAGCGGCCATTTGCGCTATGCGCTCGCGCTCAATGCGACAGGGCGGCGCGACGAGGCCAATGCGGCCGTTCGCCGCGCCTGGACGGGCGGAACGCTCGACGATTATGAGACCAGCCGCGCGCTGAGCCTGTTTCCCGGCGCGATTACGCCCGCCGATCATGATGCACGTATGGACCGCCTGCTCTGGTCGGGCGCGACGGCAGCCGCGAGCCGTCAACTCGCCTTTACTTCGCCCGAAAAGCGGGCGGTGTTCGCAGCGCGGCTCGCGATGCGGAGCGGCGCGGTCGATGCCGCCTTTCAGGCCTCGGCGGTTGAAAGCGCCGACCCGTCGCTGACCCGCAGCGACGCCGGCTATATCACCGACAAGGCAACGTGGCTGCGCAAGGCCGGCCGCGTCGGCGAAGCGCGCGCGCTGCTCGCCGCGCCGCGATCGCTCGCCAAGGCGCCGACCGATGCCGAAGAATGGCTGGAAACGCTGCTTACTAACGCCCGCCTCGCCGACGCCGGCGGCGACAAGACGACCGCCTATCATATCGCGCGCCAGCTCGACGATGCGCTTCCCGCCGGTACCGTCGTCCGCGAAACGCCGCTCGGTGTACGCGACGATTATACCTCGCTCGCCTGGCTCGCCGGGCAACTCGCATTCAAGGACTTGGGTCGCCCGGCCGAGGCGGCAAAGCTCTATCGGGCGTATGGCGAGGCCGCGCGTTCGGCGCAGACGCGGACCAAGGGATTTTACTGGGCGGGCCGTGCTGCGCTCGCCGCCGGCGACCGCGCGGCGGCGAACGCCCATTTCGCCGATGCCGCGCAGCATTATGATCAATTCTACGGCCAGTTGTCGCTTGAACGGCTGAACCGCCCGCAGCCCAGGCCGACCCCCAATCCGACCATCGAGGTGAGCAACGACGCGCGCCGCGATTTCGAGGACGACCGCCTCGTCCGCGCCGCGCGCGCGCTCGGTGAAATCGGCGCGTGGCGCGAACAGTCGCTGTTCCTGCGCGCGTTGGCGCAAAAGGCGACATCGCCTGCCGATCATGTGCTGACCGGGCAGCTTGCCAAGCAGATCGGCCGCCCCGACCTCGGCGTGATGATCGGCCGCAGCGCGCAGGCGAACAGCCTCGACGCGGTAGAAGTTTCAGGCTTTCCAACGGTGCGCGTCCCCGCGGGGCACGAAAGCAACTGGTCCTTCATCCATGCTATCACTCGGCAGGAAAGCCAGTTCGACCGCGCGGCGATCAGCCACGCCGGCGCGCGCGGCATGATGCAGTTGATGCCCGGCACAGCGCGCGAAGTCGCGGGCAAGCTGGGGATGAGCTATGATGCTGGATCGCTGACGACCGACACCAATTACAACATGATGCTGGGATCGACCTATTTCCAGCAGATGCTCCGCTATTATGGCGGCAGCTACCCGCTGGCTGTCGCGGCCTATAATGCCGGGCCTGGCAATGTGAACAAATGGCTGCGCGCCAACGGGGACCCACGCACCGGCTCGATCGAGATGCTCGACTGGATCGAGGCGATCCCGATTTTCGAAACGAAAAATTATGTGCAGCGCGTGCTCGAAAACGCCGTCGTTTACGACACATTGCGCGAAGGTGGCGCGGCGCGGGCGCAGGCGCCACTGAGCTTCTATCTCGGAAAACGCACACCCGGCTGAGGTTATATGGCGGGGGAAAAGACGAATATTATCAGTCCGGCGGGTTATGCCGCGCTGCGTGCCGAATATGACGCGCTGCTCGGCGACGAACGCCCCAAGCTCGTCGACGTGATCAGCTGGGCGGCGGGCAATGGCGACCGCAGCGAGAATGGCGACTATATCTATGGTCGCAAGCGGCTGCGCGAGATCGACCGGCGATTGGGCTTCCTCGCCCGCCGCATGAAGGCGGCGCGCGTCGTCGATCCGGCCGACCAGCCCGACAAGAGCCGCATCTGGTTCGGCGCGACGGTCGAACTGGCCGACGATGACGACGCGCGCCGCATCGTCACGCTGGTAGGCGACGACGAGGCCGACGCGGGCGCCGGCCGGATCGGCTGGAACAGCCCCCTCGCCCGCGCGCTGCGCGGCGCCGCGATCGGCGACCTGCGCACGGTGCAGCTTCCCGCCGGACCCAAGGAATGGGAAGTGATCGCGGTCAGCTATCCCTGACCGTCTTCGCCGATTCCCGCGATCAGATCGCGCTGGTCCTGCCTGAGTTCGGGCAGGTCGCGCGCCAGCCGCGCCCAATGCGCCGCTTCCTTTGCATCGGCTGCAACGCCCTCGCCCTTTGCATAGGCATGCGCCAGGAGCGCGCGCGACCCCGCAAAGCCCGCCCGCGCTGCGATCGCGCAATCCTCAGCGCCGCCGGTCAGCCGCTTGCCGTCGAACTGTGCCTCACAGAGCCAGTGATTGCCTTCAGGATTACCCGCATCGGCAAGTTTGCGCAGCCGCGCCATATTCGCCGCACGCAGGTCAGGAAAATAGGTCAGCGCGAACATTGCGGCCGGGTGCCCCTGCTCCGCCGCCTCGGCATACAGGGCTCGCGACGCGGCGAAATCGGGTGGGCCGAAGCTGCCCCGGGCGAGATGATAGGCAAGATGGGTCTTGGCCTTCGAGAAACCCGCATCGGAGGCGGCGCGATAGAGGGCCTGCGCCCGCGACCTGTTCGCCGCCGACGGGTCCGAACCAAGAAGCAGATAGGCCAATTCGGTCTGCCCCGCCGGGAAGCCCTGTTCGGCCGACCGTTCAAGATAGGTGCGCGCGCGCGCCATATCCCGTTTTACCCCGACGCCCAGCGAGAACATATATCCGGCGAGCTGCTGCGCGAGGGGATGACCGCCATCGGCCAGCGCAACCAGCTCGCCGGCGCGATGGCGCGACAGGACGTCGGCGATCAGCAAGGGTTCGTCCTCGATCGCCAGGCGGTCGAGCGCGATATCGGCAAGCGGATCGATCACCGGCGTTGCGGCACCGCGGGCCGCACCGTCCGGGGATGCGGCAGCCACCGCCGGGGGCGGCAAGGATGCGACAGCGACCGTAGGCAGTTCGGGCGGCGCAACCAGATAATAATCGTCGAACCAGCTGCCATAGTGGAAGGGTTGCTGCGGCCCCAGATCCATATCGTGCGTTCGCTTGTATACCTCGCGCGCGACGACCTTGAAATAGTCGCCGATCTCGAGGCCGGGGATCGCGAGTTCCTTGACCACCGCCGCCGCGAAGGGGCTGACCGGCGAACCGGCGGGCGCGAAGTCGAGCGCCGGGCGCCCCTTTGCCGTCGAATAGAAGACGGCGCCTTGCCCGATGTCGAGAAGGCCGAGCGGCGCCGACCCCGCCTCCCCCTTCGCGACATCGGCGTCCTCGATGCGCACGACCGGATCGGCGGTACGACACGCATCGACAAACACTAGCGTGAAGGCGCCGGCCGGAACCACGCGCCGGACCGCCGCCTCGATCGACAAATAGCGCTTCTCCACATCGGCGCGGCGTGTAGCCGGCGGCGCGTCCATCGGCACGAGCCAGTTGCGCCCGCCATATTCGAAGCCATGCCCGGCATAATAGAGGATGACAGATTTCGCGCCCACCGCCTCGGCGGCGAAGCGCGTCAGCGCCGCGTCGAGCGATGTCATGTCGGCATTGCGAACGATCCGCGGTTCGATCCCGGCCTTGGCAAAGGCGTCGCAGACATGGTCGATGTCGTTCACCGCGTTTTTCAGCGAGGGCCATTCCCAATCGTTATAAGCGCTGTTGCCGATCAGCAGCGCGACGCGGTCGCCGCGCAGCGGCGCGGTGCCGCAAGTGCTCGCCGGCGACTCTGCCATCGCCGGCGGCGCAAGACCCAGAAGCGCCGCACCCAGCACACCGATCCGCCACGATTTCCTCACCGCCACGCCCCCCTGGCTTATCGTCAGATTCGCGCGAACAATGGCGGAAATCTGCGCAACTTCACTCCGGATTCGCATCATCGCGACGCCCGTCGACCCCGAGAGTCAAGCTAGGTCCGCGGAATGATGTAGGAAAGCGGAAATTGGATTGCGCGCGCGACCATCCGGCGGTGGCGGCACGAGATGATAGCCGACTAGTTGGGCGCCAGCGCCTATCATCCTGATGGAAGAAACGCCAAGCACCAGAACGACGCGTACGCCTTTACCCGATCAAACGGGGGCGGCGTTCAGGGCTGTAACAGCGCCGGAACGATCCAGATCGCGGAGAGGGCAACAACCACCGCCGCCAGCGAAAAAGCCAGCACATAGCGGACGTTATGTCCTTTGACCCCGCTGCTTGCCTCGGTTTCGGTCACCTCGACATGGTCTTCGACGACTTTCATGGTCCGTCTCCTTTTCTGGTCCGCTTAATACGCGGCCCCGTGCAGCGCGGTTCCCGCGCCCTTGGGGAGAGGAGGCCAGAGGGTCTGTAAGCCGGGTTCTGTCCACCCCTTTCGGGGATGGGCGATCATTCCTCTAGGCGACCGGTTACCCGAACGCTCAAGCAGTCAACCCGGACGACTGGGCCGGAATCCGCCCTGAGCTGCCCCCGAAGGAGCGAACTCGCGCCGTCCCTATTCGACCTTGCTCCCGGTGGGGTTTGCCGTGCCGCGTCCGTTACCGTCCGCGCGGTGCGCTCTTACCGCACCCTTTCACCTTTCGCCGGGCCAAAGCCTGTGGCGGTCTGCTCTCTGTGGCACTTTCCCTGACCCCGGTTGCCCGGGGCCGCCGGACGTTATCCGGCACCGTGGTTTCCGTGGAGCCCGGACTTTCCTCCCCCGCTTGCGCGGCGGCGATCGCCCGACCCTCTGGCACGCTCCATTATAGCGCGAATGGATGGCGATTACGAGCGATTGTGGGGATGGAGGCTTTGGAGGTGGATTTCGGCCGCTGGCCGCCCTCAATTCCCCTCGGGCTGGGGCAACAGCAGTGCGAGGAGGATGGCGCGGCATTCGCCGTCGATCGTGCCGTCGATCAGTTCGGGGCGGAAGCGGCGCTGGAAGGCGACGGTCGCCGCGAAACCGTCGGTCACGTCATAGCCGAAGCGCTCGAGCGCGAGCAGGAAGCCGGCGTCGGTCCACAACGGGTCGGTCAGCTTCTTGGTCGGCCGCGGCAGCGCGAGGCGGCGGCGGGCAAGCTCATCCCACGGGAAAAGTTCGCCCGGGTCCTGCTTGCGCGTCGGCGCAATGTCCGAATGGCCGACGACGTTGCCACGCGTGATCGAATGGCGATCCTTGATCGCATGGACCAGCCGCACGACCGACGCGACCTGCGGGTCGGGAAAGGGCACATAGCCCCATTCATGACCCGGATTGACGATCTCGATCCCGACGCTCGCCGAATTGATGTCGCTGACTCCGCGCCAATGCGATTTGCCGGCGTGCCACGCGCGCTTGTCCTCGCGCACCATCTGGGTGATCTGGCCATCCTCGCTGACGACATAATGCGCCGAAACCTTGGCTTCGGGATCGGCGAGGCGGTCGATCGCCTCGGCCCCCGTCTTCATACCGGTATAGTGGAGGACGATCATCGAGATAGGCAAGGCGCGCTCGTCGAAATTGAGAGACCAGCGTTCGATAAAATCGCTCATTCGCTTTGCGGGCCCGTCCTGTCCTTGCCAAGCCGTCGATTGCGCCAGCGACGCGCAAAAAGCAAGGCGAAGCCTGTCCGGAAGCGATTGCGCTATCGCACTAGGCCGCCGCGGCGCGGCGCACCTGCTGGTCGGCGGGCTCGTAAAGGCCCCGCAGTCGCGGGCTGGCGACGAACTGGTCGGTCTGGCCGAGTACGGTTTCCCCAGCGCCGAGCACGAGGAAACTTTGCGGCGCCGCCATCGCGCGGAGCCGCGCAAAGGCCTTCTGGCGCATCGGCGCCGAGAAATAGAGCAGCAGGTTGCGGCAGAAAATTAGGTCGGCAGGACTGGCGAGCGGCGGCCGGTCGATCAGCATGTTCTGGACAGAAAAGTCGATACGGCGGCGCAGGTCGGCCTTCGCCAGCCAGCCGCCCTCGGTCTGGTCGAACCAGCGCACCATGCGCTGTACCGGCAGGCCGCGCTGGATCTCGAACTGGCTATATAGCCCGACGCGGGCGCGCCCGATCGCGTGATAGCTAACGTCGGTTCCGACGATATCGACCTGCCAACCCGCCCATTTTTCGCCCTGTTCGGCGATCAGCATCGCGAGCGAATAGGCTTCCTGCCCCGTCGATACGCCGCAATGCCAGATCGTCACCCGCCGCCGCGAAGCGTTGATTTCGCGAATCCGTTCAAGCGCGGTCGCAGCTATATCATCGAAAACACTGTGTTCGCGATAGAAATACGTTTCGTTGTTGAGCATCGCATCGACGGTATCGTCGAGCAGCTGCCGGCTGTTCGACGTCACCAGCGACGCGACCAAGGCGTCTAGGTCGGCGATTCCGTGACGCTGCATGACGGGCTTCAGCGACATTTCGATCCGCCAGATCCGGTTCGGCGACAGCGTCTGCCCCGTCCGCGATTCGAGCACGCCCATCAGGACACGATAGGCCGACTCGCTGGCGGTCCCGCCCATCATGGCCGGGCGCGTCCGGGAAGGAAGCTGCCGAGCATCAGCGCGATCGCATCGGGATTGAGCGTCGCGGCGGCGATGCCGGCCTTGGCGACGGCACCCGGCATGCCCCAGATCACGCAGCTTTCGGGCGCCTGCGCAAAGACGGTTCCACCGGCTTGCTTCAGCCGCGCCGCGCCGACCGCGCCGTCGCGGCCCATCCCGCTCAGGATAACGGCGACGCCGCCCTTGCCATAGACGTCGGCGACCGCATCGAGCATAGGGTCGGCGGACGGGCAGCAGCCATTGTCTACGGGGCGGTGGTCGAGTGCGATTTCGCGGCGCCGGCCGTTCGCCACGACCAGCAGATGCGCGTCGCCGGGAGCGAGGTAGATGTGACCGGGTTCGACGATCATGCCCGCCGCGGCGACATGCACCCGGCGCGCCGTCATCGTCGCGATCTGGCGCGCGTAAAATTCCATGAAGGCGTCTGGCAGGTGCTGCGTCAGCAGGATCGCCGCGGTGATACGTGGGTCGAGGTTGGCGAGGAAACTGGTGAAGGCCGGAATGCCGCCGGTCGATGCGGCGACCGCGATGCACTCGATCGGCTGGTCGGTGTCGATCGCGAGCGCGACCGGCGCGGACGCACGGCGTTCGGCGACCGGGATGGGCGCCGGATAGTCCCGGCGATGGCCGAGCGTCAGGATCCGATCGGTCAGCACTTCGGCGAAGCGGCCCGAAAAGCTGCCGCGGCCGGGCTTCGCCAGCGTGTCGCTGGCGCCGAGTGCGAGCGCGTCGATCGCTGCGGGCCCACCCTCGACACAGTTGGACGAGAGGATCAGCACACGGGCCTTTTCGGCACGCGCCAATATGTGCGGCAGCGCGTCGATGCCGTTCATGCCCGGCATTTCGATGTCGAGCACGACGACATCGACGGGCTCGCGCGCCAGATAGTCAAGCGCGTCCTGCGCCGATGCGACCGACGCGCAAATCTCAAGCCCCGGGCGCTGGTCGACGATGCGTTCGAGAATGCTCCGCACGACCAGGCTGTCGTCGACAAGCATCACCCGCACCGTCCGCGCCGACGGCTCCGGGTCGGATATCAAGGGTTGCGGTCGTGCCACCTAAAAACCTCGAAAAAAAATCAGGCGATGCCGACGAGCTGCAATTTTCCTTCCAGCGTTTCGCGATCGAACGGCTTCATCACATATTCGTCGGCGCCCGCCTCGATCGCGGCGCGGATATGGTCGATGCTGTTTTCGGTGGTGCAGAAGACGACGCGCGGCCGCTCTTCATGCCCGTAATCGAGATCGTTGAACGCGCCGAGAAACTCCATCCCGCTCATCACCGGCATGTTCCAGTCGAGCAGGATGACGTCGGGGCGGTTGGCGCGGCAAAAGGTCAACGCTTCCTGACCGTCGGCAGCCTCTTCAACGGCAAAGGACATGCTTTCAAGGATATGGCGCGCGACCTTGCGAATGACTTTGCTGTCATCGACGACCAGACAAGATTTCGACATCAAATTTAACTCCGACCCCCCGTTGTTGGGGCATGTTTACGGCGAAGGGGTATTCAGCACGTTAATAAACGGCAGCAATCACGCGGCTTTTAAGGCTGGCAGGGAAATGAAATGCGACGGGTCGACGACAAGCAGCGATGCGCCCTCATGTTCGATCATCGCATCGGCGACGCGCGCCCAGCCGGGAAGCAGCTTGCCCGCGATGCGTGTTTCGGGCGCCTCGATGAAGCAGACATCCTCGATCTCGTCGGCGAGCAGCGCATAGCCATGTTCGGCGACGTCGACGACGATCACGCGTTGCCCAGGCGCGACCGGCACCGCGGGCAGGCCGATCACGACATGCGGGTCGATCAGCGTGAAGACGCGGCTGCGTAGCGCGAACAGGCCCGCAACATGCGGCGGCGCAGCCGGTACCTCGACCGGCGTTCCCACGGTAACCACCGAATTGATCGCACGGCTGCGCAGCGCAACGCGCGTGTCGGCGATGCGCGCGACGAGGTAGAGGTTTTCCATCATCGGCCCTGTCCCCCGACCTGGCGGCGCAAGGCGTCAAGCAACGCCTGCCGGTCGTAACGATAAACGGTGTCGTCGCCCGGTCCCGTCGCCGCGATCGAGTTGCGGAGGCGAATGACCGGTATGTCGTTCGTCGCTTCATCGGGCGCCTCGCCATCTTCGGCGAGGCACAGGAGCACGTCGTGCGCTTCGTCGGCATCGTCGCCGTCCGGCGCTACACGATAGCCGGCGCTACGCAGGATCGGCGCGAGAAAATTCTGTCCCCAACCGTCATGGTCGTCGGCGATGCGGCAAAGCGGTAGCCGATCGGCGAGCGCGGCGGCGCCACCAGCATATTGTTCCATCAGCCAATAAGGATCGATCAGTTCGACGGGTTCGCCGCCAACCAGCACGACACCCGCGATCAGCCCCGGCGCGACCGAGGGCTGGACCGCATCGGGCAGGCGCACGATGTCGATCACTTCGGCGATCGGATAGCAAAGGACCGAGCATCCATCGTGCAGGCGCAGCAGCTTTTGTGTCCCGTCCGACGCGGGCGTTTTCGCCGCGTGGACGGCGAAGATATCCTCACCGATCTGCGCCTGGACGCGGCCGGCGCTTTCGAACAGTGCCGACGCAGGCACTTCCTCGACCCGCTCGATAACCGACAGGCGAACCCCGCGCACACGCCCGCCTGCCTCGCGGAACAGAAGCAACTGCGCCGCGTTTCGTGCCGCCAAGAGCTCGGCATCGCTTTCGGCCATGCGATCGTGGCTGCGCCCTGCCTCGCTGGCGTCGATCGCTGCGGCCGCGAGCATACCCTGCACGTCGAGCAGCAGCACGGGACGGCCGTTGTCGGGGAGCGTCGTGCCTGCATAGAGCCCGGTCGCCATGATCATCGGCGCGGCGGGCTTGATCACCAATTCTTCGTGATCGTGAATCGCCGCGACGCTCAGGGCATAGCTTTGCCCCTGCCCCGGACGCACGATGACGAGCGCGCGGTCGTCGACATCGTCGCCATGATGCCGCCCGCGGCCGAGCACAGCCTCCAGCCGGAGCAACGGATATTGCTCGCCGCGCACGGTGGCGAATTCACCGCCGCCGACGCGGTCGATGCGTACCGTGTCGCCGCTTTCGAGCAATATCTCGCGCACCGCGCCGCGCGGTATGGCGAAATATTGCCCCGCCGCGCGCACCATCAACCCCGAAATTATCGTCAACGTCATCGGGACGCGGAGCAGGATCGTCAGCCCCCGCCCCTCTTCGTTGCGCAGTTCGACGACGCCGCCGATTTTTTCGACATTGGCTTTCACAATGTCCATGCCGACGCCGCGACCCGATACCGACGTCACCTTGGCGGCGGTCGAAAAGCCGGGGCGGAAGATCAAATTCAGCTTTTCCTTCGGTGCCAGCGCCCGGGCTTCGTTCGCGGTCAAGACGCGCGCGGCAATCGCCTTGGCGACCAGCGTGTCGGGCGACAGCCCACGCCCGTCGTCGCCGATCTCGATCTCGATCTGGTTCCCCGACTGGCGCGCCGAGACCGAAATGGTCGCGGTGATATCTTTGCCCGCCGCGACGCGCTCCTCGAGCGGCTCGATGCCATGATCGATCGCGTTGCGGACGATATGGATCAGCGGGTCGCGGATATTCTCCATCATCTCGCGATCGAGCTCGACCTCGCCGCCGCTCGTCTGGAACGCGATTTTCTTGCCCAGATCCTGCGCAAGGTCCCGGACGATCCGCGGCAAGGGCGCGAACAATTTGTCGATCCGCTGCATCCGCATCTGGCTGACCGATTGGCGCATGCCGGCGATCGAATCGGACAGGCGATCGAACGAAGCGATCAGCGACGGGTCGGCACCCGATTCGCGCAGCATCCGGGCAAATTCGTTGCGCGCGAGAACAATGTCGGTCACCCCGGTCATCACGCTGTCGAGCAGGGGCAGCGGCACGCGGATCGAGCGCCAGCTTTGCAGGTCGGCGCCAAAATCATCGTCGCGGCGCAGCGGCACCCCGGCGACTGCGAACGGAGCGTTGGCCGACGCGGCCTGTTCTTCCGACAAGACGCCAATGACGTCGCGGTCATCCCCGGCCGGTTCGACCCCGTCCTGTCCCAACGCCGCGCAAAGCGCGTTGAGCCGGTCGATGATGCCAAGAACCCCACTGACCAGCGCGGCATTCGGCGTACGATGGCCGCGGCGCACCTGGTCGAGCGCATCCTCGGCGGCGTGCGACAGCGCGGTGACGCGCGGCAGGGCAAGGAAGCCCGAACTGCCTTTGATCGTGTGGACGAACCGGAAAATCGCGTCGAGTTGGGCGCGGTCGGCGGGGTCGGCTTCCCACGCGACGATCGCCCCGCCCGCTTCGGCAAGGATTTCGGCCGTTTCGGCCAGAAAGTCGTTCAGCAGATCGTCCATCGCCGTACCGGTGCGCCCCAAAAACTGAGGCTGCACCATGGCGGACAATGGTTAAGGGAGCCTTTACCCGCGGCCGCGCAAGACGGCACCGACGAGCAGCGAAGTTGGCGTTTCGCGTGCGAGCATGACCGTCCCGTCATTCTGGCGCGCGACAGCCTGCACCAGCACCGCCGGCGCGGTGCGCGAGGTCATCGCGCTCGCGCCTTCACCCTCGGCGAGGATGCGTTCGACGTCGGCGTCGAGGAAGATGCGCTCGGCCTCGACATGCAGTGCGATCTCGACAGCCCCGTCGGTGCCGGCGCCCTGCTCCTCGCAGCCGATATCGAGCCGTCCACCGCGCACCAGCGCATCGACAAGGAGCAGCGAGAGGTTAAGGATGATCTTCACTGCGGGCTTGGGTAGCGGGTCGGTACCGATCATCCAGTTCAGTTCGATCGCGCGGTCGCCGATGATGCCATGGATTGCCGATTTGGCCTCGTCGGCGGGAACGAGTTCGCCGAACCCGCCCGCAGAACCGAACGCAAGGCGGAAGAATTTAAGTTTGTTCGCCGACGTCCGCGCGCTTTGTTCGAGCAGTTCGAAACAGCGCTGGCGCATCGCCGGGTCCTGCTCGTCGGCCAGAAGCTCGAGCCCGTTGGCGAAAGCGCCCACCGGGCTTAACAGGTCGTGACACAGGCGCGAGGCCAACATCGAGGCGAAATCGACGCGATCGTCGGACAATGAACAGGCTCCCCAGCGCAGCCGCCGGATATGTCCGGCGTAGGGCTGCTACTAGGGCAGGCATGGGTCGAAGGGCAAGCTGGTTCCTTTTTCATTCACCAAAGGCAGCCCGCCGGCTTGTCGCCGCCTTCGCCGGGACGGCGGTACATGGAGCCGGCACCGGCTCCGGCCCCTTGAAAATCGGCGTCCCGGGGCCATATCCCCCCCAATGTTGGGGGACGAAGAGATACTGACCGTGACGCTTGCAGACGGCGGCGTCGGCGTGCGGCTCGACCGCGCGCTGGCGGAAGCGCTGCCCAGCCTGTCGCGCGAACGGATCAAGACCCTGATCAAGGGCGGCCGCGTCGCCGATGTCGGCGGCGCGATCCTGTGGGACCCCTCGGCCAAGACAAGCGCCCCCACGACGATCGAGGTTCGCGTGCCCGTCGCGGCCCCCGCGCATAATGTCGCGCAGGATATGGACGTTGTCGTCGCATATGAGGACGAGCATCTGATCGTCGTCGACAAGCCCGCGGGGATGGTCGTCCACCCCGCCGCAGGCAATCTCGACGGCACGATGGTCAACGCGCTGCTCCATCATTGCGCGGGGCAATTGTCGGGCATCGGCGGCGTTGCGCGCCCCGGGATCGTTCATCGGATCGACAAGGACACCAGCGGGCTGATTGTCGCCGCGAAGCATGACAAGGCGCACGAAGGCCTGGCGAAGCAATTTGCCGCGCACAGCATCGACCGCCGTTACCTCGCGATCGCGACGGGCCGCCCGATGCCCGCCGCCGGCACGGTCGACGCCGCACTGGGCCGGTCGAGCACGAACCGCAAGAAGATGGCGGTCGTCGCCGAAGGGCGCGGCAAGCGCGCAATCACCCATTACCGGACGGTCGAACCGCTCAAGGGCGCGACCTTGGTCGAATGCCGGCTCGAAACGGGACGCACGCACCAGGTTCGCGTCCATATGGCGCATATCGGCCATCCGCTCGTCGGCGACCCCGTCTATGGCCGCCAACGTAGACCTTTGTCTGATATACTTAAGACCCGGAATTTCGTAAGGCAGGCGTTGCACGCAGCCCATTTGGGTTTTATTCATCCGGTGACCGGTAACGAAATCGCGCTCGACAGCGAACTCCCAGCCGACATGCGGGAACTGATCGATGAATTGCGCGTTTAGGTTTCGAATGAAAATCTATTTTGACCGCTGGAGCCAACCGCGGCATATTTCTCCTCTGAAAATAAGGGAAAACCTCAACAATGGCTAATAAAAGCAATGTTCCGGCAACGGTGCCCGCGCTCGGCGGTGAGGCGAGCCTGAACCGCTACCTGGCCGAAATCCGTAAATTCCCCCTTCTGACCCCCGAGCAGGAATATATGCTCGCCAAGCGGTTTCAGGAGCATGGCGACAATGAAGCTGCGGCGCAGCTCGTCACGTCGCATCTCCGCCTCGTCGCCAAGATCGCGATGGGCTACCGCGGCTATGGCCTACCCGTCAGCGAGCTGATCAGCGAAGGCAATATCGGCCTGATGCAGGGTGTGAAGAAGTTCGACCCCGAACGCGGCTTCCGCCTCGCGACCTATGCGATGTGGTGGATCCGCGCATCGATCCAGGAATTCATCCTGCGCTCGTGGAGCCTCGTGAAAATGGGGACGACTGCGGCCCAGAAAAAGCTGTTCTTCAACCTTCGCCGGATGAAGAACAGCCTCGACGCGTTCGAGGACGGCGATCTCAGCCCCGAACATCTCTCCAAGATCGCGACCGACCTTGGCGTGACCGAGGAAGAGGTAACAAGCATGAACCGCCGCATGGCGATGGGCGGCGACACGTCGCTGAACGTACCGATGGGCGAGGATGGCGACAGCCAGTGGCAGGACCTGCTGGGCGACGAAGGCCCGCTGCAGGACGAACGCGTGGCCGAGGCCGAGGAACGCGACGTCCGCCACGCGCTGCTGAGCGAGGCGCTCGAAACGCTCAACGAACGCGAGCGCCACATTCTGACCGAGCGCCGCCTGACCGACGATCCCAAGACGCTCGAGGATTTGAGCCAGGTTTACGACGTCAGCCGCGAACGCGTCCGCCAGATCGAGGTGCGCGCGTTCGAAAAGCTACAAAAGGCGATGCTCAAGCTTGCCGGCGACCGGCGGCTCGTCGGCGCCTGACCTGCCGGCGAAAGCCCGCGATTTGACTTGCGGACGCAAAAGGACCAGCCTCCCCCTTCGGTTCGACCGAAGGGGGTTTGCATGTGGAAGTGGATTCGGATTCCCAAGGGAATCGCGCTGCTGGCATTCCTGCTGCCATGGATGACCGTCAGCTGTTCCAATCAGAAACTTGTCGAGGCGAGCGGCTTCGGACTCGCCTTTGGGCGCGTTGCCGCGATGGGACAGGCAGCCGAAGCCGGTGACGGCGCCTCGCTCAATCTCTGGCTGATCCTTGCGATCATCGCGATCATAGGCGGACTTGCGCTCCTCTTCCTGCGGGGGCGCGAGGCCGCGAAGCTGGTCTTGGGGACGTCAGCCGTCGCTCTGGCGCTGATACTGATAGGCACCTGGCGCTACAGTAAGGATGCGATCCTTGCCGAGGCCGCGAACAACAGATCGAACGGGGATATCGATCGCGCGGCGCTCGCGATGATCGAGGTGAATTGGGAAATCGGATATTGGCTCGCGCTGTTGTCGCTGATCGCTGCCGCCGCGCTGGCCTGGCTGGTGATGAGCGGCAGGGAGGCCGACGCCGAGGCAAAGATGCGTTCGCTGGCCACCGATGCAAGCGACGCGGCGAAAGCCGCCGCCGCCAAGACGAATGAAGCGATCGACGCGGCAAAGAACCGGAAGGACGACGAGCAGCCGAAAGGCTGAGACGGGCTTCGACCTAAGGCAGCCGCTGGAGATGTGCACCCGGCGAAAGCCGGGGCCTAGAATTCCTAGAGCAACCTTGCGTTTCGCCGCACTGATCCCCGGCCTTTGCCGGGGATCACGCGATGGCTGCCCACCACCCCATAACCGACATCCACGGCTCTATCCCGCCCCGATCCGTCCGCCCGCGATATGAAAGCGCGTCACCGGTCCTGGCATGTCGTCGAACAACGCCGCCTCGGTGCCCGTCAGCCAGGCCTGCCCCCCCTGCCCCGCCAGCCGTTCGTAGAGTGCGCCGCGGCGCAGCGGGTCGAGATGCGCCGCAACCTCGTCGAGCAGCAGCACCGGCCGCTGCCCGCGCAGCCGCGCAACGCAGTCGCTGTGCGCGAGAACGAGCGATAGCAGCATCGCCTTCTGTTCACCGGTCGAGCAGCGCGCCGCAGCGCGGCCGGTCGCAGCATGAACCGCCGACAGGTCGTCGCGGTGCGGTCCCGCGGTCGCGCGCCCGGCGGCGGCGTCGATGCGGCGGCGGCTTGCGAACAGCGATTTCAATACCTCGATCTCGTGCGGCGCGCTCCGCACCTCGCCCTCGCTGTCGACGAGCGTCAGCAGCGGGCGAGCAAAGGGTGCGTCGGGCAGCGCAGCAAGTTCGGCCGACAGCGCGGCGAGCATATGCTGGCGCGCCGCATCCATTGCCGCGCCATGTTCGGCGAGCTGCGCTTCGAGACTCGCGAGCCACCCCGCATCGGCGGCCGGCAGGTCGGCGAGCAATTTGCCGCGCGCGCGCAGCGCCGCTTCATAGCGGTTGCTATGCTGCGCATGGCGCGGGTCGAGCGCGAGCACAAGCCGGTCGAGGAAGCGGCGGCGATTGCCCGCCGTCTCGACGAACAGCCGGTCCATCGCAGGGGTCAGCCACAATATCGCAAGCCATTCACCCAGCGCAGTCGCCGCCGCCGCGGCGCCATTGATGCGGACGATGCGCCGCCCCGGATACGCAGGCTCGGTCCCGGTCCCGAGCGCGACCGGCGGCAGGTCCACCCCAGCCTGCACTTCGGCGAACACGGCGAAGCCCCCGCTCGCCCCGTCACGCACCATGTCGGGGAGCGCCGCGCGGCGCAGTCCGCGCCCCGGCGCGAGCAACGAAATCGCTTCCAATATATTGGTCTTGCCCGCGCCATTGTCGCCGTGGAGCGCCACGAGCCCCGCTGCGGCGACCATGTCCGCCCCGGCGTGATTGCGAAAATCGGTCAGCGAAAGGCGGGTCAGCGTCATCCTTTTTCGCGCCTACCTCAGCGCCCGCGGCGACGCCAGCCCGACGCACGCAACGACGAAAGTAATATTTCTCGCCTTTTGGTTTTTTTTGCCATTTTAGCGGATATTTTGCGTTGAAACATTATGTCGAAAGCGAAAAAACGGCACTTAACAGCCAATGAACGAAATTGGCACGGCCCATGCATAACTGCTGGCATCCACCGGATGGCCCGGATGGAAGGTTCAAGGAAGGATATTATCATGGCCCATTTCAACGTTCACGCCGTCAAGAGCTACGCACTCGCCGCTTTCGCATCGCTCTATGCCTCGGTGATGCTGCTCGCGATCGTCGGTCAGAATGGCGCGCAGGTCGGTTCGCTGGTCGTCTGACCGGCGAACCCCAATCGCCCACGATAACGCCGGTCCCCGGGCCGGGATGGAAAGGAAAGAAATGAAACAGGGTTTTCGCAAGAATCGTCGCGACGGGATGATCTTCGGCGTGTGCGCCGGAATGTCAGACCAGTTCGGTATCGACGTCTTGTGGACGCGCGTCGGCTTTGTCGCCCTGACGCTTCTGGGCTTCGGCCTGCCTCTGCTGCTGTACCTCGCCGTGGCGATCCTCGCGCCCTAGGACAGCCCGGGCCGGCCGCCTTACAGGCGCAGTCGCACCGGCCCGCATATTCCCAAGGACCAAGGGCTCACCGGTCGGACCGGTGGGCCCCTTTCATTTGGGGCGCACGGTGAAACGGTACGGAATATACAGGAATACCTCGGTCGCGCTCGCCTGCGCCCAGATCAGCTGCTCGTTCAGCCCCGCGACCTCGACGCCGTAGTCGGGCCCAAAGGCGCCCGCGGTCTTGAGCGCTTCGGTCGCGACCAGCTTGACGATCTCGGGCCGATACTGGTCGGGGTTGATGATCGTCAGCGTAATGGCGCCGCGCCGTTCGATCAGCGCGCGCCCTTCGGCCGGGACGCCCTTGACGAAATTGTCGATCCGCGACTGCGCGCTGCCGACCGATCCGCCCAGCTTGGCCTTTATATAGACCGCAATCTCGCTGGTGTCGGGCCGTCCGCCGTTCCGAAAGGCGAGGTCGCGGTAATTGGCGAGCGTCACCTTGGTCAGCTCGAATTCGCCAGTGACCAGTTCGACCCCAGCGGCATCGGCGCGGCGGATCGCGCTTTCGATCATCGCATGGATCTCGCGCTTTCGGACATCGGAGTCGCGCGAATCCGAGGTGAATTTGACCGGCTGGATGGCGCTGTCGGCGGGACGCCGCAAGCCAACGACGGTCTGTTCGTCGGAGAGATAATCGGCCGAGGCTCGCTGCCCCGTCACGACCACTTCCCCCGTGATATTGCTATTGTCCTGCGCCGCCGCAGGCACCCCCGCTGCGACCATCGCTGCCGCGATCATACCGATACGCACCGCCCTCTCCTTCCCCATGGAACGTGCCATGCTATCAGCTTGGCCCCAAAGAAAAAGCCCCGCCGGATCGCTCCGGCGGGGCTCATCTCTGTTAGGCTTTGAAAGCCGAGGAGCTTATTCCTCGCCTTCGCCTTCGGGGCGATCCAACACCGCGACATCGTCGGTGGTGAAATCTTCGCCCTGCACCTTGCCCAGCGGATCGTCGCCGATCGCCGCTTCGGGGCCCTGCGCCAGCTCGGCTTCATGTTCCTCAGCGGCGGTCGCCGGGGCAATCAGATGCTCCTGGTTCGCGGCGCGCATGGCGGCGCGAAGCGCGGCATCCTTCGACGAGGCGGTGACACGGACGCGGTTCATGGCAGCGCCGGTACCCGCCGGGATCAGGCGGCCGACGATGACATTTTCCTTGAGGCCCTGCAGCGAGTCGATCTTGCCCTGCACCGAAGCCTCGGTGAGAACGCGGGTCGTCTCCTGGAAGGATGCGGCCGAAACGAAGCTGCGGGTCTGCAGCGACGCCTTGGTGATCCCGAGCAGGACCGGGCGGCCCTCCGCAGGAACGCCGTTCTTCGGCAGCTTGGCGTTATATTCCATCATCTCCAGATAATCGAGCTGTTCGCCCGGCAGCAGCGTGGTGTCGCCGCCCGACGTGATCTCGACCTTCTGCAGCATCTGGCGAACGATCACCTCGATGTGCTTGTCGTTGATCTTCACGCCCTGGAGTCGATAGACTTCCTGGATTTCCGCGACCAGATATTCGGCCAGCGCCTCGACGCCCATGACGTCGAGGATGTCGTGCGGGTTCGGCGAACCGCTGATCAGCGCGTCGCCGCGCTTGACCATGTCGCCTTCCTGCACTTCCAGCACCTTCGACTTGGGGATCAGGTACTCGATCGGATCGCCTTCTTCCGGAACGATCGCAATCTTGCGCTTCGCTTTGTAATCCTTGACGAATTCAATGCGGCCGCTGATCTTCGCGATAACGCTGTTGTCCTTCGGAATGCGTGCTTCGAACAGCTCGGCAACACGCGGCAGACCGCCGGTGATGTCGCGCGTCTTCGACGCTTCGCGGCTGACACGCGCCAGCACGTCGCCCGCCTGCACTTCCTGCCCGTCCTCGACCGACAGCATCGTGCCGACCGCGAGCAGGTAGCGCGCGGCTTCGCCCGACTGGTCGTCAAGCAGGGTCAGGCGCGGCTGCAGGTCTTCCTTCTTGGCGCGGCCCGCCGAACGATATTCGATCACGACGCGCTGGGCGATACCCGTTGCTTCGTCGACCTGTTCGACCAGCGTTTTGCCGTCGAGCAAGTCCTGATACTTCACGACGCCCTGCTTTTCGGTGATCAGCGGCATGGTGAACGGATCCCATTCCGCAATCCGGTCGCCCTTCTTCACCTTCTCGCCGTCCTTGTGCATGATCTGAGCACCATAGGGAAGCTTGTGCGTCGCGCGTTCGCGGCCTTCGGCGTCGATGATCGCGAGTTCGCCCGAACGCGACAGCGCCAGGCGGCGGCCACGCTGGTCGACGATCGTCGCCATGTCGCGATATTCGATCGTACCGTCCGAAATCGCTTCGGCCTTTGACTGTTCGTTGACCTGTGCCGCACCACCGATGTGGAACGTACGCATGGTCAGCTGCGTGCCGGGTTCACCGATCGACTGGGCGGCGATGACGCCGACCGCTTCGCCGATGTTGACCGGCGTACCGCGCGCAAGGTCGCGGCCGTAGCATTTGCCGCAAACGCCCAGCGTCGCTTCGCAGACCAGCGGCGAACGAATCTTCACCGATTGGACTTCGGCATCTTCGATCCGCTGCGTCGTTGCTTCGTCGAGCAAGGTGCCGACGGGCGCGATGACATTGCCATCCTTGTCGACGACATCTTCGAGCGTCGTGCGGCCAAGGATTCGCTCGCCGAGCGAAGCGATCGTCGAACCGCCCTGCACGATCGCGCGCATTTCCATGCCGCGTTCGGTGCCGCAATCTTCCTCGATCACGACGCAGTCCTGCGACACGTCGACCAGACGGCGGGTCAGATAACCCGAGTTTGCCGTCTTGAGTGCCGTATCGGCCAGCCCCTTACGCGCACCGTGCGTCGAGTTGAAATACTCGAGAACGGTCAGGCCTTCCTTGAAGTTCGAGATGATCGGCGTTTCGATGATCTCGCCTGACGGCTTGGCCATCAGGCCGCGCATGCCGGCAAGCTGCTTCATCTGCGCTTGGCTACCACGCGCACCCGAATGCGCCATCATATAGATGGAGTTGATCGGGGCCAGGCGGCCGTCGTCGAGCTTCGGCGTCGCACGGATTTCGTCCATCATCGCGGTCGCGACCTTGTCACCGCACTGCGACCAGGCATCGATCGCCTTGTTGTACTTTTCCTGCTGCGTGATCAGGCCGTCCTGATACTGCTGCTCGAAATCCTTCACCAACGCGCGCGTCTCGTCGACCATCGCTTCCTTCGACGCCGGGATGATCATGTCGTCCTTGCCGAAGGAGATGCCGGCCTTGAACGCGTTGCGGAAGCCCAGCGCCATGATGGCGTCGGCGAACAGCACCGTCTCCTTCTGGCCGGTGTGGCGATAGACCTGGTCGATCACATCGCCGATTTCCTTCTTGGTCAGAAGGCGGTTGACGACGTCGAAGGGCACGGTGTGCGACTTCGGCAGGCATTCGCCGATCAGCATGCGGCCCGGGGTGGTCTCGAACCGCTTAAGATACTCGTTACCCTGCTCGTCGGTCTGCGGCACGCGGCTGATGACCTTCGAGTGAAGCGTGACGGCGCCGGTGTAGAGTGCCTGATGCACTTCGGCCATGTCGGCGAGCAACATGCCTTCGCCCGGTTCGCCTTCGCGCTCCAGCGACAGATAATAGAGACCGAGCACCATGTCCTGCGACGGCACGATGATCGGCTTGCCGTTCGCGGGCGACAGGATGTTGTTGGTCGACATCATCAGCACGCGCGCTTCGAGCTGGGCTTCCAGCGAAAGCGGGACGTGGACGGCCATCTGGTCACCGTCGAAGTCGGCGTTGAACGCGGCGCAGACCAGCGGGTGCAGCTGGATAGCCTTGCCCTCGATCAGCACGGGCTCGAACGCCTGGATGCCGAGGCGGTGGAGCGTCGGGGCGCGGTTCAGCAGGACCGGGTGCTCGCGAATAACCTCGTCGAGAATGTCCCAGACTTCCTTGCGTTCCTTTTCGACCCACTTCTTCGCCTGCTTCAGGGTCATCGACAGACCCTTGGCGTCAAGGCGCGCGTAGATGAACGGCTTGAACAGTTCGAGCGCCATCTTCTTGGGCAGGCCGCACTGGTGCAGCTTGAGTTCGGGACCGGTCACGATGACCGAACGACCCGAATAGTCGACGCGCTTGCCGAGCAGGTTCTGACGGAAGCGGCCCTGCTTGCCCTTGAGCATGTCGGACAGCGATTTCAGCGGACGCTTGTTGGCACCGGTGATCGTGCGGCCGCGGCGGCCGTTGTCGAACAGCGCGTCGACGGCTTCCTGCAACATGCGCTTTTCGTTGCGGACGATGATGTCCGGCGCGCGCAGTTCCATCAGGCGCTTCAGGCGGTTGTTGCGGTTGATCACGCGGCGATAGAGGTCGTTGAGATCGGACGTCGCGAAGCGGCCACCGTCGAGCGGCACCAGCGGGCGCAGTTCGGGCGGGATGACCGGCACGACTTCGAGGATCATCCATTCGGGACGGTTGCCCGATTCGATGAAGCTCTCGACGACCTTCAGGCGCTTGATGATCTTCTTGGGCTTGAGCTCCGACTTGGTGGTCGCGAGCTCTTCCATCAGGTCGACGCGTTCCTGCTCGAGGTCGAGATTCTCGAGGAGCACGCGGATCGCTTCGGCGCCGATACCGGCCGAGAAGGCGTCCTCGCCATATTCGTCCTGCGCGTCGAGCAGTTCGTCTTCGGTCAGAAGCTGGAACTTTTCGAGCGGGGTCAGGCCGGGCTCAAGAACGATATAGGCTTCGAAATAGAGGACGCGCTCGAGCTGCTTGAGCTGCATGTCGAGCAGCAGGCCGATGCGCGACGGCAGCGACTTCAGGAACCAGATGTGCGCGACGGGCGCGGCGAGCTCGATATGGCCCATGCGCTCGCGGCGGACCTTGGTCACCGTGACTTCAACACCGCACTTCTCGCAGACGATGCCTTTATATTTCATGCGCTTATACTTGCCGCACAGGCACTCATAATCCTTGATCGGGCCAAAGATGCGCGCGCAGAACAGGCCGTCACGCTCGGGCTTGAACGTGCGGTAGTTGATCGTTTCGGGCTTCTTGATCTCGCCGAACGACCACGAGCGGATACGTTCCGGGCTCGCGATGCCGATCTTGATCATGTCGAAGGTTTCGGGCTTCGCGACCGGGTTCATGAAGTTGGTAAGCTGGTTCATATTCTAGCTCCATCTTCCCCTCTCGCTTGGCGCGAGAGGGGTGAGGAAAAATCTTATTCGGCGGCTTCGGGAAGGGCTTCCGGACCTTCGTCATCATCTTCGTCTGCATAGGACGAAAGCTCGACGTTGAGGCCCAGCGAGCGCATTTCCTTGACGAGCACGTTGAAGCTTTCGGGAATGCCGGCCTCGAAGGTATCGTCGCCCTTGACGATCGCTTCGTAAACCTTGGTGCGGCCGATCACGTCGTCCGACTTCACCGTCAGCATTTCCTGCAGCGTGTACGCCGCGCCATAGGCCTGGAGCGCCCAGACCTCCATTTCACCGAAGCGCTGGCCACCGAACTGCGCCTTACCGCCCAGCGGCTGCTGGGTGACGAGGCTGTACGGACCGATCGACCGCGCGTGGATCTTGTCGTCGACCAGGTGATGGAGTTTGAGGATATACATATATCCCACCGTCACCTTGCGATCGAAACGGTCGCCGGTGCGGCCGTCGTACAGATCGACCTGACCCGACCGGTCGAGCCCGGCGCGTTCCAGCATCGTCGAGACATCGCCTTCGCGCGCGCCGTCGAACACCGGCGTCGCGAAGGGCACGCCAACCGACAGATTTCCGGCGAGTTCGACGACCTCGTCGGTCGTCCGCGCCTTGATCTCGTCGGCATATTCGTCGCCATAGGCCTGCAGCAGCGCCTCGCGCACCGCTTCGGGCGGAGCGCCCGCTTCGGGGTCGGGGTTCGCCATGCGCCAATCCTCGAGCGCTGCGGTGATCTGGCGGCCGAAACCGCGCGATGCCCAACCGAGGTGCGTTTCGAGGATCTGCCCGACGTTCATGCGCGACGGCACGCCGAGCGGGTTGAGCACGAAGTCGACATGCGTCCCGTCTTCGAGGAACGGCATGTCCTCGATCGGCAGGATGCGGCTGATGATGCCCTTGTTGCCGTGGCGGCCGGCCATCTTGTCGCCCGACTGAAGCTTGCGCTTTACCGCGACAAAGACCTTGACCATCTTGAGCACGCCCGGCGCGAGTTCGTCGCCGCGCTGCAGCTTTTCGACGCGATCTTCGTATTTCGCGCTGATCCGCTTGATCGCATCGTCATACTGCGCCTTGATCGCTTCGAGGGCGGCTTGGGCATTGTCTTCGACAACCGCCAGCTTCCACCAATCAGCACGGTCGAGGTCGACGAGCATCTCTTCGGTGACGACATCGCCCTTCTTCAGGCCCTTCGGCACTGCGCTGGTCGCCTGACCGATGAGCAGTTCCTTGAGGCTGGAGAAGGTTGCGCGGTTGAGGATCGCGCGTTCGTCGTCGGCATCCTGTTTCAGGCGCTCGATTTCTTCGCGTTCGATCGCAATCGCGCGTTCGTCCTTGTCGATACCGTGACGGTTGAAGACGCGGACTTCGACGACCGTGCCCGACACGCCCGGCGGCAGGCGGAGCGAGGTGTCGCGCACGTCGCTGGCCTTTTCGCCGAAGATCGCGCGCAGCAGCTTTTCTTCCGGCGTCATCGGCGATTCACCCTTGGGGGTGATCTTGCCGGCCAGAATGTCGCCCGGGCCGACTTCGGCGCCGATGTAGACGATGCCCGCTTCGTCGAGGTTGCGGAGCGCTTCCTCGCCGACATTCGGGATGTCGCGCGTGATGTCTTCCGGCCCAAGGCGCGTGTCGCGCGCGGTGACTTCGAATTCCTCGATGTGGATCGAGGTGAAGACGTCGTCCTTCACGATGCGTTCGGAAATGAGGATCGAGTCCTCATAGTTGTAGCCATTCCACGGCATGAACGCGACAAGCACATTCTTGCCGAGCGCCAGTTCGCCGAGTTCGGTCGAGGGGCCGTCGGCGATGATGTCGCCGGCGCGGACGACTTCGCCCACCTTCACCAGCGGGCGCTGGTTGATGCAGGTGTTCTGGTTCGAACGCTGGAACTTCTGCAGGCGATAGATGTCGACACCCGACTTGCCGGGTTCAACCATGTCGGTCGCACGGATAACGATACGCGTCGCGTCGACCTGGTCGATCACACCGCCGCGGCGCGCCGCGATGGCGGCACCCGAATCGCGTGCAACGGTTTCTTCCATGCCCGTGCCGACGACCGGCGCCTCGGCGCGGAGCAGCGGCACAGCCTGACGCTGCATGTTCGAACCCATTAGCGCGCGGTTGGCGTCATCGTTTTCGAGGAACGGGATCAGCGATGCCGCGACCGAAACCAGCTGTTTCGGCGACACGTCCATCAGCGTGATCTGGTCGCGCGGCGCCATGAGGAATTCGCCGGCTTCGCGCGCCGAGATCAGCTCGTCGATGAAGCTGCCGTCGGGGTTGAGGTCGGCGTTCGCCTGCGCAACCGTGTGCTTCGACTCTTCCATCGCCGACAGATAGACGACTTCGTTCGTGACCTTGCCGTCGACGATGCGGCGGTAGGGGGTCTCGATGAAGCCGTATTTATTGACGCGCGCAAAGGTCGCGAGGCTGTTGATCAGACCGATGTTCGGGCCTTCGGGCGTTTCGATCGGGCAGATGCGGCCATAGTGGGTCGGGTGAACGTCGCGGACCTCGAAGCCCGCGCGCTCGCGCGTCAGACCACCCGGCCCGAGCGCCGAAACGCGGCGCTTGTGCGTCACTTCGGACAGCGGGTTGGTCTGATCCATGAACTGCGAAAGCTGCGACGAACCGAAAAATTCGCGCACCGCGGCAACCGCCGGCTTCGCGTTGATCAGGTCGTTCGGCATCACCGTCGAGACGTCGACCGAGCTCATGCGCTCCTTCACCGCGCGTTCCATGCGCAGCAGGCCGACGCGATACTGGTTCTCGAGCAGCTCGCCAACCGAACGGACACGGCGGTTGCCGAGGTTGTCGATATCGTCGATTTCGCCCTTGCCGTCCTTCAGGTTCACCAGCTCCTTGACCACGGCGAGGATGTCCTCGCTGCGCAGCGTCGTCACCGTGTCCTCGGCGTCGAGGCCAAGGCGCATGTTGAGCTTGACGCGGCCCACGGCCGACAGGTCGTAGCGTTCGGCGTCGAAGAACAGCCCGCCGAACAGCGCTTCGGCGGTTTCGCGCGTCGGCGGTTCGCCGGGGCGCATGACGCGATAGATGTCGCTCAATGCCTGGTCGCGGTCCTCGGCCTTGTCAGCCTTCAGCGTGTTGCGGATCCAGGGGCCGGTGTTGTTGTGATCGATGTCGAGCAGCACGAGCTTGTCGATGCCCGCGGCGTCGAGCTTTTCGAGATTGTCGGCGCTCACTTCGTCGCCGGCCTCGATATAGATCTCGCCGGTCGCTTCGTTGATCAGGTCATAGGCGCTGTAGCGGCCGAAGATTTCCTCGGTCGGGATCAGCAGCGTGTCGAGACCATCCTTCGCGGCCTTGTTGGCAAGGCGCGGACTGATCTTGTGACCGGCGGCGAAAACGACTTCGCCGGTCTTGGCATCCACCACATCGAAAGCGGGCTTCGAACCGCGCCAGTTTTCGACCTGGAACGGCACGCGCCAGCCATTCTCGGCGCGCTCGAAGACGAGGCGGTCATAGAAGGTGTTGAGAATTTCCTCGCCCGACATGCCCAGCGCATAGAGCAGGCTGGTGACCGGCAGCTTGCGCTTGCGGTCGATACGGACGTTGACGATGTCCTTGGCGTCGAATTCGAAATCGAGCCACGAACCGCGATAGGGGATCACGCGCGCGGCAAACAGGAACTTGCCCGACGAGTGGGTCTTGCCGCGGTCATGGTCGAACAGCACACCCGGCGAACGGTGCATCTGCGACACGATGACGCGCTCGGTGCCGTTGACGAAGAAGGTGCCATTCTCGGTCATGAGCGGCATGTCGCCCATGTAGACGTCCTGCTCCTTGATATCGAGGACCGAGCGGGTGTCGGTTTCGCTGTCGACCTCAAAGACGATCAAGCGCAGCGTGACCTTCATCGGAGCTGCATAGGTAATGCCGCGCTGACGGCATTCCTCGACATCGTACTTGGGATCTTCGAGTTCGTAGTGGACGAAGTCGAGCTCGGCGGTGCCGGCGAAGTCGCGAATCGGGAACACGCTGCGCAGCGTTTTTTCGAGACCCGAAACATAACCGATCGACGGATCCGAGCGCAGGAACTGCTCATAGGATTCGCGCTGCACCTCGATGAGGTTGGGCATGTCCACCGCTTCGTGGATATTGCCGAACAGCTTACGGATTCGCTTGCTTGCGGTTGCTTCGAGGGCCTTGCCCACCGACTTCGCCTTGGTCGCCATAAGTGATTGTCTCGCCTTGATAAAATAGCTTGCGAGCGCAGGAGAGACGCAAAAAGGCCGCGAGCAACCGTTGCCGGTTTACCGCAGCTTTCTTGACGCATCTCGAAATCCCGAAAGCCCTATCCGTACAGCCTGCCGCGCAAAGTCAGGCTCTATCTCGGACGATCGGGTATGTCGGCCATATAGGATCGGGGGTGCCGGGTGTCAACGGGAGCACGGCGGATTGAGGGACGAATATCGGCTTTGGATTGGGGAGCTGCCCTTTGTGATCCCCGGCGAAAGCCCGGGCCCATACAGCAACCTGATACGTTCGTGTCGGAACTCGGCGCCGCGGCTTTCGCCGGGATGCACAATCTCCATAGGCCACAACCGGCGGCCACCCTCCTAAAACACGCCCTTCAACAACGCCGCCGGATTTCGCCGCAACGTGGCCTCTTCGCTCGCCATATAATGGAAAATGCCTTTCAGTGCCTGCTGCGTCACCGACCGCGTCAACCCGTCGCGCGACAACCCGGCCGAGACCATCAGCTGGTTGCCCTGCGACAGCTGGTCGAGCTGGCGATAGGCGCCGACGCTTTCGAGCGCCGATCCGACGAGCGGCGACACCTTGCCGAACAGCACGTCGCCCGCGCTCCGTTCGAGGTAACGCGTCGCGCCGTCATTCTTTGACACCAGCCCCGGCGCATCCGTCCAGCGCAGATTGTCGATCGCAGCACGAAACACCGGCTTCGCCTCGCCCGCCGCCTTGCCGCCGGCATCGTTCAGGCTCTTGGTCAAATTGGTAGTGAGCCCCAGCTTGTCGCCCATGCCGAACAATTTGGACGCCAGCTTGCCACCTGCGCCCGGCAACAGGATGCGCACCGCCGTATCGCGGTAGAAGGCGCCCGGTTCGGCCAGTTTGTCGAGCGCGCCGTCGGACGCGCCCGCGATCAGCCCCTTCACCCCGCTTTTCGGAAGCTTCGCCATCGCCCAGGGGGCATGGGCCAGCGCCAACATTCCCGCCACCCCCGCCAGCAGCATCCGCCGCGCCATCATGTCGTCGTCCGATTTCATGGCACATCTCCCACTGGCTTGCGATCCGGCCAGCCTAGCAACAAAGGTCCCCGCCCCCAAGCGAAAGCGCGATCTCCGCGGGCGCGGCGCGGATGTCGCGATTTACCGTATTGCAATATATAATTTATCGATTATCGATATATCTTATATCGAATATCGGGAGATTCGCGATGTTGCAGTGGAGCCGGAGGCTGCTTGCGGGGCTGAATATTCTGAACTGGGTGGCCGGGCTGCTGATCCTCGCGACCTTCGCCTTTGTCGCCTTTGCCGCTCCCGACATGTTGGCGGCGGCGCTCGATGGCAAGATGAAGCACCCCGAAGCCGCGGTGACATGGCTGCAATGGGTCCTGGTCATCACCGCGCCGGTCATCCTGCTCGCGCATGTCATCCTGACGCGGCTGATCGCGATGATCGACGATGCGCGTGCAGGCAACCCCTTCGCCAGCGCGAATGCCGCGCGCCTCCGCCATGTCGCCTGGGCGCTACTCGGCATCCAGCTGCTCGATCTCGCCTTTGGTTTCGTCAGCATCGCGGCGAGCGAGCGCACGGGCGAATATTTCGGCTGGAGTTTCGGCCTCACCGGCTGGCTCGCCACGCTCATGCTCTTCATCCTCGCGCGTATCTTTGAACGCGGCGCGGCGATGCGCGAAGAGCTGGAACAGACGATCTGATGGCAATCCGCATCCAGCTCGACGACATGCTGTGGCGGCGGCGCATGACGCTGACCGAACTCAGCGAACGCGTCGACATCACCGTCGCCAACCTGTCGGTGCTCAAGACCGGTAAGGCCCGGGCGATCCGCTTCTCGACGCTCGACGCAATCTGCCGCGTTCTCGAATGCCAGCCCGGCGAACTCATCCTTTTCGATCCCGAAGGCGCCCCCGATGAAGACTGATATCGCATCCATCTATCGCGGCGCCTGGGCCTTTGCGCTCGCCTGCCCGCTGCTCTTCCTTGTCCCCGTACTCGTGGAGCTCGCGCAGCATATCGTCGAATGGCAAGCGGGCATGTACAACGGCATCGCCGGTGCCAAGGCAGCCGAGACCGACCCGCTGCGCCTGCAATTCGGCTTCGCCAAGACACTCGCCATTCTGCTGCCTGGCTACTGGTTCACCCGATACATCCTGTTCGACCGCGATGCAGCGCGCGCGCGCCGTATCGAATGGCCCGCCATCGGCCTGTGGCTCATCTTGTTCGCGCTGAACGCCCTGCAACAATGGTGGACGCTGTTCGGCCCGTCGCTCACCGGCTTGATCGGCCTCACCGGCACCGCCGCGCAATGGACGGGTTACGCCCTCGCCCTGCTCGGCGCCATCGCCGGCATTTATTTCGTGGCATGGACCGTCGCATGGACGCTGGGCAACACCGCGATCGGTCCGATCCGCTCGGCCCGGATCGTGGCCGGCAGTTTCTGGCGGACCGTACTGCTGATCCTTGCGGGGGTGCTGCCGCTGATGATCGCGCATTATGCGCTCAGCTTTGCCGCGATCTTCGGCCCTGCGCTCCTCGACTGGCCGCTGCTGCTGCTCGACGCGCTCGTCGTCGGCCTGCTCGCGCTGACCATGGCGGGTAGCAATGCCGTCGCCGCCCGCCACGTGACCATGAAAAAGGGGATCGACCTCGCGACCGGCGCCGCGCGCTAAAAAAGGCGCGCCTCGACCGCGTGCTCGTGGCCTCAAACGGCACAAAAGCCCGCTCAAGCTTGGACCGCCGAGCCGATTTGCTCGGCTCGTCGCGTCCAACGCACGGCTCGTCCACCTTGGCGTGGCCCTTGCGCCCTTCCGCGCGTTGAACGGACAAGCGTTCCATCAACACCAAAGGAGACCGAAAGCGATGCGGAAATTCGCAGGCTTTGTTGCAACCATTTCTCTTGGCATGTCGGCCATCGCCGCCGCGCCTGTTCTGGCGCAGGATGCCGCCGCCGCGACCGTCAACCTGACGGCGGGCACCAAGGTTTTTGATTCCGAAGGCGCCGAACTCGGCACCGTCACCAGCGTGGCGGGCGCCAATGTCGTCGTCGATCTGGGCGAGGGCAAACAAGTAACCCTCCCCTCCAACGCATTTGGCCAGCTTGAAAAAGGCCCGACGATCGGCGCTACCAAAGCCCAGGTCGTCGCCGCAGTCGATCAGGCCAATGCCGGCAGCGAAGCCAAGCTCACCGCAGCCTTGCAGCCTGGCGCCGACGTGCGCGGCGTCAGCGGCGCGACGGTGCTTGGCAAGGTCAAGCTCGTCGCGCAGGACGGCGTCGTCCTCACCACGCCGACCGGCGACGTGAAACTGCCGCGCAACGCCTTTTTCGTCGGACAATCCGGTCTCGCGACCAGCTTCACCGCCGAGCAGTTTGCGGCTGCGATGCAGGAAGTGAACACCGCCGCCGCCGCAGATGACGCTGCGGTCGCCGCCGCGCTCACCCCCGGTGCCGACGTCCGCAGCCTGAAGGGCGCCGCCGTCCTCGGCAAGGTCAAGTCGGCCAGCGCCGACACGGTCGTCGTCACCACCGCCGCCGGCGACGACGTCAGCCTTCCGCGCAGCGCCTTCCTGATGTCGCCCGCAGGCCTTGCCGCCGCCTATACCGCCGAACAATTCGCTGCTGCGGTGGCGCAGGCGACGGGCGAGCCCGCACCGCAGGCCGAAGCGACCGCCGACGCGGCGCCGGCCCCGGCGCAAAAGCCGGCCAGCTAATCGGCCCGAATATGAAATAGGGGGCGCGGAGCACAGGTTCCGCGCCCCTTTTTCATGCGCCGCTGCGGCGGCAGATGCTATTATGCGGCGCATCGATTGCAGACCAGGGATGGCCGCTTCTGGCCGATAGTTGCCCCCGGCGAACGCGGGCCCCCAGAATTGCTACACCAACCTTGCGTTTTCCCGCGGCGCGCGCCGGGGTTCGCAAAGGGGCAGCCCAGCGCCCCATCGCTGCCGTTATTTATAGACGCACCCGTCCAGCCCGTCGCGTCGCACCTGTCCGATGCGCGCGGTGATGGTATTGCCGTAGCGGCGCGTGAAGCCCGAAGGGCTGATTGCCTCGCGCTTCTTCGGCAGCGGCAGAATGGCTGCGATCCGCGCAGCCTCGCGCGGGGTCAACCTGTCCGCGCCATGCTTGAAATAACGCTGCGCGCCCGCTTCGACGCCATAGGTGCCTATCCCCGTCTCGGCGACGTTCAGATAGACTTCCATAATCCGGCGCTTGCCCCAGATTTTCTCGATCAGGAAAGTGAACCAGACCTCGGGCACCTTGCGGACATAGCGCGTCCAGCCGCTGCCCTGCCAGAGGAAGACATTTTTCGCGGTCTGCTGGCTGATCGTCGATCCGCCGCGCATCCGCTTGCCCTTGGCGTTGCGTTCGATCGCCTCTTCGATCGCTTCGCGGTCAAAGCCGTCGTGCGAACAAAATTTTCCGTCCTCCGCCGCGATCACCGCGCGCACCATGTTGCGATCGATGCGGGACAGGCCTTCCCAATCCTTGGTAATTCCGTTGCCGTCGGTTAGCATGGTCAGCGTCACCGGCGGCGGCACGACGACATAGACGAGTACCCACGCGATCGAAATCGCGACGAACCACAGCAGCCATTTGAACGGGCGGAGATACCAGGGGAGCTTGCGCGTCTGGGCGCGGGAAGAGGGTGCCATGCGCGGCAAATTAGCTGCTTGCGGATTCGAGACAAGCGGGCTTGATCGAATGGCGCCGATTTCCGCCGCAGCCCACCCGCGCCTTATTTCGTTCTCGCGCGTAGACACCGAACGGCGGAAATGAGGTGGGGAGCTGCCTTTCTGGCGAGAACTAGCGGTCGCGCCCGACGCCGCCTAGGCCCCGAAAAGCTTGTCGATCGCTTCGTCCAGATAGGGGCGATCGACGAACAACCGCATCGGGTCGCGCCGGTTGAGCCAAAACCCGGCGCCGTGCCGATCGGTCAGCGCACGGCGCATCGTGTCCTGCAACAGCCGCAAGCGCATGACGGCGGTACGACGCGCATGGCGCAGGTCGTCCGACGCCTGCAGCGCGAAATGCACGCGGATCGCCTCGACGCGTGCCGCGACCACGTCGCTATAGCCCCGATGCGGCCCGCGATGCAGCGCGTGACCCGACTGCAAGGCGGCGCGTTCGCACGCGGGCAGGATCAACCCGTTGCGACCGAAATGCCGTAGCGCGAACCCCTCGGCGCGCAGCTGCTCGAACATCGCCGCCATTTGCGGACGTTGCATCAGGCTGACCGGCATGAGGTGGTGGCGCTGGAACCCGTCCCGCGCCGCTGGCGCGCCCTGCCACCCCCGCGCCAACCTCAACCGTCGCGGCCAAATTCGACAACGACCGTCGACCTTTGTCGTTCGCCGCCCGGCAGCGGCAACAGATCGATCCACTCGCCCGCTTCCAGCCCGCGCATACTCCGCGCTTCGCGGATCGGGCCGTTGAGCATCATGTCGAGCGCCAGCCGCGACAGTCGCCGCACCATCTCCGCCGCCGTCCAGCCGTCGGGCACTCGCGCTTCCAGTTCCTGCCCGGCAAACAGGGCCAGTCCGCGCGTTCCCATCGCGCTCCCCTCCACCAGGTCCTTGCGCCGGAACGCGACGACGTGGAGCACCGGCGGCATGCCGCTCACCAGCATTTCGGCGATCGACGCGCGAAATTGTGGTGCGTCGGACCACAGCCGCGCTGGCGACCAGAATATATGGCTGGCATCGAACAGGTCGATCAACAGCACCATCGCTTTGAAAAATTCGCGCATCTGCGTCGTCCTTGCCGGCGGCGAGGTCGATGGCGCGCGCTCGGGTTCATGGATGAATATCCAGCACGCGCCGCCCGCGCGCCACTTCGACGGCAGACTCGCGGCGAGCTGGCTGGTCGAAGGATGGCCGGGATCGGCGAAATCCAGCGCCGCGGCGGCGGCGGGGCCGGCCAGCACCGATAGCGCCCCGAACGACAGGCGGAAACGCGGCACCGCGATCAACTCCACCGCGGCGCCGGGCGCATCGTCGACCCGCTCGGGCTTCA
The DNA here is from genome assembly GCF_001468465.1 of Sphingopyxis sp. H115. GTDB lineage: Bacteria > Pseudomonadota > Alphaproteobacteria > Sphingomonadales > Sphingomonadaceae > Sphingopyxis. The sequence goes on from NZ_LNSA01000003.1 coordinate 176,748, forward strand.
ATCCCATCCGGCGCAGCGACGCTTCGACCGCCCCCACCGGACTCGTCACGCCGGCGATAAGGGCGAAGGGTTCCGGCGGTACCGGCAAGTTCAAAGCGTCGCTATTGCCGACATCCATCGTGTTGCGCGGCCTTTTATGGGTCTCCCTTGCATCGCAAGACTGACCCCGATGTTCAAACGCTTATTCGTGAATGTCGCAAAGTTAACCCTGGCGGATCTTGGTCAAATCGCGACCTGGCTGCCCAGCTCGACGACGCGGTTCGTCGGCAGGCGGAAATATTCCATCGCGCTTTCCGAATTGCGCAGCATCCACGCGAACAGCTTCTCGCGCCAGATCGGCATTCCCGGCTTGCTCGCGGCGATGAGCGTCTGTCGCGACAGGAAAAAGCTCGTCTCCAACATCTTGAATTCGCCGCCACAGCTTGTCACGCGCTTCAGCGCGTCGGGCACGTCGATCGGCTGCATGAAGCCGTAGTTCAGGATCAGCCGGTGGAACCCCTGCCCCAGATCGTCGAGCGCGCAGTGATTTTCCGCGCGGACATAGGGCACGTCGGCGATCTTGATCGTCAGCAGGATGATGCGCTGGTGCAGTACCTTGTTGTGCTTGAGGTTATGGAGCAGCGCGTGCGGCACGCCATCGCTGCTCGACGTCATGAACACCGCGGTGCCGGGAACGCGCGTCGCGCTGTTCGCCGCCGATTTCACGAAAACCGGGATCGGCATCGCGCCTTCGGCCATTTCCTGCTGCATCAGCTTGCGCCCGCGCGACCAGGTGGTCAGCAGCGTGAAGATGGTGAGGCCGATTGCCAGCGGGACCCAGCCGCCATCGGGCACCTTGATCAGGTTCGCGCCGAAATAGGCGATATCGACGATGAAAAAGACGGCGAGCACGGGCAGCGCCTTCCACGCCGGCCATTTCCACAGCGTGAAGAGCACGACGCTCATCAAGCAGGTGTCGATGAACATCGCACCCGTCACCGCAATGCCATAGGCTGCGGCAAGATTGCTCGACGAACCAAAAAAGAGGACGAGGATGATCACCATCACCATCAACCCCCAATTGACCATCGGAATATAGATCTGCCCCTGCGCCGACGCGCTGGTGTGCTCGACACGCAGGCGCGGCATGAAGCCGAGCTGGATCGCCTGCTGGGTCAGCGAGAAGGCACCCGAAATCACCGCCTGACTTGCAATGATCGTCGCGAGGATCGCCAGGATCACCACGGGGACCTGCCAGGCATCGGGCATCATCTGGAAAAAGGGATCGGCGATCAGGTCGCCGCGCGGCCCCATCTCGGCGTCGAGCACCATCGCGCCCTGCCCCATATAGTTCAGCATCAACGCCGGCAGCACGAAGGCCAGCCAGCTGAGCCCGATCGGCCCACGACCGAAATGCCCCATGTCTGCATAGAGTGCCTCGGCCCCCGTCACCGCGAGCACCACGGCGCCCAGCGCGATGAAAGCGGTGAAACCGTCGACATAGAAGAAGCGCAGCGCATTGAGCGGGTTCAGCGTTTCGAGGATGATCCCCGGATGATCGACGATATGGATAAGGCCGAGGATCGCCAGCATCGTGAAATAGGAGAGCATGATCGGCCCGAACAGCATCCCGACCTTCGCCGTCCCGCGCGACTGGAGCGCGAACAGGCCGATCAGAATCGCGAGCGCGATCGGCACGATATAGGGCTCGAAGCCCTTGTTGACATAACTCAACCCCTCGGTCGCCGAGAGCACCGACATCGCAGGCGTGATCATGCTGTCGCCATAGAAAAGCGCGGTCGCGAACACGCCGAGCAGCACGATCGGCCAGGTCCAACGCTTGCCTTCCGACGACCGGCTGATCAGCGCGAGCAGCGCCAGGCTTCCGCCCTCGCCCTTGTTGTCGGCGCGCATGATCGTCATGACATATTTGAATGTCACGACGAGCATCATCGACCAGAAGACGAGGCTCAGCACGCCATAGATATGTAGCCGGTCGGGCTCGATCGGATGATGCCCGGCAAAGGTTTCGCGAAACGCATAGAGCGGGCTGGTACCGATATCGCCGAACACGACGCCGATCGCGCCGACGGCAAGCTTCAGCCTGCCATCGCCATGATGTCCATGGCCGTGATGGCCGGTATCGGCGGCAGCCTCGATGGCGCTTTGCGCGCCTTCGGCCGCCCGTTGCGACTCAGCAGTCATCGCGCGCCTTTAGACGAGCTGGAGCTTTTGTAATAGGTTTCAATTCGGGACGCCCCCGCCCGGCACACCGGCCGACTCGTCGCCCGGAACCTCCGGCGGAAGCTGCGGCCCGAGCGCCTGCCGCAGTTGCGCAAGCCGCATCTCGAGGTCCGCCCGCCACGGCGCGTCGGCGGGGCTGCGCGCGAGAAGCTGGCTCCACACCGCCTCGGCACCCTTCAGGTCGCCGCCCTGCGCGAGCGCCAGACCCGCGAAGAAGGGGGGCGCGGGATGTGTCGGGTCGCGCTTCGCCGCCTCGTCGAATGCCAACGCGGCCGCGGGCGACATCATCCCGCCGCTGTGCGCGGCGAGCGCATTGCCCAGCCCGACCCACAGATCGACATTGTCCGGATGGCTCTCCAGCCCTTTTTCCAGCGTCTTGGCGGCCAATTCGGTCTTGCCGGTGCGCGCGAAGCCGTCGGACATTCCGAGCCACTGCGCGGCGGGACCGAAGCGTTCGGACATGCCTTGCCGCTGGTCGGTGATCGCCTCGCCAAATCCTTCGGGCTCTTCGGGCGCCGCAACGGGCTTGCCCGGCAGCGACGGGCTCCCCTGCAGCGCATAGCCCGCAAGCCCCAGCATCACCGCGGCCCCCGCGAGCGGCCGTGCCGCCGCCGGCAGTCGGCCCAGCCAGAAAATGCCGCCGATCGTCAGCGCCGCAGCAAAAAGAACCCACAGCCAGATCATGCGGCATCGTCCCCGTCGCTCTCGCCGCGCCGAAACCGACCGAACGCCAGCCATCCGCCAACCACGAGGAATAACAATGGCCCCAGCCACAACAACGCCGTCGCCGCGTCGAAGGGCGGGTCATAGCTCACCCAATTTCCATAGCGCGCGACGAGCCACGCCTTGATCTCGTCGGGGCTCTCGCCCGCCGCGATCTTGCTGCGCACCTCGTGCCGCATATCGCCCGCGAGCGGCGCATCGCTATCGGCAATCGACTGCCCCTGACAGACAAGGCAGCGCAGTTCCTCCATCAGCGCCTTGGCACGCGCTTCCTTGGCCGGATCGCTCAGCTGCTGATAGGCATAGGGCGCGGGCGGCAGCCTATCCTGCGCCGCCAGCGGCAGCGCCAGCGCGCCGAGCAGACATAGCAGGATCAGCCGCAAGCTCACTTCATCGCCTCCAGCTTCGCGACGATCTCGGGCACCTGGTCGGCCAGGATCACGCCCTGGATTTGCTCGCGGATAATCCCCTTGCCGTCGATCAGGAAGGTTTCTGGCACGCCCGACGACCCGAGCGCGATCTGGACGCTGCTCTGCATGTCCGCCCCGATGCGGTCGAATGGATTGCCATATTCGCGCAGGAACATCGCGACATCCTCCGGCCGGTCGCGGATCGCGATGCCGTCGATCGACACCCCTGCGGCCTTCAGCGCCTCGAGCTGCGGCGCCTCGGCGCGGCACGGGATGCACCAGCTGGCGAATACATTGACCAGCCGCGGCTTGCCGTCGGCAAGCTGGCTGCTCTTCAGCCCCTCGACCCCCGCGGTCGCGGGCGGCAGGTCGAACAAGGGCATCGGCTTGTCGATCCATTGCGACTGGATCAGCGTCTCGGCGGGCGTCACCAGCCGATAGATGAAGGCGCCGAACAGCAGCCCCATGATCGCCAATGGCACGAACAGGACCCAGCGGTTCTTCATGGTGCAAAACGTTCCTGCAATTTGCCGGCACGCCGCGCGCGCCAGATCGCCAGCAATTGTGCGCGACCCAGCATCGATAGCGCCGCGCCTATCGCGATCAGCGCGCCGCCAAGCCATATCCACCACACCAGCGGCTTCCACCACAACCGGATCTGATATCGGTCGGCACGGCCGTCGTCGCTCGTCACTGGCTGGCCGAGAACCGCGTAGAGCTGCCCGCCCGGCCGCGTCAGCAGCGCCGCCTCGTTCGTCTCGGTCGGTGCGGTGCCCATCAGGCCCGGAAAGGTGCGCGCCTCGGGCTTCATCGTAAAGCGGCTTCCCGACGACGTCGTCGCGACCAGCGCGCCCTCAATCGCAGTATAGTTCGGCCCCGCGACCGGCTTCACCCCGACGAATTTCACCGAAAAATCACCGATCCTTATATCGTCGCCGGGTGCCGCCGCGACCAGCCGCTCCTTGATGAAGGCGCTTTCGGCGCCCATCCCGGCAAGGCACACCGCGACACCGAAATGCGCGACGACCATGCCCCAGGTCGGCAGCGGCGTGCGGCGGAGGTTGCGCCCCCACAGCGGCGCGAGGCTCGCAACCGCGACGATTCCCGCGACGGTCATGCCCAAAAGCGGCAAAACTCCGACCTTGCCACCGAACAGGATCAGCGCGAACAGCACCGCCGCACCGGCAAAGATCGCCAGCGGCAGCCGCGACCACAGCCTTTTTCCGTCATCCTTGCGCCAGCTCAGCAGCGGCCCTGCGACCATTACAAGGCACAGGATCAGCGCGAGCGGGCCCGCGACCTTGTTATAATAGGGCGGCCCGACCGAAATCTTCTCGCCCATCGCCTCGGCGACGATCGGATAGAGCGTGCCGAGCAACACGAGCGCAAGGATCGTGGTGAGCAGCAGATTGTTGATCACCAGCGAGCCTTCACGGCTCAAGAGCGCAAATTTCTTGCCCTCGGCCACGCTGCCGGCGCGCAGCGCGAACAGGGTCAGCGCGCCACCGATATAGATCGCCATCAGCACGAGTAGAAAGGTGCCGCGCTCGGGATCGACCGCAAAACTGTGGACGCTCGTCAAAAGCCCCGACCGCACGATGAAGGTGCCGACCATCGACATCGAAAAGCCGATCACCGCGAGCATCACGGTCCACGCGCGCAGCGCGTTGCGCGTCGCGGTCACCGCGACCGAGTGAAGCAGCGCCGCCCCCGCGAGCCACGGCACGAGCGACACATTCTCGACCGGATCCCAGAACCACCATCCGCCCCAGCCAAGCTCATAATAGGCCCAGTAGCTGCCGGCGGTGATGCCGAGCGTGAGGAAAATCCAGCTGCCGAGCACCCACGGCCGCATCGCCCGCGCGAACGCCGGGCCAATCTCGCGCGTGATCAGCGCGCCGACGGCAAAGCTGAACGCGACCGACAGCCCGACATAGCCGACGTAGAGCGTCGGGGGATGGAAGGCGAGACCGATGTCCTGCAACAGCGGATTGAGCCCCTGCCCGTCCGGCGGCGCGACCGGCAGCCGCTTGAACGGGTTCGACGAGAAAAGCAGGAAAGCGAAGAAGCCGAGGCTCAGCGCCGCCTGAGCCGCGAGCGTCGCGATCAGCGTATCCTCGCGCAGCCGCTTCTCAAAAATCGCGATCAGCCCGCCCGACAGCGAGAGGATCATCAGCCACAGCAACATCGACCCTTCGTGATTGCCCCACGTCCCCGCGATCTTGAAGATCATCGGTTTCAGGCTGTTGCTGTTGCGCGCGACCAACTCGACCGACATGTCCGACCGCGCGAACAGTGCGATCAGAAGGCCGAAGGCCGCAGTCGTCAGTACGCCCTGCGCGACGCTCGCCGGCCGGACAAGCGCTGCCAGGTCCTTCGAACCGCCGCGCAGGAACAGCGTTCCCGCGACCAGCGACAAGCACGCAAGCGCCGCCGCCATCCACAACAGGGCGAGACCGAGCTCGGCGATCATGTCGCAGCCGGCGCCTTCATATTCTTCGGCATCTCGCCCATCTGCGGCGGCATATAGCGCTCGTCATGCTTCGCGAGGATGCGGTCGGCCACGAACACCCCGTCGGCGCGCATTCGGCCGTCGGCGACCATGCCGCTTTCCTCGCCGAACAGGTCGGGGACGATGCCCTTATATTCGACCGGAACCGCCGCCTTTCCATCGGTCGCGACAAAGCGGATCGTCAGCCCGTCGGCCTGCCGCACGATGCTCCCCTTGGCGACCATCCCGCCCAGCCGCATCGCCTCGCCGACCCCCGCCTTGCCGCCCTGCACCTCGACAGGGGTGCGGAAATAGGCGGCCTCGTCGCGCAGCGCGCTCGCCGCGAGCACACCCGCTCCCGCCACGCCGCCGAGCGCGACGAGCGCGAGGATCAGCCGTTGATGCTTCGCCTTCACTTGCGGTCCTTTCGCAGCGCGTCGCTGCGCTTCTCGGCCTTTTTCATCGCGCGCCAGCTTGCCCACAGCACCGCGCCGCTCAGCACCGCCGTCAGTCCATAGGCCGCGGCGACGAACGCCCATTGGCCGCCCCCGCTGATCACCCCCGTCACGCGTCAATCCTCCTCGTCGGCCAATCGCCGCAGCCGTGCCGAAACGCGGTTGTCGGCGATAATCCGCCGCATCCGCATCAGCACGATCGCCCCGAATAACAGCGAAAAGCCGAACAGGGTCAAGCCCAGCGGCCACAGCAAGGCGCCATCGATGCTCGAACCACGCAACGTGATGCTGGGGCCTTGGTGCAGGCTGTTCCACCATACGACGCTGCGGTTGATGATCGGGATGTTGATCGCGCCGACCAGCGCATAGATCGCCGCACCGCGCGACAGCGAACCGCCCTGCCGCTGCCCGTCGTCACCGCTCGTGAGCGCAATAAAGCCCGCGTAGAGAAACAGCAGGACGAGCATCGAGGTCATCCGTCCGTCCCATTCCCACCAGGTCCCCCACGTCGGGCGGCCCCAGATCGATCCGGTCGCAAGACATAGAGCAGTGAACAGCATCCCCGGCACCGCGATCGCGCGTGCCGCGATACCCGACAAGGGGTGGCGCCAGACGAGTTGCACCAGCCCCGCGACCGCCAGCGACGTCCAGCCGCCCATGCCGAGCCACGCCGATGGGACATGGACGTAAAGAATGCGCGCGGTTTCGCCCTGCTTGTAATCGCCCGGAACCATTGCCAGCCCGGCCCATGCGCCGCCGAGTACAAGGAGCAGCCCGACGCCGAGCAACCACGGAGTCAGCGGCTTGGCGATCGCAAGAAAGCGCGTTGGATTGGCGTAGGCGTGCATGCGCGCCGAGCCTTAAGCGAGCGCGGGCGCGCGGTCCAGTCCATTGCGGCGCGCCCGCCCTTGTAACAATGGTATCGATACCCTTGGTTTGACGGAATTTTATTTCATTAGCTATGACAGTCCTGTGACATCGTTACCACAATAGCCCTGAAAACGTAACAAAACCGTCGCGATAGCGCGATTTTCACTGGCGATCGGGGCGACCCCGCTCAATCCTGTTCCTCCGATGCAACTCGCATCGCAAAACAGGGAAGAGATCATGAAAACTGCCCATTGCGCCTCGCGCCTCGCCCTTTCCGCCGCACTGGTCGCCAGCGGCGTTGCGGTCCCCGCCTTTGCACAGGACGGCGGCGCCGCCGCCGAAGCCGCCGATGAAAGCGCGACGATCATCGTCACTGGCACGCGCCGGACTGATCGCACCGTCGCCGACAGCACCGTGCCGATCGACGTCATCTCCAGCGACTCGCTCCAGAACAGCGGCACCACCGAAACCAACCGGCTGCTCAACCAGCTCGTCCCCTCGTTCAATTTCCCGCAACCATCGCTGACCGACGGCACGGACTCGCTGCGCCCCGCAACGCTCCGCGGACTCGCGCCCGATCAGGTGCTCGTGCTGGTCAACGGCAAGCGCCGCCATCTGTCCGCGCTGCTCAACCTCAACGGGTCGGTCGGCCGCGGCTCGTCAGGGGTCGACATGAACACGATCCCACCGCTCGCAATCGACCGGATCGAAGTGCTGCGCGACGGCGCCTCGTCGCAATATGGCTCCGACGCGATCGCCGGGGTGATCAACATCCAGCTCAAACGGCGCGAAGGCGGCCGCGCGCAGATCAGCTACGGCAAATATATCACGACCATGGAGGACGTGAAGAATGTCGCCAGCGTCGCGCCGACGCTGACCGGCAGCGGCAGCGAAAACCCCGTCATCACTCTCACCGACGAAGACCGCAAGCGGCGCGACGGCGAAACCTGGACGATGGCGACAAACATCGGGCTGCCCGTCGGTCCGGGCGGCTATTTCAACTTCACCGCCGAATATAAGGATCGCGCGCCAACCAACCGTTCGGGTCCCGACCTGCGCCGCAACTATGCCGGTCAGGGCGACCCGCGCGAGGTGACCGTCGATCGTTTCTACCATCGCTACGGCGACGGCGAATCCAAGGATATGAACTTCTTCTTCAACGCCGGGATGGACGTCGGCGCCGAATGGGAGCTTTACAGCTTCGGCAGCTATGGCGTGCGCGACGCCAATGGTGCCGGATTCTATCGCCGCGCGCAGGATTCGCGCAATGCCGACTGGGACAATGGCGGCGCTCCGATCTATCCCGACGGCTTCCTGCCCATCATTACCAGCACGATCCGCGACATCGCGATCGCCGGGGGCCTGCGTGGCGAAACCGCCGGCTGGAACCTCGACCTGTCGGTAAACTATGGATCGAACCGCCTTGACTATGGTGTCGAAAACAGCATCAATACCTCGCTCGGCAGCTTGGGCAGCCCGCGCAACTTCGATGCGGGCGGGCTGCGTGCGGGCCAGACCTCGGTCAATTTCGACGCGTCGCGCGACCTCGACTTCGGGCTCGGCGACACGACGCTTGCCGTCGGTGGCGAATGGCGCAACGAAAATTACAAGATCGTCGCCGGCGAACCGGCCAGCTATATCGCCGGCCCCTACACCTTCACCAACGGCGCAGCGCCAGGCGCGCAGGTGTTCCCCGGCTTCTCGCCGACCACCGCAATCGACGCATCGCGCGACAGCTTTGCCGGCTATCTCGAACTCGACGCCGACATCGGCGATATGTTCAGCGTTCAGGTCGCGGGCCGCTACGAACATTTCTCCGATTTCGGCGACACGGTGAACGGCAAATTCGCCGCGCGCTTCGAACCCGTCGACGGCCTTGCCTTTCGCGGCTCGATCTCGACCGGCTTCCGCGCACCCGGCATGGCGCAGCAATTTTTCTCAACCACCTCGACGAACAATGTCGCGGGGGTCGGGCTGATCGAAATCGGCACTTTTCCTGTCGGTTCACCGATCGCCGTCGCCTTGGGCGCCGAACCGCTCGAACCCGAAAAATCGGTCAATCTCGGCGGCGGCGTCGTCTTTTCGATGGTGCCGGGGCTGAACATCACGGTCGATTATTACAACATCAAGATCAACGACCGGATCACCCTGACCGAAAATCTGCAAGGCGCCGACGTCGAAGACATATTGGAAGATGCCGGGGTCAACGGCACGTCGGCGCGTTTCTTCATCAACGGCATCGACACGCGGACGCAGGGACTCGATGTCGTCGCGAGCTATCGCCTACCCGATTTCGGCGCCGGCCGAATCACGCTGACCGCCGGTTATAATATCAACGACACCAAGATCACCGATCGCCGGACGTTCAGCGGCTTTACCGCGCAACGCCTGTTCGCGCGGCCCGAAAGCTTCCGCCTGACCGACGGCCAGCCGTCGAACAAGCTGAACGTCGGGCTCGATTGGGAAGCTGGGCCGGCCGGCCTGACGCTGCGCGCCAATCGCTATGGCTCGGTCTTCCTGCCAGTCGGCGGGGTCAACGACATCACAATCGGCAAGGGCGACGCCCCCGGTGACATCACCCTGTCGCCCAAGTGGGTCGTCGATCTCGAACTGCGTTACAAATTGTTCGACAAGGTCGGGCTCGCCGTCGGCGCCAACAATCTGCTCGACGAATATCCCGATCGCCTGCCGGTCGGGACGGTCGACGGTTTCAACTACGGGCTGAACAACAGCTTCCTGCCCTATTCGGCACAGTCGCCGTTCGGGTTCAGCGGTCGCTTCGTCTACGGGCGCGTATCGGTCGATTTCTGACCGCGCTTAAGGGTGAACGGGAAGGGCCGGAGGCTATGCTTCCGGCCTTGTCCATATCCAGCTGCCGGTAACGACTGCGGCGATCACAGGAAGCATGACCCACGGCCAAGGAGATAAAATCGCCGCCAGCACGATGCTGACGGCAAAGGCTAGCGTCGCCGCCAGCTTCCCTTTGCGGCTGATCGCGCCCTTGTCGCGCCAGGCGACGATATGATGTCCGAAACGCGGGTGGGTGAGCAGCCAGCTTTCCAGTCGCGGCGACGATCGTGCGAAGCAGAAGGCCGCAAGGATGACGAAAGGCACCGTCGGCAGCAGGGGCAGGAAGGCGCCGATCGCGCCGAGTCCCAGCGCAGCCCAGCCTGCGACCAGATAGAAGTGCCGTTTCATCTGGGGCTGGCTTAGCGGAATTCGCATCCCGCGCCAGCCCTTCGCGACACCCGCGAAGGGTGCGCAGAGGCGCGTGACTCTGCTTGCCGCCGCTGGAGGCGTTTGATTATACCGATAGCGGCCCCCGCCCGCGTGGGGGCCACGCTTACCCCCGCCCGATCAGCTTCTGCGCCATGCGGTCGGCGACGACCGACGCGGGCGTCCCGCTGGCCTTGCTCTCCGCCCATATCTCGGCGAGGCGGCCGGGAATCTGATGGATACGGCTCTCGACTTCCTCGCGGCTGCCCTGCCCTAGATACTCCAGCGCAACGTTAATGATGCCGCCGGCATTGATCACATAATCGGGGGCATAGACGATGCCGCGGTCGTGCACACGCTGGCCGTCGAGCGCGGTGGCAAGCTGGTTGTTCGCACCGCCCGCGACGATCGGCACGCGCAGCTTTTCGATGCTTTGCTCGGTCAGGATCGCGCCCAGCGCGTTGGGGCTCAATACGTCGGCTTCGACTTCCATGATCGCCGCCGAATCGGCGAGTTCGGCGCCCAGTTCCTCGGCCAGCGCCCGCGCTCGCGCAAGATTGACGTCGGCGAGCGTCAACTTCGCCCCTTCGGCCGCCAACCGCCGCGCAACACCGCCGCCGACGCTGCCGACCCCCTGGATCGCGATACGCACATCCTTGGCGCTGTCGGTTCCCAGCCCCTGCCGGATCGCCGCCTTGATCCCCAGATAGACGCCCAGCGCGGTGAACGGCCCCGGATCGCCGCCTGCATCGGCGCCGCTAGCAACCGGCAGTCCGCTGACATGCTTCGTCTGCTTCGAAATTTCGACCATGTCGGCGTCGGTGATCCCGACGTCCTCGGCGGTGACATAAGCGCCGCCCAGCGACTCGACTGCGCGGCCGAACGCCGCGAGCAGTTCGGGGGTCTTTGCCGCGCCCTCGTCGGCCAGGATCACGCCCTTGCCGCCGCCCATCGGCAGCCCGGCCATCGCATTTTTGTAGCTCATCCCGCGCGACAGGCGCAGCGCGTCGGTGATCGCCGCCGCGCGCTGCGGATAATGCCAGTAACGCACGCCGCCCGCGCCGGGGCCGAGGTGGGTCGAGTGGACGGCGATGACCGCCGTGAGCCCGCTCACGCGATCGCGGAACATGTGAACATGTTCATGATCGTCGAAATCGGCGAAATCCCAGACAGCAGACATGCGCGGCTCCTCGCATTAGAAAATTACGTAAATACGCAATAATCCAATAGGGATTGAGAGTCACCCCAAATCCCGCACAAGCGTGAAGATAGAAAAGGTGGGGCGACCAACGGGGCTCGAACCCGCGACCTCCGGTACCACAAACCGGCGCTCTAACCAACTGAGCTATGGTCGCCACATGCCGCGCGCAAAGCCGCTGCGACAGCGCGCGGCGATAGGCGCGCCCTCCCCCTTCGTCAAGCATTGTTCGCTCGCGAGCAAGCCACTAAAAGCGCGTCATGGCTGGCAACGAACATGTCGACATGGCGACCTCGGGCGCCGACCGTACCGCGCAGCGGCTTGCCGCCGTCCCCGGCATCCGTCGCGCGCCGACGCCAAAGCTCCAACAGTTCATGCTGTCGCACTTCCTCGATGCCGAAACCTGCGCCGCACTGATTGCGCAGATCGACCGCGATGTGCGACCCTCGACGATCGCCGATCCGAACGGTGACGACGCCTTTCGGACGAGCACGACCTGTGACCTCGATCACCGCGACCCGCTGGTAATTGGGGTCAACCGCAAGCTCCACGACCTCACTGGTATCCCGCTCGAATTTGGCGAACCGATGCAGGGCCAGCGCTACGATGTCGGACAGGAGTTCAAGGCGCACACCGACTATTTCGATCCGCACGGCAGCGACTGGGAAACCTATTGCGCGGTCCCCGGCCAGCGCAGCTGGACGCTGATGATCTATCTCAACGAACCCGGCGCCGGGGGCGCCACGCGCTTTCTCGCGACGGGGAAGATGCATCAGCCTGAAACGGGCAAGCTGCTCGCGTGGAACAATGTTCGGAGCGACGGAACCGCTAACCCCGACACGCTCCATCACGGAATGAAGGTGCGCAAGGGCCGCAAATATATCATCACCAAATGGTTCCGCGAACGGCCATGGCCGTGGGCGGAGGGGGAGCTGGGCCGATAGCCCGCCCAAACCCGTTCGTGTCGAGCGAAGTCGAGACACCCACCGGCAGCACGAGCCTTCACAGTGTCTCGACTTCGACCAAAGGTCGACGTTTATCCTGAGCGCTTGCCAAGGCAGTCGAAGGGCTCGACACGAATGGGGATAGGGGTCGGGTTTCGCCGACCCCCGGTTGAATTACCGCACCAGCCGGTACTGGAAATTCAGGGTCAGCGTATTCGTGACCTGCCCCGGCTCGACCGGCGTCGCCTTGCCGGCAGCATCCATCGCCTGCAACCGGACCATCGGCATCGGCGGCTGCGGCCCGCCAAAGCTGCCCTCACTGATCGAGATCAGCTCGACGCCGCGAAAGCCCGCGAGCCGCGCATAATCCTGCGCCTTCGCTTCGGCCGCCTTGATCGCGGTGCCGCGCGCGCCGACGAGCTGCGCGTCGGGATCCTTCATGCCGAACCACGGCCCATCGACATTGGTGCCGCCAGCGGCGACCAGCGCGTCGAGCAGCGGGCCGATATCGTCGATCTTGGGTGTCGTCGCGCGCACGCTGTTCGACACCTGATAGCCAAGGAAACGCGGCGGCTGGCCGTCGGTGCGGTTGTTATAATCATATTGTGGAGACAGGTTGATGCCGCTCGTCTGGATATCCTCGGCCTTGATCCCGCGCGCCTTGGCAGCGGCGATCAGCTTGTCCATCGCCGCAGCATTGGCGCGCATCGCTTCGACCGCAGTAGGCGCGGTCGTCGTCACGCCGGCTCCGACCGTCGCCTGGTCAGGGCGCGAACGCACCTCCTCGCTGACGCTGAAGCTCAAAATCGGTCCCTGCGTCGTTGCTGCCGTCACCGTCGAACCTCCTTGTTGCGCGACGGCGGGCACCGCCGCCATCAGGGCCAGTCCGGATGCCATAGCGGCGAGCATTTGCTTCGTCATTTCATTCTCCTGCGAACCGGGTTTCCGGTTCATTATGATCTCCGCCCCGTAACGCAGACGGAGCGAACGCGTTCCGGCCTTTGCGCGCACGGCGCTTGCATGATGCTGAACGTGTCGGTAGCGCGCCGTTCATCATGGCAGCACCGATTTTATCTTATGAAGGCCTCGGTCTTGTGCAGGGCAGCGGTTGGCTGTTCCAGGATCTAGACATTTACGTCGGCGAACGCGATCGGCTGGCGCTGATCGGCCGCAATGGCGCGGGCAAGACCACGCTGCTCAAACTGCTCGCGGGGCGGATCGATCCCGACAAGGGCAAGCGTACGATCGTCCCCGGCACCCATGTCGTGATGCTCGAACAGGAACCCGATTTCCGTCCCTTTGCGACACTGATGGACTTCGCCATCGCGGGCGACGACGGCCCGCCCGAGCATGAGGTGGCAGCCATCGCCGACCAACTCGGCATCGACATGAGCCGCACAGCCGCCAGCGCCTCGGGCGGCGAGCGCCGCCGCGCCGCGCTCGCGCGCGCTTTGGCGCAGAACCCCGACGTGCTGCTCCTCGACGAGCCGACCAACCATCTCGACCTCGCCGCGATCGACTGGCTCGAAAGCTGGCTCGCGCGCTACACAGGCGCGTTCGTCGCGATCAGCCACGACCGCACCTTCCTGACCCGTCTGACGCGCCAGACCCTGTGGCTTGACCGCGGCAGCATCCGCCGCAAGGAAATCGGCTTCGGCGGCTTCGAGGAATGGAGCGATGCCGTCGCCGCGGAGGAAATGCGCGCCGCCCAAAAGCTCGATTCGAAGCTGCGGCTCGAGGCGCACTGGCTCGAACGCGGGGTCACGGCGCGGCGCAAGCGCAACCAGGGCCGGCTCGAGAAATTGAAGGAAATGCGCGCGACCCGCGCCGCGATGATCGGCGGTCCCGGCGTTGCCAAACTCGGCCTCGCCAACGACGATGTCCGCTCGAAATCGGTGATCGTCGCCGAAAATGTGAGCAAGAGCTTCGGCGACCGCACGATCATCAGGAACCTCGATTTCCGCGTCCAGCGCGGCGACCGTATCGGCATCGTCGGCGCCAACGGCGCGGGCAAATCGACCCTGCTCAAGCTGCTCACCGGCGAGATCGCGCCCGACGAAGGCAGCATCACCCTCGCTCCGACGCTCGACGGCATCATCATCGACCAGCAGCGCAGCCTGCTCTCGCCCGAAAAGCGCGTCCGTGACGTGCTCGCCGACGGCGGCGACTGGGTCGAGGTGCGCGGCGTCAAAAAACATATCCAAGGTTATTTGAAAGAGTTCCTCTTCGACCCAGGCGTCGTCGAGGCGAGCGTCGGCGCGCTATCGGGCGGCGAGCGCTCGCGCCTCCTCCTCGCCCGCGAGTTCGCCCGCGAATCGAACCTGCTCGTCCTCGACGAGCCGACCAACGACCTCGACCTCGAAACGCTCGACCTGCTCCAGGAAGTCATCGCCGACTATGCCGGCACCGTGCTGCTCGTCAGCCACGACCGCGACTTCCTCGACCGCACGGTAACGGTGACGCTCGGCCTCGACGGCACCGGCAAGGTCGACATCGTCGCGGGTGGCTATGCCGACTGGGAGGCGAAACGGGTCAAACCGAACAGCGCCAAGGTCAAGGTCGCGGGAACCACCGCCCCGCCCCCACCTCCGCAAGCGCGCAAAAAGCTCTCCTACAAAGACCAGCGCGACTATGATCTGCTACCGGTCCGGATCGAGGAAATCGAAAGCGAAATGGCGAAAATCGAAGCCGAACTATCCGACAGCACCATCTTCACGCGTGATAACGCGCGCTTCAACACGCTGACGGCCAAGCTCGACAAGCTGCGCGAGGAAAAGGCCGCGGCCGAAGACCGCTGGCTCGCGCTGGCCGAAGTGGTTGAAACATTCGGGTAAGCGGCCATCGCCCACTTCTGCCGCTTGGCGGTTTTGGAATGGTGAGCTGTCGCCGCACCCAATCCCTTCGTCATCCCGGGCTTGATCCGCGATCCTTAGCAGCGCCGGCGTCCCGGCCCCTGGATCAAGCCCGGGGACTAGGGGCTAAGGGCCAGCAACCGCTCGAAACCGGGCGCCCTATGCCGGCTTCCAGCTCTTGCGCTCTTCGGCCTGCTTGAGCACCTCGAACGCCGCCTGTCCTGCGGCGAAGCGCTTCGCGGCCTCTTCGTCGCCCGGCTTTACGTCGGGGTGGCACTCCTTGGCATAGGCGCGCCAGGCCTTTTTGGTCGCGTCGAAATCGGCGTCGGGGTCGAGGCCTAGGAGTTCGAGCGCGCGCATCTCGTCGGCGCTGCGGCTGCCGTCGCCCGAACCGCCCCAGGCATAATGCTGTGCGCGGGCATAGCTGCGCGCACCTTGCGCTTCCTCGGCGGCGCGCGCCGCGGCATCCTCGGCCGAAAGGCCCGCGAAATAGTCCCAGCCGCGATTATATTCGGCCGCGTGGGTTTCGCAGAAATACCAGCGTTCGGGGCTGTTCGGCGACTTGGGTGCGGGGCAGTTACCGGGCTCGCTGCACCCGTGACGGTCGCACAGGCGCACCTTCTGCGCCTCGCGCGAGGAGCCATAGGGGCGCCAGCGGGGAAAACCCCAATCGTCGGATCTCTTGGCGCGGCTCATCATCCCCATGTAGCGGCAGGGGGCGCGAATTACTAGCCGAGCGGGGCTAAAAACCTAGTCTTTGGGCTTGTAGCCGAAGGCCTTGGACGCCAGCTTCACCACGGCAGGATCGAGTTCGGGCGGGGTCATCGGCACCGCCGCTTCGAGCGTGTCGACAATATAGGTCAGCGCCGCGATGCGCGCGGCCTTCTTGTTATTGCCGTCGATCACCTTCCACGGCGCCCAGCGCGTGTTGGTTTGCGCGAACATCTCGTCCATCGCCGCAAGATAATGCTTCCGCTTCGACCGGTTGCGATAATCCTCGGTGCCGGTCTTCCATCGCTTCCACGGATCGTCGAGCCGGTCGGCGAAGCGCCGGTCCTGTTCGGCCTGCGTGACGTGGACGAACAATTTGACGAGATTGGTACGGCTGCCGGTCAGTTGTGCTTCGAACTCGTTGATTTCGTCGTAGCTTTTGCGCCATTCGGCTTCGGTCGCATAGCCTTCGACGCGCTCGACGAGGACGCGGCCGTACCAGCTGCGGTCGAAGATCGAAATTTCGCGGTTCCCCGGCAGGCGCTTCCAGAAACGCCAGAGAAAATGGCGCGCCTTTTCCTCTTCGTTCGGCGCGCCGATCGGCCAGACCTCGAAATAGCGCGGGTCGAGCGACGCGGTCAGCCGCTGGATGATCCCGCCCTTCCCCGCGGCGTCCCAACCTTCGAGCATGATCACGCTGCGCTGGGCATGGGTGATGTGCGCGGCCTGAAGCCGTTCGAGCCGGCCCTCCAGCGCCTTGAGCGTGTCGGAATAGTCGCCTTCGAAGCGGGCGCCGGTTTCATAATCGGAGAGCGAGATCGTCATTGGCATATCCTAGCGCAAGCCCACGCGTCCTACCAAGGGCGATGCATCGCTGTCAGTTTCTGGGACAGCGGGCGCGGGCTTCCTTACCCACGCGCTGATCAGAGCAGTCCAGCAAGCAGCGCGGCGACACGCGCGGGCGCTTCCATCGGGATGAAATGGCTGTGGTCGGCCCACAGCTCGTCGCGCCTGGCGCCGATTTCGGGGCCGAGCCCGGTCCAGGTCGGGCTCAGCGAAAAATCGAGCGGGCCGCCGCGCTCGCCGGTCGGCGCGCGGATCAGCGTCGAGGGCACTGACAGATAGTGCAGCCATTCGTGCGGACTGGTGCGGAGCGCATTTTGATAGACCGACGCCTCGAGCGCTGGCGGACAGGCAAGTTCGAACCCCTCCCCGCCGACAGCGGGCAGAAGGCCGTGGGTGCAATAATCGGCGAGGACGCGCGGGTCCCAATTGGCATAGGGCGGCCGGTCGGCGAAACGCGCGCGCATCTCTTCGGCGTCGGCCCAGGCGTTACGGCGCCGCGCGACCGGATGGTCGGCGGGGTCGGGGATCGGCCTGACGCTCTCGCCCTCGTAGAGCGCGGGATCCATGATCACGGGATCGATCAGGGCCAGGTGTCGGAACGCGGCCGGACGCTGCGAGGCGAGCCGCGTCAGCACATAGGCGCCCATGCTGTGCCCGCAACCAACGAGCGGATGTCCGCCAAGCCCGTCGAGCAGCGGCAGCAGCGCGTCGGAGGTCGCGGCCCAGTTGGCAAGCGTCGCGGGACGATAGCTCCGCCCATGACCGCGGTGATCGGGTGCGACGACATGCGTGCCGGCCGGCAGCGCCGCGACGACCCGATCCCAGAGACGGGCGTGAAAGCCCGTCGCGTGAAGCAGGAGTACCGAGGGGCTCTCGCCGCGCTCACCCCATTCGAACCAGCAGATATCGCCTTCCGGCGTTTCCTGCCGGTGCTCCCGGGGCTCGCTCATGCCTTAGCTCTTCGAGCCGTCGACGAGCCGGATACTGAGTTCCTTCAGCTGCTTTTCGCTGACCGGCGCCGGGGCGCCCATCATCAGATCCTCAGCCTTCTGCGTCATCGGAAACACGATCACTTCGCGGATATTGGGCTCGTCGGCGAGCAGCATCACGATGCGGTCGACGCCCGGCGCCGATCCGCCGTGCGGCGGCGCGCCGAACTTGAAGGCGTTGATCATGCCGCTGAAATTGGCATCGACGTCGGCTTGGCTGTAGCCTGCGATCTCGAACGCCTTGTACATGATGTCGGGGCGATGGTTCCGGATCGCGCCCGACGACAGTTCGACGCCGTTGCACACGATGTCATACTGGTAAGCGAGGATGTCGAGCGGATCCTTGGTGGTTAGCGCCTCCATCTCGCCCTGCGGCATCGAGAAGGGATTGTGGCTGAAATCGATCTTGCCGGTTTCCTCGTCGGCCTCGAACATCGGGAAGTCGACGATCCAGCAGAATTCGAACCGGCTCTTGTCGATCAGGCCGAGCTGATCGGCGACGCGGGTGCGCGCCAGACCGGCCAGCTTCGCCGCCTTCGCTTCGACGCCCGCGGCGAAGAAGATACTGTCGTTCGGGCCGAGACCCATCGCATCGGCGATCGCCTTCATGCCCTCCTGGCCGTGATTGTTCGCAATCGGGCCGCCGAACACGCCGTCCTTCTGCGTCGCATAGCCAAGCCCCGGGAAGCCTTCGGACTGTGCCCAGCTGTTCATCTCGTCGAAGAATTTGCGGCTCTTTTCATGCGTTTCAGGGGCGGCGACTGCGCGGACGACCTGCCCTTCCTCGACCATGGTCGCGAAACGGCCGAAGCCCGATCCCTTGAAGAAATCACCCACGTCATGGACGAGCAGCGGGTTTCGCAAATCGGGCTTGTCGCTGCCATATTTCAGCATCGATTCGCGGTAGGGGATGCGCTTGAACGGCAGCGGCGACACGGTGCGGCCCTTGCCGTCGAAATCGGCGAATTCCTCGAACACGCCATGCAGCACGGGCTCGATGGCGTTGAAGACGTCGTCCTGCGTGACGAAGCTCATCTCGAAATCGAGCTGGTAGAATTCGCCCGGCGAGCGGTCGGCGCGCGCATCCTCGTCGCGGAAGCAGGGCGCGATCTGGAAATAGCGGTCGAAACCAGCGACCATCAGCAACTGCTTGAACATCTGCGGCGCCTGCGGCAGCGCATAGAATTTGCCGGGGTGGACGCGGCTGGGGACCAGATAGTCGCGCGCGCCCTCGGGGCTGCTTGCGGTCAGGATCGGCGTCTGGAATTCGGTGAAACCCTGATCGATCATCCGGCGGCGCAGCGACGAAATGACGTTCGAGCGCAGCACGATATTCTTGTGCAGCCGTTCGCGACGCAGGTCGAGGAAACGATTGGTAAGGCGAATTTCCTCGGGATATTCGGTGTCGCCGAACACAGGCAGCGGCAGGCGATCGGCGGCCGACTGGACGGTCACCGCACTCGGGTAGATTTCGATTTCGCCGGTCGCGAGTTTGGGGTTCAGTGTTTCGGGCGAACGCGCCGCGACCTTGCCGGTGAAGGTCAGGACGGACTCAGGGCCAAGGGCATTGACCGTGGGATAAAGGTCCGATCCGGTCTCGACGACGATCTGGGTGATCCCATAATGATCGCGAAGATCGACGAAGAGGACATTCGCATGCTCGCGCGTCCGATGCACCCAGCCCGAAAGGCGGACTTCCTCGCCAACGTTGGCGGCGCGAAGATCGGCGCAGGTGTGGGTGCGATAGGCGTGCATTTTCTGGTCTTTCGATGAATGAAGGAAATCAGCTTTAACGTGATTTATGGCCGCGCCTAAGGCAGGTCGGCGCGCCATTTGTCAAGGGTCGAAGGCCAAATCAGCAGGTCAGGCCCAGCCCGTCGAGTACCGCGCTGCCGAACAGCGCCCGATGCGCCGGATCGGGAATCAGCCGATCGCGCGCCGCGCGCCAGCGACGAAAATCCTCGCCATAGTCGGACGCGACCCGCGCGGCATCGAGACGGCAGCTTTTCGCCCAGTGGCGTGTGAAGGCGATCCCTTCGGCGTCGAGACATTCGACGACCCGAGCATAAGCGTCTGCGGTACGCTGGCTACGCGGACCGTCGAAATCGATAACCGCATTATGCGGGAAGCGCGCGGGCGCGAGCAACCCCTGCGCGCGCACCATGAACCGCACGGTGACGACGGTCGAGCCGCCGTGGCGCGCATAGACGGCGCAGATGCGTTCAAACGCGTAAGCAAGATCGGCGCGATCGACGGTAACCGAGGCGTTGAACAGATCGGCCAGCGGACGGTGGGTGTCGAGCCCCTCGCCCCAGCTGCCATAGACCGGCGGATCGTCAACGTCGGGGCCAGCGGCATAGCCCATCTTCATCGCAAATTGCAGCAGCGCGCCGCGCGCCCACGGATAATCGTCGAGCAATCGCCCGAGCAGGCTGAGCGCGTCATAACCCGCGCCAAGCTGCGCAGGGGTCGCGCGCGCATAATCGTCACGCCACGGTTCGCGATAGAGGAAGCGGAGCATCGCGGGCCGCTTGAACGGCTTGTAGGGATTGAAGATCATCTGGACGAAATCGGGGTCCCGATCGAGCGCGTAAGCCGCCGAGAAGCGCCGGAAATCGCCTTCGGCCAACCAGTTCAGCGCCGCCGGTTCGACCTTGCGCAAATTCTGGATCGGACGAACGAGGAATTTAGGCACGCTGTCGACCACGAGCGCGGTGACGATGCCGAGCGAGCCGACGGGGAGTTGCGCCGCGGCGAACAGCGCGTCGTCGCGGATCTGGGTCGAGCCCGTCGCGGCGATGAAGGCGTCGCTCATCACGCCCGCATCGGGCTCGATCCAGTGGATGCCGCCCGGCGTGACGATCTGCACCGCACGGATATGGTCCTGGATGCCGCCGCGCCCGATCATCGAGCCATGCGTCCCCGTCGCGCAGGCCCCGGCAAAGGTTTGCCCGTTCCCCGCACCGCTGGTCCAGAGCGAGCGGCCTTGTTCCTCGAACTTGTCCGAAACCTCGTCGACAAGCGCTCCTGCCTCGATGAGCATCAAGGCGCCGGCGTCGATACCCGGGCGGACGTCGGCGGCATCGACGCGAAAGCAACGGTTGAAGCGGCGCGTGTGGAGCAGCCAGCTTTGCGAGCTTATATTGACGTTCGAGGGCGACCAGCCCGCGCCGAGCGGGCGGACGCGGCGGCCCGCAGCTCGCGCTTCCGCGAGCCAGTCCTGCACGGCCTTCGCCGCAATCGCGATCTCGTCGCGCCCGCGCGCGGCGTCGCCGCTGCGCAGCGCGAACCGCGTCGCCTCCTCGCAGCGACCTGTGCCGTGATAGTTGGTCCATCGGCCTTCATCGCCAAGCCTGACAATCGGCATCACGCGTCTCCCAGCGGAAGGATGCCGGCATGGGCGCGCCATGCGACGGTTACGGGACGCAGGAAACCGAAGCTGGCGATCGCAACGAGCATCTGGCGCCGCGTGGCAAAGACGCGGACGTCGCACAGGCCATGGTCGGACTCGGGCATCACGAACGGCTGCGCAGCTTGCGCCGCGAAGCCCCAACCCTTCAGCGTCACGACCATCCTGTCCTCGTCGAGCGGTCGCGGGTTGGCGATCGACACGAAAACATCCGCCTGTCCGGCAGCATATTGGCCGACAAGCAGCGCAAACCCGAGCGCGGCCAGCGCCCAACCAATCCAGATCATGCCCCAATCCCTTCGTTTTCCCATGGCCGGTGTTCCGGCTCCGCGACCCGAAGAGCGACGGTCAGGTGCTCCGCAAATTTTCCTGCCCGTTCCTTTCAACTAGCTGTATAGGCGCGCTATGCAAGTCCATCCGTTGATCGAAACCAACGCCGCGCTGGTCGAATTCTGCGACCTCATCCGGACCAGCGATTTCATCGCGGTCGATACCGAGTTCATGCGCGAAAACACCTTCTGGCCAGAGCTTTGCCTGATCCAGGTGGCGGACCGCGAGCATGCCGCGGCGATCGACCCGATGGCACCGGGCATCGACCTCAAACCCCTGCTCGACCTGCTCGTCGATAATGAAGAGATGTTGAAAGTCTTTCATGCCGGCGGGCAGGATGTCGAAATCATCTTCAACCTGACGGGTAAAACCCCGCACCCGATCTTCGACACGCAGATCGGCCAGATGGCGATCGGACAGGCCGAACAGGTCGGCTATTCGAACCTCGTCGAAGCGTGGATCGGCGTCCAGCTCGACAAGGGCGCGCGCTTTACTGACTGGAGCCGCCGTCCGCTCGACAAGCGCCAGATCGACTATGCGATCGGCGACGTCACGCACCTCGCCAAAATTTTCCCGATGATGCTCGCCAAGCTGATCAAGACCGGCCGCGGGCACTGGCTGGACGAGGAAATGGAGAAGCTGGCGGACCCCGCCAATTACAGCGTCGATCCCGACAAGGCGTGGCAGCGGATCAAGATCCCGTCGCGCAAGCCCGATGTCCTCGGCCGGTTGCAGGCGCTCGCCGCCTGGCGCGAACGCGAAGCGCGCAACAAGAATCTCCCGCGCGGCCGCATCGTAAAGGACGAGACGCTGGCCGACCTCGCCGCGCACCCGCCAAAGGACCAGGACGGCCTCGGCCGCGTCCGCGGATTATCGGCGACCTGGCGCACGAACGATATCGGCGCCCGGCTGATCGATGCGCTCGCCAATGCGAAACCGCTGTCGAAAGACGACATGCCCGACCGCACACCGCGCGGGCCGGGGCTCGGCAAGGAGGGCGTGCTTGTCGCGGACCTGCTGAAACTGTTGCTAAAGATCCGGGCACGCGAACTCAATGTCGCGGCGCGGCTGATCGCCCGCAGCGATGATCTTGAAGCACTGGCGGCAGGCGGACGCGACGGCATCGCGATGATGCAAGGCTGGCGCTACGACGTCTTCGGCCACGCCGCGCTCGACCTCGTCGAAGGCCGCATGGGCTTCGCGGTCAAGAACGGCAAGCTGGTGATGAGCGAGATCGACGCCGGCTCCGGCGCCGAATGACCGGCCACTAAAGCAGCAGCATCTCGGGTTTGGCGTCGAGCGCCTGCGCCAGCGCGCGCAGGCGGCGCTCGACCGACTCGCCGGCAAGGTGATGCCAGCCGCGGGCGAGACGGAGTTGCAGCTTTCCGTTAACCAGCGCGATGCCGCTCCCCTTGAGCGGCGCTTCGACGCCCCCGGTCAGACGCTGCGCAAGCCGGATCGCGAGGCCCCATTGCCTGGCCCGGGCTAGCCGGTCGGCGCTGACCAGATCGCCCATCGCGGGAAAATCGCTGTCGGCGCCGCCAAAGCCCGCGTGCAGCGCGCGGGCGAGCAGGATACGGCCCGGAATATCGATGCCGCGCCAATTGCCATGCAGGCCGATTTCAGTGCCCCGTTCGGCGCGGAAATCGGGATTGGCCGACCAGGCGACATCGCTGAGCAGGCTCGCGGCGAGCCGGACGCGGCTGTCGGCCGTCGCTTCGCCGGTGAACAAGGGCGCGATCCATTCGGTGATCGCCCGGCCATGCGGCGCAAAACGCGCCAGCCGGCGCCCCTCGAACTCGGCAGCCACGATCAGCGGATCCTGCGCACGCGTCTCGAAGTCGAGGGCCTGGTAGAGCAGCCCTTCGCGCAAACCGGACGAGGACACGGTCATTTCGGGGACATCGATGATGTTCGCGAGCGCGGCAAGCAAAGCGGCGGCGTCAGGCAAGGCCGCCGCGCGGTTCGACGCCATGCCCGGGATCGCCCGCAACTGTTCGAAGGTCAGCCGTTTGGTGGCGCGGACAAGACGGCGTAGCGCCGTCCGCGGCAGAGTATGCTGGTCGAGCACCGCGAGCGGGTCGTTCGTCAGTTCGAGATCGAGGCGCGACAGCGCGCGCCACGAGCCGCCGACCAGATAGAGCGGAAGACCGGTCAGCCCCCCGGGCCAACCGGCATCGCGCAGCAGCTTGCGGATCGCACGCTCGAAAGCCTGCTGCCCGTCCTTGCGCAGCGCGGGCAGGCGCAGCACGCCGAGCGGGAACGACGCGCAGCGGCCGACCTTGCCGTCGGCGACTTCAGCGAGTTCGAGGCTCCCGCCGCCGAGATCGACAGCGATGCCGCGCGCATCGGGGATGGCGGCGAGCACCCCGTAGCCGGCCGCCTCGGCTTCTTCCTCGCCCGACAGCAGCCGGATCTTCAGGCCCGCCTCGGCAGCGGCGGCGATAAAATCGGGACCGTTCGCCGCGTCGCGGACCGCCGCGGTCGCGACGCACTGCAGGTCCTTGACCTCCATATGGCGGGCAAGAAGCGCATAGCGGCGGAGTGCCGTCAGGCCGCGCTCGGCGTCTTCTTCGGCGATGCGGCCGTCGATGGCGAGCCCGCGACCGAGGCCCGCGGCGACCTTTTCGTTGAAGATCACGGCCGGCGCGCGCGCGGGTCCTTCATAAACAACGATACGTACCGAGTTGGAACCGATGTCGATGACCGCCGAACGGCGGACCGTCTGTTTGGATGTGCGCAGCAAGCCTATCGTCTCAATCTTCATTCATGTTCAACGCGAGCGTCGGGACATCCTGGCGTTGGTGGAGCGCGGTGCCGCGGCCCGAAAGCGAAGGGTTGTTCATGAAATAATGATGCAGGTTGAAGGGCTTGTCGTCCGTTTTTACCCGAACGGAGGTGCCGTCGGGCAGCAATATCCAGCTTTGTTCATTGTCGATCAGGTTCGCGACGAGCACCTGGTCGAGAATCTGGTCGTGGACGGTCGGGTTTTCGATCGGGATCATATATTCGACGCGGCGATCGAAGTTGCGCGGCATCCAGTCGGCGCTGCTGATGTAGAGCTTGGCGCCGCGATGCGGCAGCGGCGCACCGTTGGCGAACGCCCAGACGCGGCTGTGCTCAAGGAAGCGGCCAACGACCGATTTGACGCGGATCGTTTCGGAAAGCCCCGGCACGCCCGGACGCAGGCAACAGATACCGCGGACGATCAGTTCGACCGGCACGCCCGCCGCGCTCGCTTCATAAAGCTTGTCGATGATGTCGGGGTCGACGAGGCTGTTCATCTTGGCCCAGACACCCGACGGCGCGCCCGCCTTTGCCGCGGCGATTTCGGCGTCGATCAGTTCGCTGAGATGCTGGCGCATGTTGAGCGGCGACATGGTGATGAGATCGAGCCGCTCGGGCTCGACATAGCCGGTGATGTAATTGAACAGCTGCGCCGCGTCGCGGCCGGCGCGCGGGTCGGCGGTAAAGAAGCTCAAATCGGTATAGATACGCGCGGTGACCGGGTGGTAATTGCCGGTGCCGAAGTGGCAATAGGTTCGATAGCCCTGCCCTTCGCGGCGCACGACCATCGAAATCTTGGCGTGCGTCTTCCACTCGATGAAGCCGTAGACGACCTGCACCCCGGCGCGTTCGAGCTGGTTCGCCCACAGGAGATTCTGTTCCTCGTCGAAGCGCGCCTTGAGTTCGACCACGGCGGTCACCGATTTGCCCGCTTCCGCCGCTTCGATCAGCGCGCGGATCACCGGCGACTGGTTGCCCGCGCGGTAAAGCGTCTGCTTGATCGCGACGACATCCGGATCGGCGGCCGCCTGGCGGAGGAAAGAGAGCACGACATCGAAACTCTCATAAGGATGGTGGACGACGATGTCCTTCGAACGGATCGCCGCAAAACAGTCGCCGCCATGTTCGCGAATCCGCTCGGGAAAGCGCGGCGAGTAAGCGGGAAATTTCAGGTCGGGACGATCGACATCGACAAGCGCCGAGAGCGCCGCGAGGCCGATGAAGCCACCGATCTTGGCGACGATCGCCTCGTGCCCCTGGATATCGGCATTGAGCACCGCCGCGATTTCGGCGGGCATGTCGGCTTCGAGTTCCATCAGGATCACGCGGCCGCGGCGGCGGCGGCGGATCGCGGTGCGGAACAGGCGGACAAGATCCTCCGCTTCCTCCTCAAGTTCGATGTCGCTGTCGCGGATGATGCGGAACACGCCCAATGAGCGGATATTGAAGCCAGGAAACAGTAGGTCACCGAACAATTCGATCAGATATTCGACGGGCACGAAGCTTGTCGCCTGCCCCGGCACCGGAACGAAGCGCGGCAGCGATGCCGGAATCATCACCAGTTCGCGCACCGTATCGCCCGTCGCCTTGCGCTGCAGATCGAAAATCACCCCCAGCCCGCGATTCGGGATGAAGGGAAAGGGATGCGCCGGGTCGAGCACCTGCGGCGTCAGAATCGGAAAAATCTGGTCGATAAAATATTGGCGCAGCACCGAACGCAGCGCTTCCTTGTTCGATCCCGTGCCGTGGACGACGATGCCCTGTTCGGCGAGTTGTTTGTGCAGCAATTGCCATTCGCTCTGCTGCTGGTCGACCAACCGGTTCACCTCGGCCTCGATCTCGGCGAGCTGCTGCCCCGGCGAGCGGCCATCCGCTGAGGGATCGTCGATTCCCTGAAGCTGCTGCCCCTTAAGCCCGGCGACGCGAACCATGAAGAATTCGTCGAGATTGCTGCCCGAAATCGACAGGAAGCGCAGGCGTTCGAGCAGAGGATGCGCAGGGTTGCGCGCTTCCTCCATCACACGGCGATTGAAGGCCAGCCAGCTGAGTTCGCGGTTGAAGAAGCGTTCGGGGCCGAATGTCGGCGGAGTCAATGCCCTATCCGCATCATTGTCCGCGCGAAGGGGGCTGTCAGCTATCGACATGTCGCTTCATCCTGCCTTTCAAGGAGATCGGGATCGATCAGCCCCTGTGACAATAATGTTTCACGCGTAAGACGGACCCCGACCCGCCGCCCCTGTTCGAGCGAAGCGGTGTCGAGGGCGGCGACGATGCGGTGGATCATCGCATAGCTGCGCTCCATCCGTGGGACGATATAGGATGCCACCTCGGGCGCGAGAGCGATGCCACGCTGCGCGAACAGCGTCTCGATCAGGTCGCGTGCCAGGCAGTCGTCGGGGTCGCCGATCGTCAGGACCGGCACGGCGGCCAGGCGCGAGCGGAGATCGGGCAAGGCGATATTCCATTCGGCCGGGGGCGCGTCGGCGACGACGAGCAACTGTCCATCGTTCGCCTGCGCGGCGTTCCAGGCGTGGAATAGCTCCTCTTCGGATACGCTGTCATGGCCGTCGATGACGCGGCCGCCAGTTTCGGCAGCGAACAGCCGCCCCATCAGGCTGCGCCCCGACCCGCGCGGGCCGGTGAGCACGGCAGTGCGCACCGGCCAGGTCGCGACGTGGCGCAAATAGCGTACCGCATCGGCATTGCTGGTCCCGACGATCAACGGCCCGTCGTTCGCCCCGCCCGCGCTCCAATCGAGCGGCAGGGCAATCTGTCCCGACGTGCGCGCCATCAGCGACTGATCCTGAGCGTGCTGCCGCCTTCCTGCACCTTGTAACCGCGGGCTTCCAGAGCGGCCTTGAGCGCGCCGATGTCGCCGCGGAAGGTCACGCGCATCACCGACGTTCCACCAAGCGCGAGGCTGGTCGTCGATGCCGACTGCACCCCGGCAACGCCGCCGACTGCACGCTCGGTCGCGGTCACCGAATCGACGTCGGGCGAATTATATTGGACGCTGAAGCTCTGCACCCCGACCGGCGCTGCAGTCGGTACGCTGTTGTCGGTTTCGGTCGGCAGCGCCTCTTCGTCGGTCGCGGTCTCTTCGGGCAGATCTTCCTTTTCGACCGGCTTTTCGAGGACGAGATAGGTGTCGGTCTTGAGAATGCCGGCCGTCAGCGCGTCGATATAGATGCGGTCCATCCGGGCGACGGCCTTTTCCATCATATCAGGCAGCGCCGCGGGACTGGGCCCGGTCATCGAAAAGCTGGAGATCAGCTTGTTGTCGGGCCCGAAGCGCGCGGTGAAAATGCCTTTCACCGGTCCGCCGGGGTAGGAATATTCGACGCGCGCGATCGGCGTGAGCACGTCGGCGGCGCCATATTGATCGAGGATCACGCGCCACCAGACGCGGCCCCGGCGGCCGGTCTGCCCCGCGTTGATCAGCAGCGTATCAGCGCCGGTGCCCGCGGTGCGAACATAGTCGATCGCGCTCTGCCCCGTATTATATTCGGCCCACGCGCGCTGCCAGGCGCTGCGCTGTTCGAACACCTGCGGGATGCCGTCGATCGAATAGACGGGGATGACGAGCAGCGGCGGCGAGCGCAAAGTCCGACCGCTGACGCCGAGGATCTGGCCCGCACGGACGCGGTCGAATTGCACGCCGAGCTTCGCAACATAACGGCGCGGGCCGATCTGTTCTTCCTCGACCACGATCGCGGTGACGATGCCGTCGAGCACCGAATCGCCAAGCTTGGGCCCGTCGGTGCCGTTGAGCTTGCGATAGAGTTGCGCCCAGCCGAGCCGCTGCGCCTCACGCCAGCCCTTTTCACGCGCATCATCGGCATTATCGCCGGTCACATCGACCATGATACCGCTGGCAAGGAAATCGCCGCTGCTGTTGATCGGGGTAATGCCGCGATCGCCGCGGCTGATCTGGCCTTCGACGATGCCGGCGAGAAGGATCGCGAACAACAAGCCGAAAAGAGCGGGCCAGCGCCAGCCGCGAGACATGCGCGCGCGAAGGTCGAAACCGGATTGGAGGCGGGGGGAAGCGGCCGAAGTCATATCTTCTCTATTCTTTGCCCCGAAGAGCGATCCCCGACAAGGAAATCATGGCAATTGTCGGCGGGAAGCGTTAGTCGCGCGGGCCATGGATTCCAAGCACAACAAGTCAGACGGGCAACCCGCCTCCTACACTTATGCCGAGGCCGGCGTATCGATCGAGACCGGCAATGCGCTGGTCCGTGCCATCGCGCCGCTCGCCCGTGCGACGCGGCGTCCCGGCGCCGATGCCGATCTGGGCGGTTTTGGTGGCTTTTTCGATCTGAAAGCGGCGGGGTTCAACGACCCGCTGCTCGTCGCCGCGAACGACGGGGTCGGCACCAAGCTCAAACTCGCGATCGAATCGGGCAGGCATGACGGCGTGGGCATCGACCTCGTCGCAATGTGCGCGAACGACCTGATCGTGCAGGGCGCCGAACCACTGTTTTTCCTCGATTATTATGCGACGGGTAAGCTCGACAACCAAGTCGCAACCGAAGTCGTCGCGAGCATTGCCGAAGGGTGCAAGCAGGCGGGATGCGCGCTGATCGGCGGCGAAACCGCCGAAATGCCGGGCATGTATTCGGACGGCGATTATGACCTTGCGGGCTTCTGCGTAGGCGCGGTCGAGCGCGACCAGGTGCTGACCGCCGACAAGGTGGCGGCGGGCGACGTCATTCTGGGCCTCGCCTCGTCGGGGGTGCATTCGAACGGCTTTTCGCTCGTGCGCCGGCTCGCTGCGGACAAGGGCTGGAAGCTCGACCGTCCCGCGCTGTTCGACCAGAATATCCTGCTGATCGACGCGCTGATGGCGCCGACGCGCATCTATGTGAAAAGCCTGCTGCCGCTGGTGAAGACCGGCCATATCCACGCGCTGGCGCATATCACCGGCGGCGGGCTGCTTGAAAATATCCCGCGCGTGCTGCCGAAAACGCTGCACGCGCATATCGATGCCGACGCGTGGGCGCAGCCGCGGTTGATGGCCTTCCTGCAGGCGCAGGGAAATATCGAGCCCGAAGAAATGGCGCGCACCTTCAACTGCGGCATCGGCATGGCGGTGGTCGTGGCCGAAAGCGATGTCGCCGACGTGGCGGCGGCGCTCGAAGCCGCAGGCGAAACGGTGGTCCGCATCGGCCATATTGCCGAGGGCGAAAAAGGCTGCACCGTGACCGGCAGCGCCGAGACGTGGAGCGCGCGGACAGCATGGAGCGCCACGCATAATGGCTAAGGCGCGTGTCGCCGTCCTGATTTCAGGCGCCGGCACCAATATGGCAGCGCTGCTCTATGCCGCGAAAGCCGAAGCCTGCCCCTATGAGCTGGTGTTCGTCGGCAGCAACGATCCCGGCGCAGCTGGTCTTGAAATTGCGGAAGCCGAGGGAATCGCAACCTGGAGCCTGTCGCACAAGGGCATGAACCGCGACGCGTTCGACGCACTGGTCGACGAGCAATTGCGCACGGCGGGCGCCGAATATGTCGCGCTGGCGGGCTATATGCGTATATTGTCCGACGAATTCGTCGCGCGCTGGGCGGGACGGATGCTCAATATCCACCCCAGCCTGCTCCCCAAATATAAGGGGCTGAACACGCACCAACACGCCATCGATGCGGGCGACAAGTTCGGGGGGTGCAGCGTGCATGTCGTCACCCCCGAACTCGACGATGGGCCGGTGCTGGCGCAGACCAAGGTCGCGATCCTGCCCGGCGACACCGCCGAGACGCTGGCCGCGCGCGTGCGCTTTGCCGAGCACCAACTCTATCCCGCCACCCTCGCCGCGTTCGTCACGCGAGAGCGGTCGCCCGATTATCTGCGCGGCCGCGTGCGCGAGCTCGCGATGGCCTTGCCTGAGGCCGACGAGGTCGTCTCGCACGGCATGCCGTGCTTCGGGATCGTGAAGGGCAAGAAATTCGCCTATTTTACCGAAGATCATCACGGCGACGGCAAAGTTGCGCTGCTGGTGAAGATCAGCGGCGGTGACGAACAGGCGGCGCTGATCGAAATGGACGGCGAACGCTATTACCGCCCGCCCTATTTCGGCGACGGCTGGATCGGCATCCGCCTCGATCTGGGCGACACCGACTGGGACGCGATCACCGAATGGCTGCGCAAGAGCTGGCTGGCGGTGGCGCCGAAGAAGCTTGCGGGGCTGATAGGGATTGCGGAGGATTTTTGATTGGCGATAGGCCGCCATTAAGCAATTTTGGATATTGCGGGCCGATGCAAACTCAACGGTCGAGGTCGAGCGAAAACTGGCGCGAAGCCCAGCAGGCACGCATATCGCTGTGGATACGCGAAACCGTAAAAGGGTGGATCTATTTCGATAGCGAGGGACATGCCCGCCTATTGACGACGGACGAGGCCCGGACGCTGGAACGCGAAGCCAATCGATTACTCGGCCGCCATAGCGAACGAGAGTTCACCGCCGGCGCAATTGTCGCGATCCTCTCCGTCTTGGGCTTGATCTCGGTCGGCGGCGCCGCCTATTTCGCTGGCTGGAAGACCTTCGCCGCGGCCGCGATGGCATTACTCTTCTTCTCGGCATCGGCCTACGAAGCAACGCGTTATGAGCGCGACCTGCACGCGTGGCGGCGCTCGGTCTCCGAAAGGTTCCAGCATCGCCCCATCGTGAAAGCGAGCTATGCGCGCCACCACCGCCGGCACAATCTGTTCAAATACGCCATCCTCGCGACCGTCGGCATTTGCTGGGCCGTCGGTAGCTGGTTCATGATTTCGGCCCCCGGATCGCCGATCGTCTATCTCTTGCTGGTCGCCGGTTTCGTATTGCCATTTCCGCTGAATGCCTTGGCTCGCCGCGTCGACGCCACGCATCGACGGCGAAAATGGTTTGACGAACGCCCGACCTAGTCCGGAACGCAGACATGCGCGCGGCGCCGGGCTCGCAGCTCCGAACGAAGAAGGCCGCCGGATCGCTCCGGCGGCCATTTTTTTCGTCATCCCGGTGGGATTAGCCGACGATTTCTTCGGGCTTGAAGAAGTAGGCGATTTCGATCGCGGCGTTCTCGTCGCTGTCCGAACCGTGCACGGTGTTCGCTTCGATGCTTTCGGCCAATTCCTTGCGGATCGTGCCGGGCGCGGCATCCTTGGGGTTGGTCGCGCCCATGATGTCGCGGTTGCGCTGCATCGCATCTTCGCCTTCGAGGACCTGGACGACGACGGGGCCGCTGATCATGAAATCGACGAGTTCGCCGAAGAAGGGGCGTTCCTTGTGGACCGCGTAGAAGCCCTCGGCCTGTTCGCGGCTCATGTGGATGCGCTTCGACGCGACGACGCGCAGGCCGGCGTCTTCCAGCATCTTGGTGACCGCGCCGGTGATATTGCGGCGGGTAGCATCGGGCTTGATGATCGAAAAGGTGCGGGTGACCGCCATGGGAAAGCTCCTGCGATGTTATGGTTTGCGATGCGCGCGCCTCTAGCCGCGCTTTTGCCGCGCGGCAAGCGGAGACACGCGAGCATCTGCGGGAGCGTCCTCAGCGACCGACGCCGTAGGTCACGCTGCCATTGACCGTCGCGCCGACCTGCGTCGCGGTGACCTGAACGCCCGCCTTGCCCGAACCCGCCGCCTCGGCCCCGAACATCAATGTGTCGCCGGCCTTCATCTCGCGGGTGACTTTCATTCCCTGCGCTTCCGCCTGCTTGCGAAAATGGGCGATGACGTCGGCTGCCTTGCCATCGACCTCGAAGCTCGCCATGCCACCCTGCCCGTCCTTGCCGGTCGCCGCGAAACCGCCGGTCATCTTCGTGCCGGGAAAGGGAGCGAAGCCTGCAGGCAGCTTGGCATTGGCGCCGCCGCCGCCGAACACCATCTCGCCATCTTCGGTTTTGATCCGGATATTGCTGGCGCCATCGTCGCTGGCGGTCACCTTGTAATCGGCGCTTTGGCCGGTCTCTGGGTCGGTATAGGTACCGCTCGCAACTTCGGTCTCCTCGCTCGATCCGCAGCCAGCAAGCAAAAGCGCCGCGGCAAGTGCGGCAAGAATCGGGGTCGGCGACTTGGTCATGATCAACTCCAGCTGCTGTTCGTCATTTCCCTAGCATCGATGGGGTGCCGCGCCGTGACCCCGGTCACAGCTATGGCCCCTCGGACCAGCGTCCGTTTTCATCCTGTTTCCAGAAGCGATTGTCGATATCCTCACGCGCCGCGAGCGTGCGCCACAGCGCGCGGGCGTCGTCGATGCGGCTGTTGTCGAAAAGCAGGAAAGTGCGTTCGAATCCGAGCGCCTCGTCGCGCCACTCGCCATCGGCGAGCGCGAGATAGGTTGCGCGGTTCGGCGGCGACGGATCGAGCGTGCCAGCGATCAGGATCGGCTCGATCTCCTCGTCGGCCGAAGCGGCATGGCCGTGCGGCAGAAAGCTCGCCGGCTGATGCGACCAGAGCGCAGCGTCGATCGCCTGCCGCTGCATCGCCGGTGCGGCAACCACCAGCAGGCGGTCGCCGGTCGCCAGAATACGCGTCGCAAGCGCAGGGAGCACCTTTTCGGCGGGGTCGCGGGTCAGCCGGTAAAAGTCGACGCGCGGCATCCCGCTTCTCCTGCCCCGGCCCTTCAGCCTTCGTGGTTGGCGGCGATATAGCGGTCGAGCAGGCGCACGCCATATCCGGTCGCACCCTTCGCATAGACCGGGCCGTCCTTGTCATGCCAAGCCATGCCCGCGATATCGAGATGCGCCCATTTGACGCCTTCGTCGACGAAGCGCTTGATGAACTGCGCCGCGGTGATCGATCCGCCCTCGCGCGGGCCGACATTCTTCATGTCGGCGATCGGGCTGTCGATCAGCTTGTCGTAGGCAGGCGACAGCGGGAAGCGCCACAGCTTGTTGTTCGACACCTCGCCTGCGGCGACCAGCTGCTCGGCAAGGCTGTCGTCATTGGCGAAAATGCCCGCATATTCGTGGCCGAGCGAGATCACCATCGCGCCGGTCAGCGTCGCCAGATCGACGATCACAGAAGGGCTATAAACCTTCTGCGTCCAGGTGACCGCGTCGCAGAGCACGAGCCGCCCTTCGGCATCGGTGTTGAGCACTTCCACGGTCTGACCCGACATGGTGGAAACGATATCGCCGGGGCGCATCGCATTGCCATCGGGCATATTCTCGACCAGGCCGACGATGCCGACGACATTGGCGTTCGCCTTGCGTCCGGCAATCGCCTTCATCGCGCCCGCGACCGCGCCAGCACCGCCCATGTCCCATTTCATCATGTCCATGCCCGCGGCCGGCTTGATGCTAATCCCGCCGGTGTCGAAGGTCACGCCCTTGCCGACGAAAGCGATCGGCTTGTCGCCCGGCTGACCGCCGTTCCAGCGCATCGCGAGCAGGCGCGGCGGCCGCGTCGAGCCTTGCGCGACACCGAGCAGCGCGCCCATGCCGAGCGCCTTCATCTGCCGCTCGTCGAGAACATCGAGCTCGATGCCGAGGTCGGCAAGATGCTGGCAGCGTTCGACGAAGCTTTCGGGATAGAGGATGTTCGGCGGCTCGGCGACGAGCGTCTGGGTGAAGGCGACCCCTGCCGCGATCGCCTCGTTTTCCGCCCAGCGTGCCGACAGATCTCCGTGCGGCGACCCGATCGTCACCATTTTGAGGCTCGGCTTCGCCTTGTCCGCAAGGCGCGTGCGATAGGTGTCGAGGCGCCAATTGCGCAGCAGCGCGCCCATGCCAAAGGCAAGGACGTCGTCGGCGTCGCTCTGCCCCGCGCTGGCGAAATCGACATGGACATGCGTCACGCCGCTCGTCTGGAGCTTCGCGGTCAGCGCCGCACCGCCGCGCTCGAGGTCATGCTCGCCGCCCTCGCCGATCCCGACCAGAAGCAGGCGCTTCGCCGCGCCGCCGTCGATGGTCGCGGTTTCGGCGATCGTCCCCGCGGTGCCGTCAAAGCGCGCCTGCGCCGCCGCCGCGCCGAGAAGTGCGCCGAGCGCACCGGCTTCGCCCTTGCGGACCGGAAATGCGACGACGTCGGCAGACGCATCGATTTGCGCGACAAACTGAATGTCCATGCCTTAACTTTCTTATGCGATGATTGATTGGAACGTGGCGGACCGATAGGGGTTTCGCCTGCGAGTTGCAAAAACAAAGCAGCCGGTCCAATCCGGGTGGACGCAAGATAAGGTGTGGGACAAAGATATCAAATGACTTGGGCTTTGTTCCGACAAGCGGCGCGTGCGCGGTCGTTCTGGCTGGCGACGGCGAGCGGCGCCGCGCTGGTGGCCAGCCCGGTGATGGCCCAAGCCGAGCCGAATCCGGCCCAGTCCGAAGATGTCGCCGGCGAGCCGGTCCTGCAGACGCCCGATGTCGTTCCTACAGCCTCCGACGCGCCCGACGTTCAGGGCGAGGAACAGGTGGGTTTTGCCGCCGACAATCTCAATTACGACAGCGACACCGAAATCGTCATCGCCGAGGGCAATGTCCAGATGAACCGCGAAGCGATTGAGATGCGCGCGGACAAGGTGACGTGGAATCGCAAGACGGGCCAGGTTTTCGCCGAGGGCAATGTCACGATCAAGAATCCCGAAGGCGACACCGCCTATGGCGACAAGATCGAGCTGACCGACAGTTTGCGCGACGGCGTCGTCGAGAATCTGCTGGTCGTGCTCGACAATGGATCGCGGCTCGCGGCGGTCAAGGGCACCCGCTTCGACAATGGCAATATCGAGCTGGAGAACGCCGCCTACACGCCCTGCCCCGTCGAAGATGACGCGGGCTGCCCGAAGAATCCGAGCTGGCAGATTCGCGCCGTCCGCGTGATGTACGACCGGGCAAAGAACAAGATCCGGTACAAGGGCGCGCGCGTAGAGATTTTCGGCCTGCCTTTGATCCCCCTGCCCGGCCTCAGCCACCCGGCGAACAGCGAAGCGGGCAGCGGCATCTTGGTGCCGGAAATCCGGCTCGACCGCAGCAACGGCTTCGAAATCGCCGTACCCTATTATCTGCGGCTTGCGCCCGACCGCGACATCACGATCACGCCGCATGTCTATACGAGCGCGGCGCCGATGCTGGAGGGCGAATTCCGTGCGCTGACCGATATCGGGTCCTTTCGTATCAACGGCTATGCGACCTACGGCTCGCTCGTCCCGCTGACCGGCGACGATCCCGATAGCGAAAAACGCTTTCGCGGCTATCTGGAAAGCGCAGGAAAATTCCAGTTCGATCCGCGCTGGAGCCTCACCTATTCGGGCCGCATCGCGACCGACCGCACCTTCATGCGGCGCTACGACATCAGCCGCGACGACCGGCTACGCTCGACCTTCGAACTCGAACGGATCGGCAACCAGAGCTATTTGTCGATCGCCGGCTGGGCGACGCAGACGCTGCGCCGCAACGACGACCAGGGCCAGCAGCCGATCGCACTGCCGATCATCGATTATCGCCAGCGGTTCGACGATCCGCTGCTCGGCGGGAAGCTCGAATTGCAGCTCAACACGCTCGCGATCGGGCGAACCGAGGGACAAGACACGCAGCGTGCCTTTGCCGGCGCGCGCTGGGACCTGCGCGGCCTGACGAGCCTGGGCCAGGAAGTGACGCTGACCGCGCTGGTGCGCGGCGACGTTTATCACAGCGACGAGAATCTGCTGACCGCCATTCCCGGCTATCGCGGCAAATCGGGGTGGCAGGGACGCGGGATCGCGGCGGTCGCCGCCGACATGCGCTGGCCGTTCGTCGGCGAATTTCTGGGGGGGACGCAGACGCTGACGCCGCGCGTCCAGATCGTCGCGACTCCGCCGATCAAGAATCTCGATATCCCGAACGAGGATTCGCGCGCGTTCGACCTCGAAGACGGCAATCTCTTCTCGATCAACCGCTTCAACGGTTACGATCGGTTCGAAGACGGCGCCCGCATTACCTATGGTCTCGAATGGAATTTCAGCCGGCCGGGTTTCAATATCAGCAGCGTCGTCGGGCAAAGCTATCGCCTATCGGACAAGCCCAGCCTGTTCCCCGACGGCACCGGACTGACCGATCGCACGTCGGATATCGTCGGACGGACGACCGTTGCGTATCGCGATTTCCTGCGGCTAACCCACCGTTACCGGCTGGACAAGGATAATCTGGCGATCCGTCGCAACGAATTCGACGCGACGATCGGCAGCCGTTCGACCTATGCCGTGGTCGGCTATTCGCGCCTCAACCGCGACATATTGCTGCTGGGCGAGGATTTGCAGGACCGCGAGGAAGTGCGCGCCGGCGGGCGCATCGCGGTCGCTAGCAACTGGTCGGTGTTCGGATCGGCGATCGTCGATCTGACGAAGCAAAGCGACGATCCGCTGAGTTCGGCGGACGGGTTCGAGCCGATCCGCCACCGCCTGGGCGTCGCCTATGACGACGATTGCCTGTCGATCGCGCTGACGTGGCGGCGCGATTATGCCGACACCGGCGACGCGCGGCGCGGCAACAGCTTTTCCTTCCGCATCGCGTTCCGCAACCTCGGTTTCTGATCGCCGGTCGGGCGGGTTCGGCGCGCGGCCTTCTCAGGCAGCGCGTTCGAAGATCGCGGCGATGCCCTGCCCGCCGCCGATGCACATCGTCTCGAGCCCGTAGCGTCCATCGCGACGCACCAGTTCGCGCGTGAGGTTGGCGAGAATGCGCCCGCCCGTCGCACCGATCGGGTGGCCGAGCGAGATGCCCGATCCGTTGACGTTGAGCATCTCGTACCGACTGTCGTCGTCCGACCAGCCCCAGCCCTTCAGCACCGCGAGCACCTGCGGCGCGAAGGCTTCGTTGAGTTCAACAAGGTCGATATCGCCCCAGCCGAGGCCGCTGCGCGCGAACAGCCGCTCGACCGCGGGCACCGGGCCGATCCCCATGCGGCTTGGGTCGCATCCCGCCGCCGCCGAGCTGTGATACCAGGCAATGGGAGTGAGCCCGAGCTCATCGAGCTTGTCTTCGGCAACGACCAGACATGCCGCGGCGGCGTCATTCTGCTGGCTCGCATTGCCTGCAGTAACGACGCCGCCTTCGAGCGCGCGCAGCTTGCCGAGCGTCTCCATCGTCGCATCGGCGCGATAGCCTTCGTCATGCGCGAAAACAACCGGATCGCCCTTTTTCTGCGGCACCGATACCGGCACCAGTTCGTCGTCGAACAGCCCGTTTGCCCAAGCAGCGGCGGCGCGCTGATGGCTGCGCACGGCATAGGCGTCGCACGCCTCGCGCGAAATATCATAGTCTTTCGCCAGATTTTCGGCGGTCTCGATCATACCGGTGATGACGCCGAAGCGCTCGACCGGCTGCGACATCAAGCGTCCGCGCGTCAGCCGGTCGTGGAGCGTCAGATTACCGGCGCGCACACCCTTTCGAATGTCGGTGCTGTAATGCTCGACGTTCGACATCGATTCGACGCCGCCCGCGACGACGACATCGGACATGCCCGTCTGGACCATCATCGCGGCGTTGACGACCGCCTGCAGTCCCGAACCGCAGCGGCGGTCGAGCTGGTAGCCCGGCACTTCGAGCGGCAGCCCTGCGGCGAGCCACGACCAGTGGCCGATGGCGGGTGCCTCGCCATTGCCATAACCTTGACTAAAGACGACGTCGTCGACGCGTGCCGGATCGATCTTCGTCCGCTCGACCAGCGCCTTCAGCACGACCGCGCCAAGCTCGCCCGCCGGCATCGACGACAGCGCGCCGCCGAACTTGCCGACGGAGGTGCGGATCGGGGAAACGATAGCGGCGCGGCGAAGGGTCATCACAAATCTCCGGTCGATGGATGGGCGTCAGCCTTGGGCGTGAAACTCGCGCAGCATGTGCTTCGCGATCTGGAGTTGCAGGATCTGGGTCGTGCCTTCGTAGATGCGATAGATGCGGGCGTCGCGGAAGAAGCGCTCGGCGTCATATTCGGCCAGATAGCCCGCGCCGCCATAGACCTGGACGCAGGCATCGACGACGCGGCCGCACATCTCGCTAGCAAAGACCTTGAATGCAGCGGCCTTGCGAAGGACATTCTCACCCGCGTCGGCGCGGCGGGTGACGTCGTCCATCATGCATTCGGCGGCGTAGATGTCGATCTCGCTCTGCGCGAGCATCTGCTGGATCAGCTGGAAGTTGGCGATCGGCTCACCGAACGCCTTGCGCTCGGTCGCATAGCGGACCGCACTGTCGAGCGCGCGGCGGGCGTAGGCCGTAGCGGCGGCGCCGACCGACATGCGGCCGTTGTCGAGGCTCATCATCGCATAGGCAAAGCCCTTGCCAAGCTCGCCGCCGAGCAGCGCCTCACCGCCGACGCGAACGTCGTCCATCACCACGTCGGCGATATGGCTTCCCGACTGGCCCATCTTCTTGTCCGACTTGCCGATCGTGATGCCAGGGGCGTCGAAAGGCACGACGAAGGCCGAGACATGCGCGTTCTTCGGCAGATTCTCCTTGCTCGTCCGCGCCATGATCAGCCCGACCTTCGCGAACGGCGAATTGGTGATGTAGCGCTTGGTGCCGTTGAGGACCCAGCCATTGTCGGTCTGCGTCGCGGTTGTCTGGAGCCCCGCCGAGTCCGATCCCGATCCGGGCTCGGTCAGCCCGAAACAGGCGATCTCGCCTGCGGCGACGCGCGGCAGCCACTCGGCCTTCTGCGCTTCGGTCCCGCCATTCTTCAGCGCTGATGCGAACATGCCGATGTTGATCGAGATGATCGATCGGAACGCCGGCATCGCATAGCTGATTGTGTGGATCGTCTTGATATATTGGCTGACATTCATCCCCGCGCCGCCATATTCCTCGGGGATCGTCAGGCCGAAGAGGCCCATGTCGCGCATTTCGGCGAGGATATCGTCGGGGATCGCGTCGGCCTCGATGATCTCTCTCTCCGCTGGGAGAAGGCGCTCGCGCACATAGCGCTGAAGCTGTTCGATGAACTGTTCGAAGACGTCCGCATCCATGCCGGGGTTGCTCATCTTTAAGTCCTCAGATCGGGTCGTAGAGGAAAACATGCGCCGACACCTCGTCGGCGCGCGCGAAGACAGGGCGGAAGGCGGGGATCAGCTCGCTCGCAATCGCCTCAGCGGTCCAGCCCTCGAGCTTCGCCATCGAACGCACGGGACGCGGTTTCGAAAAGAGCAATATCTCATTCTTGCGCACGCTGAAAATCTGATTGGTTACCTCCTGCGACAGGTCCGACGCGAGATACGCGACGAGCGGCGCGATCTTGTCCGCCGACATCGACTGCAGACGCTTGACGCGCTCCTGCTCGGCGGGCGTCGTCGCGGGGATCGACGAGGTCATCCGGCTCCATGCAAAGGGCGCGATGCAGTTCGAGCGCACGCCGACGCGCGCCATGTCGAGCGCGATCGACTGCGACAGAGCAACAACGCCGAGCTTCGCCGCCGAATAATTCGCCTGCCCGATGTTGCCGATCAGGCCGCTGGTCGAGGTAAAATGGATGAAGCTGCCCGACTGCTGCTCGCGGAAATAAGGCGTTGCGGCCTTCGAGACGTTGAAAACACCGGTCAGATTGACCTCAATCACACTCTTCCAGTCTTCGTAGCTCATCTTGTGCCAGATCGTGTCGCGCAGGATGCCGGCGTTATTCACGACCGCGTCGATCCGGCCGAACTTCGCGACCGCATCCTCGACGATGCCGGCAGCTTCCATGGGGTCGGCGACGTTGCCGAAATTGGCGGCCGCCTTGCCGCCAGCGGCAATGATGTCGTTCGCGGTAGTTTCGGCCGGAGCGGCGTCGCCGCCGTCACCTGCCTGCGCGACGCCGGGATCGTTGACGATCACCGCCGCGCCCTCGGCCGCGCAATGGAGCGCCAGTTCACGCCCAATTCCGCGCCCGGCGCCGGTGATCGCGACGACCTTCCCGTCGAGGCATCCGCTCATGACCGCTCTCCCGTTCGAATCCTGCCTGATTCCGATATGCATTTGCAGTCATAATTTCAACAACAGGAATTGTTTTTTCACATATATGAAATTATCTCGGAAGCATGACCGGCCCGGTGCGTTCCGTCTCGCAAGCCTTTTCCATCCTTCGCCTGCTCGCGGATTCGCCTGCGCTCGCGTTGTCCGACATCGCCCGGGCGACCGGACTCAGCCCGTCGAGCTGCCTAAATTTGCTAAAAACCCTTACGGCAGAGGGGGCGGTCGAACGCGAAGAGCCCAAGAAGCGCTATCGCCTTGCCCCGGCCTGGCTATCAAAGGGGATATTGCCGGAAAGCCGCGCCATGCGACTGATCGGCCGCGCCGAAGCAGGCATGGCGCATTTCGCGCAGTCGGTCGAGGCGGCAGTGGGCTTGTGGCGCATCGTGTCACGCGACCGAATGCAGCTCGTCGCGCACGCGCAAAGCGATGCGGGGATGCGGCTGGCTCTCGCCGACAATCAGCGCCAGCCGCTGGGAGCGGGCGCCGCAGGGCGTGCGATCGCAGCGGCGCAGGCGGTCGACCGCGCCGAACTGGAACGGCGCTTTTCCCAAATTCGCTGGCAGGTCGACCTTTCGTTCGCCGATTACGCGCGGCAAGTGCGCGATGCCGCAGCAGCAGGATTTTCGCTCGATCGCGGCTATGCCCATCGCGGGGTCAGCACGGCGGCGGTCGCGATGACCGACATCGCACCCGGCCTTTGCATGACGGCGTCATGCGTCGCCGGATCGCGCACCGACGGCGAACTCGAAAATCTCGGTTCCGCGCTCGCCGACCTCTGCAACGACCTGATCCTGCGTTCGGCCTAGACCGCCGACCTTTATCGCCCCGCGCCCTTGTAAAAGCGCGCTTTCGCGGGAAGCTGCGCGGCAGGGCACCATGTCCAGGCGTCGCCGTACAGCACGGTCTCGAAAGATTGCGGCCCGGTGATGCGATAGTCGAACGTCGCCGGACCGGGGCTTCCGTCGATGTCGGGGCAGCTTTCGGTCTGCCGGAAAGCCTGCCCGTCCATCATCTTGAAGCTGGTGAACTTGCAGCTGTTGTGCTGCATGACAATGCGGTCCTGGGCGAGATAGATCGCCATGTCGCCAAATGGCTTCGCGCAGGTGCCGAGACGCGAGTCGATGTAATAGCCGGTCGGAAGGGGGACGACGCGCGACTGACCCGGCTTTGCCGTCGATGACGCGGCGGCGGCCTTCGGACATTGGCGTTCGAGCGAGCGGATCGCCGCGGTCGATCCCGCGAGCGAGAGATAGGTAATTTCCCGCCATTCTTCGCCCCCGTCGACGCTGACATAGACGGCAAGATCGCTGTCGGCGCCCGTCAGCAACGCCCGGGTCGCCGGATCGAGCGCGCCGCTGAAATCGGACTTGCCGGGTTCGAGCATCAGCTGCTGCGTCGTTTCGGTAAATTCCGCGTGGCTTCGGAAGCCGATCAGCAGCGGCCGACCCGCAGGCGGCAGTTGCAAGGCCTTGGTCGGCACGACGCTCATGTAAAGGCCGCCCCCGGGCTGGCAACGAAGCCCCAGCGCCGCCATTTCGGGATGCCCGGTGACCGCCGCAACCGCCCCGGCGCCAGTACCGCCGAATTGCCAGCGCGCATCGTGGCCGGGCGGTGGCGGGGGCGCCGCCTCGCCGCTGCCGGCTGCTACGTCCGCGTGTGTCCCGCGCCGTCGTCCGGCGACCGCCCATTTGCGCCCGTCCCAACGCAGCACTTCGAGGCACATGTCGGCGCCGACGCTGCCGCAAACGGTGCCGTGCACCGACAGGCCAAGCCCGGTACCGCCGCGATCGAGCTTCACCGCCTCCCAGCCGCGGACATTGTTGCTGAAAATCTCGGTGAGCCCTCCACGCCCCGACCCGAAGATCGCTATCATGCAGCCGGCGGTGCCGCACCAGGCCGAATAGCCCTGGTTTGAACAATGAGCGGCGCTATATTCGACGACCCAGTCGGGTTTGCCGTCGCCCGTCACTTCGGTCTGAACCGCAAAGTTCGCGCGGTCGGGCACGAACTTGCCGCCGCCCGCGCGACATTCGGCCTTCAGCTCGTCAAAGACCGCCTGAACCTCGCGCGGCCACGGCCGGGCGGCGGATTGCGGCGGCAGCATCGCGGCGACGGGCAGCAACGCCGATGCGAATGCGAAAAGCGAACGGATCATGGCTATCCCCCCGGAACGCGTCAAAAATTGTCTTCCGAATATTCCCAAGGCTTCCAGCTTTGCGCCGACGAGCACCAGCTATAGCCGCCGGTCCACCAATTGCCTTGTTCGACGATGATGAACTTGGGATTGTTCATGTCGATGACCTGGCGTTCATGCTCGCCGCCGGTCTGGTAGCGTCCGTCGCCCAGCGGTCTGAAGGGCGTGACATTGTAATAGTCCTGCGGGCCGGTCATGGCCTTGCCGTCGAAGATGAAATCGGGGTCGCCCTGCCCGCGCGCCAGGGCGTCGCACGCGGCGCGGTTGCGCGCCCAAAGGCCGGTCGCCATCGGCAGGCCCGCCTTCTCCGGCTTCGCGTTCGGCGCGAAAGCCGGGGCGAGTTCGCAGATCCGGCCTTCGAGCGACCGGCCGCCATGGACATATTCGCGGCCGTTCCAGCGCAGGAAGGGAAAGCAGTCGCTGCCCGGGCCGCCAATCTCGATATCGGGCCAGGCGATCCCCTTGCGCGGATAAAGGGCGGGGATGCCCATGCTGTCGGTCATCACCGTCCAGCCCGACCCCGACCGGGCGAGCAGCTTGAACGCGAGGCCCGTGTTGCCGAAACAATAGCTGCTGCCGCCGCTGACGATCGCCTCGTCGGCCCCGTCGCCGTTCAAATCGCGGAACTCGGCGCTTTCCAGTCCG
Source organism: Sphingopyxis sp. H115 (assembly GCF_001468465.1). Classification (GTDB taxonomy): domain Bacteria; phylum Pseudomonadota; class Alphaproteobacteria; order Sphingomonadales; family Sphingomonadaceae; genus Sphingopyxis. The sequence continues at coordinate 219,933 of NZ_LNSA01000003.1, forward strand.
TACCAGCTGTCTTTCGGAACGGGTTTGACGTCGTCTTCGCAGCTCGCCATCCAGACGCCGTCCCGCTGTTGGTAACCAGCCGCGCGAAGAGCCGCGTCACGGCTCGCGGTAACCGCGCCTGCCGCCTTCGCCTTCGGGACGACCGCGCCGGCCGTAGCCTGCGCGGCCGCCCCATCCCCGCCCCCCGCGGGTGCCTCGCCGCTGCTGCAGGTCGCGATCAGCAGCGCCGAAATCATGATCGGAGGCAAGGAAATCAAACGCGTCCGCAGAGTTCCGGTCATGCGGCCTCTCCCTTGAGTTCGGTTTTCATGCGTCCATGTTGCGCCTTCGCATCGACGAGCAATTCGTCGACCCGTTGCCGCACGGCCGCCTTCAAACGCTGATATTCGCCATTCTTTCGGCTGTAGGCATAAAAGGCCCAACCGAATGCGCCGACGACAAATAACCACCATAGCTCGACCATAATGATCAGGCTGACGACGGCGCCGATGATCGGAGCGAACAGCATCATCTTGCGCGACGGGCGCTTGTAGAGCGGCCATTCGAGCCGATGGTCGGGCGCGAAGGTCGAGCCCGTATTATGATTGTGATAGGCGACATTATAGCCCCAGTCGGGACGCGAACCGATACGGACGACCGTCACTCGCTGCCCCTCGCGCGCGGCGAAGCCGCCGCCTTTGATCGTCACTTCCTCCTCTTCGTCATCGGCATATTCCATGAAGAAGCGCATCACCTCGGTCGTGGTCGACGACACGCTGACCGTCGGGGCCGAAATATGGCCCGATCCGTTGTGGATATAGCCGCCACCGCCGCTGCTCGACGAACTCACATGCGTTTCGGACCAGTTCCCGACACCGCGAACCGTGCCGGTGCGGAAAAAACCGTGGATATCCTCCACCTGTCGGACGGGTTCCTCCTTGCCACTCATATTCGCCTCCCCGGATTCATCGTGAGTTCGGTGCTTGCACATCCTTGAATTTGCGTCCTGTTCCTGTTCTAAAGCTTTTCTAAAGAATGATCGGGGGGCTGTGATTTCTATGTCGGGAACCCATTCGTCGCGGCGTCGCCGGCGCCTGTGGCATTTCGCGAATGCCGATTTCGACGAAGCGAGCTGGACGCTCCGCGTCGATGGACGTGCCGTGGCGCTCGAGGGCAAGCCGCTCGAGGTCATGCACGAATTGCTGCTCCGCGCCGGCGAGGTGGTGACGAAGGACGAAATTCTCGATGCCGTCTGGCCGGGGGTCACGGTGGTCGAAGGCTCGCTCGCGACCGCCATTTCAAAATTGCGCAAGGCGCTGGGCGGCGAGGCTGATGCGATCATCGCGACCGTGCCGAGGGTGGGTTACCGCCTCGTTGCCCCCGTCACCGTCGACAGCATCGACACCCCGCTCGCGCCGCGCTTCGCCTTTGCGCCCGGCGACCCGGTGCCGGGGCGCAAATCATGGCTGCTCGATCGGCCGTTGGGCGACACCGGCAGCGAGGACGTCTGGCGCGCGCGGCAAGCGAAAACCGGCGAGGCCCGCGTCTTCAAATTCGCCGACGCGCCCGATCGCCTCCGCAGCCTGAAGCGCGAGGCGGCGCTGTCGCGGCTGTTGTCCGCCGGGCTGGGCAAAAGAGCACCGATCCCGGCGCTCCACGAATGGAATTTCGATACCGCCCCCTTCTTCCTCGAATATGCCTGGGGCGGCGACGACCTGCTCGCGTGGGCCGATACCGCGGGCGGCTTGTCCGCGATCGCGCCCAATGAGCGGTTGGCGGTCGCGGCAATGATCGCCCGAGCGCTCGCGGCGATCCACGGCATGGGGGTGCTGCACAAGGACCTGAAACCAGCAAACATCCTGATCGACCGCGTCGACGGCGAGCCGATGATCCGGCTGGTCGATTTCGGCAGCGGGCGGCTGTTCGACGACACGATATTGGCGGCCTATCACATCACCGATCCCGGCTCGCTCGACACTGATCTCGGCAAGGACGAACCGCGATCGGGAACGCTCGCCTATCGCGCTCCCGAACTCACCGGCGAAGCCGTGCCGACCGCGAAGAGCGATATCTATGCGCTCGGGCTCATCCTCTATCAGCTTGTCATCGGCGATTTCGGCGCCGCGCTCGCGCCGGGATGGGAGGCGCGCGTCGCCGACCCCCTGCTCCGCGACGACATCGCCCGCGCCGCGGCGGGCATGCCCGGCGACCGGCTTGCGAGCGCCGAAGACCTGGCCGACCGGCTGGGCCGCCTGCCGCAGCGCCGCGCCGAAGCCCAGGCGAACGCCGAACGATCGGCGCGGATCGCGGAGCAACAGCGGGTCGAGGAGCGGCGGGCGGCCCGTCGCCCCTGGGTGCGTGCCGCCTTCGCGAGCCTGACGGCCGGCTTGCTCACCACATCGGCGCTCGCGGCCTATGCCTGGCATCAGCGCAACGACGCGGTCGCGGCGCGCGAACTGGCCGAAACCGGCTATGCCTTCATTGCAGAGGACGTGCTGGGTAGCCCGGATCCCGCCAAGTCGAGCGCCGACGAGACGGTGATCGACGCGATCAAGCGCGCCAGCCAGCAAATCGACCAGCGCTTTGCCGGCGCGCCGCATGTCGCCGCGCGACTCCATCTCGCGGTCGCGCGCGCCTTTCACCAGCGATCCGATTTCGACACCGCGCGCGCCGGATTTGCGCGCGCCGACGTCTTGTTTGGCAAGGCGGGCGAAGCCGCGAGCGACGATGCCGTCGTCGGGCGGCTCGGGCGCATCCATATGGAATCGACGTCGGGTCAGCCCGAGCGGCTCGAGGTTGCGGGCAAACTGCTCGCGGAAGAACGCGCGCGGTTGGGCGCGCGCGGCGACGCCGGGCGCGTCGGCTTCGCGCTGGCGTCGGCCGAGGGCGCTTATGGCTATATGGCCGACATCGAAGCGGCCGAACGCGCTTTCGAACGCGCCGTGAAGATCGGCGAAACTCCGGGAAGCGGAGTTCCCGCAGGACAATTGCTCAAGGCACGCTCTTCGCTGGCACTCACGCTGATGCGCCTTGGCCGCGCCGAAGAGGCCGAGCCGATCGCGCGCGCGATCGTGCGCGATTCGACACGAATCCGGGGCGCCGACCATCCCGACACCCTCGTCACGCGGCAGCATTGGCTGAACAGCCTGTCGATGACGGGCCGGCACGCCGAAGCGCTAAAGTCCAGCATCCCGCTGCTCGCGGCGATGCAAAAACGGTTCGGCCCCGACCACCGCTTCACGCTGGGACTTCATTCGACGCGGTTCGAAAGCTTCGCCGCGCTTGGGCAATATGATGCCGCGGCACGCGAGGCCGAGCGCGTCTGGCAGGGCGCATCGGCCCTCGCAGGCCCCCGGTCGCATCAGGCGCTGGTCGGTCAGATCGACTATGCGTCGGCGCTGTGCCAGACGGCGCGCCGGCCGCAGGCAATGGGAATCGTGCAGGACGCCCTGGCAACCACCCGCTCCGCCTTTGGCCCCGACTATCCGCTAACGCATGTCGCGCGCTATTTCGCGGCAGAATGCCTGATCGCCAATCGCCGCTTCGCCGACGCGCGCGCCCAGCTCGATGGTCTCGATCGCGAAAAAATGGCGCAGTTGCTCGGCAATCCCGACATCGGCGCGGCGATCGACCTCGCGCTTGCTGAGGCCGCGTTCGGCAGCGGCGACAAGACCGAAGCGCGGCGCCTGCTCACGGCCGTCGCACCCGCGATCGCCAGGACGAAGGATGCCGCCGCGAAAGCACGCGCCAAAAAATTGCAGACCGATATCTTAACTTGAGATCGTCGGACGAAGACGTTCCCGGAAAGCAGCGCGCTTGTCGTCGATGCAATGGCTGGCGGCGCCGATTGTCGGAGCCCCTTCGCCTTCTCGAGTCGCGTTGGCGACATTGGTCCCTCTGGGACCCCAGCCTGGCAGGGGCAGCAGGACTCGAACCCGCGACCCTCGGTTTTGGAGACCGATGCTCTACCAACTGAGCTATACCCCTAGGCCGGAGTGCGCCACTAGCCGGATTGAAGGGACGGGGCAAGGGGGATCACGGCTTGCGCGAAGCTGCGGCGCTGATATGCGCGTTGTCGCATGAGCGCCGTGTCGTCCCCCGCCCCGTCCACTGCCGCCGCGCAGAATTATCTGGGCGGCATCGGACTGCGGTTGCTCGCGATGGTCAGCCTGTCGCTGATGTTCGTACTGGTCAAATATATCGATGCTGCGGGCATTCATATCGTCGAGAGCCTGTTCTGGCGGCAGGCGCTGGTCCTGCCCTTCCTGCTCGCCTGGGTGATGACCACCAGCGGCCTGTCGTCGCTGAAGACCAAGCGGATCGGGGCGCACGCGCGGCGCATGCTGATGGGGCTCGGCGGAATGGCGTGCAATTTCGGCGGCATGATCCTGCTGCCGATGGCCGAGGCGACGACGATCAGCCTGTCGGTGCCGATCTTTGCGGTCATCTTTGCCGCGATCCTGCTCGGCGAGGCGACGGGATGGCAGCGGTGGGGCGCGGTGATCGTCGGCTTCGTCGGTGTGCTTGTCGTGCTCGACCCGCTCGCGAGTTTCGCAAGCGGCTTCGGAGGTACGCACGGCGCCGGCACATTGGTCGCCCTCACCGGGGCGATCATGACCGCGCTGATCACGATTGCGGTGCGCGACCTTGGCCGCACCGAAAACGCCGCGACGATCGTCTTCTGGTTCAGCCTGCTCTCGATGATCCCGCTCGGGATCGCCCTGCCTTTTGTTTTTACGTCGCATAGTCAGCATGAGTGGTTGCTGCTGATCGGCCTCGGCTTCCTCGGCGCTGTCGTCCAGATGTCGCTCACCGGCGCGCTGCGCCTCGCCCCCGTATCGGTCGTGATCCCGATGGATTATTCCAGTCTGCTGTGGTCGATCGCGGCGGGCTGGTGGTTTTTCGGCACGCTCCCCGCCGATACGACGTGGGTCGGCGCGCCGCTGATCATCGCGTCGGGCCTATTCATTGCCTGGCGCGAGCATCGCCGCCATATCGAACGTCCAAAGGAGGTTGCCGCGTGATGCAAAACGAATCGGGCCCAATTCTCTACCACTGCCCCGATGCCCGCTCGCTGCGTTGCCTGTGGGCGGTCGAGGAAGCGGGAATCGACGTCGATTTGCGTATGCTCAAATTCCCGCCGCGCGCGTTCGAACCCGATTATCGTGCCGTGAACCCGTTGATGACCATTCCCGGCTGGGTCGAGAATGGCCAGTTGATGACCGAATCCGCCGCGATCTGCGAACGCATTGCCGAAGGAACGCCGCTCGAAGTCCGCCGCGACGAAGCCGATTATTGGGCGTGGCGCAACTGGCTCCACCGCAGCGACGCAACGCTGACCTTCCCGCTCGCGATCATGATCCGCTATACGCGCGTTGAGCCCGAGGAGCGGCGGCTGCGCCAGGCGGTCGACGACTATAAGGCCTTCTTCGGCGGCCGTGCAAAGAGCATTGAGGCTGCGCTGGCCGACGGGCGCGAATGGCTCGTCGCTGGGCGTTTCACCATCGCCGATATCGTGATCGGCTATGCGGCCTTCCTCGCGACGACGCTCGGTGCCGATGATGTGCTGGGCGAAACGACGAAAGCGTGGCTCGGCCGCTGCATGGCACGCGACGGCTTCAAAAGGGCGCGCGAGCGGCAGAAGGTCTGAGCCGTCGTTGGCGGCCTCCGCCCGACTGCGCTAAAGGCGACATGATGGACACACCCCGTTTCCAGCAATTCGGTATCGTCGGATCGGGCCGGGTCGCGCGGGCGCTCGCGCTTGGATTCGCGCCGCATTCATTCGCCCGACCGCTGTTGTGGGGGCGATCTTCCGAACATGTCCGCACCGCCGTGGCGGGCATCGGCGGCGCTGCGGCGCACGACCTCGGCCAGATTCTCGCCAGATGCGATGCCGTCGCCATCGCGGTGTCCGACGACGCCCTTGCGGATGTCGTCGCCGATATGGCGGCGCGTGGCCCGGCGGACCACGCCCCCTTCGTCTTTCATGTGAGCGGGCGGAGCGGCGTGGCCGTGCTCAAGCCGCTCCGCGCCGCGGGTGCACTGACCGCCGCCGTTCACCCCGCGATGACCTTCACCGGCAATCCGGCTGGCGAGGTCGAGCGCATGGCGGGGGCGCGGTTCGCGATCACCGGATCGACACCCGACGCGGCGGCGCGGGCGTGTAAAGCGGTATCGCTGCTCGGCGGCGTCGCAGTCGAGATCGCCGAGGAACGGCGCGCGCTCTATCACGCCGCGGTCTGCCACGCGTCCAATCATCTGGTCACATTGATCGCCGGGGCGTCGGACGCGCTGACGGAGGCTGGGGTCGACGATCCCGCGGCGCTGCTGGCGCCGCTCGTCCGCGCAGCGCTGGAAAACAGCCTTTCGAGCGGCTTTGCCGGCTTGTCGGGTCCGCTGCTGCGCGGCGACCACCACACGATCGGCGACCATCTCGATGCGCTGGTCGCATTCAGCCCCGGCCTACTCCCCGCCTATCGCGCGATGGCGCGGGCGACGCTGGACCAACTTGAGCGTCGGGGTCACGGCGTCTCCGCCGAAATGGACCGCAAACTTCGTTAGCGGAACGCCGTCGATGGTTCAGTTCACCATCCGCTCATAGCCTTCCCAATAGGGTGCACGCAGGTCTTTGCGCAGGATCTTGCCACTGGCATTGCGCGGCAGCGCTTCGATCACGTCGATGCTGCGCGGGCATTTGAAGGGGGCGATCCGCTCGCGCGCCCAGGCGATGATGTCGGCTTCCTCGACATTCGTGCCGGGCTTGGCGACGACGACAGCCTTCACCGTCTCGCCCCATTTCTGGTCGGGAATGCCGATCACCGCAACTTCCTGCACCGCGGGGTGGCCGAAGATCGCGCTTTCGACTTCGGCCGGATAGACATTTTCGCCGCCGGTGATGATCATGTCCTTCATCCGGTCGTGGATGAAGAGATAGCCGTCGGCGTCGAGATAGCCCGCGTCGCCGGTGCGAATCCAGCCATCGTCGGTCATCGTCTTCGCGGTGGCGTCGGGCAGGTTCCAGTAACCGAGCATATTGTTCGACGAGCGCGTCACCACCTCGCCCACCTCGCCCGTCGGGACCGGCTGGCCATCGGGGCCGAGGATGACGATTTCCACCCCCGGCAGCGCCTTGCCCGCCGAGCGCATCCGCGCATTACCCGCCGGGTCGTGATCCTCGGGCGGCAGCATCGAGATGGTGCCGGTGGTTTCGGTCATCCCATAGGCCTGGATGAAATCGGCGCCGAAGACCTGGATGCACTGGCGCAGTAGTTCGAGCGGAATCGGCGCCGCGCCATAGAGAATATATTTGAGCCGGCTGTAATCGACGCTGGCGCAGCGCGGGTGCATCAACAGCATCTGGAGCGCCGCTGGGACCATGAAGAAGCGCGTGACGCCATGCTGTTCGACCGCATCGAACACGCCGTCGGGATTGAATTCGGCGAGTACCACGCCAGGAAGCCCCGCCGCGAGCGCCATGATGCCGAGCCCGGTGCCGCCGATATGCGCGCACGGCATCGCGACGAGGACCGCCTCGTCATCCTCCCATTTGGTATAGGGCATGTCGAGCGTGCTCGAATGTTTGCGCAGCGCGAACAGGTTGCGGTTCGACAGCACGGCGCCCTTGGGATTTCCCGTCGTGCCCGAGGTGTAAAGCTGGAGCACCGCGTCGTTCTTCGCCGATGGTTCGAACGGCGTGCGGTCGGCGCGCTCGATCATCGCCCACGCATCAGCGGCGCCGACGATAGCGGGCGCATTCTGGAGCTTGCCCGCAAGCTGTTCGGCAACACCCTCGAACCCCGGGCCAGCAAAGACGATCTTCGCTTGCGTGTCATTGACGATGAACGCCCACTCCGCTGGCGACAGGCGCCAGCCGATCGGCGCCATCACGATCCCGGCGCGCGCCGCGCCATAGAATAGCGTGAAATAGAGGTCGCTATTCTTGCCGATCCACGCGATCCGGTCACCCTTTTTGAGCCCCGACGCGATCAGCGCCGATGCCGCCCGCGCGGTAAGATCGTCGAGCTCGGCATAGCTGTAGACGCGATCCTCTTCGCGCAGCGCCACGCGCTCGGGGCGTTCGCCGGCCCAATGGGCCAGGAATTCGTCGAATGTGAAAAGCTCCGAAACATCGCGGGCCATCGCCTCTCTCTCCTCGAATCGCGTCGTTCGCGCGCAATTGGAGGAAGGCTAGCGCCTCTACCCGCGAGGTAAAGCGCCGATCGTCGATCCTGTCAGGTCCGTCAGGTGCGGCGGTACAGCAGCATCAAATTGTTCGCGGGCATTGCGCGGCGCTCGGTAAAGCCGAATCCGGCGTCCGTCGCCGCGGCCTGGACCACCCCGGTGTCGCGCAGCCCCCAAGCCGGATCGCGCGCGCGCAGACTGGCGTCGAAGGCAAGATTGCTCTCAGCAGTCGGGGTATCGGATTCGATATAGGGACCATAGAGGATCAGCGGCGCCCCCGCCGCGAGCAGCCGGGACGCGCCTGCGAACAGGCCGAGCGTCGCGGACCACGGGCTGATATGCACCATGTTGATGCAAAGGATCGCATCGGCACGATCGACGGGCCACCGTTCAGACGACGCATCGAGCGCGAGCGGCGGCGCGATATTGGCAAGACCGGCTTCGGCGCGATACAACGCGATCGAGGTCAGGCCCGCCGGATCGGGATCGCTCGGCTGCCAGTCCAGATGCGGGAAAGTGGCGGCGAAATAGACCACATGCTCGCCCGACCCGCTCGCTACCTCCAGCACCGTTCCGGTCGCGGGCAGCCAGTCGGCCAGCACGCCCGTAATGGCGTCGCGATTGCGCAGCGTAGCCGGGGCGTGGCGCTTGTCGGCCCCGCCGCCGTCGCCCGGCATCCAGGGCTGCGGCGTCACTTTTTCGCCATCGCCCGCGCGCGCCGCTCGCGGACGATCAGCCACGCGAGCAGGCCCACGGGGCCGACCATCAGCGTCAGGAAGAGGAAAGGAAACTGGACAATACGGCTGAAGCCCTTCTGGTCGGCGTCGCGCGCGATCCACATGCCGGTGAACAGGTCGAAAGCCAAATAATGCACCCATCCGAGCGTCGCTCCCCCAGGGCTGTCGAACAGTTTCATCACGCCTTTCAGCGTCGTGAAGTCGCCGCCGCCCGGCCCGCCGGGATCGATACCGCCCGATAGGAAGCCGACGACCAGCACCGTATAGGTCAGGCAGAGCAGGAACACCCCGGCATAAAGGATCGCTGCGAGAATTCGCGGGCTGCGTGGGAGGAAGGCAAGCGCGATCCATCCCGCAAAGGCCCAGTAGTTGGCGAACAGAAAGATACTGTCCCAGCTCATCAGATGCTCCCCGCCCTGTCAGATCAATCCGCCGAGCCCGAAAAGGACGACGCCCGCAAGCAACGCAATGGCGCCGGTGACGGTGATGAGCAAGGTCATTCGCGCCGCCGACGCACGGCGCGATGCCAGAAAAGCGGCTAGGAGACCGAGGCCGATCGCGAACAGCGGGGCATAGAGGAACACCCAGTCATAGCTGAACTCGCGCCGGACCGCGATCATGCCCCATTGCTCGACGACGAGGCCATAAGCCGTGATCGCGATCAGCCAGCCGAGGATCGCAACGATCGCGAACAGCGCGCCGGCCGCGACACACCCGGCGCCGGAGCGCGGTTCGGGGCGGTCGGGGCCGGGCGCGGGTTCGGCCATCAATCCTCCCAGGCGAGGACGGGCTTGCGTGCGGCCAGCGTCTCGTCGAGACGTGCGCGCGGCGCGAAATGCGGCGCGGTCTTGAGCGCGGGGTCGCCGTTCTTCGCACGCAGCGCGATGCTGCGCAGCGCACCGATGAACTGGTCGAGGACCGCCTTGCTCTCGGTCTCGGTCGGCTCGACGAGCATCGCGCCATGGACGACGAGCGGGAAATAGACCGTCATCGGATGATAGCCCTCGTCGATCAGCCCCTTGGCGATGTCGAGCGTCGAGAAGCCTTCGGCGAGACCCTTGTCGCTGAACAACGCCTCGTGCATGCACGGGCCCGACGCCGCGAAGGGCGCGTCGAGCACATCGGTCAGGCTGCGCAGCACATAATTGGCGTTGAGCACCGCATCCTCGGCGACCTGCTTCAGCCCGTCCGCGCCGTGGCTGAGGATATAGGCCAGCGCGCGCGTGAACATGCCCATCTGGCCGTGAAAGGCGGTCATCCGGCCAAAGGTTTCGGGATGATCCTCGCCCGCGCTTTCCTCTTCGATCAGGCGGAAAGCCTGTCCCCGCTTCGTCACGAAGGGCAGCGGCGCAAAGGGCGCCAGCGCTTCGGACAAGACCACCGGACCCGAACCGGGGCCGCCGCCGCCGTGCGGCGTCGAAAAGGTCTTGTGGAGATTGATGTGCATCGCGTCGACGCCCAGGTCGCCGGGCCGCACGCGGCCAACGATCGCATTGAAATTCGCGCCATCGCAATAGACATAACCGCCGGCGGCATGCACGGCATCCGAAATCGCCTTCATGTCGCGCTCGAACAGCCCGCAGGTGTTGGGGTTGGTGATCATCACGCCGGCAACGTCGGGGCCAAGGCGCGCCTTCAGCGCTTCCAGATTGACGCGGCCCTCGTCGGTCGCCGGGATGTCCTCGACGGTAAAGCCGGCGAAGGCCGCGGTTGCGGGGTTGGTACCATGCGCGCTCTCGGGGACGAGGATGACGCGGCGATCCTCGCCGCGCGCTTCGAGCGCCGCCTTGATGCAGAGGATCCCGCAAAGCTCGCCATGCGCGCCGGCCTTGGGCGACATGGCGACGCTGTGCATTCCGGTGAGCGTCACCAGCCATTCGGCCAGCTCGTGGATCACCGCATAGGCGCCCTGCACCGTCTCCTGCGGCTGCAACGGATGCACGTCGGCAAAGCCGGGCATCCGCGCGACCTTTTCGTTGAGGCGCGGATTATGCTTCATCGTGCAGCTGCCGAGCGGGAACAGGCCGAGGTCGATGGCGTAATTCTGGCGCGACAGGCGCGTATAGTGGCGCACCGTTTCGGCTTCGCTGAGCCCCGGGAGGCCGATCGGCGCAGTACGCGCAAGACTGCCGAGGTCGGCGGCGGGCGCTGCTTCATCGAAGTCGACGCCGGTGGTCCCGGTTCCGCCGATTTCGAAGATCAGCGGCTCCTCGAGCATCAGCGCACGATTGCCGGTGAAGGTGACATTGTCGTCGGCACCGCCGGCAACATTCATTTCGGGGCGCCAGCCGGCGCGATTGAGCGCGGTCATGCCAGCACCTCCTTCAGGGCTGCGGCGAAGGCGGCGATGTCCGGCTTCGTCACGGTTTCGGTCACGGCAACGACAAGGCCGTTCGCAAGGCCTGCATTGTCGGGGTAGAGGCGGCCGAGCGACACACCGCCAAGGATGTCCTTTTCGGCCAGCTTGTGGACCACAGGGCGCGCCGCGGTCGGCAACAGCAACGTGAATTCGTTGAAGAAGCTGTCGTTCAGCACCGAAACGCCGGGGATCTTCGCAAGTTCGGCGGCCGCGGCCTTCGCACGGCCATGGTTGATCGCGGCAAGCTGGCGCAACCCCGCCTCGCCGAGCAAGGTCATATGAATGCTGAAGGCCAGCGCGCAAAGCCCGGAGTTCGTGCAAATATTGCTCGTCGCCTTCTCGCGGCGAATATGCTGTTCGCGCGTCGACAGCGTCAGCACGAAGCCGCGCTTGCCATTGGCGTCGACGGTTTCGCCACAGAGGCGCCCGGGCATCTGGCGGACATATTTGGTCTTGCATGCAAAGAGGCCGACATAAGGCCCGCCGAATTGCAGGCCGACGCCGAGCGATTGCCCCTCGCCCACCACGATGTCGGCGCCCATTTCGCCGGGCGACTTGATCAGACCCAGCGCTACGGGTTCGGTGACGACCGCAATGAGCAACGCGCCCGCCGCCTGACAGGCTTCGGCGAGCGTCGTCATGTCGTCGATACGGCCGAGGATGTCGGGATATTGGACGACGACGCAGCTCGTTTCCTTGTCGATGCTGGCCGCCAGCGCCGCCCAGTCGGTGCCAGCTTCGAGCACCGGGTCGCCGTCGACCAGCACATCGCCGGTATATTTGGCCATCGTGCGCGCGACGCTGCGATAATGCGGGTGGAGGCCGGTCGACAGCAGCGCCTTGGCGCGCTTGGTGACGCGCCGCGCCATGACGATCGCTTCCCAGCAGGCGGTCGAGCCGTCGTACATAGACGCATTTGCGACGTCGGTGCCGAGCAGGCGCGCGACCTGCGACTGGAATTCGAACAGCATCTGCAGCGTGCCCTGGGCGATTTCGGGCTGGTACGGTGTATAGGCGGTCAGAAATTCGCCGCGCTGGATCAGATGATCGACACTTGCGGGCACATGGTGGCGATACGCCCCCGCGCCGAGGAAGAACGGCCCCTCGCCTGCCGCGCGATTCCCGCGCGAGAGGGCTGCCATATGGCGCTCGACCGCAAGCTCGCTCGCCTGCATCGGAAGGCCTGCGATCGGACCGTCAAGACGCGCGGCGGCCGGAACGTCGACGAACAGCTCGTCGATCGAAGACGCACCGATGGTCGCGAGCATCGCCGCGCGGTCATCGGTCGTAAGGGGGAGATAACGCATGAACTACTCCGGAGAAGATTCGGGTTTTGCGGAAAAAAGCTGGGCGGTGTCGGCGAGTGCGCCCGCAAAGACCGCGGGACCGGCGTGCGTCGTGCGCACCCAAGGGGCGAGCCAGATGCGAAATCCCGCGTCGCGCACGCGCTGGCAAAAGGCATAATCGTCGGACAAGAGCGCCTGCGTTTCGGGATCGATCAGCGGACAGAAAAAGGCGGGTTCGAGATCGCCGATGCCATGCGCTTGGCGCTCGGCGGGATCGGGACGGTAGACAAGGTCGGGCATCGCCGCGCGCATGCCTTCGAGCACCTCGCGCCGGATCAGCATCATTGCAGTGCCGAGCCGCGACAGTTCGACCAGGTCGGTCATCTTGAAACTCTGGTCCGGATGCAGGAAGTGCAGCGCGAAATCGCCCGCGAAACGGGCGAGCTCGGCCGGATCATCCTTTGCCAGCCCCAGTTCGACCGCGCGCGCGACGTTGCGCCAGTTGATCATCCGCCGCGGATAGGCGCCGCCCAGAACGCCGCACTGCGGATGCGCGTCCATGGCGCGGATCAGCGAGAAGACATCATCCGCCGAAAAATCGATGTCGGCGTCGATGAACAGCAGGTGCGTGCAGTCGCTCGCGAGGAACATCGCGGTCAGCGTGTTACGCGCGCGCGTGATCGACGGCTGGTACAGGATGAATTCGAACCGCACCGTCATGCCCATCGCCTGTGCACGCAGCGCAAGGCCGAGCGCGGCGCGGACATAGGTGCCCTGCGCCCCCTCATAGATGGGCGTAGCCACCATCAGGCGGCAGTTGGCGAGTGCGGCGTCGGTCATCTTGTCCCTCCCCCGCCCCGCTCGGAGCGGAGCGATCGGTTGCGGGTCCCGGCCTACAGGGCGTCGCAGAAGGCCTTGTACGCGGCAGCGTCCATCAGGCCGTCGAGCTGGCTCTTGTCGCCGAGCGTCATGCGGAAGAACCAACCTTCGCCTTCGGGATCCGAGTTGACGAGCGCGGGGTCCTCTTCGAGCTGGCCATTGCCCTCGGTCACGGTGCCGTCGACGGGCGCATACACGTCGCTCGCGGCCTTCACCGATTCGACCACCGCCGCGTCTCCGCCCTGCGTCAGCTCGGCGCCGGTGTCGGGAACTTCGACGAACACGATGTCGCCTAGCTGGCCCTGCGCGAAGTCGGTGATGCCCACCGTCGCAACGTCGCCGTCGACGTCGATCCACTCATGCTCTTCGGTAAAATAACGCGGCATCGGTCAACCTCCTGTTTTACGAACATATCGATGCGGGACGAACGGCATGGCCGTGACGGTGCAATGAACAAGCTTGCCGCGCACTTCGGCCGCGATCGCGGTGCCTGGAACGGCGTGGTCGCGCGGCACATAGCCCATGGCGATCGGCGCGCCGACGCTGGGGGCAAAGCCGCCCGACGTCACCACGCCGATTTCGTCTTCGCCGTCAAACAGCTTGGCGCCCTCGCGCACCGGCAGCTTGCCGTCGATGGTGAGCCCGACTCGCTTGCGTGGTGGCCCCTCTTCGAGATGGCCCAGGATCCGCGCGGCGCCGGGGAAATTTTCTTCCTCTCGGCGGCGCTTGCTGACGGCGAAGCCGAGGTCGGCTTCGGCGGGGTCGATCGCCGGGGTGAGATCGTGGCCGTAGAGCGGTAAGCCGGCTTCGAGGCGGAGCGAGTCGCGCGCGCCGAGGCCGATGGGCTTCACTTCTTCCATCGCGCAGAGCGCATCGGCAAAGGCTTCGAGCGCCTCGTTCGGCAACGAAATTTCGAACCCGTCCTCGCCGGTATAGCCCGAACGGCTGAGCGCGATCACATGGCCGTTCCACGACACACGCGCCGCCTGCATGAACACCAGACTTGCCGCCTCGGGCACCAGCCGCGTGAGCGCATTGACCGCTTTCGGCCCCTGCAGCGCGAGCAGGCCATAATCCTCATTATGATTGAGCGTGATGTCGTCGGGCAGGTTTTCGCGAAGATGGCCGATATCTTCCCACTTCACCGCGCCGTTGACGACGATGCCATATTGGTCACCCTCGTTGGTGATCATCAGGTCGTCGAGGATGCCGCCGTCCTCGTCCAGCAGCAGCGAATAGCGCATGCGGCCCGGTTTCAGCGCCGAGATATCGCCCGGAACGAGTGTTTCGAGCGCTTCGGCCACCTTGTCGCCCGAGAGCGACAGCTGGCCCATATGGCTGACATCGAACAGACCGGCACTTTCGCGCGTCCACAGATGTTCGGCCATGATGCCTTCATATTGGATCGGCATCCAGTAACCGGCGAACTCGACCATGCGGCCGCCCTTGGCACGGTGCCAGGCGTCGAGCGGCAGGGTGGCCGTTTCGATCGGAACTTCGTCATCTTCGCGCATATGCACACTCCCGTCGTTGACACGGCAAGGCGCGGCCCGGTGCCGCGCTGTCGCCATGCCCCCTCTGTCACGGGAACCTGAGAGTTTTCCTCCATATGTCATGGAGTTACCCCTTCGGTGGTTCCAGCCCAAAAGCCGGAACGCTTTCCAGAGTGTCCGTTCCAGCCCGCGCGGTCCGCTTGACCTGAGAGTTTCCGGGGCGGTTGCTCCTTCGGTGGCGGGGTTGCCCCCGCGCTCTCCCGCGCGGCCGGTCGAATCTCTTGCGAGGCCCGACAGACGCTGCGAGCCTTGGCGTTGCCCCCCGATGGAGTCAATCGGCGAGCGCGCGGATCGCGTCGTTTTCGTGGATATGCACGCCCAAACCACCCTGCGCCGCAAGCCGGACGATCGCTGCGGCGACGCTATCGCCCGAAATCGAACGGTAGCGGCGGAAGCGGCCATGCAGCAAAGCATCGGTGAACGGAGCGGCGATCGTCGCGAGCCCCTCGCCTAGCCGCTGCGGCCCGGGACGGTCACCGCGCAGCAGGCCGGGGCGGATCAGGTCGAGCCGGTCGAAGCCGAGCGCAATCAGGTCGTCCTCGGTCTCGCCCTTGGTGCGCAGATAGAAATTGCCGCTCTTCGCCGCCGCGCCGACCGAGCTCACCGCGATCATATGCTCAGTGCCGCCCGCCCGCGCGCCCCGCGCGGCCGCAAGGACAAGGTCGTGATCGACCGCGCGAAAGGCGGCCTGCGACCCCGCCTGGCGGATCGTGGTGCCAAGGCAGGAAATCAGGACGGTCGGCTTTTCGGCGGCGATGATGTCGCCCCAGCGTTCGGACGGCACGACCAGCGCCTTGTGATGCGGTGCGAGCCCTTCGACCTCGCGGCGTGCGAGAACGGTGACGGGCGCCGATCCGAAATGGGCGATCACCGCGCGGCCAACCATCCCGGTCGCGCCGACGATCAGCGCGTCAGGCATGCGCCAGCGCTGCGGGCACCGCATCGCGGCCGAAGATTTCGGCATAGCGGTCGATGGCGAAGCGGTCGGTCATGCCCGCGATATAATCGCCGATATGCCGGCTTGTCGCGCCTATTTCGCCCGGCAGGCGCGCGGGCCAGTCGCCGCCCATCAGCCGCGGATCGGCGGCATAGGCGGCGAAGAGGTCGCCGACGACCTTGTTCGCCGCCTCGGCGGCGGCAAGCTGTTCGGGATGGTGATAGAGATTGGCATACATGAAGCGCTTGAGCTCGCGTTCCTCGGCCGCCAACCCGGCCGAAAAGCCGCCGAGCGTCCGTCCCGCGGCGCGAACCTCCTCGACGCTCGCGACGCCTGCGTCGGCGACATGTGCGGTCGTCGCGGCGATCACGTCGTTGACCATCACGCCGATCTGGTCGCGGACGAGCTCGCGCAGCAGCCGGTCGCGCGGCGCGCCGGGAAAGCGGCCTTCGACGGCACGGAAATTGGCGGCGACGAACGGTTGCTCCATCAACTGGTTGAGGTCGAGCAGCCCGGCGCGGAGGCCATCGTCGATGTCGTGATTGTCGTAGGCGATATCGTCGGCGATCGCCGCGACCTGCGCTTCAAGGCTGGCGTGACTGGCAAGGTCGAGCGCAAAATCGCCGTCGATCTCGGCGAGCGCCCACCCGGGGTTCGTCACCGGACCATTATGCTTGGCGAGCCCCTCCAACGTCTCCCACGTCAGGTTGAGACCGTCGAAGCGCGGATAAGGGCATTCAAGCCGCGCGAGCGTACGCAGCGTGTGGCCATTATGGTCGAAGCCGCCATGCGCCGTCATCGCGGCTTTCAGCGCATCCTCCCCTGCATGACCGAAGGGCGGATGGCCGATGTCGTGCGCGAGGCAGAGTGCTTCGGTCAGATCCTCGTTGAGCCCGAGAGCGCGCGCGATGCCGCGGCCGATCTGTGCGACCTCGATGCTATGCGTCAACCGGACGCGATAATGATCGCCGTCGGGGGCGACGAACACCTGCGTCTTGTGGCGAAGACGGCGAAAGGCGATCGAATGGATGATGCGGTCGCGGTCGCGCTGGAAATCGTCGCGCGGCCCGCGCACGACGCGGCCGAGTTCGGCATGAAGGCGCCCCCGGCTCTTTTCCGGTCTGCTGGCGCAGGCCGCGACACTCACTTCAGCGGTTCGACGATCTCGCCGACCTCGCTATCGAAGAGGAAGCCGTCGCCTTCGGCTTTCTTATAGTCACCGAGCCAATCCTGCGCCGCCTTGCGATTTGGGAACGGCCCGACAAGCAGACGCCGCGTCTGGCCCCATTCGGCGGTCGCGCCCGACTTGCCCTTGAACAGCACCGCGTTGCGTTTGGCGAAGCGATTATAGTCGAACGCGAGCGCCTTAAGGTTGGCGCCGGTCGCGATTTGCACCCAGCTACGCGCCGGATTGGCCTTTTTCTTGGCCGCCTCTTCCTTTGCCTTGGCGTCGGCTTCGGCCTTCGCCTTGGCCGCCGCGGCGTCCTTTTCGCGCTTCGCCGCCTCGGCGGCTTCGGCCTTGCGCTTGTCGTCGAGCAGCTTCGCGAGCGTCTCGGCGCCGACGGCATTGTCCGATTGCGCAAGCTCCTCGGCCGGAATTTCGATCGATCCCACGATGTCCGCGAGCGACGCGAGCGGCGCTGAAGCCGCAGATGCGGCTGCCGGCACCGCCGACGCTGGCGCGGCTTCCGCAGAGGACGACGCAGCCGATGTCGAGCGCCCCATGTCGGCGATCGAGAAGCCGGGGCCGATCGGTCCCTTGTCGGCGTCGATCGCCGCACCGATCGGCGCGGGCGTTCCGCCTGCCGGCGGCGTCGCCGCAGCGGCAGAGGATGCCGCTGGCAGAGTCGCAGCCGGTCCGGCGGGCGGTTTCGACGGCGCGGCCGCAGAAAGAACGGCTGGCGCCGGGCGCGACGGCGCGGCGGCACCATTTGCCGGCGCCGTCATCACCGGCGGCCTCGCGTCCCCATCGGGCCTAGACGTCACGTCGGCGGGAACCGCCGGCGTCGGTGCAGGTGTCGGCGC
>NZ_LNSA01000004.1 GCF_001468465.1 Sphingopyxis sp. H115
CGCCCTGCCCGCCCGCTCATCCCGTAACAGGTTGATGCCGCATGAGGCTTGCCATGCCCTCTTCTATTCGCGACGCGGGCGCTTTCGCCCCGGCCGTCGCCGGATACGAAGACCGCATGCGCGTCCAGGACCGGACGCAGGCCCCCCGCGGCAATAACGTCTTTTTCCTTTTCACCCTTTTCCGCCGCAGCAACCCTTCGGGGTGGTTCGCGGGATTTTTTGATGGCGCGCCGAGGCGCGCTTGGAGTGTAACGAATGACCACGCGCATGTTGATCGACGCGCGGCACCGGGAAGAAACCCGGGTCGCCGTCACCAAGGGAAACCGCATCGAGGAGTTTGATTTCGAGTCCGCCGAGCACAAGCAGCTCAAGGGCAATATTTATCTGGCCAAGGTAACCCGCGTCGAACCGTCCCTGCAGGCGGCGTTCGTCGAATATGGCGGCAACCGCCACGGCTTCCTCGCCTTCAGCGAAATCCACCCCGACTACTACCAGATTCCGAAGGAAGACCGCGAAGCGCTGTTGCGCGAAGAGGCAGAACATGCCGCCGCCGCCGCGCAGCGCGCCGAGGAGGACCTCGACGAGCTCGAGGGCGATGTCGCCGACGTCGAATATCACGACGAAGACGAGAATGGCGACGCCCCCGCGCCCGAAACCATCGGTGAAGAGACCGAAGGCGACGAGGAAGAGGGTGCCGATAATGGCGATGCCGACGACGGCGAGGAAAGCGCCGAAGAAGGCAAGGACGGCCGCAGCGACCGCAAACGCCGTGGCCGCGACGGCCGCAAGGGTGGCCGGGGTCGTGGACGCGGCCGCCGGGGCGACGATGAGGATGGCGAAAGCCGTATGTCGCTGCGCCGCCGTTACAAGATCCAGGACGTCATCCGCCGCCGTCAGGTGATGCTGGTGCAGGTCGTCAAGGAAGAGCGCGGCAACAAAGGCGCGGCACTCACCACCTACCTGTCGCTCGCCGGCCGCTACTGCGTGCTGATGCCGAACACGATGCACGGCGGCGGGATCAGCCGTAAGATTTCAAACGGCGCCGATCGCCGCAAGCTGAAGGCAATGATCGACGAACTCAACCTGCCGCCGACGATGGGCTGCATCGTGCGCACTGCGGGGATGAGCCGCACCAAGGTCGAGATCAAGCGCGACTTCGACTATCTCGCGCGCCTGTGGGACGAGATTCGCGAGAATACGCTCGGTAGCTCCGCGCCGGCGCTGATCCATTCGGACAGCGACCTCGTGAAGCGCGCGATCCGCGATATCTATCACAAGGATATCGAGGAAGTGCTTGTCGAGGGCGAGGAAGGTTACAAGGCCGCCAAGCAGTTCATGAAGCTCTTGATGCCGAGCCACGCGCGGCGCGTGAAGCAATATGCCGACCCCGTCTCGCTCTATCAGCGCTATGGCGTCGAGGACCAGCTCGCGGGGATGCTCAATCCCGTCGTCCAGCTGAAATCGGGCGGCTATCTGGTGATCAACCCGACCGAGGCGCTGGTGTCGATCGACATCAACTCGGGCCGGTCGACGCGGGAGCATAATATCGAGCAGACCGCGCTCAGCACCAACCTCGAGGCTGCGGCCGAGATCGCGCGCCAGCTGCGCCTGCGCGATATGGCCGGGCTGATCGTGATCGACTTCATCGACATGGATCATGGCTCGAACGTCCGCAAGGTCGAGCGCGCGATGAAGGACGCGCTGAAGAACGACCGCGCGCGTATCCAGGTGGGCCGCATCTCGGGCTTCGGCCTGATGGAGATGAGCCGCCAGCGCCTGCGCACCGGCGTGCTCGAAGCGTCGACGCGGCCCTGCCCGCATTGCGAGGGTACCGGGCTCGTCCGCACCGCTTCGTCGGCGGGCCTCAGCGCGCTGCGCCTGATCGAAGAGGAAGCCGCGCGCGGCAAGGGCAACAAGATCACCCTGCGCGCGAGCCAGGAGGCGACCTTCTACCTGCTCAACGAAAAGCGCCGCGAACTGCGCGAGATCGAAGAGCTTTACGGCGTTACCGTCGAAATCCTGCCGGATGGCGAGACCGAGGGTGCGCGCATGGCGGTCGAAGTGAGCGGCCCGCCGCCGGTCGCGCGCCGCAGCTTCGCACCGATCGCACCGATCGAGGACGACGACGACGAGGACTTCCCCGAAGAGGAGGAAGAGGAAGCCGCCGAGGAAGAGAGCGAGCGCCCGGCCCGGTCGCGCGACCGTGAAGACGGCGAAGGCGATGGCGAGGGCCGCAAGCGCCGTCGCCGCCGTCGCCGCGGTCGCCGCGGCCGCCGCGACGAGGATGGCAACGAAATCGGCGAAGGCGGCGATGAGAGCGGAAGCGACGCCGGCGAAACCGAAGAAGGCGATGCCGCGCCGACGGAAATCGTCGAGTCGACGCCCGAAGCAGCCGAGGCTGAGGCGGACGACGCCGATGCCAAGCCGCGGCGCCGCCGTGGCGGCCGTGGTCGCAAGAAAGCCGATGCGGTAGAGGCGGCCGACGAGGCCGCGACCGAAGCCGAAGCGCCCGCAGAGGTGGTGGAAGCCCCCGAGCCTGTTGCCGAAGAAGCCCCGGCCGCAGAGGAAAAGCCGAAGCGCAAACGCGCTCCGCGCAAGACCAAGGCGGCCGCAGCAGCCGAAGCTGCCGAAGCCTCAGAAACTGCCGAAGCCCCTGCCGCCGAAACGCCGACGGAAGAGGCCGTGGCCGAGCCTGTGGCCGAGGCCGAACCCGCCAAGCCGGCGCCGAAGAAGCGCGCGAGCCGCGCGAAGAAGGCGGTCGCCGCCGAGGCGGCAGCCGAACCCGCAACCGCGGGCGAAGCCGAGCCGGAGGCCGCCGGTGACGAAGGTGCCGATGGCGAACCGCGCCGCGGCTGGTGGCAGCGCACGTTCGGCAATTGATCGGCTAAGCCGATCGGGCGGCAATTGATCGGCTAAGCCGATCGGGCGGCAATTGATCGGCTAAGCCGATCGGGCAGCAATTGATCGGCTAAGCCGATCGGGCGGCAATTGATCGGGCAAACCGATCGGGCAGCAATTGATCGCATAAGCGCGATCTGCACCTTGCGCCCGCGCGCGCTGGACCCCAATAAGCCTTGATGGCTTCACTTGGGGTTCAGGCGCGCGGCGCAAGAGACGCGGGGATGACCGCTTTCCCGCCGCAGCCCATGTTCGGCGCGCAAAGGCTGCGCGCCATGTTCCGTATCCTTCTCACCTTGCTCGCGATGTTCGCCATCGCGACGCGTCCGGCCGCGGCGCAGTCGATCCTGCGCGACGCCGAAACCGAGGCGCTGTTCCAGGACATGATGGACCCGCTGCTCATAGCGGCGGGGCTCCAGCCGGGGCAGGTGCGCGTCCACTTGCTCGGCGACCGCAGTATCAATGCGTTCGTGGCGGGAAGCCAGGACATCTATGTCTTCAGCGGGCTGATCGAAGCCGCCGACAGCGCCGAGGAAGTCCAGGGTGTGCTGGCGCACGAACTGGGCCATGTGATGGGCGGCCATGCGATCCGGGTGAACGACGGGGCGCGCGCGGCGACGAATATCTCGCTGCTCAGCCTGCTTCTCGGCGCGGCGGCGATCGCCGCGGGCGGCGGCGAGGCGGGCATGGGCATCATGATGGCCGGCCAGCAGGCGGCGCTCGGCAAATTTCTCGCTTTCAGCCGCGTCCAGGAATCGACCGCCGACGCCGCAGGCGCACAATATCTGTCGAAGGCGGGGATCAGCGGCCGCGGCAGCCTGGCTTTCTTCAAGAAATTGCAGAATCTCGAATTTCGCTATGCGGTGAAGCAGGACGACGATCAGGCCTATGGCCGGACCCACCCGATGTCGGGCGACCGTATCCAGACGCTGCGCGAAGTCTATGTCATCGATCCCGCGTGGGACAAACCGGCCGACCCCGTCATCGAAAAGCGTTTCCAGCGGATCAAGGCGAAGCTTTCGGGCTATATGTCGGATCCCGAACGAACGCTGCGCCAGTTTCCCGAAAGCAACAACAGCATTCCCGCGCGCTATGCCCGCGCCTATGCCTGGCACAAGAGTGCCTATCCGCAAAAGGCGCTCACCGAAGTCGAGGGCTTGCTCGCCATCGACCCCGAAGATCCCTATTTCCTGGAACTCGAAGGACAGGTGCTGCTCGAATCGGGGCGGCCCAAGGAAGCGATTCCGGCGCTGCGCAAGGCCGTCGCGCGGTCGCGATCGCAACCGTTAATCAGCGCGACGCTGGGCCACGCGTTGATCGCGACCGAGGATCCCGCCAATTTCGCCGAAGCCGAAAAGGTGCTGAAGACGGCCGTTGCGCTCGACAATCAGAACCCGTTTGCCTGGTACCAGCTCGGCATCGTCTATGCCAACAAGGGCGATCAGGCGCGCGCCGCGCTCGCCTCGGCGGAACGCTACAGCCTTGAGGGTGGACAGGCCGGGCTGGCGCTGCGTAATGCCGAAACGGCGATGCAGGGCCTGCCCCAGGGGTCGCCCGACTGGATCCGTGCACAGGATATTTCGCTGGTTGCCCGCGCCGAGGTGGAACGGACACGCAAACGGCGCTAGATTCACCGGAACAATGCGGGGACCGCATCGCCAATACCGATGCGCAAGGGCAACAAGTGACTGACAAAAAAGACGATTATTACCAGCCATGGCTGCGCGACCCCGCGCCCACGCCGGGCGTGGGCGCGACCCGGCATGACGAGGGGCTGGCAAAGCCCAAGGACGAGCCGCCGGTCGGCATCGACCTATCGCGTTACACAAGCGCCGAGAAACTGCGCGATCCGCTGGTGAAGCGCGACGCGATCAAGGCCGGCGCGGCGAGCCTATGGGATCGCATCCGGGACGGCGCCGAGTCCTTTGCCGACTGGACGATCCGCGTCGGCGAGCGCGCCGACATCCCCGCGCGCGTCGAGGCGATGGAAATCCCGCGCCGTTCGCGCGAACTGGCTGCAAAGACCGGACATTTGACCGCGCGCGCGGCGCGCGCGGCCGGACGCGGTTCGGCAAAGGCCGGCCGCGTCGCCGCCAAGGCCAGCGGCGAGGCGTGGGACAGGATGGCGCTGGGCGACAAGGCGCGGAAGCTGTCGAGCGCAGCCGGGCGCGGGATCGGCCAAGTCGCGGGCAAGACCCGGGCCGGGGTCGCGGATGTCGCTCGAGCGAGCGGCGAAAGCCTTCGCGAAGGCATCGGCGATGCGGCGAGCAAGCTTCGCCCTGCTCCCCGCGAGGAACCCGCGCCGCCGCCCTCGGGACTCGAACAATTGCTCGCGCGCGAAGAGGCCGCCGCGTCAGAGGCGAAGGTGCCGACCGTGCCCGACCTGCCGCTGTTCGCGGGCGACGCCGCGATCCCGGCAACGGCGAGTACCGCGGTCTCTCTGGAGGGCGACGACCGGTCGCCACCCCCGCCGCGGGCGAAAAAGACGGCAGGAACGAAGGCGATGTCGGCACCGCGCTTGCCGGAAACGAGGGGGACGGAAATGAATGGCGTCATAACACGCCCATGGGCTGCGGCAGCGGGCGGAATCCTCATGCTCGCCGCCGTTTTCTGGCTCGGGGGCCGCTTCGGCGGGGGAATGAGCAAGAGCGAGGTCGAAACCGTCGTCGCCGATTATATCAAGGCGAATCCGCAGATCATACCCGAAGCGCTCGAAGCGCAGCGCGGGCGCGAAATCGCCAAGGCGATCGACGCGATCCGCCCGGCGCTTGAAAAGCCCTATGCCGGCGCATGGGCGGGCAATGCCGACGGCGACGTGACGCTCGTGGTATTCACCGATTATGCCTGCGGATTCTGCCGCGCGAGCGTGCCCGACGTCGACCGGCTTATCCGCGAGGACAAGCGCCTGAAAGTCGTGTTCCGCGAACTGCCGATCATCGCCACGCAAAGCCGCGACGCCGCGATCATGGCGCTCGCCGCCGCGCGGCAAGGTAAATATGACGCCTTTCACCACGCAATGTTCCAGGCAAGCTCGCTCGACCGGACGGCGATCGCCGCGGCGGCGGCGAAGGCCGGCGTGGTTACCGACGGCAGCGCCGATGCGACCGCGAACGAAGCGCTGTTCCAGCGTGAACTCGACAGCAATCTGGCGATCGCGACGCAGCTCCAGCTCAACGCAACCCCGACCTGGATCGTCGGCGACCAGCTGCTGCAGGGGCAGGTCGGCTATGACACGCTGCGGCAGGCCATCGGCAAAGCGCGGGCCGCGAGCTGAGGCGCGGCATTGGCGACGGTCACCCATGACGAAGCGCTCGCCAACGCCCGCCGGCTGCTGAACGGGCAGCCCGGCGCCGCGCTCGAGCAGGCGCGCGCGATCGTCGGTGCCGTCCCTACCTCGGCAGCGGCGCACCGGATCGCGGCAGAAGCGCTGCGCCGGCTGGGGCGCGAAGACGAGGCCGCCGAGGCCGCGCTCGCGGCGGTTGCCGCCGCGGTGCATGACGAGGCGATGATCGATACGGCGCTCGCGCTCGCCGAAAACCGCCTGCCCGATGCCGAAGCGGCACTCCGCGCGCGGCTGAAGGAAGACCCGACCGACGTCGCGGCGATCCGCATGCTCGCCGAAGTCGCCGGGCGGATCGGCCGCTATGGCGACGCCGAAAAACTGCTCACCCGCGCGCTCGAACTGGCGCCGGGGTTCGGCGCGGCGCGCGCCAATCTCGCCACCGTGCTTTACAAGCAAAACCGCTATGCCGAGGCTGTCGAAACGCTCGACGCGGTGCTGGCGGGCGACCCCGACAACCCCGCGCACGCGAATCTGAAGGCCGCCGCGCTCGGCCGGATCGGCGGCTATGACGAAGCGATCGCGCTTTATGCCGAGCTGGTCGAGCGCTTCCCCGGCCATGCGAAGCTGTGGATGAGTTACGGCCATATGCTGAAGACGGTGGGACGCCAGGAAGACAGCGTTGCCGCCTATCGCCGCGGCCTCGATGCCGAGCCGGGACTGGGCGAAATCTGGTGGAGCCTCGCCAACCTCAAAACCATTCGCTTTGGCGAAGCCGACCGGCAGGCGATGGAAGCGGCACTCGCGACCGCCGCGCCCGCCGGCACCGAGCGCGACGACGACCGGCTGCACCTGCATTTCGCGCTGGGCAAGGCCTATGACGATGCGGGCGAGCCTGCCGCTGCGTTCCGCCATTATGCCGCGGGCAATGCGATTCGCGCCGGCCAACTCGGCTATGACGCCGCCGAGACGCGCGCGATCGTCGATACGGCGATCGCGACCTGCACCGCCGGCTTCTTTGCCGAACGCGCCGGACAGGGGGACCCCAGCGGCGACCCGGTCTTCATCCTGGGGATGCCGCGCGCCGGATCGACGCTGATCGAACAGATTTTGGCTAGTCATTCGGCGATCGAGGGGACGATGGAATTGCCCGACATCCCCGCGCTCGCGCTCGGCCTCGGCCGCGAGACGAAGGGTGACGGCCGCCACTGGATCGCCGCCCTCGCCGAGGCTTCGACCGACAAGCTCGCCGAGATGGGGGCCGCCTTCCTTCGCCGCACCGCAGTGCAGCGCAAGACCGCCAAGCCGCTCTATATCGACAAGCTGCCGAACAATTGGCTCTATACCCCGCTGATCCGGCTGATCCTGCCCAATGCTAGGATCATCGACGCGCGGCGCCACCCGCTCGATTGCTGCTGGTCGAATTTCCGCCAGCATTTCGCCAAGGGACAGGCGTTCAGTTACCGCCTGTCCGACATGGGCGCCTATTACCGCGACTATGTGCGGCTGATGGCGCATCTCGACGCGGTGCAGCCGGGGCGCATCCACCGGGTCATCCATGAGGCGCTATTGAGCGATCCGGAGGCCGAGGTGCGCGCCCTGCTCGCTTTCCTCGGACAGCCGTTCGAGGAGGGCTGCATGGATTTCCATGCCAATGCGCGCGCGGTGCGCACGGCGTCGAGCGAACAGGTGCGTCGCCCGATCAACCGCGACGGGGTCGACCAATGGCGACCTTATGCCCGGTGGCTCGGACCGCTGGAGGAGGCGCTGGGGCCTGTTCCGAGCGCCTATCCGGCCGTTCCGGACGAATATCGGCCAACCACAGGGTAAATTCGTTGCCTTTGGGCAACATCTGGCGACATTTTCGACCAACGGCCGGGCGCGCCGACGAACTAGACTTGCGCTTGCGCTGCACCGCGTCATTCTCATGTCACATGCTTGTCATCTGTGGGGGGTCCATGATGCGGAATCGGTCGGCACTTTGGGTTAAGGGCGGCGCGATGCTGCTCGGTAGCACCATCCTTGCCACGTCGGGAACGGCGTTGGCGCTGCAGTCGAATACGGGGGGTGACAGCGACATCGTCGTCACCGCCTCTAAGCGCGAGGAAAATCTTCAGGACGTGCCGCTGGCGATCACCGCGATCGGCAACGAACGGCTCGGCGAGCTTCAGGTCAAGGAATTCCAGGACGTCGTCAAATTCCTGCCGTCGGTGACGATCCAGACGCTCGCGCCCGGGTTCAGCCAGGTCTATTTCCGCGGCGTCGCATCGGGCGAGAATGCCAACCACTCGGCATCGCTGCCGACCGTCGGCACCTATCTCGACGAGATGCCGATCACGACGATCCAGGGCTCGCTCGACATCCACGCCTATGACCTCGCGCGCGTCGAGGCACTCGCGGGGCCGCAGGGCACGCTCTATGGCGCGAGCTCGATGGCGGGCACGATCAAGCTCGTCACCAACCAGCCCGACACCAGCGGCACCTATGGCTCGCTGGGGATCGAACTCAACAGCGTCACGAGCGGCGGTATCGGCGGCGTTGCCGAAGGCTTCATCAACGCCCCGCTGGGCGAGCGCGCCGCGCTGCGCCTCGTCGGCTGGTATCGCCACGACGCCGGCTATATCGACAATATCGCGGGCAGCCGCATCTATCCTTCGCTGGAAGCAGAACAGGGCACCGCCGCGGCGACACAGGACAATGCCGCGCTCGTCGAAAAGGATTATAACGACGTCGATACCTATGGCGCCCGCCTCGCGCTAGGCATCGACCTCGACGACGACTGGACGATCCGCCCGACGCTGATGGGCCAGGTGCAGAAAGCCAATGGCAGCTTTGCGCAGGAACGGTCCAGCGCGGTGACGCGCAAGCTGCAGACGGTCCAGTATAACCCCGAGGTCAGCAAGGACAAATGGATCCAGGCAGCGCTGACGATCGAGGGCAAGATCGGCAGCTGGGACCTGACCGCAACCGGCGGGCACCTGCGGCGCAAGACGACAACCGAAAGCGACTATTCGGACTATGCCTATTTTTATGACGCCCTCTATGGCTATGGCGCCTATTTCTATGACAATAACGGCGATCTCGTCAGCCCGAACCAATATATCCAGGGCATCGACCGCTATAAGCGCAGCTTTGCCGAAGTTCGCGTCGCGTCGCCCGCCGACGCGCGTATCCGATTCATCGGCGGGGTGTTCTGGCAGCGCCAGTCGCACAATATCGAACAGAATTATGTTATCGACAATATCGCCGATTCGATCACCGTCACCGGGACGGACAGCGATATCTGGCTGACCAAGCAGCTGCGCGTCGACCGCGACTATGCAGCGTTCGGCGAAATCAGTTTCGATATCACCGACAAGTTGACGCTGACCGGCGGCGGCCGCGTGTACAAGTTCGACAACAGCCTTGTCGGCTTTTTCGGCTATTCGGCGGGCTATTCGAGCCGCACCGGCGAGGCGGCCTGTTTTGGGGGGCCGATCGTTTCGGGTTCTCCGTGCACCAACCTCGACAAGAGCACGAGCGACACCGATTTCATCCACAAGCTGAACCTGACGTATAAGGTCACCGACGATGTCATGATCTATGGCACCTGGTCGCGCGGCTTCCGTCCCGGCGGCATAAATCGCCGCGGCACCTTGCCGCCTTACGGTCCCGATACGCTCGACAATTATGAGTTCGGCTGGAAGACCAGTTTTGGCCCGTTCCGCTTCAACGGCGCGGTCTATCAGGAGGACTGGAATAATATCCAGCTCTCCTTCCTCGGCGCCAACGGCCTCACCGAAATTCGCAACGCGGGTATCGCGCGCATCCGAGGGATCGAAGCCGATCTGAGCTTCCGCGAGGGCGGCTTCTCGCTGAACCTTGGCGGCAGCTACAATGACGCGACGATCCGCCGCGATTTCTGCAAATTCGCCAACCCGGAGTTCGACTGCACGATCCCGGGACCTGACGGGACCGATGCCGATACGCTGCCCGACGCCAATGCCTTGCTTGCGCCGGCGGGTTCGCGCCTGCCCGTTACCGCCAAGTTCAAGGGCAATGCGGTGGCGCGCTATGAATTCCCGATCGAGGGCATGGACGGCCATATCCAGTTCGCGGCCAACCATATCGGCAAGCGCCGGTCCGACCTGCGTCCGTTCGAGAATGGCATCGTCGGCAATTTTAAGGCCTATACGACCGTCGACTTTAGCATTGGCGTCAAGGGCGAAAGCTGGGATGCCGAGCTGTTCGCGACCAATTTGTTCAACAGCAACGGCGTCATCAACAGCGCGGTCCAGTGCGGCGAATCGATCTGCGGCGACCCCGACGGGATCAGCAACACCGGCGGCGTCTTTTACGACAATGTCATCCGCCCGCGACTGATCGGGATCAAGGTGAGCAAAGATTTCTGACCGGGTAACCGATAGGACGACCAACAGCGAAAGGCCGGGCCAAAAGCTCGGCCTTTTGATGTGCGTCGCGCTCGGCATGGGCAATATGATCGGGTCGGGGGTGTTCCTGCTCCCGCGCGATCTGGCTCCGCTCGGCTGGAACGCGGTGATCGGCTGGGGCGTGTCGATCGCGGGTACGCTCTGCCTCGCGGTCGTGTTTGCGCGACTCGCGAAGCGGCTGCCCGAAGGCTGCGCCGCCTTCACCTATGGCGCCGCGGCTTTCGGCCCCGGGACGGGTTTCATCGTCGCATGGAGTTACTGGATCAGTTGCTGGACGGTGGTGGCGACGCTAGCGGTCGCGGCGATCAGCAACATGTCGATCCTGATGCCCTGGCTCGGCGACCAGGGGGCAGCGCCCGCGTGGATCGCGATCGGCTGCATCTGGTTCTTCACCCTGGTCAACCTGTTCGGCGTCCGCCGCGCCGGCGGCGCGCAGCTCCTGACCCTCGGCCTCAAACTGATTCCCGTGATCGGCGCGGTGATCGTCGGCGCCTGGGCGCTCGGCAGTGGCGCCGCGCCGCCGCCAACGATGGCGGGGACCGAACCCCTCAGCCTGTCGGGGGTCAGCTCGGCGGCGACACTGACCCTGTTCGCGCTGCTCGGTTTCGAAAGCGCATGCGTCGTCAGCGACCGCGTCAAGGACCCAGAACGCACCGTCCCGCGCGCGACAGTGATCGCGGCAGCCGCGGTCGGCCTGCTCTACCTGTTGTCGTGCACGACGGTGACGCTGCTGGTGCCGCTCGACGTGCTGCAGCAGTCGAACGCGGCCTATGCGACCTTCTTCGGTCGCCTCGTCAGCCCCGCCGCCGGCGACATCGTCGCGCTGTTTGCAGCGATCGCGGCGCTGGGCGCGCTCAACGGCTTCGTGCTGTTACAGGGCGACATCCCGCGTGACCTCGCGCGCCGCCGCCTGCTGCCGCAGGCGTTCGGCCGCGACAATGAATATGCCTCGCCGTGGGTCACCCAGCTCGTGTCGAGCGGGCTCGCGAGCCTCATCGTCTATGCCAATTATTCGCGCGGGCTCGCCGACCTGTTCGCCTTCATGGTGAAGGTCACGACGTCGACCGCGATCATCCTTTATATCGTCGGATCGCTCGCGGCGCTGGTCCTCGAACGGCAGGGCACCCTCAAAGTCTCCGCGGGCTTCGCCGCCGCCACGATCGCGGGCTTTGCCTATAGCTGCTGGGCCTTTTACGGCGCCGGGATCGAGGCCAGCCTGTGGAGTCTCGTCATGACCGCTGCGGGTGTGCCGATCTACCTGCTGATGCGCCAACGGCGCGCCGTCGTCGCCCGACGCCTTGTGCAATAACAAAAAATGGCCTATCGGCCGCGCTCCACTGGCCCGGTGCCAGGCCTTTTTTCGGAGACGTGACGTGTCGGACCGCCGAAATATTCAGGGGTTGAAACCCTGCGGCATCCGCCCGCTGTCGTAGCGCATTCGTCCTGAGGCGGTGCGCCACGGGCGCTGCCGCAATTTCCAACCCGCCAATCATCACTTCTGCCGCCGGGCGCCGTGCGTCCGCCGGCTGCAGGCAGGTATTTATGTTGCACGACAGCTTTTGGGCGCGCGCTCTCGCGCGCGCCATCGCCGCGGATCATCCCGGCAAGACCAGGACCGGCCGGGCGCTGCTCGGTTGGGCCCGCGCGCGCGCCGCCGCGCTCGGGTTCGAAGACAAGGCGATTGTCCGCGCGGGGTTGCTCGGGCCCTTGGCCCCGCCGCCCGAAACGCGCGGAGAGGAAAACCTGATTCAGGCGAACCGGCTGGCCGACGCGCTCGACCTCGCCGCCGAAGAGCGTGCGCTGCTGCTCTTCGCTACCGCCATGGATCGCGGGCCGCTGACGCGCAGCCTCGTCAAGCTCGTCGAAGCCGAGGCACTCGACATGGAGGCGCTGGCCGGAACGCTCACCGGCTTCGCACCGCACGCCATTCGCTCCGCCGAAGTAGTGCGGCTCGATCTCGTCGGGCGCTGGACAGGCAAGGAAGGAAAGATCGAGTTCGGCCTCTGCTGGTCGTTCGAGCGCCTGCTGGACGCCAAGGCCGGGCAGCATGAAAGCCTGCTGGACGGCCTGCTCGGGCAGCGGCAGCGTGCGCGCCATGCGCTCGCCGACTTCCCTGCGCAGCAGAGCGAAGCCAACCTGGCACTCGCGCTCCTGCGCGGCGCGCTGGCCGGCGGTGCGCGCGGGATCAATATCCTGATCCACGGGCCGCCGGGAACGGGGAAAACCGAACTCGCGCGGACGCTCGCAGCCGCGCTCGGCGAGCCGTTGCATGCAGTGGGCGAAGCCGACAGCGACGGGGAGGAGCCGAGCCGATTCGACCGCGTCGCCGCGTTGCGGCTGGCGCTGCGCACGCTTGAGAAGCGCGGGCGCGCCCTGTTGCTGTTCGACGAGATGGAAGATCTGCTCGGCAACGCGCAGGCCGAACCGGATGGGCGCATTCGCAACCGGGCCGGATCGAAGCTGTTCGTGAACCGACTGCTCGAGGACAATGTCGTGCCGGTCATCTGGACATCGAACTCCATCGTCGATGTCGATCCCGCCATTCTGCGCCGGTTCAGCCTGTCGGTCCGCATGGATTTTCCCGGCGTCGCGCACAGTCCGGCGATGCTGGAGCGGGTAAGCGCCGAGGAAGCGGTCGCGGTCGATCCGGCGTTGCAAGCCCTGGCGGCACGCGCACCCGAGGCGGCATCGCTGTTCCGCGTCGCTGCGCGCGCCGCCGGGCTGGCCGGCGACCCGGCGAGCGCAAGCCGCTTTGCGGGGTCTGTGCTTGGGGCCATGCACGGGCACGACATCGAACCCCGCGCGCCGCGCGCCTTCGACGAAAGCCTGCTCGTCGCCGATACCGACCTGCCGGCCCTTTTCGCGCAGTTGACGCGCGCAGGAGCGCCGGCCGATTTCTCGCTGCTGCTCACCGGATTGCCGGGAACGGGCAAGACCGAGGCGGTGCAGGCGCTGGCCCGGCAGTTGGGGCGTCCGCTCCACGTCAAGCGCGCGTCGGATCTGATGTCGAAATGGGTCGGCGAGACCGAGAAGCGCATCGCCGGCGCGTTCGCCGAAGCAAGGCGCCAAAGAGCGATGCTATTTTTCGACGAGGTCGATTCGCTGCTCGCCGACCGGCACGGCGCGTCAGCGGGCTGGGAAGTCAGTCAGGTCAACGAACTGCTGACCTGGATGGAGGAGCATCCCCTGCCCTTCGCCGCGGCGACCAACCATGCCGCAAGGCTCGATCCCGCATCGGCGCGCCGCTTCGTCTTCAAGGTCGAGATGCGCGCACTCGACACGGCACGGGCACGGCGGGCATTCAGCCATTTCTTCGGACGCGAAGCGCCCGCCCTACTCGACCGGGCCGACGGGCTGACGCTCGGCGACTTCGCGGTCGTTGCACGCCAGTTGCGCTTTCTGGGGGCGCAGGACGACAAGACGCTGGTCGAGCGTCTGCAGCGCGAGCAGGCGGCGCGCCCGGCGATGCTGCAAGCGATCGGTTTCTGCTCAGCGCCAGCGCGGGGCGAATAGGCTCCGGTCGCGCAGGATCACATGCGCGGCATTGTGCCCCGGCGCGCCCGTGACACCGCCGCCGGGGTGCGTGCCCGCGCCGCAGATATAGAGCCCCTTGACCGCCCCGCGATAGCCGCCATTGCCGAGCACCGGGCGCGCGGCCCACAGCTGGTCGAGGCTCATATTGCCGTGCATGATGTCGCCGCCGACGAGCCCGAACTTGCGTTCGAGGCCCTTGGGCGACAGCCGCGTCTGGGCGATGATGCTCGCGCGGAAACCGGGAGCGTGCTTTTCGACGGTGTCGATAATGCAATCGGCGGCGGCTTTCTCCTCGTCGTCCCAGTTGCGGCCGTCAGGCAATTCGGGCGCGAACTGCTGACAGAAGAGGCTCGCGACATGCTGGCCCGGAGGCGCGAGGCTGTCGTCGACGGTCGACGGGATCAGCATCTCGACGATCGGCGCCTTCGACCAGCCATATTGCTTCGCGTCGAGGAAGGCACGGTCCATATAATCGAGCGTCGGCGCGAGGATGATCCCCGACTGGTGATGCTCGCCGGGTTCCGGAAGGCAGGTGAATTTTGGGAGCTCGCTGAGCGCGACATTCATGCGGAAGGTGCCGCTGCCCGCCTTGAACCCCTTGATCCGGCGTTCGAAACCCGCGGGCAGGTCGCTTGCGTCCATCATCCGTTCGTAGAGCAGTTTCGGCCCGACGTTTGCGATGACGCGCGCCGACGCGATCTCCTCGCCGCCGACGAGCTTGACGCCGACCGCCTTGCCGCCATCGACAAGCACTTTCGCAACCGGGCTTTCGAGGCTGATCTCGACCCCCATGTCGCGGCAAACCTTCGCCATGATCTCGGTGATCTTGCCCATGCCGCCGACGCTGTGGCCCCACGCGCCCTTCTTGCCGTTCACCTCGCCAAAGACGTGGTGGAGCAGGACATAGGCGCTGCCGGGCGTGTCGGGGCTGGCATAATTGCCGACGACCGCGTCGAAGCCGAAGGCGGCCTTGACCGCTTCGCTCTCGAACCAAGCGTCGAGCATCGTCCGCGCCGACTTGGTGAAGAGGTCGAGCACGTCGCGCTGTTGTTCGAGGCTGAGCGTCGCGAAGCGCCGCCCCTGCCGCGCGCCGTCGAGCAAGGTGCGCAGCCCCTCGCCGACGTTGGGCGGTACCTTGAGCGCGAGATCGCGGAGCAATTCGGCGACATTTTCGAGCGCGTCATAATAGGCGGGCAGCACCTCGGCGTCGCGCGCGCTGAACTTGCGAAACTCGGCCTGCGTGCGTTCGAGCCCGCCGCCGAGCTTCAAATAGCCGCCATCCTCTTGCGGCAGGAAATTGCTGATCGGCCGCTCGATCACGCGATAGCCGTGATCGGCGAGCTTCATGTCGGCGATCACCTTCGGCTGGAGCAGGCTGACCGTGTAGCTCGCGACCGAATTGCGGAACCCCGGCGCGAACTCCTCGGTCACCGCGGCGCCGCCGACGACGTCGCGCGCCTCGACGATCCGCACTCTCAGCCCCGCCTTGGCAAGATAGAAGGCGCAGACGAGGCCGTTGTGGCCGGCGCCGATAATCAACGCGTCATAGGCTTTGGTCATGAAAAGTCTTTCGCAAGCGGGGATTGGACATGCTGCCGGCCGAAGCCAAGGCCGAGAATGCGGCCTGGAATGCGGCGGAGCAGCGGGATGCGGTCGAGCAGGCGCACCGCGAGGGGCACGCGGGTAATTTCGCCGCGGAGCATCGGTTCGATGATATTCCGGTGCGCGAAACGCTGGAGCCCCTGCATCCGTACCGTCGGTTTCCAACGGCGCGCCTGCACGCGGGCGAGCAATGGGTCGGGATCGGCGCCCCCGGCAAGCGGTGCGGCAAGGATATTCGCCGCGGCAACGGCATCCTGCACCGCAAGGTTGATGCCGACCCCGCCGACGGGGGACATTGCGTGCGCGGCGTCGCCGATCGCGAGCAGCCCGGGACGCGACCAGCGGGTCAGCCGGTCGAGCGCGACCGAAAGCAATTTTACATCTGCAAAGCTGTGGATCGCATTGATCCCCGCGGCAAGGCCGGGGGCGATAGCAACGACCTGCTCGCGGAAGGTCGCGATGCCGCGCGCCTCGATCGCGGCAAAACCGCCCTTTTCGATGATCCGGGCACATTGCCAATAATCGCCGCGCGGGATCGCGACGACCATCCCGCGCGTGTCGACCGAGCCGAGTGCGACTTCGGACATGTCCATACCCGCAGGCACGGGGACGCGGAACCACAGCACGTCCATTGGCGCGCCCAAATCTTCGAGCGGCAATTCGGCGGCATCGCGCAGCACCGAGCGGCGCCCGTCGGCAGCGATGACGAGCCGCGCGGGCAAGACCTCGCCGTTCGCGAGCGTCACACCGCTGACGCGTCCGCCGGCGTCATAGATGAGCCCCGTCGCCTCGGTCGACATGCGCAGGTCGAAGGTCGGGTAACGCCTGCCCTGCCCCGCGATGAAATCGAGCAGGTCCCATTGCGGCATCATCGCGACGAAGCGCGCCGCGACGGGCAGATGCTTCATCGTCGCAATCGTATAGCGCCCACCCAGCAGGCCCAGCGTCATCGTGTCGATCGCGGCGTGCGGTTCCTTGAGAAGTTCTTCGAGCAGTCCGATTTCGTTGAACAGCTCGAGCGTCGAGGGGTGGACGGTGTCGCCGCGGAAATCGCGGAGGAAATCGGCGTGTTTTTCGAGCACGGTCACGCGCACCCCGGCGCGCGCGAAGAGCAGCCCCGCGACCATGCCGGCGGGTCCGCCGCCGACGATGATGACTGGAAGGTCGCTCTTCATTCTCCCCTCCCGCTTGCGGGAAGGGCCGGGGGAGGGCCTGTCCCACTGACAATCGACCGGGAGGAAACAGGCCCTCCTCTAACCCCTCCCGCAAGCGGGAGGTGAATTTTACCGGCTCCAACCCGCCCGCGGCGCGTGCTCCAGCCGCGCCTCGGGGATGATGTCGCGCATCCGCGAACAGAAATGCTTGAGGCACACTTCCTTGTCGCTGAGCGGCCCCATCGAAAAGCTTTTCGACTGCATGCCTTGCTGGACGCGGGTGATCAGCGCCGTATCCTCGGCGTTGACCTGCCGGTTGATGCGCCAGTTGAGATAACGCGCCGCCTTCATCTCGCGCCGCTCATCGGGCAGCACGTATGAAATTTCGCGGATCAGGCAAGTCGTCGGCCCGGTCGGCAACCATTGCATGAAATCGACCTGGTCGGGATAGATGTCGAAGGCGACATTGGGCCAGAGCTTGAAATAGAGCCAGTGACGCTGCCGGTCTTCGGGCAGGTGCGGCACCGGCGGCAGCAGGCGCTGATACATGCGCTCGGACCAGTTCACCGAGGGCCGGTCGATCAGGTCGCCCCACATGCGGTCAACCCGCTCCTCGGCCTCGACGCCATAGCTTTTGCCGAACAAGCGGGTGAGGCCGGGATGGGCGACGGGAATGTGGAGGCCGTCCGAATAATTGTCGCCGACATTTTTCCAGTTCACGTCGCGCGGGCGGAGCGTGACGCGGCCGAGCGCGCCGAGGTGCTCGAAACGATAGGGTTCGACCATCGCCTCATAGGGCGCCATCATCGCCGCGACCGACGGGCCACCGTCATTCTCGAGCCGGACGAACCAGAAGCCGCGCCATTGTTCGAGGCCGACGACGACGAGCCCCGCATTGCTCTTGTCGAGCGTGGGATAACTCGCCGAATCGGGAACGCCGCTCAGCCGGCCGTCGAGTTCGTAAGTCCAGGCGTGATAGGGACAGACGAGCTTTTTCGCGCAGCCTGCCGCGCCGTCTACGAGGCGCGAGCCGCGATGGCGGCAGACATTGGTGAAGGCGCGAACGTTGCTGTCGGTGCCACGCACCAGAATCACGCTCTCGCCGCAATAGTCGATGCTGTGCCAGTCACCGACGTTCGGGATATCGCTGTCGTGGCAGACGACCTGCCAGCTCGGGCGGAAAATCCGCTCCATTTCAGCATTGTAGAAATCGGGGTCGCTGTAGGTCCACGCAGGTAACGACCAACCGTCGAGAGGGTCCAGATTCGAATCGCGAAGCGGTGCAGTTGCCATGGCTCGTTCCTTGTTATACGAACGTATAACAACATGCAGACCGCTCGCCAAGCCTTTACGCGCGAAAGCGCCGACGCCCGCCGCGCAGACCTGATCGAGGCAACCGCCGCGGTGCTCGCGGAACATGGCCTTGCGGGAACAAACGTCCGTGCGATCTGCGCAAAGGCGGGGGTGTCGCCGGGGCTGCTGCGCCATTATTTCGGCGGCATCGACGATCTGGTCGCCGCGACCTATCAGGCGACGAGCGACCGGATGGACGCGATTTTCGCGGCTGCCGAGGACGCAGTCGGCGCCGATCCGCGCGCGCGGCTGACCGCCTATCTCACCGCCAGCTTCCGCCCTCCGGTCACCGACGCCGAATTGCTCGGCGCGTGGACCGCCTTTTGGGCGCTCGCGCGAAGCGACGCGCGCATGGCGGCGATCCATGCGCAAAGCTATGCGGGCTATCGCGCCCGGCTTTGCGAATTATTGGCCGCGTGCGGTGCATCGGACGCGGCGCGGCTCGCGATCATGCTCACCGCGATGGTCGACGGCCTGTGGCTGGAACTGTCGCTCGACGCCGACAGTTTCGGCGCCGAGGCGGCGGTGACGATGATTGAAAAGGCCGTGGCGGCGCTGCTCGATTAGCAACGCCGCCGGCAGGGGCTCAGAAGCTGCCCTTGACCGGGCGCACGATGATCTCGCTGACATCGACATCGTCGGGCTGTTCGACCGCGAAGCGGATCGCGCGGGCGATCGCGTCGGGGGTGATCGCAATGCTTCGAAACTCCGCCATCGCGGCGGCGCTGCCCGGATCGGTGATATCATGGCCGAGTTCGGATTCGACCACACCGGGCGAAATGATCGTCGCGCGGACGTCGCGATGTTCCTGGCGGATGCCGTCGGTGATGGCCCACACGGCAAATTTGGTCGCGCAATAGACCGCGCCGGTCGGCACGACATAATGTGCGCCGAGCGACGCGACATTGACGAAATGCCCCGACCCTTGTGCGGTAAAGCTGGGCAGTGCTGCCGCGATGCCGTTGAGGACGCCGCGGATGTTGACGTCGATCATCGCGTCCCAATTCTGCGTCTCCAGCGCGGCGAGCGGCGACAGCGGCATGATGCCGGCATTGTTGACCAGCACATCGACGCGGCCGAAACGCGTCATGGCATGATCGACAAACGCCTGCATGTCGTCGCGGCTGGTGACATCGAGCGCGCGATAGTCCGCGGTGCCGCCGGCAGCGGCGATTTCGGCCGCGAGCGATTCGAGCCGGTCGGTGCGCCGCGCACCAAGGAGAAGCCTTGCACCGGACGCGGCGAGTTCGCGCGCCGTCGCGGCGCCGATGCCGCTGCTCGCGCCGGTGATCAGGATGACTTTTTCGGTTACACTGCTCATGATCGTCTCCATCGAGGCCGGGCGGCCCTTTGCCGTCCGTCGACCGGCTTTTGGACGCGTCGGGCGGGAGAGCGGTAGAACACGCCTCCGCGATAATTGCACGATCCTGCGGAAGAAAAGCTTTCCGCTTGCCGAGGCGCGGCAAGACTGCAAGATCAGCATCATGACGACACTTCAGGAAATGCGGTCATTGTTCCTTCGACACCGGCCGACCGACGGGATTCACCCCTGCCCTTTGCCGCGTGTATCGCTTGTCCGTAGCTCCGAACCCAGCGCCCCCATGCCCGTCGTGTACGAACCTTCGCTTTGCTTGGCGGTCAGCGGCCGCAAACGGGTGCTGATCGGCGATGCGAGCTTCATTTACGACAGCGCGCAATTCCTGGTCGTATCGGTCGACCTGCCGGTGAACGGGATGGTCGTCGATGCCAGCGCAGACGATCCTTATCTTTGCCTGAAACTGGACCTCGACGTCGCGGTGCTGAGCGACCTGCTGCTCGCGCACGACGCGCGCGTGCCGCACAGCAACCATGCCTCGTCGATCGCGGTTGGCGACACCGATGCGGGGTTGCTCGACGCTGCCCTCCGCCTGCTGCGGCTGCTCGACACGCCGGCCGATATTGCCGCGCTGGCGCCGCTGATCGAACGCGAGATATTGTATCGGCTGCTGACTGGACCGCAGGGTGCGATGCTGCGCCACATCGCGACCGCAGACACGCGGCTGCACCAGATCAGCCGCGCGGTGGCCTGGATCAAGGACCATTATGCGAGCAGTTTCAGCATCGACCATCTGGCGGAGCTCGCGGGAATGAGCCCGTCATCCTTTCACGAGCATTTCAAGAGCGTGACCCGCTTCAGCCCGCTGCAATATCGTACGCGGCTGCGCTTGCTGGAGGCGCGGCGCTTGATGGTCTCGGAGGCGATGGACGCAGCGAGTGCGGGCTTCCACGTCGGCTACGAAAGCCCGTCCCAATTCAATCGCGATTACAACCGCGCCTTTGGTCTGCCGCCGCTGCGCGACGCCGCGCGACTCCGCGCGGCGCCCGAGATCGGATTATCGGCATAGCACCGCCGCCTATTTCGACAGATCGCGTAGCAGGCTGTCCCAATGCGCGAGCGCCGGGGCGATCGCATCAACGGGGACGCGCTCGTTGAGGCCGTGCGCATAGCTGTCGCTGGCCTTCGAGAAGAGGCCCGCGACGCCATAGCTCGGCACGCCCTGGATGCGGAAATGATAGCTGTCGGTTGCGCCCGCGCTCATCGACGGGATGATTGGCAGGCCCGGCGCGCGCGCATGCACCGCCTTCGTCACCGCCGCCATTACATCGGGGCGCAGCGGCGAAGCGTCGCTGGCGCTCGCGTCGGGATCGGGGTTCACCTTGACCGCCGGGTCGGCGATCGCCTTTTCGAGTTCGGCGCGCACCGTTTCGACCGGGACGCCGGGAAAGATGCGGCAATTGATGTTCGCGGTCGCGCGCTGGGGCAGCGCATTTTCAGCATGGCCGCCCTTGACCAAAGTCGGCACGCAGGTTGTACCGATCTGGCCGACATATTCGGGGTCGGCGCGGATCGTCGCGATCGCTTTCGTATCCGATGGGTCCGCGGCAAAGGCTTTCAGCGCCGCGCCGATGTCGCCGTCGACCTGCTCGGCGACGATCGGCATGCCGACCTTGGTCAGCTCGTTCTGCTGCGGCGCGAAGCGATAGGCGCCGACCTTGGCGAGCGCGTTCGACAGCTGGACGATCGCATTGACGTCCGACGGTCGCGAGCTGTGTCCGCCGGGGTTGGTGACCTCGAGCGTGAAGTCGGCGTAGGTTTTCTCGCCCGCCTGAAGCCCATAATATTGCGGCTTGCCATCCTCGCCGATCAGCCCGCCGCCGCCGTCGCCATTCAATGCAAATTCGGCGTTCTTATATTTCGCCGCCAGCGCGCGCGTTGTCGCCATCTGCGTTTCCTCGTCGCCCGAAAGCAGCAGGATGATCGATCGCTTCGGCCTGAACCCGTCCTTCTTCAGCTGCGCCATCGTCGCGACCATCATCGAAACGTCGAACTTGTTATCCTCCGACCCACGGCCGAAAATATAGCCATTCTCCTCGACCGGCACGAAGGGATCGCGCGTCCAGTCCTTGGAGTCGGCCTCGACCACGTCCATATGACCGAGCAACACGATCGGCTTTTGCTTCGTGGTACCATGGAGTGTTGCGGCGAAGGTCGCGGTCTCGCCCATCGGGGTGATCTCGATATCGGCGTCGGCATAACCGGCGGCCTTGAGCACGCCGGCATAATAGGCCGCCAGCTCGGGCACCTTGCCGCGCCCTTCGACCGTCGGGATCGCGATACTGTCCTTCAGGATCTGCTTCGCGGCCCCCGCATCGGCGGGCTTGGCGTGGACGGGCGCGGCGGCGATCAGGGCGGCGGCGAGGGCGAGCGGGGCGTTGAGGCGGTGCATGACAGCGACTATGCCGCGTCTGGGCGCCTTCGCAAGAGGGCGTCATTCACGCGGGCAGGATTTGCGCAAGGACCCGCCCGGCGAGGCGCGCTGTCGCGAGCAGGCGCGGCAGGTCGTACCCGGCGCGCGCCTTGGCCGACAGTCCCGACATCGTCGTGCTGACAAAATCGGCCGCCTCCTCGGCCGCCTCGGGGTGCCGCGCCGCGATATAATCGCGGATGAAGCTTTCCGCCCCGAGGTTAAGCGTCAGCGCAGCTTCGCGCGCGCCGTCATCGGTGCAGCGCGTGCCTTCGAGCACGAGGCAGCCGCCCGCAGCCGGATCGGACGCATAGCGGCGCGCGGCGTCCTCGAGCATCGCCGCAAGGGCGGTGGCGACGGGGACATCGGCGCGCAATATGTCGGCGAGCGGGATGGCTTCGGTATCGGTCCAGTGATCGAGAACGCGCTGGTAGAGGCCGACCTTGCTGCCGAAGGCGGCATAGAAGCTGGGTGGGTTGATGCCGAGCGCATCGGTAACGTCCGCGACGCTGACCGCGTCATAGCCGCGTGCATGGAAGAGCCGCTGCGCGGTCGCAACCGCCGCTTCGGGATCGAAACGGCGCGGGCGGCCGCGGGTTCTGGATTTATTTGTAGTCACTATTACAAAATACCTTGACGATGGCTTGTGTGATTTTATGTAATGCTCCCTACATTAATAAGCAAGGAGTCTCCCTATGTCCGAATTTCAAGGAAAATCCGTGCTCGTCCTCGGCGGCAGCCGCGGGATCGGCGCGGCGATCGTGCGCCGCTTCGCCGCCGACGGCGCAAAAGTCGTGTTCACCTACAATGGCTCGCGCGAGGCGGCCGAGCAGCTCGCAGCCGAGACCGGGACGAGCGCGGTGCCGACCGACAGCGGCGACCGCGACGCGGTAATGGCGCGCGTACGCGAGAGCGGTCCGCTCGACGTGCTGGTCGTCAATGCGGGCTTTGCGCTGTTCGGCGATGCACTCGACCTCGACCCCGACGATGTCGACCGGCTGATCCGCGTCAATGTCACCGCCCCTTATCACGCGTCGGTCGAGGCGGCGCGGCAGATGCCCGAAGGCGGCCGCATCATCGTCATCGGATCGGTCAACGGCGACCGCATGCCGGTCCCCGGCATGGCATCCTATGCGCTCAGCAAATCGGCGCTGCAGGGCATGGCGCGCGGGCTGGCGCGCGATTTCGGGCCGCGCGGGATCGCAATCAACATCGTGCAACCAGGCCCGATCGACACCGACGCCAACCCCGAAGACGGCCCGATGCGCGAGTTGATGCACAGCTTCATGGCGATCAAGCGCCACGGGCGACCCGAAGAGGTCGCGGGCATGGTCGCCTGGCTGGCGGGTCCCGAAGCGGGCTTCGTCACCGGCGCGATGCACACGATCGACGGGGCGTTCGGCGCCTGATGCGGCCGGGGGGACGGTCGCGAGGCCGTCCCCCGCCTGCCGCAGCTAACGCCGGACGGCGAAGAACTCCCTCAGCAGCACCGACGCCTCATTATCGCCGATCCCGTCATAAATCTCCGGCCGGTGGTG
This sequence comes from Sphingopyxis sp. H115, assembly GCF_001468465.1. Classification (GTDB taxonomy): domain Bacteria; phylum Pseudomonadota; class Alphaproteobacteria; order Sphingomonadales; family Sphingomonadaceae; genus Sphingopyxis. The sequence goes on from NZ_LNSA01000004.1 coordinate 23,575, forward strand.
GATCGTCGATTGGGCGAAGATACGCGGGCCGTGGACGACCGCGCCCCCTTTCGGATCGTCGGCGCCATAATAAAGCCGAGCGATTCGCGCATGGGCGATCGCCCCCGCGCACATCGCGCAGGGTTCGAGCGTGACATAGAGGTCGCATCCGTCGAGCCGCTCGTTGCCGAGCTTCGCCGCAGCCATGCGAATCGCGACGATTTCGGCGTGCGCGGTCGGGTCGTGCGATTCGCGCGGGCGGTTGTGCCCTTCGGCGACGATGACCCCATCCTTGACGATCACCGCCCCGACGGGCACTTCGCCCCATTCGGCGGCGATACGCGCAAGATCGAGCGCGCGACGCATCGGTTCGGGGAGCGGAAACGAGGGCATAAAACCGCCCTATTCGCTTGACGAATCTCCGGCAAGCCGATAAGCGCGCGCCTTTCCCGGCTCACTCCGGTCCTGTTCTGCCCGTTTTGCGGGACGTGCCCGGACGCCGATCCGAAATTTTTTTGACCCAGTTATTGGACAAGGACGAAGACGATGTCGCGCATCTGCGAACTGACCGGCAAGGGCCGCCAGGTTGGCCACAATGTCAGCCACGCCAACAACAAGACCAAGCGCACCTTCCTGCCCAACCTGCAGAATGTGACGTTGCTGTCGGACGCGCTCGGCAAGGGCGTGAAGCTGCGCGTGTCGACCCATGGCCTGCGTTCGGTCGAGCATAATGGCGGCCTCGACAACTGGCTGCTGAAGGCCGGCGACGACCAGCTGTCGGCAAACGCCCGCAAGGTGAAGAAGGAAGTGGCGAAGAAGCTGGCCGAAAAGGCCGCTTAAGCGCTTTCATCTGGTGGAGAAACGGGCTGGAACCGTTTCAAGATCACCAAAAACGCAATCAGGCCGCCGGTTTCCGCGCGGCCTTTTTGCTGTCCGGCGCCTTTCGGGGCGGCAGGTCGACGAGCTCGAATTGCAGCAGCAGGCTGCGCTGCCAGACGTTGAAATTATCGTCGGAGACAAGCCACAGCCAAGTGCGGCCGCCTTCGACCGAAACCGCCGCGCCTTCGTAATTTTCGGCGAGCGGCACGGGAACGCGGCCGATCGTCCGCGCACGAACCACCGCATCCTTGGCGATATCGGCCGGGTCGAGAACCGCGAGGATCGTCGTGAACACGGGATCGAACCCCAACCGCCGGTGGACAAGCAGGATGCGCCCGTCGGGAAGCGGCGCGGCGTCGCTGACGAGCCCGCGCCCGTCCGAATCATAGAGGAAGCGAATCGGCGCCGCCCCCGGCTCGGCGGGGTCGCCGGTAAAGAGCAGCGCCTCGCGCCCGCGCGGATCGTCATCGGCATCTTCCGAAAAAACGACGCTGCGCGCGTCGGCCAGCCGGACCATCGCCTCCGGCCCGCGATTCGCGGGCCAGCGCGCGCCGGGCAGCTTGCGGCGCGCCTTGATCGCCGAAAGATCGGGGTCGAGCCGCCAGACCTGGTTGATCCCTTCGAGCGCGATCCACGCGCAGCCGCCCGCCGGGTCGAGCGCGAGCGCTTCCGAATCGACCATCGCCTTGCGCCGGGGACGTCCGTCGGGCGTCGGCAACGCCTCGATCCGCACGTCCGACACCGCCCCGTCCGCGCCGATGCGCAAGCGGGTCCAATACCCATTGTCGCCGATCAGCAGGAAAGCGTCCCGGCGCGTGCGGGCGAGCGCCGAAAAGCCGCCGAACCGGCTGTGCGGACTTTCGAGCCGCCACCCGCGGACGAATCGCACCGCGCCCGCATCCTGCGGCGCGAAAAGAAGCGGCCGCGCAGCAGCGTGCTGCGTCAGGTCGACCGCAGGAAAGCGAAAAGCGGTGCCCGGTACCGGACCAAGGAAAAGAAAGATCAGGGCAGCGAAAAATAGGCGGCGCATCGCGCGGGGGTTAGGGCCGCGCCGCTGGAAAGGGAAGCATTTCGGTGCCGGAAGCTGAACGGCAGCCAACAAGGATGTTCAGGCTTCGCTCAATGCGATGGGCCCATAAGGGCTTCATCGACAACGCCCAGAAGGGCCCAACGACGAAAGAAGGAGAACGACGATGAAAAAGATGGTGACCCTCTCGATCGCCGCCCTGATGTCCACCGCGACTCTGGGTATCGCGACCCCCGCCGCGGCGCAGAACGGCTATTATGACCGCGACGGCTATTCGAGCTATTACAGCGGTTACGACCGCGACGACCGTCGCTACGACCGTCGCGACCATCGCCGTTACGACCGCCGCGACTACCGCAACGACCGCCGTTACTACCGGGGCGACCGCCGCAATTATCGCCAGTGCGATAAGGGCACCGGCGGGACCGTGATCGGCGCGATCGCAGGCGGCCTTGCCGGTCATGAAATCGCCGGCCGCGGCGACAAGACCGTCGGCACGATCATCGGCGGCGCCGTCGGCGCCATTGCCGGCCGCGCGATCGACAAGGGAAATGACGGCTGCCGTTAAGAGGTAGGCCCGATCCCCAATAAGTTCATTCCCCCCTTCCCCCGTCCGGCCCCTTGCCGGGCGGGGTTTTTCTTGTCCGCGAGCGGTTGCCGGGAGGAGGTCTTGCCATAAGCGCGGGGGAGGCCTAGGCTCCGCGGCAAGTGCACGTTCGCGGTCTTGCGGACGCGTGAGCAGAACAGGTTATACTAGCCATGCGGCAAATGGCAGCGCCATCAGGGCGACCGCCGCGACCGGGTTCAAGGACGGCGCCGGCGGCGAAAGGACGAAACAGGGCCGGCGGCGACGCGCGCCCGATGCCTGTCATCCGTCCTCGCAGCTATGCCGCGATCGACCTTGGCACCAACAATTGCAGGCTGCTGATCGCGAGACCGCAAGACGGCGAACTTGTCGTGATCGACGCCTTTTCACGCATCGTCCGTCTCGGCGAAGGCCTGCACGGCACCGGCCGGATCAGCCAGGCAGCGATGGACCGGACCGTCGCTGCGCTGTCGATCTGCGCCGACAAGCTGCGCCGCCGGCACGTGTCGCTGTCGCGCGCGGTGGCGACCGAAGCCTGCCGCCGCGCCAGCAACGGCCGCGAGCTGGCCGAACGCGTCCGGCGCGAAACGGGTATCGTGCTCGACATCATCTCGGCCGCCGAAGAAGCCAAGCTGGCGGTCCTCGGCTGCCACAACCTGATGGAGCCCGGCGAAGGTCCGGCGCTGATCTTCGACATCGGCGGCGGATCGACCGAACTCATGCACGTCGATGTGACCGACCATGACGTGCAGATCCGTGACTGGGTCAGTGTGCCGTGGGGCGTCGTGTCGCTGACCGAATATGCGCCCCTGCCCGAAGACAGCCTTGTGGCGCGGCAAGTCGCCTACAGCCGCATGCGCGACGTCACGCGCGATGCCTTTGCCGCCTTTGCCGCGCGCGCCGAACGCTTTGCCGGCCAGCCGCTGCGCCTGCTGGGCACCAGCGGCACCGTCACGACGCTTGCCAGCGTGTTCCTGAACCTGCCGCGATACGACCGCCGCGCGGTCGACGGGCTGGTCGTGCCGGCGGACGCGATGCGCGACATCAGCCGCCGGCTCGCCGAGGCGAGCATTGCCGACCGCGCCGAAATCGCGTGCATCGGCCGCGAGCGCGCCGACCTGGTGGTCGCCGGTTGCGCGATCCTGGAGAGCATCATCGACCTGTGGCCCGCGGCGCGCGTCGGTGTCGCCGACCGCGGCATCCGCGAAGGCATTCTCCGCACGCTGGCAATGCAGGGCCGCGACATACCCGTCACCCGCCGCGAATATCGCAAATGAGCGGCAGCGGCGGGAAAGGCGGCGCCAAGGGACCGGGGGCGCGCGGCGGGTTGCATGTGCGGGTCAAGACCGCGCGCAAGCGCAGCGTGTCGTCGACGCGCTGGCTGCAACGGCAATTGAACGATCCCTATGTGCGGCGTGCGCAGGCCGAAGGCTATCGATCGCGCGCGGCGTACAAGCTGATCGAGCTCGACGAGAAATTCGGCTTTCTCAAGAAAGCGCGCGCGGTCGTCGACCTGGGCATCACGCCGGGCGGCTGGTCGCAGGTCGTGCGCAAGGCAAATTCGCGCGCGCGCGTCGCGGGGATCGACCTGCTTCCCTGCGAACCGATCGAGGGCGTCGAAATCCTCGAAATGGATTTCATGGACGATGCGGCGCCGGGCGCGCTGATCGAAGCGCTGGGCAGCGCCCCCGACCTGGTCATTTCGGACATGGCGGCGAATACGGTCGGCCATCCGCAGACCGATCACCTGCGCACCATCGGGCTGGCCGAGACCGCGGCCGATTTCGCGGTGCAGAACCTTGTGCCCGGCGGCGCGTTCGTCGCCAAGGTGTTCGCAGGCGGCGCCGACCGCGAGTTGTTGACGATCCTCAAGCAGAATTTCACGACGGTAAAACATGCCAAGCCGCCGGCGAGCCGCAAGGGATCGCCCGAACTTTACGTCATCGCGCAAGGATTCAAGGGCCGCGTAGATCGCCACGCGGACCAATCGATGGAATGAACCGGGAGAGACTATGATGGGTCGGTCGAAACAGTCGGTGGCCGCGGCGACGCTGGCCGCGCTGATGCTTGCATCGTGCGGCGGCGGGGGCGGCGGCTCGAGCGGCGGAGGCGGCGGTCCGGTGACGGTCGCCCCGACACCCTCGCCCACGCCCACGCCGACCGCCAGGTGCAACCTGTCGACGCGTCAGGCCTTTGCCAAGGCGGTGATCGACGAATGGTATCTGTTCCCCGGCGACGTCGCGAGCGGGTTGAACGCGGCGAACTATGGCGATGTCGAATCCTATATCGACGCGCTGGTCGCCCCGGCGCGGGCGCTCGGCAAGGATCGTTATTTCACCTACATCACCTCCATCGCCGAAGAGGACGCTTTTTTCTCGAGCGGGTCGAGCGCAGGTTTCGGGGTTCGTTTCGCCTATGATCCTGGAGCGCAGGAAATCGCGGTGATCGAAGCCTATGAAGGCGCGCCGGCGCTGGCCGCGGGCATCGACCGCGGCACGCGGATCATCGCGATCGGGACCAGCACCGCCAATCTGCGGAGCGTCGGCGCGATCGTCGCGGCCGAGGGCACGGCGGGCCTTACCAACGCGCTCGGACCGAACGACCCCGGGGTGACCCGCGTGCTGCGCATCAGCAATGCCGGGGTGGTTAGCGACGTGACCGTCGCCAAGGCCGATTATGAACTCGACCCCGTTTCCGACCGCTATGGCGCCAAGATCATCAGCGAAGGCGGACGCAATTATGGTTATATCAACCTGCGCACCTTCATCTCGTCGGCCGACCCGCAGCTGCGCGCCGCCTTCCTGAATTTCCGTAACCAGGGCGTCACCGACATCGTCGTCGATTTCCGCTATAACGGCGGCGGGCTGGTATCGACCGCCGAACTGATGGGCGACCTGCTCGGCCGCAATCGCAATTCGAGCGAGATATTCTCGCAAACGCGGTTCCGTCCGTCGAAGGCGGCCGACAACGACGACGTCCATTATTTCGCTGCCCGGCCCGAATCGATCGCGCCGACGCGCATCGCTTTCATCGGGACCGGTTCGACCGCCTCCGCCAGCGAACTGGTGATCAATTCGATGCTGCCCTATCTCGGCACCGACATGACGCTGGTCGGCAGCAACACCTATGGCAAGCCGGTCGGTCAGATCGCGCTCGACAAGGCCGAGTGCGACGACCGGATGCGCGTCGTCGCCTTTGCGACAGGCAACTCCACCGGCCAGAGCGATTATTACGACGGGCTGGCTTCGAAGATCCCGAACAGTTGCGCCGCCTTCGACGATCTTGCCTTTCCCCTGGGTGATCCGCGCGAATCGTCGCTGCGCACGGCGATCGATTTCCTCGCGGGCAATGCCTGCACGGTGCGGATCGCAGACGCCAGCGCCGGCGCAGCCGCGCGCAGTCGGTCGGCGGCGACGGCCGCTCCCGAAATTCTTGTGCCCGACCGACCCAGCGCGGCGCAGCGCGAATTGCCGGGGCTGTTCTAGCGGCGATTGACCGCGGCCGCCGAATGGGGCTATCGGCCGCGGCAAGCGACAGGTTCCCCGGCGACGGGGATTAATAGGGAACGGGAAAACCCCGGCTGCCCCTGCAACTGTACGCGGCGAGCCATCGGCCATATGCCATTGGGACCCCAAGTCCCGAGAAGGCGGCAGACCGGCGCTGACCCGCAAGCCAGGAGACCTGCCCGTCGCCGTCGTCTTTCGCGCGGACAGGGTGTGCCGGGCGGACGGGGGTGAACCCGCATGACGACAAAGCTGGCTGCGCAGGTGCGCGGGCGATGTCGTGCGTCCCCAAAGGACGAGCCATCGACCGCGCGCATGGGCGGCATTGTCGATGGGTTTGTCCTATGTTCAAAGTTATTTACCGAAGTTCGATCTGTCTCGCGGCCGTCGCGGCTTCCTCCACCGCCTCCGCCGACGAAGCGGCGCATGCTGTTGCCGCCGAGGCCGACAGCATCGTCGTCACCGCAACACGCGCGCCGCTGACGCTGGACGAGATCCCGTCGTCGGTCGCGGTGCTCGACAAGGCGGCGATCGACCGCGCGCAGGATATCGGCGTCACCGAATTGCTGCTCCGCACGCCGGGGATCAGCATTTCGCGCAACGGCGGCTATGGCACCTCGACCTCGCTGCGCATCCGCGGCGCCGAGTCCGAACATACGGTGACGGTGATCGACGGGGTCAAGCTCAACGATCCGTCGTCGACCGGCGGCGGCTTCAACTTCGCCAACCTGCTCGCGGGCGACATCGACCGGATCGAGGTGCTGCGCGGGCCGCAATCGACCCTCTGGGGCAGCCAGGCGATCGGCGGCGTGGTCAACATTGTCACCGCGTCGCCCCAAAAGGAACTCGAAGGCAGCTTCGACCTCGAGGCGGGGTCGCGCCAGACGGTGAGCGCGCGCGCCGCGATCGGCGGTCGCACCGGACCGCTGAACTGGCGCCTCGGCGGCCAGCGCTTCACCACCGACGGCATTTCGTCGCACGCCAAGGCATTCGGCGGGGTCGAGCGCGACGGCTATCGCAATACCAACGTCTCAGGCCGCGCCGAACTGGCGCTTGCCGACAATGTCAGCGCCGAAGTGCGCGGATATTATTCGAGCGGCCGCGTCGAGTTCGACGGGTTCAACACCGACAGCAACGACTTTGGGCTCAACAAGGAGTTCGTCGGCTATGCGGGGCTCAATTTCGACCTCGTCGGCGGGCGCTTCCGCAACCGGATCGCCTACGCCTATACCGACACCAATCGCGACAATTTCAACCCCGACCGCGCGCGGCCGCGCAGCTTCGAGGCCGACGGCAAGAACAAGCGCTGGGAATATCAGGGCAGCTTCGACGTCAGCGACCGCATCACCGCGATCTTCGGGGTCGAGAATGAGCGGTCGAACTTCCGCAGCCGTTCGCCTTCGGCGTCGCTCGCCACGCCGCTTCCCGACTTCGTGCGCGGCAAGGCCGAGATCACCAGCGTTTACGGCCAGCTCGGCGTCGAACCGCTCGACGGGCTGACACTCAACGGCGGCGTGCGTTACGACGATCATGACCGGTACGGCGGGCAGACCTTGTTCGCGGCGGGCGGCGTCTGGCGCCTGCCGTCGGGCACAGTGCTGCGCGCGAGCTATGGCGAGGGGTTCAAGGCGCCGGGGCTCTACCAACTGTTCAGCGAATATGGGAATGTCGGGCTCGATCCCGAGGAAGCGCATGGCTGGGAAGCGGGGGTCGAGCAGCATTTGTTCGAAAATCGGCTCGTCGTCGGGGCGACCTGGTTCGACCGCACGACGAAGAACCAGATCATCTTCAACAGCTGCACCGACCCCGACGACCCGCTCTGCGCCATTCCGGGCAGCAATCCGCCGGCGCCGCGCTTCGGCTATTATCTCAACGTCGCGCGCAGCGAGGCGCACGGCATCGAGGGCGCCGCGGCTTTGACGCTCGGCGGGCTGACGGTGGACGGCAATTACAGCTGGATCGTCGCCGAGGATCGCTCCGAAGATAGTGCCAACTTCGGCAACTGGCTGCCGCGGCGTCCGCGCCACAGCGCCAACGCCTCGGCAAGCTATGCCTTCGGCGCCGGGTTCGAACTCGGCGCCGCGCTGCGCTGGTCGGGAAAAAGCTATGACAATACAAGCAACGCCCAGCGGCTCGACGATTATATGCTCGTCGACCTGCGCGCCGAAGTCGCGCTGTCCGGCGAAGTGAAGCTGTTCGCACGCGCCGAGAATATCTTCGACGAGGAGTATATGACCGCCTATCGCTATGGCTCGCTCGGCCGCAGCATCTACGCCGGCATAAGGGGGCGTTTCTGATGGCGGCGCTGTCGAACCGGGGCCGGTCGGGGCTGTGGGTCGCGCTGCTCACCGCGGCGAGTACGGCAACGACGCTCGCGCTCGGCTGTGCGACGCCTTTCCCGTCGCTCGCGGCGCTTGCGGCGGTGCATATGCGCCGCCGCGACACGCTTGCGCTGATGCTGCTCGCCTGGGCGGCCAGCCAGTTCGCCGGCTTCCTCCTGCTCGGCTATCCGCGCGACGGCAGCACGCTCGGCTGGGCGGCGGGGCTCGGAACCGCGGCGGTCGGATCGGCGCTCGCGAGCTATGCCGCGCTCGGCGCGCTCCAATACCGATCGGTCGCGGCGCGGCTGAGCCTTGCCTATGCGGCGGGCTTCACCGCATTCAAGGCGATCATCCTCGGCTGGGCGCTCGTTCTCGGCGGGCTGCACACCGCGATGGCGCCCGACCTGCTCGCCGAACAGTTCGTGCGCAACGCCGCAATCCTGATCGGGCTGTACGCGATTTATCGCGCGCTCGTCGCGGTGGGCGTTCCGGTGCCGCCACAAGCGGCGACCGCCTGATGCTGACGCGCGTCGACCCGGGTCCAGCAGTCGTGGTATGCAATACTTGCCGCCACAGCCGCGAGGCGCAAATCGACGCCGAAGGCGTGCGCGGCGGCGCACGGCTTGTCGCCGAGCTGAAGCGGCTCAAGGATGCGGAGCCGCGCTACGCCGGAATCGCGGTGCAGGAGATGGCGTGCCTTTTTGCCTGCCAGGATCATTGCACCGTGCATCTGCGCGCGCCGGATAAGGTCGGCTATGTGCTCGGCCGCCTTCGCGGCGACGCGGAGTCGGCGCGCGCGATCCTCGACTATGCGGTCCATTATGCCGCGAGCGCGCACGGCCGCGTCGCCTATGCGCTGTGGCCCGAGGGCATCAAGGGCCATTTCATCACCCGCACCCCGCCGCCAGGATTTGTCGCAGAATGACCAGCTTCACCTCGATTGCTGCCTTCGAGGCCGCGCTTGCCAATCTTCGCGAACCCGACGCCGGTGCCGCTGCCGATGCGCGGGTGCGGCAGGCCGAACTCACCAAGCCGGCGGGATCGCTCGGCCGGCTCGAGGATCTCGCGATCTTTTTTGCCGGCTGGCAGCGCCGGGCGCGGCCGCGCATCGGCGGCGCGCGCTCTGCGATCTTCGCGGGAAATCACGGCGTCACCGTCCATGGAGTGAGCGCCTTTCCGCCGAGCGTGACCGCGCAGATGGTCGCCAATTTCGCTAGCGGGGGCGCGGCGATCAACGCGCTGTCGGAAGCGGCGGGGCTTGAGCTGACCGTGATCGCGCTCGACCTGGACCGGCCGACCGCCGATTTCACCGTCGCACCGGCGATGAACGAAGCCGAATGCCTAGAGGCGCTGAACCGCGGCGCGGCTGTGGTCGACGCGGAGCTCGACCTGCTCGTGCTCGGCGAGATGGGGATCGGCAATTCGACCGCCGCCGCTGCGCTGTGCGCGCGCAGCTTCGCGGGCAGTGTAGGGGGATGGGCCGGGCCGGGAACGGGGGTCGACGGGCACGGGATCGTGCGCAAGATCCAAGTGATCGAGCAAGCGCTCGCCTTCCACGCCGAGGCGCCGCGGTCAGCGTTCGAAACGCTGCGCCGCGTCGGCGGTCGCGAGATCGCCGCGATTGCGGGCGCGATCCTGCACGCGCGCCAGCTTGGCGTCCCGGTGCTGCTCGACGGCTTCATCTGCACCTCGGCCATCGCCCCGCTCGCAGCGGAAAATCCCGCGATCACGGCACATTGCATCGCGGGCCATTGTTCGGCCGAACCGGGGCACAAACGCCTGCTCGACCTGCTTGGCCTCGATCCGTTGCTGTCGCTCGACATGCGGCTCGGCGAAGGCAGCGGCGCGGCGGTCGCCGCGAACATCATCCGCAGCGCGCTCGCCGCGCACGACCGTATGGCCACCTTTGCCGAGGCCGAGGTTTCGGCGTCGCTGTGACCGGCTTCGCGCTCCACCTGCTGCGCCACGGCGCACCCGCGACGCCGGGCCTGCTGATGGGACGAACCGATGGCGCGCCGACGCGCGAGGGGATTGCGGCGTGCACAGCGCGGGCGGAAGGGCTCGGTATCGAACGCCTGATCGCATCCGACCTCTGCCGTAGCCGCGCGGCCGGCGAAGCGATCGGCGACGCGATCGGCCTGCCGCTCGCCACCGACCCGCGCTGGCGCGAGCTTGATTTCGGCGACTGGGACGGCGAGGCGGCAAGCCTGATCGACCGCGAGGCGCTGGCCCGGTTCTGGGACGACCCCGACGCCAACCCGCCGCCGGGCGGGGAGCGTTGGTCGGTGCTGGTCGCGCGCGTCGCGGCCGCCATCGCCGATCTTACGCCCGCGCCAACGCTGATCGTCACCCATGGCGGCGCAATGCGCGCGGCTTTACATATCCTGTGCGGGTTCGGGCCGCGCCAGACGTGGGCGTTCGACCTGCCCTATGCGTCGCTGCTCTCGCTCAACGTCTGGCCCGGCGAACGGCCGAGCGCCCAGATCACAAGGCTTTGCGCATGAAGGGGCTGATCGTGGCGATCCAGTTCCTGACGCGCCTGCCAACGCCGCGCATTGCGGTGTCGAGCGACGAATTCGCCGCGTCGATGCGCTGGTTTCCCGCGGTCGGGCTGATCGTCGGCGCGCTCGTTGCCGGTGCGGGCTGGGCGGGCGCACGGATCGATCCATGGACCGGCGCGCTCGCCGCGCTGATCATCTGGGTCGCGGTGACCGGTGCGCTGCACCTCGACGGGCTCGGCGACATCGCCGATGCGAGCGGCGCGGCACACAAGGACCGCGTGCGATTGCTCGCGGTCCTTCGCGATCCCCACGTCGGCAACTTCGCGGTGGTGACGATCGGATTGCAGTTGATCGCGAAGCTCATACTGCTCCACGCGCTGATCGAGCGCGAGGCGTTCGTCGCCGCCTTGCTCGTCCCCTTTGCGGCGCGGATCGGCCCGCTGTTCTGGTCGCGCGCGCTGCCCGACCTGCACGCGGGATTGGGCTCGCGCTTTCGCCACGCGGTGCGTCCGGCCGATTTCGCGGTCTGGGGTATCGTTCTTCTCGCCGCAGCGTCGGTTTCGCCCTCGCTGCTCGCCGCGCCGTTGATCTTCCTTGTCTGGGGCTGGTGGCTGCTGCGCCGGATCGGCGGCATCTCGGGCGACGGGCATGGCGCGGGGATCGAAATCGGCGAAAGCCTGCTCCTCGCCGCCGCGCTGCTGTGGGCGCATCTGGCATGACCGAGCCGTGGACCTGGCACGGTGGAGGCATCGAGGCCGCGACGCGCACGTTCGGCGGCGACAACTGGATCGACCTGTCGACCGGAATCAACCCGCACCCCTGGCCGGGCGCCGCGGGACTTGCGTTCGACTGGCAACGACTGCCCGACCCCGAGCATCTTGCCCGACTCGAACACGTCGCGGCGGACCATTTCGGCGTCGACCCGCGCCATGTCTGCGCGGTGCCCGGCAGCGAGATCGGGCTCCGCCTCGTGGGGACGCTGATCGGGGGCGGTGCGCGCCATGTCGTGCCGGGCTATCGGACGCATGGCGACATGATCGCCGACAGTGTCGCGACCGGCTGGCGCGAAACGCCCGACGCGGCCGGAAGCCTGATCCTCGCCAACCCTAACAACCCCGACGGGCGCGTCCTTGCCCCCGATGCCTTGCTCGCATCGCTCGAACGCGGCGCCGGCTGGCTGCTCGTCGATGAAGCCTTTGCCGACGCCAACCCGGCACTGAGCGTCGCGGCGGCGGTCGGCGACGGCAAGAGGCTGATCGTCTTTCGCTCGTTCGGCAAATTCTTCGGCCTCGCGGGGGTGCGGCTCGGCTTCGTCCTCGCTCCGCAAGCAATCGTCGCCGCGCTGCGCGCGTGGCTGGGCGCGTGGCCGCTATCCCAGGCGGCAATCGCGATCGGCGCCGCTGCCTATGCCGATGCCGGCTGGATCGAAGCGACGCGGCGGCGCCTGCCCGCCGAAGCCGCCGCGCTCGACGCGGTGCTGGCACGGCACGGCTATCGCGCGGCGGGCGCCTGCCCGCTGTTTCGCCTGATCGAAGCCGATAACGGCCGCGCGCTGTTCGAGCGGCTTGCGCGACACGCAATCCTCACCCGCCCCTTTGAAGGTCAGCCGCGCTGGCTGCGCCTCGGCCTGCCCGCCGATGCCGCCGCGCTGGCACGGCTCGACGCGGCGCTTCGTCATGGCTGAACCCGTCGCGTTCACCGCGCTCGCGCTCGACGCGGCGTTCGGCTGGCCGCGCGGCCTCTATCGCCGCATCGGCCATCCGGTCGGGCTGTTCGCGCGCATCATTGTGGGCTGCGAAGCGCGGTGGAACCGCGCAGAATATGGGTTCGGTGCGCGGCGCGCGCTTGGCATGCTGACGCTGCTCATCCTGATCTTTCTCACAGGCAGCGCCGGCTGGGCGATCCAGCGCCTGCTATTCGCACACTTCGGCACATGGGGCTGGATCGGCGTCGCGATCCTCGCCTGGCCCGCGCTTGCACAGCGCAGCCTGTTCGATCATGTCCGCGCGGTCGGCGAGCGGATCGACGCGGGCGACCTTCCCGGCGCACGCGCGGCGGTCGCGATGATCGTCGGCCGCGACACCGCCGAACTCGACGAAAGCGGCGTCGCGCGCGCCGCGATCGAAAGCCTCGCCGAAAGCTTTTGCGACGGCATCGCCGCGCCGCTTTTCTGGCTGCTGCTGTTCGGCTTGCCAGGGGTCTGGGCGTATAAGGCGGTGAACACCGCCGACAGCCTGATCGGCCACCGCGAGGCGCGCTGGCGTGCGTTCGGCTGGGCGGCGGCGCGCATCGACGACCTTGCGAACTGGATTCCGGCGCGAGCGGCGGGCGTGCTGATCTGCCTCGCGGGCGACGGCGGATGGCGCATATTGCGGCGCGACGCGCGCAAACACGCCTCGCCCAACGCCGGCTGGCCCGAGGCGGCGATGGCGGGCGCGCTGGGGCTTCGGCTTGGCGGACCGATCGCCTATGACGGCGTGATGCGCGACAAGCCATGGATCGGCAACGGGACCAGCAAAGCGGGCGGCGAAGAAATCGACCGCGCACTCGCCGTCTATCGGCGCGCCTGCCTGTTGCTGTGGCTGGTTGCGGGGGGCGCGGCATGGCTGCTTTGATGCTGCAGGGCACCGGGTCCGACGTCGGCAAGTCGGTGCTTGTCGCGGCGCTTTGCCGCGCTCTGACCAATCGCGGGCTCGCGGTGCGGCCGTTCAAGCCGCAGAATATGTCGAACAATGCCGCGGTCACGATCGATGGCGGCGAGATCGGCCGCGCGCAGGCGCTCCAGGCCATGGCGTGCCGCGTGGAACCGCACAGCGACATGAACCCGGTGCTGCTGAAACCCCAGGCCGACCGCACCTCGCAGCTGATCGTTCATGGCCGCGTGCGCGGAACGCTGGGCAGCGGCAATTTCCGCGAAGCGCGCGGCGCGCTGATGACCGAGGTGCTCGAAAGTTACGAGCGGTTGCGGCGCCAATGCGATATCGTCATCGTCGAGGGCGCGGGATCGCCCGCCGAGATCAATTTGCGCGCCGGCGATATCGCGAACATGGGCTTTGCGCGCGCCGCCGATGTTCCCGTGATCCTGATCGGCGATATCGACCGCGGCGGGGTGATCGCCTCGATCGTCGGGACGCGCGCGGTGATCGATCCGCAAGATGCCGCGATGATCCGCGGCTTCCTGATCAACAAGTTCCGCGGCGATCCGGCCTTGTTCGAGGACGGCTATCGCGAGATCGAGCGGCAAAGCGGCTGGCCAGGGCTGGGCGTCATTCCGTGGCTAAGTGCGGCGGCGCGGCTGCCGAGCGAGGATGCGGTGATCCTGGAGCGCCCCGCCGACCCGCGCGAAGGGCGCCGGATCATCGCGTGCCCGATTCTGCCGCGCATCGCGAATTTCGACGACCTCGACCCGCTGAAGCTCGAACCCGGGGTCGAGGTGGTGATGGTGCCGCCTGGCCGACCGATCCCCGCCGAGGCGGCGATGATCATATTGCCGGGGTCGAAGGCGACGATCGCCGACATGGCGGCACTGCGCGCCGAGGGCTGGGATATCGACATCAAGGCGCACCACCGGCGCGGCGGAATGATCGTCGGGCTGTGCGGCGGGTATCAAATGCTGGGGCGCCGGATTGCCGACCCGCTGGGGATCGAGGGCGCACCCGGCGAGATCGAGGGGCTGGGGCTGCTCGACGTCGAAACGACGCTCTTTCCGGCAAAGACCCTGCGGCATGTGCGCGGCAAGGCGCTGGGCGCCGCGGTGGAGGGATATGAAATGCATATCGGCGAAACCGGCGGCGATGCCGCAGCGCGGCCTTTCGCGCGGCTCGACGATGGTCGCGGCGACGGCGCGATCAATCGCGAGGGCAATGTCATGGGGTCCTATCTCCACGGGCTGTTCGCGTCGGCCGACCTGCGCCGCGCGCTGCTGGCGCGGGTCGGCGTCGCGGGCGGCGCGCGGGACTATGCCGCCGATGTCGATACCGCGCTCGACGAAATCGCGGCGGAATTTTCTGCGCACGCCGATCTGGGCGCGCTGCTGCGCATGGCGGAGGCAGGCGCATGAGCGGATCGTCGCTGTTCGTCATCGGCGGCGCGCGGTCGGGGAAGAGCCGCTATGCGCAGGCGCGCGCCGAAAGGACGGGGGACCGCCTGGTCTTCGTCGCGACGGCCGAAGCCTTCGATGACGAGATGACGGCGCGTATCGCGCGGCACCGCGCCGATCGCGACGCGCGCTGGCGCACGGTCGAAGCCTCGCGCGACCTGCCGCGCGCGATCGACGCGTTGCGCGGCGACGGCGACGTCGTGCTCGTCGATTGCCTGACGCTGTGGCTGTCGAACCTGCTGCTCGCCGACGTCGACCTCGTTCGAGCGGGTGAGGAATTATGCGGCGCGATCGGTCGTTTCGGAGGCCCGATCATCCTCGTATCCAACGAAGTCGGCATGGGGGGCGTGCCCGGCAATGCGCTGGCGCGGCGCTTCGGCGACGCCGCCGGACGGCTCAACCAATCGGTTGCGGCGATCGCCGACGAGGTCGTCCTGCTCGCCGCCGGACTCCCCCTCACCCTCAAACCCCGCACCGGCGGCGCCGGGGACGCCGGGCGTCGGGCCGCGCTCTAGCCGCGCTTTTTCGCGGCGATGTAGCGTTCGACCTGCTCGTCGAGGATGTTCAGCGGCAACGCGCCCTCGCCCAGGATCGCCTCGTGGAATTCGCGGATATCGAACCGCGGCCCGAGTTCGCGTTCGGCGCGCGCGCGCAGTTCGGCGATGCGGAGCTGGCCGACCATGTAGCTCGTCGCCTGCCCCGGCCAGTTGAAATAACGGTCGACCTCGCGCGCGATATCGGTGTCGGACACCGAACTGTTCGCGCGGAAATAGGCGATCGCCTGCTCGCGCGTCCAGCGTTTCGAATGGATGCCGGTGTCGAGCACCAGCCGGATCGCACGCCACACCTGGAGCGACAACATGCCGAACCGGTCATAGGGGGTCTTGTACACGCCCATCTCGTTCGCCAGCCGCTCCGAATAGAGCCCCCAGCCTTCGACATAGGCGCCATAGCCCCCGAATTTGCGGAATTTCGGAATGCCGGCCAGTTCCTGCTGGCGGGCGATCTGGAAATGATGGCCGGGCGCGCCTTCGTGCGCGGCGATCGCGGCAACCTGCACCTTATGCGTCTGGTTCATGTCGACAAGATTGACATAATAGATGCCGGGGCGCGTCCCGTCGGCCGACGGCTGGTTGTAAAAGGCCGTCGATGCGGTTGCCTCGCGCCATTTTTCGACCGCGCGCACCTCGAGCGCCGCCTTGGGCAGGACGCTGAAATAGCGGGGCGCCGCCGCCATCGCGCCCGCGATCACCGCGCGGGCGTCCTGTAGATATTGTTCGCGCCCCGCCTCGCTATTCGGATATTTGAACTGCGGGTCGGTGCGGATATGGTCGAAAAACTGCTCGAGTGTGCCTTCGAAGCCGACCTCGCGCTTGATCGCTTCCATTTCCTGCCGGATCGCCGCCACCTGCGTAAGGCCGATGTCGTGGATCTGGTCGGCGGTCAGGTCGGTCGTCGTCGACGCCTTCAACCGGTCGGCATAATAGGCCGCGCCATCGGGCAGGTTCCACACGCCGAAATTGCCCTTCGATTGCGGCTCGATCTCGTCGAGCGCCGCGATCAGGGCGCCATAACCGCGCCGGAACGGCCCCGTCAGCGCCGCCCGCGCGTCGGCGAGCAGCCTCTCCTTCGTTGCGGCGGGCGCGTCGAGCGCGCCGACCTTCTTGCGAAAATCCGCCATCAGCGTCGAATCGGGGCCATCATCGAACGGCGCGCCGACGAGTATCTTTTTGGCATCGTTGCGCGCCGGCGCGAAGTTGACCTTGTTGGGGATGACGCCCGCTGCCGCCTGATCGCGCATCGTCGCCGCGACCTCGCGCATCACGCGATCGGTGTCGCGCAGGCGCGCGATATAGGCCTCGGCATCGGCATCGGTGTCGATCTTATGGTTGTTGATGAGCAATACCGGGATCGCGCCCGCCGGACTGCCGTTGGTCGTAACGGGAAAACGCAGCTTGCGGAACGCAAAGGCCTCGCGCCGACGCTCGGCATCATATTCGAACAGGCGGTAGCTCACGCGCGCGTTTTCGCCCAGCTTTCCGGGCTCGAAACGCGCGCGCATGTCCCTGAGCTGGCGTTCGACGAGTTTCTGCTCGCGGACATCGGCGGCGTCGGTGTAATCGTCGAGCCGGTCATAGCCGGTCTTGAAACCGAGCCGCGTCAACGCCTCGGGATGCAGCATCACCCGCGCATCGAAGGCCTGATCCATAAACACGAGCAAGGCCGCGTCCTGCGCATTCGCAAGCGCCACCTGCGCCGCCGCGGGCGCGGCAAGGGCAAGCGGCAAGGCCGGGGTCAACAACAGAGCAAGGGCGAGGCGCATGACATTCTCCTATCGGAGCGCCGCTTGTCGCCCACCGCCGCCACCGGCGCTAGCGATATTCGTCCTCCACCCCCAAGGCAGGGCCGGCGCTGCTGCCGAAACCCATAAGGCATTCGAGTGAGTTGGCGGGATTTTTGCATAGCCGGCGACACGGGTACAGGTTGGCCATCGGCTTGGCATTTGCCGCCGCCACGCAGGCGTCCTTGAGTTGATCGTCGGTGGCATTGGCATATCGAATCTGGTTTTCGGCCGCCCCGGCAAAGCGGCTCGGCCAGCCAAAATGCCATGATGCATATAGGGCGGCAACCGCGACGGCGAAGGCGGTACAGATGCTCAAACTCGTCCCCCATGTCGTCCAGCCATGACGCGGGGCGCCGAGCATGTTGGTGAGATCCAGCTTCCGGCTCAGCTGTCTGAGTTGCCGTCGCAGGAGCAGCCGAGCAGTCAAGGCCCAGGCTATCGAAACAACGAAGAGTACGCCGACATATATCAACGCGGTTTCTCGCCAGTCTGCCCCGCGCGCGTCCTGATATGGGAAATGAACGAGGATGACGATGCCCACCACCAGACCGAGCAGCGCGGCGATGCCCAAATTCTTGCGCCAACTCTTGCCCGCGACCCGATCCTTGAGCGGCTCGATGCCTTTCATCACCATATTGCCGAGAGACGCCGCACCCTCCGCGCCGATCAACGCGCCATACCGGCCGATCATCTCGTCGCGGACCTCGGCGATCTGCGCGGCCTGGTAGGCATCTTTCGATTGTCCCTTGTGATCGGCCGCCTTTTCTTCGGTCACATCGATCGCTTCACGAAGCAGGCGCTTGCCCGCGAGCCCTGCGGTCAAGGCGACCCAGTCGGCGTCGCCATCGGGGTCGGGAAGATCAAGCGCGCGTGCCAGAAGCGGTTCGCCACCGACGATCGGCCAATCCGAGCCGACGGAATAGAGTTGGGCCGCGGTGTCGCCGCTTCGAACCGTCGCGCGCGCGGCATCGGCGGCGGCGGAGAAATTGATCCTCAGAACGTCGCTCGCCTGTTCGTCCTTGGCCTCGACGCCCGAAAATTCGATGGCGCCCTTCGTCACGAGCGCGTTCCAGTGGTCGCGCAGGATGCCCGCCCAACCTGCGAACCCGATCTCGTCCAGCGCGAGACCGCTGCGGCCGGACACCAGGGCGCGGCGGATATAGATATAGAGGCGGCTTCCGCGTCCCTGACAGTCCGAACAGGTAAGCTGGCCCG
Organism: Sphingopyxis sp. H115; assembly: GCF_001468465.1. GTDB lineage: Bacteria > Pseudomonadota > Alphaproteobacteria > Sphingomonadales > Sphingomonadaceae > Sphingopyxis. The sequence continues at coordinate 42,029 of NZ_LNSA01000004.1, forward strand.
ACCCCCGACAGCGACCGCAGGTGACGCGGCCCGATCCGCCACATGAACCGCATCGTTCGTTGATACGTCCGCCGCCGCCGCAGCCCCAGCAGGTGTCGCGATAATGTTCGGTCTGGTTGTTGGGGCCCATCCGGGTGCGGGAAAAATAGCCCATCCCGCCGCAGCTGCGGCACATGACCCGGTCGGTGCCGCTTCCCGAACAATTTCCGCAGGGGACGCGACCGCTCGCGCCGCAGCCGCCGCAGTCCACCGTTCTTTTGCCGGCGCAGCTGTCGCAGGTTTCCACGCGGGTATGCCGAAACTCATGGCCCGGCAGCGCCTTACGCGAGACTGGCAGGAGCCAATCTTGCGGCCGGGAACACACGCATTCGGTCAGCGCCAAATGAATCGGGCGCGCATCCAGCGCCGCCTTGACCTGCTCGTCGATTGGGGGATTCGATAGGGCAGCGTTGGCCCGCGACCGCTCTTCGTCCCAGGCGAATGTGAAACCCGCCTGCCCGCGGAACGATATCCGTCGGGCCTCCATATCGTCGAGATGCCAGTCGTCGAGATTGCCGTCCAATCGCGTCCGGACCCACGCCTCTAGCGCGCTCGATGCCGATTTCGTTTCCTGCACGTCGCCCGTCTCCCCGATCCAATGCCGAGCGGGCTACGCCTTTCGCGCGCCGGAATCTTCAAATCATCCTCAAGTTTTTCTCAAGCCGAGCAACGATCTGCTCTTGGCGCCGAAAGCGGGGATCCCGGGCCAAAACCGGTCACTTGCCCGCGACCGCCGCGCTGACTCGCCGCGAGCCGGTTCGGGAGACACCAAATTGTAGGGATGGAGCGGTGAAGGGAGTCGAATAGAGCCAAGAATTGGCTAAAAACCGGCCTATTTCTGAAGCATCGTCTATCAGGCCCCCAAATAAGCCCCCGAAGGCGCGGCTTCACCTCGGGATCGGGCACCCGTCTGGGGAAAATGACCGCGAAGAATCGAGGTTAGCGGTCCAATCTACGACGGGGAAATTTTTATTTAGGGGCTGCTCAGAGGTCAACATCTATAGCGCTGGCTGCGCGCCTTGAAAGGCAACGCACACTGAAATTCGGATCATTTTGACGGCAGCATAGCCCGCTGTCGAACTCTGCCTTTCAATATTTTCAGATTATTATAGGGCGCTCAGCCCACCTCTAAACCCGGAAAGAAGAACCAAATTTCATGACGTTGAAGAGCTCTAGCTTTTCGACGGCCGCTGCCGTTGCGCCGTCGGAAAACCAATCGATGCAACCTCGCAAGCGCGGCCGCAAACCAAAGCCCGTCGTTGAGTTTCCCCAAGCGGTCATATCTGAATGGACGGACGTCCCATGCTTCCACGAAGCCTTTGCCTTGCACCTCGAACGACACGCCGATTCCATTGGGCACCTGCACAAGGCACTCAGCTATTTCGGCGCGAAGATCGAACGCTCGACGTTCGTCCAATGGGCAGCCGGGAAGAAAGCTCCGACTTCCGTAAAGAGCATCGCGATCCTAGCGATGATCGAGCGACGATATCGTCTCCCGGCTGGTTACTTCAAAGCCAAGTTGACCAACAATATGCGAGCCGCGAGCGGGCACACACGGCTATGCGGCGTCACTCGCTCCGAGCGGCGGAGGCTCGCATGGCATCTGCCCGAAGATTTCGATGACCGGCCTGCGCGAGAACGGCAGGAAATATTGCAGTGGGTACGATCGGTCATCATCTCCGGCACGACGGATTACCGACGCTATCAGGCAGAGGCAGCAAAGCACCGGTTTGCAATACGCTTCCCTTCGCTGACACACCGCCGGCGTCTGCGTGATTTCGATCCAGCGAACGAGGGCGAGATTCAATCAGCCGATGAAGCAGACCTGGAACTAGCCGTGGCCCGCGCAGATGCGCCACCGCCGTTGGAAGCGGAGATGGCGGACCTCGTGAGGTTCAAGACAGCTACGTTGACGGACATTGGGTTCCACAGGAACGGTGTCTGGAATGAAGCCACGGCCTTTCAGAAAATCGAGCACTTGGGGCTTCTCTTCGGCGCTCTCGCGGCGTCGCCGCGTAGCGTGGTCAAGGGATACGGTGTTCCGACCGAAAGGCTGGCGATGGGACTGCTGGTCTTTCCTGCCATCCTAGATTGGTACGTCCAGTGGCGCGAACGCCGCCGCGGCTTCTACACGGTCTGGGAAGCGAACATGTTCCAACTCGCGCTCGCTTTTTGCCGTGTCGAAACCGGCTGGCTACGCCAGTCGCCTGGCTTGGCCTCGCGTCTTCAACCGATCGCCGGGTTGGTGTCGAGCGCTGACATCGAAGAGGTACGGTCGGATTGGGATGGGGCGTGTGACAGGCTTTACAGGCATGGCCTTTCCCGCGTGAAGGAGATCGAGCGCGTTGCTCGCGTACACCGCGACCCGTTCGAGCCTATCATGCCCGTCCTTGAGGCCGACAGCCCGGTGGGCGAGTATCGCAAGATCACCGACGAGATCCTCAAGCTGATGCCGAACGCCCTTCGCTATCCTCGCGCCGCAGCGGAAGCCTCCCGATCCTTCCTAATGCTTCGCCTCGGTCTGCACTTGGGCGTGCGACAGAAGAATCTTCGCCAATTGCTAATCTGCCCCAAAGGGCGACTGCCGACCGCAGAACGCCATCTCGAAATGCGGAAACGCGGCGAACTCAGATGGAACGTCAAGGAGCATGGCTGGGAAGTCTTGATCCCAGCGTCGGCCTTCAAGAACGCTAGCTCATCCTTTTTCGGGAACAAGCCCTTTCGTTTGGTGCTGCCAAACCTCGGCGGTCTCTATGAGCATATCGAGGCTTATATCGACCGGCATCGCCGCGTCCTTCTCGGTCGTGCCAAAGACCCCGGAACATTCTTTGTGAAGACGGTCAAGACGAAGACCCGCGATGCCTCATATAATCAGACGACCTTCTACGAGGCTTGGCGACAGATCATTCAAAGATATGGCATCCGGAACCCCTATACCGAACGCGGCGCGATAGAAGGCCTCTTGCCTCATGGACCGCATAATGTCCGGGACGTGCTGGCTACTCATATCCTCAAGCAGACCGGGTCATATGAACAGGCCAGCTATGCGATCCAAGACACGCCCGACACGGTCGCCGCACATTACGGACGTTTTTTGCCACAGGACAAGGCCGCTCTGGCGGCTCAAATTCTGAACAGAGTCTGGGACGCGGCTTAGGCGATGGGCGATCCCATTTCGTTCTCTGACTTACTGCCCAATTGTCCGGCCATGACTATTTGATCGGCCATACAATTTGCCGCGAGCCCGGACCGGGCGAGCGGCGCGCGATTTTTCGGACCTAAGGCGTAGGGGCGGCGACATGACATCGCCGCCCTCAGCTTTACGCGGCTTTACGCTGCGGTTTTTCCTCCGCTCCCTGAGGGGCCGCTTCGCTAAGTGCGACCACGGCACCGATCCCGCCGCGCTCGGTGTAGCCGGCGGGCGGGAAGGCCATCCACCTCGGCACCCACCCCTCGACCTTAGTGCGACCATTGTTGCCGTCCAGATGATCGCGGACGATCGCCTTCAAGGTCACGCCCTTCTCTTTGGCGTTCGCCGCTGCAGTGTCGTCTCCGCCGACCTCGGCAACCAGCGCGGTCAGCACCTCCTTGTCGCGAAGACCGGCGAAGAACGCATCGTCGGCGTTCCACCATGCGGCCATGTCGATACCGATGTGGAGGCCCACCGCTTCGACCGCCGCGCTCCCGGCGAACAGCGTTTCGCCCATGACGATGGCGATCACGTCCGTCACCGCACGTTCGGGCAGGTCGAGCAGCCGCTGGAACAGGTCCGCGAGCGGCATCGAATTGCCGCCCGTCACGGTCGGTTCCTCGGTATCGAAGCCGAGCAGCGCCAGCACCGCGCGCCGCTTTTCGTCGAACACCGCCTCGGCGCGACAAACCTCGACGCTCTCGCGCACATCGTCGTCCTTCGCCGATTGCGGCTCGACCCGCACATTCCAGAGCGGCGACCCCGCGATGGCGTGGGCAACCATCAAGCGCAACGCGACCGCCGGATGGCCGGTCATTTCGGCGCGCACGGCGGCATGGCGATGAAGATCGACATAGGTCTGCATCCGCGAAGTCAGTTCCGGACGCGACACCTTGGGCCCGGTTTCGATCTTCCTGCCCTTTTCAAGCCGCGCCGCTTCCTTCGCGGTGACATAGCCCTCGTGGATATCGACCTCGCCGCTATCGCGGACCTCGAAATAGACACGCCCGCCCTTGCGCTTGGCGGCGTGGCGATGCTCCCATTCGCGGAAGTAATCACCCTTGGGCAGTACGACGACCTCGCGCCACCCGTCGTCCAGAAAACGCGCCCGCCGTTCCTCGACGGCGGCAAGCTGGGCGGTCCAGAAAGCATCGCTGTCCGCGAAATAGCGTTCGTCCCCGAACAGGTCGGCAATGATCGCAAGGCCGCTCGCTTCTACATCGAAGAGGGCATGGGCCGCACTGATTGCGCCGCCGCCAAACAGCCAGTTCTTGAGCTGCTGACCCTGCGGGCAATAGGCGTCCGCGTCATCGAACAGTGTCAGCCATGCGCGCTGCTGCGATTTGGAGGCCATCGTCAGGTGCCGGACCGTGCCCGCGCTGATCTTCTCTTTCGCATAAAGCGAACGAATGCGCGGCAACAGATTGCCGAGCGCGAGGATGCGCTTCACCATCGCCTCGGGCATTCCGAACGTATCGGAAATATCGGCGATGCTCCGCCCCTCGCGGACCAGCCGCGTGTAGGTGACCCATTGGGTGACCTCGTCGGCATCGCGCCGCGCCACATTCTCGATCAACGAGGCTTCGAGCGCGGCGGCATCGTCGCCATCTTCGAGGATAGCGCAAGGAAGCGGCTCGGCCTCGGCCCTTTCGCCCGCGACGATGGTCGCCGCTGTGAAGCGACGCGCGCCCGCCACGATCTCGAATGCGCCCTCGGCGCAGTTCGGACGGACGATGAGCGGAACGAGGATGCCCCGCGCGCGGACGGTCGGCAGTATATCCGCCACATCCGGCGCCTTCTTGGCGTAGCGCATGTTGGTCTTGCTGATCGACAGCTTGCCAAGGTCGATAAAGTCGAGTTTCATTGTCTTCACCTTTCTTTGTGGAAGGTGCCGGTCCGTCGAGTTTCGCGATTGGGCGGACCGGCTTAGGTTTGGCGGCGAGACGCGCCGCCCGCGTCTGCCTCAGCCCTCGGACTTCGGAAGTTCTTCGCCACGCGCGGCACGGCGGAAATTCTGTTCGGCAGTGATGATCGATGCCGCACGGCGACCAGCGGCGGTCCAACTCGACAGCGGAACCTCGGAGGTAAAACCTAGATCGCGCTCGATGCCGAGACCGAAGGGCAGCCGCACCGACGCGAGTTCGGACAGGCTGAACGAACCGATTTCGGGGCAACCGAACCCAAGGTCGGCCAACCCGAAAAGCGTATCGCCATCCTCGCCCAATTCGGTCGCGAGCCATGTCGCAGCACCGACCGGCGAGAAGAATTTGGCAACCGGCACGAAGTCCGGCTCTACCGCACCCGCCATCACGGCAGCACGTCGCGCCTCGTCATTCGCGCGCAAGGCAGCATGTAAATCAGCGGACAGGAGCTTGCCCCCATCGCGGCGCTCTTTGGTCTTTCCCATGTCATCCTCCATTTCCCGCCCCCTAACCATCAGGCCCCCGGCGGAGCGGGGGTGGGCGGCGAGAGCGACCTGCCGGGCGCGGCCAGAAAGGCGGCCCGCACCCGAAGGGCTGGAACGAAGAGGAAGAGCCGCGCAGCGGCTTGCGGGACGGCGGGACGCGCCCAGAGGGGAGAGCCGGCCAACCCAGCGACAGACGGGAGGCCGATCGACAACGCCGCCGCGCTCCGCGCGGCGCCAACATGATCGTCAAATCTAACGATCTATCGCCGCACCTGCGGATTTAAACAAAGATCGCGCTCTCGGACCGGCCGCAGGCGGTGCGGCGTGCGTGCGCAGATGTGCTTAGCCGCCGCACCGCCAAGATAGCCGGGCCGGGTGCGCAGCGCGGTCAGGACAGACGCGCGATCCCTGTCGGCGCCTGCCGCCGGCAGCGAGCGCCCATTTTCAACCGCGCACCATATCGGGGGTGTGCGGAGGCGGCCAGCCCCTGCGAAAGATGTACGTGCGGACCAAGGACCAGCGGCTCACGCGCCTTGCCGAATGGTAGGGTCGGATGTCTGCGAACGCGAAGTCAGGCGGAAGCGTCCAACTGCCTCGGCCCTAGCCCGCGCGACTTCGCTGCTCGTCGGCGAAGCGCCGTGCCCAGCAGAGACCGTTGACGAGCTCCATCTCCGTAATCGTATGGCAGGGAATTTCGAGCAGCCGCGGGTTCGCATAGATCACTGCGAGACAGCGGGCGCGGCTGATTGCGACGTTGAGCCGGTTGCGACTGTAAAGAAATTCGATGTTGCGCGGCAGGTCGTCGCCACTCGACGTCGCCATGGAAACCAGCACAACGGCCGCCTCCTGGCCTTGGAACTTATCGACCGTGCCCACGCGCGCGCCCTCCGGGAGCACGCGCTTGAGCAGCTCGACCTGCATATTATAAGGGCTGACGACGAGAATATCGTCGCGGCAGATCTCATGTTCGACGCCTTTATTGTCACGCCAGCGCTGTCCGAGGAGCGCCCTGTAGGTCCGCTCGACGCGCTCGGCCTCGGCTGGCGACCGCTGGGTGCAGCCGATCGTATCGACGGGCACGAAGCGCAGGCCCGCCGCCGCAATCGCTTCGGGGTCGGACGAGGGATCGGCGAGGATCTGCTGAGCCTTCGTCTCCTCGGTCGAACGGAGACGTCCCTCATAGACGGCGGCCGAGACGAACCCGCAAAGATCGGGATGCATGCGGCGAGTTTCGGAAAGGAAAATGCCGCGATCCGGTGGGACCGTCGCATGGCCCTTAAGCAGATGCTCGAGCGCCGACACGCCGCTGCCGCGCGGGTGGCTGCCTTGGATCGGCTGCGATAGCTGCATCTGGTCGCCGATCAGAATGATGTTGCGCGCCGCGACTCCCATCGCCACCGCGTTGGCGAGGCCGACTTGTCCCGCCTCGTCGACGAACAGATAGTCGAAGGCCTGGTCGTGCTCGTCGCGCGCGAAGAGCCATGCGGTGCCGGCCACAAGCCGGTAGGACCCAGTCACCGCCTCGTTCTTGAGCGTGTCCTCAATCCACCCGCCGGTCCCGAGCATCTGATCCTCGCGGCTGCTCTTCTTGATCGCCGTGCAGCGGAATCCCCGCTCGGCACCGAGCGTTTCGATCTCGCGCAGGAGCTGGTTGATCGCTTTGTGGCCGTTCGAAGCGACGCCGACCCGCATCCCCCGCTCGAGAAGCGCGACGATCGCCCGCGACGCCGTATAGGTCTTGCCAGCGCCGGGCGGCCCCTGGATCAGCAGGTGACTGCGGTCGAGCGCGAGAAGCGCATCTACCGTCGCTGCGAGCGTATCGGTCCCGTTCCCGACGATACTCTGGCCCGCTTTCCGCCCGGAAAGACGCGGCAGTTCGCCGCGCAGGATCGACCCCACGGCAGCATAATGCTCCTCGTGCCCGTCGCGCACTGCCTCGGCATAGCGATAGACCGCAGCGCGAAGTTCCCTGTCGCCGACGGGGCCCGGCGGAATCAACGACGTTCCGGCCTCGACCGGGCTGCGGCTCGGGCCGATCTTGAGCTCGATCGTCCGGGCATCGTCGTCGATGGCGACAACATCGCCCGCGGGTTCGAGCGTGCCGGCGCGTTTAGGCTTATCGCCGATCTTGAGCTTGAAGTCCTGTGCGGGGAACCGGAAGCTGTGGATCATCGACTTCTTTTCGGGGCGCGGCGCAACGTCGGGATTGGCTTCGAGCCCGGCCATGCACTCGGCATCTTCGAGAAGCTGGATATAGGGCAGATCCTGCCGCGAGAAGACCGCCCACCAAGCGGGCTTGCTTTCCCGGCGGTGGAACTCGAGGAGGTCGACGAGAAGCTGTCGCCATGGCTCTCGGGCATGATCCCCCGCAAGCAGCGCCAGCGACATGGCCGCGACCCGTTCTTCGGCCTCTGCCCGCTCCGCTGCCTGCTTGGCGTCATCCTCTCCCGGCTCCCATTCCGCCCAAGCGAGGCCTGCGGGACGCATCCCTACAAGCCAGTCGCGGCATTGCAGCGTGGAGCTGCAGTCGATTCGGTTATAGTCGGCGATGTCCTCGAGGAGCTTCGGCTCGTCGAGACGGCGCCAGCGCTCGTATATAACGATACTGTCGCCCGCGGTTGTCACTTCGCCCTCACGCGCTTCGGCGAGATAGAATTTTTCCATATTCTTAATCGAATAAGCGGGCTCCGAAGTGCGTACCGCTTCGCGCACAACGCGATAAAGATCGACGAGCCGGTGCTGGCGAAGAAAATCATCGACCGCGGCCTCGCGCGTTCCGTGCAGCATCGCGAGACGTTTGAGCGCCGATTCCTCATAGGACGCATAATGATAGATGTGCGCGCGGGGATAGCGCGCGAGCCGCGCGGTCATAAAATCGACCGCGTCCTGAAAGGCCGCTTTTTCCTGCTCGCGGTCATGTGCCCAGAAGGCATGGAAGTTCTCTCGGCCGCCGTCGACGGTCACTACCCCGAAAAGATATTCGAGCCCGCCTTCGAACAGTGGATCGCCCTCCATATCAAAGAACATGTCGCCCGCATCGGGGCGGGGCAGGCGGGCGAGCCCGCGGCCTGGCTCGACCTCGAGACGCTCAACCTGGCGCTCGCCCGTCGCACGCTGGTGCGCTTGGAGCCGTGCCTGTTCCCGCAGACGCCAGAGGGTTTCGGGCTGGATGCCCTCGACCCGGGTGCCCTGGGGCATCGCCGCGAGAGCAAGGAGATCGCCGATCCCGGCGCTCGTCAGCGCTTCGGCCTGACCGCGACCGAGCCCGGCGACAAGGCTGAGGTGATGCGCGGCATCCCACTCGGCATGGCAGGTCTCGGCCCAGTGGCAGTAACTGCAATGGCCGCACGGCGCGCTCGCCGAGACTGCCGGCGGTGCACCGGCGAAGTCGAGGAAGCGCGCGCGTGCGAATTCGAAATAATGGATGATCGCATCGACGCGGACGCTTGCAATGCTGCCGTCGCCGAGGACAACATGCATGCGCTCGGGCATCAGGCCCTGCTCGCGCGCTAGGATATCCGAATAGATGCACATCTGGATGAGATGCTTGGGCTTTGCCGATCTCGCGAGCTTGGTGTCGGCGACTTCGTAGGAATGGTCGCCGAGCAGGTCCGATTTGCGGTCGACCTTGAGGAGGAAATCCGAATAGCCCTGCCAGGGCCCCTCGAGAAAGGCGCCCTGATAGATGACGTCGGCGCCGGATCGCAGCGCGGCGCGGGTCCGTTCGGCCTTAGCCTCGATGCCGTCTTCGCCATCGATCTCGACGACTGTCCGGCCTTCGGCTTTAAGCCGTTCGAGATAGGCGCGCTCGTGCGCGATCCCCATCTCTTGGAGGAGCTTCGTCTGCTCGTTGTCGGGCGCGAACACCACTGGCGTGTCGAGGCGACCGAGATCGAGCATGGTCGCGTGCATGCAGCCCATGAAATTGACGAGATCGCTCGCCGAAAAGAGCGTGCCGCCGCCATGCTTCTGCATTTCTCTCTCCCCCTCTTAGCCGTCATGCTCAGACGAAGCTTGTTTTTGCCGATCTTAGCCGATCAGGTCCGGCCGAACCATCGCGCGACCCGGTGGCGGATCCCGTCAAAGCAGGAGCGCGGCGGTGCGGCGCGGACAGTCGTCTCCGAAACGGCGCTATCGGCCTCTTGGGCTGGCTTCATCGCCGGCGCCGCGCGGGACTGTTTGCGCGCGAGGTCGAGCGCCCGACCCGCCGCGATCTGCTTGTCGGTCCACGCCCCTGCCCAGCGAATCTGGCCTTTGTCGATGATATAATGTGAGCGACAGGGCAGACTCCAATTCCCCACCGATGGCCAGACCGAGATCGTCTCGCCGTCATAGCGCAGCGACCAGTCGAGCGGCGTCAAGGGCAGCACGACCTCGCCGCCGCAGCCGCACGCGCAGCCATGGATCATCGAGCCATATTCAAGCGAGACATAAAGGATGCCCGGCTCGATCGTGTCGGGCATCGTTTCGACGAAGCGCGGATCGAGCTGCTTGACCCGGCTCACGCCGCCTCTCCGCGTCGATCCTCGTTCAGCAGATGATTGCCGTCGAGCGTGAACAGCGAAAAATGCTCATCCTCGAGATCGGCATAAAAACCGCGAAGGCGCTTCCACCGGATTACCGCGAAAGCGGCATTGGCCATGTTGAGATCGGCAACCTGGATGTTGCGCGCATATAGATCGTCGAGTCCCGCGCCTTCGAGCGGAATACGCCCCTTCGTACGCACCTGCTCGCGCATCCCGGGGGTGCTCGTGGTGACACGTAGCTGCCCGACGAGCGCGCCGTCGACGAGATGCAGCCCCATGCCGACATCGATGAAGGGCAAATCGCGGCGCTCAAGCTCGGCGATGATCGCCGCCTTCGCTTCGCCGGCATCGAGGCAGAGAAACACGAAGCTCGCACTGCCTAAAAGGTCGAGGTTGCTCGGGCAGAGCCGGACCGCATGCGGCACGATATGGCGGTGCATCTGCGAATAGATGGCGGCGAGATAATCGACCTTCTTCGGCCGTTCGCGCAGTGTATCGAGCGCCGCCGCGCCCGGCGACCGGAAGGCATTATGCTGGAGGAAGTCGTCGTCGTCGAAAAGATCGATGCGCTCGACTGGAGTCTTGGCGATCTGGTCGAGCACATAGGAACCGGTCCCGCCAAGACCGATGATCGCGACCCGCTCGCCGACCAGCTTCTGCGTCACCTCGCCGATCCCGGCGCGCGACGTCGCCGTGTCGAGATAGACAAAAGGTGAAAGATCGTCGTCGTTCGCGACGACGCGGCGCGTTCGCGCGGTCGCTTCAGGATCGATCGCCGCAGCTTCATTGGCGAGGATGGCAGCGTAGGTTGTCATCTTTTCGTGATAGTCGGCATAATGGCCAACTGCGGGCTTGCTAGAGAAACTATGGTCGATCACCAGCCCCTCGCCGAGCGGTTGCCGGGCGCTGCTGTTGATGATCCGGGCGAGCGGGTGCCCCCGGACATCGCAAGGCGTTTCGCCGGCGAACATCGCGACATGCGTTTTCGGGCGCTGGGTGCGATCGCCGGCCAGAGTTAGCTCCGAGACGAGCTTGCCGCGCGCAACAAGCCCTCCCGGCGTCACATAGGGAATGTTGGACAGGACGAGATGGCCGGCCTCGACGGCCACCTCATAGCCTTCCTCCTGCAGGCGGAGGAGGTCGGGATTACGACTTATCAGTTGCTGTGACATGGAACGTCATCCCTTCGATCAAATGGACGCTCTGGCCGGGCAGGAGCGAGCCTTCGGGGTGGGGTTTGGGGCCTTTGCGATAGCTCACGGTGAAGCAGACGTTGGGGCCGCTCGGCGCCGAGGCGAACGCCAGCACGAGCAACTCCTCGAAGCTGATTGTGCCCGTCTTCACTTGATGCTTGCGCGCATTGACGATGATCGTGATCGTCTTCGGTGCAGCCTTGCGCGAGCGGATATGCTCGACGCCCTTGCCCGAAAGAGGGACCGCGCTCCCACGCTCGATCAGGCGATCGGCATCGGAATCGAGGTAGAGGTCGTGATCGTCCGGGATGCCCGCGATGTCGCGAACCTCCGCTTCACCGATTTCATCGGCACCCCATTCCCAACCGCGTTCGTTTACCGTGAACATGTTTGTATGATCGGCTTCGAAGGTACGAAAGCGAAGACGTTTGCCCTTCTCAAGCTGGACGGCCTCCTCGAGCCCGACCGACTGGGCGATTCCGCCGTCGATCTGGATGAGCACAAAAGCGCTCGCGGGATTACGGCCGGCCGAAACGCGCACCGCGCGCCCGTCAATGAGGTCATCGGTGGCACGAATGACGGCGCCATCGACTTGATATTCAAAATAGGCGGACATCAGGCTTCTCCAATTTGCCCCCGAAAGCAACACGCCCGGGACTCTTGCGAGCGAGTCTCAAATGGACTAGAACGTCAATCGAGTCTCGCTGTGGACTGTCTATATCGAGACTTAATACACTTGCAAGTCCAAATCTGGAGAAGGGGAAAATTATGACTGCGCTATCCGTCGCCTGGGAGGGCGGGGGACGATCAGCGATTCCCGTAGCGCTGGACGTCTTCACCCCACTCGCGGAAGCTTGGGGCCTTTCGACCGACGAGCAGATGCGTTTGCTAGGATCGCCGCCGCGTTCGACATTCTTCAAATGGAAGAAAGACGGAGGCACACTTCCCCGCGATACTATCGAGCGAATTTCGAACCTGCTTGCGATATGGAAGGCATTGGAGATATTATTCACCGATCCTGCGGAATCGGAGGGGTGGGTGAGAAAACCCAATGCGTTTTTCGGCGGGGCGTCAGCGCTTGACGTCATGCTGGACGAAGGAAACTTCTTCGACATTGTTCGAGTAAGGCAATATCTCGATGCACAGCGAGGCGGCTAAACTGCCCATCATCGCGATCGATGATGACAAGTTCCACAACATCATTCCGTCGCGTTTTCCGACGGTGCGCCTCTACGAGCGCATTGCGGACGGACGCGACGAGCTTTTTGCCAAGATCGAGGAAATCACGAACCCGCGTGTTCGTGAAAAGGATCGGCTGACCCGTGGCATGGCGGCTGTCGACCAAGACCAGCCGCGTTTCAAAAACTGGAATCACGCACCGTTTGTTTATCCTAATCCCGAGGGAAGCCGTTTTTTCGGTGCGAACCGCAATGTTCTGGAACTGGCTGGCTGCCTTCAGACCGCTCTTGCCATCTCAGTCGCTAAACGCGAGCTCTTCCTCTCTCGTACTGCCCAAGCCGCGACCTATGTAGAAATGCGTCAATTCGTGCGGCCCGTCCGCGGTACGTTCATCGACGCGCGCGGATGGGATGGTCAGGATGATCGCGAACGCTGCCTCGCGCTCGGCAAGGAAGTTGACGAGGCGGGTCGTGACGGGCTGCTCTTCAGTCCCCGCGAACGCCGCTCGGCGACCGGAATCACGGTCCTCAAACCCGAATGCCTCGGCCGCCCAATCCAAGCCGAGCATTTCAAATATATGTGGAACGGCGAACGGATCACGCTGCTCTACGCGTTTGGTACTGGCCAGGAATATGATCCGCAGGACCTTTCCGAGCAGGCCCAGATCCTCGCCGCCTGAGACACATCAGACGATCACGCGCGAATTCGCAGATCTTCAAGTACCCGGAAGTCGCCGTCGCCCGGGCGCTTCACTTTCCAGAAGCGCCATCCGTTTACGTTACCTTTGGTGATGGCGCAGGCTGCGTCTGAAGGGCTGTTTCGGCGAATGCCATCTTCGCCGATCCACGCGCCCTCCTTGATTGCTGCGGCGTAGGTACGTCCCTTATAGGTCACCCGGAACTCGGTGCCATCGGGCAGGAAGACGCCTTTGAACTCGCACCCCGCGAGCCCGGTTCCACTCGCGGTGAGAGGAACTTCCGCCCTAGCGTCGAGGTGCAGCAGCTTGCGGAGCACGTCGTTAATCGTTGTGGCCTCGTTGGGCCGCATGACGGTGAGAGCCTTATACACCTCAAAATCCACATCGATAACTGCCACCCGAACCTCCTCAAGCTATCGAATCACGTAATAGCAGAAATAGTAGAAATAGCGAAAGTGAATTTTATTCGAACGTGCAGCGTGGCACGAGCCTGCCTTGCCCCTAAGCGGCGACCCATTGCGCTCGCTGCGTCTTTGAATGTAGTCCGGGTGCAGGGGGAACCATGTCGCGTGAACTGATTCTGCAAGGTCTGACTAAACGGACCCATGCGGACGCCTTGAAAGAAATGTTCGGCGGAAGCGTATCGCGCGCGATCATGAGCGTAGCGTTTGTCTCGGAAAGCGGCGTCGAATTGGTGGAGCCATTCGTGCAGCCGCACGCCGCGAACGTTTTGGTATTCGCTGGCATTCGCAACGAAATCACTTCGGCGCAGGCGTTGAAGAAATTACTGGCGGCCGGCGTATCGTTATTTGTCGTAGATACAGGCTCGCGCTCACTGCTTTTCCACCCGAAGCTCTATTACGTCCGGGGCGACGATGGCGGGAGACTGTCGATCGGCAGTGCCAACCTGACGCTCGGCGGCCTGAACAACAATGTCGAAGCCGGGGTTTTGCTGCGCCTTGCCCCGGATGCCGATGTAGACATCGCCTTTGCAACCGAGCTCGAGGAGTTGTTCGACGGACTGGCTGCGGCGCACCCCGAGAATGTGTTTTCGATTCCAGATAATGCGGCAGTGGATGCACTGCTCGCTGCCGGTCGCGTGATCGACGAAACGCTGCGACCACCTCCCAGGCCTGCAACCGTCGCCAAACCGGGTAGCGCTGATCCCACTCCGCGAATGAAAATGGCGCCGCCGCCGATCTACAAGAAGAAGGCGGCCGCTGCCCCGGCAGCGCCCGTTGCTGCGCCTCTTGCTGCGCCCCCTCAAGTTGCTGCGGCTGCAACGGTTGAGCCGGAATTGCTGCTCGTGTGGGAGAGCAAGCCCCTGACCCGCCGGTCGCTTGGCATACCGACCGGACCGAACTCGAATCCGACAGGGTCGACTACCCTCGGTTCGGGTACCTTCGATCATATCGATCGGGTGACCTATTTCCGCAATCAGCTTTTCGGTCATTTGCTCTGGGCGAAGAAGGGAACGATCGAAACGGCCGAACAGGCTTTCGACTTAGTCATCAAAGGGGTCTTGCTTGGCACATTCCCCCTCACTCTGCGCCACAGCCTGACACGCGCCGCCGCGGCGCCTGTCGACCATAATTCGCCATCGGGACTAAGCTGGAATCAGGCGCGACCCTTAGTAGCTCGGGAAGACTTGCTGGGGCGTACAATGCGAATTTGGCAGTCGACTGTGGACAATTCGAAATTCCGCATCGACATCGATTAAACCTTCGCCTCGGGCAGATCCTCGGTCGAGGTGCGTTGCCTGCGATCGCGCAGTTTCCGCCACCCTTCCAACGCACTCAGCTGGCTCGCTTTCGATATACCGAGCGCGCCGAGAACCTGCTTGCCCTGCTTCTCCAGCGTCTCGTGCGTGGGCCGATTCCGGATCGAGGCGTCGAGTGCTTCAAGGTCGATGTCGGCATCCTTGGGGAGAGGGATCAGTAGGCGCTGGATCTCGGATGGGATCAGCTCGAGCACGCCTCCCCCATAGTGGCGACCCTCAAGTTCGGCGCTGAGCGCGGTCATTGGGTTGAGAAAGCAGCCGACCAGTCGTTCGCCCGCTATGTCGCGCGTGCGAATGCGGTAGGCGGTGTCCGTCGTGTAGGCGCCTACCCTATTGAGGATCAGGCGCGGCGTGTCGTGTGATCGCTTGAGCATGCCCACCTCGGTCGCATAGACTGACGGCACCTTGAACCAAGGCGCGCGGGTCCGGCATTTGAACCGCGTATGAAGCATTTCGCGTTCGCCGCTCTCGATGTAACGCTTAGGCCCGCTTTGCATGCTCGCGGGGGCATCGTCGAACCAGAGGAAGTTCGTCGGACTTCCCTTCTCGGCATTGGCGGCATGCTGCCGCTCGTCGTAGATCACGCCTGGACAATGCTCGCTGCGCCCGAACATCGGATGGGCATATTTGGCGAGGCCATAGGTTTCGACGGTCTCGTCGGATACGAGGAAGAATTTGTTCGCACCGGTGACGATGCCGACGTCGACGCGCGCGATATCGTCGAAGCGATGAACGTCGGGATGGGCCTCGAGCTCGTCGAAAAGGTCTCGCGTTTCGAGATCGAGCAGCGCGCGGGTCCATTTACCTGCGACGGTCTTACCGTTAATCGCCTGCGGTGCGGCGAACAGCTCCGCCGGCGCGCGGCGAATGAACTCGCGGCCACGAACCGGCACCATGCCCAGCCCCTCGGCCTTGTCGCTAGGGCCGTGGCGCTTCTCAGCCATGAGAATCACGGCACCCTGGAGAGTGCCGTCGAACCAGAGCTCTTCGGGATCGATGATGACGAGGCGTCGGCACTCCTTGCCCAGATAGCTGCGCAGCGACTGGGCATGGGTGACGTGGATGATTTCGGCGGGGACAACCATCGCGAGCCGCCCGCCGGGGCGCAACAGCGACATCGACGCGAGGATGAACGGAACCCAGGCATTTGTGTGCTTCGTGAACTTGAGATCGAGCTCGTCAAAAATGCGTGCTGCGCGGGTCTGGAATGTCGGCGGAAGGAACTGGTACCGGACGAAGGGGGGATTACCGACGACCGCGTCGAAGCGCTTGCCACCTTTTCCCATATTGTCGATGGCCCAAGCTAGGAAGTCCTCGGACCGGATATCCGCATTGGGGAGGCCGAGGCTTTTCGCTCTCTGCGCGGCTTTGCGCGCTTCAGTCGGATCTAGTTCGAACCCCGTTATCTTAGCGCTTTTGAAACTTCCTACATCTGCCAAAGCTTGAAGGAACGCACCGTCGCCGCAGCTTGGTTCCAGAATATGATCGGGATCGAGATCCTTCACCCACCGCGAAATATACGCGGCAAGATCCAACGGTGTATAGTAACCGCCGCGCAGCTTTTGCTCGGTCTGATCTTCGATGAATTTCACGTTGCCTCCGATGGGAAGAACCTACCCCGTACCTCCGGAATCAGCAACGGAAATCGAGAAACTTCAGAGACTCAAGAGACTCTATTGCTACCTGTCGAGGAAGAACCTCTGGATGTGACGCCCGATTCTTTCCCGTGATCCATATCTTAGACAAGCGGTCCGGGTCCGGAAAGCGCCGCTGCGATTGATGGATAAAAATCATCCATCCCGGATGAGTTTCAATCGCTTTGAGCGGACCTTCCTCTGCCGCGCTCAACGTACATCTCAGGCTACCTTTTTTGTCTTCTTTTTGCCCAAACCCTCGAACCGAACCTTGGCACGACATTTAAGGTTAGTCCCACCGCGCAGTCGCCCGCCGGCACCGAGCCAAGGCTCGCATCATATGATACTCGACCCCCTTTTCGCCGACACCAATATGTTCCGAAATCTGCCGATAGGACATGCCCTTTAAACGATGCATCAGGAATATCCGCCGCGTCCGTCGCGGCAGGGCAAGTAGCGCGCGCCGATATGCCGCTCGAAGCTCCCGCCCCTCAATCTTCCATTCCTGTTCCGGCGGGAGAGGGGCATCGCGCGCTTCGTCGAGTGGATAAAGCACGCACCCTTTCCGGTGCCACGTCCGCGCCCGGTTGATCACCAGATTGCGAGCCGTCCGCGTCAAATAGCCATTGGGATTTTCGAGCCTATCGAAAGCCCCGCTTCGCAGCACACAGGTAAATGCCTCCTGCACGAGGTCCGGAGCTTCATCACGCCCAACTTTCCTCCGGAAGAAATGGAACATCCGATCGTGCTGCGCCCGGTAGAAGGCGTCGAATGTGGGGTAGGGTCCAGCGGTAGTCATAGCCGGTCTCCCCGGCGCTCACCCATGGGCAGCGACGCATCGCGCGACGCACGATAGAGGGCGATCCCGCCCTCGATCCGGTCGAGGATGAAAGTGTCGCGCTCCGCCTTCGCGGTACGAATGTCGGACTTCGAGTAAACCTCGATATCGACCGCGCAGCGATTGCCCAGCTCGCGGTCAATGGTTGCACGCGCGCGCCGCCAACAACGCTCGTCGGTGTAGAGCGGATGATTGATGACGACCCAGAATTCATAATCGGAAAATTCGATCGTCCGGCTGTCTTCGTACCAGGATCGCCGTGCGTAGGGACCGATGAGGATGATCCGCTTGATCCGTCCCGGCTCGGGCGCTTGGATCTGCGACGGGTCGAACAGGCCGCGCAGGATGCGCGTGATGCGCTCGATTTCGCGCTGCTTGCGCCGGATGAGATGGCCAACGCGCGCCATCACGACCTCGCGCGCGTAAACGTCGGTGGTTGGGGGTGTCATTTGCAGCTCGTACCGCGGCGGTCCGCGCGATTGCGCGCGGATGGGCAAGCGGTGTTCGCTGTGGTGCCGCCGAAGCGGCGATCAGCAACTGTCCGACACGCGGCCGGACCTACATGATGCCTGGCAGGATTATCCCCGGAATGGCCGCCAGTCGTTCCATTCCGTGCCGACGACTATACCAGAATCCGGGAGTCCCGGCAAGCGGCGGCACTCAAACGCCTATTGGCGCGCCGCCGTCTCGAGCTCGGCGATCTTGTCCAAGCAGACCTGGTGGACCACGCGGCCGAGTTCCTCGACGCGATCGGTAAGCCAGTACAGCTCTTCTTCGCTAATTTTGTAGTGCTTCGCGTATCTGGCCTTCGTGTAAGCTTCCTTCAGCTTCTGGAACATCGCTCGCTCGCGATGCGTCGCTTCGGGCCAGATGCCGTAGAGACGACGGTCAAGTCCTTCGGCGAGTGACCGCAGGAACGCGAGGTTATGATTGTACGGCGTGTAGAAGGTCAGGGTAAGCAATAAGCATCCGTAAAGACGTTCAGTCGCTTGGTGCAGTTGGAAAGCAGATTCCTTAAGTCTGCCGCGGCTACGCGCATATTTCGAGGTGTCGAGAAAACCGGCTGCGCTCGGCATCCATTCCTCAAAATATTCTCGTGCCGTTTCGAGCGCCTGTTCCGGCGTCTTTGGCTTCGGCGTAGCCAGCTCTCGGTCATCGGCTTCATAAAGTGCGATCCCGTCCTTCGCGACCTCCATGAAGAAGACGCGACCATGCGAGAGCCCGTCATTCACCTCATGCAGGCTGTGGACGATGAAGTTGACCGGCGTGTGGAGCGTCTTCTCGATCGTGTAGGCGCGAATGAGACGTTCCTCGGCGGTCGCCCAATAGGCGGCGCGGTCGGTCATCTCCTTCTGGCTGACGATGACGAGAATGTCATAGTCCGATTTATACTGGTTCGCCGACAGCGGCGCATCGACCCAGTCGCCGCGCGCGTGGCTGCCGAACAGGATAATCTTGAGGATACGCGCACCCTTGCGCGGTCCCGTCGCATTCTCGGTCGCGCCCCGAAACTCCTCGAAGATCGTCTCGACGATCCGTTCGAGTTCGCGCTGCTTGGCGGCGGGAAGATGGGTAAGATCGGTACGCATGTAGCGGAATCTTCGGGAAGATCGCATGCTTTGGCAAGAGCTAAAGCCCCATGCCGGGCAGCGAGGCCGCCGCTTGCGAGACCGCCGCGCTGATCGCCTTGTCGGCGGCGGGCGCGGCGATGGCGGCTTGCACCATGGCGGCCCCCGCCGCAGGTGCCTGTGAAAGTGCAGTCTGGACGACCCCGGCGCGTGCATTGATCGCCGATGTCAGTTTCGCGCGATCATCAGTAAGGATTGTCGCCGACTCCTTCGCGCGCGAAATGCCGACGTAGAAGCTTTTCTGGTCGACCAGATTGGTCGCCTTGCTGTCGGCGTGGATGATCACATGATCGGCGGTGCGCCCCTGCGCGGCGAAGGCGGTGTCGACATAGGCATGGGCGATATGCCGGTCGCGCGCCGCGTCGAGGTCGAGAGTCTGCACCTGACCGCGAGCGCTAAGCACCGTCGCCGTCCGCGCCTTCTCGTCGATCGCGGTGACTTCGCCGCGCGCCCCATTGATCCGCCCGGCCTCGCGATCATTGCGGGTAAAGCGGATGCTGTCGCCGGTCCTGACGTCCATATTCTGGGGCGCGAACACCTGCACCTTGCCGGCGCCCCATTGGCGAAGCCGCCAATCGACCTCACGTCCGTCTTCGGACCTCAGCGCAATGGCGGCCTTGGCTGGATCGACCGCCTCGACACGATAGGCTTCGCCCCGCGCGACACCCTTGTCGGCATAATCGCTGGTGAACCGCACAACGTCGCCCCGGTCGTAGCTGAGCGGGTCACGTGCCTCAGCGCGGGTGAGCCCCTTGTTGACGAGGCTTTCGATGGCGACGGCGGGACCGGAAAGCGCGCCCGACCTGACAAGCGCCGTGCGGATGTCGGCCGTCAGCACATCGCGGCCCTCGCGCGAGGGCTCGATGACAAGCGTGCGGGACCGCGCCGCCTTGTCGAGTTCGGCATAGCGTTCGGCGATGGCGGCGAAGCGGTCTGCGCGGTCGGCATGTTCGACGATCTGGCCGCCGCCGCGATCGAGCGCGGCGAGCGCCTTCCTCGCATCGCCCTCAATCGACGCGAGCACCGCTTCTTTGGTCGCCGCGTTGCTCTGCCGGACGATCTCGCCGAGCGTGGTGGTTTCCATGCCGGCGCCTTGGAGTTGCGCGAATGCCGCGCCGGCCTCGACCGATCCGAGCTGCTTAACATCACCCACAAGGATGACGCGCGCATCATGCTGCTCGGCCAGATCGAACAGACGCGCGGTATCGCGCGCCGACAAGAGCGAAGCCTCATCGACGATCCATGCGACCGGCTGACCGGGCGCCGAAACTTCCGGCACGAGCAAATGACGCGCCACAGTATCGCCGCGCGTGCCGAGCGCCTCGCCAAGCGTCATCGCCGCCGATGCGGTCGGCGCCAGCGCGACAACCGTTACGCCGCGTGCTTCGGCTTCGCGCGCGAAGGTGGCGAGCACGGTCGTGGTCTTCGCCGTTCCGGCATAACCCTGCACTGCGGTGACCCGATTGCGGCTGGTAAGGAGCTGTTCGGTCGCGGCCTTCTGGTCAGCATTCCAGCCAAAGCCGGACCGCTCCGCCTTTGCAGCCGCACCTGCTACTGCCTTGGCGGCGGCTAGCGGTGATGCGATGGGAGCGAACGCGCCGCGCCCGTGCGTTTCAATCCGAAGCAGTGTCTTCTCGGCGGCTATAT
This sequence comes from Sphingopyxis sp. H115, assembly GCF_001468465.1. GTDB lineage: Bacteria > Pseudomonadota > Alphaproteobacteria > Sphingomonadales > Sphingomonadaceae > Sphingopyxis. The sequence goes on from NZ_LNSA01000004.1 coordinate 62,787, forward strand.
TCTGCCGCGTCGTGAACCCGGCGAACGCGGCGCCGCGCCGATCGAGGAAAGTACGGTCGACCAACTCGCCCTCCTTTGCAGCCCGCCCTATCGCTTCGCCGATCTCGGCATAGCCGACCTTCCCAAGGCCAACCCGCCCGGCTTCCTCGTGGAGCGACGCGACCGAGAACACCGACTGCCGCTCGCCAAGCTTGTCGGCGGCATGAGCGACGGCGCGATCGGCGATCGATGGATAGGGAAGATGAATCCCGTCCGCCGCTCTGGCTTGGGCCTCGCGCACCAACGCCAGTCGGATCTCTGCATCGAATCCCGCCCGGTCGGCGGTCTCGCGCCAGTCGGCGACAAGCGCGCCATGATCGGTCGCGACCTTCACTTGCCGAGTATCGAGCGCGGCGACCTGCTTCTCAGCGGCGCTGGCTTCTTCGCGCGAAGTTCCGCGCTCGCCGAGTGCCGCTTCGATCTCGGCGCTGCGCGTGCTGAACGCCGCCATCACATCCGCCGACACGCCATTGATCTCGAACATCGATTCCTTGCCCGGTGCAATCTCATAGCCGAGCTCGCGGACCTTCAAGGCCAGCTCCTGCCGATAGATGGCGCCGATCTGCTTCTGGAGCTGATAGATCGCGCGTGGTTCGAGACTCCGCCACGAGCCATCCTCGCCCTGCGTCGCATTCATCATGACATTGTGCGTGTGTAGCTGCGGGTCCTGCGCTCGGCTCGTCCCGTGCTGAAAGCTCGCGATAACGAGATTGCCGGTGGCTTCGCGGGTCACGCTGCCGCCATGCCGAACGCGGGTCGCGGCCATATGCGCCTCAACATGCGCGAGCGCGGTCTTCACCGCTTGGCTATGCGCTCCGATCAACCGCCGGTCGCCCGCAACCTCGGCCATGATCGACACCGACTTGGGCGCACTCAGCGTCACATCCCAGCCGGGGCGATGTTCGAGATGACCGTCTCGGACCGTGCCGAGCTGCTGACCCGCGACCTTGCCATCGAGCAATTCCCGAAATCGGTCGCGATCGACATCGCCCGATAGTCCAAGTTCCTCGGCACCCTTGCCGTGCCATTCGGACGGCGACAGCCCGCCCTCGGCGTAATAATCGTCAGCCTCATAATAGCTGCTCGCCTGCGCTGAGTTCGTCAGCGCCGATACCGACGCGACCATCAGATCGGTCCACCGTCGTCTGCGGGCGGGGATGCCGGCGGCTTCTTCCTTGCCTTGGGCTTTTCGACGACCGGCTCCTCGGACGGTGATGGCACTGCGCTATCTGGCTCTTCTTTGGGTGCCACCTCCGACGGCCGGTGCCAGAGGCTCGTCTCGGGATTCGCCGCGACAAAGGCAGGCTGGCGCGGCTCGCCCCGCTTATCGATATGGTCGGCGGTGAGCGCGATACGCGCGACCGGCAATCCGTCGGGGAACAGCAAATAGCCCTCAAAGCGCGCGAGGCGGAGTTCGCTTTCGAACACGGCGGGACGGGTCTTGCGCTGGCGACCGAGCGTCATCCGTGGCTTGTCGTCGCTCTCGCCAAGCGCGCCGGTCATGGTCTGGATCTCGACCTCGCAGGTGCCGATCGTGTCGCTCGCCCAGCGCCGGGACTCGCCGTCGCCCATCTGGAGGAACAGCTTGGTATTGCAGCAACCGAGCATGGATTCGGCAAGGTCGTCGCCGTAGCGATGCCGCATCTGGCCGACGCCCTGGAAGGTCAGCACAACCGCTGCCCCGAACTTGCGGCCCTCGGGCAGCAGGCGCGTCAGATTGTCGACTCGGGGCAGGTCGGCAAGTTCGTCGAGAAGAAACCAGACGCGCCGATCCGATGACGGAGCAAGACCCAGCATGGCGCTAGCGGCGCACTCGAGCCAGCATGCGAGCAAGGGCTTGAGCGCCGCAAATTGCTCTTCCTTTCGCGGCACGAAGATCCAAGGCTTGCCGCCCTTCGTCTCGTCGAGGCCGGCGATGAACCCCCGGAAGGAAAAGGTCTTCTCGCCCTCTTCGGGCATCCGAAGAAACTGGATCAGGTTCGCGGCCTTCGCGAGCATGAAGAGTACGCTGCCGGTGGCGCGGTCGGCGTCGTCAGAGAAGGTGCGCGCTGACGAGGTGTCCTTGAGCCAGGCCTTGAGCTTGTCCTTGTCCATCTTTTGAAGCGCTTCGAGCAGGTCTGGCAGCGTGCATTTCTTCTCCTTCCACAGTTCCCGGATCATGTTGGCGACGAGGATGCGGCTTGTTTCCAGCCAGACGTCGTCGTCCTGCTTTCCGGTTTCAGTGACGAGTTGCTGCGCGATGCGATCAGCGTCGGCGGGGTGGGCGATCTCGGCGAAGGGCGACCAATAAACGCAGCGGGCGTCGAACGGATTGAGGATGATGTCGCCGCACTCGGGCCGGAAGTAATGGGCGATGAACTCGCCGCTGGTGTCATAGACCAGCGCCGCTTCCCCGCGCGCCGCGATCCCGTCGAGCATCTGGCGCAGCACCGTCGTCTTGCCGCTGCCGGTCGTGCCGACCATTGCCATGTGCCGGGTTTCGAGGCGGCGGGGAAAGGGGACGGGACCGATCGCCAGCGGATGTGAACCGGCTTCGGCTCGCGCCAGCTTCACAAGCTCCTTCTCGCTCGTAACCTTGGTGCCATCGATCACGCGATCCCGAAGCGCGCGTTCACGCCTGCGCGCGGCGACATCACGGAGCAGGAGCAGGCCGGACAGCCATGCAATGAATCCCAGCATGGCGCCGCGCATGACAAACGACTTGGCGATGCTCGCCCGACGAACAAAATAGGGATCGGTCGCGACCGTGCGGGCGGGGGTCAGATAGTCGGCTCCCTCGTAACGGATGACTATCCCGGGATCGCCGCCGTCGCCTGCAAACCATGACAGCATCTTCGCGTGATAATGGGTGCCGGTGTCCCGAAGGATGCTCGGGTCGAGCATCAGATAGGGCGCCGCCAAACCGCCCAGCGCGATCGACGAGACCATCATCGCGAACTGCCGTTTGAACCGCCGCGTCTGACTATAGCGAAGATGACGCCGCAGCGTCTCGGCATGGAGCCGGAGATCGTAAGGCTCGCTCATGACCGATCCTCCGCTGCCGCCCGTTGCCGGTCATAAGCCCGCTTCGTCTCGGCGGTTATGACCTCGTCGCTCTTGCCGCCTCCCATCGCGGCGCTGCGTGCATAGCAATAGGCGGCGCAGGCCGTGTGCAAGGTGCGGTCGAGCAGGCGTTCGACATCGGCGAGCCGCGTGCTCATCGATGCCACCTCGGCGATAAGTTCGCGGTCGCCTGAACTGATGACGATAGGGTTTTCCTGCCCGTCGATCCCTGTCTTCACGCAGCGGCGGAGCATCGCGTAAACCGTCTTGCCCTGCCGGTCGGCGAGCGCGCGAAGCGCCGTGTCCAGTGCTGCGGGCAGGCGGACGGAATGTTGAACGGTCTTCATCGCGCCGCCCCCCTGAGGGTGCGGATCGCACCCTCAAATTTTGGCGGAATAGCGTCACTTCGGCGAAGCAATTGCGGGGCGCACTCTGATCGCACCCTCAAAAAGTGGCGGAAAAGCTGGATGCACCCGTGCGTGAGGTGTGTATCCAAATTACGGGTCCGATGCGTAGCATCGCGGCCCTGCGACCTTGCTTGAAATACAGCCGTGTCAGACATGATCCGGGCCCTCCGTGACGGGGTGCTTCACTTCCCCGCGAGTAACCCAGTCAGCGATCATTGCCTTGGCTTCGAGGTCGGCTGTTTGGCGGTCATATGGATTTACGGCTGGCAAAAGTTTGCGGCGGCCATTGTCCGCAAGCCAGGCCAGGATCGCGCGTTCGATAGCTCCTCTCATATGATCACGAAGGTCGTTGGCCTCGAAAGGATCGAGATTAATCGTGACGCCGTTGCTGAAGATTTCTCCGCCCAAGGGAAGTGCAAAGTCACCGGCCAGTTGAAGCGGACCATCGATGTGGCAGTGGCTCACGTCGCCATCGTAGACTGCCAGCGGTGGCCGCTCGGCGTAACGCCAGAAATTGACTGCGGCGCGGTACGTGTCACCGTCCTCGCCGTTGGCGAGCAACTTTTCGATGATTGGCCACATGTAGACGGCGGTCTGGACATCGGCGTCGACGTGCATGTTGGGATTTCGGACCTGAGAAAAGAGACGAGCGAAGGCTTTGCGAAGAACGGACATGTCTTGTCCTCCTGAGTCGAAATGTGATCGGGATGCGCGGGCGGCAATTCGCCGCGTCGAAATCAAGTCTCGGGGCGAGCCTGGGTGAGCCGTGCGATGGATGCGGTCGTGATCAGCGTTCGCGTGCCGATCTTCAGCGCATCGACTTGGCCGGTCTTGATGAGCTTGTAGATTGTGCTCCGGCCGACGCCGAGCGCCTGGGCAGTGCGGTTTATCGAATATGCGAGTTCATCCATTGTCGCCTCCGTTGGAGTGCCGCGATGCGGCGGGCGACAGGACCATTTGCAGCTAAGCGCGGGCAGTTCCAACGGTGTGCGAATGTACCAGAAAACCGCCGTTCGTGGCCGTTCCCCGGTAATTGGTCCCGATTAGACACCGCGCAATTGCGTGGTTTCTCGGTAATTCAGGCTAGGGTTTAGACGAGCGATTTTTCGCAATCGTCTCCAAAATCTGCTTTGCATAAGAAGAAAGCTGAGTTCTGCTTGGGATTTCACGGCGGCGGCTGTCGTACCAATCTTCCAGCAGCTCGATAATCCGAGTCTGATTTCCGCGCTTCTTGGTGATGTCGATCGCCCGAACTTCGGGATGCTCGATCAATGAGATGACTGCGTCGGTGTAATCATATTTCTTGGGCGCTCCGGCGCGATTTGGCTCGGCTTTGGCGTCAGCAATGAGCTTGTCGATGTCTGCCTCAAGGAACAGCTCGCGGTCGAACCAGAGTCCGACTGGACCGAAGAGTGCGCTGCGGATCGTGTTGTCCTTGGCTACATGCGCGGCGCGAAGCTTCCCGAAGAAGTAGCGGTGGTCAACATATCGACGCGCGCCATTGCGGGAGTAGTAGAAAGGGCGTGGCGTCGATTCGAGCTGGAGAATGGCGAACAGGCGTTCCAGGTTGCGAACGGCCAAGTCAGACGGGTCCGCGTAAACGGGGCTCTGGGGCGATCTCGCTTTCATCCCGCCATACTGAAACACGCGCCACGACGCTCCAATCGCGATCATCAACGCGGCGCCGCCAAGTCCAAGCAGCGTGGCCAAATCCGCGCCCGGCGCCTTGCCAACCGTAAGGGCGCCACCAATGAGAACAGCGCCGGCTGTTACTACTGCCGTCGTCATAAACGAGGACGTCCAGATCCAATATCGCTTCTGGATGATGCGCCACGCTTCCGCCGTGATACGGTCGAGCTCGGCAAGTCCCGTTTGGTCATCCGTGCTAATGAATCGAGCCGCGACGATGCGGAGCGGCAACACTTCCTTCCGGTCGTCCACCATCTTCTCCTAGAGAGGGAAGGCCACATTGCCTCCATCACGGAGCTGACACAAATAATCACTCCACCACTGGGCCATCTCGACGCGTTCCGCCCAATAGGCCGACTGGTTATATATGCGCCTAATGCTCCCCGCGACCAAGTGAGCGAGCGCGCGTTCGATGGCATCGGGATTCCACTTGCCCGACTCGTTGAGCAGCGAGGAGGCGGAGGTTCGGAATCCGTGGGCCGTCATTTGCTCCTTGGAATAGCCAAGACGACGAAGCGCTGCGTTGATCGTATTGTCGCTGATCGGCCGCGCCCGTGTTCGTACCGAGGGGAACACATATTTGCCGTTACCAGAAAGCCCACGCATACTTTCCAAAATCGCGAGTGCTTGGCGTGACAGTGGCACCGCGTGCGGTTGACGCATCTTCATCTTGGAAGCGGGTAACGTCCATACCGCCTTCACGAAGTCGATTTCTGTCCATTCCATCTGGCGCAGTTCGCCGGGCCTCTGAAAGACATGCGGGGTCAGCTTTAGCGCATGCATCACTGCTGGATCGCCCACATATCCGTCAATCGCCCGGAGTAGGGCGCCAAACTCCGATGGGTCAGTGATCGCCGCGAAATGCTTTACGGTCGGTTGGATGAGCGCGCCGAGCAACATCTGCGCGGGATCGCACTCGGCTCGTGCCGTAGCGGCGGCGTAGCGGAAAACGCGGCTCGCGAAACCCCGGACCTGCTTGGCCGCCTCTAGCCGCCCGCGCCGTTCCTGCTTCTTCAACTCGTGAAGTAACTCCGCAGGCGTGATGTCGGCCACCGGCCGCCGCCCGAACTCTGTGCCTAGCAAACGTAAAAGCCAGCGATGCTTTTCTAGCGTCGCGGGTGCGACACCTTCCTTCTCGCGCTTCGCTATCAGCTCTTCGGCCACCGCCGCGAAGCTGTTGCCTGCGCTGATACTCGCAGCGATTCGAGCCTGCCGCTTGGCAGTGTTGGGATCGACGGCATGGGCGAGCTGCTTTTTCGCATCGTCCCTAGCCGCTCGCGCTTCGGCGAGCGTAATTGCGGGATAGGCGCCGAGCGCCAGTTTACGCTCCACTCCATGAAGGCGATACTTAACGCGCCAAAGCTTGCTGCCGATCGGATTGACCAAGAGATAAAGGCCGCCCGAATCCGAGACTTTATATGGCTTATCTTTTGGCTTCGCTTTGCGGATCGCGGTGTCGGTAAGCGCCATTTGGGGGCCTCGTAAATCAGGGGCTTTGGAAAGGCCCCCGGATATGCCCCCGAATCGTCTAGCTACGTGCGATCATGGGCAGTCACCGGAAGCCAGTGAATGCTCAAAAAATATCGGATTTTCAGGGTTTTTTCAACCATCAGCGGCTGCGCGTGGGCAGCAAGATGGAGCGGGTGAAGGGAATCGAACCCTCGTCGTAAGCTTGGGAAGCTTCTGCTCTACCATTGAGCTACACCCGCGTCGGAAGCGCGATTGGCACAGGCGCGGGCGGCGGTCAATCTCCCGCATCGCCGGCCTGCGTCAGCGCGCCGCCTCGCGGATCGTCTCCATCGCGACGAAGGTCGAGGTGCTCGCGACGTGCGGCAAGCTCGAGATTTTCTCGCCCAGCACGATACGATAACGACGGATATCGGGGGTGCGGACCTTGAGCAGATAATCGAAGCTGCTCGCGATCATATGGCATTCCTCGACCTCGGGAATCTGCCGCACGGCCCTATTGAACTGCTTGAGCGCCTCTTCGCGGGTGTCCGACAGCTTGACTTCGGTGAAGGCGACATGGTCGAGCCCCACCTTGGCGGGATCGACGATCGCGCGAAAACCGATGATCAACCCGCTGTCGACGAGGCGCTTCACGCGCTGCTGGCACGGCGTTTTCGAAAGACCGACCTGCAACGCGAGTTCGGTAAAGGTGATCCGCCCGTCACGCCCCAGAATCGCGAGGATCTTACGATCGAATTCATCAATTTGGGCTTCAAATGGGGAGTTTTTCATTCGGATTGACTAGTATTGATCATGAAATTGGTCAATTAATATAAATATCCGGTGAAAACAAGTCTGATCGACTTCGAGTGACATGGTATCAGGCGACATGATCCAAAGCCCCGACCGCGCCGCCGTCCGCGCCCTCGCCCGCCGCAGCGAATCCGACATTGTCGCCGAACTGCGCAGCGCCCTTGCAACGTCGCCCGCCAGTGTCCAAGCCGTGACACAGCGCGGTCTCGAACTGATCCGCAAGGCGAAGGCCGATGGCGAGCGCGAGACGCTCGTCGCGCAGCTGATGAACCGCTATCGCCTGTCGACCGAGGAAGGCGTCGTGCTTATGTGCCTTGCCGAGGCGCTGCTGCGTGTCCCCGACAATGCGACCGCCAATGCGCTGATCCGCGACAAGATCGCCGGGCGCCACTGGAAGGATGGCGAAGAGGAAGACAGCCCGCTGATCGTTGCGCTGTCGTCGCGCGGGCTGTCGCTCGGCTCGGCGACGCTAATGCTCGATGCGATGGGAAGCAAGGCGAACCCGCTGACGCTGATCAAGTCGATGGTCCGCCGTTCGGGCGAGCCGGTGATCCGGCAGGCCGCGCTCGCGGCGATGAAGATGCTCGGCCAGCAATTCGTGATGGGCGAGACGATCGATGCCGCGGTCAAGCGCGCCAACAGGGAGAAATCCGAACTCGCGAGCTTCGACATGCTCGGCGAGGCGGCGCGCACCGCCGAAGATGCGCGGCGCTATTGCGAAAGCTATGCGAATGCCATCGCGCGGATCGGCAGGGATGCGAAACCGGGCGACCCGCACGCCAACCACGGTATTTCGATCAAGCTGTCGGCGCTCCACCCCCGCTACGAATATCTGCAGGCCGCGCGCATCCAGCGCGAGTTGATCCCGCACGTCATCGAACTCGCCAAGGCGGCGCGCGCAGTGAACATCCCCCTGATGATCGACGCCGAAGAAAGCGACCGGCTCGAACCGCATATGGATGTGTTCGCGGCGCTGATCGACGCGGGCATCGCCGATGGCTGGACCGGGCTCGGCATCGTGATCCAGGCGTATCAGAAGCGCGCGCCCGCGGTGATCGACTGGCTGGCGAACCGCGCGCGGACGCGCGGCGTCAGGCTGTCGATGCGCCTCGTAAAAGGGGCCTATTGGGACACCGAGATCAAGCGCGCGCAGACGCTGGGGCTTGGCGACTTTCCGGTGTTCACCGCGAAGCTCCACACCGACCTCAACTATATGCGCTGCGCGCAGCTTTTGCGCGACTACCAGGATTGCATCTATCCGGCGTTCGCGAGCCATAATGCGATGACGCTGGCCTATGTGTCCGAGCTGTTCGCGGGCGCCGATTACGAGTTGCAGCGGCTGCACGGCATGGGCGAGGGCGCGCACGACGCGCTCGTCGCGCTGTTCCCGCCGCCGCGCCCGGTGCGCGTCTATGCGCCGGTCGGCACGCACCGCGACCTGCTGGCCTATCTCGTCCGCCGCCTGCTCGAAAATGGCGCGAACTCCAGCTTCGTCCACCAATTCTCCGACCCCGGCGTGACCGCCGAAGAGCTGGCGGTCGATCCGCGCAGCGTCGCGAGCGCGGCATCCTCCAACATCGCGACCGGCCTCGGCCTGTTCGATCCGGAGCGGCGCAATTCGCGCGGCTACGACCTTGGCGAGCCCGGCGTGCCCGAGGCGCTGGTTTCGGCGATCGGCGCGGCGCGGCGTAGCGATCTCGTCGCGGCGCCGATCGTCGGCGGCGTCGCGCGCAGCGGCGAGGCCGAGCCCGTGCGCAATCCCGCGACGGGCGCGGTCGTCGGACAGGTGATCGAGGCCGATGCGGCCGCGGTCGCCGATGCCGTCGCCGCGGCGCGCAAGGCGCAGGGCGACTGGAGCCTTGCCGGCGGGGCTTTCCGGGCCGAGCGGCTCGAACGCGCCGCCGATTTGCTCGAAGAACATGACGCGCTCTTCATCGGCCTCGCGATCGACGAGGCGGGCAAGACGCTCGTCGACGCCGTCGCCGAAGTGCGCGAGGCGGTCGATTTCCTGCGCTATTATGCGCGCCAAGCGCGCGCCGACTTCACCTATCCCGTCGCGCTGCCCGGCCCGACGGGTGAGCGCAACGAATTGATGCTCGAGGGCAAGGGCGTGTTCGTCGCGATCAGCCCGTGGAACTTCCCGCTCGCGATCTTCCTGGGGCAGGTGTCGGCGGCGCTCGCCGCAGGCAATGCGGTGCTCGCCAAGCCTGCCGAACAGACCCCGCTAATCGCGCACGCCGCGGTCGAGCTGCTGCTCGAAGCGGGCATTCCCGGCGACGTGCTCCATTATCTCCCCGGCCGCGGCGAAAGTGTCGGCGCGGCATTGACGAGCCATGACGACATCATCGGCGTCGCCTTCACCGGATCGACCGAGGTCGCACGGATGATCAACCGCAGCCTCGCCGGGCGCGACGGTCCGATCGCGACCTTGATTGCCGAAACCGGCGGTGCGAACGCGATGATCGTCGATTCGACCGCGCTGCCCGAACAGGTCGCACGCGATGCCGTTGCCTCGGCCTTCCAGTCGGCGGGGCAGCGTTGCTCGGCGCTGCGGCTGCTTTGCGTGCAGGAAGATGTCGCCGATACGATGATCGACATGGTCGCGGGCGCGATGGCCGAGCTCAACGTCGGCGATCCGTCGATCCTTGCGACCGATGTGGGCCCGATCATCGACGAGGAGGCGCGGGCGAACATCGCCGCCTATGTCGCCGAAGCGCGCGCTGCGGGCCGCCTTATCGCCGAAGCCGGGCGGACGAACCTGCCCCCGAACGGCCAATTCGTGCCGCCCACCCTGATCCGGCTCGACCATGTCACCGACCTGAAGCGCGAGATTTTCGGCCCTGTCCTGCACGTCGCAACATGGAAGGGCGGCGAGCTGGATGCGCTGATCGATGCAATCAACGCGTCGGGCTATGGGCTGACGCTCGGCGTCCACACGCGCATCGACGGCGTGGCGGCGCACATTGCGGCGCGGGCGGCAGTCGGCAACGTCTATGTCAACCGCAACCAGATCGGCGCAATCGTCGGCTCGCAGCCCTTTGGCGGCCGCGGCCTGTCGGGAACCGGCCCGAAGGCCGGCGGCCCGCATTATCTGCATCGCTTTGCAGAGGAAAAGTCGATCAGTACCGACATTACCGCCGCCGGCGGCAATGCGGCGCTGATGGCAGGCTAGGGCGAAGGAAAAGGCGCGGGTCGATGGCCCGCGCCGTCCGGTCCGGCTGACCGCGAGGCCCGATACAGAGTGGACGGCTGTCCCGGGCGATACGTCCGAAAGCGACTCGCGGCGCTTTTGCCGCGGCGACCTTATGTTCTGTCCCCCCGCAGCACCGCCATCATATCCTTTACCCGGGGATGTGCCAAGCGATTCGCGAGGCTCAATTGGCCCGGCCGTCGGTCGCTTTCAGCCGCTCGGCGATCCACCGCGTGCGTTGCAGCAGCGCCGCCCCGCTGTTCGGTTTCACCGGGTCGTCATAGGCATAAACGAACAGGATATGGCCCGCGACCACCGTCCCGCAGCCGCCGACCGCAATCGGATAGGATGCGAATTCGCTGCGAACCTCGAGTTCGCCGCCCATATAGATGCAAACCGTGTCGGCGCCGCGCGGCCGGATCTCGCCGCTAAGGTCCACCTTGGTACCCAGCGCGGTCGACAGATTATCGCCCGCCTTGCCAATCTCGGGCCGGGTCGCGTGGCCGCTCTGATAGGCCGGAAGCTTCAGTTCCTCGGTCATCAACGCGATAAATTCGGCCCGCTTCATCGCGGGCGACTGGGCATGCGGCGACTTGACCAGATAATAGTCATATTTGGTGCCGCCTACCTTGTTCCGCTGGTCGCAGCGGATCAGCATCGCGTGGGTCTGATTGTCCGGGTCGCCCTTCGCGAGCATATCCGCCGCCGCCTTGTCGGCGCCGGTCGGCAGGCAATAGCCGTCGGGAATGACACCCTTGACCGGCACATCGCCAAGACGGAGCGACAGCGGATCGGCGGCGTGACCGACCCCCGGCAATAGCGCCGGGCCGGCCGCGAGCATCGCCGCCGCCGCGGCGGCGCGCATCGTCTTCCTCTTCATTTCATTCCCCCCTCGATCAAGTCATGCCCCCGGCACGCCCAATAATTGCGCCTGCGCTTTCAGCCGCGCCGCCCCCGCCGGATTGGCGGCAATGCCGTCCTTCAGCGCCTGCGCGGCCTTCGCCGTTTCGCCAAGCGTCATACGGCTGCGCATCAGCATGATCCAGCGGTCGACGTCGGCCGGGTTGGCCTTCAGCTTGGCCTCAAGCCCGTTCACCATGCCCTCGATCATCGCGTCCTGCTGCCCCTTGGGCAGCTGCGACGCGGCCTCCATATCGGCGCGGCTCGGCCCCGGGATCGCGCGGGCCGCCACCGGCATTTCGTCGGAGGTCAGCGGGCGCGCCTGCGTCGCGGCTAGCCGGGCGGCAACGTCGATCTTGTGAATCTGTGCGACCTGTTCGATCGTGCGGCGCAGGTCGCCCTCCCACGGCGCGCCCTGCGGCGTGTCGGCAAGCAGCGCGAACCAATCGTCGATCGCGCCCTTGTGATCGCCGCCGATGTCCTTCTTCACCGCAAGGAAATAGCGTGCGCGCGGGTCCTTGGCGTCGAGCGCGATCGCCTTGTCGAAGGCTTGCGAAGCGGCGGACGGCATCGGATCGCCGTCGCTCGCCATCACCCGCGCTTCGCCGAGCGCCGACCAGAGCCCCGCCGAATCGGGCGACAAACCGACGGCTTTTTCATAGGCGGCGGCGGCGGCGGCAAAATCGCCGAGGTCGAATCGCGCCGCCCCGAGCGCGGTCCATGCGTCGGCGCTATCCGGTTCGCGGCGCGTCCGGGCTTCGAGTTCGGCGAGCTGATCGGTGGGGCCAGCGACATCCTGCGTCAGCGTATCGGCAGCGGAAGGCGAGGAATCGCGCCAGATTGCATAGCCCACCGCCGCCGCCAGCAGGATGAAGGCCGCAACCAGGATTGCGCGGTTGGTCCCCGTCATGCCCTTGCTCTCGCTCATTTTTGCCCCTCTTGCGCGCGCCACGAAAAAGTACGGCCTGTGCGCGCTGTCATATTGCCTTTGTTTCGCGATGGTGTAGCCTTTGGCATACGAGGTCGGTCAACGATAAAATCGTCAGGGGTCGCACCGGCTTTCCCAGTCATCAGGGGAGGGGTGCATGGCAGTTTCGGATCACGTCGATTTTGCGACGTTCATGGAAGGCGTGAAAAAACGGAACCCGGGTCAGCCCGAGTTCGTGCAGGCGGTGCAGGAAGTGTCCGAGGACATTTTCGATTTCATCGCCGACAAGGAAGAATATCACGCGCAGCAGATCCTGCGCCGCATCGCCGAACCCGACCGGGTCGTGTCTTTCCGCGTCTGCTGGGAGGACGACAATGGCAATATCCGCGTCCAGCGCGGCTGGCGCGTCCAGAACAATAATGCGATCGGGCCGTATAAGGGCGGTATCCGTTTCCACCCGAGCGTCACCGAAAGCGTGCTCAAGTTCCTGGCGTTCGAACAGACGTTCAAAAATGCGCTGACCGGCCTCCCGATGGGCGGCGGCAAGGGCGGGTCGAACTTCAACCCCAAGGGCAAGAGCGTGCGCGAGATCATGCGCTTTTGCCAGAGCTTCATGACCGAACTCTATCGCCATATCGGCGCCGACGTCGATGTCCCCGCCGGCGACATCGGCGTGGGCGGACGCGAAATCGGCTTCATGTTCGGCCAGTATAAGCGGATAACCAACGAATTCACCGGGGTGCTGACCGGCAAGGGGCTCGAATGGGGCGGATCGCTGATCCGCACCGAGGCGACGGGTTACGGCGCGGTCTATTTTCTCGCCAACATGCTCGCCGCGAAGGGGCAGGACCTTGTCGGCAAGACGGCCGTTATTTCGGGATCGGGCAATGTCGCGACCCACGCCGCCGAAAAGATCGTCCAGCTCGGCGGCAAGGTGCTGACGCTGTCCGATTCGGGCGGCTTCATCCACGATCCCGACGGCATCACGCAGGAAAAGATCGACTGGGTGAAGGCGCACAAGACGCATCGCCGCGGCCGGATCGAGGAATATTGCGAGGAGTATAAATCGGCGAGCTTCACCGCGGGCAAGACGCCGTGGGGTGTCCCCTGCGACGTCGCGCTGCCGTGCGCGACGCAGAACGAACTGCTTGGCGACGATGCCAAGGCCCTGGTCGCCAATGGCTGTATCGCGGTCAGCGAAGGCGCGAACATGCCGACGAACCTTGAAGGCGTGCATGTCTTCAAGGATGCTAAGATCATGTTCGCGCCCGGCAAGGCGGCAAATGCCGGCGGCGTCGCGGTCTCGGGCCTTGAAATGAGCCAGAACAGCGGCCGTCGCAGCTGGAACGAAAGCGAATTGCAGCAGATGCTCAAGGATATCATGGACGGCATCCACGCGCGCTGCCTGACCTATGGCGATCGCGGCGACGGCTATATCGACTATGTGCGGGGCGCGAACATCGCCGGTTTCAAGAAGGTGGCCGATGCGATGCTGGCATTCGGGGTGGTGTAAATCGATCCAAGGCGTAAAAGCGCCGGGTTGGGGAAAAGGGGTATTGCGATGACGGCGCACGCTGGAAAGGAGCGCGGCGATCGGCCTTGGGCGGCGTTTGCCGTCCCCGTGCCCGGACGTTCGGCATTTGCCGTCCTTGCCGCCATGCTGTGCGCGCTGGCGATCGCCGCCTTTGTCTATGCCCCCCCTGCGCAATCGCAGGGCGAAAGCGGCGCGCGCTACACCGGGGTCGCCTCGTGCGCGGGATCGACCTGCCATGGCCGGATGGAAGGCGACGGCACCGTCGTCCGTCAGGACGAGCTGATGCGCTGGCAGGAGCCCTCGACCCCCGGCGGCGCGCACAGCCGCGCGTGGGCCGTACTGAACAACAACCGAAGCCAGTTCATCGCGCGCAACCTGGGCATCGGCAATCCCGCCAAGGCGCAAATGTGCCTCGGCTGCCACAGTACCGCGGGCACCGCGCGCGCGGTTCCGGCCGAGGATGGCGTCGGATGCGAATCGTGCCACGGCGCAGCCGGCGGCTGGCTTGCGAGCCACTATGCCGGGGTGGGCACCAACGCCGATCCCGACCGCGAAATGCGGACCAAGCATCTCGCCAACCTGTCGGCGGGGCTGAAGAAGCTCGAGGATCCGGTCGTTCGCGCGGGCGTGTGCGTCGACTGCCATTTCGGTTCGGCCGCCGACGGCCAGTTCGTCACGCACCGGATCATGGCGGCGGGGCATCCGCGCATTTCGTTCGAGCTGGACCTTTTCTCGTCGCTCCAGGCGCATCATCAGGAGGATGCGGATTATGGCTGGCGCAAGTTCGGCGCGGCGGGCCGGCGCACCGACCATGTCCAGATGTGGGCGGTCGGACAGGCGACCGCGATCGAACGCAGCCTCGCGCTGTTCCAGTCGCGGCGCGGGACCGAGGGCATGTTCCCCGAATTTTACTTCCTCGACTGCCACAGCTGCCACCGGCGTATCTTCGACCAGGCAAAGCCGGTACGCACCGGCCTCGACAATCCGGGGCGCAACCTGCCCGAGGGCATGCCCCCCTATAATGACGAAAATCTGATCATGCTCGCCGCCGCGGCGCGGCTTGCCGCCCCCGCCCTCGCCGACCAGCTCGCCGCGCGCACCGCCGCATTCCACAGGGCAATGGCGACCGACCGCCACAGCGCGATCGCCGCGGCGGCGCAGCTGTCGCAGACGGTCGCGGCGCTCAAAGGCGCCTTCGCGTCGCGGAGCTTCTCGGGCGCCGACGCCTTTCAAATGGTCGAGGCGATTTCGGCAAAAGCGACCAGCGATCGCTACACCGACTATTCGGGATCGCAGCAGGCGGTGATGGGGGTCGATACCTTGCTCAACGCCATGGTGTCGTCGGGGCGGATCACCGTCGGCGCCGCCGCCGGTATCCGCGGCGATATCGACCGCGCCTATGCGGCTGTGAAGGACCCCAACGCATACAAGCCTTCGGAATTCCAGGCGTCGTTCGGCAGTGCGGTCCGCGCGATCGGGGCGCTGCGGTAGAGATCATGCGAAAAATGACCCCTCTTTCCCGCTCGGCCGCCCTTTCCGCGATGGGGGCGTTGTTGCTGACATCGTGCGGAGGCGGTGGCGGCGGCAGTACATCGACCCCGACGCCCACACCGACACCGACGCCGACCCCCACGCCGACATCGGTCTACACCCCGCCCCCCGCCGAAGCGCTGACCACGGCCGACGTCGAGCGCGTGCTGGCGCAGGCGATATCCGAAGCACAGGCGCGCGGCCTGCCGTCGGTGATTGCGGTGACCGACCGCGTCGGCAATGTGCTCGGAGTGTTTCGCATGACCGGCGCGCGCGCCACCGCGACGACTTCGGCGGCCCCCAATGGCATGAACATCGACGCGCAGAATGTCACCTTCCCGGCCGAGGGCGGTGCGATCGCGAAAGCAGTGACCGGCGCCTATCTCTCGAGCGGCGGGAACGCCTTTTCGACCCGCACCGCAAGCCAGATCGTCCAGGAACATTTCCCGCCGGCGCCGACCACCGTCGGGCTCGAAAGCGGGCCCCTGTTCGGCGTGCAGTTCAGCCAGCTGCCGTGCAGCGACCTGTCGGCGCGCTTCGGCGCGCCCGGCGCGGCCGCGCTCATCGGACCCAAACGCTCGCCGCTCGGCCTCGCCGCCGACCCCGGCGGGTTGCCGCTCTACAAGAATGGCGTGCTTGTCGGCGGCATCGGCGTCATGGGCGACGGCGTTTACGGCAGCGATCCCAACATCCTCGACATCGACAATGATGCCGAAGAGTTCATCGCGCTCGCGGGCACGCGCGGGTTCGAGGCACCGGACACGATCACCGCCGACAAAATCACGGTCGACGGAACGAGCCTGCGCTTTTCGGACGCGACCTTCGCCGGGGTGATGTCGAGCGGCGGCGCAAGCTTCGCCAGCCTCAACGGCAGCGCGGGCAATCTCGTCGCGGTGATCGGCTACGCCAATGCCGCGGTGACGGCGGGGATCGCCTATGGCACCGAAGCGTCGGGCATTCGCGCTTCGACCCCGGCCGAATTTGCAAACCGCGACGCCTTTGTCCTGACCGATGGCAGCGGGACGAACCGCTATCCGATCCGCGCCGGTACCGATGGCGCGACCAATTCGGCTCCGCTGACGCAGGCCGAAGCGCGCGCGGTGCTCGAAGAGGCCTTCGCCGTGATGAGCCGCGCGCGCGCGCAGATCCGCCGCCCGCTCGACAGCCGCGCGCAGGTGACGATCAGCATCGTCGACACGCACGGCGCGGTGCTCGGCATCGTGCGCTCGCCCGACGCGCCGATCTTCGGCACCGACGTCAGCTTGCAGAAAGCGCGGACCGCAGCCTTCTTCTCGGGCGCGCAGGCGGGCAGCGAACTCGGCGCCAACGCGAGCGCCGACGTCCGCCAGTTCGTGCCCGCCGTGCGGACCTTCCTGAACGACCCCGCCGCCCTGACGGGCACGATCGCCTTTGCCGATCGGTCGGGCGGCAACCTGTCGCGTCCCTATTTCCCCGACGGCGAGGTCGGCCGCCCGCACGGTCCGCTGTCGCGCCCGATCGAACAGTTCAACCCCTTCTCGACCGGACTGCAATCGGCGCTGATCATCGGCAATCTCGGCGCGCATCTGGGCTTCGTCTCGGGCGCGAGCGCGACCGACACGCCGGCGCGCTGCACGACCTTACCCGACGTCGCGCCGGGGCAGAACCGGCTACAGAACGGCATCCAGATCTTTCCCGGATCGGTCCCCATCTATCGCGGCAGCCAGCTGGTGGGCGCGATCGGCGTATCGGGCGACGGTATCGACCAGGACGATATGATCAGCTTTTTGGGCACCCACAATGGCGGCGCGCGCGTCGGCGGCATCGGCAATGCGCCCAAGGCGATTCGCGCCGATACCATCGTCGTGAATGTCGGTGCCGGGGTGCGCCTGCGCTATATCAGCTGCCCCTTTGCTCCGTTCCTCGACACGGCGCAGCAAAATGTCTGTGACGGGCTATAAGCGATGATGACGGGGGGCAGCCTTTGGCCGGTCATCGCGACGCTCGCAGCGCAGGGCGCGCCGGGGGCCGAAGCATTGCCGCCGCCCCCCGCGCCCGAGGGGCCGCCGGTCGCGGGCGACACGGCGCCGCCCGAACAGCCGGCCGAGGAATTGATCCCGCCACCGCCACCGGTCGACTGGCAGGACATGGTCAAGGACGACCTGGTCACCCAGATTATCGAGGGGCGCCGCCGCCCCGGCTATCGCCCCGACCTTCCCGACGCCTTGAGTCAGGACAATGTCGGCGCACTGCGCCCGCCGCCGCCGCAGGCCTTTCCGGGCATGGACGACCAACTGCCCGTCCCCGACCGCTGGCGCCTGATCGAGACGCTCGGCGTGGTCAAGGAACGCTGGTTCGATCCCTATCACCAGAATACGTACAAGGGCGACCGCGCAATCGACCGCAGCAAGGTTAAATGGCTGCCGATCAAGGGCGACGACTGGTTTTTCGTCGCCAATGCGGTGTCCGACACGGTGTTCGAACCGCGCACCTTCCCCATCCCCGTCGGCGTCCAGACGACCGAGCGGCCCGGCAGCCTCGACGTGTTCGGCAAGGACCGCAGCTTCGTCTTTGCGCAGACCTTCATCGCCGGCGCGGCGCTGATCAAGGGATCGACGGCGTTCAAGCCGCCCGATATCGAATATCGCGTCACGCTTGCGTACCAGGCCAATTATGTCGACGTGCCCGAGAGGCGCGTGCTTGACGTGCGTCCGTCGAAGGCGAGCCATCGCTATGACTCATTCCTCGGCGTGCAGGAATTGTTCGTCGACAAGCATCTCGGCAACACGTCGGATCGCTATGATTTTTACTCGATCCGCCTCGGCATCCAGCCGTTCCAGAGCGACTTCCGCGGTTTCCTGTTCAACGACAGCCAGCTCGGCATCCGCCTGTTCGGCAACCGCGACAACAACCGCTTCCAATATAATCTCGCGGCCTTCTGGCGGCTCGAAAAGGATACCAACAGCGGCCTCAACGATATCACGCAGACGCCGCGCAGCGACTTCATCTTTACCGGCAACCTCTATCGCCAGGATTTCCCGGTCGTCGGGCTGACCAGCCAGGTCAGCGTCACCTACAATATGAACCGCGAAAAGAACGACGTGCAGATCGACCATAATGGGTTCCCGGTGCGCCCCGCGCTGCTCGGCGACCTGCGCGGGCGCGAATATGACGTCGTCTACCTCGGCTACAGCGCCGACGGACGCATCGGACGGATCAACCTCACGGCGAGCTTCTATGCCGCGCTCGGCGAAGACCGGAACAGCTTTTTCACGAGCAAACCCGCCGAAATCCGCGCAGGATTCGGCGCGGTCGAACTCAGCTACGACCAGGACTGGATGCGCTTCCGCCTGTCGGGGCTCTATGCGACCGGCGACGGCGACCCCTATAACGACACCGAGGGCGGGTTCGACGCGATTTTCGAAAATCCGATCTTCGGGGGCGCCGACACCAGCTATTGGATCCGCCAGACGATCCCATTCGCCGGGGGCGGACGCGTCATCTCGATCAACGGCCGCAACGGCATATTGAATTCGCTGCGCTCGTCGAAAGAAGAGGGACAGTCGAACTTCAACAATCCGGGCACCGTCTTCATCGGTGCGGGCGCCGATTTCGACCTGACCCCCGAATTTCGTGTCAGCACCAATTTCAACCATCTGTGGTTCGAAAATACGTCGAGCCTGCAAGTCCTGCGCAGCGAAGGCTCGATTCCCAAGGATATCGGCTTCGACCTGTCGCTCGCGACAATATGGCGCCCGAAAGCGACGCAGAATATCGTCGGCCGCCTGAGCGCTGCGGTGTTGCTGCCCGGCAAGGGGTTCAAGGATCTGTTCGATAACAAGAAAAAGAATGACGCCTATGTCTCTATCCTCGCCAATGTGATCTTGAGCTTCTGATGCTGCTGCGCAAACTCTTCACCCTGCTCGCCTTCGTGACGATGTGCGCCGCGTTCGGTGCGAGCGTCGGCCGCGCCGCGGAGGAGGAGAAGCCGCTCAAGATCGAATATCGCTTCACCCCGCCCGCCCCGCGCGAGCAGAGCGACGCCGAGGTAAGCGCGAAATCGGAAGGCTGCTACAGCTGCCACACGCGCACCGACCAGCCCTCGATGCACGCGACCCCGGCGGTGAAGCTTGGCTGTACCGACTGTCATGGCGGCGACGCCAGCCAGCGCGGGACGCCGAGCCTCGGCTACCGGCATCCGACGAACAAGGCGGTGATGAAGCTCGCGCACCCGCAGCCGACGCTGCCCGGTGCCTGGCACGACAGTTCGGCGAACCCCGAGCGCAGCTATACTTTGCTCAATAAGGAATCACCCGAATTCATCCGCTTCGTGAACCCCAGCGATTACCGCGTGGCGCGCGAGGCGTGCGGCGCCTGCCATCTGGAGGTGATCGAGGCGACCGAACGCTCGCTGATGTCGACGTCTGCGATGCTGTGGGGCGGGGCGGCGTATAACAATGGCATCGTGCCGTATAAAAATTACGTGTTCGGAGAGGCTTATACGCGCGACGGCAAGCCCGCGTGCATCCTCTCGCCCTCGTCGCGGCTGACGAAAGAGGAATATGCCGAAGCCTGCAAGCCGAGCTTCGGCTTCGACAAGATCCTGACCGATGACGAGAAAAAGCGCGGCGCGCTCGCCAAAATGTATCCGCTGCCGCGCTGGAGCGTGATCCCGCCGGGCGACGTGTTCCGCGTGTTCGAACGCGGCGGTCGCAACATCAACACGCAATTCCCCGAAATCGGCCTGCCCAACCCGACGGGCAGCATCCAGCGGCTCGAGGAGCCGGGGCGCCCCGATCTCAAACAGTCGAACCGGGGCCCGGGAACCGGCCTGCGCGTCGCAATTCCCGTACTCAACATCCACAAGACGCGTCTCAACGATCCGCTGATGTGGTTCATGGGGACGAACGACCAGCCCGGCGACTATCGTCATTCGGGCTGTTCGGGGTGCCACGTTATCTACGCCAACGACCGCGAACCGCGGCACAGCCTGACCTATGCCAAATATGGCCGCGACGGCGAAACCGACACGGTCGATCCGACGATCCGCGAAAAATTATGGGCGGGCGATGATCATGGCGATGGTCATGGCGGCGACAAGCAGCCGGCGGGCGGTCATGCCGCCGCATCGCATGGCGCCCCCGATGATGGCTTCGTTGGCGGCACCGGGCATGGCGCGCTGATCGACCCAGCCGCCGCAGCACCGGGCGCGCCGCAACGCGAGCCGCGCCCACGCCGCGAATCGGGACATCCGATCAGCCACGCCTTCACGCGTGCGATCCCGACCTCGCAGTGCATGACCTGCCACATGCACCAGCCGAACATCTTCCTGAATAGCTACCTCGGCTACACGATGTGGGACTATGAATCGGATGCGCCGCAAATGTGGCCGGGCCCGGACAATAGCGCGCCGCGCCCGCCGGGAATGAGCGACGCAGAATATCAGAAGAAATACAAGCAGCAGCGCTATCCGACCGCCGCCGAAGCCCACAAGGTGCTCGAACGCAACCCCGAAGGCGCGGCGACGCGCGGCCTCTGGGCCGATGTCGAATTCCTGCGCGACGTCTACGACGTCAACGACAGCAACAAGGATACGCAATTCGCCGACTATCACGGCCACGGCTGGAACTTCCGCGGCATCTTCAAGCGCGACCGCAACGGGAATCTGCTGAGCGCCGACGGCAATATGTCGACCTATGGCACCGACACTGCGAACATCATCGACCCCAAGGACCCCGAAAAGTGGCGCAAGAGTTGTAGCCACTACAGCGATCCCAAGGAACGTGACCTGTGCCTGTCGAGCGCCGACCCTGAACGACCGGGCGTCGAGGGCAAGTTTGTGCCGCCGGGCCTCAACCCCGGCAAGTCGGTCCATATGATGGACATCCACGCCGAAAAAGGGATGCAATGCGCCGACTGCCATTTTGCGCAGGACGCGCACGGCAACGGCTATATCCAGGGCGAAGTCGCAAACGCGGTCGAGATCAGTTGCAAGGATTGCCACGGCACCGCCGACGCTTTCCCGAACCTGCTGACCTCGAACGTCGCCGCGCGGCCGCAGGGGAACAACCTCGCGCTGCTCCGCAACCCCGACGGGCGCCGCCGCTTCGAATTCCAGTATAACGACGATGCCGAGGTGATCGGCCTGATCCAGCGCTCGATCGTCGATCCAAAGCTCGAATGGCAGGTCAGTCTCGTCAAGCAGGCGGTGACCCCGGGACCGCATTTCAACGCCAAGGCGGCGCGCGCCAAGCTGATGGCACGCAGCGGTGCCGAGGACGGCAAGTTCGAATGGGGGCCAGGCGTCGCGAAGGAAGATCGCGCGCACGGCGACGACAAGATGACCTGCTTCACCTGCCACCTCAGCTGGACCACCAGTTGCGGCGGTTGCCATTTGCCGATCGAGGCGAACTGGAAAACCAAGATGCACCATTTCGAGGGGGAGGAGACGCGTAATTTTGCGACCTACAACCCGCAGGTGGCGCGCGACGAAATGTTCCAGCTCGGCCGGCACCAGCTGACCAAGCCGGGTGAACCGGGGCCCGATGGCGAGGTGCGCGGCATCATCACCCCGGTGCGCTCGACCTCGGCGCTGATCCTGTCGTCGACGAATATCAACCGCGAGCGCATCTATGTGCAGCAGCCGCCGATCAGCTCGGCGGGCTATTCGAGTCAGGCTTTTGCTCCGCACTTCCCGCACACCGTCCGCCGGTCCGAAACCAAGCAGTGCAGCGACTGCCATTTGTCGGCGAACGACGACAATAATGCGATCATGGCGCAGTTGAACCTGCTCGGCACCAACTTCGTCAATTTCGTCGGTCTGAATGTCTGGTCGGGGCAGGAAAACAGCTTTCAGGCCACGCGCGTCACCGAATGGGACGAACCGCAGGCGGTGATCGGCAGCTATCTCCAGAAATATGCCTATCCCGACTATTGGAAGCTGCACGTCGATCAAAATGGGCGCGAGCTCAAGAACTGGGTGCGCGGCAAGACCTTTGACAAGAAACTCTCGGGCGAAACCCATTCGCTCGAGGAATTCGCCAATATCGTCCAAGGCACGGGCGGGCGCGTGAACTGCCTGCAACAGCGCGGCGAATATATGTTCGTCGCAGAAGGCAAGGGCGGCTTCCGCGTCTATGACGTCGCCTCGATCGGCAACAAGGGGTTCTCCGAACGCATCATCCGCGCCCCCTTCTCCGCGCTCGGGCACGACACGCATGTGAAGACGAAGAATGCGACGTGCATGGCGATCGCGACGACCCAGCCGATCAGCGTGTCGCGCAACGAGAATATCGTGAAGAATTTCCCTGAAAATCACGAACAGGTGATGCACGACATCTATCGCTACGCGGTCATCACCGACAGTGTCGAAGGGCTGATCCTCGTCGATATCGACACGATGGCTGACGGCGAGTTCCGCAACAACAAGCTGAAGCGCGCGCTGACGTGGAACGAAGGCAATGTGCTGGCGGGCGCGCGCCACATCACGCTTGCGGGCAGCATGGCCTATGTCACGACCGACGCCGGGCTCGTCGTGCTCGACCTCAGCACGCCACTCGCTCCCAAAGTCACCGCGCAGCTTCCGCTGACCGACGCCCGCGCAAGCGCGCTGCAATTCCGTTATCTCTGGGTCACCGATGCAGAGGGCGTGAAACTGTTCGACGTCACCAATCTTGCGCAGCCGGTCGCGGTGCCGGAAGGCACGGTTCGCCTGACCAACGCGCGCAAAATCTACCTCGCGCGGACCTATATGTATGTCGCGGCGAAAGCCGACGGGCTCGTGATCGTCGATGTCACACGCCCCGCGGCGCCGGTCGTCTGGCCGGGGCTCACCTTCGGCGGCACGCTCAACGATGCCGAGGATGTGATCGTCGCGTCGACCAACGCGTCGCTGTTCGGATATGTCGCCGACGGGCGGAACGGCATCAAGGTGCTCCAGCTGACCAGCCCCGACAACCCTGGCCTCTATGGCTTCTCGCCCAAGCCGACGCCCGAGTTGATCGCCTGGGCCAAGACGCCGTCGCCGGCGCTCGCGCTGTCGAAGGGTCTCGACCGCGACCGCGCGGTCGACGAGACGGGCGGGCAGATGGCGGTATTCGGCCGCCTCGGCTCGCGCCCCTTCACGCGGCCCGAAATGGAGAAGCTGTTCCTGAACAGCAAGGGCATGGTCTACAAGGTCCGCGACGAGGTCGACGAAAACGCGTGGCGCCCGCCGCTGCTGTACGCGGGTTGAAGGGAGGCGGCGGCCGGTTTCGACCGTAAGCCGAAAAAGCGCTTCCTTAGAGCCGTTCGGCCTGAACCACCGTGTCCGACGCGCGCAACGCCGACAATATGCGCATCACATGCTGGACGTCGCGCACCTCGACGACGACGTCATAGGTGTGAAATCCCCCCTCGCGGTTCGACAGCCGCAAGTTGGTGATATTCGCCGAATTCGCCGCGAGGATGCCCGACATTTCGGCGAGCGTGCCGGGTTCGTTCAGGATCACGATGCACAGCCGCGCATTGCCGCCTTCGCTGTCTTCCTGCCAGCGCAGGTCGATCCAGTCGGCGTCGATCCCGTCGGCGAGCCGGGGGCAGTCGATGACATGCACTTCGATCCCCTCGCCGGGGCGCGACAGGCCGACGATGCGATCGCCCGGCACCGGATGGC
The DNA here is from genome assembly GCF_001468465.1 of Sphingopyxis sp. H115. Classification (GTDB taxonomy): domain Bacteria; phylum Pseudomonadota; class Alphaproteobacteria; order Sphingomonadales; family Sphingomonadaceae; genus Sphingopyxis. The sequence goes on from NZ_LNSA01000004.1 coordinate 86,940, forward strand.
AACAATCGGCGAGCTGGTAGGCGACGCCGGGAGTCAGGCCCGCGATCGACACTGCCGCGCCCTGGACCAGCTTTCCGGGCTTGGTTTTCATCTCGGCGGTAATGCCGGGGACGAGCGCCTCGAGGACCGCATTGTCGTTAAGGCGCTGCTTGGCGATCGCAACGTAAAGCGCCGTATCGTCATCGAGCTTCAGCCGTTCGCGCGCCGCGGCGCGCGCCTTGTCGCCGACCTTGTTCGGCAGCCGCGCGACCATCTCGTCGTACATCTTGCGGCCGAGCGCGGCGAGTTCGACCTTTTCCTTCGAGCGGACATGGCGGCGAATCGCCGCGCGCGCCTTGCCCGTCACCGAAAAACCAAGCCAGGCGGGCTGCGGCGTCTGCTTGTCGGATGACAGGATTTCGACCGTGTCGCCATTGCTCAGCTGGGTGCGCAGCGGCACCAGTCGCCCGTTGACCTTGGCGCCGACGGTGCGGTCGCCGAGCCCGGTGTGGACGGCGTAGGCGAAATCGACCGGCGTCGCGCCCTTTGGCAGCTGGTGCAAACTGCCCTTCGGCGTGAAAGCGAAGATGCGGTCCTGATACATCGCGATGCGCGTGTTCTCGAGAAACTCTTCGGGATCGTGCGTCTGTTCAAGGATTTCGATGAGGTCGCGGATCCACCCCGCCTGGCCGTCGGGCGCCGAGCCGCCCTGCTTGTAAGCCCAATGCGCGGCGAGCCCGAATTCGGACTGCTGGTGCATGCCGAGGCTGCGGATCTGGATTTCGATCCGCATATTCTGCTGGTGCATGATCGTCGTGTGCAGCGACTTGTAACCGTTGCGTTTCGGGGTGGAGATATAGTCCTTGAACCGGCCAGGAACCATTTTCCACTTGCGATGGATCAGCCCCAGCGCGGCATAGCAGTCGGCATCGGTCGGGGTGACGATGCGGAACGCGATGATGTCGGTCACCTGCTCGAAACTGACGTGGCGTTCCTGCATCTTGCGCCAGATCGAATAGGGATGTTTTTCGCGCCCCGACACCTCGGCGTTGATGCCGTTCTTGGTGAGCAAATCCTTGAATTCTCGGCTGATCGCGGCGACCTGGTCCTTGCCGCCCGCGGTCAGCTTCGCAAGCCGGCCGGTGATCGTCGCATAGGCCTCAGGCTCGAGTTCGCTGAACGCGAGCAGTTGCATCTCGCGCATATATTCATACATGCCGATCCGCTCGGCGAGCGGGGCGTAGATATCCATCGTCTCCTTGGCGATGCGCCGCCTTTTTTCGGGATTCTTGATGAAATGCAGCGTGCGCATGTTGTGCAGCCGGTCGGCGAGCTTGACGAGCAGCACGCGGATGTCGTCCGACATGGCGAGCAGGAATTTGCGCAGATTTTCCGCCGCGCGCTCATTCTCGGTCTGCGCTTCGATCTTACTGAGCTTGGTCACGCCGTCGACGAGCCGTCCGACGTCGCTGCCAAACAGGCGCTCGATCTCCTCGGGGGTCGTCAGCGTATCCTCGAGCGTGTCGTGGAGCAGCGCGGTGACGATCGTCTCGCTGTCGAGATGCAGGTCGGTCAGGATTCCCGCGACCTCGACCGGATGGCTGAAATAAGGATCGCCCGACGCGCGTTTCTGGCTACCATGCTTTTGCACGGTGAAGACATAGGCGCGGTTGAGCAGCGCCTCGTCGACGTCGGGATCATAAGCGCGCACGCGCTCGACAAGTTCATATTGCCTTAGCATCACACTCAATGTCGTTCATGATGCATATATTGCAATGCGAAATTTGATTGCGCCCGGCGCCAATATGTTAGCAACTTTGGTAAAGCCGATTGGAAGCATCGGTCGCCACCGTTAGGACTGCCGGTTGATGGGGACCGAAGCTCTCGATTCGACGGCGCCGCCGCGGGTGTCGATGGTGATGCCCGTGCATAATGGCGCGCGCTGGCTGGACGAAGCCATCGATTCGATACTGGCGCAGGATTTCACCGATTTCGAACTGATCCTTGTCGACGATGCTTCGCGCGATGCATCGCCCGCAATCATGGCGAAGGCGGCGGCGCGCGATCCGCGTGTGCGGTTGCTGCGGCTCGCCACCAACGTCGGACTTCCCGCCGCGCTCAACCATGGCTTTGCCGCGGCGCGGGGCGACCTGCACAGCTGGACCTCGGACGATAATCTGCTGCGGCCGCCGATGCTGACGCGCCTCGTCGCCACGCTCGATGCGCACCCCGAGGCCCAGATCGTCCACGCCGATTTCACGCTGATCGATGACGAAGGCGTCGAACTCGGCCGATCGCGCATCGGCCCCGTCGAACGGCTGCTCTATGGCAATAATGTCGGCGCCTGCTTCCTGTACCGCGCGATCGTGACCGAGGCGCTCGGCGGCTATGACACGCGACTGTTCGGGGTCGAGGATTACGACTTCTGGCTTCGCGCCGCGCAGCGCTTCAAATTCGTCGCGCTGCACGAAGATCTGTATCTCTATCGCAAACATGGCGGCAGCCTGACGAGCCAACGCGCCGAACAGATCCAGGCGCTGACCGCCGAAATCGTCGAGCGTGCCTTGCCCGAAACCCTGCCCGCGCGCAGCCGCAGCGAAATCCTGCTGGGCCTGGCGCTGCGCAGCAGCCGACGGTGGCGGTTCGACCTGGTCGGGCGTGCCGTTCGCGCCGACCCCCGCTACGTCGCGATGCAATTGCCCGCGCTGGCGCGTTGGTCGCTGGTCGTTGCCCGGAACCGCCTTACCGGCTGATCCGGTCGCTTCGACGGGCCGCCGCATCCTTGCAGGCACGGCGGCCGCCGTTCGTCATTGACCGGACGGATCGACCGGCCCGGTCACTTCACCGCAGCGTTACAGCGGGCAAGGGCATCGGCATCGAGCGTCTTGTCGCCCGCCGCGAAGCTCACGACCGGTCCCGCCGCCTTGGCAAGCGACGAACACATGACGAGCGGACGGCTTGTTCCCTGCCGGGCAACGCATTCGGCGCCCTTGCACGCCCAGACGACGTCGCGCGCGACAAAGCGCGTTTCGGGGGCCGGCCCGGCCAGTTCGGCGCGATAATAGGTGCCGCCCGGCGCGGCCGATGCGACCACCCCGAATGCAAGGCTGCCGACCGCCATGGCGCCGGCGAACGACAGTGAACGGATGAGGGGAGAAAATTCATATGCGGCCATCTGGACCTCCTGTTTTTGCGCAACCGAAAGGTTGCGAAACGCCACCTAGCGTTTGGGTTGCGAAATGCAACGGAGGTCCTATATTTTTTTGGCGCATAGGGTGATTTTACGTTAGGGCATGGGTCATGGGAAAATTACGCGAAGTCTTGAACGACATGAACGGGGGCAATTGCGCCCTGCCTCTGGCGCTGGAAGCGATGGGCGAACGATGGTCGTTCATGATCCTGCGCGCGGCGTTTAACGGCGTTCATCATTTCGAGGAATTCCAGCAGGAACTGAGTATCGCGCGCAACATCCTGTCGAACCGGCTGTCGCGGCTGGTGGACCATGGCATCATGGCGCGCGAAGTGATGACCGAGGACCGGCGCAAGGTGCGTTACCAGCTCACCGAAAAGGGGATCGAACTGCTCCCTGCGATGATCGCGCTGCGCCAATGGGGCGAAAAATGGGGGGCCGGCGTCCCGTCGACCCCGGTGTTGGTCGACGCCCGCGACGAACAGCCGATCGGCCCCGTCACCCTGACCGCGCACGACGGCCGGGTGATCGGGTACAAGGAATTGCTTTGGAAGCATCGCGCCGAGTTGCAACCGCTCGGCCAAGCGCGGATACGCAGCGACGGTGCCATGACACCGGTCGCGGCGGAATGACCGGTCGCGCCGGTTTCCGCCGACCGCGGTCGCCGATCTTCGCATAATCTGGACCGCCATGCCGCTGTTTCGACTGTCATCGCCCGGGCCCTTTTTCGATAACAAGGTCAGGGCGTTCTGGAATCTGCAAATCCTCGGCTGGACCGCATGGCTCGGCCTGCGCGGGGTGTCGGGGCTTGCCAACGGCCAGCCGCTGACCTTCCTGATCCCGATGCTGATTTCGGCGATTACCGGCTTTTCGCTGACGCTGATCCTGTCGGTCTGCTACCGCGCGCTGATCAACCGCCGCCCCATTTTGATGTGGGGGGTCAGTTTCGGGCTCGCGGGGCTGGCGACAGCGCTCTGGGCGTTCATCGATGCATGGGTTGCGCAAATCCAGAATCCGGCAAGCGAGCTTGGCTTCACCGGGCTTTTGCTCGGCAGCTTCTATATCGATGCGACCTCGCTCGGCGCCTGGTCGGCGCTCTATTTCGCGATCAACTATTTCCTCCAGCTCGAGGAACAGAATGACCGCGTCATCCGGCTCGAGGCGCAGGCGGCGTCGGCGCAGCTCGCGATGCTGCGCTATCAGCTCAATCCGCACTTCCTGTTCAACACGCTGAACAGCATCTCGACGCTGGTTCTGCTCAAACAGTCAGAGCCCGCGAATGCGATGCTGTCGCGCCTGTCGGCGTTCCTGCGCTACACGCTTGCGAACGAGCCGACCGCACAGGTGACGCTGGCGCAAGAAATCGAGACGCTGAAGCTTTATCTCGATATTGAAAAGATGCGGTTCGAGGAACGGCTGCGTCCACATTTCGCGATCGATCCGGTGGTCGCGCGCGCGCGGCTGCCGTCGCTTCTCCTCCAACCGCTCGTCGAAAATGCGATCAAATATGCGGTGACGCCGCAGGAAGATGGCGCCGATATTACGATTTCCGCACAGTTGGCCGGTCAAAATGTTCGGATTGCCGTGTCCGACACCGGCGCGGGATTGTCAGCCGACCGCACCGACCCCACCACAGGCGTTGCAACGGAATCGACCGGCGTGGGTTTAGCCAATATCAGAGACCGGTTGGCGCAGGCTTTTGGCGACCAGCACCGGTTCGACGTCCAGGCAGGCGCTGAGAGCGGCTTCACGGTGGTGATCGAGTTTCCGTTCCAGCCCGATGGGCAAATGACGATTGGAACCGAGAGAACATGACGATCAGAACCATCCTGGTGGATGATGAGAAACTGGCCACCCAAGGCCTGCAACTGCGGCTGGAACCGCACAGCGATGTCGAAGTCGTCGACACCGCCCAGAACGGCCGCGAGGCCATACGCAAGATCAAGACGCACAAGCCCGACCTCGTCTTTCTGGACATCCAGATGCCGGGTTTCGACGGTTTTTCGGTCATCCAGGGACTGATGGAGGTCGAACCGCCGCTGGTCGTGTTCGTCACGGCCTATTCGGATCACGCGATCCGCGCATTCGAAGCGCAGGCGGTCGACTATCTGGTCAAACCGGTCGAGCCCGAACGGCTGGCCGATGCACTCGACCGAGTCCGCCAGCGCCTCACCGAAAAGCGCGGCGCGGCCGAGGTCGAACGGCTGAAGACCGTGCTCGCCGAAGTCGCGCCCGAAGCGGTCGAAGATTATGACGCCGAGACCCAGCCCGACACGCACGCCGCCGACCGCTATGAAAAGATGATCAACATCAAGGATCGCGGGCAGATTTTCCGCGTCGATGTCGACAGCATCGAACGCATCGACGCCGCGGGCGACTATATGTGCATCTATACCGCCGACAACAGCCTGATCCTGCGCGAAACGATGAAGGATCTGGAAAAGCGGCTCGACCCGCGCAATTTCCAGCGCGTCCACCGCTCGACGATCGTCAACCTGAGCCAAGTCAAGCAGGTCAAGCCGCACACCAACGGCGAATGCTTCCTCGTGCTGGGATCGGGCGCGCAGGTGAAGGTCAGCCGCAGCTATCGCGACGTCGTCGCGCGCTTCGTGCATTAAGAAAGTGCATTAGACAAACCATCGCCCCCGCCTTCGCGGAGGCGATGGTTATAACTGGTGCCCGGTCCTATCGCGCTTCGTCGCGAGATATTGCTCGTTATATTTGTTCGTGGGCAGCGCGAGCGGCAGGCGCTCGACGACCTCGACACCCTCCTTTTCCAGCCGCGCGACCTTTTCAGGATTGTTCGTCATCAGCCGGATACGCGAGATGTTCAGCAATTCGAGCATCCGGCCGGCGATCGCGAAATCGCGCGCCTCGACCGGAAAGCCGAGCCGCAGATTGGCGTCTACCGTGTCATAGCCCTGATCCTGCAGCGCATAGGCGCGCAGCTTGTTGACGAGGCCGATACCCCGGCCCTCCTGCCTGAGATAGAGCAGCACGCCCCACGGCGCGTCCGCCATCGCGTGGAGCGCGGCGTGAAGCTGCGGGCCGCAATCGCATTTGAGGCTGCCGAGCACGTCGCCGGTCAGGCATTCGCTATGCAGCCGGACAACGGGCGGGTTCGCGTCGCGCTTTCCGATGACCAGCGCGACATGGTCCGAAGCCTCTTCGGGCGACCGGAAGGCGACGATCTCGGCACTTTCGCTGGCCTCGACCGGAAGACGCGCACGCGCCGCGACGGCCAGCCGCGCGGGGTCGAGCAGCGCGGCGATATCGTCGACGCTGCACGCCGTTTCGGCGTCGCCTGCCGCGCCGCGCACGAAAAAGGCGGGGAGCAGGCCGGCGTGGCGCGCCATCGTCATCGCCGCCGCCGCCGCGCCTTCGCCGCCCGTGGCAACCGTCCTGAACGGACCCTTCAGCGGATTGGCGAGATCGAGCGCCGGATCAGCGATCGCGAGCGCCGCAGCGACCGTTTCCGCGGCGTCCGCGAGGCGGACCGGTCCCGGCGTTGCCGCGGCGCGCTGGTTGGTAAGCTTCAATGTGACGGCGCGTTCGCCCGAAAGCAGGACGTCGCGGCCGGCGAATTCGGCCAGGGCCTCATCACTCGCGCTTTCGACCGCCAGCAGGTCGAGCGCGCCGTCGCCGCCCGCGACGCGGAACTGCCAACCGCGGCGGAGCGCGTCGATCGCGCGCGCAGCCTGCCGGGCGCCAAAAGGGCTCAAAAGTCGAACTCGGTGATCAGCGGGATATGATCCGACGGCCGTTCCCAGCTGCGCGCCGGCTGGACGATGCGGTGCGACACCGCTTTCGGCATCAGGTCGGGCGTCACCCACATATGGTCGAGCCGGCGGCCGCGGTTCGACGCTTCCCAGTCCTTCGCGCGGTAACTCCACCAGGTGTAGAGCGGCGTCGGCGCTTCGATGAAATGGCGCCCGAGATCGACCCAGTTCGATGCCGCCTGCAAACGCGCGAGCGTTTCGACCTCGATCGGGGTGTGGCTGACGACGTCGAGCAGCGCCTTGTGGTTCCACACGTCGCTTTCGAGCGGCGCGACGTTGAAGTCGCCAGTCAGCACCGTCGGCGTGCCATTGAGTGCCCCCGACCATTCGGTCATACGGCCGAAGAAATCGAGTTTCTGCCCGAATTTGGGGTTCAATTCGCGGTCGGGAATGTCGCCGCCGGCCGGAATATAGACGTTGTCGAGCCGGACCCCCGACGGCAGCGTCACCCCGACGTGGCGTGCCTCGCCATTCGCCTGCCAGTCATATTTGCGCACGTCGGTCAGCGGCACCTTGCTCACGATCGCAACGCCATGGTGCATGCGCTGGCCGTGGGTGACGATATGCTCATATCCCAGACGCCGGAACATCTCGGGCGGGAACAGGCCGCATTCGACCTTGGTTTCCTGGAGGCACAGGATGTCGGGGGCTTCTTCGCGCAGGAATTTTTCGACGATGCCGATGCGCGCGCGGACGCTGTTGATATTCCACGATGCAATGCTGGTGCGAGTCATGGGGTCGGCTCTATCGGCGCGGAAGGTTGTTCGCAATGCGATTGCGGCGCCGGCTCGCTCCCCCGCCCAGCTTCCATTTCAAGATATGCTGTTGGGAGGCCGGGGGAGGAGCGGGCCGGCGCCGCGTGCCGCGTGCCGCGTCAGCGGCCGAAAACATGCCGGACACATTAAACCCCCGTCCCAGGGGCGGTGGAACGGGGGTTCAAGGTCAGCGTTCGTCACGCTCTTGAATGAAGGTGCCTGGCGATCCGGGTGGGGCAACAGGGGGAAACCCAAATCCCGAGGCCGTGTCGGCGCCTTCGAGAGTTGAAATAGACACCCTTCCCTGTCGCCAAGCTGAACGAAAGGCCCGGTGCGGCGCCGTTCTGGCAGTTCGTCGATGCGGGACGTCCGTTGGTCTGGAAAAAACGCGCCGAACCGCTTTTGGGGTTCGGCGCGCTGTTTGAGCGACCGTCGGTTGGGGGGCGTCAGCCTGCGCGGCCGCGTTGTTTCGGACGCGGGTCGGTCCATTTGAAGGCCGAATCGGCCACGACGACATTGAACTTCTGGTTGCTGAGGTCGATGCGCGTGCGGTTGTTCTGCGAATCGAGCGCGACCCAGCCGCGCAGGCGCAACCCGCCCGGCGCCGCCCGGTCGCGGACGAACACCATCGTGATCGTCCCATATTCGGGACGCTTCGGGTCCTTGACCTCGACACTCAGCACGTCGTCATTGCCGGTCGGCATGATCTTGGCATATTTCGATAGGTCGCGGTCGGGATCGAGCAACGCGCCGAGCGGCGAATTTTTGACCGGCCAGCGCTGCACCTGTTTCACTTCATAGTCGATCATCGTCAGCGAACTGCCGTCGCCGACGATCAGCAGCGGTACGCCCTTTTGATACTGGAACCGGATCTTGCCGGGACGCTTCAGGGTCAGCTGGCCGCTCAGCCGTTGTCCGTTGCGGTCGGTCTGGACGAAATTCGCCGTCATCGAATTGGTCGACTTCAGATGCGACTGCACCGATGCGAGCGCACTCGACGACGACTGCGCGATCGCGGGCGCGCCGACCGCAAGGCCGGCGACGGCGACGGGAGCGAGCGCAAAAGCGGCGAAGCGCGTGAGTTGTGTCTTCAGGTTCATCTGGCTCTCATTCTTGATTGATCGGCCCTGTCCGTGGCAGGCAGGCATTGAACCCGCGCTGAACCCGGCGGTTAGATGCTGTTCAAGTCGCAGCCACGCGAAAGGTTCCGCCTTAGCGTTGCTGCCCATATTGGTCGGTCAGCACGTCGCGGCGGCCGACATGGTTGGGCGGACTGACCAAGCCTTCGTCCTCCATCCGCTCGATCAGCCGCGCCGCGCTGTTGTAGCCGATCCGCAATTGCCGTTGGAGCCAGCTCGTCGACGCCTTCTGGCTTTCGACGACGATCTGGCAAGCCTTTGCATACATCCGGTCCTCGGCGCTGTCGCCGCCCGCAGGCGCACCCTCCATCGCGAAGCCGCCATCCTCGGGATCCTCGGTGACGCTTTCGATATAGTCGGGGCGCCCCTGCGCCTTCCAGTGATCGGCGACCGCACGCACCTCGTCGTCGGACACGAAGGGGCCGTGGATGCGCGTGATCTGCTTGCCGCCGGGGACGTAGAGCATGTCGCCCTTGCCGAGCAGCTGCTCGGCGCCGGCTTCGCCCAAAATCGTGCGGCTGTCGATCTTCGACGTGACGTTGAAGCTGATGCGCGTCGGTAAATTTGCCTTGATGACGCCGGTGATGACGTCGACCGACGGGCGCTGCGTCGCAAGGATCAGGTGGATGCCCGCCGCGCGCGCCTTTTGCGCGAGCCGCTGGATCAGGAATTCGACTTCCTTGCCCGCGGTCATCATCAAATCGGCGAGTTCGTCGACGACGACAACGATTTGCGGCAGCGGCTGGTAATCGAGCGTCTCTTCCTCATAGACCGGCTGGCCGGTGTCGGGATCGTAGCCCGTCTGGACGCGGCGGCCCAGCGACTTGCCCTTAGCAAGCGCGCCGCGCACCTTGTCGTTGTAGCTCGCGAGATTGCGCACCGACAGCGACGACATCATCCGGTAGCGGTCTTCCATCTGCTCGACCGCCCATTTCAAGGCGCGGATCGCCTTCTTGGGTTCGGTAACGACGGGCGCGAGCAGGTGCGGAATGTCGTCATAGACGCTGAGCTCGAGCATCTTCGGGTCGATCATGATCATCTTCACCTGGTCGGGGCCGAGGCGATAGAGCAAGGACAGGATCATCGCGTTCAAACCGACCGACTTGCCCGAACCCGTGGTGCCCGCGATCAAGAGGTGCGGCATCGGCGCAAGGTCGGCGATCATCGCGTCGCCGCTGATATTCTTGCCGAGGATGATCGGCAGCGCGCCGGTCTGGTCCTGGAACAGCGCGCTGCCGATGATTTCGTGCAGCACGACCGATTCGCGGTGCGCGTTGGGCAGTTCGATGCCGATCACCGTCCGGCCGGGGATCGGCGCGATACGCGCCGACAGCGCCGACATGTTGCGCGCGATATCGTCGGCGAGGTTCGATACGCGGCTCGCCTTGGTGCCCGGCGCGGGTTCGAGCTCGTACATGGTGACGACGGGGCCGGGGCGGACCGCGGTGACGACGCCCTTGACCTGGAAATCCTCGAGCACCGATTCGAGCAGGCGCGCGTTGCGTTCCAGCCCCGCCTTGTCGATCTGGCCGGTCGGGCCCGGAGGAGGCGGTGCGAGAAGGTCGATCGACGGTAGCTGGTAATTGGTGAACAGCTCGGTCTGCGGCTTGGCTTTGGGCTTCGATGGCGCGGTTCGCGCGGCGGGGTCGGCGATTTCGGGCGGCGCACGGTCGCTCGGCTCGGCCACCGCGCGTGGCCGCACGACACGCTCCATCAGGTTCGGCGCCCTCGACTCTTCGCTTGCCGGCCGCGCGGGTTCGACGACGCGCCGGGAACCTTCGGCCGATGGCAGTTTGAGCCGCGCGGTCCAGCCCTTTTCGAGCCGCAACGCGCGATAGGCGAGCCAGAGCCCGATTGCGGCGAGCAGCAGGATCGCAGCGATGCGGATCAGCGCGGCCGCCGGGTCGCCGACCCGGGTCAGCGGCGGGTCGATGACGCCGCCAAGGATCAACGCAATGATCCCGCCCCATCCGGCGGGCAAATGGGCATTGCTGTCCTGCATCAACAGCTGCGCGCCGAGGCCGACGAGCAGGATGCCGATGAAAGCGTAGATCAGCTGGCGCAGCCAGTAGGGTTGCGGCACCCCCGCCCACAGCCGCCACGCAAAGATGCCGAGCAGCGGGACGAGCAAGACGATCGGCGCGCCGCCGATGAAAAGTCCCATGTCGGCGAACCGCGCGCCCGCGCCGCCCATCAAATTGGTCGGGCTGCCGCCCGCCGCGGTGTTGAAGGCCGAGTCAGTCGCATCATATGTGAGGAATGCAAGGGTCAGGAACAGCGTGAACAGGCCGAGCAAAGCTGCCGCCACGATCACGAGCGACCGGGCGATGCTCTGGCGGAAAACGGTACGCCAATCGGCCTTTCCGGGTGTGGCCTTGCGGCTTGCCATGCTCTTTGGGTCCCTGTCAGTTAACCTCGGCGATATGCGCATGGGGCGGAGTCGCCGTCAAGCATGGCCCGGCACTTGACCGCGGCCTTTCCAACCGCCCTGCCGCGCGCTAGGGCATCGGCATGAGCGAAACGCAGCGCAGCGATGTCCTGATTTCGGGTGGCGGCCTCGTCGGCCAGACCCTCGCCCTCGCCCTCGCCCGACACGGCCTGTCGGTGCAGGTGGTCGACCCCGCCGATCCCGTCGCGACGATCGCGCCCGGCTTCGACGGCCGCGCCTCGGCGATCGCGAGCGCGACGTGGCAGATGTTCGAGATACTGGCGATTGCCGATCGCCTGGCGGGCCATGGTTGCCCGATCCGCGCGATCAAGGTGGGCGACGGCGCGCCCGACAGCGGGCGCGGCGGCGAACTCGATTTCGTCACCGCCGACGGCGACCCGCCGCTCGGAACGATGGTCGAAAACCGCCAGCTGCGCCTTGCACTCGCCGCCGCGCTTGCCGACACGCCGCTCGTTCGCCTCACGATGCCTGCGGCGGTCGCGTCGCGCGAAGTCGACGCGCATGGCGTAACGCTGACACTCGCCGACGGAACAAGGCTGGCGGCGCCGCTGCTCATCGTTGCCGAAGGCCGCCGGTCTCCGACGCGCGATGCCGAGGGATTCAGCATCGCCAGCTGGTCCTATCACCATCATGCGATGATCGGCGCGGTCGCGCATGAAAGGCCGCACGGCCATGTCGCGCACGAAATTTTCTATCCTTCGGGCCCCTTCGCGCTTCTCCCGCTCGTCGACGATCCGCAGGGGCGGCACCGCTCGGCGTTCGTCTGGACGGTGTCGGAAAAGGACGGCCCCGGCTTCGCCAAGCTCGGTGAACGCGGTTTCGTCGCCGAGTTGCAGAAACGCGCGGGCGGTGTCCTTGGCGCGATGGAGCTCGTCGCGCCGCGCATGACCTATCCGCTGGGTTTTCACCACAGCGCGTCGATCGTCGCGAACCGCATCGCACTTGTTGGCGATGCCGCGCACGGCATCCATCCGATCGCGGGACAGGGGCTCAATCTGGGCCTGCGCGACGTCGCGGCGCTGACCGAAGTGCTCGTCGAGGGCGCACGGCTCGGACTCGACCTTGGCGATGCGGCGCTGCTCGCGCGTTACCAGCGCTGGCGCGGGCTCGACAATATGATGGTCAGCCTGGCGACCGACGGGCTCACCCGCCTGTTCGGCATACCCGGTCGCACGGCCGCCGCCGTCCGGCGGACCGGGCTCGGCGCGGTGCAACGCATGCCGATGCTCAAACGCTTTTTCATGGACGAGGCGCGCGGCGAGGCAGGCGACCTGCCGCGCCTGCTCGCCGGCGCCGAAATCTAGGTATTACTACCTAGGGTTGCGGCAGCGCCGCGCTAAGCATGTCCGTCTATCCCTGTCTTCGCGGCGACCGTGCCGCGGCAAGATGGGGCAGGACCATGTCGGCAAAGAGCGACGCGCTCGAACGGGCGGTAACCGATTATATCCAGGCGCGAACCGCGCTCGACAGCGCGCCGGGCGCCCGGGCGAGGGCGCTCGCCGACCGGATGTTCGCGCGGGTCGCGGCGCTCGCGGCACCGCGCATCCGCTACTTCACCCGCGCCTACGGCCTCGCCGACGTGGCCGAGGATGCCGCGCAAGTGTGTGCGATTGCCCTCCACCGGGCGGCCGAGCGGTACGATCCGGCGCGCGCCCGCTTCACGACCTATGTCAACTGGCAGCTCCGCGCCGAATTGCAGGCGCTGCGCCACCGGCTCCACGGCGACCAGCGCTGCGCCGGCCGCCGGCAGGTCGCCGCAATCTTGTCGCTCGACGCCTTGCACGACGACGGCGATGACGCGTGGCTGGTCGACCCGGCGGCCGAGGCGGCCGCCGAGCGGGGGGCCGCCGACGGGCTTGCCGACCGCGTCGCCGACCGGCTGGTGGAAGATTGGGCGGGGCGACGACGCGCCGGGCTGGCGCGCGCATCGTCCGACAACCGCCGCGTCGAAACACGGGTCGCAGCGGAACAGACGTTGGTGCGGGGCCAGTTGATGATGATCGACGCGGTCGAGCGGTTGCGCGAAAGCGACCGCCATGTCGTCCGCCGCGCGATCGCCGACATCGTCCGTCACGCCGGAACGGCGACGCCGGGCTGACCGGCTATTGCAGCGTTGCGCGACCGTCGTCGCTGTCGAAACGGCCGAAAAATTGCATCATCTGGACCACCAGCTCGGCGCGCGCGTCGATCGGCGACGCTTCGAGCAGCGCCTGTTTCGCGGCGGCGTCGAATGGCGCGACCTGCGCGATGCCGTTGACGAGCGTCGCATCGTCGAGCTGCCCGACCGAATCCCAGTCGACGACATAGCCCTGCCGCGCCGCGAAGCGCTTGGCCTCGCGCTCGAGGCTGGCGCGCTCGATGCTCGCAAGCACCGCCCGCTCCTCGCTCTCGACTTCGATTTCGGCCTCGACCTGCCGGAACGGCGTCGTGACGTCGAGTTCGCGGCGGACGCGGAAGCGCGCGACGCCTTCGAGGACAAGATTGAAGCGTCCCTCGTCGAGCGCCTCGACATCGATGATGCGCCCGACGCAGCCGACGTCGTAAAGCGAAGGCGGCTCGCGGTCTTCCTCGCCCGGCAGCTGGCGCGGCTGGATCATGCCGATCTGCCGGTCGCGCGCCAGCACCTCCTGCACCATCGCCGAATAGCGCGGCTCGAAGATGTGGAGCGGCAGGTGAAGGCCCGGGAACAGCACCGCGCCGGTAAGCGGGAAGATCGCGATCCGCTGAATAGTTAAAGGCGCGTCGGTGTTCATCAGCCGAAAAGAATCAGCGACAGGCGGCGGCGCTGCGCGGCGACCCATGCGTCCTCGAGCCCAACGGCTTCGAACAGCGACAGCAATTTGGCGCGTGCCGCGCCTTCGTTCCATTCGCGGTCGGCGGCGACGATATGGAGCAGGTTGTCGGCGGCGGGATCGCGCCGCCCGGCGCCGATCTGCGCACTGGCGAGGTCGTACCGCGCCTGATGATCGTCGGGATTCGCCGCAACCGCGGCCTCGAAGCCCGCCAGTTCGTCCGCGTCGGGCGCGTCTACCGCCAGCGCGAGCGCGCTGCGCGCCTGCGCAATCGCGGGATCTTCGGCGATCTCGGCCGGGACCATCGCGAGCGCGGCCTGCGCGCCGTCGATATCGTCCGCCAGCACCAGCGCGCGCACCAGCCCGCCGTGCGCCGCGGCATTGTCCGGCGCCATGTCGAGGATCTGCGCAAAGATGCTCGCCGCGCGCGCGCCATCGCCTTCGGCCAGCACCGCTTCGCCCATGTCGATCAGCGGCGCGATCTCGACGGCCAGATCCTTCGCCGCGCTCTCGATCGGCAACTGCGCGAGCAACTGGTCGAGAATCGCCTTCAACTGGCTTTCGGTGCGCGCATTGGTCAGGTTGGCGACCGGCTGTCCCTGGAAGATCGCATAGACGGTGGGAATCGACTGCACCTGAAATTGTCCGGCGATGAAGCGATTCGCATCGACGTCGACCTTCACCAGCACGACGCCCTTGTCGGCATAATCCCCGGCGACCTTTTCGAGCACGGGCCCCAATTGTTTGCACGGCCCGCACCATTCGGCCCAGAAATCGAGGATGACGAGGCTGGTCATCGACGGTTCGACGACGTCGCGGCGGAACGCTTCGACGGCTTCCTTTTCCTGCGGATTCAGACCGAGAGTGGCCACGAAAGATGCTCCTGTTTCCGGTTTTCTACCATTCCCGCCAACGCGGGACGGGCTCTTACGCGCTTATGTGGGATTTATCGGCGATATGCCAACCCTTCGGAGAAAATGCGCAAACAGGGCTTGCCGAGTCCAAAAGCCGGTGCTAATCGCCCGCCTCACCCGCTGGAACCGACCGGTTTCCAGCCGCCAGAGCGGGCGTAGCTCAGGGGTAGAGCACAACCTTGCCAAGGTTGGGGTCGAGGGTTCGAATCCCTTCGCCCGCTCCAGTTTTCCTAACAATTTGAGATACTTACGCCGAATGGCGACGTAATATGCGTCGTTACGCGGGCTCGATTTTTGCCTCGCGTAATAAGGACGTAATATGATGGGAGCGAGCTGTCGGGTGCCTCTAGGGCAGGATCGGCGACGTTGTTCGCAGAGGTTCGAACATTCATCCGCCGACCCGAGACGCCTCACATGCTCTAGCCTCTCTGCTGTTTGGCCTCTTGGCGGGCGTCGCGGAGGATTTCGATCCCGCCCTTGATCGCGATCAGCGCAGCCGCAAATCCAACCAGAAGGTCCGGCCAGTTCGTACCGAGCCACCAGACGAGGACACCCGCGATCAGGATGCCGCCGTTCGAGATGAAGTCGTTGTAGCTGAAGGTTGTCGCGGCTCTGAGGTTGACGTCCGGATCCTGAATGCGCTGCAAGAGCTTCAGGCAAGCATAGTTCACCACCGCGGCGACCGCCGACATGATCATCATCGTCGGACCGATCGGTTCGCTGCCTTCGAAATAGCGGCGTCCTACATCGAACAGGACGCCGGCCGCGAAGACCAGCAGCATGACGCCCGATGCCGTGGCAGCACGGGTTTTCCATTTCAGGCCGTGGCTGAGCGCAACGAGGCTCAAGGCATAGACCGCGGCGTCGGACAGATTGTCGAGCCCATTGGCGATGAGCGCGCTTGAATCACCGAGCCCGCCCGTCACGAGGAAGGCGATCGCGATAGCCGCGTTCAGGACGAGAACGATCTGGAGCGTTCGCTTTTCGCGTTCCCTCCCGGATGCTTTTTCATTCATTGCAAGCTCCTCAATCCTCACCATCCCTAAAAGGAGGCGGAACCCGCTTGGGTTCCGCCTCAGTCAGCACTCCCGGTTGCCGCCGACAGGGGGGAATGGCGGCTGGCCGGGAGGGGCTCAGCCTGCGGGGCTGGGCACGCCGCTCGGAGGCGCCAACTCTTCCTCTTCGGCCTTCGCGGTCCGTCGATGGACCAAAAGGTAGAGCGCAGGCAGCACCAGCAAAGTCAGGATCGTCGAAGAGATGATCCCGCCGATGACGACAGTCGCCAGCGGCCGCTGCACCTCGGACCCAGCCCCGACATTGAGCGCCATCGGTACGAACCCGAGCGACGCCACCAGCGCGGTCATCATCACCGGTCTGAGGCGGGTCAGCGCGCCTTCGCGGATCGCCTCGACGAGCGCTTTTCCGCGTTCGCGCAAATCCTTGATGAACGACAGCATCACCACGCCGTTCAGCACCGCGACCCCGGACAATGCGATGAAGCCGACGCCCGCCGAGATCGAGAGCGGAATGTCGCGCAGCGCCAGCGCCGCGACCCCTCCCGTCAGCGCCAGCGGCACGCCCGAGAAGACGATCGCAGCATCGCGCACCGTGCCGAACAGCATGAACAACAGGCCGAAGATCAGCAGCAGCACCAGCGGCACGACGATCTGGAGTCGCTCGGTTGCGGACTGAAGCTGCTCGAACGTCCCGCCATATTCGATGTAGTAACCATCGGGCAGCACGACCTCAGCTTCGACCTTTTGCGTGAGCTCGTCGATGAACGAACCCAGATCGCGCCCACGGACATTGGCCGTGATCACCGCGCGGCGCTTGCCATTTTCGCGGCTGATCTGGTTCGGCCCCGCCGCGAGCGATATCTCCGCCAGTTCCGAAAGCGGCACGAAGCCGCCGGCCGGAAGTGCGACGGGGAGATTGCCGAGCGACGCGAGATCGGTGCGAATGGCCTCGGGAAGCCGGACGATGACGTCGAAGCGGCGGTCACCCTCGAAAAGCTCGCCCGCCTGACGGCCGCCGGTTGCGGTCGAGACCGCATCCTGCACCGTTTCCATGCTGACGCCGTAGCGCGCGAGCTTGTCGCGGTCGGGCGTGACCGAGAGCATCGGAAGGCCGGTGACCTGTTCGAGCTTCACGTCCTGCGCGCCCGCAATTCCGCCCGCGACTTCCTCGATCGCCTGCCCCGATTCGAGCAACTGATCGAGATCGTCGCCGAACAGCTTGATCGCCACGTCGGCGCGAACGCCGGCGATCAGCTCGTTCATGCGCATCTTCACCGGCTGGGTGAACTCATAATTGTTCCCCGGCACTTCGTTCACCGCCTTGTTGAGCTCGGCGACGAGCTGGTCGCGCGGCTTCCTTGGGTCGGGCCACTCCTTCCGGTCCTTGAGCATGATGAAATTGTCGGCGACCGACGGCGGCATCGGATCGGTCGCGACTTCGGGCGTGCCGATCTTCGCGAACACCCGTTCGACTTCGGGGAACTGCCTGATCCTCTTCTCGAGGGCCTCCTGCATGGCGATCGATTGTGTCAGGCTCGTTCCCGGAATGCGCATCGCGTGCATCGCGATATCGCCTTCGTCGAGGTCCGGGATGAACTCGGACCCGAGACTGGTTGCCGCCACGCCGCTGAGCGCGACGAGCAGCAGGGCGCCCGAGAGCGCAGCCTTCGGCCAATTGAGGACGCGGTCGAGCATCGGACGATAGCCCTTGCCGAGACCGCGCATCAGCCAATTTTCCTTTTCCTCGACCTTGCCAGTCACGAACAGCGCCACCGCGGCCGGAACCAGGGTGAGCGACAGCAGCAGAGCGGCGGTAAGCGCGAGGACGACGGTGATCGCCATCGGATGGAAGGTTTTGCCCTCGACGCCCTCGAGCGCGAAGATCGGCAGATAGACGGCAGTGATGATGATGATGCCGAAAATGCTCGGCTTGATCACCTCTGCACTCGCCGAAGCGACGAGACCGAAGCGTTCGTCGCGGTCGAGCAGGCGCCCGAGCCTGTGCTGAGCCTCGCCGAGCCGGCGGAGGCAGTTCTCGACGATGATGACGGCCCCGTCGACGATGAGGCCGAAGTCGAGCGCCCCGAGGCTCATGAGGTTTGCCGATGTCCGCGTCTGGAGCATGCCCGTCAGCGTCATCAGCATCGCGACCGGAATGACCGCCGCCGTGATCAGCGCCGCCCGGAAATTGCCGAGCAGGAGGAACAGGATCACGATGACGAGGAGCGCGCCTTCGGCCAAGTTCTTCTGCACCGTCGAGATCGTCCGCTCGACGAGCGCGGTGCGATCGTAGAGCGGCTTGGCAACGACGCCCTTCGGCAACGCACGCGAAGCCTCGACGAGACGTTCGGCCGAGGCCTGCGCGACCACGCGCGGATTCTCGCCGATCAGCATCGAGACCGTGGCAAGGACGACTTCCTCGCCATTTTCCGTCGCGGCGCCTGTGCGGAGCCCCGAGCCGATCGCGACATCGGCGACGTCGGCGATCCGGATCGGAACCCCGCCGCGAGTGGTGACGATGATCTGCGACAGGTCGCGCTCATTATTGGCCTGACCCGGCACGCGGATCAGAATCTGCTCGCCGCTGCGCTCGACATAACCGGCCCCGCGATTGGCATTATTGGCCTCGAGTGCGGTGACGACATCGTTGAGCGAGAGATTGAGCGAGGCAAGCGAGGCCGGGTTGGGGGTCACATGATATTGGCGGGCGTAGCCGCCGATCGTGTTGATCTCGGCGACCCCCGGGATCGTTCGCATCTGCGGCCGGATGACCCAGTCGGACATCGTCCGGAGGTCTTCCGCCGTATAAGGCGAACCGTCGGGTTTTCGCGCGCCCGGTTCGGCCTCGATCGAGAACATGAAGATTTCGCCGAGGCCCGTCGAGATCGGGCCCATTTCGGGTTCCATCCCGGGTGGAAGCTGGCCGCGCGCGGCCTGGAGCCGCTCGTTGACCTGCTGGCGCGCGAAATAGATGTCGGTCCCGTCCTCGAAAACGACGGTGACCTGGCTGAGTCCGTAGCGCGAGATCGATCTGGTATAGTTGAGGTTCGGGATGCCCGCGATCGCGGTCTCGATCGGATAGGTGATGCGCTGCTCGGATTCGAGCGGCGAATAGCCTTCCGCCTTGGTGTTGATCTGGAGCTGGACGTTGGTGATGTCGGGAACGGCGTCGATGGGCAATTTGGTCGCGCTCCACGCGCCGACCGCGCAGAGGAGCGCGACCACCGCGAGGACGAGCCATCGTTGCCGGATCGAAAAGCCTATGGTTCTGGCTAGCATGTTATTCTGCTCCCCGATCAATGGTCGTGGCCCGCGCCGGACTTTTCGATGTCGGCGCGAACCAGGAAACTGCCCTTGGTGACATAGGCGGTGCCGGGCTTGATGCCCGACAGGACCTCGGTCCATTCGGGCGACGAACGGCCGAGCTTCAGCATCCGGACCTCATAGTCCTGCCCGAAATTGGCATAGACCACCTTGAAGTCGCGGAAGGGCTGGATCGCCTCGGTGCGCACGGCGAGCGGCACGGTGACGGGGTTGACCATCACGCGGCCGCGCAAGGCCATGCCGGGGCGGAGCGTTCCCGAGCGGTTCGGGATGGTCGCGCGGATGAGCGCGGTGCCCGCCTCAACATTGCCGTCGGGCAGGAACTGCCCGAGCGGCGCGGCCGCGATTTCGGCGCCGTCCTGCGTCTCCACCGTCACCCGCATGCCCGGACGGATAATCGCGAGGTCGCGGGGGAAGATGTTGAAGACGACCGTGGTCTGCGCCGGGTCGGTGACCACATAGAGTGCGCGCCCGTCGGTGACGTCGCCGGGGTTGGCGTTGCGCTCGGCGATCACGCCGCCGACCGTCGCATAGACCGGATAGACCTGGAGGCTCTCGCTCGACTCGATGCGCGCGAGAAGCTCTCCGCGGCGGACGCTATCGCCCACCGCCTTGGTCACCGAGACGACGCGGCCGGGGAACTGGCCGCGAATTTCGGAGCGGGCGGTCGGCGACAGTTGGACGGTGCCGTAGAGTTCGCGCATCTCGCCCACCGTCGCCGGTCCGACGACCGCGGTTTCGATGCCGCCGGCCTTCGCGGCGTCCGTCGCGATCCGGGTGCGCCCTTCGGGGTTCGCATATTTCCAGACGTGCCGCTTGCCGCCCGTTACCGCGACGACCTCGACGTCGAAGCTGTGCGGTTCGGTGACGACACCTTGCCCTGCGAGGAATTTGCCTTGCGGGCGGAAGGTGAAGCGATCGACGTCGCCGCCAAGCCGCGTGAGGGTGATGGCGAGCTGGACATCCTTGGGGTCGACCGGCTTGCCGTCCCGCGTCGCGAAAACGCGGAATTGCGGCTCGGTGCCGTTCTCGAAGATCGTGACCTCGACCGCGAAATCGCCATTCTTGAGCAATTTGCCACCGTTCGGGCCTTTGGCATCTTCCTCGCCTTCGCCCTCGGCGTGGCTTTCGCCTTCTTCATGCTTGTCTTCGCCCTCGGCTCCGCCGCCGCAGGCAGCGAGAGGCACGGCAAGGAACAGCGCCGCAGCCGCGACGGGAAATGGAAACTTCTTCATGGAATATTCTCCGCAAGGGGAGCCGCATCGAAGCGGCCGGTCAGGCGATCGATCTCCGCGAGCAAATCGCGGTAGCGCGTCATGGCCTCGGCCCACTGACCCTGGATCTGGATGATGACGTCGGCGGCATCCTGTACGTCGGCGAACAGAAATCCGCCGCGGGCATAGCCTTCGCGCACCTGGCCGAGCGTCTTCACCGCCTTGGGATAGACGTCGTTCATGATGCCCTCGGCCCGGACGCGTGCGGCGTCGGCGTCGGCGCGCAGCGACGCGAGGCGCCGCAACCGCTCGAGCCGGCTCGCTTCGGATTGGAACTCGAGCTGCCGCCGTTCGGCCTGCGCCCGGGCGATATTGCCCTGGTTGCGGTCGAACCGTCCGAGCGGGATCGAGATGCCGCCAAGAACGGCGACATCGTTGGTCTCGCGAAGAAAACGCGTGCCGCCCGAGACCGTATAGTCCTGGTGCGCCCGGCTCTGCTCGACGACGACCTTCGCGCGGGCCCGGTCGACGGCTGCGTCGAAGACCGCCGCGTCGGCTTCGGCAAGCGGCGGATCGCGCGGGTCGGGTTTCTCGATCCCCTCGGCGATAACGAGGCTGTCAGGAGCGCCGCCCCAGAAGGAGGCGAGCAATGCGCGTGCGGACTGCCGCTTCGCCTGGGCTTCCTTCAGGGCCAGCTCGGCTTCGAGAATGCGGGCATCGGCGCGCGTCTCGACGAAGAGCGGATCCTTGTAGCCGCGCACGCGCCGGATCGCTTCGGTCCGCATCTCCTTTTCGAGTTTGACGCGATCCTCTGCGATCCAGACCATCTGCTCGGCTATCTGGACATCGATATAGGCGCGCTGCACTTGCTGGGCGATGTCGAGCCGGACGAGCCGCCACTGCGCCTCGGCGAGAACGACACCGCGCTCGGCAAGCGCCATCCGCGCCTCGCGCTTGCCCCCGCGTTCGAGCGGCTGCGAATAGGTGACGGTGAGTTCCGATTGCCGGAACAGGCCATAGCCGCCCGTCCCGACGCCATTGTCCATGTCGACCGACACGGTCGGATTAGGACGGACGCGGGCTTGCAGCTGGTCGGCGCGCGCGGCGTCGACCCCCGCTTCGCCCGCTCTAAGCTCGGGCGATGCAGCGATGGCCCGCCCGACCGCCTGGTCGAGCGTTAGCGGCTGGGCCCAAACGGACCCCGCCAGCAGCGCAGCCCCGGCCAACAGGGCGGCGCGCATATGGATATGCATGAATGATCACTCCTGAACGGTTCGACTGAGCGCAGGCCGAAAAGGGGCCGCGCGGCAGGCGTCGTTCAGGCGAGGGGAGGGTTCAGGGGCGGTGCGAGCGCGCGCGAAGCGAGGCGCGTCGCGGGCAGCGCAAAGTGCAGGCCGCCGGAAAAACAGGACAGATCGTCATGACCCGAAAGGGCCTGATCGGATGCGACCGGGCAATTATGGTGACTGCCGTGGAGGTCGGCGTCCTGCTGACCTTTTTGCGTGTCCTTGTCCGACGCATGGCCCGGCTCGACATGGTGCGAAAGATGCGAATCCGTCGCATGGTGCGTCATGCCCGCCATCGCCGGCGCAGCATTGTGGAGCCCGCTGAGCAGCAGGATGAACACAAGCAACAGGCGAAGGGGAGCGCCGGACATGGTCGCGCCCCTAACAGCGAATGACCTGTTCCGGAAGTCCAAAACCGGATCAATCGGTTCGCGCAGCGCCGCTCTCCCTCGATCGGGCCGCTTCGATCAGCGCTTCCAGGGCGTTCGGCATTGGCATCGGCTCGAAGGCGCTCACCCGCGCGCGGCCATTATTCCCTGCGGGGAGGCGGCCGGTCAGCGAACCGAGCGGGACGAGCAGGAACCGCATCGCCTGACCGGCAGCTTCGCGGGCATCCCCGAGCTCGATCGCATAGCGAAACATGTGCCAGTGGGAGGCGAGATGCGCGCCCATATAGGGCTGGCTCAATATATGTTCCCATTCCAGCGCCTGCCACGCAGCGGCTTCATCTCCGATTCGGCGTGATTCGCAGAACAGGCGATATTGATCGCGCAGCAGCGGCTCGATGACGGCCATGCTCACGGGATTTACTGTCGGCGTCACCATCCTCTTTCCCCTTTTTTGTCCAGGGCAGGCTTTTGCACCCTGTAGTAGATACAGGGTCAAGCCCTGATGTTCCGGCAGGACGCTGTGCTTCTCGGCTTCCGATTTACCCCCTCGTCTCACGGGAAGCATATCGCTCGAATGTCGTCACGAACAAAGGAGGCGGGAGCCAATAGCGAAGCGATAGAAATAACAGCAAAAGACAATCGTAGAATTATTGTGCTTAACGCGCGATTGTTCGGCGGATATACTGTTTCTTTAGACGCTTCTGCAACTATAGAGGGGCAAGATGCACTGCTCCCTTACCTGCATGAGATAATATTACGGAGCCGGTTCGGGGGTTCGAAGAGTGCCGCCGAAGTTGATTGAAAATCTTCTACTTTTCACCGCGCCGTTTCGATGCTAGGGGCCGGTTTCAATGCGACGGGTGATCCTCTTCCTCCTGACCCTTCTCCTTGCATCCGGAACGGTTGCGGGGTCGCTCGCACATGCGACCGAGGATCGGGCCGAAGCGAGCCTTTTTATCGCGGCGATCGAAGCCGGCTGCTTTTCCGCACCGGCGACCGAAAGCGCCGAAGTCGACAAGAAAAAATCCTCTCCCGGCGAAAAGCAGCAGGTGCCAGCCGCCGCTCATGGTTGCCATGGTCACCATTCGGGCGTCCCGGCGGAAACGCTGTCGGCAGCGACCGAAACGCCTGCCCCTGAAGCGCATACGCGCATCCTGACGGCCGCCTTGCCGCCCGTCGCCTATATCGGGACGTTCCGCCCTCCAATCGCCTGACGCTCTAGGTCTGCGCGCGCCCTTCGCGTGCGCTTCTCCCTGGAAACGTCAGGAGTCTCTTTTTCATGAAATCCATAGTTGTCGCCGCGAGTCTCGTGGCGCTCGTTGCAGGCGCAAATTCCGCGCCCGCCGCTGCCCAGTCGGCAGCGACGGAGCTGGTGGGACCGCCTTCTTCCGCAGGCGAGGCCGTGCGTACCGGCCCGCTTCCCGCTCGATTGTCCCTCGCGCAGGCGATGGAGGAAGCCGACGCGCGCTCGCCGCGCGTGGTTGCCGCCGAAGCCGAAGTGGAGGCCGCCCGCGGTCGCCAGCGTCAGGCGGGCTACCGCTACAATCCAACGCTCAATGTCGATGTCGAGAATTTCGCGGGCACCGGCCCCTATTCGGGCCTCAACGGTCTCGAAACGACCGTCTCGGTAAACCAGCGCCTCGATATCGGGGGCCGGCGCCGGGCGCGCATGACGCTCGCCGACGCCGAGTTTCTGGCCGCGAAGTACAGGTTGGAGATTGCACGCGCAGATCTTGCGCTCGATGTCCGCAACCAGTTCGCGACCGCTCTCGCGGCGCGCGATAGCCTCGCGCTCGCACGGGAAAATGAAGCGCGTGCCCGTGAACTCGTCCGCGTGGCACAGGCCATGGTCGATACCGGCAACGAGCCGCCGCTCCGCGCATTCCGCGCCAATGCGGCTCTCGTTCAGGCCACCGCCGAGCTACGCACGGCCGAGGCCGAAGAAAGGACCGCCCGGCGTTCGCTCGCGGCGCTCCTCGGAAGCTCGGTCCCGCCTGCCGAGTTAATGGAAGGCGATATGTGGGTGGCACCGGAGACGGTGGACTCGCTCGCGACGCTCGACGTTCGCTTGGCCGAAACCGAGAAGCTGATTGCCGAAGCGCGGCTCCAGGGACAGCGCGCCGATGGCCGGCTCGACCCGTCGGTCGGCTTCGGGGTGCGTCAGCTTCGCGACACTGGCGATCGCGCATTGATCGCCAATGTTTCCGTGCCGCTCCCCGTCTTCGACCGCAACCGCGGCAACATCTCGGCGGCCAAGTCCGATGTCGCTGCCGCCATTGCGCAGCGCGAGAATGCGGTGGTCAATGCTCAGGCGGAGATCGCCAATGCGCAGGCCGAACTCGAAGCCGCAGAAGCCCGCCTCGCGGCGCTTGAGGGCAGCGGCATCGAGCAGGCGCGTGAAGGTGTCCGGCTCGCCGAACTCAGCTACCGCGCCGGCAAGTCCTCGCTCGTCGAATATATCGACGCGCAGCAGGCCTATGCGGCGACCCAAGCCGAGCTGATCGCGGCGCGCCAGGCCCGGGCCGAAGCCCGCGCCATCCTCTCGCGCCAGGCAGCCGCCGACGGCGATGCGGACCATCAGCCATGAGCGCGCCGAGCCTTCCAGTGGACGGAGGCGCCTTCGCCATCGTCCTTCCAAGTCAACAGGGGTGCGCCGCCGGTCGGCGCGCGAACCGCATCAACAGCGGAGATAGAATATGATCACCAAGGACAAGCGTCTCCTCGGCACTGTCGCGGGCGCCATGATACTCGCTGCCGTCACGGGCTTCGGCGTTGCACGCTGCACCGCCGACCCGGCCGCCGCGCCGGCTGCCGAAGGCGAAAAGGAAGCGGCGAGCGAAGCCCTTCCGAGCAGCCTCGCCATCACGCCCGAAGCGATCAAGGCCGCCGAAATCGGCGTCGAGACGATCGGCGCCGGCGGACTCGGTTCGGAAATCCTCTCGCAAGCGACCGTTACCGCCGCGCCGAGCGGCGAGGCGATCGTCACCGCCCGTGCGGGCGGCGCGGTCACCCGTCTCTTCAAGCGGCTCGGCGATCCGGTCAGCGCCGGTGAGACGATCGCCATCGTGCAAAGCCGCGACGCCGCCCAGATTGCGGCCGAACGGATTGCTGCCGATGCGCGCTCGACGCTTGCGCAGAAAAATCTGCACCGCGAGAAGACCCTGTTCGACCAGAAGGTGTCGGCGCGCGTCGACTATGAGCAGGCGCAAGCCGAAGCCGCGGCCGCCGCGGCCGAAGCGCAGCGCGCGCGTGCCGCAGCGAGCGCCGCGCAGGTCACGCGCGATGGCAGCAGCGTCATCGTGGCAAGCCCGATCTCGGGACGGATCACGGCCGAGAACGCCAGCCTTGGCGCCTTCGTTCAGCCCGAAACCGAATTGTTCCGCGTTGCCGATCCCAGCAAGGTGCAGATCGAGGCCGCCGTCGGTCCGGCCGATGCCCAGCGGCTCTCGCCCGGAGACCGTGCGATCATCGAACTTCCCGACGGACGGACGATCGATGCCCGCGTGCGCGCCGTCACGCCCGGCCTGTCGGGCGACACGCGCTCGGCAACCGCCGTGCTCGACGTACCCGGGGCGCTCCAGCCGGGCTTGGCGGTCCGGGTGCGGCTGCTTCCGAGCCGCGGCGCCGAAACCGGTGGGCCGGCCCGTATCGTGATCGCGGACGAAGCCCTCCAGACGCTCGAAGGCCGCGACGTGGTGTTCGTCCGCACGAAGGACGGCTTCCGCGCGCAGCAGGTGACCGTCGGCCAGCGCAGCGCGGGCCGTGTCGAAATCCTCGCCGGGCTGAAGCCGGGCCAGATCGTCGCGACCAAGAACGCTTTCCTGCTCAAGGCCGAACTCGGCAAGGGCGCGGGCGAGGAGGAATAAACCGTGATCGCGAAACTGATGGCGCTATCCGTCCGCGCGCGCTGGGCGGTCCTTTTTCTCTTCCTCGTGATAGCCGGGCTCGGCGTATGGCAGCTCACCAAGCTGCCGATCGACGCGGTTCCCGACATCACCAACAAGCAGGTGCAAATCAACACGATCGATCCGCGTCTCTCGCCGGTCGAAATCGAGAAGCTCGTAACCTATCCGATCGAAATCTCGCTCGCCGGCATTCCGGGGCTCGAGACGACACGCTCGATCTCGCGCAACGGCTTCAGCCAGGTGACGGCAATCTTCACCGATGAAACCGACCTCTATTTCGCGCGCCAGCAGGTGGGCGAACGGCTTCTCCAGGCGGGCGAGAATCTTCCCGACGGGGCCCAGCCGCAGATCGGTCCCGTCACGACGGGTCTCGGCGAGGTCGTCATGTACACCGTCGGCTACAAAAATCCCGACGGGAAGGGCGCCAAGAAGGTCGCGGGCCAACCAGGTTGGCAACCCGACGGCAGCTATCTGACCCCCGAGGGCGATATCCTCACCGACGAGATCGCCAAATCGGGCTATCTTCGCACGGTCCAGGACTGGATCGTCAGCCCGCAATTGAAGTCGGTGGGCGGCGTCGCCGGCGTCGACTCGATCGGCGGCTATGCCAAGACCTTCGTGGTCGAACCCGATCCGACCCGCCTCACCAGCTACGGCATTTCCTATAGCGAACTGGGCGAAGCCCTCGAACGCGCCAACCTTGCGGTCGGTGCCAACTATTACAACCGGGCCGGCGAGGCCTATCTCGTGCGCGTCGATGCGCGCGTTCGCTCGGTCGACGAAATCCGCAACGCCGTCGTCGCGACACGCGGGGGCGTGCCGGTCACCGTCGCACAGCTCGCCAATGTGAAGATCGGCGGCGACCTTAGAACCGGTGCGGGCAGCATGAACGGCAAGGAGGCGGTTATCGGCACCGTGCTCATGCTGATCGGCCAGAACAGCCGCACTGTTGCGGAGGATGTTTCGGCGAAGCTCGCGCAGGTGTCGAAGACCCTGCCACCCGGCGTAGAAGTGAAGGTGGTGCTAGACCGCGCCAAGCTCGTGAACGCGACTGTCGGGACGGTTGAAAAGAACCTCACGGAAGGCGCGCTGCTCGTGGCGGCGGCGCTCTTCTTCCTGCTCGGCAACTGGCGCGCCGCGATCATCGCGGTGCTCGTCATCCCCTTTTCCTTCCTGATGATGGCGATGGGCATGAATGCTTTCCGGGTGCCCGGTAACCTGATGAGCCTCGGCGCGCTTGACTTCGGTCTGATCGTCGACGGTGCGGTGATCATCATCGAAAACTGCCTCGCCAGATTGGCGCACCGGCAGGAACATGAAGGGAGATTGCTCAATCTGCGCGAACGTCTCGAGGAGACGATGCGCGCCAGCCAGGAGATGATTAAACCGACCGTCTTCGGGCAGGCAATCATCCTTCTCGCCTTCGCGCCGCTGTTGATGTTCACGGGCGTCGAGGGCAAGACCTTCTCGCCGATGGCCATCACCATCATGCTCGCGCTCGTTGCGGCCTTCATTCTCGCGATCACCCTGGTTCCGGCGCTTGTCGCGCTGATGATTCGCGGCAAGGTTGCCGAGAAGGAAGTCTGGGCGATCCGCAAGTCGAAGGAGCGCTACCTGCCCTTGCTCGACAAGGCGCTCGCCAAGCCGTGGGCTTTCATCGCCGGCGGCTTTGCCTTCTTCGTCCTTGCGATCCCGGCGTTCGGACTGCTCGGCTCGGAATTCATTCCGCAGCTCGACGAGAAGAATATGGCGCTTGCCTCGACGCGCGTGCCTTCGGTGAGCCTCGAACAGTCTCTGGTCATGCAGCG
This sequence comes from Sphingopyxis sp. H115, assembly GCF_001468465.1. Classification (GTDB taxonomy): domain Bacteria; phylum Pseudomonadota; class Alphaproteobacteria; order Sphingomonadales; family Sphingomonadaceae; genus Sphingopyxis. The sequence continues at coordinate 114,879 of NZ_LNSA01000004.1, forward strand.
CAACGTCGAGACGGCGATCTCGAGCCTGCCCGAAGTCGAGCTGATGTTCTCGAAGACGGGTACGGCCGAGGTGGCGACCGATCCGATGCCGCCGAACATCTCCGACGGCTTCGTGATCCTGAAACCCCAGGATCAGTGGCCGGCAGGTGTCGATTCGAAGGCCGATGTCGTCGAGCGTATCGAGAAAGCCGCTGGCGGCCAGCTCGGCCAGCTTTATGAAGTCAGCCAGCCGATCCAGCTTCGTTTCAACGAACTGATCGCGGGCGTTCGCGGCGACGTGGCCATCAAGCTCTACGGGGACGACCTCGACAAGATGTCGCTCGCGGCGAACGAGATGGTGCGCGTGCTCCAGGGCATACCGGGTGCGGGCAGCGTCAAGGCCGACCAGGTGGGCGGCGCTCCGACGCTCGACGTGAAGCTCGATCGCAATGCGATCGCGCGCTACGGTCTCTCGGTACAGGAGGTTGCCGATACGGTGTCGGCGGCGCTCGGCGGGCGGGAATCCGGCCTGCTCTATGAGGGCGACAGGCGCTTCGACATCACCGTGCGCGTCCCCGACGCGACCCGCGTCAATCTCGACGACATCCGCGCACTTCCTGTCCTCCTCCCGTCCGAAGGCGGGAACCGCGGGCAAATACCGCTCGCGCAAGTGGCGCAGATCCGGCTGACCGAAGGGCTCAACCAGATCAGCCGCGAAAATGGCAAGCGGCGCGTCGTCGTGCAGGTGAACCTCGAAGGCCGCGATGCGGGATCCTTCGTGGCCGAAGCGCAGGCGAAGATCGCCAATGTGAAGCTCCCGGCGGGCTATTATCTCGAATGGGGCGGGCAGTTCGAAAGCCTGCAGGCCGCATCGCAGCGGCTCTCCATCGTGGTTCCGCTCTGCTTCGCGGGCATCTTCATCCTGCTCTACATGGCGCTCGGCACCTTCGGACGCGCGACCGCCGTGTTCCTCGCCGTGCCGCTGGGCCTCGCGGGCGGGGTGTTCACTCTCGCGCTTACGGGCATCAACTTCTCGGTGTCGGCGGCGGTGGGCTTCATCTGCCTTGCCGGCGTCGCGGTGCTCAACGGTCTCGTCGTCATGACGGCGATCCGCGAGCGGCTCGAGAATGATGTCCCGCTCACGGAGGCAATCCGCGAGGGCATGACCGAGAAGATGCGTGCGGTGATCATGACCGGCTTCGTGCCCGCGATCGGCTTCGTGCCGATGGCGATCGCGACCGGCACGGGTGCCGAAGTCCAAAAGCCGCTCGCGACGACCGTCATCGGCGGCCTCATCGCGGCGACCATCCTGACGCTGCTCGTTCTCCCCGCGATCGCAAAAGTCGTCCTCGGGGCGAACTGGCAGCCGAAGTTCCTCAAGCGAAAAGCGGAGTCGGCGGTCCAGCCGGTCACGGAATAGGGAGAGACTGTCATGACAAAAGCATCCAAGCTCTTGCGCATCTACACCGATGAATCCGCCTTCTTCGGTGATCAGCGGGTCTTCGAGTTCATTTCCGAACTCGCTCGCCAGCAAAAGCTGGCAGGCGTTACGGTGCTCGAAGCGGTTCTCGGTTTCGGTCGCTCGGCGCATCTCCACCGCAAGCATGCGCTGGAGAATGACCGGGCGGTCGTGATCGAGATCATCGACGAGGAGCAGCGGCTCCGCGACTTTGCGGCGCAGCTGACCGAAATACCGGACATCGGGCTCATCACGCTCGAAGCGGTCGAAATCCTCGGCGGGAAATCCGCCGCGGAGCCCCCCGATGTTCAGAGCTGACCGGCATCTTGCCGGTCTACACCGCGGCGCAGGTCCCCGGCCTGCGTCGCGGACCAGCTCGCGCGAGCGAGGAGGTCTCCGATGTTCTCGGTAGGCACCTCGCTCCGCTTGCCGGTCCCGATCGGGCGGGTCTGGCGACTGCTCGTCGATATCGAGCGGTACGACGACTGGCATCCGACGCTCCGTTTCACCGATCGTCCGGGAGATGATGAGCGCGTAGGCTATGTCTATTCTCCGCGCGGGAAGCGGGGTCCGGAATTTGCATCCGAGGGGCGGATAACCGGCCTCGACTGGCTGACGGGCTTCTCCTGGCGGACAGGCACGCGCGGGCTGCTCGTCATCGAGGAGAGCTACCGGCTCGAAAAGCTCGGCCAAGGGGTGGAGGTTACCCATCGCCTGGAATGCGCGGGTCTCTTCTCATGGCTCGGCTATCCCATTCTGCGGCGGGTTTGCAGCGTTTTTCTCAAGCGCTCGAACATGGCGCTCGAACAGCAACTCCGTCGCACGACAGTTCAGTCCCGCTACGCGCGGCCAAGCGGGCGCCGCGCATGATCTTGAATTCGAAACCTGGCCGTCGGAGGCCCCTCTCAATCGCCCCCCTCACCACGGGCAGGGATTTCCGGCTGTCAGGGAGGTGCGGGAGCCGGGTCGCATCCCGCAATGGCTCCCGCACCTCATCCTGCCGCGCGTTTAACATGCGCCCGGATCGCATTGCCGACCGCCAACAGAAAGGGATGGCATCATGAGTGACCAGTTGCGGCTCGATATTCCGCTTCTCCTCCCCGAAGTCGCCGATACCGCCGACCGCTGCGTCGCGCGCCTGACGAGCGAACTCGAAGGACGCGAAGGCGTCGACAAGGTCCATGTTGTCCGCTCAAGCGACGGTTCGCCGCCACAGCTCTGCATCCATTACCGTCCGGATATTCTCCCGCTCGAACGCGTGCGGCAGCTCGCGCGCAGCGCCGGTGCCGAGCTCACCGGCCAGTATCAGCATCTCTTCTGGGATGACCTCGAAGGCGTCGGCCACGCCCGTCGCGCGCGGACGATCGGACTGAAGCTTCGCGAAATGCCGGGCGTGATCGAGGCCGAAGTCGGCGCCGCCGGTACGCTGCGCGCCGAGTTCCAGCGCTCGGAGACCTCCATCGAAATGATCAGAAAGACACTCTCGGATATGGGCGTCACTCAGAAATCGGCTGCCGTCGCCGCGGCTGCCCCGGCACAAGCCGCCCACCAACATGGCGATGATGGCCATGACCATGGTCCGGATCACGCGCATGGGCCAGATCACAAACATGGCCATACGGGCGAGGATAGCCACGACCATGGCCATGATCATGGCGGCATCTTCGGCGAGCGGACCGAGCTGATCTTCGCGCTGCTGTGCGGTCTCGTCCTCGGCATCGGCTTTGCGATCGAGAAGCTCGCCGCGGCGCCGGAGTGGGTGCCGCTCGCATTCTATATTGCCGCTTATGGCGTCGGTGGCTGGTTCACTGTCCGCGAGGCCATCGAGAATCTGAAGCTCAAGCGCTTCGAGATCGACACGCTGATGCTCGTCGCCGCGGCCGGCGCTGCCGCGCTTGGTGCGTGGGCCGAAGGCGCGCTGCTCCTCTTCCTCTTCAGCCTCGGCCATGCGCTCGAACATTATGCCATGGGCCGCGCCAAGCGCGCAATCGAGGCGCTTGCGGAGCTGGCGCCGCAGACCGCGACGGTGAAGGATGCCGACGGGACGGCTCGCGAAGTCCCGGTCGAGCAGCTGGCGATTGGCGACACCGTCATCGTCAAGCCCAACGAGCGTCTTGCCGCCGACGGCTTCGTCGTCGTTGGCCGCACGGCGATAGATCAGGCTCCGGTGACCGGCGAGAGCGTCCCCGTCGACAAGGAACCGGTGGCCGATCGTGCGCAGGCCGCGGCAAAGCCCGATGCACTCGACGCAAAATATCGCGTCTTCGCGGGCACCATCAACGGCTATGGCGCGATCGAGATCGCGGTAACCCGTCTTGCGGCCGATACCACGCTCGCCAAGGTCGTGAAGATGGTGAGCGAGGCGGAAACGCAGAAATCGCCGACCCAGCGCTTCACCGACAAGTTCGAGCGCATCTTCGTGCCGAGCGTGCTCGCGCTTGTGTTCGTCCTGCTCTTCGCCTGGGTCGTTGTCGACGAGCCGTTCCGCGACAGCTTCTATCGCGCCATGGCGGTCCTTGTCGCGGCAAGCCCGTGCGCGCTCGCGATCGCGACGCCGAGTGCCGTCCTGTCGGGCGTTGCGCGTGCGGCGCGCGGCGGCGTGCTGGTCAAAGGCGGTGGCCCGCTCGAAAATCTCGGCTCGCTGACCGCGCTGGCGTTCGACAAGACGGGAACGCTCACCGAAGGAAAGCCGCGCATCACCGACGTCCTGCCGGCCAGCGGCGTGCCGAAGGAGGAACTGCTGCGGATCGCGGTGGCGGTCGAGCGGCTGAGCGATCATCCGCTTGCCGCTGCCATCGCGCGCGATGGCGAGGCCATGCTGACGTCGACGCGCGTACCGGTGGCGGACGACCTTAACAGCCTGACGGGTCGCGGCGTCACGGCAAAGGTCGAGGGCGAAACCGTCCTGATCGGCAAGGCCGAAATGTTCGGTGCCGACGGCATCGCGCCGATCGGCGGCGAAGTGGCGGCTGCGATCGCCGGCCTCCGCGAGCAGGGCCGCACGACGATGGTCGTTCGTATGGGCGACCGCGATCTTGGCGCGATCGGTCTGATGGACACGCCGCGCGAAGCGGCGCGCACCGCGATCGCCAAACTGCGCGAGCTCGGCATCGGCCGGATGATCATGATTTCGGGCGATCACCAGAAGGTCGCGGAATCGATTGCCGCCGAGGTCGGGATCGACGAGGCCTGGGGCGACCTGATGCCCGATCAGAAGGTCGACGCCATTCGCGACCTCAAGGCGCAGCAGCCGGTCGCCATGGTCGGTGACGGCGTCAATGACGCACCGGCGATGGCGAGCGCCACCGTCGGGATCGCGATGGGCGCCGCGGGGTCCGATGTTGCCCTCGAAACCGCCGACGTCGCGCTGATGGCCGATGACCTCGCTCATCTGCCGTTCGCGATCGGACTCAGCCGCCAGACGCGCCGCATCATCCGCCAGAATCTGGTGGTCAGCCTCGGCGTCGTCGTGGTCCTCGTGCCGGCGACGATCTTCGGGCTCGGAATCGGTGCGGCGGTCGCGGCGCACGAAGGCTCGACCCTCGTCGTCGTCGCCAACGCGCTTCGCCTGCTCGCCTATCGCGATCGCAGCATGGGCTGAGGGTGCACAGTCGCGGCAGGATCGAACCGGAAGGGGGAGAGAGGATGAACTTCAAGAATATCTCGGCCTGGTCCATCCGGAACCCGATCCCGCCGCTCGTCATGTTCTTCGGTCTGACGGTGGCGGGCATCGTCTCCTTCCTCATGATGGGGGTCCAGAGCGATCCCGACATCGATTTTCCGGGTGCCATCGTCATCATCGCCCAGCCGGGCGCCGCGCCCACCGAACTCGAAACGCAGGTCACGCAGCGTGTCGAGGCGGCGGTGCGGACGATCGAGGGGATCGACGAGCTCAATTCGACGGTTACCGAAGGCCAGTCGCAGACCTTCGTCCAGTTCGCGATCGGCACGCCGATCGACCGAGCGGTGACCGACATCCGCGACAAGATCACCCAGATCCGCAGCAACCTGCCGAACGGCATCCTCGAGCCGCAGGTCATCCGCCTCTCGACCTCGGGCAACACGCTCGCTTATTGGTCGGCTTCGGCCACCGACATGACGCTCGAGGAATTGAGCTGGTATGTCGACAATGTTGTCGCCAAGCGGCTGATCGCAGTCCCCGGCATGGGCGACGCCTATCGACGGGGCGGTGTGAGCCGCGAAATCCGCGTCATCCTCAACCCCGAGCGGATGCGCGCCTATGGTCTCACCGCCGCAGCGGTGAACACCCAGCTCGTCCAGCTCAATGTCAATGCGGCCGGCGGCCGGATGGAGGTCGCGGGGTCCGAGCAGGCGGTCCGCATTCTCGGCAATGCGAGCAGCGCCAACGCCCTCGGCGAGACGCTGATTTCGGTCGGCACGAACCGGACCGTGCGTCTCGCCGATATCGCCGAGGTCAAGGATCTCTACGCCGAGCAGCGCTCGGTCTCGAAGCAGGACGGACGGCAGGTACTGACCTTCGGCTTCGAGCGCGCGAAGGGCGCCTCGGATGTCACCGTCTATGACGCGGCGGTCGAGGAGCTGCGCAAACTCGAGAAGGAGAATCCCAAGGTCAAATTCACCGAGCTGTTCAGCGATATCGAATATACCAAAGGCCAATATCATTCGGCGATCAACGCGATGGTCGAGGGCGCGATCCTCGCGGTCGTCGTCGTCTTCCTCTTCTTGCGCGACTGGCGCGCGACGCTGATCTCGGCGCTCGCCATCCCGCTATCGGCGGTCCCGACCTTCCTGTTCATGGACCTCATGGGCTTCTCGCTCAACATGATGACCTTGCTCGCGCTCAGCCTTGTTGCGGGCGTGCTGGTCGACGATGCGATCGTCGAGATCGAGAATATCGTGCGCCACATGCGGATGGGCAAATCCGCCTATCAGGCCTCGATCGACGCCGCCGACGAGATCGGCCTCGCGGTGCTCGCGACAACCATGACGATCGTCGCGGTGTTCCTGCCGGTCGGGCTGATGCCGGGCGTCGCCGGGCAATATTTCAAGAATTTCGGGCTGACGGTCGTGGCCGCGGTGCTGATGAGCCTCGCGGTCGCGCGCATGATCACACCCATGCTCGCTGCCTATTTTCTCTCTGCGCAGGGTCCGCAAAAGCATGGCGAGGGCCCGCTGATCGACACCTATATGCGCATCTTGCGCTGGAGCCTCGATACTAGCGGGGCCGCTGCCGCGCATGCGCGCGGCGGGCGCTGGAAATGGCTCGGCTACATCAAGGACCATCGCGTCTGGGTGGTCGGCATCGGTGTGCTGGCGCTCTTTGCGACCATTTTCAGCTTCTCGCTGCTCCCGATGACCTTCCAGCCGTCGATCGATTCCGACACGAGCCGCGTCGCCATCCAGCTCGCCCCGGGTGCAACGCTCGAACAAACCGAGGCGGTGGCCGACGAGGTGACCGATCTCATGAAGCGCGACCCGCTCGTCGAATCCGCCTTGTCGCGGATCGATGTCGGCACGGCGACGGTCTATCTGAAATTGCGCAAGGATCGCGAGCTGACCTCGACCGAGTTCGAAAAGGACCGTGCGCCGCGGCTCGCGCAGGTTCCCGATGCCCGCATCAACTTCCAGTCGCAGCATGGCGGCGGCGGCGGCAGCAGCCGCGACATCTCGATCACGCTCGGCAGCGACGACCCGAAAAAGCTCGAAGATGTCGGCAACCGGCTGCTTGCCGAAATGGCCCGCGTGAACGAAATCCGCTCGCCGCGTGTCGAGGGCAATCTCCAGCGGCCCGAGATCGTCATTCGCCCGCGCTTCGCGCTCGCGGCGCAGCTCGGCGTGACGACGCAGGCGCTCAGCCAGTCGATCCGCGTCGCGACGCTTGGCGAGATCGACCAGAATAGCGCCAAATTCTCGCTGTCCGACCGGCAAATCCCCGTTCGCGTCGCGCTTGCGGAAACCGCGCGCGAGCGGCTCGATACGCTGCGCAACATGCCGGTTCCGACCCGGAACGGGGGAACGGTGCCGCTCTTGGTTGTGGCAGAGATCGGCTTCGGCGCCGGCCCCACCCAGATCAATCGCACCAACCAGGTGCGCCAGCTCACCATCGGGGCCGACCTTGCTCCGGGTCTCGTGACCGGTCAGGCGATGGATAAGGTCGAGGCGCTGCCGGCGCTCAAGACGCTGCCCGCCGGGGTCACGCGGCTGGTCCTCGGAAGTGCCAAGTGGCAGGCCGAGATGCTGCGCAACTTCGCGATCGCGGTCGTATCGGGGATATTCCTCGTGCTGGCGGTCCTGATCCTGCTCTATCGCAAGATCATCCCGCCCTTCGTCAACATGGGCTCGCTTCTGCTCGCCCCGCTCGGCGGGGCGGTCGCGTTGCTGCTGACGGGCTATCCGCTCTCGCTTCCCGTCTTCATCGGCGTGCTGATGCTGCTCGGTATCGTCGGCAAGAACAGCATCCTCCTCGTCGACTTCGCGATTGAGGAAATGGCGTCCGGGGTGCCGCGCGACGAGGCGATCGTCGACGCCGGACACAAGCGCGCGCAGCCGATCCTGATGACCACGGTCGCGATGGTCGCGGGCATGATCCCGACCGCGCTGTCGCTCACCGGCGACGGCGCATGGCGCGCGCCGATGGCGGTCACAGTGATCGGCGGGCTCATCCTGTCGACGATGCTGACACTGCTGATCGTGCCGGCGTCCTTCAGCCTCGCGGCGGGCTTCGAACGCCGGATGGCCCCGCGCTTGCGCCGCTGGTTCACAACGGGCGGCGCGCACGCCGACCCATCGCCTGCGGGCGTCACCGACATCGGCGCGGGGCAAAGCCCGGCGGCCGATCGATAGAGGAGTGAAGCTGATGGAGTTCGAGCGGGAGCATGACCTCCCCTATAGTCCGGAGCAGATATGGGCGGTCCTCGGCGATTTCGAGAACCACCGTATCTGGAATCCCTATGTCCGGATCGAGCAGCTTGCCGAGGACCCGATCGCGATCCACTATTCGATGCGCATGGATCCGCACAAGCCCAAGTTTCTCGAAGTCTCCGCGGCGGTGCTCTCCGCGCGCCCCGGCGAGGAGCTGATACTCGACGTCAAGCCGAGCTTCATCCTCCAGTTCGAGGAGAGTTATATCCTGACGCCGACGGCGAGCGGGACGAAGTTCGTTCACCGCTATCGTTGCCGCGGGCCCTTTGCCTGGCTCCGGCTTCCCGGCATCAAGACCAGCTTCCAGCGAATGATCGCGTCGATCGACGGCATCCTGCTCAGCTACCTCAAGTCCAAATACAGCAAGCCGCCACCGCCGCCGCGACGGCCCAAGTCCAAGTTCAAAGGTGGCCGGCGATGACGAGCTTTCCGCTGCTCGCGCCGCACAAATGGCGTCCGCTCGGCGCGGCCTGGGCAATCGCCCTCCTGTCGAGCCTGGCCGTCCTCTTCGTCGGCGAGGTCATGGGCCAGGCGCCGTGCGACCTCTGCTGGTTCCAGCGTAGCTTCATGTTCCCGCTTGCGATCATTCTGGGCATCGCGGCGTTCAAGTCGGACCGCGCCATCGTTCCTTATGGGCTGGCGCTGGCTGCGGGCGGTGGTCTCGTCGCTTTCTATCATAGCCTGCTCTACGTCGGCGTCATTCCGGCCCCGGTCGTCCCCTGCACCGGCGGCCCCTCCTGCTCGGGAGAGAGCATGGCGATTGGAGGCGTGCCGCTGCCCCTCCTGTCGCTCGCCGCTTTCGCGCTGATCCTTATCCTCTTGCTCAACTTTCAAAGGAGATTGAAATCATGAACAGACGTATCGGAGTGGTGGCCACGCTTGTCGTTTCGGCACTCGCCTTCACCGGCGGCGCGATGCTCTACAGCGGAACCGCCGAGGGCGAACCCACGAAGAAGGTCGTGGCGGGGCCCGTCGACAGCCTCATTCGCCCGCATTCGCCGATCATCGGACCGAAAAATGCCCCGGTCACCATCGTCGAATTTTTCGACCCGTCGTGCGAGGCCTGCCGCGCCTTCTATCCCACGGTGAAGGGCATCGTCGCCAAATATCCCAAGGATGTGCGTCTCGTGATGCGCTACCTGCCGCTGCACCCCGGCTCGGCCGAGGCGATCGTGATCCTCGAAGCCGCCCGCGTCCAGGGCAAGCTCGAGCCGGTGACGGCCGCGCTCCTCGAAGCGCAGCCCGAATGGCACGACGGAAAGATGGACGGTGCCTGGGCGGCCGCCGAGAAGGCCGGCCTCAATGTCGCGAAGGCGCGCGCGATGCCGACAACCGATGCGATGGCCTGGATGGAGCAGGACATTGCCGACGCGCGTGCGGTCGGCGTCCGGGGCACGCCGACCTTCTTCGTCAATGGCGAGATGCTCGTCCAGCCGAGCCCCGAACAGGTCGAGGCCCGAGTCCAGGCCGCGGTACTGGCAAAGGGCAAATGAGGGCCCGCACCCGTCCCGCTTCGTCCACGCGGGACGGGTGCCCACCATGCAGCGCGATACTGTCTCTCCCGCCATCGGCCTGTCGCATGGAGACGCCGGGTCACCGTCCGATCGGCAGCATCGGAGCCAATATTCACAGCGCATTCAAGCATGAAGGGGGAGTTTGAACGCCACAAAATGGAGAGACTGACATGCGAAAACTAATCACGATCGCGGCCGCGATGCTCGCCTTCGTGCTCCCCGGAACGGCGCTTGCCCAGCACCATGGCGATCGCGGCGGATACAACCGCGGCCATGATGCGCCGCGTGGCCACGACCGCGACTATCGCTCCTCGCGTCACGGCGTGCCCTATTATGGCAACGACCGTGGCTATCGTGGCTACGATCCCCACTACCGCGGCTATGATCGCCGCTATGAGCGGCGAGACCGTTACGAGCGGCGTTATCAGAAGCGCCGGACGCACCACCACCACCGCGGCCGTCACTGGCGCGGATAGCCGTGACTCGGCGTGCTGGGCGAGCGAGCTACCGCTTCGCCCGATAGATTGAAATCGAGCCAGTCGGAGTCGGGATGACCCTCATCTCCTCTACCGCCTCGAAGCCTGCGGCTGTAAGGAGTTCCGGGACGCAGCCCTTTGCGTTGGGTTCGGTATATTCGAAGCCGTCCAGCCACTGGATCTGGCGGAATAGCGCTCGCATCAACAGCGAGCGCTGCTCACCATAATCGGCCAGGAAGAGCGCGCCACCGGGTTTGAGCAAGCGGTGCATCTGCCGCGCTATCGCCTGTTTGACGTCCATCGGGCATTGGTGCAGCACGAGGCTCGAAACGATCTTGTCGCTGCCTTGCAGCGCTTCAATTTCGTCGAGCTCGTCGCCCATCGCCTCAAACCAGATGATGTCGGCGCCCGCAGCCTTGGCCTTTTCACGGGCGATGTCGAGCACGGCGGGATCGGGATCGACTGCCAGTATCACGCTCCCGGCCGCCGCCTGCTTGAGGGCGATCGCGAACGTCCCCGTGCCGCACCCGATATCGACGATCCGCTCGTCCGGCTGCGGCGCGGTGAGGCGAAGCAAATCGCTCCGCCATCTTTTCTCACGGGTCATGAGGGCGATAGCGGCGTCGTAGCGTTCGAGCGATCCGCTCTTGCCAAGTGCCGGGACGAAATCTCTGTCTGCATTTGTCATGGCGCCTCTTTAACCGCCACCGTCACGGACCGGCTTGAACGGAGAGGCTATGATTCGATCAAGAGGTCGCTTGCCCGGATACCGAACATGGCCTTAATCGTGCGGGCAAAATGCGGGCTATCGCTGAACCCGGCCAAGTGCGCGGCCTCGGTCGCGCTGCGGCGAGCGCCCAATGCGTCGAAGGCGATGATCAACCGCCGCCAGAGCACATAACGCTGGAAGGGCATGCCAATCTCTGCGGCAAAGAGATGCCGGAAACGGCCAAGCGAGAGGCCGCTCTCCTCCGCCGCGTCAGCGAGACGCACCGAACCCATTGGAATCAGGCGGTCGATCGAGGCGGCGGCGCGGGTGATGCGCGGATCGAGCGGCGCGCGCGCGCCTCGCGTCAACCAGCTCTTCCAGAAGGAGGGCTGTCCTGGCTTCGCGACATGAACGGGATCGCATCCGAGTAGCCGGCTGCTCAGTTCCACAGGCGGGCCGAAGCCTGTCGTCGGCTCGGCGAACCATAGTTCTGCCGCGGGCGCGGGGAGCAGCCGATGCACCATATCGGGTTCGATGAGCAGGCAATGACCCGACCGGTGCGCGCCGTCGGCGTCGATCACCGTAAGCGGCTCAGTACAGAAGACCGCCTGTGCGGCAAAATGGCGGTGGACGGCGGCGTCGCCGACGGAACCCGACCAGAGAGCATAATAGTCCCCGAGGCGAAGTCGGCCGTTCCAGTTGGACGTTTCGGGCATTGGATCTCGATAGCAGGTCTGTCGGGTCTGCGTAACGGGCTCGGGGTGAACCCTCGGCTTCGGGGCGCTATTTGGTAAAGCGATCGCCCGGCCGGGGAGAAGGGCGAAAAGTTCGTCGAGACTTCCGCTTATTGGCCGTGCGTTGCCGCGATCCGGCGATGCTGCTGGCTGTTGTAACGATAGCCGATCCAGAGGATCGCTAGCGCGAGAAGCTGAAGCAGCAATGGTTCGAGCGAGGGAAAAATCCCCAGGGCCGGGAAGCGGGGGAAATGGGTGAGCGGCGTGATGCCTAGAAGGTCGGCTTCCTGCAGCGCGCCGGCACCCTTGCCTGCCAGGACGACCGCCAGGATCGCGATCAGAGCGGAACTGTAGGCGAAAAATTTCCCGATTGGCAGGACCCGGCTGTAACGAAGCATGACCCATGCGATCACCGCGAGGATCGCCAGTGCCGTTCCGGCTCCGGCGGCGATCGCACCGCCGCTGCCTTGCGTGGCAAGCGCTGCAAAAAACAGGATGGTCTCGAACACCTCGCGATACACGACAAGAAACGCCAGCCCGAACAGGAACCAGGCCGAGCGGCGCGAAAGCGCCTTGCCCATCGCTTCGCGAATATAGCGCTGCCAGCTCTCCGCATGCGATTTGCCATGCATCCAGATGCCGACCCAGACGAGGACCACGGCCGCGAAGAGCGAGCCGAATCCCTCGGTCAACTCGCGGTTCGCGCCGCTAATCGATATTGCATAGGTCGCGATGGCCCAGGTCGCGCCGCCGGCAACCAGCGCTGCGATCCAGCCGCCATGGACGTAGGAAAGGACTTCGGGCCGTTCGGCCTTTCGCAAGAAAGCGATCATCGCGACGACAATGAGCAGGGCTTCGAGACCCTCGCGCAGCAATATGGTCAGCGCGCCGACAAAGGTCGATGCATCGCTCGCGGCATCGGGAGACAAAGCGGCTTCGGCATCGGCGAAGAGTGTTTCGAGAGCGGCGGCCTTGCCCGCGACCGCGTCGATCGGCAGGCCGCGCGCGATGGAAACGCGATAATCGGACATCACGGATTCAATGCGCGCCATCAGCGCCGCATCGCGCGTCGTCAGAATCGGCTCGATCGGTTCGAAACCGTCGAGATAAGCCGACAGCGCCAGGCGCCCTGCATCGTCCCGGTTTCCCTTGCGGTACGCGGCGAGGCTTTGCGCCAATTTATCGCGTGCAACCATCAGCGTTGCGGGCGAGGCGGTGCTCAGTGCCCTGGGGTCGGAGCGCAAATAGGCCGTGATGGCATCGGCCTGTTCCGGTCCGAGCGTGTGACCAAGTGCTTCGGGGCTGAGGCTCGTGAAGGCCTGCAGGTTGGGGACGAGTTCGCGAGCGGACGGTGTCTGGTTCCAGATACGTCGGCCCGTCGAAACATCGCGAAAGGCAAATCCACCGGCATAGGCTGCTACCGCCCAGCGGTCGTCCGACGGCAAATGGGCAAAACTCGGCATGGACGTGCCCTCGAGCCCTTGGCCTATGACCTGATAGAGTGCGAACAGGCTGCGCTTGCGGGCGCGTTCGGCATCGGTGAAATCGATAGGAGCAGGGTCGAGCCCCTTGGCCTGAGGCCCATTGCCATCGCCGCGCGCGCCGTGACAAATGGCGCAATTTTCCAGATAGACCTGGGCGCCGCGCAGCGGATCGGGGGCTTTGCGCGGGGCGAGGGGCACCGGATAGGCTGCGAGCAGGTCCGCCGCGAGTCCGCGCGCCTGGCCGGCCACCTTGCCGGGGTCGGACTTCGATGCGATCGCCGCTTCGAGTTTCCCCGCTTCGGCGACAAGGCCTGTCCGCGCGGGCGACGCCGGGAGGGCCGCGATGCCTTTGCGAACGGTGGCCGAAAACTCGGTCATCTCGGCATATTCGACCGTGCTCGTCACCTCGCCCTTCGCGACCGCGCCGCCATAATCGACGGCGAGATAATCCAGCAGGCGCCAGATGGTCTGGACTTCGTCGGCAGCGCTGCGCGCCTCCGCCGTCTGCACGGCAAGCCCGCCGATGGCGGCCAGCAGGATCAGCAGGATGCGAAAGCGGCGAGCGGGCTGCATGGGTCCTATTGCCCGGCCACAGTCGATAACTCTCGCAACTCGATACGAGCGCTGCGCAGAATTTCATAAGCCGAATGAAGGAAGAGCGCGGCGATGATGGCCGCAACCGCCAGATCGGGCCAGGCTTGGCCGGTCCATGCGACGAGGCCAGCCGCTATGATCACCGCCACATTGGCGACCGCATCATTGCGGCTGAACAGCCATACCGCGCGGACATTGGCGTCGCCTTCGCGAAACCGCGAGAGGACTGCGGCCGAGGTGAGATTGATGAGCAGCGCGACGATGCCGATGGCGCCCATCAGTTCGGCTTCGGGCGGAACGGCGGTCAGCGCGCGCCATAGCGCGACCCCGATCACGCCGAGCCCGAGCGTCAGAAGAAACAGCCCCTGCGCGAAGGCGATGCGGGTCCGTGCCAGTGCTGTCCAGCCGATCGCCACCAGCCCCGCGAGCGTGATCGTGCCGTCGCCGATGAAGTCTAGCGAGTCGGCCTTCAGCGCCTGGCTGTTGGCGATAAAGCCGCCGACGATCTCGATCGCGCCGAACCCCAAATTGAGGAGCACGACAATCCACAGGGCGCGACGATAGGCTGGATCCTTTTCCGCGCGAACCGGGTCGCCCGTGCAGCCGCAGCCATCGCCACTTTCAGAACCTGCTGTCATCGCGTCTTCATCCCCGTGCCGCTGCCATGGCGTTCCATTTCACGCCTTCAACTCCGGACTGGATCGCCCTATACAACCTCCAGTCACTGGAGGATCAAGAGATTTATGGCCAAAAGGCTCGCGATCGGCGACCTTGCCCGGCAGACCGGCACCAAGGTCAACACGATCCGCTTTTACGAGGAGATCGGGCTCTTGCCCGAGGCGCTGCGCACCGCCTCGGGCCGGCGCAGCTATGAAGCGTCCGACGTTCGCCGCCTCGCCTTCATTCGCCACGGCCGGCAGTTGGGTTTTTCGATCCCTGAAATTCGGTCGCTGCTGGCGCTTTCGGACCAGCCCGATCGCGACTGCGCCGAAGCCGCCGCCATTGCGCGCGAGCATCTTCTCGAAATCGAGGTTCGCATCGCAAGGCTCGAGACTTTGCGTTCGGCGCTGACCGACGTCGCGACCTCGTGCGAAGGCGGCCGGGCGGCCGAATGCCGCGTGATCGAGGCGATCGCGGAAACCGAACTGGCGCTCTAGGCGGAGCATCTGCTGCGTAGCAGCCATCGCGCGCAGCAGCCGGGGCCGCCGCGCGCGATGGCGGCGCGTCAGGGCGCCTTGTCGAGCTTGGTGATCGTCCCGGCCTTGCCGTCCCAGTCGAGCTCGAACGCGACTTTGTCGCCGACCTTGATACCCTTCAGCAGCTCGGGCTTCGCCGCAAAGCCCATCGTCATCGCCGGCCATTCGAGTTCGGCGATCGCGCCATGATCGAGCGTGACCTGGCCCTTCGTGCTATCGACCGCCGTCACGGTTGCCGTGCCCGCGCCATGCTTGGTTTCGTTCGGCATCGCCTTGGTCCCGGCATCGTCGGCCATGGCGGCTTTTTCTTCGGCTTTGGGCGCTTCGCCTTGCTTTCCGCAGCCTGTAAGGGCCGCGCTGAGCGCAAGGCCGAAAGCGATGGTGCTATAGGTCTTCATTTCGTTTCTCCTTCGGGTTGAGCTAGTCTTTCCGCTCGCCTGCGCATCAGCAGATAAGCGGCGGGAATGATGAACATCGACAGCAGCGGCGCGGTGAGCATGCCGCCAACCATCGGTGCGGCGATCCGGCTCATCACCTCGGAGCCGGTTCCGGTCCCAACGAGGATCGGGAACAGGCCTGCGAGGATGACCGCGACGGTCATCGCCTTGGGCCGGACGCGCAGCAGCGCGCCGTCGCGCACCGCCGCCGCAACATCGCCGTCGCTGCGTGCAGCGAGTGCATGCTTGAGGTAGATGAGCATGACGACGCCGAACTCGGCGGCGACCCCAGCGAGCGCGATGAACCCGACCGCGCTCGCGACCGACTGATTATAGCCCAGCAGAAAGAGCAGCCACAGCCCGCCGGTGAGCGCGAAGGGCAGGGTGCCCATGATGAGCAGCGCCTCGTCAAGCCGCCGGAACGTCAGGTAGAGCAGCCCGAAGATGATCGCGAGCGTCACCGGGACGACGATCTTCATCCGCTCGGTCGCGCGCACCAGAAATTCGAACTGGCCGGTGTAAGAGACGCTGACCCCCGGCGGCAGCTTGACCTCGCGGGCGATCGCCGCCTGGATGTCGGCGACCAGTGTTTGCAGATCGCGCCCGCGGCCATCGACGTAAATCCAGGTCACCGGGCGGCCATTCTCGCTGCGCAGCATCGGCGGACCGTCGCTGATCCGCACGTCGGCGACGGTGCCGAGCGTGATCTGCTGGCGCGAGGGGGTCAGCACCGGCAGGTTGATGATTTCATCGAGGCTGTCGCGGATTTCGCGCGGATAGCGCACGCTGATCGGATAGCGCGCCAGCCCCTCGACCGTCTGCCCGATCGTCGCACCGCCGATCGCGCCCGACACGACGGTCTGAACATCGGCGATGTTCATTCCATAGCGCGCCGCCGCGCCGCGATCGATCTGGATATCGATATAGCGCCCGCCGGTGAGCCGTTCGGCGAGCGCCGAAGCGACGCCGGGCACCATCTTGACGACATCCTCGATCCGCTTGGCGCTGGCGTCGATCGCCTTGAGGTCGGACCCCGCGACCTTGATCCCGATCGGGCTTTTGATCCCCGTCGCCAGCATGTCGATGCGGTTGCGGATCGGCGGCACCCAGAAATTGGCGAGCCCTGGCACACGCACCCGCGCGTCGAGTTCCTCGATCAATTTTTCCTGTGTCATCCCCGCGCGCCATTCGCTCTTGGGTTTGAACTGGATCGTCGTTTCGAACATTTCGATCGGCGCCGGATCGGTCGCGGTGTCGGCGCGCCCCGCCTTGCCGAACACGCGGCTAACCTCGGGGACCGTCTTGATCAGGCGGTCGGTCTGTTGGAGCAATTTGCCCGCTTCGGCCACCGAAAGCCCGGGCAGCGCCGAGGGCATATAGAGGAGGTCGCCTTCGTTCATTTGCGGCATGAACTCGCCGCCAAGCCGCGCCATCGGCCACAGGCTGGTCGCAAAGACCAGCACCGCGATGAACAACGCCTGTTTCGGACGCGCGAGCACCCAGTCGAGCCCGGGGCGATAGAGGCGGGTCAGCCAGCGATTGATCGGATTGGCATTCTCGCCTGGAATCTTGCCGCGAATGAGCCAGCCCATCAGCACCGGGACGAGCGTGATCGAAAGCAAGGCCGCCGCCGCCATCGCATAGGTTTTGGTAAAGGCGAGCGGCGCGAACAGCCGCCCTTCCTGTCCCTGAAGCGCGAAGATCGGGATGAAGGAGAAGGTGATGATGAGCAGGCTGAGGAACAGCGCCGGACCGACCTCGGCTGCCGCGCCGGTAATCACGCGCCAGCGTTCGGTCCCTTCCAATTTTCGATCGGGATTTTCGTGCGCCCAGCGCTCGATATGCTTGTGCGCATTTTCGATCATCACGACCGCGGCATCGACCATCGCGCCGATCGCGATCGCGATACCGCCGAGCGACAATATATTGGCGTTCAGGCCTTGCGCGCGCATCGCGATGAAGGCGATCAGGATGCCGAGCGGCAGCGTCAGGATCGCCACCAGCGCCGAGCGCGCGTGCCACAGGAACAGCGCGCAGACGATCGCCACGACGATGAATTCCTCGACGAGCTTCGAGGTCAGATTATCGACCGCGCGGTCGATCAGCCCCGAGCGGTCATAGGTGGTGACGATCTCCACCCCCGGCGGCAGACTGGCCTTTAGCGAATTCAGCTTGGCACGGACATTCTCGATCACCTCGCGGGCGTTCTTGCCTTGCCGCATGACGATCACCCCGCCAGTGACTTCGCCTTCGCCATCAAGCTCAGCGATTCCGCGCCGCATCTCGGGACCGATTTGCACCGTCGCAATGTCGCCTACCGTCACCGGCACTCCGCCCGCGGCGGTGCGGATCGGCACGGCGCGGAAATCGTCGAGGGTCTTGAGGTAGCCGCTGGCGCGAACGATATATTCGGCCTCGGCCAATTCGACCGTTGCGCCGCCGGTTTCCTGATTGGCGGCGGTCAGGGCGTCGCTGACTTCGCGCACGGTGAGGCCATAGGATGCCAGTTTCTGGGGATCGAGGACGATCTGATATTGTTTGACCATCCCGCCGATCGTCGCGACCTCGGCGACGTCGGGGACGGCTTTCAACTCGTAGCGCAGGAACCAGTCCTGGATCGAGCGCAGTGCGGCCAAGTCGTGGCGCCCGCTTTTGTCGACCAGCGCATATTCATAGATCCAGCCGACGCCGGTCGCATCGGGGCCGATCGACGCAGTCGCGCCGTCCGGCAATTTTCCCTGCACCTGGCTCAGATATTCGAGCACCCGGCTGCGCGCCCAATAGAGGTCAGTATCGTCGTCGAACAGCACATAGACGAAACTGTCGCCAACGAAGCTGTAGCCGCGCACGACGCGCGCGCCCGGCACCGACAGCATCGTCGAACTGATCGGATAGGTCACCTGATCCTCCACGATCCGCGGCGCTTGCCCCGGGTAGGTGGTGCGGATGATGACCTGAACGTCCGACAGATCGGGAATCGCATCGACCGGGGTCGTCCGCACTGCGGCGACACCGACGAGGGTCAGGATCAGTGCCGCGGCGACGACCAGTCCGCGCGCCGCGACCGAGGCGCGAATGATCCGCTCGATCATTTCGCGTCGCCCAGCGGACGCACCGCGATGCCGGTCAGGCTCGCCTCGGAATCGAGCAGGAACTGCCCCGATGCGACGATTCTTTCGCCCACCGCCAGCCCGCGCAGTATCTCGGTCTGGCCGCCGCCCTCACGCCCTGTTTGCACTTCGGCGGGATGATAGCGCCCGTCGCCCGCGGCGAGCATGACGATGCTGCGCGTGCCCGTGCGGATGACCGCCTCGCTCGGCACCAGCAGTGCCTTCTGTGCGTCGCCGCCGAGCGCGACATTGGCGAACATGCCGGGGCGCAGGCGTCCGTCGCGATTGGCGAGCTCGATGCGGACGGTGAGCGTGCGGCTGTCGACCTGCGTCGTCGGCAGTATGGCGATGACGCGCCCGCCAAATGTTTCGCCGGGAAAAGCGGTGAGCGTCGCAACTGCGCGCTGGCCGACGCGCACCGCCCCCGCCTGCGCCTCGGGCAAGGCGGCGTTTAGCCAGACAGTGCCAAGCCCCGATATTTCGGCGAGCGTCTGGCCCTGTGTCAGCGTGACCCCCGCCCGCGCGCTGAGCCTCTGCACGACGCCGCCGATCGGCGACCTGATCGTAACGGTCCCGCTTGTCCGCCCGGTCCGATCGACCCGGTTGATGACGGCATCGGACATTCCCATCAGCCGAAGCCGTTGCCGCGCGGCCGCCGTCAACTCGGGCCTACCCAGTTTCTTGACGCTCAGATATTCGGTTTGCGCGCCGCCCCATTCGGGCGACTGAACATCGGCGATCGGCGTCCCGGCGCCGATTACGTCGCCCGGGGCCAGCCGATAGATGCGCTCGACAAAGCCGCCCGAACGCGCCTGGACGATCGCGACGTCGCGTTCGTTGAAATCGACCGCGCCGGTGACGTCGAAGGTCGCCGCGAGGCTGCCCATCTCGGCGGCGACGACGCGCATTCCCAGATTTTGCATCGCCGACGGATCGATCGAAAGGCCCGGCGCGGCGTCGGTCCCGCCGCCTTCGTCGGCATATTTGGGTTCCAGCTCCATATCCATGAAGGGCGACTTGCCCGGCTTATCGAACTTCTGGTTCGGGAACATCGGGTCGTAATAGTAGAGGATCTTGCGCCCATCGCTTGTGGCGCCGGTCGGCGCGTCGTCCGCGCCGCGCTGCCCGATCCAGTAACCGCCGCCGCCCGCGATCAGCACCGCGGCCAAAATCCCGGCGCGCCACCGCGCCGCTGTCGTCGCTTCGGTCATCGCGCTGTCTCCCCATAGATAAAATTGATCCGGATCGCGTCGCGCGCGACCTCGGCCTCGCGCGCCAGAACATCGACTTCGGCTTCGGCCAGCGCGAGCGTCGAGAGCAATGCGGTCCCGAGGTCGAGCTGGCCGGCGGCGTAGCTGGCGAGGTCAAGCTCGGCGCGCTTTTTCGCCAGTGGCACCAGCCGCAACCGCGCATTGCCGAGCTGTTCATGATGCATGTGATGATCGGCGAGATCGGCGTCGAGCGCTGCGGCGATGTCGCGCTTTGCCGCTTCGCGGTCGAGCCGCGCTCGCGTCGCCTCGCTCGCCCGTGCGGCGATCTTCGGGTCCTGCCGCTTCTTGGCGAAGAGCGGCAGGTCGATGGTGACGCCGAGCGTGACGAGGTCGCCATAATTGGGCTCGCGCCGCCCATAGGCCGCCGAGACATTCCAATCGGGCCGCTTTTCGGCGCGGGCGAGGCCGGTTTCGGCATCGGCCGCCAGCGCTCGCGCATCGAGCGCGCGCAGGCGCGGCAGGGCGTCGATGCCGGCGCGCAGCGCGCTTTCGTCGACGACCGGTGGCGGCGGCGCGCCCGCCGTGTCGGCGGCAGCATCGCCGGTGAAGCGCGCGAGTTGCGCACGCGCACGCGCGATCTCGGCGGCGAGCGCGCTGCGGCGATCTTTGACCTCGGCGCGGAGCTGTTCGGGCTCGAGCGCCTGCGCCGGCCGCGCCGCGCCGCTGGCCAACCGCGCGGTCACCGTCGCCTGCAAATCGTTGAGCTCGGCATCGAGCAATTCGAGCTTCTTGAGCCGTTTCTTGGCATAGAAAAGGTCGATCCAGGCGAGCGCCGTCGCCAGCCGGACGTCCTGCGAAGCGACCGCTTCGTCGGCGCGCGCGATCCCGATGTCGGCGAGCGCGCGCGTCGCCCGCGCCCGGCGCTTGGCGGGATGTGTGAATTCCTGACTGATACCGATCACCTGCATCGTGAAATTGTCGCGGTTGAGGCGGCCCGCGTCGGGGCCGGTGACCGGAAAATCCTTGATGGCAAGATCGAGTTTGGGATCGGGCAACCGGTCGGCTGCGATCGCCGCCAACTCGGCGGCGTCGATCCCCGCTTCGCGCCCGCGCAGTTCGGGCGCCTTGGTTTCCGCTAGCCGAAGCGCATCGTCGAGCGACATCGGTTCGGCGTGCAGGGCCGTGGGCAGCGCAAGCACGGCTGCCGCAAAGAAAAGGCGCATGATTTCTCCCTTTTTTGGATCGGGCGGACCATCCCCGGCGCATGGGCCCGGGGATGGAGATATTTACGCCTCGGGGTGCGCCATCTGGCCGACGGACATTCTTTTCATGCAATCGGCCGTATCGGCCTTCATCATGTCGCAGTCGCAGTTGGCCATCTGGGCGGATTTGTCCTTCACCCAGACGCGGATCCGCGAGGTGGTATTGGACTTGTTCGGTCCCGGAACCTGGCGGGTCTGCCATTCATAATGGCCGCGCGATGCTTCCTGCGCGAAAACGGGAGCGGCAAGCGTTGCTGCCGCGAGCGCGGCAACGGCAAAAAACGGTTTCATGTTGAAATTCCTCGGTTGAAAAGCTTGGGAGTACGCCGAAACAGTCGGCGCGCATCGTGCAGTTCAGCCGAGAAGTAGCGGCGGATCGGGCTCGGGGCCGATCGTACGGCCAGTGAGCCGCCGGATCGGAAGCGGATCGAGCAGTCCCGGTATATGGGCCATCGCCACGAGCGGCATGGCCGACGATACGACGGCGGGAGGGAGTGCGCAGCCCATTTTGGCGATGCAGTCGAGCGTGAGACCTTGGCACGGCTCCTTGCCTCGCGACTTGTCGACGCTCATCATTTCCGCGCATTCGTCGCTCATGGCTGAGGCCGCGAACGCGGTGTCCGCGATAGGCATTGCCGGCGCCGATGCGAACGCGGCTTCTTGGGCCAGAAGGCCCAGCACAGCTCCGAAGAGAAGCAGCAGAGAAAGCCAGCGTTTCACGGTCGAAGCATGTTCCTTGTCAGTCCTGGCGTCAAACTGAAATTGCGGCGCCTGGACTGCGGGGTTGTTCGCGAGCAGCCCCTCCGCGGTTACACCCGGGCCAGTTAATCCCTGTCCTGCCCGCCGCCATCAGGCCTTCGGCTTGCGCGAAGAACTGTGCAGGTTGATGATCCGCCACTTGCCGTCCGTCCATTTGAGCACGCTTGTCGCAACGCCATCGCGTTCGACCGTTTCGCCGCTCGCGAGTATGATCGTGTAGGAATAGGTCTCAGTGGCGATCGCAACCTCGCCTTCGCCCCGCACCGAAACCTTATAGCCCTTGAAGGCGAAGGACTTGAACGCCTTGAGCTCGGGCGCGAGATGATGGTCGCGATAATGGGCAAAATTCCCTTCGATGCCGCCCGACTCGAATATCTGGGCGTCAGGCGCGAACAAGGCTTCGACGCCCGACAGGTCGCGACTCTCGATCGCTTGCTTATATTGCGCCAGCGTCGCCGTCGCCGCTTGATAATCGGGGGTTGACGCAGCGTGGGCGGGAACCGCGATGACCAGCGCCAGTCCGATCACCGCCTGCTTGATACCTCTCATCTCTATTCTCTCTTTCTGTACGCGAGCGTTCTCCGCCACGCTTCGATTAGATTTTTGCGAACCGCAGCCGCAGCGAATTGGCGATCACGCTGACCGACGAGAGCGCCATCGCCGCGGCGGCGATGATCGGCGACAGGAGCAGCCCGAAGATCGGGTAAAGCACGCCCGCCGCCACCGGAATGCCCGCGGCATTATAGGCGAAGGCGAAGAAGAGATTCTGGCGGATATTCGCCATTGTCGCATGGCTGAGATGCCGCGCCCGCACGATGCCGAGGAGGTCGCCGCGCAATAGTGTGACGCCCGCGCTTTCGATGGCGACGTCGGTTCCCGAACCCATGGCGATGCCGACATCGGCGGCGGCAAGCGCGGGGGCGTCGTTGACCCCGTCGCCGGCCATGGCGACGATCCCGCCCTCTTCGCGCAGCCGCTGGACGACGGCGCTCTTCTGGTCGGGGAGGACGTCGGCCTCGACATTGTCGATGCCGAGCCGCCGTGCGATCGCCTCGGCGGTGACGCGATTGTCGCCGGTGAGCATGATGACCTTGATTCCGGCTTCGCGCAGCGCCGCGAGTGCGTCGCTCGTCGTCTCCTTGACCGGATCTGCGATAGCGATGACGCCGGCCGCCTTGCCGTTGACCGCGATGTAGATCGCCGTCGCGCCGTCAGTGCGAAGGCGGTCGGCCGCCGCGGCGAGTGCGCCCAGATCGACGTCATATTCTTCGAGAAAGCTCGCATTGCCAAGGACGATCGCCTTGTCGTCGACCGCCCCGACGATGCCCTTGCCGACCGGCTGGTCGACCCCCGATGGCTCCACCAGCGCGAGGCCGCGGTCTTCGGCCGCCCTGACGATCGCGGCCGCCAATGGATGTTCGCTGCTGCGCTCGAGGCTCGCGGCGATCCGCAGCACATCCTGCTCCTCGAAGCCGTCGGCGACTTCGATCGCGACGACCGAGGGCCTGCCTTCGGTCAGCGTCCCGGTCTTGTCGACGACGAGCGTGTCGACCTTCTCCATCCGTTCAAGCGCCTCGGCATTCTTGATCAGCACGCCGGCTTCGGCGCCGCGACCCACGCCGACCATGATCGACATCGGCGTAGCGAGGCCGAGCGCGCAGGGGCAGGCGATGATGAGCACCGAGACGGCGGCGATAAGGCCATAGGCCATGGCAGGCGCGGGGCCGAGAAGCGACCAGACAATGAAAGCGACAATGGCGACCACTATGACGCCGGGTACGAACCAGCCCGAAACGGTATCGGCAAGACGCTGGATCGGCGCCCGGCTGCGCTGCGCGTCGGCGACCATCTGTACGATCCGCGCGAGCATCGTATCGCGCCCGACCTTTTCGCTGCGCATGAGCAGGCCGCCGGTCTGGTTGATCGTCCCGCCGATCAGCGCCGCGCCGGCCTCCTTGGTCACCGGCATCGACTCGCCCGTGACCATCGATTCGTCCACCGTTCCGCGGCCTTCTAAGACGATGCCATCGACGGGGACTTTTTCGCCCGGACGGATGCGCAGCATGTCGCCGACCGCGACCTCCTCGAGCGCGACCTCTTCGTCGCTCCCGTCAGCGCGGACGCGCCGGGCGAGCTTCGGCGTCAGGTCAAGTAGCGCGCGGATTGCGCCGCTCGTCGTCTCGCGGGCCCTGAGTTCGAGCACCTGCCCGAGCAGCACCAGCACCGTGATTACCGCGGCGGCCTCGAAATAGACCGCGACCGAGCCGTCGGCGGCGCGGAAGGCTGCCGGGAAGATTTGCGGGACAATCGCCGCGATCATGCTGTAGCCCCAGGCAACGCCCGTTCCCATCGCAATGAGGGTGAACATGTTGAGGCTCTTGTTGCGGATCGAGAGCCAGGCGCGCTCGAAGAAGGGCCAGCCAGCCCATAAAACGACGGGGGTCGCGAGCAACATCTGGATCCAGTTGCTCGTCTGGCGGCCGACGACATCGTGGAGGCCCGTCAAATGGCCGCCCATCTCAAGTGCAAAGACTGGAAGGGCGAGAAGGAGGCCGACCCAGAAGCGACGCCGCATGTCGTGATATTCTTCGCTGGGGCCGTCCGACGCGGTTGGCATGACGGGCTCGAGTGCCATGCCGCAGATCGGGCAGCTTCCAGGGCCGGGGCGTTGGATCTCGGGATGCATGGGGCAGGTCCAGATGGCCCCCTCGGGTGCGTCGGCTGCGGTCGGCTCGCTTTTTGCGGCGTAAAGATCGGGATCGGCCTCGAATTTGGCGAGGCAGCCCGCGCTGCAAAAATGATGATGCTCGCCGCCGTGCGTCGCCATGTGCGGCGTCGTGGCCGGGTCGACCGTCATGCCGCAGACCGGATCGGTCGTGCTCCCGCTGCCATTTTCCGCGCCCTGATGATCGTGCATCGTCGCCGCTCCCGTACATATAGGATGCCCTCCTGGGGGTGGGGCGTCCGAACGCCGCCGGCCGTGTTCGCCGTTGACGGCTTTCCTGACGGTTCCAGAATGAAGCCGCTCCTATCGATACGCAAGAAGAGCAGTTATCCCTCGGATTTTCTTTGCCCCGTACAATCAGATCCGGGGCTTGCTGGCCTCGATGATCGCGATCGCACCGGTTGGCGTGCGAAACGTCTCAAGTTCGCGAACATCGCGAAAGCCGGCCTCTCTCATCAGCACCGGTAGCAATCCATCGGCGTTGGGCTGGGTGTCCTGGACGCCATCGAGCTGCTGGATCGTCAGGCGGAACAGCAACCGCATGAGGCGGCTGCGCTGTTCCCCATAGTCGGCGACATAGAGTTTGCCGCCGGGCGCGAGCACCTGCCAGGCTTCGCGCAGCAAACGCGCCTTTTCATCAAGTCCGACCTGATGAAGAACGAGGCACAGCGCTATCTTGGCGGGCGAAAGCCAATCGTCGATCGCCGAAGCCCCGAAAAAGCCAACGCGAAACTCCGGCAGTGGAACAATCTGCGCGGTCTTGGTTTGGGCAATTCGCGTTGCCGCTTCGTCGGGGTCGATGCCAAGATAGCGGACGCCCGGGCTATGGCGGGCGATCGCCAGCGCGAGATTGCCCGTACCCGAACCGATGTCGAGAATGACCTCTCCTTCGGCGAGCGCCATATGGTGAACGAGACGGTCGCGCCACACGCGCTCGCGCGTAGTCACCGCGACGCCGAAATCATAACAGGGCGTCAGGAAGTGATATCCTGCCGCTGGCGTGTAGGAACGCGCTACGGATATCGGGTCGGGCAAGGCCGTCTCCTTTCGACGCTTTGGCTTGCCGCTGGATTGCGGCCACGCGCGAGACGTTTAGGGGCGAGCTGGCGCGCCCGTCTTGAACGTTTCGCCGGAGCCAGGCGCGTGCCGCTCAGGGCACGATTTCGAAAGCGAAGGCGCTGAGGCCAGCCGAAGGCGTCACTCCGAGCCATTGGGCGCAGCGGCGCGTGAAGTGCGACTGATCGGCATAGCCTCCCGCCGCCGCGGCGTCGGCGAGACCTCCGCCGCCGACCAGCGCCCGCACTGCGCGCTGAAGCTGGAGCCATTGCAGCAATTTGGCCGGAGGCGCGCCGAAGTCGCGGCTGACGATTTCGCGCAGGCGCGAGGGTGAGAGGCAGGCAACGTCGGCCAAGGCGCGGGCACTCGACAAATCATCAGGGGCCGCGAGCGCCTCGGACAGGCGTGCATCCACCGGACGCGCCCGCGACCGATCGAGATAGCCTGACGCCCAGCGCTTTGCGTCCGCGCCGCTAGCGATATCGCATAGTCCGGCTGTCTCTACCGGTGTCAACAGGACAGGCGCCGATCCGACGGACAGCCGCGCGTCGGCGCGAAAAAGCGGGTCGAGATAAAATGATCGCACGAGGGCGCCTGGCGGCCCCAGGCGGTGCCGGACTTGCGACGCAATGGCTACCGCATGTCCGGCAGGGACTATCATGTCGGCATCGCCAGAAATTTCGAGGTCGCGTTCGACGGCGAGGCTGACCTGATGCGCCACATGGCCATGAGGACGGCTGTTCCCGATGCGCGCATCGATCAATGCCCAGCCGGTCCCGAGCATGATCGAGCCGGACCAGGAGACGGTGTTGAGCGTCAAACCGGATCGGCGGCGACGAACGGCTCGAGCGTCCCGAACCAGGCAACCAGCGCGAGTATGGCGAGCGCGGCCGACGCTTCGATGATCAGGCTCCTGCGCATTGCCGCGAGCGCCGCATCTGGATCGGAATCGACGCTTTCTGCATCGTCGCTTGCCGCCGTCGCCGCCGCGAGCGCAGGCGTCAGTCGCCAGCGATTGGCGGCCGCGAGCGCAAGCATCAGTCCAAACAGAGCGAGCTTGGCAAGGAGCAATTGTCCATAGGGCGACCCGAGAGACCGGCCGAGATTCTCGGCGCCGACGATCATCTGGCTATTGATGAAGCCGGTGGCGGCGATGACGAGGACGCAGATCGTGCCGACGCGCGAGAATTGATCGAGGCTCCGCGCCGCAATTTGGAGCCCGCCTGGCCATTCGCGGACACGACGTGGTGAGATCAGGATCAGGAAGGCGCCGATCGCGCCGATCCAGACCGCGGCTGCGATCAGATGCAAGATGTCGCTGACCCGGTGCACGGTGCCTGCGGCGCCTTCGGTCGCGCCGGCGTGGCCGGACCAGACCAGACTCGCGACGGCCACCGAGCCTGCGGCCGCGAGTACGGCGGCCGAAATTGTCGGCCAGCGGACCATCCAGATCGCGACTGCCAGCGCGAGCAGCAGCGCTGCGCTCCGGCAGACCCAGGCTGTGCCGACCTCGGTCTCGCGAACAAGGTCCCAGAAAGGCTGGAGTTCCAGGGAGAGGAGCCCCACACCCTGCATTGAAGCCGCAAGCACGCCCATCCCCAAGATGGAGAGAAGCAGTCCGGCGGCGCAGAGCCATCGCTCTGCGCGCCAGATCGAGGCCATCATCGGCTGCGGCGCAAGGCGTTCGCTCCGGGTCAGCGCAAAAAGCGGGAACGCAGCAAGACCGGCGATGAGCATCAGGTCCGCATAGAGTGCGAACCTGATGCCGATCAGAACAGGGTCCCCCACCGCCTTTTACTTTACGGTGAAGCTGAATTCGCTCCCCATGCGATGGGTATCGGCGCCGGCCGCGGACCATGTGACCTTGTAGGTTCCTGGCGTCAGCGGCCGCTTGAGCATCAGCATCGCCGACTTGCCCTCTTTGCCCATCATCGACGAGTAGGGCACCTTCATCGGCGCATGATTGGCCATGCCGGGCATTCCGGTCATGACCAGCTCGGTCTTGAGGGTCGAGGCGACGATCTTTTCGTTGAACTGCAGATTGACCGACGTGACCTTCGAAACGGTCGAATTGGCGGCCGGCGTCGAGCTGACGAGCTTGGTGTGCGCGCTCGCTGCGACCGGCGTGATAAGCAGTGCGAAAGCCGCCACTGCAGAGGGGAGAAGAGACTTGAACATGAACACCTCCAAATGCGTGTCTGTCCTGCTAATACGCAAGATATCGGCATAGCCCTCAAATATTCCGGTATAATATTCCAGTGTGAGGGGTGAAGCGCTTCGGCGCGTATGTACAATGATGGAAAGGTTTGAAGAGACGATCGATGGATGAGGAGCTTTGCATTTTGAACAGGATCGATCTGCCCGCAGCGCTCGACGCGCTCGACGATCGCATCATGGGCGCATTGGCGATCCGCCGGCGCGAAGCGGTAGCAACGCGCCGCCTGATGGCGCTCGCGGCCTTTGTCTCCCTTGGCGGCGGTATTTTTGCGGGGAGCGCGATTTCCCAGCCAGCGGTCGCGGCAAGTCCCCTTACCCCGTTCGGTCCGCCAAGCGCATTGGCGCCTTCCACCTTGCTGGACGTGCAGTAACGATGCCGTCGCGCCGTCTTCTTCTCGTGGGGCTCATTGCTTTCGCCGCGGCGATTGCCGGCGTGTTCGTCGGCCGTCTGGTGGCCGATGCGCCCAGAGCCAGCGAAACCGAACTTCATGCGCTTCTTCACGGTCAACTCGATCTGACCCCGGAGCAGGAAACGAAACTCGAGCGGATCGAAGCCGACTTTGCCGGTCGCCGGCAGGCGCTTGAGCTTGAGATGCGCGCCGCCAATGTCCGGCTCGCGCAGGCGATCGAAGCCGAGCATGGCTATGGACCGCGCGTCACGGAGGCGATCGACGAGACGCATGAGGTGATGGGGACGTTGCAGAAGGAAACGCTCCAGCATCTCTTCGCGATGCGCGGGGTTCTCAACCCCGATCAGGCGGAGATGTTCGACAAGAGCGTGGTCAAGGCGCTGACCGCCGATGCGCGGTGAGCGCCGACTTATCGCAATGTAGCGACCAGGATCTGGCGGCCTTTGCGCGCGCGCACCGCGAGGACGCCTATCGCGAGTTGCTGCGCCGTTACAAAACGGGTGTCTACCGGCTCATCGTAAAGCAGATCGGCGATGCCGACGAGGCGATGGATTTGACGCAGGAGACGTTCGTCTCCGGTTTTTCGGCGCTCGACCGCTATGATGGCGAACGCCCCTTCCGCACGTGGATCGCCCGTATCGCGCTCAACAAATGTCGCGACTGGGCAAGACGGCGAAAGGTGCGCGCCTTTTTCTCCCGCGCGCTCCCGCTCGAAAATGCGCATCACGTAGCAAGCGATGGTCCGGCGCCCGATTCCGAGGCGACCGACAGGCGAGAACTCGCCAGGGTTCGCGGGGCGATCGACCAGCTGCCGCAGAATTTGCGCGAAGTCTTGCTCCTCCGCGGTGTCGACGAGGTCAGCCAGGCCGAAACCGCGGTCATTTTGCGCGTCAGCGAGAAAACGGTCGAAACGCGCCTCTATCGAGCGCGGACCAGGCTCCGGGAATTACTCGCGGGAACATCCGCGAGTGCGGAGGGTTGACGGTTCGACCGCTGGTTCAGGCGGCATCCCCTCATCGTCCGGCATTTTTGTTGAGGGGCAGCCGTGCCGCCTGCGTATAGCTTTAGGAACAGTCAGCAACGGTCGGAAAGAATATGCAGATGGAAAGGCGTCGGTTCGTCAGTGGAGCTTTGGGCGGAGGGGCGGCTGCGGCGATGGCCACATGGTTCCCGGCCTGGGCCCAGCCGGTGTCGTCCGGCATTACCGCGCCCCTTCCGACCGTATCCGGTAACGACATCACGCTACGCATCGCGCGCCAGACGATGCGCATCGACGGCAAGGTCAGCCGTGCGATCGGGATCAACGGCACCGTGCCCGCGCCCCTCGTCCGGCTCAAGGAAGGGCAGACCGCGCGCCTGACCGTCGTCAACGATCTCGACGAGGATAGCTCGATCCACTGGCACGGCCTGATTCTGCCGTTCCAGATGGACGGCGTGCCCGGCGTCAGCTTCCCGGGTATCAAGCCGCGTTCGAAGTTTGTCTATGAATTCCCGGTCGTTCAATCGGGGACTTATTGGTATCACAGCCATTCGGGGCTTCAGGAACAACTCGGCCATTATGGCCCGATCGTCATCGATCCCGCGGGCGCCGACCCGATCGGCTACGACCGCGAGCATGTCGTCGTCCTGTCCGACCACAGTCAATTGTCGCCCGAGGCGATCTTCCGCAAGCTCAAGGTCAATCCCGGCCATTTCAACATGCAGCGCCAGACGCTGGCGGGCCTGCTTGCCGGCAGGGATCAACCGCTCAAGGAGCGGATCGATTGGGGCAAGATGCGGATGGACCCGACCGACGTCGCCGACGTCAATGGTTCGACCTACACTTTCCTCGTCAACGGCCATGGTCCGCGCGACAACTGGACCGCGCTCTTCAGCCCCGGCGAGCGGGTACGCCTGCGCATCGTCAATGCGTCGGCGATGACGATCTTCAACGTCCGCATCCCGGGCCTCAGGATGACCGTCGTCCAGGCTGATGGGCTCAATGTCGTGCCGACCGAGATTGACGAGTTCCAGATCGCGGTCGCCGAAACCTATGACGTCATCGTGACCCCGGTCGAGGACCGTGCTTATACGCTCGTTGCCGAGGCCAATGACCGCTCGGGCATGGGCCGCGCAACGCTCGCACCGCGCGCGGGCATGGTCGCCGAGGTGCCGCCGCTGCGCGAACGCCCGCTCGCGACCATGAAGGACATGGGCATGGGCGACATGTCGGGCGGCTCGATGGCTGGTATGGACCATTCGGGCGGCGATATGGGCGCCATGCCCATGCCGGCGAGCGATCCTTCCTGTCCCCCCGAGCATGCCAAGATGGGCCATTGTACGCCCGCAGGCGATGGCGGCGCGATGGCGGGCATGGATCATGGATCGGGCGGAGGCATGCAGCACAGCATGCGCGACTTCAGTGTCGCGCCGCAGGTCAAGCGCGATCCCAGCGTCCAGACGATCTCGCCGATGCCGATGGATCGCATGGGCGAGCCGGGGCAGGGTCTGGAAGATGTCGGGCACAAGGTGCTGACCTACCACGACCTTGTCGCACTCGAGCGCAACCCCGATACGCGCGCCGCCTCGCGCTCGCTCGACATCCATCTGACCGGCAATATGGAACGCTTCATGTGGTCGTTCGACGGCATCAAGATGTCCGACTATCACGAGCCCATCCCCTTCATCGAGGGAGAGCGCGTGCGGATCAACCTCATCAACGATTCGATGATGAGCCACCCGATCCACCTCCACGGCCATTTTTTCGAGCTGGTGACGGGCAAGGGCGACCGGTCGCCGCGCAAGCATACGGTGCTTGTCCAGCCGGGCGGCATCGCGAGCTTCGATTTCACCGCCGACGCGCTCGGCGACTGGGCCTTCCACTGCCACCTTCTTTATCACATGCATGCCGGGATGATGCGCGTCGTCAGCGTGCGCCCGAAGGGAGACGGCGAATGACCCGGATCGCGCTTCTCCTCGCGGGCATCGCCCCGCTGACATTTGCTGTGCCCGCTGCAGCGCAGTCGATGGATCATTCTATGCATGGTGCGGCGCCCGCTCCGACACCCGCTCCCTCGCCAACGCCAGCGCCAGCGCCGGTAGCGCAGCCCGCGCCCGAAGCGCCCGCCGAAGGGTCGATGGAGCAGATGGACCATGGGAACATGCAGGGCATGGACATGGAGCCCAATACTTCGACCTGCCCGCCCGAACATGCGGCGATGGGTCATTGTACGCCCGAGGCGGAGGCTTCGGACAAGGGCGCTTCTGACATGGGCGCGATGGATCATGGCACGGCGGCGCCGTCCGATCCCGATTGTCCGCCCGAACATGCCAAAATGGGCCATTGCACCCCGAAGGTCGGGTCTGCGGACCCCATGGCCGGAATGGAAGGCATGGCGACGATGAGCGGCGCCAGCGGCACCGACTTGCCGCCGGGCGATGCCGCCGCACCCGCTCCTCCCGGCGACTGGTATGCCGATCGCATCTACCCCAAAGCCGAAATGGAGCATTCGCGCCACGACATGATGAAAGAGAATGGCGCGCAGACCATCGCTTTCATCAGCTTCAACCTCGCCGAATATCAGGCGCGCAAAGGGCGCGATGGTTTCCGCTGGGACGGTGAGGCCTGGTATGGTGGCGACATCAACCGGCTGACGCTCAAGAGCGAAGGCGAAGGCGTGTTCGGCGAAGGCATCGA
Source organism: Sphingopyxis sp. H115 (assembly GCF_001468465.1). Classification (GTDB taxonomy): domain Bacteria; phylum Pseudomonadota; class Alphaproteobacteria; order Sphingomonadales; family Sphingomonadaceae; genus Sphingopyxis. The sequence continues at coordinate 146,790 of NZ_LNSA01000004.1, forward strand.
GAGCGCCGAGGTGCAGGCGCTCTACAGCCGGGCGATCGGGCCCTATTTCAACGCGCAAGCGGGTATCAGGCAGGATCTTGGGCCCGGCCCCGACCGCACCTATGCGACGATCGGCTTCGAGGGGCTCGCCCCCTATTGGTTCGAAGTCGAGGGCGCGCTGTTTCTTTCGAGCAAGGGTGACCTGCTCGCCCGGCTCGAAGGCTATTACGACCAGCGCATCACCCAGAAACTGATCCTCCAGCCGATGGCGGAAGTCAATTTTGCGCTCCAAGATGTCCCCGAGACCGGCGTTGGCTCGGGCCTCTCCGACTTCGAGCTCGGACTTCGTCTGCGTTACGAGGTCGTGAAGGAGTTCGCGCCTTATGTCGGCGTCGAATGGGCGCGCAAGGTCGGCGATACTGCGCGTTTTGCCCGCGCCGCGGGCGAGGATGCGAGCGGAGTCAGCTTCGTGATGGGGGTGCGGGCCTGGTTCTAGAAGTTTCGCGGGGTGGCGACACGTCGAGGAGAAATGCCGTGAAACCAGCCTATCGCAGCCTCGCGCTGCAGACGATCGTCAGCGGCGTCATCATGTATTTGGTGATGTTCGTCATGATCGACCGCCTCTCGAGCTTCTACAATAATCTCAACATGCTCTACATGACGCTGATGATGGTTTCGCCGATGGTCGTGCTGATGATCGTCGCAATGCCGGGCATGTTCCCATCGAAACGTCTCAATACGCTCCTGCTGCTGGGATCGGCAGGCGCCTTCTTCGGGAGCTTCGCGCTGATCCGGACACAGACGACGATCGGCGACACGGCCTTCTTGCGTTCGATGATCCCGCATCATTCGGGCGCGATCCTCATGTGCGAACAGGCTTCCCTCAAGGATGCCGAAATACGCGAACTGTGCCGCGGCATCATCGCGGGGCAGGCGGCCGAAATCGAACAGATGAAATCCATTCTCGCGAGGAAATGACATGAAAAGTCCGATGACGCGCCGCCACCTTCTCGGCCTGATCGCCGCCGGGTCGGGGGTGGCGCTTGCGGCATGCAATTCTTCCTCGGGACCGGCGGCAACCAGCGACAAAGACGGCGGGGCTCGCGAGCCCCGCGCCGATGCGGCGAACATCCGGCAGATGCTCGTCTATCGCGATCCCGAATGCGGATGCTGTGAAGCCTGGGCGGATATTGCGCGCGCGGCGGGCTATGCGGTGACCGTTGAGAACCGTTCCGACATGCCTGCCGTAAAGGCGCGATATGGTGTGCCCGACGAGCTAGCTTCGTGTCACACCGCGATCGTCGGTGGCTATGCCATCGAAGGCCATGTGCCGATGCCACATGTCGCGAAGCTGCTTCGCGACAAGCCGCGCGACATTCGCGGGATCGCCGTGCCTGGCATGCCGCGCGGATCTCCGGGCATGGAAATGCCGGATGGAAGCACCGACGCCTTCGAAGTGATGGCGTTCGCTGGCGACGGCAAGGTTGCGCAATTTCCCGCATGAGCTGTCGGAACGACAAGTGGAGATTGATATGATGAGATATACTCCCCTCGCGAGCGCCGCAGCGCTTATGGTCGCACTGGCGGGATGCGGCGCGGAGCCTGCGCAGAAGAGCGACACGGCGCCGAAACAAGGCGAAGTCCCTGCCGGTGAGGCCCCGGCAATGGTCGAGACTACGCCGGCTGCCGACGAGACGCCAACAGCCCCTGAAGCGGCACCGACAGAAGCAGCAAGGCCGACGGAGAATTCCAAACCTGCCGCAAAACCTGCTGTTCCGCCGCGGGCGAAGGCCGCGCCGGAAGCGCCGAAGCCCGTAGAAACCGAGCCCGATCCGCACGCCGGGCACGATATGGATAAAAAGTAAGAGATCATTTGCCGATGAGGCTTGTCGGCCGACCACCCAAGGACAGCCGGCATGAAGCGCCCGCCGGGACTGGTAATCACCCGCGGGACCGGCCGCCTGTTCGCCGCAATGGCGGGCGGCACCCGCAGATCATGCTGTTCGCGCCGGAGCCCGTCCGGGAGAATGGACCGGCGAGGCCGCGGGTTGGGCGCGGCGCGCCGCCGCGCGGCACGGAGCGAGAGATATAACTATATGGAATAACCATCTCGTTTTTAGCGATGAGTCGTGATTATTTCTGGTCATGCCACGGTCACAAAGATAGCTCGGTGGCGAAGCCGAGAGCTTTCGTAAATGGGAGGGGACCATGAGGAAATTGCTTCGCACCAGTGGCTCGATAATTGCCGTTCTGGCCGCCACGTCGGCCGTCGCCGCTTTCGCACAAGATACCGCCGAAGAGGCATCGAAGCCGGGCACGACGCAGGGCGAAATTATCGTGACGGGCACGCGGCGAAACGATCTCAAGGCGGCTGATTCCGCCCAACCGATCGACATCATCTCCGGCGCCGAATTGCTCGAAAAGGGCACGGCCGACATGAACGACCTCCTCCGCACCGAGGTCCCGTCGCTCAACGTCCAGCGCCTCGTCAGCAACGACGGCGCCGTCTTCACCCGGCCTTTCTCGCTCCGCGGCCTGCCGCCGGACCAGACGCTGGTGCTCGTGAACGGCAAGCGGCGCCATCGCGGCGCGACGGTCCAGTTCACCAATGTTCCCTATATCCGGGGATCGCAGGGACCCGATCTTTCGGCGATCCCGTCGATCGCGATCGGCCAGCTCGAGGTTCTGCGCGACGGCGCGTCGGCGCTCTATGGATCGGATGCGATCGCGGGCGTGCTCAATTTCGGTCTGCGCCGCGACCGCGAGGGCGGGCTGCTGATCGCCCGCTACGGCCAATTCTACAAGGGCGACGGCGAGGATTTCCTCGTCCAGGGCAATGTCGGGCTTCCCTTCACCGACGCGGGTTTTGTCAACATCAGCGGCGAATATGTGAACGCCAGCACGACGTCGCGCGGCATCCAGCGTCCCGACGCCCAGGCGCTCATCGATGCCGGCGTTCAGGACGTCCCGGTCCCGGCGCAGCGCTGGGGCAATCCCGAATCCGAGGCGGCGCGCATCTTCGTCAACGCGGGCATCGAACTGTCGGACGAGATGGAGTTCTACACCTTCGGCAACTACAGCTGGAGCCGCGGCACGACGGCCTTCTTCTACCGCAACCCCAATGCCAGCTTCATTTCCACCTCGATTCCGCTCACGGGTACGCCCGGAGGACAGCGGTTCAGCTTCCGCCAGCTGTTTCCCGGCGGTTTTACGCCCGAGTTTGGCGCGACGGTGACCGATGCCGCGCTGGCATCCGGCCTCAAGGGCGAATTCTCCTCGGGCCTGACCTATGACCTCAGCGCGTCCTACGGCCAGAACCATGCCTCCTACCGGATCGACAATACCGTCAATCCGTCGCTCGGCCTCGCTTCGCCGACATCCTTCAAGCCGGGGCAGCTCGAACAGCGCGAACTCGCCTTCAATCTCGATCTCACCTATCCCATCGCGATCGGCACATCCGACCCGCTGACGCTTGCTGGCGGCCTCGAGTATCGGCGCGAGACCTACGAGATCACGGCCGGCGACATGGCATCTTGGCAAGTCGGACCCTTCGCGTCGGTCATCGATCCCGACACCGGAAACCGCGTCGGGCTGCCGGTCGGTTCGAACGGCTTCCCGGGCTTCAGTCCCATCCAGGCAGGTGAGTTCGCGCGCAGCAACTGGGCTGCCTATACGTCGCTCGAGGGCAATATCACCGAGGCGCTCCAGTTCGGTCTCGCGGGTCGCTACGAGAATTATGCGGACTTCGGCTCGAAGTTCACCTGGAAGGTCAACGGGCGATATGATTTTTCGGATGTCTTCGCGGTGCGCGGTTCGGTCAACACGGGGTTCCGCGCGCCGACTCCCGGCCAGTCAAACGCGTCGCAGGTCCAGACCAACATCGACTCGGTGACCGGAGCGCCGCTTACTGCGGGCATCATCGCACCCAATAATCCGGTGGCACAATTTTTCGGCGCGACGCCGCTCAAGCCCGAGAATTCGTTCAACCTGGCCGGTGGCATCGTGGTGAAACCTTCCAATCGGGTCACCCTCACCATCGACTATTTCAACATCAAGGTCGAAGACCGGATCGCCGTTTCGGGCAACTTCAACCTCACCCCGGCGCAGCGCGCGCAGCTCGCTGCCCTCGGCATTCCCGGCGGAGACTCCTTCCAGCAGGTGAGCTTCTTCACCAACTCCTTCGACAGCCGTACCCAGGGCGTCGACGCGGTGCTCACCGTGGGCTTCGACCTCGGCGGCGGCAAGGCCACGCTCGGTCTCAACGGCAATTATACCAAAACCGATGTCATCAAGGCCTCGCCGGTGATCACTGCGGACCGCGAGCGTCTGCTCGAGCTCGAGGGCTTCGTTCCGAAGTGGAAGGGCAATGCGTCCTTCACCTACGCGGGTGAGCGCTTCGGCTTCGTCGCACGTGCAAATTATTACGGCAAATGGACCGACTATGGCGCGGCCCCGGCTGCCGACCAGACGGGCGGTGCCGAACTATTGGTCGATCTCGAGCTGTCCTACAAGGTCAGCGACATGCTCAAGCTTGCGGTCGGCGGCGAGAATATCTTCGACAATTATCCTGACGTCGAGGCGCGGCAATCCCAGATCAACAACGGGATCCGATATCTCCGCTTCGCGCCGACCGGGTTCAATGGGGGCTTCTGGTACGTCCGCGCGACCGCCTCCTTTTGATCGGTGGCCGTGAGGGCCGTGCGGCGACCTGTGTCTTCAGCTGGCGTCGGAGCCGAACATCGCGTCGCGGTGGGATTCGAGCACCGCTATAAAGGCCGCAGCGACTTGGGACATCGGCTTCAACTTCGGCGTGAAGAGCATATATTCGAAATGGACCTCCGGCGCGAAATCACGGACCGTAAGGCCCCGCTCGGCATAATCCGCTGCGGTCACGGGGTTGAGAATCGAACATCCGACCCCCTGCATGACAAGCGCGCAGATGGTCATCGCATATTGGGTTTCGATGACCATCTCGCGGTGGACGCCCGCGTCTTCGAAAATGCGGTCGATGCGGTGACGCACGCCATCCTCGAGCGCGAGCGAAATGAAGGGCTCACCTTCGAGATCGGCCGGCCTGATGACGTCCCTGGCCGCGAGCCGGTGACCGGCAGGGAGAACGCAGGCGCCGGGGCAGCGCAGGAAGCGCTCCATCCTTATGCCGGGCAGTTCGCGCGCCGGCGTTGCGAGCCCGATGTCGAACTGCTGGTTCGCCATCCATTGCCGAACCGTCGAGGAGCTGCGGGTCTGGAGCTGAACGGTGACGCCGGGATGTGTCTCGCGAAAGGCCGCGATCACGCGCGGCAGGAAACTGACCGCGAGCGCCGGGAGGGCGGCGATCCGGAGCGTACCGGTCGCCATGTTGCGAATGTCTTCCGCTACTCGCTTCAGGGCCGCAATACCCGAGAAACTCCGCTCGACTTCATAGTAGAAGGCGTCGGCTTCGGGCGTCACAGTGAGCGCGCTGCCGCGCGAGCGCAGGAAGAGCTGAAAGCCCAGCTGATGCTCGAGCTCGGCAAGCATCTTGCTCACTGCGGGTTGCGACAGGTTGAGCGACTGTGCGGCCTGGGTAACCGATCCGGAGAGCATTACGGCTCTGAAGGCTTCGAGGTGACGCAGATTCATCGAATATCCCTCCCTATAGCTATTTCTTATGGCGCTAGCATCGAAAGCCTCGTTTATGAATAGGTCGCACGCACCGCGCCGCTGGCTTCCGGCGCTGCTCGCCGCCGGCGCCCTGCTTCTTGGCGGCTGCGACCGCGAGCCGGCCGGCACCGGCGGATATGAGATTGCCGCGGCGAAGGGATCTACGCTCGCGCGGATTCGCGCGCGCGGAACGCTCAATTGCGCCATTCATACGGGTCAGCTCGGTATGTCCTATCTCGACAAGCGCGGGCGCTGGCAGGGGTTCTTCGTCGATTATTGCCGGGCGCTCGCCGCCGCGGTCCTCGGCGATGCCCGCAAGGTCCGGTTCATGCCGGTCGCCTCGAACAAGCGCTTCACGATCGTGCAGACGGGCGAGGCCGACGTCCTGTCGCGGACGACGACATGGACGCTGACGCGCGACACCGACCTCGGGGTGAATTTCGTCGGCACCATGTATTATGACGGGCAGAGTTTTCTGGTGCCGCGTCGGTCGGGCGTGCGGCTGCCCGCAAATCTTGACGGCGCGTCGATCTGCATCACCAAGGGAACGACTTCTGAACTCAACACCGCCGAATATTTCGAGCGCAAGGGGCTACGCTTCCAGTCGGTCGTGTTTGAGAATCCCGAGGAAGCGAAGCTCGCCTTCTTTGCGGGACGATGCGACGCGATGACCACCGATGCTTTCACGCTCACTGTGATCCGTCTCGCCGATGCCGCGCATCCCGACGATTATGTGGTGCTGCCCGAACGGCTCACCAAGGAGCCGGTCGGCCCCGTCGTGCGCAGCGACGACGAGCAATGGTATGAGATCAACAAATGGGTGCTGAACGCGCTCTTCGCTGCCGAGGAAATGGGGGTCACCCGCGCGAATGCGGCGCGCATGCGCATGACCTCGCGCGACCCCGAAGTTCGCAAGATGCTTGGCGGCCTGCCCGGATTCGGCAAGTCGCTCGGCCTCGACGATGACTGGGCGTATCGGGCGATCGAGGCGACGGGCAATTATGGCGAAATCTTCGACCGGCACATCACGCCGCTCGGCGTCGAACGCGGGCAAAATAAGCTCTATCGGGACGGCGGGCTGATCTACCCGTTGCCGATGCGATGATCCCGGCGCGGAGACGGCTTGCGATCGCTGCGCTGCCCTGGCTGCTTTTGGCAGGCGGACTTGTGGCCGCTTATGGCCTGTTTGCGACATTGACGGACAATCTCGCGGACCGAAACATCCGGACGGGGTTCGGTTTCCTGTTCGACCGGGCGGGTTTCGCGATCGGTGAAACGCTGATCGCTTACGCGCCGGGCGATTCCTATGCCGCGGCGCTGGCGGTGGGTCTTCTCAACACGCTTCTGATATCGGCGCTCGGTATCATCTTCTCGACCTTGCTCGGCCTCGCGGTCTGCATCGCGCGCCTGTCGTCCAACTGGCTGCTTGCGAGGCTCTCCGGCCTATATATCGAGCTGGTTCGCAACATTCCGCTGCTGCTCCAGATGTTTGTCTGGTATGCTGCGCTGCTGTTCGGTCTGCCCGGCCCCGGTTCGGGCGCCGTCGGTGCCCTCGACCTCGACAATCGGGGATTGCACCTCCCCGCGCTCTCCTTGGCCGATCCGGGACGGCCGGTCTTGCTCATCGCTATGGTCGCCTGTGCGATCCTGTTCGGTGCCGTGCGGCGGGGGCGCGCTCGTGCTCGCACGGTGCTGGCCCTCGCGGGCATTGTCATGGTTCCGCTCCTGCTGTGGGGCGGGATCGATCTGCCGCGGGCGGGGCGCTTCGGAACCATCGGCGGCCTGTCGCTCTCCACAGAGTTTCTGACGCTGGTCGCCAGCCTTTCGGTCTATGCCTCGGCCTATCTGGCCGAGATATTCCGCGGCGCGATCCTCGCGGTTCCCGCAGGGCAGACCGAGGCCGCCAAAGCGCTTGGCCTGTCGCCTGCACAAACAATGGGACGGATTGTGATGCCGCAAGCGCTGCGCATCGCCATACCGCCGATGACGAGCTGGCATCTCAACACGATCAAGAATAGCTCGCTGGGGGTCGCGATCGGATATCCCGAGTTTGTCTCGGTGGTCGATACCGTCATCAGCCAGACAGGCCAGGCGATCGAGGGCGTCGGCCTGATCGTCGCGACCTTCCTTCTGCTTTCGCTGTCCTTATCGTTCGTCACCGGCCTCTATGCCCGCCGGCTGGGCTGGAGCGTCGCCGGGCAGCCCGGCCGGAGCATCCAGTCGGCGCCCCTCGAACCGTTTCCGCTGCGCCCGGTCGCGGCGTGGCCGACATGGGTGCGGCGCAATCTGTTCAGGGGAGGGCGCCAATCGATCTTGACCATCGCGATTCTCGCCGTGACGGCGGCTCTCGCCGGCAAGGGATTGTCGTGGTTGTTGTTCGACGCAACCTTCGCAGGAGGCGCGGCCGAGTGCCGTTTGGCCAGTGGCGCTTGTTGGCCGTTCCTCCATGAAAATGCGCGGCTTATATTGTTCGGAACCTATCCCGAAGCCGAGCAGTGGCGTTCCGCCGCGGCGGTGGCGGCGCTGCTTTCCTGTCTCGCGCTCTCCTTCGTCCCACGGTTTTGGCGCAGCCGCCTCGGCCTGGCCTGGCTCGGCGCGATCGCAGTGGCGGTACTTCTGCTGCGCGGCGGGTTCGTGGGCCTTTCCTACGTGCCGATGGAGAAGTGGAGCGGCCTGCCGGTCACATTACTGCTCGCGAGCCTCGCGGTGGTCGGCGCGTTTCCGCTGGCCATACTCCTCGCATTCGGCCGCAGGTCAGCGCGGCGCGGCATTCGCTGGCCGAGCATCGCCTTCATCGAGCTGGTTCGTGGAACGCCCCTGATCGGCGTGCTCTTCCTCGCCGCGGTCCTGTTTCCGCTGTTCGTGCCCTCTTATCTCTCGATCGACAGCCTGCCGCGGGTCCAGCTCGCGCTCATTCTCTTCACCGCCGCTTATATGGCGGAGGTCATCCGGGGCGGCCTACTGGCGGTTCCCGTCGGGCAGGCCGAGGCCGCGCATGCTCTTGGCCTCACCAAATGGCAGGCGCGGCGCCACGTCCTGTTGCCGCAGGCCCTGAAAGTCAGCGTACCAGGACTGGTCAACACTTCGATCAGCGAGGTGAAGAACACGACGCTCGTCCTCATCGTCGGCGTCTTCGATTTGTTGCAGACGACCCGCCTCTCCTACGTCGAGGCGCAATGGCGACCCTATTTCGCCGAAGCCTATCTTTTCACCGGGACAATCTTCTTCCTCCTTTGTTTCTCCCTGTCCCGGCTCAGCATGAAGATCGAACGGAAACTGAACTATGCAGGATAATCATGACGGAAAATGGCTCGAGGAGCCGGCGGGCTCGAAAGGGCACGCCTGGCAGGATCCGACGCGTGCCGTGCACGGCGGTCCCCGCCCTCGCGATCAGCGGGGCCTCATCAATCCACCCGTCGACCGGGCCTCGACCATTATCTACGACAGCGTCGAAGCCTATATGGACCGGCACCAGGGGCTCTACGATGAGGTCATCTATGGCCTGTACGGAACGCGAACGACCTTTGCGCTCGCCGAGGCTGTCAGCGAACTCGAAGGCGGCTGCGCCACCGTCATCACCTCGTCTGGAACCAGCGCGATCGCGCTAGCCCTCACGGCTTTCGTGGCCGGGGGGGATCATCTGCTCGTTGCGGATTGCGTCTATGGGCCGACCCGCAAGTTTCTGACCGACGTTCTCGCGCGTTTCGGGGTCGAGGTGGAATATTTCCAACCCGATATCGGAGCGGATATTGCCGGGCTGTGCCGCAGCAACACCCGGCTCATCTATATGGAGACCCCGGGCTCGCAGACATTCGATATGATCGACGTGCCGGCGATCACCGCGGTCGCGCGCAGCCGGGGCATTTTGACAGCCGTTGACAACACTTGGGCGACGCCGGTTTTCTTCAAGCCCTTGGCCCATGGCGTCGACATCTCGCTTGCCTCGGCAACCAAATATCTCTCGGGACACTCCGACTGCCTGCTCGGCACGATGACCGCCGCCAGCGATGCCGTCTACCGCCAGCTCAAGGACGCCGCCGCGCGCTGGGGCAACTGCGCGAGTCCCGACAATTGCTATCTCGTCCACCGGGGCATCAGGACGCTCGATGCGCGCCTTGAACGCCACCAGCGTACCGCAGCGACGCTGATCGACTGGTTTGTCGAGCAACCCGAAGTGGTTGCGGTCCGCTATCCGGCCCATCCCGCCGATCCCGGCCATGCGATCTGGAAGCGGGATTTCACCGGTGCGTCCGGATTATTCGGTGTTCAGCTCGATGGCCTGACCCCGCCCGAAACCAGCGCCTTTTTCGACGAGTTCTCGTTATTCCAGCTCGGTTCGAGCTGGGGCGGCTTCGAAAGTCTCGCAGTGCCGGCGTGGCCCGCTCCGATCCGCGATTTTCCCAATGGCGAGGCAGATGGGGCGCTGATCCGTATTCACGCCGGTCTCGAAGCGCCTCAGGATCTGATCGCCGACCTCGCCGCAGCCTTTGCGCGGGTACGGGCGCTACGCGGTCGGGGGCAGGCGTCATGACCCACGGTTCGGGCCACGCCGCCGTCAGCTTGCGGCAGGTCGACAAATATTATGGCGCCTATCATGCGCTCCGCTCGATCGACCTCGAAATCACTCCGCGCGAGAGGATCGTGATTTGTGGACCTTCGGGTTCGGGCAAATCGACGCTCATCCGCTGCATGAACATGCTCGAGGTGCCCGACTCCGGCGCCGTCCTGATCGAGGGAACCAGGATAACCGAGGCGTCGCAGGAGTCAGTTGCGGCGCTCCGCGCCGTCGGCATGGTCTTTCAACAGTTCAATCTGTTCCCGCACAAGACGGTGCTGGAGAATTGCACCCTCGCGCCCGTCCTGCTCGGCGGCTTGTCTCTTCCGGAGGCGGAGGCGCGCGCCATATCCTATTTGGACAAAGTGAGGATTGGCGACCAGGCGGGCAAATATCCGGGGCAGCTTTCGGGAGGGCAGCAACAGCGGGCCGCGATAGCTCGCGCTTTGGCGATGGAACCCCGGATTCTTCTCTTCGACGAGCCGACATCGGCGCTCGATCCCGAGATGATCAAGGAGGTACTTGATGTGATGACGGCCCTTGCCGGCGAAGGACGGACGATGGTGTGTGTGACGCACGAAATGGGATTCGCGCGCGAGGCGGCTGACAGAATTCTTTTTATGGACCAAGGGCAGATCATCGAAGACGCAACCCCGGCCAATTTTTTCGCCGCGCCGAAAAGCGAGCGCGCACGGACGTTTCTCGAACAGATACTCTCGCATTGAGCGGTTCATGTCGGCCGCCTCAAGCTGTGCCGACCCACTTAATCATGTCATTTCATGAGCAAGCCGAGGGAGGAGCCAGCCGGCTCCTTGCGCGAAAAGGCTCGGGTCAGCAAAAAAATTTCAAAATTGATGAGGGGTAGAGCTTTTGGGTGCGTATCTAGTAGGTATCATGCGTCCGCAATTTCCTGCATAACTAATTGATATGATTCAATAAATTCCTATTGACCTGTATATACATTTGATGCTCTCTGAGGGGAATCAGCCAACCATCAGGGGTTTCGCTATGATGACCAGGACAATTTTGCTCGCCAGCGCCGCAATGGTCGCTACCTTCGCAACGCCGGCCCTTGCGCAAAGCGACGCTCCGGCACAGGCGCCAGCCGCCGAGGACGCCCCCAACGCTTCTGACATCGTCGTCACGGGATCGCGCATTCGTCGCCAAGACCTCGCGGGCGTCGGTCCCGCCACGGTCGTCTCGGCCGAGCAGATCGAGAATACCGGCCTGGTGAATATCGAGACCGTGCTCCAGCGACTCCCCGCCAACGCCGGGTTCGCCGGAAACCAGACCTCGGCCTATTGGGCGAACAACGGCTATGGCACAGCGCAGGTCAACCTGCGCGGGCTTGGCATCAAGCGGACGCTCGTGCTGCTCAACGGCCGCCGCCTCGTCGCCGGCGGCACCGGCGCGAACTCGTCGCCCGACCTCAACATGATCCCGGTCGCCGCGCTTGCGCGCACCGACGTCCTCAAGGACGGCGCCTCGGCCATCTATGGCGCCGACGCGATGGCCGGCGTCGTCAACCTGGTGACGCGCACCGACTATGAAGGGCTTGGCCTCAGCGTCCGCCAGGGGATCACCGAAAAGGGCGACGGCTCCGATTTCACCGCCGACCTGCTCTGGGGCATTCGGGGCGATCGCGGCGGCTTCATGGCGGCGGTCACCTATCAGAAGACGAAGGCGGTCAACATGGCGACGCGCGCGCCTTGCTCGCTCGCCGAGGTTACGCCGGGTCAGCTCTCGTGCGTCAACAGCGCCTCGACGATCGGCGGGCGCGCGGTGCTTCCCAATGGGCAGCAGATCAACTTCAATCAGACCCCTGGCGGCGACGGCGACTTTTTCGAGCCGTACAGCGCGGCCAAGCATAATTTCAACTCAGCGCCCTTCCTCAACGCGGTCAGCCCGGTCGAGCGCGTGAGCACCGCCTTCTTCGCCGATTATGACCTGACCGACAATATCGAGGCGTTCGGCGAGTTTCTCTATACCTTCCGCAAGTCGAACCAGATCGCGACCCCCGGCACGCTGCGCAACCTCGCGATCGCGGCGAGCAATCCCACCAACCCGACCGGCGAGAATATCGTGCTGATTCAGCGGCGCCTCGCTGAGCCGGGGCCGCGCCAATTCTTCCAGGAAACCGACACGTGGCAGGGCACGTTCGGGCTGCGCGGAAAATTGTCGAACAACTGGGCGTGGGAAGTCGCGGGCGCATTCGGGCGCAACACTGCGGTCGATGGATCGACGAACATCGCCAACCTCGAGCGCGTCCGCAACACGATCGACACGACGAAGTGCAGCCTTGCAGCGGGCGCGTCGATCCCCTGCGCTGACTATCTGGGCGCCGGCGACCTGACGCCCGAAGTGCTCGACTATATCCTTTTCACCTCGCGCGATCGCGGCGGCAACGAACTGGCGACGGTCACCGCCGATCTCAACGGCAGCCTGTTCAATCTTCCCGCGGGTCCGGTGTCGTTCGCGACGGGGGTCGTCTATCGCAAGGAAAAGGGCTGGCGCGATCCCGATCCGCTGACCGTGCTCGGCATTGCCAACACAAACCAGCAAGACCCGATTTCGGGCTCAACCACGGCGAAGGAAGCGTATCTCGAACTGTCGGTGCCGATCCTCGCGGGCAAGCCTTTCTTCCAGGCGCTGACGCTGGACGGCGCGGTACGTTATTCGGACTATAATCTGTTCGGCAGCGACTGGAATTACAAGGCCAGCCTCGACTGGATGATCAGCGACAGCTTCCGCCTGCGCGGCACTTATGGCACCGGCTTCCGCATCCCCAATGTGCCGGAACTTTATGGCGGCGTGTCGGAAGGCAATCTGACCACGACCGACCCCTGCTCGCGCTATTCGACCAGCGGCAATGCGACGCTGATCGCCAATTGCCAGGCCTCGGGTGTTCCCGCCAACTATGTCCAGCTCGGCACGACGATCCTGACCACCGTTGGCGGCAACGAAAATCTGAAACCCGAAAGCTCGACGACCTGGACCGTCGGGACGGTGATCTCGCCCAAGGGGCTGGTGCCCGGCCTGTCGCTCACCGCCGACTGGTTCGACATCAAGATCAAGGACGCGATCCGCGCCATCCCCGGCTCGACCAAATTGTCGATCTGCTACGCGAGCCAGAATCTGTCGCATCCCTTCTGCGACGATTTCACGCGCAGCCCGCTGACCGGCGAAGTGACCTTCCTTTCGGCGCAGCCGATCAACACCGGCCGCGAGGAAATGAACGGGCTCGATCTGGGACTCGTCTACGCCGGCGGCGTCGGCAGCGTGAACCTCTCGCTCGACGTCAATCTGACCTACCTCAACAAATATGTCGTGCTGCCCTTCCCCGGCGGCGCGCCGATCGATTTCGACGGCTTCATCGGCGGCGGCAACGGCGGCTATTCGAAATGGCGCGGCTATGGCGTGCTGACGGCCGAAAAGGACGGCATCAGCGCAACCTGGTCGACCCAGTGGATCGGCAAGGCGACCGACTTCAACGCCGCGCCGGGAGAGATCGGCTATCGCACGCCCAATGTCTTCTATCACAATCTCCAGCTCGCATACGAGATCGACGAAAAAACGCGCTTCCAGCTCGGCATCGACAATCTTTTCGATCGCAAGGCGCCCTATATCCAGTCCTTCACCGATGCGAACACCGACACGATGACCTATGATCTGCTCGGCCGGCGCTTCTATGTCGGCTTCCGAACGGCTTTCTGAGGAACCGGGAGATGGCAATACGTTGGCCGCTGGTCATCCGGCGCACGCATAAGTGGCTGGCCCTCGTCATCGGCGTTCAAGCGCTGCTCTGGGCGCTGACGGGCATGTATATGGTCGCGGTCCATATCGACATTATCCACGGCGATCATTTGGTCCGCTCCCCGGCGGTCCAGCCCTTCGACCTCGACGGCTTGGCCCCGCCGTCGAGGGTCGTCGCGGCCGCGTCGGGCGCATCCGAACTGCGTCTCCAACGCTTTTCGGGGCGGCCCGTCTGGCGCGCCGAGACGCCCGACGGGGCACGATTGTTCGATGCGCGTTCGGGTGCGCCGCTGCCTGCCCTGACCGAGTCCCAGGTCCGCGAGCAGGCGCGGCGCATCTACACGGGCGATGGCAAGATCGTCTCGGTGCGCCTTCTGACCAAGTCGCCGCAGGAAATGCAGGCGCGCAAGCCGCCCTATTGGCAGGTCGAATTTGAAGGCTGGAACCGGCCGACGCTCTATCTGTCGCCGACGACGGGCGAACTCATCTCGCGCCGCCACGCGCTGTGGCGCGTTTTCGACTTCGCGTGGATGCTGCATATCATGGACTATGACGAGCGGACGGACGTCAACAACCCGCTGCTCCGCGTCGCGACCTGGAGCGCCTTTGCGATGGCGTTCTCCGGAGCTTGGCTGCTGATCTGGTCCTTCAAGCGCCGCAAAAGGAAACAGGCATGAAACGCATCCGGCTGACCCCGCTCTTTTTCCGGCGTATCCATAAATGGGTGGGGCTGATCCTCGGTCTGCAGTTCCTGCTCTGGGCGCTCAGCGGATCGGTGATGGCGCTGCTCGACAAGGACAAGGTCGGCGGCCACGGCGGCGGCATGTCGCACGCGCATCCGCTCCCGGCCGGGGAATATTTCAACATCGCCAGCTTGCCGCGCGGTGAACCGGTCACCGGGGTGGTTTTGCGCGATCTTGGCGCCCGACCGATCTACGAACTCCGCACCGTGAAGGGCGTCCGGCTGGTCGATGCTACGAGCGGCGAGGACATTCGCGTCGATGCGGGGATGGCCCGCGAAGTCGCATCGATGATGAACGAGGCACCGATCCGCAAGGTGAGCGTGATTGCGAAGCCAAACCTGGAATCACGCGACCATGAAGGTGCGATGTGGCGCGTCGACTTTGCCGACGCCGAGAACAGCAGCGCCTATGTCTCGCTCGACACGGCGCGCTTCCTCGTGATGCGCGGCGATACCTGGCGGACGTGGGACTTCTTCTGGATGCTCCACAATATGGACTATGTGAACCGCAAGAGCTTCAATCACCCGTTGATCATCTTCGTTGCATTCGGCGCGCTGTGGCTTTCGGGGACCGGATTCTACCTGCTGTTCAAAAGCTTCAGCCGCGCCGATTTCCGCTGGCTTCGCCGTCGCCGCAAGCCCATCGTTACCCGCAGCACGGCCTGACGCGTCAGTCGTCGACCGAAAAAGCTGCGGAAAGCTCGAAGCGCGTGCCGGGATGGGAGAGCCAGGCGTGCGACACCAGCCGACCGTTGCTCCAGGTCCGCCGGGTCATGCGCAGAACCGGTTCCCCCTCGTTGAGACCAAGCATGCCGCGCGTGTGCGCGTCGGGCATTTCCGCGCGGACGCGGTGCTCGACCCGCTCGAGCGGCGCGGTGCGCGTCAAATATTCATTGGGCGTCAACTGCGTGAAATCGAGCGTACCATAATCCGGCGCGGCGGACGCAAGCACGAACCGCTCCTCAAGCTGGATCGGAAATTCGGCCTCGTGATGGACGATGATCGAGTGGAAGATTTTCGTACCCACCGGCACCTCCAGCAGCGCGGCGGTGTCGGCGTTGGCCTTCTCCTCGACATTCTGGACGACCCTCGCCCGATAGTCATGACCGCGTCCGCGAATTTCCTCGGCGATGTTCCGAATCTCGATCATGTGCCCGATTGGTTTGGGTTCGGCGATGAACGAGCCGCTGCCTGCGCGGCGGATGATGATACCTGCCGATTGCAACTCGCGAAGCGCCCGGTTTGCCGTCATGCGCGAGACGTCGAATTGCCCGACCAGATCGGCTTCCGACGGCACGCGGTCGCCCGGTTTCAAACGGCCGTCACGGATCGCATCATGGATGCTCTGTTTGATCGCTGCGTAGCGCGGTGGGGCATCCGGGGAAGCAACGTCGGCAGACCGCTGGGCGCTGTTCAAGTTCAGTCGAGGCATAAGATCCATCACCCGTCTATACAGGTGAAACCGTTTAGATTCCAAGCGCTCCGACTTATTTCGTTGCAAAAGTCGAACCGCATTGCCGAGCGATCCTCCTCACGAAGCTTCGGCTTTCGAGACCTTAGGCATCTACCGTGAATGGCGGGCGAAAATTTGGTGCTTGGCACGACGTCGGTTGGGGGCAGCGACAGTTTTGACCGATGCGGAAGAGCCGGGAACTGATGAAGCCCGGTAATATCCGCAGACGGGGCATTATCCACTAGTCGGTGTGGTCATTCAGCGTCAATCCGACCTCCTCATCGCTTTGTGGTGACAAATGTTGCGCGCTCCCAGAAGCGGCTGGGCAAGCCCAGCCGAGAGGGAGAGGAGCCGGGTGCCGGGTGGCGAGTCAAGGGCCGAGAGAGTGTCTCGCGGCGCTCGCCACGGAGATGGCAAATGGCCAGAGCACAACCGAAAATCACCCTCAGCCCTTCAAGGGACCTTCCCTTCGACAAGCTGAGGCTTTCCCAATCCAACGTTCGCCGGACGAAGGCCGGTGAAACCATCCCGGAGCTTGCGGAAGATATCGCACGCCTGGGGCTGCTCCAGAGCCTCAATGTGCGGCCCCTTCTCGACCCGGGCGGCGAGGAAACGGGCCTGTTTGAAGTTCCGGCCGGTGGCCGGCGCTTTCGCGCGCTCGAACGTCTCGTGAAACAGAAGCGGCTGGCGAAAGATGCGCTGATTCCGTGCATCGTCCAGCCGACTGATCGCGCTATTCTCGCCGAAGACGACAGTTTCGCGGAAAACGCGCGGCGCGAGGCGCTCCACCCGCTCGACCAGTTTCGCGCGATGCAGGCGATGGCCGATAAGGGCGAGGATATCGAGACGATCGCGGCCAACTGCTTCGTGACGCCGGCCGTTGTTCGGCAGCGTATGAAACTCGCCTCGGTCTCGCCCACGTTGCACGAAGTCTATGCCGAGGACGGCATGAGCCTCGATCAACTAATGGCCTTCACCGTCTCGGACGACCATGCTCGCCAGGAGCAGGTCTTCGAGATGCTGCGGACGAGCTACAACACTTCACCGTCATACATCCGCCAGAAGCTGACCGAGAACAGCGTCCGCGCGGTCGACAAGCGGGTCCGCTTCGTGACCGTCGATGCCTATGTTGCGGCGGGCGGGAGCGTGGTTCGCGACCTGTTCGAGCGCGACGACGGCGGCTGGCTCACCGATCCGCCGCTCCTCGACCGCCTCGTCGATGAAAAGCTCGCGGCGGAGGCCGAACGCATCGGCGTCGAGGGCTGGAAATGGGTCGAAGCCGGAATCGAGATCCCGTGGCACGCAGGCCGCGACATGCGCCGGATCGTCGGCGACGAAGTGCCGATCAGCGACGCCGAACAGGAACGCCTGACGATGCTCGAGGCCGATGCGGAAATTCTCAGCGACGAATGGAACGACGCCGGCGAGGTCCCCGACGAGATCCACGCCAAGCTCGAGGCGATCGATGCCGAGATAGGCGCCTTGACCGAGCGGCCGCAGATTTTCGATCCTGCGGAAGTGCCAATCGCCGGCGTCTTCGTCTCGATCGAGCATGACGGCTCGCTGCGTGTCGAGCGCGGCTTCGTGCGTCCCGAAGACGAACCCGAGGCGGAGAGCGAAGACGGTCCCGGCGCGGACGCCGACGCCGCCGCTAACGGCGCGGACGACGCGGCGCGGGGGGGCGATGGCGCTGCCGGACAGGGCGGCGATGCTGCAAGCGGTGACGAGGAAGAGGACGCCGGGCTCAAGCCGATGTCCGATCGGCTCGTCTCGGACCTGACGGCGTGGCGCACGCTCGCGCTGCAAGACGCCGTCGCGCGCTGTCCGTCGACCGCCTTTGCCGCGGTGCTTCACGCTTTCGTCATTTCGTGCTTCTTTGGATACAGCCGCGAGGGCTGCGTGCAAGTTCATGTGAACGGCGTTGCCTTCTCGAACGCGCCAGCGGGCCTTCGCGACTGTCCGCCCGGACGGGCGATCGCCGAACGCCATGAGGCGTGGCGCGCGCGGATGCCGAAGACCGATCGCGATGCCTGGGACTGGCTCCTGACACTGGACGACGATGAGCAGGCGAGTCTCTTCGCGCATTGCGCGTCGCTCGGTGTCAACGCGCAGGCCGAGATCGTACCCAAATATGACAACGGCCGCATCTCCTCGCACACGGTCGCGCGCCGCATCGCGCACAGCCATGTTCTGGCGCGCGCGGTGGGACTTGACCTCATCGGGGCCGGGTGGCGTCCGACCGTGGAGAGCTATTTCAAGGCAGTTCCCAAGCCGCGGCTACTCGCCGATGTGGCCGAGGCGCGCGGCGACCAGTTCGCGGGAATGATCGACCATCTGAAAAAGGCGGACATGGCCCGCGAAGCTGAACGGCTGCTCGAAGAGACGAACTGGCTGCCCGAGCCGCTGCGCACACCGGATGAGCAAGGAGCCACGCCGCCGCCGCCCGCGAACGACGATGGGGCCGACACGCTGCCACCCGGTCTCGCCGACGATGTCAGTGACGCCGCCGACTACGCCGGAAGTGCCGACTCGATGGCCGCCGAATGACGCGGGCCGCGCCGTGCGGCTAACCCTTGAAATGATACTCCCGAAAGCCCGGCCGTCGCGCCGGGCTTTCGGCTTTTCGGAGACTGAAAATGGACAGACTGAACAATGCCATCGGATCGGCACTCCCGACCCCTTTTAATGGAGGACGCCATGGCTGATCGTGTTTCCATCTCGATCACGATCGGCGGGCGCGTGAGCGCGGACACTTACGCGCTGCTCGCCGAGATCGTCGCCGCCGAAGATCTCTCCACCGAGTGGGACGGACCCGCTTTCGAGCCGGGTCATCGCGCGATCGGCGATGCCCTGTCGCTCTTCGCGCACGAGGTCGCGTGGGGCCGCGTCGAGCGGCTCGAAAGCTTCTGCGCCGAGCATGGCCTGCCGTTCGCCCGCTGGTCGGGCGGCTATCCCGGCGAATGGAGCGCCGAGCGTATCGTCTTCCGGGGCGAAGGCGAACTCCACTCCTACATCGTCGACGAGAATGACCGGGTGATGATCGACCGGCATCTCGTCGTTGACCGCGGCAGCGTCGAGACGATCCTCGCCTATTTCGACGAGGCGGCGTTCGAAGTGCCGCCGCTGATTGTCGAGGGCGATCCCGAGCTTGCGGCGGCTGCGGACGAGGGGAGTGACCGTCATGGCTGACTATTTCTCCCAAATCGTCGTTCGCCCCGACATCCCGAAGACGGCGATGACCGCGCTCGAATATGTCATCCTCGCGACGATGTTCGACGCGGAGCCCGTCGGCGAGGACGTCTATTTCTCGGCCTCCGACGGGGTGAGCGACTTCGTCTTGCTGGACGTCGCCGAAGTGAAGAGGATGATCGCGGCCGAGGAGGGCATTGCGAGCAGCGTCACCGATGTCGTCCGCGAGGGGCTGGAAAAGCTCGATCCGGAAGCGGATGAGTTCGAAGTCGACATGTCTATGGTCAGCTTCGAAGGCATATTCGAGGATGTCGTGAAGCGTTCTGCGCTCGATTACATCGAGATCGAGACGGCGTGGAGCTGCTCGAAGATGCGCCCCGACGGCTTCGGCGGCGCCGCCACCCTGATCAGCAAATCCGGGATGGTCAGCATGTCGACCGCCAGCTTCCTCGAAGAGGCGATCGGCGCGCTGTCACTCGGCCCGCCGACTGGCTGACCGAACCTTTCCCATCCCCAACTTAGAGCCCGGCCGCAGCGCCGGGCTTTCCTTTTTCAGGAGACCCGAAATGTCACCGATCGATATCTATTGCCATGCGCCGCTCGGCGCGAAGATCCGCTTCTCCAACGGCGAGCCGCGTCCGCCCGAGCGCTTCACGCGCAAGGTGAAGGCGTGGGAGAATGACAACGGCACCGGCACGCTCGTCGAATATAGTCCCGGATGCGAGAGCAAGACATACTCGCATCCGCCGACCTTCGCGCTGCATCTGGCGACTTACAGCAGCGGCGGCGTCCAGATTCTCGTCGTGCGCCGCATTTATTCGGTCGCGAGCCGGCTCGATTTCGAGATCGTCGAGCGCCCGCGACCCGGCATGGCCCGGGTGCTCACGGTCATGGGCGAGGGCGACGAACTGCGTCACCTCGCTGCCGACGAGGCGGCGGCGCAGGCGTGGCTCGCCGAGCATCGCTATCATAATGCGCGCATAGAGCTGGTCGACGATCCCGATGCCGCCAACCGTCCGCTGTTTCGCGGGAGGGCGGCATGAGCGATATTGTTGCCGAATATGGCATCACAGCCGACGGGCTCTGGGCGGCCCGAATCGATTATCTCGCGCTGATCGCGATTCCGATACGTGACGGCTATCGCCTGGCGACCGCCTCGACGCGATCGAAGCCGATCTCGGAGTGGTCGGCGGCCGATGGTTTCGGCTTCGACGGGCAGGTTCGCGACGAAACCGGATTCCGCGCGCATGTCGAAGACTGTTTGCGTCACGTCCGCCAACGCGCAGCACGCGCATCGACCAGCCGATGTCGACGCCGTGGGGCCCGTCGCAGGTTGCAACGCGCTACACCGAAGGCATCATCTGCTACGACACAGCGAGCCATGGCGGCTTTTTCCTCGATGAAAGGCGCAATGCCGCGATGCATTCCGCGCTTCGGCTGCCGGAGGGCTGGTACGAGGAGGATTGCGACTGGGCTCTCGTCGCGACCGGCTATCCGCATTTCTTCACCGACAGGGAGAGGAGGTCGGCGGACAAGACGCTCCGCGACTGGCACCCTGATGCCTGGGAGAGCTTTCACGGCCGGCCGCTTGAACGCTCCGAATCTTTCGCGCGCGACCGCGAAGGGTTCGAACGCGATCATGCGGAGGACTGGATCGTGATTGCGGTGACCCAGTCGCATGCGCATCCAGGTGATGTCATCGGTATCGCGTCGCGCGGCGGCACGCGCGGTGCCGCGCTCACGCGCAGCTTTATCATTCAGGGAAGCGAGTATGCGAGGGGTAAGCACGGCTTCGTGATCGATCCCGCGCGGCATTTGCCATTGGATTGAGAGGGAGAGGCTGCGGCGGAACGGGGGAGCCGCCGGGCCAAGAGAGAGCGCCGGGCGGCTCGCCCCGTCCTGCTCTCCCGAGGATTCCGACATGCAATCACTTCCTTCCCGCGCGGCGCAAGGCTCCTCGATGCGCGCGCCTTCTTCCGCCGCACCGCGCCTTCTCGCTGCCGCCGAAACGATCCTGCCGCTTCTCGAGGCCGGGCAGCCCTTCGACACGGGCCAGCTTCGCGCCGCGATGATCTCTGCCTTCGGCGCCACCGATGCCGAGGGCGGCTGGGACTGGAAGGCGGCTTATGACGCGTGCGAGGGCGCGCAGATTCTCCTGCTGCGCGCCTATGGGCGCGCGCTGATGAGCCGGGCCGGCTCATCCCAGCACCGCCTGACGATGTGGGACCGGATCGCGTGGCGAATCCCGACCCACACGCGCCGGTCGGAAACGGGCCAGACGCTCCAGCAATTCTCAACGCCGCTCCCGCTCGCTTATGTCGCGGCCGAGGCCGCTTCGATCATCGCAGGCGACATTGTTCTTGAGCCCTCCGCCGGCACCGGGATGCTGGCGATCCATGGCGAGCTGGCGGGCGCCATGCTCGCGCTCAACGAGCTCGATCCGGGTCGCGCCGAATTTCTTGAACTGCTGTTTCCGGGCATCGGCGTGACACGTCACGATGCCGCCTCGATCGACGATCGACTGGACCAAGGGGTCCGCCCTGATATCATCCTCATGAACCCTCCCTTCTCGGCCGTCGCGAGCGTCGACCGTCCGATGCGCGATGCCGCGCTCCGTCATATCGCCTCTGCGCTCGCCCGGCTCCGCGACGGCGGACGGCTGGTCGCCATTGTCGGCGCGAACTGTTCGCCGGAGGCGCCCGCCTGGCGCGACGCCTTTATGCGCTTGCAGGAGCATGGCGCGCTACGCTTCTCGGCGGCGATTGCCGGGAAGGTCTATGCGAAGCATGGCACCACGACGAGCACGCGGCTGCTCGTATTGGACAAGGTCCCCGCAATCGACCCGGCAAGGCTTGTCCCGAGCCGCGGCGAGGCGCCCGACCTCGCGACGCTTCTGGCATGGGTCGAAAGCGATGTCCCGTCCCGGCCAGGGCCGGCGGCGCCCCATCGCGCTGCCCTATCCTCTCGGTCGGCGATACCAAGCTTCGCCCGCGCAGCGGCTTTGGCCCCGACGGCAGCCGTCGTCGAACGCCCGGCGCATGAGACCGCTACCGAGCTCGCCTATGTGGCGCGCGACTGGAAGGCGCCCGAAGGCCGCCTCGGCGACACGATCTACGAACCTTATGCGCTCCAGTCGCTCTCCATCGACGGGGCGCACCCGCATCCGACCGCGCTGGTGCAGTCTGCGGCGATGGCCTCGGTCGCGCCGCCGAAACCTTCCTATCGGCCGCATCTTCCCGCGCGGTTGGTGACGGGTGGCATCCTCTCCGACGCGCAGCTGGAATCTGTGATCTATGCCGGCGAAGCCCATGGCGGTCATCTTTCGGGGGCCTGGATGGTCGACGAGACGTGGGACATGCTGTCGGCGGTCAGCGACGACAATGAGGAGGCGGTCCGCTTCCGGCGCGGCTGGTTCCTCGGCGACGGGACCGGCGCCGGCAAAGGGCGGCAGGTTGCTGGGATCATTCTCGACAATATGCTCAAGGGTCGGCGCCGCGCCGTCTGGCTGTCGGTGTCGGACCGGCTGCTCGAAGATGCACAGCGCGACTGGTCGGCGCTCGGGCAGGAACGGCTGCTCGTCACGCCGCTTTCGCGCTTCCGGCAGGGCACGCCGATCAAGCTCGCCGAAGGCATCCTGTTCACCACATACGCAACGCTGCGCAGCCAGGCGCGCGAGGGCAAGGCGAGCCGCGTCGAGCAGATCGTCGAATGGCTCGGCCGCGATTTCGACGGGGTGATCGTCTTCGACGAGGCGCATGCGATGGCGAACGCCGCCGGCGGCAAGGGAGTGCGCGGCGAGCAGAAACCGTCGCAACAGGGCCGCGCCGGTCTGCGGCTTCAGCATGCCCTCCCCGATGCGCGCATCGTCTATGTCTCGGCGACCGGCGCAACGACGGTCCAGAACCTTGCCTATGCGCAGCGCTTGGGTCTCTGGAGCGGCACCGACTTCCCCTTCGCGTCGCGAAGCGAATTCGTGGCGGCGATCGAGGATGGCGGCGTCGCGGCAATGGAGGTACTCGCACGCGATCTGAAGGCGCTCGGCCTCTATGCGGCGCGGTCGCTTTCGTTCGATGGCGTCGAATATGAGCTGCTCGAGCATGCGCTGACCGATGAGCAGCGGCGCATCTATGACAGCTATGCGGGGGCCTTCCAGATCATCCACAACAATCTTGATGCTGCGATGGAGGCTGCCGGCGTGACGAGTTCGCTTCACGGCACGCTCAACGCGCAGGCGAAGTCGGCGGCCCGCTCGGCTTTCGAGAGCACCAAGCAGCGCTTCTTCAATCATCTCATCACCGCGATGCAGACCCCGAGCACGATCGCGAGCATCGCGGGCGATCTCGAGGCGGGGCATGCCGCGGTGGTGCAGATCGTCTCGACCGGCGAGGCGCTGCAAGAACGGCGGCTCGCCGAAATCCCGACCGAGGAATGGGGCGATGTGTCGGTCGACATCACGCCGCGCGAATATGTCCTCGACTATCTTGCGCACAGCTTCCCCATCCAGCTTTACGAGCCCTGCACCGACAGCGAAGGCAATCTTGCCTCGCGCGCCGCGTTTGACGGCGACGGCAGTCCGATCGTCAATCGCGAGGCCTGCCGCAGGCGCGATGCGATGATCGAAAAGCTTGCGTCACTCCCGCCGGTGCCGGGGGCGCTCGACCAGATCGTCCAGCATTTCGGGATCGACGTGGTCGCTGAAGTGACGGGGCGCTCGCGGCGCATCGTGCCGGTCAAGGCGGGGGACGGCTCGACGCGCTTCGCGGTCCAGAACCGGCCTGGCAGCGCCAATCTCGGCGAAACCCACGCCTTCATGGACGACGAGAAGCGCATCCTCGTCTTCTCCGAGGCCGGAGGCACGGGGCGCTCCTATCATGCAGACCTCGGTGTCAGGAACCAGCGCCGCCGCATTCACTATCTGCTCGAACCCGGCTGGAAGGCCGACACCGCGATCCAGGGCTTCGGGCGCACCAACCGGACGAACCAGAAGCAGCCGCCGCTCTTCCGTCCCGTCTCGACTGATGTGAAGGCGCAGAAGCGCTTCATCTCGACGATCGCGAGGCGGCTCGACACGCTGGGCGCGATCACGCGCGGGCAGCGGCAGACCGGCGGCCAGAATATGTTCCGGCCTGAGGAAAATCTGGAATCCTTCTATGCGCGCGATGCGCTGCGCCAGCTCTACCAGCTCCTCGCCGACGGCAAGGTCGAGGGGTGCTCGCTGCTCGCCTTCGAGGCGGCGACAGGTCTGTCGCTCCTCGACGACGGCGGCCTCAAGGACGAGTTGCCGCCGATCACGACTTTTCTCAACCGCATGCTCGCGCTGACGATCGATTTCCAGAACATCCTCTTCGAGATCTTCGAGGGGCTCCTCGCGAGCCGGATCGAGGGCGCGATCGCGTCGGGAACCTACGAGATGGGCCTCGAGACGCTGCGCGCCGAGAGCTTCCTCGTCACCGGGCGCGAGACGATCTACACGCACCCCGGCACCGGCGCCGTGACGCAGTTGCTCACCATCGAGCGCAAGGACCGGGTCGCGCCGCTGCTTCTCGTGGACGCGGTGGAGCTTGCCGCATCCTGGAGCGGTCAGCACGTCGTCAACGCCCGCTCGGGCCGCGCCGCGGTTCAGCTGCGCGCGCGCAGTCTCATCGACGATGATGGCGCCGTTCACCGCCGGGTCGCTCTCCAGCGTCCGCTCGAGAAAATGCATATGCTCGCAGAGGATTTCGAGCATTCGCACTGGCACGCGGTCGACGCGGAGGCGTTCGGGGCAGCTTGGAACGCCGAACTTGTCGAGCTTCCAAGCCATGAGATGTCGACGCTTCACATCGTCGCCGGGTTGCTGCTCCCGATCTGGAAGCGCCTGCCGAAGGAATCGACGCGGGTCTATCGCCTGCAGTCCGATGCCGGCGAGCGCATCATCGGGCGCAAGGTCTCGCCGGCATGGTCCGCTAGCGTTACGGGGGATGCGCCGCCGGGTCTTGCCGTGCCCGATGCATGGCGGATGTTGCAGGCGGGCGACATCTCGCTCGTCATCGCGGAAGGCCAGACGCTACGGCGGGTGAGCGCAATGAACGACTGGCGGATCGAGCTTTCGGGCTTCAACGATCTCGGCGTCGAGCGGCTGAAGACGATGGGCTTGATTTCGGAAATCGTCTCGTGGAAACTGAAGCTGTACGTGCCGGCAGGGGCTGCTGGCGCCGACGTGTTCGCTGCGCTCGTCGATCGCTTTCCGATCGCGCGGGTTCTCGATCGCAAGGCCGCCTGAAGGAGCCCCGCATGTCCAGTCCAGCTTCAGATGTCGCGCGCCACCTTGGGGAAAATGCCGAGGCCGTGTGTCGTCGCTACCTCTCGAACGGTCGTCGCGAGGGCCATTACTGGATGGTCGGCGATGTCCGCAACACGCCCGGGCGCAGTCTCTATGTACGCCTCTCCTCCAGCGGGGATGGCGGCGCCGCGGGCAAATGGACCGACGCGGCAAGCGGCGACCATGGCGATCTTCTCGACATCATCGCGGCGAGCTGTGGTCACGCGGGCTTTCGCGAAACATTGGACGAAGCGCGGCGCTTTCTCAGTCTGCCGCCATCACTTGAGGGACCACGAAACCCGGCACCTAGCAAGGCGCAGAGGGGTTCGCCGGAATCGGCGCGAAGGCTGCTGGCTGCTACGAAACCGCTCAGGGGCAGTCTCGGCGAGGCCTATCTCGCTGGCCGATTGATCACCGATTTTCATGCCGGGGATCCCGTGCGATTCCACCCGCACTGCTTTTACCGGCCGTCCAGCGATGACGCGCCCCGAGGGCGGCGGGCGTGGCCAGCGATAATCGCGGCTGTCACTGACCTCGCCGGGACCGTCACAGGCGTGCATAGGACCTGGCTCGATCCCGAGACCAAGGACAAAGCGCCGGTGGCCTATCCTCGTCGGGCTATGGGTCATCTCCTCGGCAATGGCGTCCGCTTCGGTGCCTCCGGCGTCGTCATGGCCGCGGGCGAAGGCCTTGAGACCATCCTCTCGCTGCGGCAGGTCATGCCGACCCTGCCGATGATCGCCGGTCTATCGGGAGCGCATCTTGCCGCCATCGCTTTTCCGGAGCGTCTCAAGCGACTCTATGTTGCGCGCGACGATGATCCCGCCGGCGACACCGCTTTGGCGAAGCTCGGCGAGCGTGCGTCCGAATGCGGTATCGAGGCCTGCCCGCTCGAACCCCGGCATGGCGACTTTAACGGCGATCTGCGAGCGCTGGGCCGAAGCGCGATGGCGGCTTCGCTTCGCGGTCAGCTTATGTCCGCCGATCGCATGGAATATCTCTGAGCGCGTCGGGATCGCCGGAACAGGCAGGAGATGGCGGGAGCTGCGCTAGCCTTCCGCTGCAGGCGCGCCCCGGCCTTCGTTAGAGGGCGACTGCTGCATGCAGGGCAGCACCGCAATGGCGGGCGCACGGCTATTTTCCGCCGGGGCCATGCGGCCCCTTTGCATCGCGAGGCAAAATAGCCGCGCGCCCGCCATCCTCCGCTGCGCTCCAGTCGCGGCATGCCGCGATGCGGTCCTGCCCCGAATGCCGCGAGCCGTCGCCACGAAGGCCGCGCGAGGCGCGGCTCAGACAGACGGAGACCCAAGATGCACGGCGATGCCACCTCCCAGGACCAACCCGCCGAGCCCGGCACAACTGCCTATCTCCTCCAGGAAATGCAGCTCTTCGGTTACCGACCCTTCGAGGATGAACCCGATCCGAGGCCGCTTCCCGACGCCCGCCTCGCCGGCGGGGCGATTGCTGATATGTTCGACGCGCTGGCGGGCTGCCTCGCAGAAACGCGTATCGAACCCGACCTCGACGACCTCCTCTGGAACCTCGTCAACATCTTCCACCGCGCCGGCGACCGTGTCGAACGCGCGCTGGACGACAATGAGCAGCTGCAACGGCGGCTTCAGCGCGAGCAGGACGGCAGCGAGATACGCTCGGTCGAGCTTGAGCGGGCCACGCGCGAAGGAATTTCGCTGATCGAACGCCGAGACACGATGGAATTCTTCCGCGACGGGGCCGCCGAGCAATTCCGGATCCATTGCCGCAAAGCCTGGGCACCCCGCAGCGGATCGCGGGCGCAGCACCGGTCGATGACCGCGGCACTGATCGACAGCCGCGATTTTCTCGACACGCGGCTGCGTCAGAAGGCGGCCGCTCTCCTACCCGAGGGCACGCGCATTTTGTTCACTGGCGGCGCGGACGTCGACGATCACCGGGCGATATGGGGCGCCCTCGACCGGGCTCGCGATCGCCATCCCGACATGATCCTGCTCCATGGAGCGACACCGACGGGGGCCGAACGCATCGCCGCCTGCTGGGCCGAGACCCGCAGCGTGACCCAGGTCGCCTTTCGTCCCGACTGGAACCGTCATGGCAAATCCGCACCGTTCAAGCGCAATGACCGGATGCTGGAAGCGCTGCCCGTCGGAATCATCCTTTTCCCCGGCACCGGCATCCAGGACAATCTCGCCGACAAGGCTGCGAAGATGGGGCTCCCCGTTTGGGATTTCCGGAGGCGCGGCCGCTGAAGGCTTAGGCCGCTCGCACAGGCCTCTGGCAAAATAGCCCCAATCTGGTTCTATCTCGCGAATATGTTTGAAATATATTCGCAACATCCGCAATTTTACATCGTTGTAGATCGCTCCGACCAGCGGCGATCGCCCGTCGCCGGCGGGACGGCCCATTGAGAGGGCATAGCTCGCAGGCCATGACGAGGAGCAGCGACGGTCGGCCGACTTGGCGACGACCGCCGTTCGCTGCCACGGGTCGCAATGCCGACGATGGACGCTGCGCATGCTTTTGCGCTCGACGTCACGAAGGTGAAAGATGCGGCGGGTCTCGCTGATCTGCTGAGGGAGGCCTGCGCGCTGATGGGCTGCGCCTGGTTCGCGCTGAGCCACCATGTCGATTTCCTCGCGGCTCCCGACAGGGGCGTTCGCGTCCACAACTATCCCGAGGACTGGGCGCGCTGGTTCGACGAGCGTGGCCTTGGGCTCACCGATCCGGTGCATCGCGCCAGCCACCGCAGTCTCGAGGGTTTCTTCTGGCGCAACATGAAGCCGCTTTCAGGCGAACGGCCCGAAGACGAACTGGTCCTCAGCGAAGCGCAGCGGCACGGGATCGGTGACGGTCTGACCATCCCGGCGCACATCCCCGGCGAGGCGCATGGTTCGGTATCCTTTGCCTGGACGCCGGGGATCGCCGCTAACGACCGGGCGCTGCTCTTTGCCCGGATGATCGGCGGGCCGGCCTTCGAAGCCGCGCGCCTGCTCGCCAATCCGGGCCTCGCCCGCGTCGGACCGCGCTTGACCGACCGCCAGCGCGAATGCCTGATCCTGGCAGCCAAGGGCAATCCGATATGGCGGATCGGCCGCATCCTCGATCTGAGCCCCGATACCGTTCGCGAGCATCTGCGCAACGCCCGGCTAAGGTATGACGCCAAGGGCGGGACCGTGCTCGCGGTGCGTGCCCTATATGATGGCGACATCAGCTTCGAGGAGGTCGCGAAGCGCTGAGTTTTTTCGCTGGCACCCCCCTATCGTGCTATGGTGGAGCGGCAAAAAGCCGTTCAATTGGATGGTCTCTTTCGAAAAGGAGACACATCCATGCTTTCCGTAATCGACCATTCCAACCGCGGGCACGAGCATCAATTGCTCCGCGCCATGTTCGAGGCGCGCAAGCGCGTCTTCATCGATCTTCTAAAGTGGGACCTGCCGGTGCTCGCCGACCGGTTCGAGATCGATCATTTCGACGACCCCCATGCGACCTATCTGATCGTCGGCGATCAGGACGGCGGGCATCTCGCCTCGACGCGCCTCCTTCCCACCACGCGCCCGGCTCTTCTCGATGGTCTCTTCCCCGGCCTCGTCGCCGGCATCCCGCCGTCCGGTCCCGATATCTTCGAAATCACCCGCTTCTGCCTGTCGCCGGGAATCGGAGCGCGCCAGCGCCGCATCGCGCGCGACACGCTTCTTGTCGGCCTCGTCGACTTTGCGCTCGCCAACGGCATCCGCTCCTACACCGGCGTCGCCGAACTCGACTGGTTCGCTCAGATCCGGACCTTCGGCTGGGACTGCCGATCGCTGGGCGAACCCGCCATTTACGATGGCCGCGCTCTGACCGCGCTGCTTATCGAGATCGACCGGGACACGCCTGCAAAGCTCGAAGCGGCGGGGATTGTTTCGGGGAGTGCCGCGTTGCCGGTCGCGGCCGATGCAGCTTGAAGGGAGGCAGTCCATGATCACCAATATCGCTCCAGCTGATAGCCATCAGCCAGTCTCCGCTCAGATGCGGGCACTCAAGGAAGACGGTTATGCGATCGTCCGCGCGGCGGCTCCGACCGAGCTGATTGCGGCTATCGATCGGGACCTCGATCCGCGCTACGCCGCGACGCCTTTTTGCGAGGGCGGCTTCTATGGCGAGCGCACCAAGCGCTTCGGGCGCCTGCTCATCCGCTCGCCCCATGTCGGCGCGCTGGTGATGAACCCGGCCATCCTCGCCCTCGCCGAGGCGGCGCTCGGCGACTGGTGCGAGCGCATCCAGCTCAATCTCGCCCAGGCGATCGAGCTGCATCCGGGAGCCCTTCCGCAGTTTCCGCACCGCGATCAGGACATGTGGCAAGGCACGCTCGGCGAGGTCGAATATCTCGTGAATGTCATGTGGCCGCTGACGCCCTTCACCGCCGAGAATGGCGCCACGATCATATGGCCGAAAAGCCTTGGACTCGAAGCGCTAGTCGAAGAGCCGGCCGAGGAACCGATCATTGCCGAGACCGTGCCGGGCGACGCCATCGTCTTCCTGGGTTCGACGCTTCACGGCGCTGGCGGCAATTGCAGCCCGTCGGTTCGGCGCGGGATCATCATCAGCTACTGCCTCGGCTGGCTGAAACCCTATGAGAACCAGTGGCTCGCCTATCCACCCGACGTCGCGAAGGACTTTCCACCCGAGCTGGCGGCCTTGACCGGTTATGTCCAGCATCGCCCGAACCTCGGCAACTTCGAGGGTCAGTGTCCCTCGATCCTGTTCCGCGGCTATCCCCCTGACCCGATCGCCGCCGTGGATGCGCTCCGGCCCGATCAGCAGGCGCTTCTTGCCGACTATATCGGCGACCGACGATCGGCGGGCGGAGACGGGACGCTCGCGGCATGAGCCCGGGCACCACGATGGAGCGGGTCTATCTGGACCTCAAGGCGCGTATCCTGTCGGGCACCTATCCGCCCGGTACGCGCCTGGAGGCGGCGCAGCTCGCAAAGTCGCTGGCGGCCAGCGCTACCCCGGTTCGCGACGCCCTGTATCGCCTGTCGGGCGAGCGGATTATAGAGAGCTGGCACCAGGAGGGGTTTCGGCAGCCCCTCCTGAATGAGGCGGACTTGGTCGAACTCTATTGGTGGACCGGCGCTCTCCTTTCGCTGGCGTTGAAGGGGAGGACACCGAGGCCCGATTTGCCCGGCGGGCTGATCTCGCTCGCGAATCACCAGTCCTATCCCGAGGGGCTCAATGGCCTCTTCCGGACCATCGCAATTGCCAGCGGCAATGGCGAACTTCGCGCTTCCATCGTCAATTGTGTCGAGCGAAGCATGACAATCCGCACATTGGAGGCTCGTGTCGACGGGTCTGTGGGCGACGCGCTCACGGCGATGGCGGACGATTACCGGTTCGGTCGGTGGAGCGCGTTACGCAGCAAAATCACGCGCTTCCATCGCCGCCGCGCCTCCTATGCCGGCCGCGTCGCGGCCGAGATCCGGCGGCGGTCCGAGCCGCTGGATAATATTCGAAGAATATGAGTCGTATTAAATTCCTATACGGCGCGGTCTCCTTAGCTTCGATGGAGCCGCAATTCCGCGGCATCATGGAGGAAACGATCATGGATCGCGAGACCAACGACCTCGTCGAGCTCGGCAGCGTCAGCGCAGACACCCTCGGCGATTTCGGCCCCCCGGTCGAAATCGGCGGGAAGGACCTGCAGAACGGCATCAGCCTCGACTGAGCCGATCGTTCGGGTGTCGGCGCGACCCGCCGGCACCCGGATACGGTATGATGCGATGAGCTGGAAACTCGCACCCGGTGTGGGCTTTTGCACCGTTGGCCCGGATATGATCTTTCTCGATCTCCGGCGCGACCGCTACTTACTCATGACGGATGCCCGGCGCGCGGCATTCGATCGGCTTCTCGCCGGCAAGCCCAATGACAGCGATGCTATGACGCTGCTCGTCGACACCGGCCTCTTCGTCCGCAGCGATTTTGGTTTTCGCATCGAAGCGCCCGCAATCGACGTTCCGACAGACGATCTCAGCCGCCCGGACTCCGAGCGGAGCGGCCTTCGATCGCTCTTCGGCGCCTGGTGCGCATTGGCTTGGGCCGCGCGGGCACTGAAGCCCGACCGGCTACCTTCGACCATAGAGCAACTGCTTCGCGACAAGCGGCTTCTGGACAGAAGCGGACACGAGAGTGAATTGAGAGCGTTGGGGACGGCATTCGCGCGCTCGCGGACCTTCGTTCCGATCGCGCCCCGCTGCCTTGTCGATTCGCTCGCGCTATACCGAATGGCGCTTCGCAGGAGCCTCGCGCCAACGCTGGTCTTCGGAGTGCGCACCAATCCCTTCGCGGCGCATTGCTGGCTCCAGTCGGGCGCGTATGTCCTGACGGGAACGGCGGAGGAGGCACGAAACTATCAGCCGATTCTGGTCGTATGATGGAGCAAGCTATCCTCGGATTTCTGGGCGGCGAACCTTTGGCGACAGAGCTTGCAGTGGCAGCCGGTAGGCATGGGCTGCGTTCGTTGGACCGCCTCGTTCCGGAACTAGCGCTTTTCGCAGGTGAAGGCGTCGGTATATCGATCCACGATCCGGGACGCCTGGTTCTTGGCGATTGGTTCGAGAATTCGCGCTCGACTTCATGGGGCAATTATCTCGAGTTTATGGTGGACCAGGCCGAAGGCCTGACGATCAGCCGGGCTCCGATCACCGGGATGCCGCTATACTGGCTGGAGGTAGCGGGAGGGGTTCTGCTCTTCTCGCACCTCGAGCTGATTGAAACCTTCAGTGTCGCCCTCTCCGTCGATGAGGAATATCTTCGTTACCTCCTGTCGTTCAGCAACTTTCGCACGGCGAGAACCGGGCTGTCAGGGGCCCAGGAGCTTCTACCGGGAACGGCGCTTATCCTTGGCCGCGGACTTCCGACGACCGAGACTTTTTGGTCTCCATGGCCGCATGCGCGAGAGAGCGTGGGCGAAGGTGACGCCCCCATTCTTCTTGAGCAGCGCATTCGCGCTTGCGTTTCGGCTTGGGCCAACAGTCGCGACAGCATCGTTGTCGAGTTGTCCGGCGGCCTCGACAGCTCGATCGTCGCGGCGGCGCTGGCGCAGGGCGAACACGCCTTTTCCGCCGCGACGATCGCGACTGCCAGCCCCGATGGCGATGAAAGACGCTTTGCTCGCGCCGTCGCCGAAAGATGCGGCATCGACCTTGTCGAATATGTGCATGGCGACGCTGTGCTTGACCTCACCGCAGGCCCCGCGTTCCTGGCACCGCGCCCGGCCACCTATGGCGTCCTCGCAGGGATCGACGCGGCTCTCGGTTCCGCGACAAATGAGATGTCGGGGTCCAGCATCTTTACCGGGATCGGTGGAGACAATGTCTTCGCGATTAATCGGTCGATCATGCCGGCGCTCGATGCGTTACTTTCGCTCGGTCCGCTCCCGCGCAGCCTTGCGGCTCTCAATGATTGCGCCCGCCTCTGCAATGCAACCGTCTGGAGGGCAGCCCGAGCCGTCTGGCGGCAGTGGCGCGCGGGCAGAGATGCCGCCTGGCCTCGCGACGATGGATATTGCGTGCGGACCATGCTCCCCGATGAGCCGCTGCCGCACCCATGGGACGAGGTCGTGGATGACCTCCCCGTCGGCAAGATCCGTCACGTACAATCCATATTGCGAATTGGCGATTTTCTGGATCGTCCCGGGCGCTGGTACGGACGCGATGTCGTCGCTCCGCTGTTGTCGCAGCCGGTGGTCGAGCTTTGTCTCGCTATTCCGTCCTGGGCGTGGGTCGCGCGCGGCCGTGATCGGGCGGTCGCGCGCGCAGCCTTTGCGAGCCACCTCCCCGCCATCGTCGCATGGCGCCGCAACAAGGGGCGGCTCGAGACGATGTGCGCCGAGGCGTTCCTGGCGCAGCGCCGCTCCCTTGCGCCCATACTGCTGGAGGGGCGGCTCGCACGCGAGGGTCTGATCGATCGGAAGAGGGTTGAAGCCTATCTGGCGCGCGAACGGATCGAGGGCGACTATGACTACTTTCGTTTGCTCGAACTCGCAGATATCGAACTTTGGATCGCATCGGTTTCCGACTTGGGCGCCGGGAAATTCAGGCCGGTCCAACGCGCATACTGAGCTATTTTGGCAGGATCGGGATCGATGTAGCCCTGCAGCCAGAAGCGGAACCAGTCGAGGTTGCGCTGGTACACAGCAAGCTTCTGCCTTGGCTCGGCCTTGATGTGCGGGGCGAAGGGAAAGACGTGGAGTTCACCTTTTCCGCTCGCTGAGAGGCGGGCCTGCAGTTCGGGCGAAAGTCGGGCCTCCTGCTCCGGGAGCTGCATCAGCACGGGGGCGGTGATCTTGTCGACCTGGAGCGAGGGCGAGCGCCGCTTCCAATCGGCTGCATCGATGTCGGGCGCGCCGAGACCCCATTGAGTCTCGAGATTCTGGCGGAAGAAATCGCGTCCGATGCCGGCGTTGAACCAGTAATAGGCGGGCTCGGCCTGCACCGACGCGATCGAGACCGCACTCAGAAGCTTGCTGTGGGTCGCTGTCCACATCGCAACCTCGCTGCCGAAACTGAGACCGCCCATCCCGACGCGGCCGGGGTCGACAAGCCCGCGGCGATCCAGCTCCGCTACAGCAGCGCGCACCGCTGCGAGGCCCAGCTCATAACGGGCTTCGGCTTTCGCCCCGCCCGATGGCAGCTGGTTGATGCAAAGCGCGGCAATCCCGCTGGCGGCCAAGGCGCGAAGTGGCCACTCATTGCCGAGCCCGCCGCGAAGGTAACCGGCGCAGCGATAGTAAGTGATGAAAAGCGGCAGCCGTCCGGGGAACTTCGGGCGGACGAGCCAACCCGACGCACGGCTGCCGCCCACCTGCCACTCGATCGCCTCGGTGAGAAGATCGTCGTGGTCAGGAAGGTCGTTGGGTCGGTCGAGGACGAGGGTTCCGCTGCCATCCAGCGCAATTCGCTGCAGTTGTGGAGGCATGGCGGCGCTCTCGGCTACGCAGAAGGCCGCCGTTTGCGACGCCGCACATGCCGCCATCTCACCGCCGCCGCTCAAAAGGCCTGGGCTGGCCGCGAGGCGCGTCAGGCCGGTCGCCTTAGCCCAGAGAAAAACGCTCTGACGAACTTTCCGGTCGCGCGTCGTCACCACGAAACGTCCATCGCCGACCGCCATTCCCTTCCAGATTTTTGGCGCGTCGGGATCGCCGCAGGGTGCTTCCACAGCGCAGATGCCGGCTTGCGACGCGGCCGCGCGAAAAGGCTCGGGAAGCGGTTGCGGCGATGGTCGGAGAAGCTCCGCCTCGATAGCGTGGGCGGGTCGCTCTCTCGCCGTAGTCGGATCCCGACGAACAATCTGTCGCGGCAATCGGTCGAGGAGCGCCTCCCGATCGAACCAGTCGCCATTGAGACGCTGGCTTGCGGGTCGGCCCGCGATCATTGCCCCTCGATAAAGCGTCTGCGCGAGATCGACCCGTCCATCGGCCAAAATGCCGCTGTCCCGCTCATTCTCTTCGGCCCGCGCGATCGCGGCACGCGAGGGCCCGAGTTCGAATATGATGCCGCCATCGGGGGCGACTGCAAAGCGTTCGATATCGGCGTCGCGAACGATCAATGGTGCGAGGGCGCCGCTGGGGCGGCCTTCCCATAGTCCCGTGGCGCCGTCCACCCGCGCGCGGAAATAGAAGCGGTCGCTTTCCGGCGACCAGGCGGCTGAGCCCGCTTCGACGATCCCGGTTCCATTCCAGCTCGCATGGCCGCCATCGCCGATCCTCCGTGGCGGTGTGGCTCCATCGGTGCCGACGAGATACCAGGCGGTCTCGATCTGTCCGCTCATGGTCGACGGGCGCTCGCGGCGGTAGAGCAGCCAGCGCCCGTCGGGAGAGACCGCGAGCCCAGAAAAGTCGGTCATCTCTACGAGCTCGCGGGGACTTGTCTGGGCGGCGGCCGGCGAAGCCGCCGCAAGGAAAACCGCCGCCCAGACCGCTTGTCTCACCACCGGATCGTGGCCTGCAGCGAGATGGTGCGTCCGAGCGGATTCGCCTTTTCGGGGTCATAGGCGAGCGCCGATGTATTGGTCCGGTTGTTCACATAGGGCGGATCGCGATCGAACAGATTGAGGATGCTCAGCCCCAGTTGCAGGCCGCGTTCATTGTCATCACCGCCGAAGCGTTGGGCGAGGCTGAGGTCGAACGTTGTCCAGGACGATACGCGCTCCGGGACCGCGGGGATCTGGTTGAGATAGCCGCCGACATAGTTGGCGAAGAGGGTCGCCGCAAAACCTCCGCGCGACCAGCCGGCGCGTCCGCGCAGCCGCCACTTCGCCGGATTTGCGAATGTGCCCACGACGTCCACCGCCGGCGTGCCCGGCGTAAGCTGCCGATCGATCCGGAAGATGTGGCTTCCCGACAGACCAAGGTCAATCTGGCCGCCGGCGAGCTCCGTTGCGTAGCCAAGATCGAAATCGAGCCCGGTCTGGCGCATGGCGGACAGGTTGCGGACCTGACCGTCGAGAATGGCATCGACATCGCCCGGCGCGAGGCCAAGCGGATTCGTGAAGGTCGGGAACGAGAAATAATAAGCGAGAAGTTCGGCCGACGGATTCTCGGTTACCACGCCGCCGAACAGGTCGCGGCGGGACAGGAAGCGAAGATAATCCTCGCTGACCGAGCCGATACGGTCGCGATAGTCGACATCATAATAGGTGACCGACGCTTTAAGCCCGCGGATCGACGGGGGCGCGACGTCGAGGCCGACCGTCCAGGTGGTCGCTTTCTCCGGCTTGATGCCGGGACCGTAGCCGAAGAGCCCGATGACGTTGGCGGTGCCTGTCGGCGAGCTCGGGTCGGGTACGCGCAGCGTCGTATAGTTCGAGACAGCCGGGCCAATCAGTTCGTCGAACGCAGGTGCGCGGAACGAGGTCCCGTAGCTGCCGCGCACAGCAATGCCGGGGAGCGCTTCCCAGCGGAGCCCGAGCTTCGGGTTGGTCGTGCGCCCGACGTCGCTATAGTCCTCGATCCGGCCTGCAAGCGAAAGGTCGAGCCGCTCGATGCCGGCAACGCTGTTGTCGGGACCAAAGAGCGGCACGAGAATCTCAGCATATGCCGAGCGTACGTGACGCGGCCCCGGCAGCCCGGTGAGCGCGGTAGTGCTGGGCGTCGCACGGCTCAGGTCGTTGACCGTGAAATTCTCAT
This sequence comes from Sphingopyxis sp. H115, assembly GCF_001468465.1. Lineage (GTDB taxonomy): Bacteria > Pseudomonadota > Alphaproteobacteria > Sphingomonadales > Sphingomonadaceae > Sphingopyxis. The sequence continues at coordinate 183,566 of NZ_LNSA01000004.1, forward strand.
AGCGTTCGCGGCGGTACTCGGCGCCGAAGGCGACCCGCATGTCGCCGCCGGGCAGGCGAATGAGCGAACCATCGACGCGAAGCGCCGCGGACCAGCTTTCATAATCGTCGCGCGATCCGATGCTTCCGCGAATGGCCGCTGTAGTTGCGGGATTGTTCGCGGTTCCGTTACCGAAAACATTGAATGCCGTCGCGCGGTTGGTGTCCGCGATCGCCGCCGCAAGGCGCGCGCGGTTCGGAATGTTGATACTGTCGCTCCGGCTCTTCTGGCGCCCATAGGCGCCGCCAAGCTGGATCCGCCACGCGCCGATCGCCTGCTCGAGGCTGGCCGAACTGCTGATGCCTCGCACCCGTCCCGTGTCGATAGGCGCGCCGAGATCATTCGCGAAATTATAGTTCACGCTGACTTGTTGCCGCGTCCCGATAGGATCGACGTAGAAAGGGTTGGTCACCGGCACCCGCACGATGCTCAGATACTGGTTGAGCGCAACTTTCCGATAGTCGCGCTGGGCAGCGAGCGTGCTGGCCCGGAACGTGAGGCTGTCCGTAAGGTCGAACTCGAGCGCGGCATAGGCGCTGTGGATGCGCTGGCGAGGAAGGAGATCGCTCGCCGCGCGGCGGTCTCCCGGATTGCGAGTTCCAGCGACGAGCTGGCCCGGAGTCAGCGCCGTCCCGTTCTGCCCGGCCGGAATCGCGAAGGTCTGCCCATTAGCCGCGGTGATCGTCCCCGGCACGGCGAACAGCGAGCGGTAGTCCGGCCCACCGAATGGACGCAGGTCTTCGGTCGCAAAATCCCGGTCTGCTGCGGCAAGCGCGTCGCGTTGGCTGAACTGGTAGGCGAGCACGAGATGGCCGCGGTCCCATTTTCGTCCGAATAGCTGGCCGATCTGGACTTCGCCCATATCCCCATCAGCGGTGCCGACCCGAAAGAGGGTTTCGGCTCCCTCGAACTGGTTCCTCAGCCGGATGTTCACGACGCCGGCGACAGCATCGGCTCCGTAGATCGCCGAGGCGCCATCGGTCAGGATCTCGACCCGGTCGATCGCGCCTAGCGGGATCAGCGATACGTCCGCGAATACGCCTCCGAGCCCGCCGAGGGCGGGCCTACTGCCGTCGATCAGAACAAGGGTCGAGGATGGGCCCAGTCCGCGCAGGTTGACGCTCGAACCATAGGTGCCGTCGGTTCCCGCGCCGTTTCGAGTGGTCGCTCCGAGGGTCGTCTCGTTAGGTCCGCCCGCAAAGGATTGCGGGAGCGCTTGAAGAAGCTGCTGCACCGATCCCGTGCCGCTCTTCTCGATATCGGCGCGACCAAGCGTGACGACTGGCGATCCCACCGGTCCGGCGCCGCGAATGCGCGTGCCGGTCACAACGATCGCTTCGTTGACCCCGTCAGTCGATCCCGCCTCCGCCGCATCGCCGTTTCCCGCGCGCAGCACCCACGCGCCTTCCACCAGTTCAATGGTCAAGCCTGTGCCGGAAAGGAGGCGGGAAAGGGCGGCGTCGGGAGAGAGGCGCCCGCGGACACGGTTGCTGCGTCGGCCTTCGAGCAGGCTCGAAGCCGCGATGACCTCGCGGCCGGAAATGTCCGAATATTTGCGAAGCGCGTCGCTAAGACGCTGTGCCTCGATGTTGTATGTCTGCTCGCCCGTCTGCGCGCACGCGCTGGGTGCATAGAGTGCGGTCGCCGATACGCCCGAAGCCAGAACGGCCGCGAAAAATTTCATCGTCATTCATCCCTCCCGTGCGGCCGATTTTGGCCGTCTGAAGGGAAAAAATGACGGGTGCTCCGAATACCCTATGAGTTTTTATTGGGCATCCTACTCGGATTTCGCGCCCAGAATGGGTCCGTTCGCACCGAACTCGACCTTGAGATCGAGCGCGGCGCCGAGCTTCAGCGCAAGTTTCCGGGCGTCGGTCATGTCGAAGCGTCCCGTCACCTGCAGTGAGGCCAGCGCCGGATCGGCCAAGCTGATCTTGACGCCATTCTCGCGGCCAGCGCGGTCGAGGATCGCACCAAGCGAGAGATTGTCGGCCCACAGCGATTTGGCCGGGGCGTTCGCTTCCTCGCCCGTGATCGGCTGGGGTCCGGTCGACCTGACCTCGGCGCGTTCGCCGGGACGGAGGCGAAGTGCCTTTCCGCCCTCGAGGCGCCGCACCTCGACCGAGCCTTCGACCAGTGCGATGCGCGGGACATCCGCGCGGAGATCGACCTCGAAGATGGTGCCGAGCGCGCGCGTGACCGAATCTCCGGCCTCGACGAGGAAGGGACGCGACGCGTCGTGCGCGACTTCGAACCTGGCGCGGCCGTCATGCAGGACGACGCGGCGTTCGCCGTCCGAGAAGCGCGTCTCGATGCGGGCGCCGTCCATCAGCGTCACGCGCGTCCCGTCGGCGAGCCTGCTCTCGCCTTGCGCCGAATTGGTGGCGATGATCGGCCGATCGCTATCGCGACCGACAAGATACCAGGCGAACCCGACCGCGATCACCGCAGCGAGGATTGTGGCAAAAGCCCATCGCCGCCCGCCGGGTTCGCGCTCCCGGGCATCGGCCCGCACATCGGCCTCGATCCGGGACGGCGACATCGCCGCAGACCAGTTCCAATTGTCGCGCGCTTCACCATAGGCCTTGGCGTTGTCCGGCTTGGCCAGCCATTCGTCGAACGCCGCCCGGTGCTGGTCGGCATCGGGTCCCATCATTTTGTCGAGCCAGGCGGTGGCTTCGCTCTCGGCGCGGCTCACTGCTTACCCCGCGCGCGCTTGATGGCGGCAAGGGCTTTGGTCATGTGGCTTTCGACCGTCTTCACGCTGATTCCCTTGATTCGAGCGATCTCGGGATAGCGTAGGCCTTCGAAGCGATGCATCAGGAAAATCTCGCGCGTGAGCGGAGATAGCCTCGAAATGGCTCTTTCTGCCCGGCGCAGAACGTCGCGCGCCTCGAGCGCGGCGTGCGGGTCGCTCGCTCCCTCATGTTCATCGCTGAAACTGTCGTGCTGCGACCGGTGGCGGCGCCCGTCCGCGCGACCATACTCGGCCAGCAGCATGCGCGCGGATTTCACAAGATAGGCGCCCGGACCTTCGACAAGTGCCGCGAGGCCGCCGCGCGCGCTTGCGAAACGACTGAAAACTTCCTGCACGAGATCGCTGACATCCTGGTTCGGTGCGCGGGTCTTGAAGAAGCGTGTAATTTGCGGCCGGTGCTCGGCGTAGATCGCCTCGATGCGCGCCGACCGCCCGACCCGCTCCCAGTCCTCGGGCGGCAAGGGATCGCCGCCGGCAACACCCGGTCGCTCGCCGTCCTTGTCCTCGAAGTCCATACCTGCCGCCTTCCCGTTCGGGACGAAGGCGGCAAGCCGGGCGTTGAGAACTTGCTTAGCGAACAAGCGCCGCCGCCTTTAGCCCGAGGGCTTGGACATGCGCAGCGGCCACCCGGCAGGATGGAATAGGAAAACTAAGCTAAGCAGGTTCTCACGCCTGGCACCGTGCGCCTTGCCCGATGCACTTCAAAGCATAGCCTTGCCGCAGCGGCATGCAAGCCGACTGCACCGAGATAGATCCAGATCGAGTCTATTCTCCGGAAACGACGGCAGAACAACTTCGGTGCTGCCGGGCGTCGACTATTTCGTTTCGGCGGTTTCGCCCGAGGCTTTTGCAAGCGCGACCCGCTCACGCCGGCGCCGCGCCCAAATATTGAGCCCTTCTACCCCGGCCGAAAACGCCATGGCGGTGTAGATATAGCCTTTGGGCACCTTTGCTCCGAAGCCGTCAGCGATCAGCACGACACCGATCATCAGCAGGAAACCGAGCGCCAGCATCACGACGGTCGGGTTGTCGCGGATGAAGTTGGCCAGCGGGTCGGCCGCGAGCAGCATGACGAGGACCGCCGAAACCACCGCGATCACCATGATCGGCAGATGTTCGGTCATGCCCACGGCGGTCAGGATCGAGTCGACCGAAAAGACCAGATCGAGCAGCAGGATCTGGACGATCGCCGATCCGAACGTCAGCGCCTTCTTGCCCGCGCTGAAGACATCGTCGTTCGGGTTGGGATCGACATTATGGTGGATTTCCGAGGTCGCCTTCCAGATCAGGAAAAGGCCGCCCGCGATCAAGATGATGTCGCGCCAGGAAAAGGCGGTCTCGAAGCTTGGCTTGCCATAGGCATCCGGCGCGCCCTGCAAACCGAAATCGACGACGATCGCCGTCAGCCCGACGAGCCAAGCAATCACCGAAAGCAGGGCGAGGCGCATGACCAAGGCCAGCGAGATGCCGATGCGCCTTGCTCTCTGTCGCTGGGCTTGGGGCAATTTGTTGGAGATAATCGAGATGAAAATGAGGTTGTCGATGCCGAGGACGATTTCCATCACCACAAGCGTCAACAGTGCCGCCCAGACTGCGGGATCCTGAAACAGGGTGACCAAGCCTTCCATGTCGAACGCCCTTCCTCAGCGATGCTGCCACAGAACCGGTCGCGCGAAGGTGCAGATCGATGGGAACGCAGACAATTGCACCGAGCGTCGCTCGATGCGGTCCGACATCACGGCCGTCGCTGTACGACCGTCAGAGGGGCCCGGCCCGCGCTTCGCGATTTACGGCAAAACCGTCCTTCTCACAAGGGCTTCGCGGCGGATCGCCGATCCTCGCTCAATGATGATAGAGTGGGAATTGCCGCGCATTGACGGGGCATTCGCACGGGGCCAGGACCGATATCGCTCTCGGTAGCACCCGGAAATGCGCCGGCGTCGCGGTGACGATCTCACCGTCGGTGTTCACCGGCATCGGCCGCCGCGTCTCGATATCGAACTCGACGCATTTGGCGGTGCGCACTTCCTTCCACGCCCCATGCGTGCCGGAGCGGAAGGCGCGAAGCATGAGGGCGAGCTTCCATAGGTTTTTGACCTCGAGACTATAAAGATCGAGCGTGCCGTCATCGATCGCGGCATTCTCCTCGACGACATTGCCTCCGCCATAGAGGCGTCCGTTACCGATCGCGACCTGATAGGTGCTGACGGTCCTCGACTCGCCCTTCTCGCGGATCCTCGCCCGGAACCGCTGGGCGGCCAGGATGACCCGCAGCGCGGCGACGGCATAGCCGAGGCGGCCGAACCTTTTCTTGATCGCCGGGTCGAGCTTCTGCGCAAGTTCGCTGCTGATCCCGATGCTCGCGACATTGAAGAAGGCATGGCCATTGACCGTGCCGACATCGATCCGCCGGCTGTGGCCCTCGACAATGACGTCGGCCGCCGCTGCGAAGTCGAGCGGGATCGACAGGGTGCGCGCCAGGTCATTCGCGGTTCCGGCGGGAATGATTCCCAGCGGCAGGCCGCTTTCGATCACCGCGGGCGCAGCAGATGAGATCGAACCGTCGCCGCCGCACACGACGATGATATCGGCGGTCTGATGCAGGCGTGTCACGTCGCGTGCGATTTCGGGGAGGCTCTCGAACGGTTCGACCGTCACCAGAAGGCCGCCGGCAGCGAGGCGCTCGCGAACGGGAACGAGCGCCTGCTCGCCTTGCCGCGCCTTGGCATTATGCAGCACGAGGGCGCGCGTTCCTTTGGGCCACGTCATCTGCTGATCCCTGTGTGGAGGAAAAATCATGCCATCGCCGCGCGCTTTAAAAGGCGGCGCGCCGATGGCCGCGGCTTATACGTCGACGCTTGTACACCGGGAAGGGGTTGCGGCTAGGCGGGACCGCTGAAGTTCCTGCCGACGAGCTTCGGAGCGGCTCGGACGACAGCGACCGGCGCTCAGTCGAGGGTCGCCACTACCGTCGGTCGCGAGGCGCGAAATTGCGGCCATGCCTGGCTGAGAACGCGGATTGCCGATCGGAAGAAAAGGATGGCAATGATGCTTCCGACCAGAATGTCGGGCCATCCCGACCCCGTCAGATAGACGCCTGCGGCCGCCACGATCACGCCGGTGTTGGCGATGACGTCGTTGCGCGAGCATTCGAACGTGCTCGACATGTTCACGTCGCGGTTACGGTGCTGATAGAGCAGCGCGAGACAGGTGAGATTTGCTGCCAGCGCGATGAAGCCGAAAATGCCCATCGTTCCGGCCGTCGGGACGATGTTGCCGGTGAGTTTGAGAACAACCTCGATCGCCACCCAGATGCCGAAAGCTGCGATGATCCCGCCCTTGAACAATGCGGCCCCGGCGCGCCAGCGAAGGCTCCGTTCCAGGGCATAAAGGCTGAGAATATAGACGAGCGCATCGCCCAGCATGTCGACCGAGTCAGCCATCAGCGCGGTCGAACGGGCGAAGACGCCCGCGGTGAACTCGGCGAAGAACATCACAAGGTTGATGACGAGCACGATCTGCAGGACGCGGCGGACGTCCGCATAGGCGCCAAGCGCCGCGATCTCGTCTTCCTTTGCCGAGCAGCAATCATCCCCGGCGAAATGGCGCGGCGCTTCGACGGCAGGCGCGTCGGACGCGGAAGCCTTCGCAGCCGTGCTGGAACAACCCGAGGCAGGTGCGCAGCAGCTGTCGATCACCGGCGGATTCGGGGCCGTCTCGCCGCAGCATCCGCTCTTTTCGGTGACAGGTTTCGAGACGGCATCGCCGTCGCCGCAGCATTTATCCATGATCGCGTTCCGTAATTGGCAAGTGGCTCGCGCAGGCCTATACGACCTATAGCAACTATAGGTTCAAGCACTTTATGCAGGAAAGTTTCTCGATCGGCGATTTGGGCCGGCTTACCGGCTGCCAGGTGGTGACCATCCGATATTACGAGAAGATTGGCATATTGGCCGAGCCGGGGCGCAGTAGCGGTGGGCACCGAATCTATGGGCCAGAGCATCGCGACCGGCTCACCTTCGTGCGCAAGGCGCGCGAGCTGGGATTCTCTCTCGACACCGTGCGCAGCCTGTTGTCGTTGTCGGAGACGCCCGAAGGCACACCCTGCGCCGATGTCGATCGCATCGCCTCGCGGCATCTTGTCGAAGTGCGCGAGAAGATCGCTGCCCTGAAGTCGCTTGAGGGAACGCTCGAAGGACTGCTCGATATTTGCAGCCACACGACCGTCGAGCAATGCCGGGTCCTCGACGCGCTGCGGGACTGAGGCGAAGCCTCTTCCCGATTGTCGTGAGGCGTTCTTCCTGGGCCTTGCGCGCTATCCTCCGCTAACTCGGCCAACCTGTCTCGAGGCCAGCTTACGCTACCCACCGTCCTTCGCTGAATGTCCTGCGCGTCCGTGACCATCCTGAGGCGCTCCGCCAAACTGGACGGCGGCGGCTGCCGCGCAAGCGGGCCTTCGTCCCGCTCCGCCGCTTCGCTTCGGCCCTGCGGGTGCGCGACTGCCTTGTGCCGCCGTCCTTCCCGGCTTCACGCCCGGGATGGTCTCGGGTCGATCAGCAGGAGACAGGACATGGCGAGCATCGGCATCGTCAGCGGCAGCATCGAAAAAGGGTTCGTGGGCCAGCTCATCACGCTGTCGATCAAGGCACCGATCGATATACGCCCCAACCGCGGCAAGGCGAGCGATGTGCAGCCCGACTATCGCGTCTGGTCCGATGGCGTCGAGATCGGCGCCGGCTGGATCCGCGTCGCCGAGCAATCCGGACGTCCCTATGTGTCGCTCTCGCTCGCGACCCCCGAGTTCGGGCCGCGGCGCATCTACGCCAATCTCGGGCGGGCCGCGGGGCAGGATCGCGACGACGTTTTCGCGATCATCTGGACACCCGCCGACTGAGCGGCGGCCATCTTGCGGCATCCTTGCGCATCGGAACAATCTTCCGGGTGCAAGGGTGCCGCCACCTTGTTAGGGTGACCCCAATGCAGAGCAGCCTCGACCATCTTCCCCCGCACAAGCAGCGCGAGATCGAGCGCGTCGTCGAAATCATCTTCGAGGAGTTCGAGGATGCGCTGGCGCTCGCGACGCAGGACTGGAAGCGCAAGGGCCGGATTTCCAAGATCATCCTCTATGGCAGCTATGCGCGCGGTGGCTGGGTCGACGAGCCGCACACGGCCAAGGGCTACCAGTCGGACTATGATCTGCTGATCATCGTCAACGACAAGAGGCTGACCGATCGGGCGGACTATTGGTCGAAGCTCGACGACCGGCTCATTCGCGAACTGTCGGTGACCAAGCGGCTCCGCACGCCGGTGAATTTCATCGTTCACAGCCTCGACGAGGTGAATTCCGGACTTACGCAGGGGCGCTATTTCTTCATCGACGTCGCTCGTGACGGGATCGCGCTGTACGAGGCCGATGGCCGGGAACTCGCCGAGCCCAAGCCGATGACGCCGCATGCCGCGCTTGAGATGGCGCGCGAGTATTTTGACGAGTGGCATTCAACAGCGGGGCACTTCGCTGGATCAGCGGCACACGCCATCGAGCAGGGCTGGTTGAAGAAGGCTGCATTTGATTTTCATCAGGCGGCCGAGCGTCTCTACAATTGCGTCTTGCTGGTCTGCACGTCGTATTCGCCGCACATCCACAACCTAGCATTTCTACGTGGTCAAGCGGAGCGGATCGACGACCGATTATTTGAGGCTTGGCCACGCGAGGCGAAAGCCGACCGATCGCGCTTCGAGAAGCTGAAGGAAGCGTATATCAAGGCACGTTATTCGAAACATTATGCGATCACCGCCGACGAACTGGAATGGCTCGGCGCGCGGGTTCAGCATCTCGCCGATATCGTCGAGACTATTTGCCGTGACCGCATCGCTGAGCTTGAGGCAACTGCGCGTCAGGCAGGTTGAGACTCGCTACTTTTTCCCGCGGAACCGCTCGAATTTGGCCTTTCCCTCGGCAGTCTCGACCGCGACATTGGCATTGCTGCATTCATCGCCGCGCATGTCGCCCGCCGTGCAGCTTTGGACGACGTCGCGTGCCTCATCGAGATTGGCCTCGAAATATTGAACGCTGCGTGGCTCCGGCGGAGCACATGCTGTCAGGATCGTCAGGCTGGCGATCGCCAGCATCTTGAAAATGATCATCGTCACCTCCGACGATCAACTCTAGCGTCGGCGGCCCGGTCCATGCAGTGGCGATTTGAGATTTAGAACCAAATTGAGGCTAGTTCTCCGTCCATCGGCCTCTGTGAGCCAGTTTTGCGCCATTCTTTGCTCTCTCTCAAGCGTCGCATTGGGCGGCGAGGCCCAAGGGAACGATTGAGGAAATCCGTCGCAAAAGCTAGTTTGCAACGATGAGCGAACCACCAACACCGCGCGGACAGCGCCTCGTCACGCCATATGCCTTCATCGATACTGAGGCTTTTCGTGCAGCGGGTCTCGACTGGCAATCGCGAACTTGGTCCAGCCTTATCGATCTAGCGTCGAAGAGCACGCTCGAGCCGATCACCACTTCAATCACCACTCGGGAGGTTGAAGCGAGACTTTCGGAAGCGCTGGCGGAGGCGGAAGCAGCAGCGAAGAAGCACGACGCGATTTTTGGCCAGCTTGGACAAAGCGGTCCTTTTGGCGATACCGATCCAGCCGATCGGAAGGCACTGCTTCATGCGCGCTTTCGAGAATTCCTAGCGACAGCAAAATTTACCGAAATCCCCCTTGTTGCCGATCACAAAGCGATTTTTGACGATTATTTTGCTGGTGCTGCGCCCTTTGGTGAGGGCAAAAAAAAGAGCGAGTTTCCGGACGCCTTTGTGCTGTCGAGCCTCCTCGCCTGGATCCGGCCCGGTCGACCCAGAATATATGTGGTTGGCAAGGATCCGGACCTGGTGAAATTCTGCGAGGGACGGGGCGATCTGATCCAATTGGACTCCGTTGCCCAGCTTCTCTCGCTGGCTCTGGCGTCAGCCCAGTTGCTGAAGCGTCTTGAAGCGCATGTTCGTGGAGACGCGTCCCTGCGCGAAAGGCTGAGGGCACGCCTTAACTCCTATCGTCCGCGCCGTGTCGATATCGAGGTTGAAGATGTCGAGTTCTTCGATCTTGAGATTTCGAGCGTGTTTCTCGTCGACGAGTCCGAGGAGGGACAGGATTTTGTCCTTGAGGTCGAAGTCTTGGCGGAGGTCGAAGCCGACGTTCGTGAGACGGGTCATGAGTATGTCATCTCGCGGCGGGGAGAGCCTGATTTGGATATTCGGACTTACCATGCTCGTCCAACTTCCAGCGCGGTTATTTATGTTGAGGTGCTGGTGTCCGAGGACGATAGTGGCGAAGAGCCAGCCTTGGTGACGACCGATTGGGCTATCACATCGGGCGATATCGAGATCAAATTGCCATCTCAGTTCAGCAGGCGTGAAATCACCCTCGAGGCGCGGTGACGCCAAAATCCTTCGTTGATGCCACCGGAACGTTGCCAGTTTCGACGCTTTCCAGATTTCAGATGAAATTTTTTCCATTTTTTTAATGCAAATTTTCTGCGCAGCAAATATCAAGGTTTTTCCGAATATTCACTTTTATCGTGATTTTTGCTGGGCACAAAATATGGCCGAATTTGAAAATTCCGAGCGCGAATTGCTCGATGCACTTTTGGAGGCGCTTCTGGCGCTTCCGCAAGCGCATGCGCAGATCGAGCAATCTGAAGTCAAAATCGGGCCTCGCGGCGAAGCCGACGCGCTGATCGGTGCATTTATCAACCGCCAACCGCTGCTCTTGCTCGTCGAAATCAAGGCGCAGCTCTTTCCTCGCGATGTGCGCGAAGCAATCTGGCAGCTTCGGAATAATCAGGCCCATCTCAGCAATTCCGGGGACGACCGGGAAATCATTCCCTTTTTTGTCGCCCGTGCGATCTCGCCGGGCGCTCGCGAAATCTTTCGGGAAGAACGCGTCGGATATTTCGACCTCGGAGGCTCGCTTTATATTCCGGGCAAAAAGGCATTTATATTTCTCGATAAACCGGCTCCGAAAAAAGGGACGAAGAAATTCGATTCCATTTTTCAGGGGCAAAAGGCGCGCGCACTCCAGGAAATTTATGAGAGGCGGCAGGACTGGCTGGGCGTGAAGGATCTCGCCGATGCGAGCGGCGTTTCGCCGGCTACGGCTTCCGAGACCCTCACGGAGCTCGAACGGCGCGAGTGGGTCGATGTGCAGGGCGCGGGGCCGTCGAAACAGCGTCGACTGCGCGCCGCACGGCCCCTTCTCGAAGCCTGGACCAGCTATGCGAGCGATCAGAAGGCACCGACGGTGCGGCGCTACTATGTTCCGAAAGGGAGTGACGCACTGGAGCTGGCGCTGCGCCTTGATCAGGCGTGCGACGAGGCGACGGCCGCCTATGCGGTCACCGGCGAAGTCGCCGCTCAAATCTATGCCCCCTATCTTTCTTCCATCTCGCAGCTTCGTTGCCGGATCGAGCCTGGGCAGAAGCTGATCGAGGCGCTGCTCAATCTCGACGCGCGGCCCGTGGCGGAGGGGTGGAATCTCGGCATCATCGAGGCGAAGAGCCGGCGCGATGTCGCGGTCGGCCAACGGATCGACGGCGTCTGCTATGCGCCGCCGCTGCAGGTCTATCTCGACCTGCTCCAGGCGTCCGGCCGTTCCCGTGAAATGGCGATGCATCTTCGTAGCGAATGTCTGGATAAATAATGCCCAAACCACAGACGATCAGCGGCTATGAGGACATGGTCACCGACGCGTGCGAGCGCGTGCTGGTTACGCTCCTGCGCGGGCTCGGACCATGGAAGGATTCGGTCTTTCTCGTCGGCGGTCTCGCGCCGCGCTATCTCGTGACCGCCCGGCCGCCGAAGGTTCCGAAACATGCGGGTACGGGTGACGTCGATATCGTCGTCGATGTGGGTATTCTCACGACGACCGAAGCCTACAGCACGCTCGAAGACAATCTGAAGGCGATGAACTTCGAGCGCGCCGAGAATGACAAGGGCGCGAAGCAATCCTGGCGATGGCGAGCCGAGATCGAGGACGGCACTACGATGATCCTCGAGTTTCTGGCGGACTCGCCGGAACTTGGAGGCGGCAAGGTCAAGGAACTGCCTTCGGACGGAAATGTCTCGGCGTTGAACATCCCCCACGCTTCCATGGTGTTCGACCATCACGGGACCGTCGAAATCACGGCGGACCTGCTGAACGGTAAGGGCCGTGCCACCGAGGTCGTGCGCTACGCTGATATCGTCACCTTCACCTGTCTCAAGGCCTTTGCTTTCGATCAGAGGTTCGAGCGCAAGGATGCGCACGACCTGATCTACTGCATCGAGAATCTGGAAGGTGGCGTCGGCGCGGCGCAATCCGCATTCGCGGCTGCACTGACCGGTCCGCATGCCGAGGCGATACGCGAGGCTCTTACTCGCTTGGCGGCTCGCTTCCGCGATCCCAATCCCGACGAGAGCTATTTGCGCGACGGGCCCGTCGCCGTGGCAAGTTTCGAAGACGACGAAGCCGATGTCTCGGCCGACCCCGATCTGCTGAACGCCCGGGTCTTGCGGCAGCGACATGCCGCGGAAATTATGGCCGACTTCCTCAGGGCATTCGAAATCTGATGACGAAGGCTGTGATCGCAGTCATGTTCCGGTGCATTCCAGGAGCTTGACTGTGAACAGAGCGATCATAGTCGGCGCGAGTTCGGGGATCGGCCGAGAGCTGGCGATGCTGCTCTCGCGTCATGGCTACTCGGTTGGCGTCACCGGTCGGCGCCGCGACCTGCTCGCCGATCTCGCTGGCAATTCTTCCGGTTCGATAATCTACGAGGCTTTCGACGTGGCCGACACGAACGCGATGCATCGCGGGCTCGCCGCCCTGATCGAGCGGCTTGGCGGGCTCGACTTGCTGGTGATCGGTGCCGGGGTCGGCCACATAAATGCCGATCTTGGCTGGGCGGCGGAACGCGAGACGATCGCGGTGAACGTGGAGGGGTTCGCGGCCGCGGCCAATATCGGCATGCAGCACTTCCTCGCTCAAGGCACGGGGCACCTGGTTGCCATTTCGTCGATCGCGGGACTACGCGGCGGCGTCGACGCGCCTGCCTACAATGCTTCCAAGGCCTTCGTCTCCAACTATATGGAGGGGCTACGCAAGAACATGGCACGCCGGGGCTTGCCGATCGCAACGACCGACGTGAGGCCCGGCTTCGTCGACACCGCGATGGCGAAGGGCGACGGGCTCTTCTGGGTTGCGTCGCCTGAAAAGGCGGCGAAGCAGATCTACGGCGCCATTCGCGCCCGCAAATCTCATGCCTATGTCACCAAACGCTGGCGGCTCGTCGCGGCCCTGATGAAATTTCTGCCGAACCCGATCTACGACCGCCTCTAGCCGATCGCGCCTCCGGTCAGGGCATCTGCATGAGGGCGCTGACCTATCGAGACTGTTAACTAAACGACTCCGTAGATTGTGGCACGCCGCTTGAACGCCTCCGCCGATCCTTCGAGAATATCGCAAGCAAATTGACGGGTGTCGGGATGATCGATCGAGCCACTCGATACGATACGCCCATTGTCATCCTGCGCCTTCAGCACGATGATTTGTTCCGCATCCCCCAGCACAGCGATATTCGCATTATGGGTTACGATGATCACCTGGCGACGCTCTTTCGCGCGACGTAGGACAGGAACAAGGGTTTGATAAATGAACTCGCTGTCGAGATGATCTTCGGGCTGGTCGATGATGAGTGGCCGGTTCGATTCCGCCGAAAGCATGAGGGCAAGCAAGACGGATTGTTTCTGACCTAGGCTAAGCCGGCTGAAATCCCGTATCATCGGCTGCGGCCTGCCGACCATGGATTTGGCGACGATCAACTGCGGCTTGTCGCTGACTTCGACTGCCTGAAGCTTGTACATAACCTCGGGCGGCGACAGGTTATCGATGATGGATTGGGCATCGGCGTCGGAGAAGACCGTTGATCCGTCCTTCTCCTTCACGCCCTTGATTGTTGCCTTGTCCTTCTTCAGCACGGCTTGCACCAATACAGGCAATGACAGAGTTTCGATCAGCAACTCCGCCCTCGGTACGCGCGAGGTTCTCCAGCTCATCGCCTCACTGATGACGGAGCTGCCCGACGGTGAATAAGCGCTGTGAAGAAACTTCAGCGACACGCTGAGGTCGGTCAGGACCGCCTTGAGAGTGGTGCTCGCCTTGACGCCATACGCGCTTCGCTTGGTTGCAATCCGTTGTCGGATTTCCCAGCGCTTCTTCACGAGCTCGGCACGTTCCTTTCGTGCTCGGTCGAGGGCGGGCTCCCAAGTTTTCAGTTTCCGTAGGCGCTCGGTCAACTTGGCCTCGTCAGTGGACAGGCTATTGATGAAGACGATGTCGAGGCGGACCCCGCTTTGCTCGAGCGCTTCGCGTTTCTGATCGATTTCGGCCTTGGCCGCGGCTTCCTTGACGCGCCATGCGGCCAATTCGCGTTCCATAACTGTGCCGAGTGCTTTGGCTGCGTCTTGAAGATCTGTTTCCGCGGCAACGACCTTCGATTTGAAAGCCGACGCTTGAGTTGCGATGGCTTGATACTCGTCGCCGCCAATGGTGAGGTCGGCAGGATCGACAGATGTCTCGATACTCTCGATACACTCCCGCAGCGCCTCGTTGGAGGTAAGTCCGAGAAGCTCATCCAGATCACGGCGAAGCGATGAGCGAACCTCCTTCTCCTTTTCAAGCTTTCGGATGAGGGCGATTACCTCTTTGCCCTTTTGTGCTTCGAGCGCGGCCAGTTGGGACTTCTTATATTTAAGATCGCGGTCCACGCCCGGAATGAGAGCGACATATTCCGTAGCCTTTTTGAGCTCGGCTTCGGAATCGAGAAGTGCCTGCCGAACTTCCCTTTCTTCCTTGAGGTCGGCCGAAACTCCGATGAAACGATCGAGGAAGCTCAGCAATCCCGCAGGGTCGGCAGTGGCATTCTGGCTGATCGTCGCAGCCTCGCTCTGCGCATAACATTCGACCGCGAAATGGGGCAGCAATGCCTCCGGATCATCGGGATCCTCGACGTTGGAATCGCGGCGTCGCTGCATCCTTATCGTCTGCCCCGACTGGTCATTGACCACGAGATCTATGAGGTCAGGCCAAACCTCAGAGTCCACCACATCGCCAGCACCGGAATGACCCGTCAGACAACGAATTGCTTCGAAGGTCGTCGACTTACCGGTGCCGCGCCCCCCGATGATGCAGTTGAGGTTCGGGCTGAAATGCACGCCTTGATCGCTGAGGAAGCCGCCGTGCATGGCCAATGCCCGCACCATGGGAATCCGTGCCGGAACATCTTCCTCAATGCGCACACGGGCATCGCTGTCTTGCAGCGCCAGCCGCAAAGCATCGAAATTGACCTCCTGCATCTTGTACCGGGTGACCTTGCGGTCGCCGGCGGCGTTTCGTCCCAACGCATTGAGCGTATGCGAGTCCGAATTGAGTAGCCGCGCCAGAAATTGCGACTTTCCAAGGCCGAGGGCATCTATCCGTTGGCGGCCAAGGGTCTTTCTATCGCCATCGGGGTCGAGGTCCGAATAGGAGATTTCGCTGTCGGCACGCTTCAGTTCGATTCCGAGAAGGGCTGCATGGCAAATTATGTCTTTCTTGTGGGGCGGGTTGCCCGGAATTTCCGTTTCGAGGCCCTTCCCACCATCAACATGTGCGAGGATCGCAAATCCACCGCCTTGTTTCACAAGATCAAGAATATCCACGACGCCATTCGAGCACCGCGAGTTCGCAGTATTTCGATCGGCAAGAGAAAGCTTCGCATGAAAGCGCGTCAGCGCGTCCAATGTAGCAAAATAACAAAGCAGGTGGCCATGAGGCGTCGACAACTCGACGGCGGGAACGACGAGCAGGCCGGTTCCTTTCGCAGCTTCAATCGCTGGCCCGACACCTCCGATTTCGTTGTGATCGGCAATCGCGATAATGTCCAAGCCCTCCGACCTCGCGGTCGCGACAATTGCTTCCGGGGTAGCGGTCGCGTCGCTGACATCATGGGAGCCCGCGATGCTATGAATATGAAGATCGCCACGGAAGAACCGGGCGCCGTTGTCCAGGGCCAGAGCCTGAGTTATATCCATTATGCCCTCCCGACGCCTTTTTAGGCTTTCTAACCTTTTAGTTCAGCACGAACGTTCCGCGGCTAGGTTCATAAAGGCAATGACCGAGAGGCACCACTCAAGTTCAAAAGCTTTTTGCTCCACATCGGCTCGCTCTTTCGTGGGGAAGGCCATTGATCGCGTCGGACAACTTCGCCGCGCACATTGACCAGTTTCTTGAGTTTCCAGAGGTTCGGTCACGACGACGGAACTATCGGCCCGAGGCGCCGTTGCTCTCCTTGTCCCGGCAAGGAAATCATCATGGCAAGCGCACCGCCCGACCCGCATCCCGATTCTCCGCCGACCGGCCCCGAGCAAGTTCCGGAGCAGGTTCCCCTTCCTGATGACGACGGCCGGGAAAGTGTCGAGGATGTACCCGAAGCGGAATGATTGGCGGGCATAGCGCGTCGCCTGCGGCATAGCGGCGCGCCGATTCAGCGAGCAGAAATGGTAAGCCCCGCTACATCTCTGCAGCGGGGCTTCCCTAGATTGCATCCGAAGATGCCATCAAATTCTGCCATTCTTTCGTCTGGACAGGTAAGTGAAACGTGCCGGGAACGCGATGGTTCCGTGGCCTTCTTCGAGGCCCCGATTTTTCTATCGCCGCAGCGTGACCGCGATCGGGCAGTGGTCCGAATAATGCTTCTCGCCGGGCGCATAGAGCGTCTCGCTGAACCCCGTCCGGTCAGCGGCGGCGCGCCGGTCGAGCACGATATGATCGATGAAACTGTCATAACGCGGATCGCACGCCGGCGGCTGGCCCGCGTCGGCGAGCGTCAGATCGGCGTTGGCCGGATCGCCATCGTCGATTTCAGTCCAGATCGCGTCGCCGGGAAGCGCGAGCCGGCGATTCCAGTCGCCCAGCACCGCGAAGCGCTCGGGCCCGGCGGCGGCCGCGTCGATCCAGGCTTCGAGCGCCGGAATCTGGTCCTGGAATATAGGGCAGGCCTTCGCCTCGCTCCCGGAGAAGCAGCCCGACTTGAGGTGGATGCCGAGAAGGCGGATCGGTGTGCGGCCCTCGGGGCGGAGTGTGATGTCGACGCCCGAGCGAAGCTGTTCGTTGCCGCGCATCAGCGACGTCACATCGGCATGGCGATCGAACGCGATATCTTTGCGGACCGCGAACCCGACCGCCTGGCGGATCACCGTCTGCGACGGGAACTTGCCGCCGCAGGTGCCGCCCGGCGAGCCCTTCCGCGCTTCCATGATCACGACATATTTGGCGGGATCGAAGACCCGCGCCGCGGCGGTCTCATTCTCGGCCTCCTGAAAGGCGATCACATCGGCGTCGAGGTCGTCGACGATGCGGCGCATCGCGGCATAATCGCTGTCATCCCTGGGGTTGCAGCCCTCGCCGTTGCGCTCGGCGAGAAATTCGAGGTTCCAGCTCGCAAGCTTGAGCGGTTTCGATGGAACAGGCAGGTTTGCGGGTGCGGAGGTCGCGGGCGAGCAGGCAGCAGCCAGCAGGAGCAGGGCGGATGCGATGAGGCGGTGGGGAAGCATCCGCCGCTACTGCCGCAGGCCGCCACCGAGTGCAACTCGCCGTGCCGCGCCTTGGCGCGGCGCAGATGGCGCCGATCCGTCCGCGGCGCTATAGCGCCCGCCCGGCCGGGATCCTTCCGGCCGCTCAAGGAGATGATTTATGAACCACGCCGAACTGTCGGACAGCGTCGCAACCGCACTTGGTCTGAGCAAGGCCGATGCGAAGAAGGCTGTCGATGCCGTTTTCGCCGCGATCACCGACGCCGCCGCCAAGGGCGACGAAGTCTCGGTCAACGGCTTCGGCAAGTTCAAGGTCAAGGAATCGGCCGCGCGTGAAGGCCGCAATCCCTCGACCGGCGAAACCATCCAGATTGCGGCTTCGAAGAAGCTGACCTTCGGCGCCGCGAAGGCCGTCAAGGATCGTCTGAACGGCTGAGCCGGTACGTCCCGCCGGCGTGCCCGGCGGGACGGCCGCGCGGCGGCATGTCGGGCGCGGCATCTGATGAGCGCGCTCTGGCCTCGCAGGCTCGGCCAGGGGTCGCACTTTTGTTTTGGCCGCGCGGCACACTCGGCTCGCTATCCTTGCGGGGCGGCGGCTAGGCACGGGCGCGCATCGCACGCCGCCCCGCTGCGGGCTCGCCAAGAGTGAGGTTGTTCGGGCCCTTCGGGCCGGCGACATCATGATCTAGAGCGGAAGCTCCGCCTGTTTGCGCAAAGGCTCAACGAACAGCGTGTGACGCGGTGGTTCCTCGAACAGCAGCTCGTTCGGCACGCTGCCGTCGAGCCAATGGTTCGCGTCGCGCCGCTGGATGATCACGCCGTGGCGCGACTGATAAGGAATGACATCGGCGCCTGCCGGGATGGTGAGGATGCGGTAGGACAGCGGCCAATCGGCAAGTGGCGGGTCCCACACTGCGGCGAGATAGAAGAAATTGCCGCTGTCGAGCGTTACCCGGTAGCGGTGATCGCCGGTTCCCATGCGGAACTCGGACGCCGGGATCAGGCAGCGGCGCGCCGGGAAGGCGCGGCCCTCGGCGCGCACAAAACGATAATTGATCCCGTCGTTGAACCGCGGGTCGGAACCCCAAACCGCTTTGACCATTTCGATCTCGGTCATATTGTCGGGATTGCGCCGGACGAGCGCTTGCACGCCTCCGCTCGGGGCGTCGGGATCGAAAGGGGTTGGCGCGATACCCATATGTGGAACATAATGGGAACGATGTTGAGTCGCAAGGGCGAGGGGACCGACGCGCATGTGCAATGATTATCGGCTCGAAATAGACATCGCGTCGATCGCCGAGGACTTCGACAACCTCCAGATCAAGATCGACATGCCCGAGGGCGCACCGAACGTGCCGGCGCGCGAGGATGTCCGCATCACCGATACCGCGCCGATCGTGAAGAGCAGCGACGGCGCCACCGCCGGATCGCTCGTCAACCGGCGCTGGAGCTGGCCCGGACAGGGCGGCAAACCGGTCTATAATGTGCGCTCGGAGCGCCGCGATCTCGGCATGCAGCGATGCCTCGTCCTCTGCGACGGTTTCTATGAGTTCACCGATCCCACCGACCCCGCGCAAAGGCGGCTCGACAAGTGGCTGTTCACGCTGAAGGATCATCGCTGGTTCTGCATGGCCGGTGTGTGGCGCGACAGCCATGTCGGCGAAGCCTTCAGCCTCCTGACCATGGACGCCGGTCCCGACATCGCACCCTATCACCATCGCCAGATCATTCCGCTCGCGCGTGATCAATGGGCCGCCTGGCTCGATCCGCGCGTTCCGGCCGAGGACATATTGAAATGGCTTCCCGAGGGCAGCCTCGAGGTGACGCAGGTATATGGCAAGCCGCCCGCGCAAGGCGCTCTTGCCTTATGACGAACGAAGAGGGGCTCGACCTGTTCGTGACGGCGCAGGAGCAAATCTATGCGCGCGCGCTCGGCGAGATTCGCCGCGGCAAGAAGTGCTCGCACTGGATGTGGTTCATATTCCCGCAGCTGGCAGGCCTTGGCCGAAGCGCGACGTCGAAGCTCTACGGTCTCGCGGGAGCCGATGAGGCGCGGGCCTATCTGGCCCATCCGCTTCTCGGCGCGCGCTATGCCGAATGCGTCGAGGCGATCCAGGACCTGCCCGCAAGCGACCCGGTGGCGGTCTTCGGCGAGGTCGACGCCGTCAAGCTGCGTTCGTCGCTCACGTTGTTCGAGGCCGTGAGCCGGCGGCCGCTCCTCTCCGCCGCGCTCATCCGCTGGTTCGGCGGCGAGCGCGATGAGCGCATCCTCGGCCTGCTCAGCCGCGACGACAGCATGCCGTGACGTCGACGCGTGTCAGCCGCGCGGATTGCGAAACAGCGGCAGCATCCGGTGGAGCACTTCGTCCTTGTCGAAAAAATGATGCTTGAGCGCGCCGAGAACATGCAGCGCAAGCACGACGTAAATGGCCTTCACCATCAGCTTGTGTATGTCGCCGAGCTCTTCGGCGAGATCCTCGTTCAGCGGTAGCGGAAGATTGGGCGCGGGCACGGCGCCGTAAAGCGGCACTTCAGGCGCCCCGCCCGCCGACGCTGCGGCCCAGCCGAGAAGCGGGGCGCCGATCATCAGCACATAGAAGAGAATATGGGTCGTGCGCGCGAGCAGCCGTTCCCATGACGGCATGCCGCCGGGGAAGGCCGGCCAGGGATGTCCGAAGCGCCAGCCGAGCCGGATAAGGCTGAGCGCGAGGATCGTGATCCCGACCGATTTGTGCAGCTGATAATAGCCGAGTTTCTCGCTGTCCGAGGCGTCCTCCATCCAGCCGCCAATGGTCGCATTGGCGATGATCAGGATGGCGATCGTCCAGTGCAGGACGATCGAGACGGTAGAATAGCGACTGTGATTCTCACGCATGATTCGCCTCACAATAAGTCCGTCACCGGTTTTCCAATGCTTTGGCGGCGATCCTCGTTCCGTCAGCAAGACGCAGCCGTCACGATCATGAGCCCAAATTGTTTCGCTTTTACAGAGGCTGAGCGGAAGGCCCGCACCGATTCCCGGCGGTTCGTCGCGGCCCGCTTGACGCGCCCTTTGACTCGGTGGAACATAAAGGGAACATTTGAGTCGATATTCCCATGAGCACGATGTCCCAATCTGCACCTCGGCCAAGTGCCAGAGATATCGACGTGCTTCGCGCGGCGGTGGCGCGTGTAGCCGCCTCGCGTGGGCCGGTCCTGCCGTTCGGCGTCGGGCCGGTCGATCATCTTCTCGCTGGCGGCGGGCTCGATGGCGCAGGCCTGCACGAGGTCGCGGGCGCCTCGGCAAGCTGGAGCGACGACGCTGCGGCAACGCTCTTCGCGGCTGGAATCGCGTCGCGCTTCGCGGCGGCGCCCGACGTGTCGGCGCTCTGGGCGCTGACGCGGTTCGACCTCTATGCCCCCGGTCTCGAACAGGCGGGGCTCGGTCCGGACCGCGTGCTCTATGCTCAAGGCAGGACCGACAAGGAACTGCTGGCGCTGTGCGAGGACGCGCTGCGCGATGGTTCGCTCGCCTGCGTCGTTGCCGAAGTGAAAGCGGCCGATCAGACCGCGACGCGCCGGCTGCAACTGGCCGCATCCGAGGGCAACACGCCGATGATCCTCTATCGCCGGTACCGGCGTTACGGCCAATGCCCCCTCGCCGATCCGTCGCTCGCGATGACCCGCTGGCGCATCGGCACCTTGTCGTCGGGCCGCCTCGCCTCGCCCGGTGTCGGGCGCGGGCGCTGGAATGTCGAGCTGGTCCGGCAGCGCGGCGGGCCGCCTTTTTCCCTCGAACTGGAGGCGTGCGATGACCAGGGTCGCCTCGCTCTTCCTGCCGCAACTGCCGATCGAGCGGTTGCGCCGGGCAGAACGGACACCGTCGCATTCGGGCACGCCGCCTGATCGGGCGCGGGCGGGTCCGCGCTTCCCCGAGCCTGTCGACGACAATCCCGGCACCTGTTCGGTGCCGCGCGGCGGCGGCTGGCGTCCGGGCGCGCGCTGGGCGCAAAGCACGCACTCCGGCGAGCCGTCGCTCGACGCCCTCCCGGCGCACCAGCGACCAACGATGCGCGAGCTGGGACGGCGCAGCGAAGCTGCCGCACCGGTGTTCCGGGCGTTGCGCTCGGACGACGGGACGTCCGGCGGGATCGCTGCGCCGCTGCCGCCGCTCTGGGGCCTTCGTCCGACGATCGTCGTCGCGCGAACCGGCCAGCGTGACCTCGTGACGGCCGCCTGTGCGGCGGCGCTCGATCTCGGCCTCGTGCCCGGCATGGCGGCCGCCCATGCCCGCGCGCTGGTCTCCGATCTCGACATACTCGACGCCGCACCCGACGCCGATCGCGCGTGGCTCGATCGCCTTGCGCTCCACGCCGCCCGCTGCTGGACGCCGACGGCGGCGGTGTCGGGCACCGACGGGCTGTGGCTCGACCTGTCGGGCACGACGCATCTCTTCGGCGGCGAAGAGCGTTTCGCGGTGCGTCTGCTCGGTTTTCTGCGGCGCCTCGGCTTCACCGCGCGTGTCGCGATCGCCGGCACGCCGGGCGCCGCGCACGCGCTCGCGCGCTATGGCGGCGCGGGCGTGCGGATCTTGCCGGAAGGAGGCGAGAGCGAGGCGCTGGCGCCTTTGCCGCTGGCGGCGCTCCGGCTGGCGCCGGAGTCGCTCGCCGCGGCGGCACGCTTCGGGATCGAGCGGATCGCCGACCTTTATCCCATGCCGCGCGGGCCTTTGGCCCGGCGGCTCGGGCGCGGCGCGGTCGAGCGGCTCGACCAGGCGCGAGGGTTCGTACCCGAGCCGATCGTTCCGGTCGTGCCGTTCGACATGCCCGAGGCGCGCCGTTCCTTGCTCGAACCGATCGGGACCGCCGAGGCGATCGAGCAGGTCATCGCCGACCTGCTCGGCGATCTCGTGCTCGCGCTGCGCGAGCGCAGTCTCGGCGTGCGGAGCCTCGTCTTGCGCTGCGACCGGCTCGACATGGGCGCGCAGTTCATCACCGTCGGGACGGCGCGCGCGACGCGCGATGCGAAACATCTGCTGCGCCTGTTCAGGCTCCGGATCGACCGGATCGAGCCGGGGCTCGGGATCGAGACGATGGTTCTCGCGGCGCCGCAGGTCGAAGCGCTGGCGCCCGAGGCGATCGCCGCCGTGCTCGACACGGCACGCCAGGCGCCCGACCTCGCTCCGCTCGTCGATGCGCTGGCCGGCCGCGCCGGCGATGCCGCGCTGTTCCGCCTGTCCGCGATCGAAAGCGATGTCCCCGAGCGCGCGATCGTGCGCGCCGGGCCTTTGGCCAAGCCCGCCGGCTGGCCCGTCTGGCCGCGGCCGATCCGGATGCTCGCGCGGCCCGAGGCGCTGTCCGGCGTCGTCGCCTTGCTTCCCGACCATCCGCCGCGCCGCTTCGCGTGGCGCGGGCGGAGCTATGCGGTGGTCGCAGGCGATGGTCCCGAGCGGATCCATGGCGAATGGTGGCGCCGTCCCGGCGAGATGTGGGCGGTTCGCGATTATTTCCGGGTCGAGGCGACAAGCGGCGAGCGCTTCTGGCTCTTCCGTCGCGGCGACGCGATCACCGATAAGACGGGTAACCTCAGCTGGTACATGCACGGCGTGTTCGGATGACGGACCCCGTTACGACCTATGTCGAACTCTACGCCACGAGCCATTTTTCCTTTCTGCGGGGAGCCTCTTCGCCCGAGGAATTGTTCGCGGCCGCCGCTTCCCAAGGCCATTCGGTCCTCGGGCTTTGCGACCGCGGCAGCGTCGCCGGCATGGTGCGCGGCCTGTCGGGACAGGAAGCAACCGGCGTCCGGCTGATCGCGGGGACGCGCGTCGACCTGCGCGACGGACGCTCGATCCTCCTCTATCCGACCGATCGCGCGGCCTGGTCGCGGCTGACCCGGCTGCTCTCCTTGGGCAAGGGGCGCGGCGGCAAGGGCAATTGCTGGCTCGACTGGCCCGATGTCGCCGCCGCGGCCGAGGGCCTCGTCGCGATCCTCCTGCCCGGTGAAGCCGACGAGCGGGCGCGGCTCGATCTCGCCGAGCTCAGCGGTGCCTTCGGCCCGCGCGCCTTTCTCGCGCTCGCGCTGCGCCGCCGGCCCTGCGATTTAGCGCGGCTTCGCGCGCTCGACGCGCTGGCGCAGGAAGTGGGGGTACGGAGCATCGCGCTCGGCGACATCCTCTACCATGCGCCCGAACGGCGCCCGCTGCAGGACGTGCTGACCGCGATCCGCGAGAAGACGACGGTCGATGCGCTCGGGTTCAAGCGCGAACGCTTCATGGACCGGGCGCTGAAGAGCCCGGCCGAGATGGAAAGGCGCTTCGCGCTCTTCCCGGACGCGATCGCGGCGACTGCCGACATTGCAGCGGCCTGCCGCTTCGACCTTGGCGAAATCCGCTACCAATATCCCTATGAGCAGGTGATGGAGGGCCGCACCGCGCAAGAGGCGTTGGCGGCGCTGACCGAGGAAGGCGCTGCGCGCATGTTTCCGGGCGGCGTGCCGCCTGCCTATCGGAAACAGATCGATCATGAGCTGCGCCTGATCGGCGAGCTCGGATATGCGCCCTATTTCATTACCGTCAATTCGATCGTCGCCGAGAGCCGGCGGCGCGGCATATTGTGCCAGGGCCGCGGGTCGGCCGCGAACAGCTGCGTCTGCTTCCTGCTCGGCGTGACCTCGATCGACCCGATCAAGCATGAGCTGCTCTTCGAGCGCTTCGTGTCGGGCGAGCGCAAGGAGCCCCCCGATATCGACGTCGACTTCGAACATGAGCGGCGCGAAGAAATCATCCAGTGGATCTACGAGACCTACGGCCGTCACCGCTCCGCGCTGACCGCCGTGGTCACGCGATACCGAACCCGCGGGGCGGTCGCCGAGGTGGGGAAGGCGCTCGGCCTGCCGCGCGACCTCACCAAGATGCTCACCGGCCTCGTCTGGGGCTGGTCGGTCGATGGCATCCCCGAGGAGCGCATTGCCGAGCTGAACCTCAACGCCGGTGATTACCGTCTGCGGCTGACGCTCGATCTCGCCCGGCAGCTGATCGGGACGCCGCGGCATCTCTCCCAGCACCCGGGCGGCTTCGTGCTGACCGAGGAGCGGCTCGACGATCTTGTGCCGATCGAGCCCGCGCGCATGGAGGACCGCCAGATCATCGAATGGGACAAGGACGATATCGACGTTCTGAAATTCATGAAGGTCGACGTGCTGGGCCTCGGGATGCTCGGCTGCATGAACCGGGCGTTCAACCTGCTCGCCGAACATAAGGGGATTTCGGTCGGCATGGCCGATCTGCAGGATGACGATCCCGCGGTCTATGGCATGATCCAGAAGGCCGACACCCTCGGCGTCTTCCAGATCGAGAGCCGCGCGCAGATGTCGATGTTGCCGCGGATCAAGCCCAAATGCTTCTACGACCTCGTGATCGAGGTTGCGATCGTCCGGCCCGGTCCGATCCAGGGCGACATGGTCCATCCCTATCTTCGCCGCCGCGAAGGCAAGGAGAAGCCCGAATATCCGAAGCCCGAGCTTCGCGCCGTGCTCGAGAAGACCTTGGGGGTGCCACTCTTTCAGGAGCAGGCGATGAAGGTCGCGATCGTCGGTGCCGGCTTCACGCCGGTCGAGGCCGACCAGCTTCGCCGCGCGATGGCGACCTTCAAGCTCACCGGCGGCGTGTCGCATTTCTACGACAAGCTCGTCGGCGGCATGGTCGAGCGGGGCTATCCCAAGGATTTCGCCGAGCGCACCTTCAAGCAGATCGAGGGCTTCGGCTCCTATGGCTTTCCCGAGAGCCACGCCGCGAGCTTTGCCAAGATCGCATACGCCTCCTGCTGGATGAAGCATCATCATCCGGACGTCTTTTGCGCGGCCTTGCTGAACGCGCAGCCCATGGGCTTCTACGCGCCCGCGCAGATCGTGCGCGATGCCCGGAATCACGGCGTCGAGGTGCGTCCGGTGTCGATCAACGACAGCCATTGGGACTGCACGCTGGAAAGGAGCGACGGGCGCTATCTCGCGGTTCGCCTCGGTTTCCGCCAGGTTCGATCGCTCGCGAACATCCATGGTGCCGCGATCGTCGGCGCGCGGGGCGATGTGCCCTACGACTGCGTCGAGGATGTATGGCGGCGCGCCGGAGTGCCGCGCGCCGCGATCGAGCGGATCGCCGAGGCGGATGGATTTGCCTGCCTGTCCGAGGACCGGCGGCAGGGGCTGTGGAAGGTCCGCGGCCTCGGCGAGGCGCCGATGCCGCTCTTCGCGGCCGCCGACGCGCGCGAGGCTAACTTCTCGCCCGAAGGGCTCGAACCGCCGACCGCGCTTCGGCCGATGACCGAAGGACGCGAGGTGGTGGAGGATTATCGTACGCTTCAACTGAGTTTGCGCGCGCATCCCCTGAGTTTCCTGCGCGAGGAGCTGGACGCGATGGGGATCGTCCGTTGCGCGGATCTTGGCTCGATCCGCGATGGCCGGAATATCGAGGTCGCCGGGGTGATCCTCGTCCGGCAACGGCCCGGCTCGGCGAAGGGCGTGCTGTTCGTCACGATCGAGGACGAGACCGGTATCGCCAACGGCATCCTCTGGCCCGATCGCTTCGACATCTATCGGCGCCAGGTCATGGCGGCGTCGATGATCGCGATGCGCGGCCGCGTTCAGAAGGAAGGCGAGATCATCCATATCATCTGCGACCGGATAACCGATCATGACGCGATGCTGCGGCAGGTCGGGCGCAGCTCGCTTTCCATTGCGCCGGGACGCGGGGACGGGGCGCGGAACGGGGGCGGGCCCGATAGCCGCGAGCCTGCGCTGCGCGTCCGGAGCCATGACTTTCACTGATGGTGGCCAAATGCTCCGGTTGCAGGACCACTCCCTCCTTGGCTGCCTGACTGCGGGCCTCGGCTCGCCTCATGCCGTCAACCCCCTTCGGGGGTTCGCCCTCGCGTACCGCTCGGTGACGGCGGCTCGCGGGCCCTTCGGTTGGCGCCATCGGGGATGGTCCCGAGCAACCCAAGGAGACACGACATGGCCACCATCGCAAATCTCACCGTCAAAGCCGACGGCAGCTTCGAAGGCACGCTGACGACCCTTCTGGTCACCGCGCCGATCGCGATCGTCCCGAACGGCCGCAAGGTGAAGGACAATGAGCCCGACTTCCGCGTGATCGCGCGAAAGAACGGCTACGAGGTCGGCGCCGGCTGGACCCGCACGTCGCAGTCGAACGGCACCGAATATGTCTCGGTCACCCTTTCGGCCCCCGAATTCGGCACGATCTACGCGAATATCGCGAACGCGCCCGGCGACGACCCGATGAAGAAGGTGCTTATCTGGAACCCGCCGAGCTGACGGATCGATCAGGCCCCGCCTTCGGGCGGGGCCTTTTGCGCGGCTTTCTTGTCGGGTACGACCTCGTGGAAACCGTCTTGCATCCAGCCTTCGCGCTCACCGATATGCTTGTCCCAGAAGCCGCGCATCGCCTCGAGCCGCTTCTCGGCGAGATAGGGCTCGGTGAGATGTTCGAACATATTGTGCTGGGGAACGGGGACGGGCGAGGCGCGCCAGACGCCGAACAGCACAACCGACAACGTCTGGAAAACCGCGAAGAGGAGATAATGGGCGCGGTCGAGGTCGTGGATGGTGAGGCCGGACCGAAGCCCGGCCGCTTGCGCGCGCGAAAAGGCATCGGCGGCATGCGCGATGCTCTTGTTGCGCAGCGCCTTGATCTCGGGAAGCGGCGGCCTCGCCATCAGCTCGTCGAGCCGGTCGAAAAAGGCCTCGCCAATCAGGTCGCCGCGCGCGCGATTTTCGGGGGCGACACCCGATAACTGGTCGAACAGCTCATGTTCCATCCGCGCCTGGTCGAACCCTTCGGGTCCCGACAGGCTGAGGCTCACGCGCCGCGCCTTGTTCGGATTGGCGGCCATTTCAGCGGACAACCGCTCCAGCTCCGCCGCCTGCAAGGCTTCGTAATCATAGGGCAGCGCGTCGCGGCATACGAAATTCTCGCGCGTGATGAGTTCGCGCGCCGCGCGCATCTCGTCGACGATCCGGGGGAGTGAGATCACGGCCTTCTTCGGTTGGTTCGCCGGCGCTTTCTCGAGCAGCCGGGTGATGGCGATGACCTGTCCGGCAAGATAGCCGCGGTCTAGCATCATCGCGATGAGCGGCGCGGTCGAGCCGCGGGTGCCGTCGTCATCGGCGAATTTCCGCGCCTCGTTCGCCGTGCGCCAGGCTATGTCAAACCACATCATGTCGGCGAACTGCCCCGCGAGCGACGCGTCGGGATCGCGCTCGAACAGCTCGGACCAATGCTGGAGTTTCTCGCGAAACGCTTCGAGCGAGGCCTTGTCGCTGACGTTGCAGGCATCGATCGGATAGTGAAAGATGGACGGATGCGGGCGCGCGGGGACCGCTGGCGCCGCTGGTTTGGCTACGGGAGCCGCCGCCTTGTCGTCGCTACCCGCGACGCCTTGCGGCGCAGTCACGATTGTCTCCCCTGCATTGCCGAGCCGGGGCGGATGGCGAAATTCTGCCGTTTGCGTTCAGCCAAGATCGAGTCCCTGTGTTTGGCGCGTGCCTGTGGATGAGCTTATGTAGCGATTGTTCCGTGCGCCGAGGAGAGCGACGAGCAGACGCGATACCAGGCCGGACATCTCGAGCGTGAGGTTTGGTCCCCCGCCGACGCCGTGCAGCGCAAAGCCGAGCGGTTCGCCCATATAAAGGGCTTCATGCACCGCCGGATTGCGCATACCAGCGACTTGCGCACCGCCACCGCCCGCGGGATCGGCCCATGCGGGAACCGGCATTCCGAGCCAGTCGCACATCCACGCGATGCGCTGGGAATGCGTGAGGCTTTTGGGAGGCGGGTTTATGGACTTTGCGAGGGCAAAGCAGGCATCGAGCGCCGTGTAGAGCAGCGTGAACCGCTCAAACTGAAGATGTTGCGGATTCTGGCTCATGAAGAGGGCGTGTACTGCGGCCACCCAGATGCGCGCTCGCTCCGGAACTGCGCGATTATCGATCCAGAAGGCTTCGGCGAGTTCGATCGACTTCGGCAGGCTGCCGCCCATCAGCACGAAGTCGACGAGAACCCCGGGCTCGATCGGTGTCGAATCGAGGAAGCCGGCCTCGGTAATCGTGAAGCGCATGCCGCTGAAAAAGGACAGGCTCCAGACATGGAAGTCGATCTGATCAATCTCCGACGCCGTCGCATGGACGATGGCGTGCGTCTTCGGCAGGCCGAAGATGCGCGCGGGATAGGGCCGAACGCTGGTGCCGCCACCGAGATGGGCAACCGGCTGTAGCGGGGCGTAGGTCCATTTCCCCTCGCGGCCAGGATCGGCCTCGATATCCGCCACCGTCTCCGGGAGACCGGCAAGGGTCGCGATGGACACCGGTCCGACCGTGATATCGAGCGGCCGCGGATAATATCCGAACTCACTGCGCTGACCCGCCATTGCGTCATTCTCCCTGTTCTTCGCGCACGCCGGGACGACGGCGCACGCAGATTATGGTCCGGGAGGAAGGCATGAGGGCCTCTCCCCCCGCGAAACCGTACCCGCTCTCGATAGCCGCTGGTCCCTGGGCGCGGAGCCGGGCCTCCTTCAATCAACCCGTGAAGGGTCCGCTACGCTTCGCGTGCGGCCGCAGCCTTGCTGCGGTGATTGCGGCCCGCCCCCGGCCGGCGGGGCGACTGTCGAGCGGGAACGGTCCCGCTCCGAAAGGACAGGAGCCAAACCCATGCCGCTTTCCACCGCTCAATCGCTCGGCTGGAGCCTCGCCCGCACGATGATGACGATCATCGTCCTTATCGAAACGACAAAAGGCTATGCGGTGATGCCCATCGAAGAGTTCGACGGCGACCCCGAACACATCGTGTGCGAATATGACCCGTTCAACCGCTGAGCCCGCAAAATTTGCCCCGCGATGGTTCCAGTTCCGGTTCCGTCGCGGGCGGCCGTCTGCTAGATTGACGGTGCAGACCGCGCTGTGGTGGTGGTGGAGAGCGCGTCCCCAAGGAGGACGCTCGTGACTTTCATGCTTATCCTCGGCGCTGCCGCAGGCCTCTATCTCATCTGGCTTCTGTTCCGGCTGGCGGCCCTCGCGCTGCCGCTTGGCACCGGCATCGCTCTCGCCTTCGAACTTCAGGACCGCGGCTATGGCATTGGCGCTGCCCTTGCGATGGCATTTCTGGCGGGGCTCCTGCTCCATCTTGCTGGACGGCACCTCTATGCCCACGGTGGATCGACATTGCTGCGAGCCTGTATCGCAATGCTCTTCCTCCTCCCGGCGGGGGTCGCAGGCTATTATGGCATGACGGGGATCGTGAGGCTCTTCGTTACGGAGGGCATGCTGGTGGCGATCCTGCCTGTGCTCGCTGCCGTCGCCGCCGCCGTGGCGGCGGTCCGGGGACTTGATGGGTCTTCGGTGGATGCAATTGGCGTCGGCGACCGGGAATGGGACGATCGAGCGCCCGCGATCCCGGCCTCCGCTTCGCCCGCTTCCGACCGCCTCTGAGTCCCTCGCTCCCGCCGCAGGAACACGGTCTTTTCCCTGCGCGATCTGCCGGCAAGCCGCAGCGCTGAGCCCGCGGGCCGCAACGGCGCTCCCCGATTTTCTTCCCCCGGCGTGCCGCCGTTCCTCGCGGACCAAGAAAATCGCTGCGCTGCCGTCCTCCGCTTCGCTCCGGGCCTTCGGCTGCGGCGCGGCCTCCTTTCCGGCCACCGATGCGCATCGAGACCGCGATCCTGCGGCTCGAAAGCAAGGAAAGGACTTCAAGATGGCCAAGATCGGAACCTTCAAGAAAGCGAAGGGCGAATATCGGGGCGCAATCGCGAGCCTCGCCCTCTCGGTCGACGCGGTTCGCATCGTCCCCGAGGACAATCCCAAACCCAGCGCTCCGACCCACCGCATCTATGTCGGCGACGTCGAGGTGGGCGCAGCCTGGGAGAAGACCAGTCAGGACGACCGCACCTATCTTTCGACCAAGTTCGACGACCCGAGCTTCACCGCGCCCTTCTTCGCGCAGCTCTTCGAAGGAAGCGACGGCGACTATGACCTCGTCTGGACCCGTCCCCAGCGGCGGGACTGATCGAGCACGCCGCCCGGCCGCAAGCCGGGCGGCGATACTCTCATTTTGAGGCTTTTCGCGCGGGGATTCTCCGCCGCATTGCGTTACGATGATCCTTTGCATGCCGCTAACCATGTTCCAGCCGATGCGGGCAAGCTGCTGATAGGCTTTGCTTTCATTCCTGAAGATCAGCCGGAGGTGCGAATGGATCAGGTGGTCGATTGGCAATCGCCATATTTTCCGAGAATATTCGAAACATATGATCGCGCCGATTTCGCGCAGGAGTTCCTGCGCCGAAGCCCGGCCTATCGCCGCGCCTATCGTTCGGCCGCGTTGGCGCCGACGCGGCGGCGCACCGCGCGCCTCGCTGGGCTCGCGCGACGATGGGGGTTGGTCTTTCGCCCTGGACCCTGACCGATCCGTCACCGAATCCCCCGCGCTCTGGCAGCCCGAGGTCTGCGCGCATGTCGCCATCGCCGAACCGGCGCCCGACGGCTTCGCCGCGCCGCGGCTCGCCGAGCTCATCGCCTCGGCGGACATCGCCTCCGAGATCATCCTGCCGGGCGAGTGGCATCTCGTGTTCGTGGCCGACGGTCGGCGCTTCCGCCTCTGGCTTCGCCGCTTCCTCGCCGATGAACGGCTCGCCTATGTAAACCCGGCCGACCCGCACAGCGAGCTGCGGATGGCCGTGAGCCTCGCCGTACAGCGCCGCTTCTCGGCGGGCGTCACGACGCATCGCTTCCTGCGGGGAGGCGCCCCCGGACCATCCGAGCGCTGGCGTCTCATCCAGTGGCTGCGGCTCCTCGACGCCTCCGCCGAGGGGCGTTCGGCGCGCGACATCGCCGCCGCCCTCATCCTTGACGATGCCCAGGATTTCTCGGCCGCAGACTGGGACGGATCGAGCGAGCGCCGCCGCATCGCGCGCTGGCACCGCGCGGCGGTCGCGATGCGCGACGGCGGCTATCAGGAGCTGCTCGGCGCCGCCTGATCGGGACATTCCGCGCGTCGTCACTTTGTCCGTTCCTAAACCGCATCCCGATTTCCGAATGTCGCCGCCTCTCCGCCGGAGCCCGCCACGGGACCCGGCGCTGCGAACGGAGGCCCCTTTTGAGCGACATGCATACCCCCATTTCGCCGCGCTACCTCAAGACGCCCGACGCTGCGCTGCACCTCGGCCTGTCGAGCCGGACGCTCGAAAAGCATCGCTGCTTCGGAACGGGTCCCGAATACCGCAAACTTGGCGGGCGGATCGTGTACGCGATCGCCGATCTCGACGCCTGGGCCGAGATCGGCCGCAAGAAGTCGACGTCCGATCCCGGCAAGGGCGTCGTCCATCCCGCGCGCCCGGTTCGCCGCTGATGCGCCCGGCCCAGAACATCGCGCGCGCTTTGGGCGTGCAGCCGGTCGAGGCGACCGCGAGCGGTCTCACCGACCTTGAGCTGACCTGGATCGAGCAGCGCCTCGAGCATTGGCTGCGCTTCGGCCGCGTCGCCGCCGAGCGCATCGTCAGTCGCCGGACCCGCATCGTCTCCTTCCGGCCCGAGGCCGTCTTCGGCTTCGTCCGCTGGGGCGCGAACGACTTCGGCACCATCTTCTCGAGCATCTCGGTCATCGTAGCGCCCGCGCCGCGCGCCCCCTTCGCGACGCATCCCTACGTTCGCCCCGGCGGCGACATCCTGCTCCGCGTCGACGGTTGGCCGAGGGTTCAGCAGGTGCTTTCGGCGATCGATGCGATCGAGGCCGCCGGGATCGACCCGTGCGAGACGGCGCCCGATCATTGGCGCCACATCGGCAGCCACATTGCCGCCGGCCTGCCATTCCGGCCCTATGGTCCGGAGCGGCACCGGGCATGGCTCCAGCGCAAGGCGATCGCGCCATGAACCGCCGCTGGCTCCGCGCGACCGCGGCGAGCGCTACGCTCTTCGCGGCGCTGTTCGTCGCGGCGGCTGCGCTCGCGCCGCAACCGCGCCTCATCTGGAATGCGAGCCCGAGCGTCCCGATCGGCTTCTACCGCGTCGATGTCGGTGCCGAGCCCGCGGTCGGCGACCTCATCCTCTTCCACCCGCCCGAGGCGGTCGCGGCGCGTCTCGCGGTGCGCGGCTATGTGCCGCGCGGCGTGCCGCTCCTGAAGCATGTCGCCGCCGGCGAAGGCGCGCTCGTCTGTCGCAGCGGCACCTTCGTGACGATTGACGGCGCGCCAGCAGCGCGCGCGCGGGACGCCGACCGCCTCGGGCGGCCGCTGCCGCGCTGGCTCGGCTGCCATCGCCTGCGCCCCGGCGAACTGTTCCTCCTCAACCCCGCGCCCGACAGTCTCGACGGCCGATATTTCGGACCGCTCCCCGACACCGGCGTCGTCGGCGTCGCGCACCCGCTGCTCGTGCGCGATGCGCCCGGCGCGCCGCTGCGCTGGCGCCGAGGCGCCGATCGCTCCGCATTCACCCCCGAAGGAAAGGATATGTCCTCATGATTATCGGAAGCTTTCAAACCGCTGGCGACGGCTATGCCGGACAGATCCGGACGCTGCTGCTCGATGCGATGATCGCGATCGTTCCGGCGAAGCCGAACGACGCGGAGAATGCACCGGCCTGGCGCGTCCTCCTCGTCGAAGCCGACACCGGCGTCGAGATCGGCGCAGGCTGGGAACGCCGCAGCGAACGCGCCGGCTCCTATATTGCCCTGCAGATCGACGACCCGGCGCTCGCGCTTCCGCTGCGCGCCAATCTGCTCCGTTCGACGCAGAACGAGGATGAATATCATCTCCTCTGGACGCGTCCCGTCCCACGAGAACAAGCGTGAGCATCATGCATCCGGCTCGCTCGGCGCGCGTCCGCGCCGTGCGCCTCGCCTTGCTGCTGCTCTGCGCGGCGAGCGCCGCCCCGGACCGGGCATGGGGCGCGGCACCGGCGGAAACGCCGGCGGCCGCGGTCCACCCCTATGCCGCCCATGTGGCGGAGGCATCGCAACGCTTCGGCGTGCCAGAGGTCTGGATATGGCGTGTGATGCATGTCGAGAGCCGCGGCAAGCCGCGGGCGCTCTCGCATGCCGGTGCAATGGGGCTGATGCAGATCATGCCCGCAACCTGGACGATGCTGACGGCGCAGCATCGTCTCGGGTCTGACCCCTTCGACGTGCGCGCCAACATCCTCGCGGGCGCGGCCTATCTGCGCGCGATGTGGGATCGATATCGCGACGTTCGCCTCATGCTCGCTGCCTATAATGCGGGCCCCGGCCGCGCCGACGCCTATGCAGCGGGGCGGCGCGGCTTGCCCGCCGAGACGGTCGCCTATGTGGCAGCCATCGCGCCCGCGCTCGGTGCGCCGGCTGTGCCGTCGGCGGCGATGGCGCGGACGGCCGAACCGCCGAGCTGGCGCAGCGCGTCGCTCTTCACCAAGCAGCGATCGGACACGCCGGCTGCAACTTCGGTGCAGCGCGGCGACGTCGCGGCTGCAGGGCCGTCGCATTCCGCGCCTGCTCCCTCGCCCCTCTTCGTCCCGCTTTCCGGGGACAATCGGTGATGGTCGTCCTGGCAATATTTGCTGGAGTGCGTGGGTCCATGGATAGGCACTGCTTGGCGTTCAGAAGGGGTTCGGGGGGATGGCAAGATAAAAGACCTGCCAGCTCGCTGGCAGATTGTGGTTGGATTACAGCGCTTTATGCGTATGGCACCCCCCTCCGGCTGCCATATCGATCTCGGGATTTCCGAGGCAGAACAAGCGCTTACGATATGGCACCGGCGCTGTGAGCGGCGACGAGCATGATTTTCGGGTGCGACCGGGAAGGGGTCGCGATGCTGGTTCGGGATCGGCGCGGCGCGGGAAAAGGCTCGCGGCGCAGGTGCGCAAGGCAGCCGCTCGCTCGGGTTACACCCGCTCCCGTCGGGGCGGCGGCGGTCGCAGCGGGACCGGTCGGCATGGCCGCGGCCGTGCCGCGCTTGCGACGATGCGGCGGGGCCCCGCGCAGCGCCGGGTGACAGTCATGGCGCGCATCGTCCGGCATAAGGGCGCGCAGTTTCGCTCCGCGCCGCTCGCACGGCATATCGCTTATCTCGAACGCGACGGCGTCACCCGCGATGGACGCGATGCCATGATGTTCGATGCGGCTGGAGACGCCGCCGACCGCGAGGCCTTCGCCGATCGCTGCGCCGACGATCGCCATCATTTCCGCTTCATCGTCAGCCCTGAAGATGCCGAGCAGCTCCAGGACCTTCGGACCTTCACCCGCGATCTCATGGGCCGGATGGAGAAGGATCTCGAGACCCGGCTCGATTGGGTGGCGGTCGATCACTGGAACACCGACAATCCGCATATCCACATACTCGTGCGCGGCGTCGCCGAGGACGGAAGCGACCTGGTCGTCGACCGCGCCTATATGTCGGAAGGCGTGCGCGGGCGGGCGTCGGAGATCGCAACCCTCGAACTCGGTCCGCGAAACGAACGGGAGATCGACGCCAGCTTGGCGCGGGAGGCGAGTGCCGAGCGTTGGACCGGGCTCGACGCGCGCCTGCGCGAACGCGGCGGCGAAACGGGGATCGTCGATCTTCGTCCCGACCCAAGCTCGCCGCCGGGCCGCGATCGGCATCTCCTAGGACGTGCGGCAAAGCTCGAGGCGCTTGGGCTCGCGACGCGCCTTGGACCCGGCATATTCGAGATCGATCCGCGCGCCGAAACCATATTGCGCGACCTCGGCGAGCGAGGCGACATCATCAAGGGCGTCCACCGAGCCATGCGCATGCAAGGGCTCTCCTTCGACGCATCGAGGCTCGCCCTTCACGGTGAGGCGGAGCGTTCGGGCCTCGTCGGGCGGCTGGTCGCACGCGGCCTCGACGACGAGCTTGCCGGCTCCGCCTTCGCCATCGTCGACGGGACCGATGGACGGACCCATCGCATCAAATTCTCCGATCTCCAATGGACCGGGGACGCGAAGCCGGGCGCGGTCGTCGAGCTGCGGCGCTGGGAAGGACGCGACGGCGGCGAGCATCTCTCGCTCGCCCTGCGATCGGACCTTGCGGTCGCCGACCAGATATCCGCGCGCGGCGCAACCTGGCTCGACCGCGAACTGGTCGCGGCGAAGCCCACGGCAGGAACCTCGGGCTTCGGCATCGATGTTCGCCGCGCCATGGCAGCGCGCGCCGAGTTTCTCGCGAGCGAAGGCCTCGCGAGCCGTCAGAACGGCAAGCTCGTACTGGCGCCCGATCTCATCGAAACGCTGAAGCGGCGCGACCTCGAGGCGGCCTGCGAAACCATCGCCGCGCGCACCGGGCTCGCGCATCGCCCGCCGGCCACCGGCGACGCGGTGAGCGGGACCTACCGCGAGCGCGTGTCGCTCGCCTCGGGGCGCTTCGCGATGATCGACGACGGGCTTGGCTTTCAACTCGTGCCCTGGCGCCCGGCGCTCGACCGGCACCTCGGGCAGCATGTCGCCGGCACCGCCACCGCGGGCGGCATCGACTGGAGCCTTGGCCGCAATCGCGGGATCGCAATCTGAGGAAGGATGAACGATGAGCGACAGGATATTATGGGGCCAAATCTTCGCGGTGCTGCTGATCGTCCTCGCGGCGGTCTGGACCGCGACCCAATCGACGGCGGAAGCGCTCGGATTTCAGGCGGCGCTCGGTGCCCCCTGGTTCCGCATCGGCGACTATCCCGTCTATCCGCCGCCCGCCTTCTTCTGGTGGTGGTTTGCCTTCGACGCCTATGCGCCGCCGATCTTCTACCGCGGTGCCGCGATCGCCGCGTCGGGTGGGTTGCTGTCGGTTGTCGTCGCGATCAGCATGTCGGTGTGGCGTGCGCGCGAGCGCCGGCGGGCCGAGACCTATGGATCGGCACGCTGGGCGCAGGAGCGTGAGATACGGGATGCCAACATGCTCGGCCCCGATGGCGTCATTCTCGGGCGCATGGCCGGAACCTACCTGCGTCACGATGGCGCCGAGCATGTCCTCTGCTTCGCGCCGACCCGATCCGGAAAAGGTGTCGGTCTCGTGGTGCCGACCCTTCTCACCTGGCCGGGGAGCTGCATCGTTCATGACATAAAGGGCGAGAACTGGCAGCTCACCGCGGGCTTTCGCGCAAAGCATGGCCGGGTGCTGCTCTTCGATCCGACGAACCCCGCATCGGCAGCCTATAATCCGCTCCTCGAGGTCCGACGCGGCGCATGCGAAGTGCGCGACGTGCAGAATGTCGCCGACGTGCTGGTCGATCCCGAAGGAAGCCTCGATCGTCGAAACCACTGGGAGAAGACCAGCCACGCCCTGCTCGTCGGCGCGATCCTCCATGTTCTCTACGCCGAGGAGGAAAAGAGCCTCGCCGGTGTCGCGGCCTTTCTGTCGAACCCCGAGCGCAAGATCGAGGCGACGCTCCACCGGATGAAGACCACCCGCCATTTGGGAGATCGCGTTCATCCGGTCGTCGCCGCGGCGGCGCAGGAGCTGCTCAACAAGAGCGAGAATGAGCGGTCGGGCGTGCTGTCGACCGCCATGTCCTTCCTCGGCCTTTATCGCGATCCGGTGATCGCCAAGGTCACGGGACATTCCGAGTGGCGCATCGCGGACCTGATCGGGAGCGAGCGCCCGGTCTCGCTCTACCTCGTGGTGCCGCCCGGCGATATCAGCCGGACCAAGCCGCTCATGCGCCTGATCCTCAACCAGATCGGGCGGCGGCTGACCGAGGAGCTGAATCCGAAGGCGCGGTCGCAACGGCTGCTGTTCATGCTCGACGAGTTTCCCGCGCTCGGACGTCTCGATTTCTTCGAAAGTGCGCTCGCCTTCATGGCGGGCTATGGCATCAAGGCCTTCCTGATCGCCCAGTCGCTCAACCAGATCGAGAAGGCCTATGGCCAGAGCAATGCGATCCTCGACAATTGCCACGTCCGGGTCAGTTTCGCGACGAACGACGAGCGAACCGCCAAACGGATTTCCGATGCGCTCGGTACGGCAACCGAACAGCGTGCGATGAAGAATTATGCCGGCCACCGGCTCTCGCCCTGGCTTGGCCATTTGATGGTGTCGCGCACCGAAACCGCTCGGCCGCTGCTGACCCCCGGCGAAGTGATGCAGCTCCCACCGGACGACGAGATCGTGATGGCCGCTGGCCTCGCGCCGATCAGGGCCAAGAAGGCGCGATACTATAGCGACCGGCGCTTGGCCGGCCGCGTCATTCCGCCGCCCGCACCCGGTCGCGCTCTTCCCGCCGCCCACGACTGGATGGCCGACCGGGTACATCAGCTGATGGAGACGAAAGCGAAGGCGGCGGAGGACGATGACGCGGCCAATGGCGGCATTCGGCAGGAACCCGAACTTCCCGTCCATGAGGATATCGCGCCGCCGCCGCCGCGCAGCGTCAACGGCGAGTTCGATTTCAGCGAAGATGGAGTGCAGGCCGATGCGGCGCGGCTCCGCGCCGCGGCCGATCGGCAGATGGCGCGGGGCGCCCGTGCAGCGGCGCTCGACCCTGACGACGGGATCCAGCTGTGATCCGATCGCATGTCAAACAGACCTTCCGGATCGAAACCGGCCTCTCGCGCGACCTGACAGACCTCGCCCGCCGACGCGGCCTCACCCGGACCGAAGTGCTGGAGGCTGCACTGCGCTCCTTTCTCTCGCCCGATCAGGAGGAGCGGATCGAGGCGGTGTTGACCCGGCGCCTCGACCGCATCGGCCGCCAGCTCGACCGCATCGAATGGCATGGCGAAATGTCGGGCGAAGCAATTGCCCTGTTCGTCCGGCACTGGCTCACGAACACGGCGCCCTTGCCCGATGATGCATTGCCGGCCGCGCAGGCCAGCGGGAAGCGGCGCTGGGAGGGTTTCGTCGATGCCCTTTCACGTCGGATGGAAGTTGGACCAAAGCTCGCCGCGGAGCTGATGCGGGATGTCAGCGGTTCCGATTGAAGCCTTTAACCGGCTCATCCAGCCCGCAGTTTTAAGAGAAAGCTGATGGCCTCCGCGGGGATACCGCACAGGGCAGCCGCTAGCAGCAGTATCGTGACAGCCAGATATTTGGCCGGAGGAGTTCGTGACAGCTCGAGAAGCAGCGCCGATTTGTGGCGGCCCATTTGCACAAGCGCCACAAACTGGGCGAGCTCGGCCTCACGGTCAGTCATCGGACGATCGCCTACGGGCGGGAGAGGGGGCAAGTCGGTCATCACAAACCTCACGGATTCATCGCGAAAATGGCGCGCTGTTACAGATGCGCGTGCGGGTTACCGTGAGGGATAAGCCCTCCGGGCTGGAGTGCCCTTCAGGCGAGTCGCTTGTCAACAGGGTGAATCGCAATTTTATCAACAGTCGGGGGTGCGTCTGGGGATATCTCTCCGCATTTCCGGGAAAGCCGGACTATGCTCAGTCCTCTTCGTCCTGCTGCTCGCGCTCGCGCAGTCTTTCGGCGTAGCGGTAGCTCGCCTCCATTGAATGATAGGTATCGGCGTAGC
The DNA here is from genome assembly GCF_001468465.1 of Sphingopyxis sp. H115. Classification (GTDB taxonomy): domain Bacteria; phylum Pseudomonadota; class Alphaproteobacteria; order Sphingomonadales; family Sphingomonadaceae; genus Sphingopyxis. The sequence goes on from NZ_LNSA01000004.1 coordinate 222,419, forward strand.
GATCGATGTCGCCGAGCGCGCATTCGACCTCATAGGCCACCGTATGGGGAGACGAGCCCGGACGCTTTCGGGCCAGCCAGCGCTCCAGCTTGTCGAACCGGCTCTGCATCCCCTGCACGCTGCAGGCGATGCGCAGATCGTCGAGATTGCTGCTCGTCCGATTGCGGCTCCAGGTCCGGCAGGCGAACTCAAGCTCTTCACCCCGGGTCGGAGGGCGATCGCTGAGATCGGCCCCACCATCTTTCGCGAGAGTGGGGTCGGCCTGTACATTGGCAAGCCCCGCACTGAGTGCCTCGCAGAGTTCGCTATGATATTCATCCCGGCGCGCGGCGTCCCAATCATAGGGGCCAGCGCCGACGAAAAGATGCGGCAGCTTGAAATGCACCCGCACCGCCTTCGGCAGCATCTTCTCGATCCGGATCACTCCGCGGATGACATCGAGGAGGTGCTCGGCGTCGATCCCGGCCCACGGCCGCGCGAGATTTTCGAGCGCGCCAAGGTTCGAATTGGTGGGTGTGTCCCCTGTGTTCCAGTATCGCATGGTTAGTGCTTCCGTTTCTCTTTGGCCTTGATCCCTAGAATGGCTTTCGCCTCGGCGTTTGCGCCCTTCGCAATCTGATCGAGGCGAGCCTTGAAAATGGGGTCGGCGAGGAGCTGGGCCTTTGGCCCTTCGCCGGAATCGCACATAATGGCGTAAGAGAGCCGATAGAGCGTCTGCGCTCGCTCCGCTTCTTCGATCGCCGCATCGAAATCAGGCCGCCGATAGACCAGGATCTCCTCTTCATCGATCGGCATAGGCCGGATCACGCCGCGTCCGTCGGGAAGTTCCTCCACGCGCTGGCGATGGCTGATGTTGTACTTCACGATGGTCTTGGGGTGGGTGAGCAGGATCGCTTCCGTGAGTTCGGAGCAATGCCCCCAGATACGATGGGCAAAATGATTGCGGGTCTTGCGCGACTCCTCTGCGACCGAGCCGATCGCCTTGAACAGCAGTTGCTGCCACTCGGGGAGCGCTTCGTGCGCTGCCGCATCAAGTGCGCCCCGCTGTGCTCCGGCTCCGACCAGCGAGAGATACATTGCAGTGCCGACCGCAATGTCGCTTCTCAGCATCCGGCTGAGGATCGAGGCAATATCGCCATCGATATGCGCCCACAGAGCAATGACATAGGCAACGTCGCTGGCGAACGGCGAATGGCGTAGAATGCCCGGCGCGAAAAAGACGCGGCCATCGGGCGATTCCTCAGCGAGCGTTTTGGGCACCGTTCCTCCTCTTTCGCGCGGTCAAATTCATCGGCCACATTATATGGCGACATCGTCGCTGCTCCTAATTTTGGGTTACCGCTGGCGCTTTGCCCCCCGACCGGAAAGATGCCACATCCAAGTATCCCAGTTCTGCGATCCGCTAATTGCTGGATAAAAAGGAGCTTATCATGGACGAAGACGCACTTTTTGCGGTTGGTTCAATATTGGCAGCGCTCGGCGGCGTGCTGGAGCGAAAAGGTGTTTGCACGACCAACGAGTTTGCGGAAACGCTCGGCAGCGTGGCGCTGATGACCGCGGAGTCCGGGGATCAATACAAGAACCGTGCCGCCTATATCGGCAGCTGGGCGCAAATGGTTCGCGCTGCCGCCGAGCATTCGGGTGGCGCCCGCGAGCATTGAGCGACGCAATCTCCGGCGCTCCGTCATTCGGCACCGGCTTCGAAATAGGCGCGCATCCGGTGAGCGATGACGGGATCGAGCCGGATGAAAGTCCGGCGCCCGTCGATCGGATCGGGTACGCGGCGCGTAATGCCGGCATCGCAGAGGCGCTGCGCCAGCCGTAGCGCGCTGCTCATCGAGATCGAGGATGTGACGCATAGCGCGCTGATGGACAGGCGCTTGCGCTCGCATTCGTGAACGAAGAGATCGATCAGCATTTCCCATGCGGGATCGCCGAAGAGTTCAGGCGCCCCGATCAGTTGTTGGCGGAGGAGGCGCCTGCGCATCGCGGCCTTCGCATTAGCCAGCGCAATGTCACCATGGTCGATGCGCGCGGGACCTCCCGGACTTCGCAATGTGAAGGAGGCTGACGGAATGGGCGTCCCGGCAAGAGTGTCGTTGCTGATGACGTGATGGCAGTGGGTTGATGTCACAACGATGTGGTCGATGATCTCGACGTTGAGCGACCGTCCGATCATTTCGAGCTTCCGCGTCGCCTCGATGTCCTCGACGCTGGGGCGATGGTCGCCGCTCGGATGGTTGTGGACGAGGATCAGCCCGGCGGCGTTGAGTTCGAGCGCACGCCGGAAGATCGTCCGGGGGTAGATGGCAAGCTGCGCAAGCGTGCCGCTTTGCAAAACCTCGTCGGCGAGAAGATGGCGCCCACCGTCAAGGAAGAGGATGCGGAGTCGCTCGTCGGAGAGCGAGCCCATCGACATGATGAGGTAGGAGCGGAGCCTCCGGTCGAAGGGATCGATGCTGATACCTCGAAGACAGCCGGAAAGGCTCTCGGTGGCGAGCTTGCGTGCCTCGAGAATGACCTCTGCGACCTGCGGCGCGTCACCAATGACGCGAGCGAGCGCTTCTGGCGACTGCGCCCAAATGCGGCTGATCGAATGAAACGCGACAAGTAGCCGGTCCGCTAAGGCTTCGCAGCGTTCGGGCTCGATGGTCGCAATGAAATGTACCAGGACCGATCGCTGCCGGCTCGAGCCAATCGCTTTTGGTGATGCCAGGTTGCGGCCACGAGGAGCGGCGGAAGAAGCCAGGATGCAGCGACCTGCATCGTCAGATACGCTATTGGGTGGAGTTCCATGTCGATCGCGCGGGTCGTGTGAGCCAGTAGCGGAAGACATTGCAGGACTGCCGCCAGCATGGGCCAGAAGCGATAGGCCGTCAGCGCCACCGTCATGGTCGCGGCAGCTGCGATCAGATCTATCAGCAGGTGCCCGGTGTCGACCGTGACGAAGTTCACCGCAAAAATCAGGTGTAGAGCCTGATCGGAAATCAGCATGAACAGGAGAATGGCTGCCACCGCTCTCTCCGGGCCGCCGCCCTTGCGGAGAGCGTAGACGAGAGCCACCAGCAGCAATGTCACGAAGATTGCGATCCGCAGCATCGCGCTCATTCACCATGCCGATGGCCCATCGTCAATGTCGCTCAGCTCACCAGGGCAAGCTTTGCCGGGCCGGCTTCGGCAGCTGCGGGGCATTCGTGAAGGTCGAGCCCGGACGTTTCACGGCCGATGTCGGCAAGCTCGCCATGAACCCGGAGAATGTCGCCGCTCACACCAACCAGCGCCAGTTGCGCTTCGGCGATGCGGCGGATCGTCGCATGGCCCTTGGCAGCAGGGACGCCGACCGTGTCGCGACGGGCAGTGACGACCTCCGCCATCAGCGACGAAACGGCGATGAGGGCGCCATCGATCTGCGCTTCGGCTGCAGGCACCACTTGCTGTAACCGCTCCGCGGCAACGCTGTTCAAATTTTGCATAGACTCTCCTCTCCGGAGAAGCGCGCTGCGCTCCCGGACCATGGTTCAACACGATATGGGATCAGGCCGAGGCGAGCCGGGTCAGCGTCTGACCGATCGACAGGCCTGCGATGACCATGAGCAGGACCGCGATGAGCAAGCTCACGACGATCGCAACCCGGGCCTGAGGCCTATAGTTCGGCCTCAGCAAATCCCTGAACGGAGAGCCTTCGCTCCGAGACCCGGCTCGACTTGCCAAATTATCGTTCAGATGCAGCAAGCTAGTGGGGTCACCGTCCGGGAAGTCGGATGGCACCAGTTCGTGGGTTGGCGGTAGTATGACCGGATCACATGGTATCCGATCATAGGTCTGGCGCAGTCGCGCATAGATGATCGCGGTCTCGTCGCGGTTGGCCGCGCCCAGCGTGTCGCGTGCGGTGGTGAGCCGCAAATCCACCGCCTGCTTCGATATGTCGAGGTCGCGCGCGATCTGTTTCGAGGTTTTTCGTTCCAGCAGCAAATCGAGACAGGCCCGCTGCTTTTCTGTCAAGCGCGTCCACCTCAAGAACTCGTCCGAATGCTGCGACCCCGAATCACTCATCCTGACACTGTTGTCAAAATCGCGCTCGGCACAACCCGCCGACCTTCATTTAATCGCTTCCGAATCGGAACTGATCGCATCGCGGCCTACGCCATTCCCTGTCTTTCTTACCCACTGTACGACGCGCGCAAATCTCTGTTGAAAATAGTGAATCTCTGCGTCTCTTACTCATCCCCGTCGAGCCGGGCGTCTTTGCCCGGACCATCCAACGGGGACTATCATGGGCGCAGAACCGGTCCGTTTCGAGGCACAGGGACGTGGTGCCCGCATGCTGCGGACAGCGCTTGGCGGCGCGATTGCCGAGTGGCTTGCCGACCCCGCGGTCATCGAAATCATGCTCAATCCCGACGGTCGGTTCTGGGTCGATCGTCTCGGCGCAGGGATCACCGATAGCGGTATCCTGCTCGCGGCCACCGACGGCGAGCGCATCATCCGGCTCGTGGCGCATCATGTCGGCGCCGAGGTCCATGCCGGGTCGCCGCGCGTGTCGGCCGAACTTCCCGAAAGCGGCGAGCGCTTCGAGGGTCTGCTGCCGCCCGTGGTCGCGGCGCCGACCTTCGCGATCCGCAAACCCGCGGTCGCCGTCTTCTCGCTCGGCGATTATGTCGCAGCCGGCATCATGTCCGCACCGGCGGCCGAGGCGCTACGCTCCGGGGTCGCCGAGCGCCTCAATATCCTCGTCGCCGGCGGGACCGGGACGGGCAAGACGACGCTCACCAATGCCCTGCTCGCCGAGGTCGCCAAGACCAGCGAACGCGTCGTTCTGATCGAAGACACCCGCGAGCTCCAATGCGCGGCTCCGAACCTCGTCGCGATGCGCACCAAGGATGGGGTCGCGTCGCTGTCCGATCTCGTCCGTTCCTCGCTTCGGCTTCGGCCGGACCGCATCCCGATCGGCGAGGTCCGCGGTGCCGAGGCGCTCGACCTTCTGAAGGCCTGGGGCACCGGACATCCCGGCGGCATCGGCACGATCCACGCGGGCAGCGCGATCGGCGCGCTCCGCCGCATGGAGCAGCTCATTCAGGAAGCCGTGATCACGGTCCCGCGGGCCCTCCTCGCAGAAACGATCGATCTCGTTGCCGTTCTCGTGCGCGACGGCGCCGGGCGGCGACTTGCCGAACTCGCCCGCGTCGACGGTCTCGATGCGTCGACCGGCGACTACCGGATCACCCCCCTCTTTACCCCCGAAGGAGACTGACCATGACCCACGCCGCCCGGCGGGAGGCACCGCGCTTCCTGCTCGCCTCGACCGCTCTCTATGTCGCGCTCGTTACCGCCTTGCCCGCTCGGGCCGGTGGCTCGTCGATGCCGTGGGAAGCGCCGCTGCAATCGATCCTCGAAAGCGTCGAGGGGCCGGTCGCGAAGGTGATCTCGCTGATCATCATCATCATCACCGGGCTGACCATCTCGTTCGGCGACACGTCGGGTGGTTTTCGCCGCATGGTCCAGATCGTGTTCGGTCTGTCGATCGCCTTCGCGGCCTCGAGCTTCTTCCTGACCTTCTTTTCCTTCGGCGGCGGAGCCGTCGTCTGATGGATGGCGCGGCCGAAGTCACCGGCTTCTTCGCGCCCGTGCACCGCGCGCTCGCCGAGCCGATCCTGCTCGGCGGCGCACCGCGCGCCCTCGCGATCGCCAATGGCACGCTCGCAGCCGGGATCGGCCTTGGCCTCCGCCTCTGGATCGCTGGCCTCGTCCTCTGGATCGTCGGCCATGCGCTCTCAGTCTGGGCGGCGCGCCGCGACCCGCAATTCGTCGACGTCGCCAAACGTCACCTCAAATATCCTGTCTGGATGCGGCCATGATGAACCTCGCCGAATATCGCTCGAAGTCGGCCTGCCTTGCCGATTACCTCCCGTGGGTCGCGCTCGTCGCCGAAGGCGCCGTGCTGAACAAGGATGGCTCGTTCCAGCGAACCGCGTCCTTCCGCGGTCCCGATCTCGACAGCGCCACCCCCGCCGAACTCGTCGCGGTCACCGCCCGGCTCAACAATGCGATCCGGCGCCTCGGCTCGGGCTGGGCCTTGTTCGTGGAGGCGCAGCGGCTGCCGTCGAGCGATTATCCCGGATCCTCCTTCCCCGATCCGGCATCCGCTCTGGTCGACATGGAGCGCCGCGAGCAATTCCGGGAGGAAGGGGCGCATTTCGAGAGCCGCTATTATCTGACCCTCCTGTGGATGCCGCCGGCCGAGGATGCCTCGCGAGCGGAGGGATGGCTTTATGAGGGCATGGAGCGCTCGGGGGTCGACCCGAGGGAGCATCTCGCGAGCTTTATCGACAGGTCGAACCGCATCCTCCATCTCGTCGAAGGCTTCATGCCCGAGGCCGAATGGCTCGATGACGGCGAGACGCTGACCTATCTGCATTCGACCGTATCGACCAAGCGGCAGCGTGTCCGGGTCCCCGAGACGCCCGTCTATCTCGACGCGCTGCTGACGGACCAGCCGCTCATCGGCGGGCTCGAACCGCGGCTCGGCGAGCAGCATCTGCGGACCCTGACGATCACGGGCTTTCCGGCCGCGACCTGGCCCGGCCTGCTCGACGATCTCAACCGGCTGGCCTTCGCCTATCGCTGGTCGACCCGCGCGATCATGCTCGACAAGACCGACGCGACAAAACTGCTGACGAAAATCCGGCGGCAATGGTTCGCCAAGCGCAAGTCGATCGCGGCGATCCTCAAGGAGGTGATGACCAACGAGCAATCGGCGCTCGTCGACAGCGACGCCTCGAACAAGGCCGCCGATGCCGACATGGCCTTGCAGGAACTCGGCGCCGATCATGCCGGCGTCGCCTATGTGACCGCGACCGTAACCGTGTGGGACAGTGATGCGGCCCTCGCCGCGGAGAAGCTGCGGCTGGTCGAGAAAGTCATTCAGGGGCGCGACTTCACCTGCACGATCGAAGGGATGAACGCGATCGAGGCCTGGCTCGGGAGCCTGCCCGGCCACGCTTATGCCAATGTTCGCCAACCGCCGATCTCCACCCTCAACCTCGCCCACATGATCCCCCTGTCGGCGGTGTGGGCGGGGGCGGAACGGGACGAGCATTTCGGAGACGCCCCCTTGCTCTACGGCAAGACCGAAGGCTCGACCCCGTTCCGCCTTTCCCTCCATGTCGGCGACGTCGGCCATTGCCTCGCCGTCGGCCCGACGGGGGCGGGCAAGTCGGTGCTGCTCGCGACGATGGCGATGCAGTTTCGCCGCTATCCGGGCTCGCAAATCTTCGCGTTCGATTTCGGCGGCTCGATCCGCGCAGCGGCCCTCGCGATGGGCGGGGACTGGCAGGATCTTGGCGGGGCGCTCCACGACGGCGAGGGTGGCGTGGCGTTGCAGCCGCTCGCCCGGATCGACGAGGCGTCCGAGCGGAGCTGGGCGGCCGAATGGCTCGCTGCGCTGTTCGCGGGCGAAGGCATAGCGATCGACCCGGCGGCGAAGGAGCATCTCTGGTCGGCGCTGACCTCGCTCGCGACGGCGCCTGTCGCCGAACGCACGCTGACGGGGCTCGCGGTGCTCCTCCAGTCGCGCGAACTCAAGCAGGCGCTCGCGCCCTATTTGGTCGGCGGATCCTGGGGGCGGCTGCTCGATGCCGACGAGGAGCGGATCGGGGCCGCGCGCGTGCAGGCCTTCGAGACCGAAGGCCTTGTCGGCGCCGCGTCGGCTGGACCCGTCCTGTCCTATCTGTTTCACCGGATCGCCGGACGGCTCGACGGCTCGCCGACGCTCATCATCATCGACGAAGGCTGGCTCGTGCTCGACAGCCCGGCCTTCGCGGCGCAGCTGCGCGAATGGCTGAAGACGCTCCGCAAGAAGAATGCGAGCGTGGTCTTCGCGACGCAGAGCCTTGCCGACATCGAAACTTCGAGTATCGCGCCGGCGATCATCGAAAGCTGTCCGACCCGCATATTCCTGCCGAACGAGCGCGCGCTCGAGCCGCAGATTGCCCGCATCTACGAGCGCTTCGGTCTCAACGACCGGCAGATCGAGATACTGAGCCGGGCGACCCCGAAGCGCGATTATTATTGCCAGTCGCGGCGCGGCAATCGCCTCTTCGACCTGGGGCTGGGCGAGGTTGCGCTCGCCTTCACCGCGGCATCCTCGAAGACCGACCAGACGCGCATCGCTGAACTGTTCGCAGCGCACGGCCCCGAGGGGTTCGCGGCCGCCTGGCTTTCCCACCGCAAGCTCGAATGGGCGGCCGAGCTGCTCCCCACCATCGCCGCCCCCAATGAGGAGTTCCCCCGATGAAGAAGAATATCGTCCGCGCCGTCGCTGCCGCGGCACTTGTGTTGCTGCCCGTGTCGGGCGCGATGCTGGCCGTCCCGGCGAGCGCCCAGCTCGGCGGCATCGTCCACGATCCGCGCAACTATTCGCAGAATATCCTGACCGCGGCGCGCACGCTCGAGCAGATCAATAACCAGATCAAGCAGCTGCAGAATCAGGCGACCTCGCTGATGAACGAGGCGAAGAACCTCAACAGCCTGCCGACATCGACGCTGGGCACGCTCGAGGCGCAGGTCGACCAGACGCGCCAGCTCCTCGCGCAGGCCGAGGGCATCGCGTTCAACGTGTCGGACATCCAGAAGGGGTTCGAAGCACGCTACAAGGGCGGAGCGCTGACGGGCTCTGCCGCCGAGATGGTCGCCAATGCCGAAGCGCGCTGGAAGGACAGCGTCGGCGCCTTTGAGGATGCGATGAAGGTGCAGGCCGGCATCGTCACGAATATGGGCGGAACGCGGACGTCGATCTCGACGATCGTCGGCGCCAGCCAGTCGGCGACCGGCGCGCTGCAGGCCGCGCAGGCGGGCAACCAGCTGCTCGCCATCCAGTCGCAGCAGATCGCCGATCTCGCCGCCGTCATGAGTGCGCAGGGCCGCGCCGAAATGCTCGATGCCGCGCGCGCGGCGGC